>JAXLWT010000015.1:0-110705 GCA_046328375.1 Thermomicrobiales bacterium
TGAGTTCACCGGACATATGGCTGTTCAGTTGTTGACGGATGGATGTTTCGCGATCGGTCATGATTGTTGCAGGTTAGAGCCGCTTGCGGGCGTTTGCACCCTGACTACACCGGTGTGCAGAGACGTTGATCCGCCAGGAAATCCTTCGTGTCTCGCACCAACAGGGTCGACTGTTGTGCAGACCGCTGTAGGCGACGCGTCCCTGTGCCTCATGAGCATGTCACTCTCTGTGGCAAAGGGACGCGTGAGTTGAATGTGGCGAGGTGTCTACCCCTGGACGCGTTCCCCCGCCTGCTTGCGGATCTCGACCAGGTCGATCTCGCAGGCGTCGGCCGTGCAGTAGCGTTCGCCCGCGCCGTCGTCGTGGCTCGTGAAGGTGTCCCAGTTCAGCAACCGTAGTTCGGTGAGCCGCTCCTCGTACTCCGCGCCCGTGATCGGCTCCTCGGGCAGTTGCGCGTACGGCACCTTCTTGATGATGTGCGGCGCGAAGGGATCATTCGTGTCGGCCCGGGCAACGAGATCGGTGGCCCGCTTGAGGGCGGCCTCATCCCAGAGGACCGTCTCCTCCCAGACTGGCACGCCCCCCTGGAGCAGGGTCTGCCCGTTCTCGGTGGTGGCAGCCACGCGTAGCACCTTCACCTCCGGGTTGAAGATCGGCAGCATCGACAGGCTCTTGACGTTGCTGGCCACCAGCGCCAACAGGTGCTCGATGTCGCCGCCATCCCGCTGCGGGTCGAATTTCACGGTCACGCTGACCGAGTTGTCAGCCCAGTGGCGCTGCGCGGCCATGACCAGCATCGCCTGCTCCCACATCGAGACCTCATCGACCGTGCGCACCGGCCAGCCATGGTCGGCCCGGATCGGAAACTCGTAGACGACGGTCCCCTGGGGATCGTTCGCCTCTGGCTCGGACGGGATGCCTGCAGCATCGAGCACGGAGCGGCCGGGCCACTCGGCATCGAGGCGGATGCGGCGCACGTAGTGCGTGTACTCCGGAGCGTGGATGCCCGAGCTGCAGCCCGCCAGCTTGCTGATGCTGCCGGACGGCTTGATGGTCGTGACGCGGATAGCCGGTCGCATCCCAAACGCGTCGGCCAGGCCGAGATTCGTCTTGCGGACGTGCCGGTAGCCGTCGCGCATCATGCGCACCAGGCGGCTCATCCCTTCCCGCTCGTACCAGTCGAAGACGCCGGAGAGGCTGACACCGATGCGGCGGTTGCGGGCGTTGACGTTGTTCGTCTCGGGGCGGTGGGTCGGCAGCCACTGCACGATAGTGGCGTACATCGCGGCGCACTCCATGGCCGCCAGGATCTCGGCGTCGCTGTCGCAGCGGGTAAGGAACACTTCGCTCAGGACGCAGGTCTCGTAGCTCTCCAGCGGGATCTCGGCGCAGGGGTTGATGCCCGTGGCATGGTCGAAGGGCAGGATGTAGCCCGGCATGATCTCGCTGCCGGCGGCATCACCGAAGCGGCCGTATCGCGCGATGTTGATCATGTTCAGGAACCCCGGCTCGCCGTTCTGCCGGATGCGCGCCGCGATGCTGGGAAGTTGGGCGAAATCGGCATCGTCGTACAGGCGCACCGAGTTGTTCGAGAGGTGCATCCACGGGTCCCGCTCGGGGAAGCGCTCGTGGTTCTTCAGGTCCGCGAAGACCGGATCGTCCACGTTGCCCAGCATGATCTCAGCCGAGCGCCGCACGTTACCGGCCACCACCGCCACGCCGATGGCGTTGATGACGTCCGCGATGAGACGGGTCTCGGTGTACTCCGGAGCCTTTCCGGCCTGGTGCGCCAGGTACTGCTCGCAGAACTCGCGAATCCGCTCGTGCAGCAGCATCAGGGGCGCCGGCCCGCTGGAGACACCGCCGAACCCCCGGATTGGCGCGCCCTTCGGGCGCAGGTCCGAGTAGTCGAACTCAACGACCGGTTCACCCGCTTCGTAGGAGCGGATCAGTTGCCGGACGGAGTCGGTCCACCCTTCGCGGGAATCGGGGATGACGTGCGTGCGGCGTGACAGCCGGTCTGGCCCCGGCATGCGCAGCCCACGGTCCTGCGCCGCGAAGCCGACGCCAACGCCGCACATCAGGGCGTCCATGATGAAATCCGCATCGTCAGATAGCGGGCGGGTGGCGCGGGTATCGCACCAGCAGCAGTTGTAGAGCCCCATGCCGCCACGCTCGTAGATGTAGTCGGTGCCGTTCAGCCAGAGACCGCGCCCGGGCGGCAGCCACTTCATGTCGAACATCATCTCGGCCATGCGCCAGGCGCGCTCATCCCAGAGCGCGCTGTCCCAGGCGAGGCCCTGGCGGCGCAATGCGGTGTCCTTGGCGATGGAGAGGGTGCCGGTGATGACGCGCGAGACGACGTCGGCCCAGTCTTCCTGGCCGATGATCTGGTCGAACTCATTGCGGATGGGACGAGAGTAGCTGCGGTAGAAGGTGGTCTCACCGAGGCCATTGAAGCCGAAGCGCGGCGTCTTCGCCTTCAGCGCTGCCTGTAACCCTGTTGGAAGTTCGTACCGGTGCTCTACGTACATCTTGCCCACCCTTGCCCGGTCACCAGCGCGTCCCGTTCCCGGGATGCACGTCGTCCGGCACTGTCAACCGCGCTGGCCCCGCGGGAGCCCAGGACGCGCAGCGCCGCATCGTGGGCCAAATCGAGTCTGATTATACCATATATAGTATCTATTCTATTGGCTATTGCTAGATATAGATCCCAGTCCGCTAGACCTCCCCTCGCATCCCGGGCTGTTGACGTGCTGCGAGACGGGACCGCGCCGCTCCCCCGCCGTTGGCCCCGCCCTCTCCCGCTGCCAGTGCACGCGTGCCGTCCCGGGTATGTCGAAGGACCGCGTTCCCCAATCATCACGATCCGAAGTCTCAGCTCAACTCCACGTGTCATCCTGACGAAGGAAGGATCTCGTTCTCCCGGCCAATGTCCACAAGCTGTGAGCGGTGCCTACCCACCCGGACATGTCATCGCGAGCGCAGACGAGAGAACCTGCCCTTACCTGCCACCGGGGAGTGGTGTCTGACCCCAATGTCTCCGCGACGTCACGCTGCTGCCGCCTGAGACATCGAGATCTCTCGGCTGCGCTCGCAATGACGCGGAGAAGGGGTTGCGAGGACCGGTAAAGGCTGGGCTTGAGGGAGCGACGAGATTCTTCGTGCCTCAGCATGACACCTGAGATGAGGCGGCGCCTCGCATTGGGGTGATGGGCGAGAGGGGCTGCGACGTCACTCAGGAAGACATGCTCGGGTGCGAGCAGGCGGAGGCACCGTCACAGCGACAGCGGCGCTCCGGAGGTAGTAGCCAATGCCAACAAAGCCAACTCTCGCGGCAAGAGCTGGTTGGCATTGTTGGCATTCTTGCTCCGGCGCGGACATGGGGAAGTCCCTCTCCCTCGCGGCAGGCGGGGGAGAGGGGTTGGGGTGAGGGTTAGACCCGGTTCCAGTTCGCGATGTTCCAGTACAGCGACTCGAACGGCCCGGCAGCGATGTTGTCCGCGTTGAGCGTGCTGGCCAGGGCGTACTTCTCCGAGGCGCGCTGCACCAGCGGGATGACCACCACGTCGTCGATGAGTGTGTCGTTCATCTCGATGAAGAGCTCGTTGGCGCGGTCCGGGTCAGTCGTCTTCGCCGCCTCGTCGTAGAGGGCGTCGTAGTCCGGGTTGTTGTAACGGGACTCGTCAACTTCGGCCCAGCCGTTCTCCTTCTGCGGGATGTTTTCGCCGTCGTGGCTCACCCAGCGCAGCATGTAGCTGAGCGGGTACGGCCCAGCCGGGCTCCAGGCGTACTCCGAGATGTCCCAGTACATGTGATACATGTTCTGGTCGTTCCCGGCGGAGGTATCGAAGAAGACGCTCGCCTCGATCTCCAGGAGCTGGATGTCCGCGCCCAGCTTGCCCCAGTCGCTCTTGAGGAGTTGCTGCGTCTTCTGGCGCACCTCGTTCTGCGAGGTAGTGGCCAGGGTCAGGCGCAGTGGCACACCATCCTTCTCGCGCAGGTCACCGTTGCGGACCCAACCCGCTTCGTCCAGCAGGGAGTTCGCCCCCTCCAGGTCGAACTCCCAGGTGGTGTTCGGGGAGGTGGCGCCGGCAATTCCGAGCAGGATGTTGCTGGCGGGCGGCTCACCCGGAGGGCCGAAGTAGAACTGTTCCGAGATCGTCTGGCGGTCGACGCCCAGGGCCAGCGCCTGGCGCACGGCCTTGTCGCTGAGGACCGGGTTCGGGGTCTGCCACTGCGACTTCTGGCCATCGACCTCCTTGTTGGGATCGGAGAAGTTGAGGGTCAGGAACTCGACCGCGGTGCCGGGGACGATGACCAGGTTCCCCTTCCCCTCGCCCTCGAAGGAGCGCAGCAACTCGGGATCCACCTGCAGGTTCCAGGCGAAATCCCATTCGCCAGTCTGCAACACGGCTCGTGCCGCAGAGGTGGCGTCGCCACCACCCTTCAGGTTGACCGTGGCGAAGAAGGGCTTGTTTGGCTCCCGGTAGTTCTCGTTGATCGCGTACTGGACGTTGTCGTTCGGGGTGAACGCGGTCACCACGTACGGTCCGGTGCCGATCGGCTGCGTGGCGAAGGCGGCTGCGGCATCAGCCCCGGCGGAGAGGACGTGCTCCGGCAGGATGCCGCCGCTCTGGGCCGAAGAGAAGTAGCTGTACCAGCCGAGCTGCGGCTCCTTGAACGTGATCTTGACGGTCAGGTCGTCAACTGCCTCAACGTTCTCGATGGCGTCGTAGAGCGAGGCGTTGGAGGACTGGTTGGCGGGATCGGTGATCCACTGCCACGTAAACACGACGTCGTTTGCCGTGAAGGGCTCGCCGTCGCTCCAGAGCACGCCTTCCAGCAGGGGGTAGGTGACGCTGGAGAGATCGGCGGCAACCAGGCCGTTCTCCTGCGAGGGGACTTCTGCTGCCAAGCAGGGGATCGGGGTGCCGTCAGGCAGGAAGTGGATCAACGGCTCGGTGACCAGGCAAGAGGCGAGTTGATCCTTGAAGCTACCAGCCAGTTGCATGTTCAGAGTGGTCGGCGCCTGCCACTGCAGGATCTTCAGTTCCCCACCCGCGCCGCGTGATTGTCCCTCGGTGCCAGTGGTGGGAGCGGCGGTCAGCGTGGCTGCTGGCGATGCGCTGGGCGTGGCGTTCTGGGCGGCTGCTTCACTGAGGCGGAGCAGGTTGAACGCAACAGGAGTGGTGATTCCGAGCGCCAACGCGCGGCGCATGAAGCCGCGCCGGGAGAGATATCCGGAGCGGAGATCGAAAAGGGCGTTTCGCAGTTCTTCGTAATCTGACATGGCCTTCTCCTGATCATTCTTGAGTTCTATATCCAAAAGAAAAGATAGCAGGGCGCACGGTACCACGGTCCGGGACGTGAGGGCCGTAGCTCTATGTACGCATGTGCTCTGAGCTGGGATGCACTGCCTTGGGGAATCGTGGGTCGCGCACCGCCGCGCATTGCAGGGTGGAGTTCTCGCACGGTGCCTGACCCGGGCGCCACGCAGGCCCGCCGATGGGTGGAGAACCCTAGCCTGCGGGCCCGGATCATTCCGTCCGCACCCAGTCACCTGCTCCAGACGGAAGGCAGACGCGCTGACCAGCGGCCAGCGGCAGGACCCAGGGGCCGGCACGGTCGATAGTGGCGAAGCGATTGGCGGGCGTCTGGTTTCCGGTGGAGAGCCAGCCCGGTACGTGCCCGGGAGGCCGGCGGTGTTGGCCAGCGCGGTGCAATTTGCACCAGCCCCGGCCAGGCTTCCGATTTGGCTCCCGGTGAACCGCGTGGCCGTGAGAAACGTGAGGCGGCGTCTACCGTTCCCACGGCGGCAATCGCCCTTCGCTGCTCCCTGCGCTTGCAGCTTCCTTGCCTTCTGCTTCGGGACCTTGACCGTCTGGCCATTCACGCAGAGCGTGACCTTCTTCCGTTGGTTCCTTGCGTCCGTGCTGCCCGGAAGACCCGTCAGTGGCAGACTCGGACCAGCCAGGAGCCCTGGCAGGTGCGGCGTGATATTCCGGAAGAAACGCTTCGAGACAGACGAACCATGCGTGCTGTGTCCATGAGATTCCATCCGCCGCAGGCGTAGTGACGTATCGCCAGCATGCGCGACGGGCTGCGCCACACGTATGAGAAAAATGGCGTATTCCCCACCGGCAAAGCACGTATTTTCGGGCGCGCGCTCGGATGGCCGGCACGAGCGGGGTGGCGCACGTCGCCCGAAGCGTCCCGGACGAGCCGTTGCGAACGCTTTTCAGCACCCCAAACACGGCGGCAGTCTACGTACATGCTTCCAGGAAATACGGAATGTTCCCCATAGACACCCGTCGGACAATCCGTACGCTGCGGACAGTTGAGATTCATGTAACCGATCTGTACCGCGAGATCGCCCGGGAGCCTGGAATGGACAATGACGCCTTCGACCACCTTGCACGTCGTGTGAACCTGGCCAGTAGCCGTCGCTCTGCGCTCAGCGTGCTGGGTGGCCTCGGGCTGGTCGGTGCAGCGGGAATCGCCGTGCCAGATGCGGACGCGAAGCGCAAGAAGAAAAAGAAGAAGAACAAGAAGAAGCGCGGCTGCACGCCGCAACCGAGATCGGTCACGTGCCGGAACAGGTGCGGCAGCGTCCTGGACAACTGCCGCCAGACGGTCCAATGCGGCGACAACTGCCCTGTTTGCACCACCTGCAGTAGCCGCGGTACTTGCGAGCTCCAGGCGGAGGGGGCTCCGTGTGGCGGGACGAACTCCTGCACGGCGGATGGCCAGTGCACCTGTGATTCGTCCCTCTGTGGCAATTTCGAGGTGTGCTCTGGCGATACCTGTGTCTCATGCGCGGTCATTGGAAAGCCGTGCTGCACCAATAATGTCTGCCAGGTGGGAGCCGTCTGCAATTTTGGAACCTGCCTACCTTGCGGACGTTCCAATGAACTGTGCTGCGCAAACCAGATCTGCGATCCCGGCCGGACCTGTGTGGGCGGAATCTGCAAGGACTGTGGTGCGACAGGCCTCCCATGCTGTACGACAGGAATCGATTGCGTGGGTTCAACCTGTAACGCCGGGACGTGTGTCTAATCGGTATTCGCTCTTCCAGACGGCGCAGGAATCCAGTTCCTGCGCCGTGGTGCTCACGTCAGCATGGGGACAGGTCTGTGCTGGCGTACTCCCGGGCTCGGCAGAGGGGATGCGGCGATTGAACCCTTCCGGCTGCAACAGGTTCTCGGAGCGGCTTTCCTGGCCGATCCCGGAGGGACCGAGAACGCCGGTGACGCCGGCGTGCTGGATGGTGGCCAGCAACGGGGTGGAACGCAGGCTCAGGCAGGCTACGCTGCTACTCTGCTAGCCCACTCCGACCAACTTCAGATCGACACAGCGCTGCCGGCACCTCCATACTCAGCGACTAATATCTGACGTGGCAGGTCGGATTTTAGCAAAGTTCTGGAGGCACGGTTCCATGACGGGTTCCACGGTAGTTGGTCAGCATTCCCTGACCCGGCGCGGCGTTGTCGCCGCCGCAGCGCTGATGGCGCTTGGCGCCCGATACCGAGGGGGCGCCGTGTTTGCCCAGGAGGCGACCCCGGCCCAGGACACCACCGCCATCGCGACGCCCGATCACCCGGAACTGGGACCTGTTCCCGCTGGTGGGCCCAGTGCAACAGGCGGGTGGTCCTTCACCGATGATCGCGGGATCACGGTCGAGGCCGATACGCCGCCCGCGAAGGTCGTTGCCTACATCGGGATTGCCGGCGCACTTCACGATTTCGGCTACGAGGTGGCGGGCTTCTTCAGTGGGGAATCACGCGAGCAGGTTGATCCTCGGCTGATCGCGCCGAACCTCCCGTTCGATCGTCTCCAGGACTTCGGGTACGCCGACACGCTGGATGTCGAGGCCCTGGTGGCGCTTGGGGCCGACCTGCTGGTAGGGGCGAACTACGACGTCACCGGGGCGCAGGTCATCTGGCCCATTCCTGACGACGTCATCGCGCAGATCGAGGCGTTCGCCGGAGTGGTGGCCATTGCTTACGGCAATGGCACGGACAGCGGCCGCCTGATCCAGACGAACGAGAACCTGGCGGAGGCCCTGGGGGCCGACGTGACCGCGGATGAGATCGTCGCGAGCAAGGCCGCGTTCGAGGTCAGCTCCGAGAAGCTGCGGCAGGCGACGGCAGCGAAGCCAGGACTGAAGGCCCTGTTCATGACCGGCGCGCCTGACGGCTTCTACGTTGGCCAGAACCTGGCGGACATCAACTACTACACGCTGAACGGCCTGGAGAGTTACACGGCGGGAACCTACGACCTGCAGTCGTGGGAGTCGTTCGGCGATGTCGATGCCGACATCATTTTCGTCGACAACCGGGCCCAGGGGTGGCTGCAACCAGACCAGCTCGCGCAGCAGATTCCGACCTGGCCGCTGCATCCGGCCGTGCAGGCGGGTCAGGTCTACCCGTGGCAGAACGAGTACGTGCCGAGCTACAGGGGGTTCACGCCGGTCCTGGAGGGGGTTGCCAGCGCCGTCGGTGCCGCGAAAGTCCTCGACTAGCCACCAGCACCTGGAATCAACCTGTTTCATGGCGGCCTGCGCGTTTTGACGGCAGGCCGCATTGCTGCCACCGGTTACTCCTGCCGGTCGGTGTGGGGTGATCAGCCCGAGATTCCGCCAGTGTTGCCCAGGTGACCGCGGGCACCATCGTCCCCTGCCCCTCGCACGAACGGGCGTGCAGGAAACGATGCGAGCGCCCCGGGGCGTTGGGAGTGGCAGAGGGGTGTGGGCGTGCCGCACCGATCAGCCGGCGGCAGCGCCGGGGAGGTCACCCTTTTTCGACCCGGGGGTGTGCCGAGCCGTCGACCACGGCACGGCGCCCCGGTGGCTGGCGGCGCGCCGCATCCCTCTCTCCGTTATGCCACGGGCGTAACGGCCCCCTGGATCTCCCGGCCACCGGAAGGCTGGGCGACGTCGTGAGCAGAACGCGCACGTAAAAGCCATCCTCATCTGAGGAAGCGATCCTCGGGTGGGAGCGCGGCGTGGGCGAGACTGAAAGGATCATCATGTGGACACGCATGCTGGAGTGGCGAGCACGGAAGCCAGGCAGATGCTCCCGGCGCCAGGTCGTAGCAGGGGCTGTGGGTGCGGCACTCACCAGCCGGATTTCCCCAGCCAGGGCGCAACCGGAGCCCAGGCCGAACGTCATCCTCATCGTGGCGGATGACCTGCGCGCGGACGAGCTCTGGGCCATGCCGGCCGTCACGTCGCTGCTGGCGGCTGCGGGCACGACCTTCCAGCAATGCCTGACCCCCACGCCAGGTTGCGCCCCCGCTCGCGCCTCACTGCTGCGCGGGCAGTATCCGCAGAACCACGGGGTGTACCGCGGCAACGGAAAACTTGGCGGCTTCAAGCGCTTTCTCGACCAGGGGAACGAAGCCTCGACCCTGGCCACCTGGCTCCAGGACGCCGGGTACCGCACGGCGTTGATCGGGAAGTACCTCAATGACTACCCGAACGGCGCTTCACCCAATCACATTCCGCCTGGCTGGGATGAGTGGGCTGGCGCAACCCAGGGTGGCTACGTCGGGTTCGAGCTCAACGAGAATGGCACGCGCGTGCGCTACCGCAAGCGTGACGGCGCGTATCAAACCGACATCCTCGCGGAGCGGGCGGCCGATTTCATCACCCGTGCCTCGCAGCAGCCCAATCCGTTCTTTCTCTACCTTGCTCCGCGTGCTCCCCACGGCCCGGCTACCCCAGCAGCGCGACACGTGGGCATGTTTGACGATGAGCCGATGCCGCGCACGTCATCCTTCAACCTGGCCGGGCAGGCCGGCAAACCGCCCTGGCTGCAGGACAACCCGTCGCTCTCCGAACCGCAGATCACCGCGCTCGAGGCCACCTATCGTGCCCGCCTCACCTCGCTGCAGGCGCTGGATGAGCTGGTCGCAAGTGTGGTGAACGCGCTCGCTGCCGCGGGTACGCTCCAGGACACCATCCTGCTTTTCACCTCGGATCACGGCTACCACCTGGGCGAGCACGGCATCGTCGAGAGCAAGGGCACGCCGTATGAGGAGGCCATTCGCATCCCCCTGGTCGTGCGTGGTCCCGGCGTTCCCGTGGGCGAATCGCGCGAAGTGGTCTCGCTTGTCGACATCGCGCCGACCATCGCTGCCTGGGCGCAGGCCGCCACGCCCGACTTCGTCGACGGCCGTTCCATGGAGCCCGTCCTCGCCAGCGCCCCCCGCCCCTGGCGGCAATCGGTCCTCATCACCCACCATCACAACCGGCCAACGCGCACCGATGGCCCGCCGGCGTTCAGTGCGCTGCGCAGCCGCTCGTTGACCTACGTGGAGTACGCCGACGGCTGGCGAGAGCTGTACGATCTCGCCACCGATCCCCACCAGGTGCACAACCGGATCGAGGACCTGGATGCGCAACAGGCCCACTCGCTCGCCAGGTCCCTGGCCGCGCTGGCCCAGTGCTCCGGTTCATCCTGCCGTAGCGCCGAAGAGGTTCCCCTGCCGGCGGCGTAAGGAGCCGGGTCTGGAGCGAGATTCGCCTTGGCCGCGCTGGCGGCGATTTCCGGGAGTCATCTGTTGACATCCCCAGGCAGCAGACGGAAAATCGGGATAGTGCGATACGACTGCGGGGGAATCGGGTGAAAGCCGGTGATCTGCACCTGAGCGCAGCCGAAGAGCGGGCGGTGCAGATGCTGCGCCTGCTGGCCAACCCGGCGCGCTTCCGCATCGTCACCCTGCTGGCCGGGCGCAAGGAGTGCACGGCGGCGCAGCTTGCGGCTGCCGTGGGCCTGGCGCAGTCGACGCTGGCGGAGCACCTGGGTGGACTACGGGGTGCTGGCCTCGTCCAGACGAGTGGTGAGGGACCGCACCGCTTCTACTGCCTCGATCCGAATGCGGTTGAGTTCCTGGCAGCTCACCTCGGTGGGGTGGCGCAACAGGCCCGGGGGTGGGAGGGACTGGTGGTTGAGACGCGCACGGCCGGTGGGCTGGAGATCCGGGACGCGACGCTGGACGACGCTCCAGCCATCGCCCGTATCTACAACCAGGGCATCGAGGACCGGGTGGCGACGCTGGAGACGCAAGTGCGCTCCCCTGAGGAACGCGCCGAGTGGCTGGCAGCCCGCGAGCGGCGGCACCCGGTGCTGGTGGCGGTGGACAGCACCGGCGCGGTCCTGGGCTGGGCCTCGCTCAACCGCTTCAACCCGCGCCCGGCCTATGACCACGTCGGCGACTTCTCGGTCTACGTCGCGCGGGAGCAGCGCGGGCGCGGGGTGGGCGACGCGCTGCTTGGCGCGTTGATCGAGCGGGCGCAGTCACTTGGCTACCACAAGCTGGTGCTCGCTGCCTTCCCCACAAATGCTCCCGGCATGCGCCTCTACGAGCGTCATGGCTTCACCCAGGTCGGGGTCTACCACGAGCAGGGGATGTTGGATGGCACGTGGGTGGACGTCATCGTGATGGAGCGTCTGCTGCGGTAACGAGGGGAGACGCTGCGCTCAGGGAATACGGGAACGCGGCATCTCAGCGCCGTGTTCGGCCCGGCACCCATCGTCCTCGCGTTGCCCGTGCCAGCACGCCCACATGCCGTGGCACCCGCCTCGCAGGCAAGCGATCCATCTCCTGCGTCCTCCGAGCCAGCGGGCGGAGGATCTCGTCGTCGCGTGTCAACACAGCCTGTTTCCTGTTCGCGCGTTGTCGCCGCGGACAGGGCGGACAGGTCACAGGCACGCTGCCCACCAGAAACCCGCAGGTGTTGCTGGGGTGCGGCCGGCACTGCTCTGCTAGGTTGGTTGGAGCGTTGTGCTGATGACCGCGTGCGCCTGAGGCGTCATAGAGACTCGAGCGACATCATGGATCGCGATCAGTTCGATCGGCTCTGTTGCCTTGTAGATAAGAGACTTTCCCGCCGTGGCGCCCTGGGTGGATTGACTGCCCTGGCCCTGGCTGCCGCCCTCCCGGAGGCCGAGGCGAACGCCCGGGACCGGCGCGGGCGACGGCGGGCCCGCCGGGATCGCCGCCGCGATGACCGGCAGGAGCGGCGCGAGGAGCGGCGCGAGCGGCCGCCGCAGGGGCGCCCCCCTGGCTACGACTGCAGTAAGCCAGATAGCCAGGGCAAGCCCTGCCTGCTCGACGCGTTGGGCGGTGTGGTGACGCGCTGCTGCAATGGCGCTTGCCCCGACCCGGCCAACGCGACGTGCATCGGCCGGCGCGGCTGGACCGGAGTCAGGTGTGACAACACGAGCGCCTTCCCCTGTCGTGACGCGGACCACCTCTGTTGCAGCGGCAGCGCCTGGTGCGACGAAGAGGAAGGCGAGTGCTCCTGCTGGTACAACGATCCCGGCGAGACCTGCTTCACCGACGATGACTGCAACGAGATGACCCCCGCGTGCGTCTGCGGGTATTGCCGGTAGTGGGACGGCCGTCTACGCGGCTTTCCGCGCCACCGCCATGAGGTGCGCGCTGACGCCGAGCAGGCTCGGTTCCGATTCGACGGCGCGGGCGACGGCAACGATGTGCTCGCGGTTGGGCGCATCGTCCCAGCCCGCGCCGATGTACTTGCCCGGACCTTCGATGCCGAGCAGGGCATCGAGGGCGAAGCCAACCTCTTGCACTTCAGCGGCCAGTTCCTGCGGCAGGTGGAAGAACGTCGTGGTGAACCACTCGGGGGCGTCAGCGGCCGCGGGATTACGGTGCTGGCCGTCACGCAGGTCCTGCGCAATGATGGCCGCGAAGGCGGGGTCACCCAGTTGGCCGGAGAGCAGGCCGTCGAAGAGCGAGGCGAAGCGGGAGATCCCAACCGCGTAAACCATGCCGCCCGGGCGTAGGACGCGGTACGCCTCCCTGAGCGCGGTCAGCCGGTCAGCACGCTCCGTCAGGTGGTAGAGCGGGCCGAACATCAGGACGACATCAGCGCTGGCATCCGGCTGGTCCAGGGATCGCGCATCACCGAGTGCAGCGGTGAACGGCGACGGGCTCGCCGCTGCGGCTGCAGCGGCCTGCTCCACGTGCAGCGGCACCGGGTCGATGAGATGGACGTCGTAGCCACGCGCAGCCAGCCAGACGGCATAGGGTCCGGGCCCGCCGCCGACATCCAGTACCCGGGCCGGTGCAGGGGGCAGGTGGCGGTCGAGCACATCGAGCGTGCGCGCCCACTCCAGCGAGCCCTCGCCGCTGCTTGCCAGCCGCTCCTGCTCCAGGCCCAGGTCGTAGTACGCGCGAATCGCATCATCGAGCATCAGGAAATTCTCTCCGTTACGAGACAAAAAGCCCCCGCCCTGCGCAAGTACTCAGGGCAAGGGGCTGCGGTGAGGGGCAATCAGCGTTCAGGCGCACGCCTTCAGCGGTGCCTGCGCTGGAGTGCCACCTGCCCACGATCCTACGATCGCAGAAACACGAGATCCTTCGCCTGCGGGCTCAGGATGACACCTGACGGTGGTCGGTTGAACGAGACGCCGTTCCCTTGCTGCTCAACGAGCGTTTGCATCAGGGGACCGCTGCCTTCGCCGCCCGTTCCCCTTCTCCCCCTGAGGGCGAAGACCGGCACCCCCTGAGCGTAGCGACACCCCCTGAGTGCCGCAGGCACAACACCCCCTACTTCTTCAGCGGGCTCTTTTCCTTGCGGCCGTTCGGATCCGGCACGATGCCAAGGGCGCTGGCCAGTTCGATCTGGTGATCCTGCTCCTGCTTGATGATCTCCTGCAGGATCTCCGCCAGCGCGTACTCGCCGAGAGCCTGCGCCTGGCGGATCCGCTTGCGGTACTCCTTGATCGTCTCATCCTCGGCGTCCAGGTCCGCCCAGAGCATCAGGTCGTTGTCTTCGGAGACGGTGACCGTGGCCGGCTGGTGCACCGGGTAGGCGCCGAAATAGTCGAGTTGCTTGGCCACGGCGATGGCGTGATCCAGCTCCTCGTGCGCGTGCGCTTCCAGGATCGTCGCGATCTCCATGTAGCGGGCGCCGTCCAGCTTCTGGCTGAAGATCACGTACTGGATGATCGCCTGGTACTCGCGCGCGATATCTTCCTGCAAGCCCTGCACCAGCGCCTCGCGGGTGACTGGCTGGCCGTCCACTTCCGGGGTTGACATGGGTGTTTCTCCTGCTCATCGAGTCCGGCAGACCTGCCCTGACCGTTGCTGCCGCTAACGGAAATGATAGGTCCGGACAAATGGCGCATAACCGGTGCCAAGCCGGTGTCAACCTCCCAGGCAGCACGTCCGCCTCCAGCAGTGGCACACTGAGGAGCAGGGCCAGCCCCTGCGTGCTGGCCAGGAGATGGCAGGGGGACGGGGGAAGATGACGGCACAACGGGGCGAGCGGGCAGGGTTCACGGGCGAGTTGTGGCGGGCGATCGAGCCGATCTACGCGGAGATCGTCCGCCTGCCCTTCCTGCGCGGGCTGATTGACGGCACGCTGCCGCTGGACGCCTTCCGCTTCTACATCATCCAGGATGCGCTCTACCTGCGGGACTACGCGCGCTGCCTCAGCCTCGCCTCGGCGCGCGCAACGCGTCCTGACGTCTCGGCTATGTTCGCGGGGCATGTACTCGGCATCATGGCGGCCGAGGGGAGCCTGCACGACACCTTCTTCGCCGACTTCGGCATCACCCGCGCTGAAGTGGAGCAGACCCCCATGGCGCCAGTGAACCTGGCCTACACCAGCTACCTGCTGCGCCAGGCGTACGGCGGCGACTACGCGGAGTTGCTGGGCGCGGTGCTGCCCTGCTACTGGATCTACCGCGAGGTCGGGCAGATGCTGCTGGTGGAAGGTTCGAGTGATCCCCTCTTCCAGCGCTGGATCGCCACCTATGGCGGCGAGGAGTACGGGGAAACTGTCGAGCGCGTGCTGGAGGAGATGGACCGCGTCGGTGCGGAGTTAGGGCCGGAGCAGCGCGCCGCCGTGATCCAGGCCTTCGTCACCACGAGCCGCTACGAGTGGATGTTCTGGGACATGGGCTCGCGAATGGAAGCGTGGCCGGTCTAGGCGGGAGTGAGGGCTCATCACCCCGGAGAGTGAGGGATGGAACACATCACTGTCCGCCAGGCAACACCGGACGACGCCACGGAACTGGCGGTGTTGCTGGACCGGTTCGACGGCGCGGGCGCCACGCCAGAGGAGGTGGCAAAGCGCATGCGAGCGTGCGCGCACGTCCTGACAACCTATGTCGCCGCGATCGGGGCCACGATGGCCGGATTCGCCTGCCTGCGGCTGGTCCCGCACCTGCAGGGTGACGCGCCATACGCCGAGTTGACCGATCTCTACGTCGATCCGCCATTCCGCCGCCGGGGAGTGGCACGGGCCCTGATGGCCGAGGTCGACGCGGCGGCGTCGGCTGCCGGCGCTGATGAAATCGTCGTCATCACCGGGTTCGAGAATGATGGCGCGCAGGACGCTTACCACGCGCAGGGGTACGCCCGCTGGGCGCAGGCGATGCGCAAGTGCTTTGCCGGCGTGACCGCGGATGGGCGCTGCATCGAGCGATGAGACCGGGCTGAACGAGGGAGGACGTGCAGCGCCGCAAGCAGAAGCACACCGTAGGAGACCGCACCAGAGGAGTTTCGTGCTTCATGACCAGTCAGGAACCACAGGGAACGACGAGCCAGGGAACAGCGACGGGGCAGACGCCGGTCGACAAGCTCACGGGCGGGCCGGGCCTCTCGCACATCGACCCGCACGATCCCGCCGCGCCAAACTACGAACTGATCTCCCACCTGCGCAGCCCGCTCAGCCTGCGGGAGATCATGATCCAGCCGGTGCGCACCGGGTACATCGGCAAGGATCACCCCATTGACCCGAAGCTGCTGCCGCCCTCCGGCGCTTCCCTCTTCCCGGACGTGCAGGTCACGGAGGCGATGATCCCCTCGCCGGACGGGCCGATCCGCTGCGCCGTCTACCACCCGCCGCAGCCCGTCTCCCCCACTCCGCCTTTCATCGTCTACGCCCACGGCGGGGGGTTCATGGTCGGCAGCTCGGATGACACGGATTTCATCACGCGGCTGCTGGCGGCGCGCAACGGCGTGATCGTCGTCAGCGTCAACTACCGCCTGGCGCCGGAGTGGCCCTTCCCCATCGGGCTGGATGACACCCTGCGCGTCTACACCTGGCTGCGCGAGCACGGTGCTGATCTGGGTGGTGATCCCACGCGGATCGCCATGGCCGGAGATTCCTCCGGCGCGAACTTCGCCACCGCCGCTCCACTCCGCCTGCGTGACCAGGGTCACCCGATGCCGGACGCCGTCATCGCGCTGGGGCCGGTGACGGACTTCCGCTTCGAGAAGTACCAGTCCTTCAATGAGCAGGCGCCCCTCGGCATCGTCTACGACGCCGCCTTCGCCGGGTTCATGCGCGGCGCCTACGTGCGCTACGAGCAGTGGGACCACCCGCACGTCAGCCCGATGAACGGCGACCTGGTGGGCTATCCCCCGGCGATGCTGGTGGTGGGCACGCACGACGGCATGATCGACAGCGCGCGCACCTTCGCCGGCAAACTGCGCGAGGCGGGCAACCGCCACGTCGATCTCTACGTGCGGGCGGGGATGCCGCACGGCTTCTACTTCTTCCCTGGCCTTTTCCAGCAGGAGGATGACGCGTTCGCGGAAGTGGGCCGCTTCATTGCCCGCCATCTCGTTGCCGTGCCGTAGGCTACACTGGCTACAGTTATGTCATATACAAGTGAAGGGGAGAGACGCATGAAGCTCATCAGCAGTGACCTCAACAACGCCATCAACGAGCAGATTGGGCATGAGTTCAGCGCCATGCTGCAGTACGTGAACATCGCCACCTATTTCGATGGCGATGCCCTCCCCCGCCTGGCTGCACATTTCTACCGCCAGGCCGAGGAGGAGAAGGAGCACGCCATGCGCCTGGTCCACTACGTGGTGGAGGCAGGCGGCACGGTCAGCATCCCGGCCACGCCGGGCACACGCAGTGAGTTCGCGTCGGCGGCGGACGCCGTGCAACTGGCGCTGGACCAGGAGATCACCGTTACGCAGCAGATCAACAGCTTGATGGACCTGGCCATCAAGGAGAACGATCACGCCGCCCAGATCATGCTCACCTGGTTCGTCACCGAGCAGATCGAGGAAGTCTCCAGCATGGAGTCCCTGCTCAGCATGATCAAGCGCGCCGGGGATTCCGGCCTGCTCTTCGTCGAGCACTTCCTGGCTGGTGGTTCGGCCGAAGCCGCCGAGTAAGGCTGCACCGGCCGCTGCGTCCTGGATGAGCCCGGCTGGCTGGTTGCGTGTCGACCGTCCAGTTGCACCTGGCGGAACTCGTGCGTGCAGCCGACCGGCGGGCGGATCAACACGGGGGAGAAGGTTTGATGCTGCACACCCGCCTCTGCGACCTGCTCGGCATCGAGCACCCGATCATCAGTGCCCCAATGGCTGGCATCGCCGGAGTGGACCTGGTCGCAGCGGTTTCCGGCGCGGGTGGCTTCGGCGTGCTGGGAGCCACGGTCCCGTTCCCTGATCCGGAGCGGCCCGAGGAGGTGCGCCGGCAGATCCGGGCAGTGCGGGAGCGTACGGATCGTCCCTTTGGTGTGGGCATTGTCCCGGGCTTTCCCGGCAGTGCTGATGTCCTGGCCGTGGCCCTGGAGGAGCAGGTGGCAGCGGTCACCTGCTCCTTCGCCGATCCCGAGCCAGTCATCGCGGCCGCCCACGCGGCAGGCGTGAAGGTGCTGGCGCAGGTGCAAACGCTCGAGCGCGCCACACGCGCCGCCAGGGCAGGTGCGGATGTCATCACCGCCCAGGGCACAGACGCTGGTGGCCACTGCGGCCTGAACGGCACGCTCGCCTTCGTGCCAGCGGTGCGGGATGCTGTCGCGTCGATCGCCGAGATCCCCGTTGTTGCTGCCGGCGGTATCGCTGACGGCCGGGGCCTGGCGGCCGTGCTGCTGCTCGGTGCGGACGGCGCCTGGATGGGCACCCGCTTCTGCGCCACGCCGGAGGTTGAGCTGGATGAGCTGAGCAAGTCGCGCATCGTCGTCGCCACCGTCGATGACACCGTGCGCACTATGGCGTATGACGTCCTCCTTGCGCTCCCGGCGTTCGGCGCGGGTGTGGCCAGCCGCGTCCTGCGCAACACCTTTCTGGAGGAGTGGGACGGCCGCGAACCAGACCTGCTGGCAGCGCGTGAGGCCCTGCTGGCGGAAGCCGAGGCCGCGGGAGAGGTCGATGCCGGGGCGGTCTGGGCGGGTCACGCCAGTGGTCTCATTCACGGTATCGAACCGGCGGCGGAGATTGTGCGCCGGGTGGTGGCTGAGGCAGAGGGTGTGCTGCGCTCCAGGGTGGGGCAGGTACTCCGCTAACGCGCCCGGCGCGGGGCGTCTCTTCATCGGTTGGCGAGCCGGCACCCAGACGCCGGGTACGATTCGACCGTGAACCCGCCTGAGGCGTACCTGCCGCCAGATTTGACCATCAGCGACGCCGAGTATCAGGCGTTGGCGGCGTTTCGCGCCGAGCTGCGCCGGTTCCTGCGTTTCAGCGAGGACGCGGCGCGAGATGCGGGGCTGAGCCCGCAGCAGCATCAACTGCTGCTCGCCATTCGCGGGTATCCGGGCGACACTCCGCCGACGGTGGGCGAGCTGGCGGCTGCCATGCAGGTGAAGCCGCACTCGATGGTTGGCCTGATCAACCGCTCAGAACAGGCCGGCTACCTCCGGCGTGAGCCTTCTGCCTCCGATCAGCGCGCGGTCCACATCGTGCTCACCCCCCAGGCCGAGGACGTGTTGCGGTCGCTCACCACGGCCCACTGGAATGAGCACCGCGAACTGGAGCGGGTGCTGCGGCGCCTGTTGGCTTACCGCTCCTCGACAGAGGCGGCGACAACGCCACGAGACGCAGGCGAGCCGCCACCCGGCTGAACTCCCTGCTGTCCATCCGTGCCTCGCGGACGGATCCGGGCGGGGAGGCGCAGCGTGATGGTTTGCTCCCGGGTGCGCTCGTCCTCCAGGTTACGCTGGCGGGCACGCAGGAAATCCGAGATCGAAATCAGTCCCACCAGGCGAGAGGGCTCATCACGTGCCACCACCGGGAAGCGCGTCAGCCCGGTCAGGGCCATACGTTCCATGACCATGCGCAGCGGCTCATCGGGGTAGACGACCTGCGGCGGGCGTTGGGTAATCGCAGCCAGGGTGCGGTCGTCGCCGGGCGCCAGGTTGCCGCTCAGGGCGTCGTGCAGGTCGGTGCGGGTGACCACACCCAGCAGGCGCTGCTCCGCATCGACCACGGGGAAGAGCCGCTGCTTGAGCTCTCCTGCTCCGCCATCCTGGCGCAGGCTACCCGCGACGTCCGCAAGTGGCAGGTCGATCGGGAGGGCCACGACCTCGGTGCGCATGATCTCCCGCGCGAAGAGGACCTCCAGCGGATCGATGGCGTATTCACGGCTGAGGTGAAAGCCGCGGCGGCTGATCTTTTCGGTCAGGATCGAGCGGCGCATCGTCAGCACCGTGAAGCCGTGCGCCACCACGCAGGCGCAGAGCAGCGGCAGCAGGAGATTGAGGTCGTGCGTGAGCTCAAGCGTGAAGACAATGGCCGTCAGCGGAGCGCGCATGGTGCCGCCCAGCACGGCGGCCATGCTGATGGCGGGCCAGAACCCGGCACCCAGGTCAGGGAAGACCATCGCCTCCAGGCCGCCAAGCGCGCCGCCGATCATGAGTAGCGGCGCCAGGACGCCGCCCGAGGTGCCAGAGCCGAGAGCTACTGCCCAGATTGTCGACTTGACGATGAGCACGCCAAGGATGAGTGTGGTCGTGGCGTCGCCACGCAGCAACGTGGCGATGACGTCGTAGCCCACCCCAAGCGCCGGCGGAAAGAGGAAGCCACCGATACCGACCGCGATGCCGCCAATGGCCGGCCACCACATCCAGTGGACCGGCAGGTTCAGGAACGCGTCCTCCGCGCCGTAGACCGCCCTGGTGAGGAGGGCCGAGAGACCCCCGGCCAGGATGCCCGCCGCCAGGCAGGCGATCAGCCCGGCAGGCCCGATGAAGGCCGGGTGGGCCGGCGTGGGAAAGAGTGGGCCCATGCCGAGCACGTAGGTGCGCAGGAGCCCGGCCGTGGCGCTGGCCAGCGCGACCGGGATCAGGCTGCGTGGCTTCCATTCAAAGAGCAGCAGCTCCACCGCCAGCAGCACGGCTGCGACGGGCGTGGCGAAGGTGGCGGACATGCCAGCGGCAGCGCCCGCCACCAGCAGGGTCTTGCGCTCGGCGCTGGAGAGCACCATGAACTGCGCGATCAGCGAGCCAACGGCGCCGCCGGTCATGATGATCGGACCTTCAGCGCCGAAGGGGCCGCCCGAGCCAATCGAGATGGCGGCCGAGATTGGCTTCAGCAGGGCCAGCCGGGGCTGGATGCGGCTGCCGCCCAGCAGAATCGCCTCGATCGCCTCCGGGATGCCGTGCCCGCGGATGCGCTCCGAGCCAAAGCGCGCCATCAGGCCGATGATCAGGCCGCCGATGACCGGAATCGCGATGATGAATGGGCCGAGGTGGGACCCGGCCGGGGAGACGAGCGCGGTGCTGAGCCGCCCGTAGAAGAAGATGTTGGTGAAGAGCCCAATCAGTGACAGCAGCACCAGGGCCAGGAGGGTACTGATCCCGCCAAGCACGATGGCGATGAGCGAGATACGGATCAGGCGCGTCGTCGCCGTGAAGTCACCCAGGTGGGACAGGACCGGCTCGGTGACTGGCTGATCCATCTCGCGATGATTGAGCACGAAGAACGTTCCCTTCTGCAACAGGCGAAGCAGTGCCACGGCGGACGTGCCGGGCGGAGCGCCGCTGAGCGCGGCCACGAATTTATATCGTACTACGATATAAAAGTGGAAGAGCGGCGCGGAGTCCGCTCCGAGTCGTCATTGCCTGGCAACTCTTCTCAACTCGACCACTGCGTACATGCTCCGGGGTGGAAGGGCTGTTGTGACGCGGCTTGCCCGGGCCGGCCCGGAGTTCAAGGCGGCGCCCCCCACTGCTCACCCCGTGTGTTATCCCGCGCGGTCGAGAGATCTCGGCTTTCAGCACCCGGGGAACGATGCACCGGGCGGCAGACGCAGCCTCTGGATCCATGGCGCTGCGGTCTCAAGAGTGCGCAAATTCGGATGGGACGAGATGGGAATTGCGAGCGGGCCGCAGCCGGCAGGGTTGCCTTCGATCACCGCATGCTGACACTGGGGTCGTGCGACGCAGTGCGAGGTCAGGTCTCGTCGAGGCCGCGGGGAGGCGCTCCGTCCT
This sequence comes from Thermomicrobiales bacterium, assembly GCA_046328375.1. Taxonomy (GTDB): domain Bacteria; phylum Chloroflexota; class Chloroflexia; order Thermomicrobiales; family UBA6265; genus JACCXM01. Next base: position 21,217 of record JAXLWT010000015.1, read on the forward strand.
CGAACGATCTGCCGAGAAGCTGGCTGGCCAGGCCTCCCCCGCCGGGTCCCGAGCTTGTCGAGATCCCCCGTTACCGACGTGTCATGAACGAGATTTCCGTGGACCTTGAGATGCCTCGTCTTCCGAGCAGCGATGTCCATGACTGGCCGCGACGAGGCGACAGTATGCCCAGCGCGGATGAAGAGGCGGTCAGGAGAAATCGGTGGTGTGCAGGTCCTTCAGGCGTTGCAGGACGGCCTCGCGGGTGACACCGGCGGCTCCGCCCGGAACCTTCTCCACCCAGTGCGTCTTGAAGCGCCCGGTGCTGCGCGCATCCCAGGTCGGCACGATCTCGCCACTGGTGATATCGGCGATCAGGGTCGCGGTGATGCGGCCATCTGGTCGCCCGATCTGGACCATGATCTGCGGCCCCTCGATGTGATCGAGGAAGGGCACGACCTCGACCTTGCTGTTGGTGTCCAGCATGTAGGGCTTGAAGTCCTCGATGGCGGGCATTGCCTCCGCTTCCAGCAGCGCCCGGGCCTCGGCCGTGAGGGCAGCGCGCACCTCTGGATCGAGTTCCGGCAGCGGCTTCTCCACCTGCGGGCGGGGACGACGGACCTGACGACGTGCCATGATGCGGTGATCTCCCTCGTTCGTGTAGCAGCCTCAGGCGCGGACGCCGGTACCGTAGATGAACGCGTGCGGCGTTTCGTGCACCTGCACGTCCAGACCAGCCGCAGCGCAGCGAACTTCCAGCGAGCGCGGTTCCAGGAAATTCTTGACGATGCGGTAGGCGCGGCCGTCGTTGAGCGTCCGCGTCAGCACCTGCGACCCTGCCTCTGGCGGCAACTGGGTGGCGGAGGGCTGCGTCGGCTTGATGCGCGGGTGACTATCAATAAAGAAGAGCTTGCCGCCCGGCTTCAACGCTGTCGCCACCGTGCGCAGGAACGCATCGAGGTGCTCCTCCGGCACGTGCGAGACCCAGAAGCAGAAGCAGACTCCGTCGTACTGCTGGTCCGGCTGCCAGGCAAAGAGATCCGCCAGGAGGTAGCGCACACGGCCCGCGCCGACTCTCGACTCGTTCTGGGCGATCATCTCCGGCGCGATATCGATGGCGGTCAGGCTGTCGGCGGTGCGCAGCAGCCGCTCGGTCCAGATGCCCGTTCCCGGGGCCAGCTCCAGCACATCGCCGCTGAAGTGCACGGCATCGAACGCGGCAAAGGCTTCGGTGACATCGGCAAACCAGGCGGCATTCGCCTCGTCACCTTGATCGTACCGGCCGGTGCGCTCGAACCACTCGTCGTACTCCGGGGCGCGGTCCCGGTAGTACTGGGCCATCTCGGAGAGAACATCATGGGGAACAGCAGGTGAGCTCATGATGGAAAGTATGCGGGATGGAGGGTGTTCGTCTCACGCCAACGCCCGCCTGACCGGCCGCAGTGCGCACCAGGTAGGCGAGGATGCCAGTCATTTCGCGATAGGATCATCCCCAGAACCGTCCATGCCCTTGCAAGGAGGCACTCGATGAGACTCGGCTTCTTCACCGCTGCGCTGCCCCAGATGTCCCTTTCCGAGATCGCCACCTGGGCCGAGCACAGTGGGTTCGGCGCACTGGAGATCGCCTGCTGGCCGTCGGGCGGCGCGGAACGGCGCTACGGCGGGGTGAGTCACATTGACGTCGTCAGCCTGGATCAGGCGGGCGCGCGGGCGATCCGGAAAGAGATCGATGACCGTGGCCTGGTGATCTCCTCGCTCGGCTACTACCCCAACCCGCTCGATCCCGACCCGGCCGTGCGAGCCGCGGCAGCGACGCACATCAAGGCGGTGATCGACGCGGCGGTGCTGCTGGAGGTGGAGATCGTCGGCACGTTCGTTGGGGCGGACCAGCGCAAGAGCGCTGCCGAGAACCTGGAGGACTTCGCCCAGGTCTGGCCGCCACTCGTGAAGTACGCTAGAGAGCGCGGGATCAAGATTGCCATCGAAAATTGCCCGATGCTGTGGAAAGACACGTGGCCGGGCGGCTCGAACGTGGCCTACTCCCCAGCCATCTGGCGACAGATGTTCGAGATCATCCCGGACGACAACTTCGGTCTCAACTACGACCCGTCGCATCTCGTCTGGCAGATGATCGACCCGATCCGCCCGATCTATGAGTTCCGGGAGCGCATCTTCCACGTCCACGCCAAGGACATGGAAATTGACCGCGAGTTGCTCTACCAGGACGGGGTCCTCGGTTGTGGTTTTCGCTGGGCCATCCCCCGCCTGCCGGGCCTGGGCGAGGTCCCGTGGGACCGCTTCATGGCCGCGCTGTATGCCACGGGCTACGACTTCGTGGTCAGCATCGAGCACGAGGACCGCAAGTTCGAAGGCACGGAGGAACTCGTCAAGCGTGGGTTCTACCTGTCACGCAATGTGCTGGCGCCGCTCATGGTGTAGCGCAGCGTGCGTCGAGTCGTCGTTCGCCTCAACAAGGTTCGTCGCGATCTGGTCAGTTGGGCTGAAACAGGGCGAGATCGATGCTCTCGGCCATCGCCTTGAAGCCGGCGTCGCTGAAGTGCAGCGAGTCCCCACCGTCATAGGCCGCCAGGTGCCGCGTGGGATGATCTGGATCCCGCACGACGGCGTCAAAATCGATCACCCTATCGAAGGCGTCGCCTCCGCGAATCCACTCGTTGACGGCAGTGCGGATCGCCTCGCCTTCTGCCGTGTAGACAACCGAGCCTTCGTAGGGCGTGATCGTCGACACGTACGCCAGGAGGCCATGTTCGTGGGCGCGCTCCGCCACCTGCCGGAGACCGGCGATGAGCTGATCCGCCGTTACCTCCTCATCCGAAAATCCGGTGTAGACCGGCAGGGCGATGTCGTTGATCCCCTGGAGGAGGATCAGGTGCGTCACCCCGGGCTGGGCCACGACATCACGGTCGAAGCGCGCCAGCGAGCCCGGACCAAAGTTGGCGTACCCATCTGGCGCGTTGCGCAGGACACGGTTGCCGGCAATGCCCAGGTTCAGCACGCCCGGCATCGCCTCCCGGAGGCCGCGAGGCGGTCAGCCAGGAAGTCCGGCCAGCGATGGTTGGTATCCGGCGTGGAGTTCACGCCGTCCGTGATCGAATCGCCGAGGCAGACGATGGCGCCGCGTGGTGCGGCCACGCGCACATCGACGCCCGTCAGAAAGACCCACGACTGCATCGTGGTCTCGACCGGGAAGCCCGCGTCCATCGTGCGGTCGCCGGGGGACGAGATGAAGTTCGTCTGGAAGGCCATTCCGTGGACGGTGCTACCGGTTGTCGTCTCAGGGACGTAGAGGCTGACCGCCAGTTCGGCAAGATTGGCGACGGGAAGATCGACGGGGTCGCTCAGGACAACGGCATTCGCCGGTATCGTCACCTCGGGCAAGCCGGAAAACGTTACGCCTCGCACCGTGTCCGGGTTGATCACGGCATCGTGATCACGCAGGGCCACGCTGGCCGCACCGATGACGACCGGTGCGTCGCCCATGCTGTTGGAGAGGCGGATGCGGACCTGCTCGCCACCCGTGGAGAGCCGGACGATCTGCCGCAACGTCCGATCCCCCAGCGCGAAGACCTGGTTCGGGGTGTCGTCGCCCGTGCCGCGGTGGGGAACATGCATTCCGCGCGCCCACGATCCCACCCAATGCTGCTCGCGCCAATCGTGGCCGGCAACGCGGGGCGTTGCCTCCGGAGTGGCCTGTTGCCCGCGAACGGAAACCTGGCCGAGCGCTGCGCCACCAGCAGCCGTCACCGTGGCCGCCAGCCACCGACGCCGTGTCAGCGTCTTCCGCGGTTTAGCGTTGGCGTGAGCTGTTTCCCCGGGGTTCGTCGTCGTCAGCAGATCGATCATGCCTGTCCATCCTTTCGCTGCCGATTCGGAATGCTGGAAACCGAACGTAACTTCGCCTCAGTCCTGCTGGAAGCAGTAGAGGGCATTCGCCTTGTTGCAGGGGTTGGCGCTGGCTGCAGTCCAGTTTGCATCGTTCAGCTCGGGAAACCCTGTATTCCCAATCTCGGTGTTGGACCCAGCCGTCCAGTTCTGGCAGTGCACATTCGTAATGCCGCCCGGGGTGCCGTTGGTTCGGGTATTGGTCCAGGCGGGATTGCTTGTGACCGGCTGATTGAATTCGCTCAGGACGAGCGCAGCAGCCAGGCAGTCGCCAGTGCCAGCACTACAGGTGGTGAGATCGGTCCAGTCGCTGGCTAGCGAGACGCCATCCACGCGCTCGTATCCCTGGGCAGAGCAACTCGCGGCCGTACAGCGGAACCGGGACGACGGTGAATCGACGCTGTTCGAGAGCCACGCCTTGTAGCTCCCCCAGAAGCCCCCGGCCTCGGCCCGGGCCTGGCAGATGCGATCCGCGCCAACCAGCCCGCCCATGATGCCACTGGACGTCGTGCTGGTGACGAACGCCAGGCATGGGCCGCATGCGCCGTGCTCGGCGTTGGCGTCACAGCATCCCGCGCAGCAGGCGCCGTTGCAGCACACGCCGGTTCCTCCGCCTCCCGGGAGTTGGCAGGTAGTCCGGTTCTGGCGTGTGTCGCTAGCGCACGTACCACCCGAGCAGACCTGGCAATCCGGACAGCGGGAACAGATTCCTCCACCGGTGCCGCAGGCCGCCTCCTCGTTGACGCGGCAGGTGCGAGTACCGTCGCAGCAGCCATCCGGGCAACTGGCAGCGTCGCAGACACAGACAATGCCATTACAGCGTTGCCCGTCAGCACAGCTGGTGTCGTTGCAGCCGCACACGCCGTCCCCCAGGCAGACCTGCCCCGGAAGCCCGCAGGCGAGCCCGGTAAAGGCGGGGTTGGTCACGCAGCGGCCAGTGGTGGCGTCGCACGTCTGGCAGGAAGGACAGGCGGCGCCGCAGGCGCACGATCCGCAGGCGACCGCCTGGCCGCAGTTGTTGGAAACCTGTCCACAGCGCCCGGCGCAGGTCTGGGCGGTAGACTCGGGGCGGCACCTTTTCTTCTTGCGCTTCTTCTTCTTTTCAACCCCGGGGTTGTGGCCCTGGTGAGCACGTTGCGCTTTGCGACGCTTGCTCTTCCTGGCGGCAGCCTCGTCACGACTCGCAAGCCATCCTGACGCGGGCAAGGCGGCCAGGACGCCGATCAGGCTGCGCCGGGTGTTGGCGAACGCCAGCGCCCGCGCGAGCGCATCAACATGCCGTGCTTCCATCCTGCGTCACTCCCGGGGCTCACTCATCGTCGATCGGTCTGATAGGAGTGGTTTCGCGCAGTGTGATGGCCGGCGCTGTGCCTGTATATCTATCGAAAGTGATATTTCAGGGCGATCGAGGCAGCAAAAGGTGGTGCTGTTGGTAATGCCTGGCCGGCCACTTGCCGGAAGTTGGCACATTGCCCTGATGACCCCTGGTGACGGCTCATTCCACCGCAGGAACGCTCAGCATGACTCCGGAAGAACTCGCGGCAATGCACCCGCGCCTGTACCACGCCACGGATGCCGCGAACCTGGATGGCATTCTCCGGCACGGGCTGCTCTCGACCAGCCGCATTCTCAACCTGTTCGGTACGCCTACTGCCCAGCGTGACGCGTTTGTGCGGCAACGGCGGCGGGACCGCGTCACGCTGGCGCACCCGGACCGTGGTGTGGCGGTGATCACAGACAACAGCCCTCTGCACGAGGGGAATCTGGCCCGATGCCTGGATGATGGCCTCCGCGTGGAGGACTGGTGCACGAAGCTGAATGAGCGCGTCTTTTTCTGGGTCGATGAGCGCAGTTTGCACCGGCTCCTGAACGCCGTGGCCAGCCGGCAGCGAGACCGGGTGGTGTTTGTGTTCGACACCGAGTCGCTGGCCCAGGCCTATGCGGGACAGATCGAGCTCTCTCCCATCAACTCCGGATCCAGCCTGCGCAAGCCCGCCCGGCGCGGGCACGCCACGTTCGCGCCGCTCCTGCGGCAGAGTTATGCCGAGTGGCGCCAACTGCGGGTGGAGCGCGGGGAAAAGACCACCCCCGACACCATCAAGGAGGTCACAGTCCTGGGCGGCATCGAGCATGTCGAGCGCTTCCTGGTGCGTCGCTACGTAGTCCCTGGTGGCGGCGGGTAAGCCAGACCTGGCTGCACCGATGAGGCTGTCTTCCCGGCCTCGACCATCTCCTCCCCAGGGCACCCCTCCTGACCACTCAGGCTGCGCCAGCGGACCACTGGTGAGGGTAAGGGCCGTGCACCCGCCGATCCCTAGCAGGTGAACACCGACCAGCAGATGTCGTTGCGGAGTCGCTGGTCGTCGAGGACAAGCGCGCGAATCGCCTCCGGGAGCTGGGTACGCTGCCACTCGCACTCCAGTTGCCCGGCGCGCTCACCTTCCCCGGCCGGCGCCGCAGCCTGGGCGGCCCTGATCGCATAGGCAGCCGCGCCAAGGTCGTGCGCGGCCACATGGGCAACGGCGGCAGCCTGGCCGGCAGCGTACGCCGCGTGCCGCGCGGCTCCAGCCAGATCCCTGGCCGCGGCGTTGGCGTGTCCGGCCGCGGTGCGCGCCTGGGTCATCGTGACCTCGCCGCGGGTCCAGGCACGGGCCATCTCGATTGCCTGGCGTGGCCGTGGATCCTCCGGCCGCACGGCCTCGAAGTGGTGCAGGACATGCTCCGCGCACGCTGCCGCCCACAGGGCCAGGAGGTGGTGATCGGCATCGGTCAGCGTTCCGCCGCGGCGGATCGTGATGAACCGGGGGTCACGGACTTTCGGCAGGATCACCATCAACATCCCTTCTCGGTCTGCCCACCACCGTGAGGCGGAGAGCCGCTCCTGAATCGTGAATCGTGACGCATCTCCCGCGACAGCCGTGTCTTCCCGCCCAGGAACGGCCCCCGCTGGACGTCTCCAGGGCCAGCCATTTCCCAGGACGCAACGCCCGGCGCGTCCGCCTGGTTGAGGACCAGAAGCAACGATGCCGTACACGGAGACGGTCTCGCGCGTGACGCCGCTCCTCCGGCTCCCAGGCCCTTCGGCTGGCCAGGTGTCGGCTGCCGGCAGGGTGCCGGGCTGTATCGTGGGGTACCGACTGAACAACCTCTCAGTGTCCTGATGGCATAGCTCCTGCGCTCCGCTGGTACGCGATGGCGCCGGCACGGGCTGCCACTGATCAAACGTTGCCCCAATTCCAGGAGATATTCCCTATGGATACAAACAGATTCGACACGCTTGCCCGCTCATTCGCGTCTGGACTCTCCCGCCGGTCCATGCTCGGGCGCGGCGCTCGTGCCGCCCTGGTGAGCCCCCTGGCGCTCACGGAGATGGCGGCGTACGCCGATGGCAACAAGAACAAGGACAAAGACAAGAATAAGGACAAGGACCGTAACCAGGGTCAGGGCCAGGTGACTGGCCCCGTCACGGTCAATGCGCCGGGTGGAGACGCTGCGGCGTCAGCGCAGACCGTGGTCCAGAACACCAACCAGGTCTGCGCCGGCAACTGCGACCAGAGCAACCAGCAGGTGGTCGACACCTCGCTGAACCAGGCGGTCCTCGCCGGTAGTCCCCCCACCGCGCTGCGCCCATCCACCTACTGGATCGACCTGTCCTGCACCTTTGATGCCCCCAGCTACCGCACCGTCTGTACCGGCACGGCCCAGGGGCAGGAAGGTGCACCGCTGGTCCAGAAGATCACCCTCCCGCGCGACCGGTTCTGCGCCGTGGTGATCCGCTCGGACTCGACACCAGAACGCCGGGAGACGGTGCCGAGCCAGGCGCCAGCCAGCACCAGCACCAACGCGAGTACCGCCAACGCCGGCAACGGCGGCGTGGCGAACGCGAACGCCAACGGGGGCTCGGTCACCGTCGGCAACGTCCAGGGCTCGAACGACGTGAACATCAACGCCAGCGGCGGGAACGCCAACGCCGATGCCTCCGGCGGCAATGGCAACGTCGCGATCGCCGGCGGCCAGACGACGCAGCCGACGCAGACGCTGCAGCAGGTGGTGGAACCCAGCACGCTCACCATCGAACTGGAGGGGAACGTCGTACCGGGCCGGCCGACCACCTACTGGCTCGACACCGAGGCGGGGCGGCGTCCGGCGGCGGGTCCCACGCTGCTGCAGGTGGCGGATGAGAACGTGGACACCGGGACGATTGTGGTGGACGCGTGGCTGTGCCCCACCGCCCAGCCGGTGGACGCCTACGACTGGTTCGGCCAGTGCACGAGCCCGGCGGCCGGGATGCAGTTCAGCCTCTTCCAGGTGGATGGCGCCGCACCGGTGGCCACCCTCGCCCCGGATGCGCAGGGGCAGGTGCGCTTCCCGAACCTGCCCCCGGGCACGTACGAGGTGCGGCCGGAGGGCATCGCCTGGTGCCACGCCGAGAGCGACCACGTCGATGCCAACGGCAACGTCCTCGTCGAGCCGCAAGTCGAGTCCCATGTCTGGAGCTTTGTCTGCGGTGGTGGCAGCTAGCGGATCACGCACGCTGGCGACTCACCCCCATCGTGCCAGCACGGGCAGACCCACTCGGGTCTGCCCGTGCTTATGTCTCGCCCCGCGGCTCGCCGGAGACCTCCGCGCCGGCCGATCCCGGTCTCCATTGGTCCCGACGCCCCTCTCCTCGTGCTCCTGAATGGCTCCGGTCAGGCGCCGCGCTGGTAGCCCGGCGGAGCGAACACTGTGGCACTCCCGGTTGCTGCGATACCGCCAGGAGGCGCTCCCACAGGAGATCGCGATCGGTGCTCATCGCCCAAGGCGACCGGAGCAGATGGAAAAGGACGCGCATCTCCTGCTCGGGCTTGCACGCCGTCGCCTGTGTCACCAGCAAGGCCAGGGGGTAGCGGATTTCAGTGGAACATGTGTTCTATCATGGTCAGGTTCATGCGACTGCGTCACGCAGCTACCCACGAAACAGGTTCGAGAAACCCATGATCCCTGAACATGAATCTTCAATCGAGAAATGGAGTGACGACGAGCGCCAGCAGTTCATGCACGACCGGGCGCGTCTCCTCAAGAAACTCCTGAGCGATCGCCAGTCGTGGCAAGACGCGTTCGAGCGCCTGGGCCGGCGTGGCACGCTGAAAATCACCTGGTCGGACAGCGAGCACGAGGAGCAACAGACGCTGCTCACCAGGGCGGTCGTCACGGGGCACACCACGGTGCTGCGCTCCGTTGCCTGTGACCTGATCCTCTGCGGGGATGAGGGCGCGCTGCTGGCTGAGCAGTTGTTCTCGGAGCTGTTCGAGGATGGTCGCCAGCTTGGCGAGTTCGGCGCCTGAGACTCGGCTCTGTGTTCCCTCCTTGAGCGCGGATGACGTCGTTCTCCGGTCTGGGCGCCAAGCTGAGCCTGACTGGCTGGTCACCAGGCGTGAGGATGGTGCGTGGAGCGAGTGGCCGGCGGGCTCAGTGTTTGCCGCACGAACCGGTCGCATTCCAGGTTGCCCCGGACGTGGGTGCGGAATGCACGAGATCTCGCTCGTCAGGGCATGCGTCGCCACGATGAGGAAGGGCGAAACCCCCAACTCAAGTTGTGCTGTATTCCGTCTCGATGGAGCTGCGTTTGGCCCCGCACCCATCCGGAGAATGAAGCGTGCGGCGCCAGTTATGAGCGCCATCGGGTTGTGTCTCGGCAGCGTGCACAGGAAAAGGATGTGGCTCTGTCTCTTGACGCCGTCGTGAAGCGCCCATAGGATCGCCGTACCGATCTTTTCTGCGACAGCGTCGATTCACGCTGCCACACCTCCCTGTCACGACGAAGCACGTCGGGTACGGGAGGCGCGGCCGTTCGCAGGAGCACAACGCAACAGGGGAGGCACGCATGAACGCTCGGCTGCACCAGGCCCGGTTGTCACGTCGTGGATTGCTGACGGCATCGGCCGGGGCGTCGCTCCTTGTGAGCGGTCTGGCGCCAGCACCCCGGCGTGTTGTGCGTGCGCAGGACGCCACTCCCAAGGCCGGGGGCACCTACCGACTCCTCGGCTCGGGCGATATCCGCAGCATGGACCCCGGCGGCGCCGAGGGGAGCGAGGACTGGTGGAGTTCCGGGAGCCTCGTCTTCAACCGGCTCTACGCCTATGACGCCGAGAACACCTTCTTTGCGGACCTGGCCGCGGACTTTCCGGCCGTCAGCGACGACGGTCTCGTCTACACCATCCCCCTGCGCCAGGGCGTGAAGTTCCACAACGGCCGGGAGATGACGGCGGACGATGTTGCCTTCTCGCTGGCCTGGCAGCTCTGGCCGGAGGTCTACAGCTGGGGCAAGACCTACATGGAGAACGTCGTCGGGTACGACGAGGTCATCGCCGGCGACACCAAGGACCTTTCCGGCGTCAAGGTGATCGACCCCTACACGCTGGAAGTGACGCTGAAGACGCCGCAGGCCGTCTTCCCGGCGATTCTCTCCATGACCATGAACGGCATCAGCCCGAAGCAGGAAGTGATCGACGCCGGCGAGGAGTGGGGCAAGTCGGTCGTGATCGGCACCGGGCCCTTCAAGTTCGTGCAGTGGGACCCCGGGCAGCAGGTGATCTTCGAGAAGCACACGGAGTACTTCAAGGAAGGCCTCCCCTACCTCGACCGGGTGGAACTCTCGCTGAACGTGGAGCCCTCCGTGCAGATGCTGCGCTGGGAGAGTGGCGAGGCGGAGTTCATCCACACGATCCCCGCGGCCGAAACCCCGGCGGTGATCAACGACGAGCAGTACGCCGCCACCCGCCGCATCGGCGCCACTCCGGTATCGACGCGTCTGTTCACCGATACCCGCAACGCGCCGTTCAACGACCTCAAGGTGCGGCAGGCCGTAGCCCACGCCATCGACAAGCAGTTCTTCTCGCAGAGCACGGGCGGCACGGTCGAGCCGCTCGAGGGCGTCTACGTCCCGATCATGCCGCAGTTCTCGGCCGAGTTCGTGAGCGCCTACCCCTACGATCCCGAGAAGGCGAAGGCCCTGATGGCGGAGGCCGGGCTGGCCGATGGCGTCACCGGGATCAAGCTGTTCGGGAGTCCGGATTACGAGGGGCCGCTGCAGGGTCTCCAGGCCGACCTGGCGGCGATCGGCATCGAGGTCGAGGTGACGCCGGGCACGTGGGGCGATTTCCGCGACCGTATCCGCGCCGGCGAGGTGCAAATGGCGGTCTACAGCTGGTCGGCCAGCTTCCCGGATGCCTATGACTATGTTTCAGGCTGGATGACCTGCGCCGCGGTCGAGAATGGCTTCAACGACGGTGGCTACTGCAACGAGCGGATCGACGAGCTCGTGGCCAAGGCCGAAGCGCTTCCGCTCGACGACCCGGAGCGCATCGCCGCCTACCGTGAGATCGAGGAACTGGCGATCAATACCGATGTCGGCATGATCGGTCTCGGCAACGAGAAGGCGATCGGTCTCGGCCGCGAGAACGTGCACGACGACCCACTGAATGGCCTGATGGGCGGCTGGCCCTTCCTGGACGCGGCGTGGATTGAGTAGCGAGTGACGGCGCGCCCGGCCCCACTTCTCACGCACGTTTGCAGGGAGTGGGGCCGGTGTGTCGAACGCGCGGGTACCATTTCCGTGATCCATCACCGGCAGAGGACGAAATGCGCGAGCCACAGCCAGAACCCGAAACCGAATCGCTGGAAATCAACGAGGTGCAGAGCCACCTGATGAGCCTGGTTCACGACGTGGCTCAGAAGCAGAGCCGTGTCCTGGTGGAGGAAGGCGGCGCCCCGGTGGCCGCACTGGTTTCCCTTGCGGATTACCGTCAGCTGACTCGCCTGGACGAACAACGCGCAGAGGACTTGCGCGTTGTGTCGGAGATTCAGGAGTTATTCAGCGATGTTCCGCCGGAGGAGCTTGAGCGCGAGATTGATCTGGCCGTGGCTGAAGTACGCGCCGAGATGCGCGCAGAGCGAGAAGCCGCAGCATGTTCTTGACCCCCGTCTACTCTCCTGTGTCATCCTGAGCCCGCAGGCGAAGGATCTCGGCACCACCGGCCGCGCTGGCTTAATGAGGCCGCGAACGGTGGGGGCAGGCTTCGTTCCCTGTATGGCGGGCAAGGCCGAGATCCCTCGACTTCGCTCGGGATGACACCTGGAGTGGGATGACACCTCGTCCCGCGTTGGTTGGGGAACGAGCACCTTTAACTAACTCAGGACGACACATGGGGGCCGTTGACGCCTCGAACCTCATGCCGGCCGTGCCTGCGTAGATTCGGCGTGCTGAAGTCCATGCCCCTGCTTTGGTGCTGGCGCCCCTTGCCCCGCCTGGGGAGAGGACTTGGGTGAGGGCGCCCTCCCTACCGCACCCGGGGATCGAGCCAGCTGTACATCAGGTCCACGATCAGGTTGGCGAGGCCGATCAGGAGCGCGCCGAAGAGGACGCTGCCCATGATCATCGGGATGTCGAAGCGCTGGGCCGCCTGCAAGGCCTGCCAGCCGATGCCGGGCCAGCCGAAGATGTACTCGACCAGGGCCAGGCCGGTGAGCAGGCCGGCGAGGTCCATGCCGAGCATGGTGACCACGGTCAGGAGCGCGTTCGGCAGCAGGTGCCGCCAGGCGATCGTCCAGCGGCTGAGGCCCTTGGCGGCGGCGGTGCGCGCGTAGTCCTGGGCGATGGCGTCGAGCATGTTCGAGCGCAGGACGATGCCGTACCAGGCGGCCCACGGCAGGGCGACCGTGAGCGCGGGCAGCACCAGGTGCGAGAGCGTCCCATACCCGCCGACCGGGAAGAGCCGCAGCTTGAAGGCGAAGACGTAGAGCATCAGCAGGCCGAAGAGGAAGCTGGGGATGGAGATGGCGACGAGGCCGATGATCGTGAGGCCGCGGTCCAGCAGTCCACCCCGGTACATCGCGGTGACCACGCCGAGCGGCACCCCCAGCGCCACCGCCAGGATGAAGATGGCGAGCGCCAGTTGCAGCGTGGCCGGGAATCGCTGCGCCAGGGCCTCGGAGACAGGGCTGCCGAAGTAGTAGGACTCCCCCAGGTCGCCGTGGAGCAGGTTGCCGAGGTAGGTCAGGTACTGCTCGTGGACCGGGCGGTCCAGGCCGAGCCGCTCGCGCAGCATCTCGACGGTAGCCTGCTGTGACTTGCCGCCACTCAGCGCCTGCGCGGCGTCGGTCGGGCCGGCGAAGATGATGCCGAAGGTGAGCATGGAGACGCCGACCAGGGTGATGGCGATCCAGACCAGGCGACGCACGATGTAGAGGAGCATCTTTCACCGTCCTCGCTGGGCGGGGTCCATGGCCTCGCGCAGGCCACTCGCCACCAGGTTGAAGGAGACGACCGTGACGATGATGGCCAGGCCCGGCACGAGCACCAGCCAGGGCGCGGAGCGGTAGTACTCCATGCCGTCCTGGATCATGGAGCCCCAGGCGGGCGTCGGGGCCGGGATACCGAGCCCGAGGAAGCTGAGGCTGGCCTCGGCGAAGATGACCGAGGGGATGGTCAGCGCGAAGTAGACGGTCACCAGTGGCAGCAGGTGCGGCAGGACGTGGCGCAGGAAGATGCGCGTCTCCGGCACCCCGACGCTGCGGGCCGCCTGCACGTACTCCGCTTCCTTGAGGGTGAGGATCTGGGAGCGGAAGACGCGCGCCGGGTAGGGCCAGCCGAAGAGCGAGACGACCAGCACCACCACCCAGGCGCCGGGCCGCAGCACCACGACCAGCAGCAACATGACGAAGAACTGCGGCACGCTGATCATGAGATCGACCAGGCGCATCAGGAAGAAGTCGGTCTTGTTGCCGGCAAACCCGGCCGCGCCGCCGATGATCAGCGCCACCAGCATGACGATAGCGGTGGCCACGATCCCGATCGACAGCGAGACGCGCGCGCCCCAGAGGAGGCGGCTGAGCAGATCGCGGCCCAGGCCATCGGTCCCGAGCCAGAATTTCGCGTTCGGTGGGAGCGGCTCGCCAACGGGGCTCAGCCCCTCGCGGCGGAACTGCTGCGCCGGGTCGTACGGGGCGATTGCGGGCGCCAAGAGCGCGAGCAGGACCAGCGCCACCAGGATGACCAGCGCCACCAGGGAGACGCGCTGCGCCGAGAAGCGGCGCCAGGTGTCCTGCCACCAGGACGTGGCGGGGCGCTCCCGCGCGGGCGCGACCGCGCCGGGCAGGGGTGGGGCAAGGGCGTTGGCGGCGTTGGCGGTGGCCATGGCGATCCCTCCGCTCCGTGCGTGCGTGTTTACATCAGGCTGCGGGGGAAACTGGCCACCCAGCGTCGCTGGGCGTGCGGCACGTCATCGACCGTGATGTCCACGTGCAGGGTGACGTTGAACGCCTCGGCGGTGCTCGTAATCTGGCCCCGGCACTGCAGCGCGATCTCCTGCCCCGGCCAGCGGTAGATGTACGTCTGGTGGCCGCGCATCCAGGCGTGGGCGGGGTTGCGCTCATCGACGAAGGCGGTGGCGCTGGAGCTGCTCTCGTGAACGTAGCCAGGGTCCGGCTCGCTGACGCCGTGGCTCTCGATCATTAGTTCGGCGTGGCCGCGCATCAGGTCGCGCGTGACGCGCCAGGAGCGTGGTTCGCTGTCCGTTGCGCTCTGCGGGAACGTCGAGGGACGGAAGTCGACTGGCGGCAGGTCCTCGTCCGGCGGCGGCAGGACTGGCAGGGTGAGCGTTGCGCCATCCGGGCCGCCGAGCGTGATCTGGCTGGTGCAGAGTGTGGGGGCGGGCCAGGCGTTCGGGAAATCGGCGTGGGAGACCGAGAGGCGTACCCGGTTGCCAGGGGTAAAGCGCCAGCTCGTCTCATCGAGGTCGATCGTGAACGTGTACGCCTCACCAGGCACGAGTGGTGTGGGATCGGTGTGCGATTCGCGGTGGGTGGCGTTCAGCACGCCCTTGGTAATCAGGGCGGAGCTGCCATCCGGCGCCACCTCGCACAGGCGCGCCGTGAAGGTCGTCACCTCGGCGTCGGTGACGGCCTGGAAGGTGAGGCGCGGGCGGCCCAGGATCTCCAGCGGCTCCTCCAGCGGGTCACCCGTGAAGACAGCGGAGTAGGCCTCCTCCGTGCGTTGATCCCCTGGCAGCACCAGCGGGGAACCGGCGGAGAACATGCCGAAGGTCATGCCGACGGCCGGGTGGGTCGCCACGACCGCGGTTCCCGCGGTAGCTCCCCCACCTTCTTCCATAGATAGGCTGTCCGGCCCGAGATACCAGGTGACATCCTCGCGCCGCACCGGCGGGTAGGCCGTTTCGTAGCGCCAGGAGCCCGAGGTGAGCGGGCGGTTGTTGACGGGCGGGTCGTACTCCTGGACGTAGATGGCGATCGGCGGCTCGTCCATGATCCCGTTGTCGATCCCCTTCAGCCAGTAGTCGTAGAAGCGCGTCATCTCCCGCAGGTGGTCGATGCGCGGCCCCGGCTGCCCGACGTGAGGCTGCACGTGCAGCCACGGACCGATCATCACTTTCCTGGGGCAGGTCAGGTGCTCGTAGGCGCGCAGGTTGCAGTTCGTGTAGCCGTCCCGCCAGCCGCCGATCAGGTAGGTGGCGCACTCGATGGCGCCGTAGTTCTCGCAGAGGGAGCCGTGCCGCCACTGCTCGTCCAGCGTGGGGTGGGCCAGCCAGCGCAGCAGCCACGGCTCGTTCTGCAGTTGCCCTTCCCAGATGCCCGCCCAGCGCTCGCCGGTGAGATCGGGGCGCGGGGGGAGCATGTTGCGCCCGACCATCGCCAGGCCGTAGGTGCCGACGTCGTAGAGCATCTGCATCTGGCCGCCCTTGTAGTGGCAGTCATCGGTGTAGCGGTTGTCGGTGAAGTACATCGGGCAGATTGCCTTCAGCGCCGGCGGGCGGTGCATCGCGACCTGCAGGGAGTTGAACCCGCCGTAGGAGGTGCCGAACATGCCGGCCGTACCGCTGCACCAGGGCTGTTCGGCCAGCCAGGCGATGGCCGCCACGCCGTCGAGTTGCTCCTGCAGGCAGTACTCGTCCTCCGCCTGCCCCTCGGAGTCGCCCGTGCCGCGCACATCGATACGCGCCACCACGTAGCCGCGCTCGGCCATGTAGCGGTGACCGAAGTAGCCATCGTGCCCGACGTCATTCTTGCGGTACGGCAGGTACTCGATGACGACCGGGAACTGGCCGGGAACATCCGGCATGAAGAGATCGGCGGCCAGCGTGATGCCGTCCGGCATCGGGATGCGGACATTACGCTCGCGACGCAGCGGGTACACCTCATCACGCGCGGTGGCAGACGGTGGAACGCTCACGCAAGGCTCCCTGTCTCTCTGCGGTTGTGCCCAAACCCGGCCTCTGTGCGCGACAATGAAGAACGTTCGGCTGGGACGACGCGTCGTTGGCGGTGCTGGCAACCTATCATGCACGCCGAGGCTGAGCAAGCGTTGTGCCCAGATGCTGGGCGTATGGCAGGCGAGACATCGCTGTCGATGGCGGGGGCCAGCCTCCTCTGGGGCTGACGGCGGCGTGATGACGAGGGGGAACAGACCATGTGCACACGCGCGCTCTGGGGAGATGCGAACGGCGATGTACTCGTCGGCCGCAACATGGACTGGGTCGATGAGCTGGGCACCGCGCTCTGGATTCTGCCGCGCGGCCAGGAGCGTAACGACGCCCTGGACGGCAAGATCACCTGGACCTCGAAGTACGGCAGCGTGATCGCCAGCCAGCACGACCTGATTGGTGCGGACGGCATCAACGAGGCCGGCCTGGCCGGGCACCTGCTCTGGCTGGCGGAATCCGACTACGGCACCTACGACCCGGAGAAGCCGGCGCTGGGGATGTCGGTCTGGCTCCAGTATGTGCTGGACAACTTCGCCACCGTGACTGAGGCCATCGCCTGGATGAAGGAAACGGACATCCAGATCGTGTCGATGGTGGATCCCGTCTACGGGAAGAACGTCACCCTGCACATGGCGCTGGAAGATCCAACCGCGGATTCCGCCGTCATCGAGTACATCGACGGCAAGATGGTCATTCACCACGGACCGGAATTCACGGTGGTGACCAACTCCCCCACCTACGACGAGCAACTGGCGAACGTGAAGCGCTACGTGGGCTTCGGCGGCGACCTGCCGATCCCGGGCAGCACCGAGGCGAACGACCGCTTCGTGCGCACCGCCTTCTACCTGGACCGCCTGCCACAGCCGCACAGTGAGGCCGAGGCGATCGCCGCCATGCTCAGCATCATGCGCAACGCGGCCCAGCCCTTTGGCGCGCCAGATGACGCCCGGCCCAATATCTCGACCACGGTCTGGCGCACTGCTGCCGATCTCACCACAAAGCGGTACGTCTTCGAGTCGTGCTATCGCCCAAACGTGGTCTGGGTGGACCTGCACAAGGTGGACTTCACCGCTGGCGCACCCAGCTTGCGCCTCGATGTGACCGGGGTCGATTGGCTGGTGGGCGACGTCTCCCAGCAGTTCACGGAACACCCAACGCTGCAATTCCTGCCGGTGGATCCTGCAGCTCCGGCGGCCAGTTAAATCGATTTGTATGGGAGTAGGTACGGTAGCCA
Source organism: Thermomicrobiales bacterium (assembly GCA_046328375.1). Lineage (GTDB taxonomy): Bacteria > Chloroflexota > Chloroflexia > Thermomicrobiales > UBA6265 > JACCXM01. Next base: position 38,593 of record JAXLWT010000015.1, read on the forward strand.
CCAACACGTGTGTCTCGGGCAGAACCCTCACCCCAACCCCTCTCCCCCCACCAGCTGCGCGGGAGAGGGGAGGCGACGCCGTCGAGCGTAGGCAATACCGAAGCCATGACGCCGATTTCTGTCTCAAGTGGGGTGCCGAGAGCCCCTCTCCTGGGCACCGGGAGAGGGGTTGGGGTGAGGGTTGTATCCGGTGAGCATCCTTGAGATCGTGCCCGAGATCTATCGCCTGGAAAGTGTCCTCGGCCCGCGGCCGTTCGCGCAGTACCTGCTGCGCGACCAGCGCGCGATGCTGGTCGATACCGGCATCATCTCGACGCCGGATGACGTCCTCCTGCCCGGCTTTCACGAGTTGGGCTTCGACCCGGCTGACCTCGACTACGTTCTCATCACCCACGCCGATGCCGATCACTTCGGCGGCAATGCCAGAGTGCGCGAGGCTGCGCCGCGCGCGGTTCTTTGCGCGCACGCTGCCGACGTCCCCCTGATCGCTGACCGTGAGCGAATCATGCGCGAGCGGTACGGGTGGTACGCCGCCCACGGCGTGGCGGCCGACTATGGCGATGACGCCAAGGCCTGGCTCCGCGACGTGATGGGCCCGGACGTTCCGGTCGATCTCGAGCTTGTGGGAGACGAATGGTTCCGCCTCGGCCCCTCCCTTGCGGTGCAGGTGCTCCACCTGCCGGGTCACACCGATGGCCACCTCGGGCTCTGGGAGCCGGTTTCCCGGACCGCGATTGTCACCGACGCGGTGCTGGGCGCGGGGCTGCTCAACTTCGACGGGGAGGTCATCCACCCGCCGCCATACATGCTCAGCCAGGCCTACGAGGCGTCCATTCGCCGGCTCCAGGGCTTGCAGCCGGCACGGCTGCTGACCGCCCACTACCCGGTGATGGAAGGTGACGCGGTCGATCGCTTCCTGGATGAGAGCCTGGCCTTCGTAGGGCGGGCACGGGCCGCGGTCCTGGCGGAGCTGGAGGCGTGGGGGGAAGTTACCCTGGCGGGACTGCTCGCCAGCCTCAACCCGGTCCTCGGGCCTTTCACCTCGATGGCGAACGAACTGGGGGGACCGCTGCGCGCCCACCTGCGCGAGCTGGTTGCCAGCGGCCAGGCCGAGGAGTACCCGGAACGACAACCCCCGGTGTGGCGGAGGGCCCCGTGATGACGGAGACGACCCCAGCGGCTGGCGGCGTAGTAGGCGCGGACCGCGATAGCGACGGAGACGACGGCATGAATCCGTTCCGGTTGGATGGCCGAGTGGCAGTTGTCACGGGCGGTGGCGGCGGGCTTGGCGGCGGCATCTGCGCCGCCCTGGCTGCCGCGGGCGCCACGGTGGCCGTCGTGGGGCGCACCCGGGAGAAGCTGGAGCGGGTAGCGTCGTCCGTGAACGAGGGAGGCGGGCAGGCACTCGCCGTCGAGGTCGATATCGCTGATGAAGCGTCGGTCGCGGCCATGACGGAGCGCGTCATCGACGCGTTCGGCGGCATTGATATCCTCGTCAACAACGCCGCCGTCTATCACCGCAAGCCGTGGACGGAGATCACCACGGCTGACTGGGATCACGTCCTGGATACGAATCTCAAGGGGTATTACCTGTGCGCCCGCGCCGCCTACCCCGCGCTCAAGGAGTCCGGCCACGGACGGATCATCAACGTCGCCTCGATTACGTTCTTCGGTGGCGTCCCCTACCTGCTCGACTACGTCGCCTCCAAGGGCGGGATCGTGGGGCTGACGCGGGCGCTGGCTCGCGAAGCGGGCCCGGATGGCATTACGGTGAATACCCTCTCGCCGGGGGCGTTCCCGACCGATGCGGAAAAGATTCACCCTGACCTCGAAACCTATAATCGGGATATCCTGGCCGCGCAGAGCATCAAGCGGCGTGGTACGCCCGAGGACGTTGGCCACCTGGTGACGTTCCTCGCGGGTGACGCCGCCTCGTTCATCACTGGACAACTGATCCAGATCGACGGCGGATGGATGATGCATTGACTTCCAGGAGAAGGAGCGTTTCGTACCCATGACTGCCGTAACCGAACGCCCCACCGAGGGGGGCGTCGCCCCGACCGAAATGGTGGTCGTGGATGTCGATATTCACGTCAACGACACGCCAGACGCGCTGGCACCCTACTGCGACCCGCCGTGGCAGGCGTCACTGCAGGAACTCGCGGGCGCCAACTACCCCTACCTGCAGGTGCCAGGCTTTGCCCCGAACCTGCGGCCCGATCCGCCGATTCCCGGGCAGCACCCCAACCGCTCCGTGCACAACGCGGCCCAGATGCGCGCCGAGCTGAGCGCCATCGGCGTCGATGTCGGCATTCTCTTCCCGGACCACATGCTGCTGATGGCGGCGGTGCCGAACATCGAGTACGCCACCTTCCTGGGGCGCGCCTACAACCGCTGGCTGCAGGAGATGTGGCTGGACGAGCCGGGCTTCTACGGCGTGATCCTGGCCAGCCCGCAGAACCCGGAGGCGGCGGCGGCGGAGATCCGCAAGTACGCCAGGGACAGCCGCTTCGTCGGCGTCTACCTGCCGACGGCGGGGGTCAACCCGCTCTGGGGGCACCGCAAGTACGACCCGATCTTCGAGGCGGCGCAGGAGGTGAACCTGCCGGTCTGCCTGCACAGCGTGACGATCGTCTCGCCTGCCTTCCCCTGCCAGATCGACCAGTTCGAGAACCACTTCGCGCGGCAGGTGCTCTCGCACTCCTTCGCGATGATGGCGAACATGACCAGCCTCATGCACAGCGGGGTGCCGGCGCGTTTCCCGGGGCTGCGCGTGGTCTTTACCGAGGCGGGGATCGCCTGGGTGCCGTACATGATGTGGCGGATGGACAAGTACTACCACGAGTACCGGCGGCAGGTGCCCTTCCTGGAGAAGCGCCCGAGCGAGTACATCCGCGAGCGGATGTGGTTCGCGACGCAGCCGATCGAGGAGCCGGACGACCCGAAGGACCTGGTGGCGACGATCGAGCAGATCGGCGGGCCGGAGCGCATCCTCTTCGCCTCCGACTGGCCGCACCACGACTTCGACCACCCGCGCGCGATCATGAAGCTGCCGATGTCGCGCGAGGCGAAGCGCCTGATCATGGGCGAGAACGCGCTGCGCCTGTTCAACATCCCTACCCCGGCCGGAAAGGAGGCCTAGGCGTGGCGGAGCACAACGCCGGTCCCCTGGCCGACTTCCCGCCGGGCAGCCACAAGGTGGTGCAACTGGGGCGCGTGGCGGTCGGCATCTTCAACGTCGACGGCGAGCTGCACGCCCTGCCGAACGTCTGTCCTCACCAGTTCGGCCCCCTCTGCGAGGGCACCGTGAACGGCACCACCGCCTGCTCCGCCGCCACGAACTGGCAGTTCGCCTGGGTCCGCGACGGCGAGATCGTCACCTGCCCCTGGCACGGCATCGAGTTCGACATCGCCACCGGAGTTTCGTTGGTCACGAGCCGGCTCAAGGTGCGGACGTACCCGGTGCGGGTGGAGGATGGGCAGGTGGTGGTGACGGTCTAGGTCCGCGTGCTAGATCGGCATCTGTAGTGGACAAGCGCATAGCGGCGAGGCAGGTGGAGGAACTTTCGGCTGAATAGTCGTTCCAATTAGCTGCCATCTTCGTGGTTCGATTTTGGCAAGATTCGGATCATTCGTGGTGGTTCTGGCCGAGATTTCGGTTAGGAGTCGATCATGGTCACAAGGATCATTGACGGCTGGCTCACAATTGATGAGCGTGAAGACCTTCCGGAAGGATTTGCTGTCTGGCGAATGTCGGAGCAACCCAGCGATCAGCTAGACATTCCAAGTTTGCTTGCCCCTCAGATCGCAGAGCATCTATTTAGTACAGAGCTACTTGAGGCTGCGGTACGGAACCTGCCAACAAGCTTGCTACAGCAATTTATCGCTTCACGGATGCCAGGAAGTGGGATACTCCGACGTGGTGTATTTGGTGAGGTGCTATCGGTTCGGGTCCTGGAAGAGTTTCATGATTATGAGGTGCCGATTCGGAAACCTAGATTCCGAACCGCATCGCACGACTCTCCCAAGGCAACCGACGTGCTGGCTCTCAAAGTACGTGACGGGACAATTCAAGAAGTTGCCTATGTTGAGGCCAAGTTCCGATCTACCCGGGCTGGATTGTCAGATCTAATCTTCGAAGCTCACGATCAATTGCAAAAAGACTGTAGTGAAAGCATCCCTGCAATCGTGGGATTTGCTGCCCAAGTGCTCGTTGATCAACGACATACTCTTGCGGATGCATTGCTGAACTATTTGCGTCGTAGAAGCCAAGAGCCGCTTGATGTTCATCACGTAATGCTAGTCGTGGAGTCAGCGCGTTGGCGGGACACAGACTTGGACAAGCTAAAAGCGCACGATTCTCTCCTAGAACCACTACATGTGCATATAGTCCGGATCGAAGGGTTGGTTGGCAGAACCGATACTACGTATGGCGCTGTCGGAGTTGTTGCGAGTCTGACTGATGACTGAGGGCAGCCTCGACGCCCTGCGTCGCCTGGATATCTTCGAGGATCAAGGGTTCCGAAACGAAGTAGCTCAAGTGCGATCACATGCAGCTCTTGTCGCACTCCCTGGTGAGCAGAGAGATGTTAGATGGACCTACGATCTTTCTCGCTTGCTAAAGAATGCAACGGCTGCTCTTATAGACCTTAACTTTGTAATGTCGGTGGCAAACACAGGTGGTGATCTTGATTTTGTTTCCCGTGCTAGGAGACTTGGTCAAATTTGGGAAAGCATTTCTCGGGTTGTAATCGGTCCTCAGCAGTTCAGCGCGACTGTTAACGCAATGTTGGCGTACGAACTGGCCGGTTACCAAGCGAACGCGGCTTGCTTGTCCCGTGAGTTGATGCGAAAGCCTCTCGGTTCGGAAGCACCGAGACTGCCTCTTCTCACAGGGTTCTTTTTTCGAAGACAGTTTCTCCAGGCTGAGAGGTTGGCCCTAGATATTCTCGATACGGTACCTACCGATGCAGATGACTTAGATGTCCTGGAGTTGGCAGCACAAGGACTCATCGCCAGTGCAACCATCGACGCCTGTCGATTCTTTCTACAGGGATCGGAGGGGTCCTTCTCTAGGGCGCTTGAGAGGCTGACACTTGCTACTCAAATGCTCGCTGCTACTGGATCGATCTCAAAGCATTCCCTAGCACGAATGCTGCTAAGTGTTCTGCCTCATATGCGTGGGCGATCAACTTGGGCACAGCTTCACGGACTGCACCCCCAAAATGCTCTTTGGACTAGATATTTGCTTCTGCTGGCGAGAGGGCTTGGGCAACGCATTGAAGAGAATGCCGGAATCGTGGAATTGTGGCCCTCTCAAATAGCAGCCATTGAGAATGGCCTATTTGAGCATCCGTCCGCGGCCGTAATACGCATGCCCACCAGCGCAGGCAAGACTCGTATCGCGGAACTGGCAATCGTCGAACTTCTTGTTTCTAGGCCGGGGGCGCGATGTGTTTACGTTACGCCATTCAGATCCCTTGCGTCAGAAGTTGAGTCAGCCCTCAAGGGCTTGATGTCCGGCCTGGGTTTTCGTCTGTCAACAACTCTTGGCAGCTTCGAGTCCAATTCCGCCGAGTTGGAAATACTTGAGCAAGCTGATCTAGTGATTGCTACTCCAGAGAAGCTGGATTTACTTTCGAGAACCAACCAGGAGTTTTTCGATTCCGTAGCACTCGTTGTCATCGATGAAGGACAACTCGTCGAGGATCAAAGTCGTGGGCCGAAGTTTGAACTGTTTCTAGGGAGACTTCGATCTGGTTGGCCAGACATACGATTCATTTTTCTTTCTGCGGTAATACCTGACTCTAGCTTGGACGCGGTAGCAGCATGGCTAGGTGATAGAGGCGGAATGGTCGCAAGATCGGACTGGCGTCCCGCCATACAGCGTCATGCAATCTTTCAATGGCGCGAAAAGAGGGGATTCGTGCAGTTCTTCCCTGATTCCGACGCAACAGGGATTGAAGAGTTCGTACCTGGAGTGGTGGAGCAGAACCAGTTCCGATTTCAGAACCCTCAAACGCTTAGGATGAACTCCAAGAGGTTTCCGGATGTCACAAATAAGGCGCAAACTGCGGCAGAACTAGCGTACCAATTCGCTGCGACAGGCTCAGTACTGGTCTTCTGTGCATCGAGACGTAGCACGATCGCTGTCAGCGATGCGCTTATGGAACGCATCGAGTTCACGGAGCGCGCGGGCGAAGCGGTCGTACCACAGTTCAATGCTCGTCAGATTAGGTCCGCAGAGATCAGCAAAGACTGGCTCGGGGAAGATCACTCGCTCACAAGAAAGCTTCAGAGAGGAATCGCCGTACATCACGCGGGGATTCCAGATGTGATTCAAAGAGCTATCGAGCAAGATTTCCGCGAGCGTCGATTCAGCGTGATCGTGGCCACGAGCACTTTGGCTCAGGGAGTCAATCTTCCTATTAGGACCGTAATCATTCACTCAACATCGCGCTATGCAAACGGCACATCTATACCGATGTCTGCCCGAGAATACTGGAATATCTCTGGCCGGGCTGGGAGGGCTGGATTTGAAACAGAGGGCCTCATTCTGCACCTCTGCATTAGTGATGGTGACTTCCGGAGTGCACGACTTTACGCGCGCCGCAGATCCGACTTAGAACCAATATCGAGTGCGTTAGCAAGCTACTTGATTCAGCTCGTTCATGATCGTATCAGTGAGGAGTCTTTATGGCCTCTGTTGGACTCTCCGCTGCTTGCGCTGCTTGTTGAGGAAGATGCAACTGAGGTTACGGATGAATGGATTTCTAAAGTCTTTGCATCAACTCTTGCCTCTCTCGAACTAGGGACTGATCCAGATAACCAGTCTGCGGCGAAGGCGGCGCTGCGCCGCTTGGCAGATACCGTTCTCTCAAGAGTTCCGGATTCGGAAGTTCGCAAACTTTTCGCGGACACGGGCCTTTCAGTTGATGGCTGTTCGGCAATCCTCTCAAAGATTCAAGCTCGTGGCACCGAGTTAGGAGAAGTTCTTACAGGGCGCCAAGAGCAAACACGCGAGCAACTAATTGAGCTTGTGTTGACAGATTGCTTCGCGGCCGAAGAGATTCGGCCGCGAGTCGAGCCTGTTTTTGAATTGACATCCCTTGCTAATGCCTGGGTTTCTGGTGAGAGTTCGCGTCGCCTCAGTGACATGTTTTCTGATGACGAGACTCCTCCCGAGACTATCGCAGAAATTGTTGAAGACACCTTTCAGTTTGGTTTGCCTTGGGGCATTACTGCCTACCTCAAGATAGCTGCGCGAGAACTCGGAATTGACGAGAGCGATTTCGCACCTGTGGTGAAGTACCTCGCCCCGATGTTCAAATTTGGCGTTCCTACCGTCGCCGCCGTTTGGGCCGTGAGCCTCGGAATTCAGTACCGATCAGTTGCTATTCGCTTGAGCCAAGCTTATGAGAGAGTCGCTCTGCGTCCGACATTGAGTGGATTTGCCGCTTGGCTAGCTGAGTGGCAAATTGACGAATTGGTTGCCAGATACCAATTGACCGGTCCCGCTATCGAGAACATCGCAGCTACTTTGCGTGGCCTTTCTCGTAACTCCGTCGTGGAGCAGTTTGTTCAGCTCGGGGACGAGGTTTTCCCAATTGGAGCCCAGATAGTAGTTAGTGATCCAATTGCAATCATCAAGACAGAAGACCTTCAGATTGGAGAGCACGTGCGGCTGATTCGAGACTATGACGCAGTCTATGACCGGAATGCCATCTCAGGTGAGGTCAACGCCGAGCATCTAGGCATGTTGAGTGGGGAGGTCGCCCAATTCTTGGCGCCCATGATGGATGTGGGTAATCGATACTATGGTGTTGTCGAGTCAATACACTCAGAGGGAACTGTAAGGCGAGTCTTCATTCAAGTAACACCTAACTAGCATAGGAGCTATCTCCCCTCCTCCTGCCCTAACCACTCCGGCAGCCCGCTCTTCCACTCGCCGCGCTCAACCTCCCCGGAGCGCTGGGCGACGGAGCGGGCAATGGTGTTGGCGTCAACCCGGGTTCACTACCAGGCAATCACCGGAGCACCGACAACGGATTAGCCGAGATCGCCGACTTGCGCTCAGGGCTGATGTTCAAGTCGGCCGCGCCGTCCGGTGCGCTACACGGTAGTTGTGAGCGGGAGCATGGTGAAGGCGACGCCCTGGGGTGGGTTGGCCGCCGAGCCGATGCCGAGGAGGGGCGTGAAGGACGAGGACGAGCGAGCGATGATTGTGTCGAGCCGAGAGACGGTGGACATCATCAGGCTCGCAGGATCTTCTCCATCGGCCGCCCTTTGGCCAACTCGTCGACAAGCTTGTCCAGGTAACGAATCTCGCGCATGGTGGGTTCTTCGATCTCTTCCACCCGAACGCCGCACACTGAACCCTTGATGAGCGCACGCGACGGGTTCAGGTGAGGGGCCTCCGCAAGGAAGGTTTCGACGTCCGTCTGGTTGGCGAGTTGCGCATCCAGACCGTCCTGATCGTAGCCGGTCAACCACCGGATGATCTCGTCGACCTCCGCCTTTGTCCGCCCCTTCTTCTCCGCCTTCGCGATGTACGCGGGGTAGACGCTTGCGAAGCTCATCAGGTAGATTCGATGCTTGGCCAAGGCACCCCGCCTTTCCGGTTTCCACGTCAAGAGAGAACGTCGTCCTCAGGCCGACGGCGACGCCAACCTCTTCACGATAGTACGTACACCCACAGGCACCGTCAACGAGAGCGATGGGTTGGAGCATAGGGTCGGCTCTGGGAGGCGGGGCTGGTAGATATCACCTGCTAGGACGCGGACATTGCTGGAGCGCGCGGGTCGCGCATTCCAAGATGATCCAGCGTATGTGAACTCCCTGGCTACCGAACGGGCGAAGGTGTCGGCAGCGGGCCGATACGCCACTACAGACTCGACAAGAGATCAGCCCTGAGTGCCGGCTGGCACCCAGGGCTGATGCGCAAAACAATGCGGGTTCTGCCCGGTGCGTTAGACCGGGGTCGTGAGCGGGAGCACCGCGAAGCCCGCGCCGTCGGGTGGCGTGGCCGCCGAGCCAATGGCGAAGAAATCCACCACGGTCCTGCCGGTCAGCGGGACGCCCGGGATGGCGAGCACCAGCGCGTTGTCGCTGGCGACGCGAATTTCGAGGTCGTACGTGCCTTCCGGGACTTCGGCAAACGGGGTCGCGTTCGGGAAGGAGAAGGTGTCAAAGAGCGGGGTCGCGGACCCGGCGACGAACACCTTCACCGGCGGGGCGTCCGGGGAGTTGTGGATGGCGCGGACGCGGGTGGTCTTCTTCCCGAGCGAGTTGCGGTCGATCTCGTAGACCTGGGCGCCGATACTCGGGCTCCCGGTCAGGAAACCGGTGGCCGAGACTTCGTACGCCTTGCAGGCGTCGAAGGCGACGTCGGCATCGATCACCACCGGCGTGGTCACCCCCGCTGGCGTGACCTGGATGTTGCGCGTGCCGGCCGGGATTGGCAACAGGTCCGTCGCCTCACCGAAGGCCAGGTTCTGGATGGCGAGCGCCCCGTCGACATAGACATCGACGTTCGGGGCGTCTGGCGAGGCGTGGACGACGCGGATCGAGGTCAGCGTCTTGTCGCCGTTCGGGCAGAGGCGCTTCTGGTTCCGCCGCCGTCGCCGCCGCTGCTGCTTCCGTCGTCGTTGCTTCTTGTTGCGGTTCCTGGCGTCGGCTTCGTTCTCTGAGGTGACGATCCCGGTCACGGCGGCTGCGCCGAAGAGCGCGGTAAACACCCGGAGTGCGTCACGGCGGCTGAGGCCAATCAGGCTCTGCATCCTGCTGTCGTCGTGCGCGTTCCTTGTCACGATCTTCCCCTTGTGGTTTGCCATGTGAGGGGTGCGGCAGGCACCCGTACCCGGCCGGGAGCCCGGCCGCAAACCCCTGGACGGCCGCAAGTCGCGCCGCGTCATCCAGCGACACGAGAGGCTGTCGTGTCAGCCCTACAGGTAATTCGTAGCGAAAGGGGGATTTGGATCACTCGGGAGCAAACAATCTGGCGATTCCTGGCGAGCCGTCGCAAGCTGCCAGCGGTCCTCAGTCCGGGGGAATACCTCCAGCACGGCCTGCCTTGCCTCTATTTCCGCGCTGGGCCGGGTTTCAGGAGTTGGAGCAGCCATTACGCACAGACGTCGTCAGCGCCTCCGGCAGGAGCCTGCGGGCGCTTGCCTGATTGGGAGAGACCGTTAGCTCCTCTGCCGCAACCATTCCGGAAGCCCACTCTTCCAGTCGCCCCGTTCAGGTTCTCCTGACCGGCGGGCTGACTGTGAGGGGTAGGTGTAGGCGTACGTGAAGGGCTGGGCGGTGGAACGGGCGATCGCATTGGCGGCGGTGAGCGTCAGCGGTTCATCGCCCAGCGCGGTGAGGTAGTTCTCCAGGTAGGACTCGCGGACCCACGGGACGCCGCACCAGCGAGTGATCGCCTGGGCCAGGCGGGGTTCGCTCGTGCTGAGGCCCTGGTGGGCGTCGACGATGGGGCCGATGAGGTCGTTGACCGAGGGAAGCTGGATCTCCTCCAGGAAGCGGGAGGACTGCACGGCGCTGCTGGCAGCTCCCTTCTCCGGGCGGGCCACCGCGCCGATGAAGACGGCCTTCCGGGCGCGGGTGATGCCAACGTAGAAGAGGCGGCGCTCGTTCTCGATCGCTTCGGAGGGCTCGGGGTCGCGCACGCGGCCGGAGCGGTCGAAGACCTGCGGCTCGTTGGCGACGAGGCACGGCATGTACCCCTCCTCGCAGCGCGGGATGACAACGTAGTCGTACTCCAGGCCCTTCGTGCGGAAGATGCTGGTCAGGCGAATTTGCTGGCTCTCCGGCTGGCCGCAGGTGGGATCGAAGCTGTCCACGAGGTCGAGGAACCCCGGCGCGGTGAGGCCCGACTCCGTGGCGAAGAGGATGAGGTTGGCGATGGCGCCCTTGCGCTCGGAGGAGCCCTCCCCTTTCCCGTAGTAGTTGTCGAAGTGCCGGGAGACGCCGAGTTCGTCGTCCAGCCAGGCCAGGAAGTTGCCGGCCAGCCCCTGCTCCTCGTCCTGGATCACGCGCCCGGCGCGGGTCATCAGGCGGGCCAGCTCGGCCACGCGCTGGCGCTGCCCGGAGTTGAGCGCGAAGCGCGTCTCGTCCTGCGTGGCGGCCAGGGCCGTTTGCATCGTGCCGCCGTACCTCCGCGCGATGCGCACGCTCTCCTCCCCGGCCGCGCGGGGGAGCATGCGGCTCGGGAAGTTGAAGATGTCCAGGAAGGCGCGGGCGCTGGAATCGTCCAGCGGCTCGTCGTGCGTCAGCGCGAGACGCATGTAGCCCAGCAGGCGGCTGATCTCCCGTCGCTCCAGGAAGGGATCGGAGCCGAGCACGTGGTACGGGATCTGGCGCCGCATGAAGCGCGCCTCCAGCCCGTGCAACTGGGTGAACATGCGGCAGAGGACCGCGATACGCGTCGGCGCGACGCCCGAGTGCAGCAGCGCCTCGATGTCGTCGCAGAGCGTCTGGTCGACATCCAGTGGTGAGCTGGCGTGGTCCAGCCGCAGCACGACACCCGACGATGCACCGGGATCGTGCGAGACGAGCGGCTTCGGGTAGCGCGTGGTGTTGAAGGCGATCACGTTGTGCGCGGCCTGGGCCAGCACCGGGCCGAAGCGGAAGGTGCGGCTCAGGCGATAGATGGCGTGCGGCTTGTTCGAGAAGACCTGCGGGAAGTCGCGCGTGATGTAGGAGGGGCGGGCGCCGCGCCACTCGTAGATCGTCTGGTCGTCGTCACCGACCACCATGATGTCGGCGCGCTCCCCGGCCAGGATTTCGATCAGGCGCTGCTGCCCGAAGTTCACATCCTGATACTCATCGGCGATCAGGAACTCCGGGTGACGCAAGCGCGCCCCGGTTTCCTCCTCGCCCGAAAGGAGGCGCACCACGTCGGGGACGAAGTCGTCGTAGGTGATCTTCCCTTCCCGCAGGCGGAGTTGCTCGAAGCGGGCGTAGATGGCGGGCATATAGGGGCTGCCGTGATACCCGGCGTGCTGAGGCTCGATCAGCGAGCCCTTCCACAGCCCGATGGCGTCGAGCGCTTCCTCCGGGTCGGGCATGGTGTCGTAGCCGGCCGGGTCCTCCTCCCGGCGCACCTCGCGGATGGCGCGCTGGACCAGGTTGATCGCCTCTTCCCCCTCGATCATGGCGAGCCTGGGGAGCAGGCCAGCCTGCTGCAGGCGGGAGAGGTGGCTGTAGGCGAAGGCGTGGAAGGTCTGCACCCGGGGGTGGCGCTCGGCTGGCAGCCCGATCCGGGTCAGCCGGTCCACGAACTCGTTGCGGGCCAGGCGGTTGAACATCAGGACCTGGATCGCCTGCGGGCTGACGCCCTGGTACTCCACGAGGAAGCGGACGCGCTGCGCCATCGTCGTGGTCTTGCCTGACCCCGCCACCGCCAGCACCCGGGCGTGGCTGCCTGGCGGGTGCTGGATCACCTGCAGTTGTTCCGCGGTGGGGAGATCGGTCATGGGAATCACTGTGGCAGATGGGGGTTGCGATTGCCAAGTTGTATGGCTGGGATGGGGTGGCCTGGGCGAGCTCGGGTAACTCCGCGCCGAACGGCCCTCACCCCAACCACTTTCCCCATGCGTGGGAGAGGGGCTTCCGGCCGGTTGAAGGCGCGGCGGACAGAGGAACGAGATCCCTCGACAAGCTCGGGATGACACCTTGAAGGGAGTGCGCATCATCACCGCCGGTGCATCCGACCGTCTCCCCTCTCCCGCGCACCGGGAGAGGGGTTTGGGGGTGAGGGTTACTCCCCTACTCCCACGCCCTCGGTGTCAACCGCCTCACCCAGTCTTCCGGAAATTCCACGTTGAGCAGCCAGCGGTTGTAGGGCCCGCCGCTGAACTCGATGACCAGCACTTCATGCGGGTTGCTGACCATCCAGAAGTCGGTTGCGCCCTTGCTCTTCCAGGTGCCGGCGTACATACGACCCTGCACGTAGGAGCCGGGCCAGCGGTGCCCGCGCTTGAGCGTGTTGCCATCCCGGGAGATGGACGCGGATGTCACCGACGCCAGCGGCGCCCGCACCTCCTGCTTGAGGGCGGCCCAGCGTTGCCAGCCGTCGAGCCGGACGACCAGTTCCCCCTCCTCGACCTGGAGCGTGACCGCCATCTGACCCTCCACTCGCGCAGGCAAGCCTGGACCGCACACCGCCGACAGGAATGCGCCCGTAGAATGGCCGCATCCGAATTCTCGTAGATATCGATAAGGACTGTTGCAGATGCTTGCCCCCGACAAAGCCGCCCTGGAGCCTGCCGCGGGCGCTGCGCCCACCGGCCGCTGGATCACGACGCAGCGCCAGCGCCCGATGAGCCTGGCGGTGATGCTGCCGCTACTGCGACCTTCTCTGCCGGGCGAGGCAGACAACGGCGAGGATTTCTGGGCGCTGGTCGCCAAGGCGAAGCTGGCCATCGAGGCCGGCTTCGACATGATCTGGTTCCCGGATCACTTCACGCTCGCCAGTCCTGATCTCAGCCCGCCGCAGGGTGGCATCTGGGAGTGCTGGACCACGCTGGCGGGGCTGGCGGCAGCACTGCCGGGCGTGCCGATGGGCCCGATGGTGGCCTGCACCGGGTTCCACAACCCTGGCTCCATCGCCAAGATGGCGGAAACGCTGGAGTCCATCAGCCAGGGGAACTTCGTGCTCGGGGTTGGCTGCGGCTGGTACCGCCCTGAGTACGAGATGTTCGGCCTGCCCTTCGACCACCGGGTGGATCGCTTCGAGGAAGCCCTGCACATCATCTCCGGCCTGACGCGTACCGGGGCTGCCAACTACGAGGGGCACTACTACCAGGCGCGGGAGGCGGTGAACCTGCCGCGTGGCCCGCGCTGGCGGGAAGGTGGCCCGCCCATCCTGCTTGGCGCAAAGCTGCCACGCATGATGCGGCTCACCGCTCGCTACGCGGACGCCTGGAACTCCGACTGGCTGGCCTCGGTGGACGACCTGCCGCCGATGCTGGCGGAGCTGGACCGGGCGTGCGCCGAGGTCGGGCGTGATCCGGAGACGCTGGTGCGCTCGAGCAGCTCGCGCTTCACCTTTGACGCGAACGATCCGAACCCGGCGGCGGTGCGCGGAACACCAGGCGAGATGGCGGCAACGCTGCACCAGTACGCCAACCTCGGGATGAGCCAGCACCTGGTCACGATCGATCCGCGTACCACCGAGAACTTCGAGCGCTTCGCGCCGGTCATCGAGGCGTTTGATCGCGGGTAGCGGCAAGACACCCGGCATCAGGCCTGCAGAAGAGCCCGGCATAGCTCCGCTGCGCAGCGGCAGGAGGGCGCTGCCGCCTGCGCGCCAACATTGAAAGAAAGATTGAAGACCCTTCCCAGCATTTTCCCAGGATCGCCCCCTACGCTGGGAACCAGGAACGCGGTGCTGGGAGGCGCAACGTCACAGGCGTGCAGCCTCACCTGGCCCCAGAGCTGTCTCGCTGCGACCGAGAGCGATGACTCCTGGCTGGTGCTCGCCTGCAGAAATACCGGCCGTCCGCGGCTGTACGTCAGAGACAGCCAGGGTGAGCATGCGGCACCACGCGTGTTGAACAGATGGTGACGAGGGGCCTCATCCACCGGTGAGGTTGGGGGCTGATGCTGAACGCTGCGTGTTCCCGCCCTACCCCCGGGTATGCCCAGGGGTAGGGCCGGTATTCCGTAGCAGACCGGCAAGGCGGTGAACGCAATGGATTCGCATGGCTGGCTGATCCTGGCCTGTGCTGTTCTGATCCTGATTGGACTCGGAGGAAAATGGTGACGGTGGCATCGGGCGAAATTGACCGCAGCGCTGCCACGGATCTGCTGGCCGCGATCCGGCGCTTCAACCGGTTCGAGCTGAAGTACGTCGCGGACCGCCAGTTGGTCGAGGCGTTCCGGCAGGAGCTGCCGGCCAGGCTGGAGCGTGACCCGCACGGGGTGGACGGTTTCTACCCGATCTGGAGCACCTACTACGACTCGCCCGACCTGCGCTTCTACTGGGAGAAGATCGACGGCGAGAAGTTTCGCCGCAAGCTGCGCATCCGCCACTACGGCACCCCGGACGAGCTCACTGGCGATACGCTCGTCTTCGCCGAGATCAAGCAGCGGGTGAACCGTGTTACCCAGAAACGGCGGGTGCGCCTTCCCTATGAGGGCGCTCTCCAGCTCTGTGCCGGCGACCCACCGGAGGTACGTGACCCGCAGGACACGGCGGTGATGGAAGAGATCGAGACGATGGTGCGACAGAGCATGCTGCGTCCTACCACCGTCGTTGGCTACGTGCGGGAGGCGTTCTTCGGGCGCGATGAGGACAGCGGTCTGCGCGTCACCATCGACAGCCGTATTCGTGGCCGCGACCGCGACCTGGACCTGCGCTGGCAAGGCGAGGGCGAGAACCGCTACATCATCCCGCCGCACCTCTCGGTGGTCGAGATGAAGGTCAACGAGCGTGTGCCCTACTGGCTGACGGAGCTTGTTGCTCGCCACAACATCAGCCTGGTTCGGGTTTCCAAGTATTGCCAGAGCATCGAGCGGTTCGGGCTGGCTCCCCGCTCCCGCCGCATCTTCGATGAGCCATTCGATGAACTCAGCGATTCACCGACGCAGGAACAGGAGCAACGCGTTCATGCCTGACCCGCCCAACCCGTTCGATCAGTTCGCTGACCTCACCGGCGCCTTCTCCGTAACGGACGTGGTGCTGGTGATGGTCCTCTCCTTCGTCCTCTGCTCCGTGGTCGGTCTCGTCTACCGCACCACGCACCGCGGCATCTCCTACAGCCAGTCCTACGTGCAAACGCTGGTGATGATGGGCATGATCATTTCGCTGGTCATGCTGGTGGTGGGGAGCAACATCGCCCGCGCATTCGCGCTCGTCGGCGCGCTCAGCATCATCCGCTTCCGCAACGCCATCAAGGAGACGCGGGATGTCGGCTTCATCTTCTTCGCCATGGCGATTGGAATGGCGATAGGCACGCGCTTCTACCTGCTGGCGGTAGTGGCCACGGTGGCAATCAGCGCGGCCATGATCCTGATGGAGCGCCTCGATTGGTTCAAGCTCGACGTCCGCAGCCAGATTCTCAAGGTGCAGGCGCCAGCGGGCGATGATTTCTCGCGCCAGATCGACGACGTTCTGCTCAGGTACACCAGCCAATCGGAAATCGTCAGCATGGAGAGCATTCGCGGCGGCGCCCTGACGGAGCTCACCTACACGGTGCGCCTGAAGAACAGCGCGCGGCCTGCCGATTTCATCGGCGCCCTGCAGCAGGCGACCGGTGGCCAGAAGGTAACCCTGCTCACCGGCTACGACCAGACGGACCTCTAGGTATGCCCCGGCTAACGCGCTCCATGCGCTTTCGGCGCGCCCAGCCGGTCATCGTGGGCGTGGGGCTCATCCTCCTGGTGCTGGTGTTGGCGCTGGGGGATATGCGCATCTTTGCCTTTACCTCCAGCGAGCAGTCCGCCAGTGAGGCGGAAGCGATCGTCAACATCCCCGGCACGGTTGATCTCTTCGACGACAGCGTGGTGCACGAGGTCGAGATTTCGTTCGCCGCGGCGGAGTACGACAACCTGATTGCCACGTACCAGGACGAGGGGGAGAAGGCGTACATCCAGGCCAGCGTTACCATCGATGGCACGACGATTTCCCCCGTCGGTCTGCGCCTGAAGGGCAACTCCACGCTCATGGGGTTGCGCCGTGACGGCCCGTTCGGAGGTGGCCAGCGCGGATTCATGCCCCCCGCGGAGTGCGTGCCCTCCGCCCTGCGGGACATGATGCCCGCCGCGACGCCGGCAGTTGCGGGAACACCTGTGGCTGGCGGGACACCGGAGGCGGGAGCTTCCCCGGTGCCCGGCGCAACGCCAGTCGCCGGGGAGATGACGGGCTCAGGCGGCGGCCAGGGAGGACCTGGGGGCCCCGGCGGCTTCGGCGCGAATCTCGATGCCGAAGACCCCTCCACCCTGCCCTGGTTGATCAGCATCGATGAGTACGTTGATGGCCAGCGCTACCAGGGATACGCCGACATCGCCGTGCGCCCCGTGATGCTGACCGAGGCGAATCTCAATGAGTCGCTTTCCCTGAAGCTCGTTGGGGCGGCGGACGAGGCCACGCAGCTCGCGGCCTATTCCTCCGTGTCCTGGAATGACAGCGAGCCGGCCCTGCGCCTGCTGCTCGAAGTGCCTGGCGAGGCCTTCGCCGAACGCAATTTCGGCGGCAATGGGGTGCTCTACAAGTCGCTCAGCACGGGCGGTTTTGATTACCTGGGTGACGACCCGACACTTTATGTCACAGCATTCGACCAGGAGACGGCCAGGCATCATCAGGATCTCAAGCCAGTGATCGAACTGATGAAGTGGAACGCCGAAGCCTCGGACGAGGAATTCGCCGCCGAGCTGGACCAGCATGTCGAGGCCGTGTCCCTTGCCCGCTACATCGCGCTGCAGGAACTTCTCGATAACTTCGATGACATGGCCGGACCCGGCAAGAACTACTACCTCTGGTACGACCTCGGCACGAAGCGGTTCACCATTGTGAACTGGGATCTCAACCTGGCTCTGAGCAGCATGGGCGGTGGTCCCGGCGGCCGCGGCTTCTCCGCCCTGGAGGATGTCGATTTCAGCGCCATGCAGGCCTGCATCGAGCGGGTGCGCGGGGAAGAGGCCGGCGACACGGCTGATGGTGGCCGGGGAGGACCAGGTGGTCCGGGTGGCATGCGCATGGGACACCCGATCAAGGATCGGTTCCTGGCTGCACCGGAGTTTCAGGCGCTCTACGCCCGCGAGTATGCCAACGTCTACATCGCCCTCTTCGGAGGGGACTCTGCCAGTCAGGAACTGACGCGGCTGACCGGTGTGGTGGCCAGGAGCGGCCTCGTCGCACCCGAGAAACTGGCCACGGAATCCGCTGATCTCCAGAAGAAACTGGGTGAACAGTCGGCGATGGGGCCGGTCCCGGTCGCCACGCCGGTCGCGGGGAAGGCCATGCCTGGTGCATCGCCGGTGGCAGCAACGCCAGTCACGGGAGAGGACGAATCTCCAGCATGAACCGCGGACTGAACAGGAAGCGCACCCGATTCGGAGCAGCGCTGGTGGCCCTGCTGGGAACCATGTTTTTCACGCCGCTCCCCGTGTTCGCCGCGCAACCCGCACCGACGCTCATCACGCTCGGTGACCAGATCACCGTTGCCGGCGACGGTGCGACCGTGACCTCGGGGCACGTGCAGATCACTGCGGGCGGCGTCTATGAGATCAGTGGAGCCTTGGACAACGGCCAGATCGAGGTGAATGCTCCCGGCGCTGACGTCGAGATCATCCTCGCGGGCGCGGAGATCACCAGTACTGACGGCCCGGCCATCCTCTTCCGCGACGCTGGCACGGCCCTGCTGACGCTGGCTCCCGGCAGCGCGAACCGGGTGGAGGATGGTGGTGATACCGACTTCGACGCCGCCATCGCTGCCGATGTCTCGCTCACCGTCGGTGGCGAGGGTTCGCTGGAGGTGGTGGGAAACCAGAATGAAGGTATCGCCAGCACTATGCATCTCACCTTCACCGGTGGCGATATTCACGTCCAGGCGGTGGAGGATGGCATCAACGCCAACAACGATGACGTGAGCGAGATCAGGGTCACGGGTGGAACGCTCTTCGTCGAAACCGACAGCGGGGACGGCATCGATTCCAACGGGACGATCACCATCACTGGCGGCACTGTGATCGCCCTCGGGGCGGTCGTTGACAGGAACGGCGGCCTCGATGCCGATGGCGACATCACCATTGATGGCGGCGAGGTCGTCGCCACGGGGGCGCGCCAGCCAGCGCCGGTTGCGGCGTCGGCACAGCAATCCCTCCTCCTCCGCTTCGATCAGGTGCAGGATGCCGGTACGTTGGTGGTGATCCGGGACGCCTCCGGCAAAGACGTACTCGTGTTCGCGCCGTCCGCCCCTTTCCAGCAACTCCTGGTGAGTGAACCCGGCATCCTGGCTGGGCAGAGCTACGCTGTCTACACGGGCGGAACCGCAGAAGGCGAGTCGATCGATGGCCGATTTTCCGGCGCCAGAGATCCCGGGGAGCCTGTCGGGAGCGTATCGCCATGAGCTCCGTGGCGAAGCATCTCGTCGAGCCATCACTACAGGCACCCCGACAACTGCCGGGAGCCGCGGGACTCACGATGACACGGTAGGGTAGACGTCGCCGCGAACCTCGCTGGTGAGGCAGGGGGGCTTCCGTGTCGCGCCGGGTGATGAGCGAGATGGCGAGTCATCTCCAACTCGCGTGGTGAGCAAAAGCGCTCGCTCCCCGGTCAGGCCGGGTTGTAGCGGGTGGCGGTGAGGCGGGAGGAGACGGCACACGATTTCGTGTCGCGAAACCCATGAGCCCGCAACCTCTCGCGGATCTCGCCGTCGCCAAATGCCACGCCGCGTCCCTTGGGGTAGATGGCCCAGATCGGAATTCCGGGGTGTTGCGACTGCAGCGCTTCGGCGGCGGCCAGGTCCTCGGGACCGGTGATGCAGGCGATCAGCATGGCAGCCTGGGCAGGATCGTCTGCCACGACGCAATCGAGCGCAGCGGCGAGTTCGGCGTCGTCGCAGTCGCCGTAGAGCAGGGCCTTTGCGCCCTTGTCCAGTCCGAGCTTGGCGCGCAGGCTGGGTGGCGGGGTGGTGATGGCCGTGTGCCAGGTCTGCGCGGCATCGCCCAGGTGCAGCCGCACCGCCTGGCCAGCGCCCGTGAAGCTGAGGACGCCGTCCGCGGCGCGCACGTCTTGCAGGGCTGCGCGAGGAAAGCGGCGGCGGATGTCACCGCGCAGGATCAGTTCATCCCGTTCCAGCAGGGCCCGCACCTCGCCCGTGGCGTCGTTCACCTCCGCGCGGATATCTGCTTCCTTGCCCATGATGCCCCTCAGCCTTGTGCGCAGTCGAACAGCGGGGAAACCAGGAAGCAGGGGTGCTGGCAGCGTGCAGTATGGCAGTTACCACGCGGCCAGCAGTGCCCCGGCCAGCACGAGACTGGCGCCGAGCCAGACGATGGGCGCCGGGCGCTCGCGGGAGAGCAGGATACCGATGAGGACGGAGGACTCGCGCAGGGTCGAAACGCGACCGGCTGGCGCAAGCCGGAACGCGTAGAGCACGAGGAGGTAAGCGGCCAGCGAGCCGACCGCGATCAGGAGGCCGTTGCGCAGCCCACCGTGCAGCCGGGGCACGTTGCCGCGCAGGATGACGGCCAGGATGAGCCCCTGCACGCCCAGCACCGCCCCGATGTACCCGGCCGGAGCCACCTGCCGTACGGCTCCCGCGTCCACGACGGAGTAACTGGCAATGGTGAGGCCGGTGAGGAGCGCGAAGATGACGGCGGCGTGCTGGCCGGAGCGGCCACCGGCGATCGCGATGCTGGCCAGGCCCACCGCCAGCAGCACCGCGCCGATGATCGCGGTGGTATCCGGCGTTTCCGCCAGCAGCAGCCAGCCTCCGATGGTCACCAGCAGCGGGGCGACGCCGCGGCCAAGTGGATAGGCCACGGAGAGGGCGCCGCGCTTGTACGCAGCTGAGAGTCCCAGGGCGTAGAAGGTGTGGGCGGTGGCGGAGGCCAGGATCGAGGGCCAGGCGGCCCACGGCGGCCAGATGAGGATGGCGGGGAGCATCAACACGCCGGTGGCGATGCCCGCCACGGACATGGCCGCCACGCGGTCATCCACGGCGTGCAGGAGACGGTTCCAGCTCGCGTGCAGCACCGCCGCGACCAGGACGAGCGTGATGGCAACCGGGTCGATGTCAGATCCCCCTCGTCCGGGTGGGGCGTATCTGGCCCCGGGCAGTTAGCATTCTCATAACATTTTGCCCCATGAGCGCCGCAGGCGATTGTCTGCCGTCGTGGTGGCGTGAGGAGTGGGTCATGGTTCTGGCGCGGTTCCTGCCGCGGGACGAGCAGTTTTTCGATCAGTTCCAGGAATCGGCGGACAACGCTTCCGAGGTGACGAAGGCCCTGATCGATGTGGTGGCGAACGGTCCTGACCGTGCGCGCAACGTCCACCTCCTGCGGGACCTCGAGCATCGTGGCGACGAGATCACGCACCGCATTTTCAGTGCGCTGAACAGCACCTTTGTGACGCCGCTGGATCGGGAGGATATCCGGGACCTGGCGGTCAAGCTGGATGACCTGGTCGATGACGCCGAGGAGGCGGGCAAGCGGCTGGTGCTCTTTCGGCTGGAGGGTGAGAAAGACGCCGCAACGCTGCTTGCCCGCATCCTGCACGAGCAGACCCTGATGCTGACCAGGGCGATGCCGCTGCTGGCGAACGTCAGTAAGCATGGAGATGAAATCCGCCGCCTGGTGCTGGAGACGCACCGTCTCGAGAACGAGGCAGATGACACGCTGAACCAGGCGCTGGCTGTGCTCTACGACGGCGTGACGGATATCCCGGCACTGATCTCCCAGATGCGCTGGGGCGAAATCTGCGGCCTGCTGGAAGACGCCACGGACCGCGCGGAAGACGTGGCGGACGTGCTGGAAGGCATCTACCTCAAGAATGGTTGAGCCAGCCCTGGCCACCCTGGTGCTGATCATTGCGCTGGGCCTGGCTTTCGATTTCGTCAACGGCTTTCACGACACGGCGAACGCCATCGCCACGTCTGTCGCCACGCGCGTCCTGACTCCTGGCCAGGCGGTGAGCATGGCGGCTGTCCTGAATGTGGTCGGAGCGTTGTCCGGCACGGCCGTGGCGAGCACGGTCGGCCGCGGCATCGTGCCGCCCGAGGTTGCCACGCAGCAGTTGGTCATTGCGGCGCTGATCTCGGCCATTACCTGGAACCTGTTCACCTGGTATGTCGCGGTGCCGTCCAGTTCCAGCCACGCCCTCATCTTCTCGATTGTGGGCGCCGGGCTGGCTTCCGGCGGCGTGGATGCCATCGAGTTCTCCGGGATTGCCAAGACGCTGCAGGGCCTGGTCTTCTCGCCGGTCTTCGGCTTCCTGGCGGCCCTCCTGCTGCTCATGATTCTGCTCTGGATCGTGGCCAGGTCCCGGCCGTCGAAGGTGAATCGCGTCTTTGGCCGGCTCCAGATCCTCTCCGCCGCTTACATGGCGTTCAGCCACGGCAGCAACGACGCCCAGAAAACGATGGGCGTGCTGACCATGGCGCTGGCCAGTTACTACGGCTGGAGCGGCAGCCAATGGCATGTGCCGTTGTGGGTGATCCTGGCCGCCGCTGGCGCCATGGGCCTGGGGACCGCCATGGGTGGCTGGCGCATCGTGAAGACGATGGGCTTCAGCGTGGTGGAACTGCGCACCATTGATGGCTTTGCCGCGGAAACGGCTGCGGCCACGGTGATCGAGGTCGCCAGCCGGTTAGGCATCCCCGTCTCCACGACGCAGGTGATTTCATCGGCCATCCTCGGCGTCGGCGCTACCCGCAGCCTCTCGGCCGTGCGCTGGGGTATCGCCGGGCGCATCGTGAGTGCCTGGGTCATCACCCTCCCCGCCTGCATAGCGCTGGCCTGGGTGGTCTACTCGATTCTGCGCCTCATCACCGGGCACAATTAGTGCAGGCATCACCGGCAGCACCCGGCTGTCCTTCTCGACAATAGAAAGAGCCTGCACATGGATTTCAGTGGTCTGCACCACGTGACCGCTGTCACGGCGAACGCGAAGCAGAACCTCGCGTTCTACACGAACGTCCTGGGGCTGCGTCTCGTCAAGAAAACCGTCAACCAGGACGATGTCTCTGCCTACCACCTCTTCTACGGCGACGAGCGTGGACACGCCGGGACAGAAGTCACCTTCTTCGACTGGGCGGGCATGGCGCCGAACATGCCGGGCGCGGGGGGCATCTCCGAGATTGGACTGCGCGTGCCGGACCGCGAGGCGCTCGCCTATTGGGTGCAGCGCTTCGATGAGCTTGGTGTGGAGCACGCGGGAATCGAAGAGTTCGCCGGTCACCCGACGCTGCGTTTCCGGGACCCGGAGGGCCAGCGCCTGGCCCTCGTGGCTGGCGGCAGCGATGCCGAGTTCGCGCCGTGGCAAAAGAGCCCGGTGCCGGCGGAGCACCAGATTCGTGGCCTCAGCCACATTGGGATCACCGTCTCCCGCCTGGAACCGACCGAGCGCACGCTGCTCGAGGTGCTTGGCTTCCGCAAGGTTGGCGAATTCCCCTCGCTGGAGCATCCGGCCGTGACCACGCACCTCTATGAGAGCCGCGCTGGTGGCCCCGGCACGGAGGTACGTGTCGATGCCCGGCCCGACCTGCGCCCGGCCCAGCTCGGCAGCGGTGGGGTCCACCACGTCGCCTTCCGCGCCGCGAATGATGAAGAGCACCAGGCCTGGCGGGACCGCGTCCGCGCTGCTGGGCTCGGCATCACGGATGTCATCGACCGCTTCTATTTCAAGTCGCTCTACTTCCGGGAGCCGGGCCGCGTGCTCTTCGAGATTGCGACGGACGGCCCCGGCTTTGCCACCGACGAGGACCCGGAGCACCTCGGCGAGTGCCTGGCCCTGCCGCCCTTCCTGGAGCCGCACCGCGCCGCCATCGAAGCGGGGTTGAAGCCGCTCGCGTAGGAGGGGCGTGGTCACGCACCTGGGGAAGACAGCGTCCTCCCCAGGCGCAGTGTCTCCCCTCCTACCGCTGCTGGAAGCAGTAGAGGCGGATCGTGGAATCGCACGTGGATTCGTCACGCGCGGTCCAGGTCGCGCTGATCGAGCTCAACATCCCGTCGTAGCCAGTGACGCCTGCAGAACTGCTCGACCAGTTCGAGCATGATTTCGGCGTGTCCGTGCGCACAGTGCCGTCGCTGGCCGTGTTGGTCCAGACCCTGGAGGAGAGTGCGCCGCCGGTCCCCTGCTCGGTCTTGTTGAGCGCGCGGGCGAGTTCGCCGCTGGTCAATCCGTCCCAGTCATTCGCGATGATGGGACCGCCGCGCAGGGTGTACGGCACGGTGGCACGGGTGAAACGCTCGGCCGGGGAGCCGGTGCTGTCAGAGAGCCACGCCATGTAGGTACCTGGCAGCCCGGCTCCGCTTGCCAGGTCCTGGCAGATGGCGTCCGCGCCATCGAGGCCACCGAGATTGCCGTTGTGCAGGGTGCTCGTCACGAAGGCGAGGCAGGCGCCACACGTTCCATCACCACCGCAACACTGCCCCTCCGGACACGGGTTTGCGTCTGAGCAGCGGCAATTCGGGCAGGCGCCGCCACACCTGGTGCTGCGGCAGACAGCGCCACCGGTGCCGCACTGCCCGTTGCTCTGCTGGCCGGGCCGGACACAGGTGCCGTATTTGCTGGTGCAGCAGCCATCCTGGCATTTCTGCGCGCACTTCTTCTTCTTTCGCTTGCCATGTTTGTTCTTCGCGTCCGCATCGAGGGCGGCGAGCACTGGCGCCACCAACGCGGCGCCGAGTGTCGCTACGGCGGTGCGCCGCGTGCGCAACGTGTTGAGTGAACGAGCAAACTGGTCAAACCGTGAACCGTCCATCCGGGTGCCTCCTGCCTCGCGGTCATCTGGCATGTACCGTACGGCTGGAGCTGCGGAATGACATTGGTAGAAATACGCATTTTTCCAGAAGGAGCGATCAAGCCTCTGGCTGCAGCCAGGTTTCCTCGTCGCGATGCTCTCCGCGGATGATCGCGAACCAGGGGACGAGCGTTCACAAACTGGAGAGATTAGGGTCGCAAACCAGGTGAGCGTCGATGAGCCGTATCTGCCAGGGCATCTCTGCCTGCCGGCGACCGGTTTGCCGTCTCACGGTAATTGGTGTATTAGGCTGATCCTGTCGGAGCGATGCTGTCTACGGACGGATGGATCGGATGCCGGGCGTTTCGGATGTGGTAATCGCGCGAGCGCGTATCTTGCCGCCCCTACCCCAGCGCGACTGGATTCCCCGGCGGGCGCTGCTCCATGCCCTGGACAGGGCGGGCCAGACCGCAGTTGCGTTCGTTATCGCCCCGGCCGGTTCAGGCAAGACCGGGCTGCTGACGCAATGGACGGCGACACACCGCGAGCCGGTGGCCTGGCTCTCCCTGGACGAGCGCGACAATTCGCTCACCATGCTCGCGATCATGCTGGCCGGAGCCGTCAACGAGGCCGAGCCAGACACGATTACCACGCCGCTTCGCTACCTCGAGTTTGTCACCGGCGCTCCTGACCCCGACGCCGTCGCGACCTATTTTCTCAACGATCTTGCCGATCTCACCGGCGATCTCTCCCTCGTCCTGGACGATGCCCACCTCGTCACCGATGCCGCGGCGACCGCGCTCATCCAGGCCCTGGCCACGGCGCAGATCCCCGGGTTCCGATTGCTCCTCACCTCCCGTACCGAGCCGGCCTGGCCCCTGGCCGCGCTGCGCACCTCGGGCCGCCTGTTCGAGTTGCGCGCTGCTGATCTGCGTCTGTCTCAGGCCAAGTTGAGAGACTACGCGGAGCGAGCCTGGGACGGTCCCGTCTCACCAGAGGTCATCTCCACCATCTGGGAAAATACCTCGGGATGGCTGGCTGGCGTCCGGTTCCTGTGTGCGGGCTCCTATCACCCGAAAGAGTCAGCGGGAGGCGTGCACCAGGCCGATCCAACGCACTCGGGTGAGGCGATGGGATGGCTCCTGAACGAGGCTCTTGCCGCCTACGCTGACCCGGCACGATCGCTCCTCCTGCGGCTGGCCATCCCGGAACGGGTCACCCGTGAGCTGGCGGAGGAACTCGCTGCAGGGCTCTGCCCGGCGAGGGTGGCGCGTGAGACCTTCGATGCGCTGGTCGAGGACGGGCTCTTTCTCGAACGCGCGACAGAATCTGGCTGGAGCAGGGTTCACCGTCACGTGCGCCAGGCGCTGGTCGACCGGCTGGTGGAGCGAGAAGGGCACGCCGCGGTGCGCCACTTGCGCGATGTGGCGCGCACCTGGCTGACAGCCCGGGGATTGTTCGGCGAGGCGGTCGCGCTCGCTCGAGAGACGGGAGACGTCGCGGCCGTTGCCGGGGTGATACGGGCGGCAGCTGAGCCAACACTTGCGGCGGAAGGGTGGCGCACCCTGGAGCAGTGGCTGGCGGACCTGCCGCCCCACATGGTTGAGCAGGATGCGGAGTTGCTGATTGCGGCGGCCTGGGTTGTCCAGCACCGCGGCGACCCGCTTCGGGCCCGCGAACTGGCGCAGGATGCCCAGGGGCTCCTTGCAGCCGATTCACGCCCGTCTGGGCCGGAGCGCGCCATCCTGTTGGCGCGTGCCCAGGTGGTCGAGGGTGGCATTGCCTACCTGCTCGGGGACGCGCCCCGGGCGCACGCGCTCATCACGGACGCGATCCCGCACCTGGACGCAGAGCACGCCCACACACTGGGCCAGGCGCACTTCCTTGCTGCCCTCAGTGATTACCTGATCGACCCCACCGGTGCGGTTGATCGCCTGGCGTCCCGGCTCGCCAGCGCGGCGCTTTTGCCCCCGCTGGCCTATGTCCGCCTGTGGGCTGCACTCGGGATCATCACGTATCAGCGGGGTGACATGCGCCGCGTCACGAAGATCGCGGCGCAGATGCGAGAGCTTGGTGACGCGCGCGGATCAGCGTGGGTGGCAAGCTGGGGCGACGCCCTGGCTGCGATGGCAGCGTACGAGCGAAACGACCTGGACGCGGCGCTCGATCACGCCACGGCGCTCCTGGAGCGAACCCGGGGCGTCCACCACATTGCTGCCCGTGAATGCCTGTACATCCTGTCCCTGACCTACGAGGCCAAGGGGCAATGGGCTGATGCGGATTTGACCCTGGAGCGCCTGGAAGCGTTCCTGCTGATCGAGAACACTCCAGGCGCGTTCGTCGACGTGGACGCACTCCACGCCCGCTTTGCGCTGCGCCGTGGTGAGCCGGCGGTAGCTCGTGCCTGGTTTGCCGGCGCGGAACCTCCGGACACCACCTATCCGTCGCACTCGATAGGTGACGCCCGCATCGCCCATCTCGCCGTCGCCGTGGCCCTGGGAGTTGATCTGGAGGCGATGCTCGCGCGCATTGATGAGATTCTCGCCGCGGGCACCATGTTCGACACCCTCGTCCGCCGCGTCGAGGTGATGCTCCTCGCCGCCATGGCCCACCATCACCTGGGTCAGGCCGACCGCGCCCGGGCCGAACTGGACGCGGCGTTGTCCCTGAGCCAGCCCGCGGGGTTGACGCGGGTGTACCTGGACCTCGGGTCGGAACTCCTGCCGCTGTTCGATGACCTGCTTGCCCACGCGCTTTCACCACCCAGGGAGGCGAGACGATTGCGTGACCTGGCCGCTGCGGAGGTGGACGCGACGTGCGGCCCAGCGCCCAGCAGCGGGTGGCCGCAAGCCACTCGAGGTTAGCAAGCCTTTGTCAGATCGCGAGCAGGAGGTGCTGCAGTTGGTGGCTGAGCGGCTGACCAACAAGGAGATCGGTGAGCGGCTGCGCATCTCTCCACTGACGGTGAAGCGGCACACGATCAATATCTATGCAAAGCTTGGCGTCTCCACCCGGAGACAAGCCATTGCTGTCGCGCAGAGCAGCGGCCTGACGCGCCATCCCGATATCTCCACCCCGTAACAGCCCCGCCATATCCCCTGCGCAGCTGGAATCTGCACCGGTAACTACACCCTTTTGCACCCTCCTGCTCCCTTGAGTGCCCCCTGTTCCAGATCAACACTAGGTGCGGTGGTCGATCGCTCAGCAGGATCCGGTGCGGTCGAGGCCAAGGCATAGGTGGCTTTCCCCAGAGCTGTCAGGTCAGGAGGTTTCTGCGATGCACCCCGTCACGCAGGAGTTGGTCGATCTCGTCAAGAAGCATGACTGGCAGGGCAAGTTCGAGCAGGCAATTGCCGCGGTAGCTGACCAGAACATTACGGAACTGGCGTTCCTCAAGAGCTTCGATGACTACGTGCAGTGGGTAGACGGCCTGCTGACGTGGGCGCCGAAGTCGCCAGGCGACTCCCATCTCATCTACCACAAGATCGTGCAGTTCTATTACCTGCTCGATCAGGAGCCGGTAAAGTCACTGCAGAGCCCGGTGAGTCCCGGGCAAGTGCCAGCCAAGCTCACCCCACTCACCGAGTGGATCATCGATTTTGCGAACGCCTACGGCGGGTACCTGGACACCGAGGGTTCAGTGCGTGAGGTCCAGTCGTTCAAGGACTCCCCGATCTTCAACTGGGACGACTACATGCCGCCGCCGAGCGGCTACAAGACGTTCAACCAGTTCTTTGCCCGCCACGTCAAGCCAGGCTACCGGCCGGTAGCGGCCCCGGATGACCCGGCAGTCGTGGTCTCCCCCGCTGATTGCACCTTCGTCGGGTGGTGGCAGATCAGCCAGAAGAGCGACATCTACGTGGAGAGCAAGGGCCTCCGCTGGTCGATCGAGGAGTTGCTGGCGGACAGCGCGTACCGGGATGAGTTCAAGGGCGGCATCTTCACCCACAGTTTCCTGAACACCTTTGACTATCACCGTTGGCACGCCCCTGTCCCCGGCAAGGTGCTGGAGTCCCGCTGGATTCAGGGTCAGGCATACCTCGATGTGGACACGGTGCCGGGGCCAGTGGTTGACGGCAAGCAGACCCGCAAGCTGAACGCGCTTGACGGCACCGGATACCAGTTCGTGCAGTCGCGCGGGTTGGCCGTCATCGACTCCCCGGTTGGGTTAGTGGCTTGTTTGCCGATGGGCATGGCCCAGGTTTCCTCCGTCGTGATGACGGCAGAGCAGGGCGTCACGCTGCAAAAGGGCGAAGAACTGGGCTACTTCCAGTTTGGCGGCTCTGATTTCGTAATGGTCTTCTCTCGCGATTGCAACCTCCACCTGAACTGGCAGCCGGGCGTGCATGTTCGGCAGGGGATGGCTATCGGTCACGCCTACCCGATGCGAATGCGGTAGCGACGAGCCCTCGCCCACCTCAAAGGCCTTGCGGCCGGCGTGCTGATTCCTCGGGAGGCACGCCGGCCTCCCTCCGCCGGCAATGACCGGCGTCGTTCGCACACGGCACGCAGGAGGTTTGCCCCGTGGCTACCACGGTCCCGGTCCCCAGTCCCCCGGTCTCTTCCGGGGACACCACGGCTCACCCCCAGGTATCCAAGGGTGGTGCATCCATCAGCATGATCACGCTGGCCGTGATGACGGTGACGACCGTGGTCAGCCTGCGCGGCCTCCCCTCACAGGCAGAGTTCGGCCTCAGCTCGATCTTCTTCTACGTGTTTGCCGCAGTCTTCTTCCTGATCCCGTTCGCCCTGGTTTGTGCCGAGCTCGCTTCGACCTTCACGAAAAGCGGCGGCATCTTTCGCTGGTGTGGCGAAGCATTCGGTCCGCGCTGGGGATTCGCCGCAATGTTCCTTGAGTGGGAAACCGTGGTTATCTGGTTCCCCTCGGTGCTGATCTTCGCCGCCGTCGCACTGGCCTACACGCTCTGGCCAGCCTCGCGTGATGAGGCGCTGGCCAGCAACCGGTGGTACACCATCGTCGTGCTGCTGATCGTCTACTGGGCAGCCACGCAACACCTTCCGCGGCATCAAGTCCGCCGCCAACCTGAGCAAGTGGGGCGGCATCATCGGCACCATCATTCCGGGCTTCGTCCTGATGGTGCTCGGTGCGCTCTGGCTGCTGCGCGGCAACCCAAACAATCTGCCGATGGATAAGCCGTTCCTGCCTGACTTCGGGAACATCAGCACGATCGTGCTGGCTGCATCGATCTTCCTCTTCTACGCAGGCATGGAACTCAACGCGGTCCACGTCGGACAACTGAAAGACCCGGCGCGCGAGTTCCCCAAGGCCATTCTCATTGCCTCGATCGTCATCGTCGCCATCTTCATCCTCGGCACCCTGGCCATTGGCGTGGTGGTACCAGAGTCACAGATCAACCTGACACAGTCCTTGCTCTACGCCTTTGACGAGATGTGGCGCAGCCTCGGGATTGGCTGGATGGGGAACGTGATGGCGGTTATGGTCGCCTTCGGCGTGCTCGGCAGGTGGCCGTCATCATCGCTGGCCCCTCAACCGGTCTCCTGGCTGTTGGCCGGGCAGGGTATCTGCCGCCGAAGCTGCAGGAAACGAACAAGAACGGTGTCCAGGTCCCAATCATCGTCGTCCAGGGCGTGCTCGTGACGATTCTCGCCCTGATTCTTACGATTGCTCCGACCGTCCAGACGGCCTATCAAATCCTGTCTCAACTGGCGACCATCACGTACCTGGTTATGTGCGTGATCATCTACGCCTCGTTCCTCAAGCTGCGCTACAAGCACCCGATAAACGTGGTGCCCCGCGGTTTTGCAGTACCGGGGGGCGACGCGGCGGCCTGGTTCGTGACCGTGTTTGGCATCGGCGGCGTGCTGCTTGCGCTCTTCCTGAGTTTCATGCCGCCGTCTCAGATTCCGACCGGTAGCCCTGAGAGCTACATCGGGATCCTCGTCGCAGGGGCCATCTTCTTCGTGCTGCTCCCCTTCATCATCTTTGCGCTCCATCGCGCCTCCTGGCGCAATCCGAAGTCAGCATTCGAGCCATTTGGCGAGTTTCCTACAGAGCCTGCCAGTCAGCCGGCGCCGGCACACGCCAGATCGTGACGCGAGCACTCAGGCAGCGAAGCAAGGCTGGTCTGGCGGTAGCGATGGCCCGTGACCACCGCTGGCTCGCAGACTCCGCTGCACCGGACCAGGGCGCGACGATCGTGATTGACGCACCGTGCGGTGAGAACTCTCAGCCAACTGTCACCTGCGAGCGCCATGTGGACGTTCTGTGAGAGGTGCGCGATGACTGCAATTGTTTCCGCTCCCAATGGGACCGAGCCGGGCCAGGTCACCCCCGTACCCGCGAAGCACTCCCTCAACATGTGGAGCGTCGCGGCGATGGGGATTGGCTCGATGGTTGGAGCGGGCATTTTTGCCCTGCTCGGACAGGTGGCCATTACTGCCGGCGGGCAGACATGGCTCGCCTTCGCAGCCGGAGGACTCATCGCGCTCCTGTCCGGATACAGCTACGCGCGGCTCGCGGCGCGCTACCCCAGCTCGCAGGGCGTACTGGCGTTCTTCAACGAAGGGATGCCATCGCGCACCGCCGCCGGCGCCATGTCCCTGATCTATGTGGTGACGCTTGCGGTTGGAGTTGCGCTGGTGGCCAAGGCGTTTGGCGCATACGGCGCGCGCCTCGTCCTTGGCGACGGGGCAGATCCGTTCTGGTCAGTAACGCTCGCCATTGGGATCGTGGTGCTGCTGACCTTCGTCAACATCGTCAGCACCGCCGCTGTTGGCAGGGCCGAGGTCATCCTCGTCGCTATCAAGCTGACGATCCTGCTGGCGTTGATGGTCGCGGGCTTGAAGTCGATCAATCTCGGGATGCTGGAGTCGGGGCCGCCGGTATCGCCGCTGGCAGTGACTGGCAGCGTCGGGATCACCTTCTTCGCGTATGCCGGCTACGGCATGATGGCGAATGCCAGCGGCGATGTCGCGGATCCGAAAAGGACCATTCCGCGGGCGATCTTCCTGGCGATCGGGGTCGTCATCGTGCTGTACATCGGGCTCTCGTTAGTGGTGCTCGGCAATGTCACGCCGGAGAACCTGCTGAAGTACTCCGACACGGCGGTCGCCGAGGCAGCGCAGCCGGTGCTCGGGCGAGTTGGCTTCGTCCTGGTCTCGATCAGCGCGCTCCTGGCAACGGCCTCCGCGATCAACGCGGTGATCTTCGCCTTTATCAACATTACACGTGGGCTCTCGGACGAGCACCAGTTACCCGCCTGGTTCAGCCGGCCACTGGTGGGTAACGCCTCGGTCGGGTTGCTGGGATCAGTGGCTGGCATCCTGGCGCTGGTTGCCTTCTTCAGCCTGGGGGCGGTCGCGAACATCGTGAGCGCCACCTTCCTCATCACCTACCTCGCCGTCTTCGTCGTCAACTGGCGGCTACGCCGGGAGACCGCCTCGCAGAGTTGGGTGATCGCGCTTGGCTTCGCGTTGATGCTGGCGGTCCTGGCCGTCTTCCTGTGGACGGTCGCGGGAAGCCAGCCGGCGGCACTGGCAGCGATTGTCATCTTCAGCCTGGGCTGCTTTGTGGCTGAGTGGCTGATCCAGCGAACCCAGCCGCACGAGGCGCCGGCGTCAGCCTGAGGAGGATGCGGGGACGAATTCCTGACCGTGAGGTGATCGCATGTAACGCGCGAGCAGTGGAGCCGCTCTTTCGCCTGGCTCCAGCTTGCATGTGTTGGCAGCGAACTCGAAACCATGCAAACCGATTTGACGGCCCGGTAGGTAACCGGGTGACGATTGCGACAACGAACGTGGACGGCGTGGCACCGCAGCCCGCCCGGCGCGGGCAGAAATGGATAAGGAAGATGAC
Organism: Thermomicrobiales bacterium; assembly: GCA_046328375.1. Taxonomy (GTDB): domain Bacteria; phylum Chloroflexota; class Chloroflexia; order Thermomicrobiales; family UBA6265; genus JACCXM01. The sequence continues at coordinate 70,843 of JAXLWT010000015.1, forward strand.
CGGGAACAGTTCTGACGGTTTCGCCATTCCACCAGTTTCGCCGGCGGCGTTCATCCCGGGCAGGTTCGCGGGCAAGGTCCTGCTCATGACGGGTGCGGCTGGCGGCATTGGCGCAGCGACGGCGATCCGCGCCGCGCGAGGGAGCGAGAGTGGCCCTCACCGATATCAACGCGCCGCTGCTGGAGCAAACCGTGAACGGTATCCTCGCGGAAGGGCACCAGGCACTGGAAATCGACGCCGACGTCCGCTCGAGCGATTACTGCGAACGCATGGTGCGCCGCGTTCGGCAAGCTCGATGGCGCGGTCAACAATGCAGGCGTGATGGATGCCACAGATCCCACGATTCCGCTCGACTGCGAACGCGACAGGCGCCTGCTGCCGACCTCTGTCGACAAGGCCACCGACGAATACTGGCAGGGCACCCTGGACACCAGTCTCACCGGCCTGTTCAAGTCGCTGCGGTCCGAGTTGCGGCAGTTTCTTGCCCAGGGCGCCGGTGGCTCCATCGTCAACGTCGGCTCCATTACCGCGCTCACGGGGATGCCAGGCACCCCTGCCTACGCAGCCTCCAAGCACGGCGTCACAGGGCTCACCCGGAACGTGGCGCTCGACTGCGCCGGGAATGGCATCCGCTGCAATTCGGTCAACATGGCCCAGACCGGGACACCCATGTATGAGCGCGCACTGCAGTTCGTGATGTGGTCCCGGGAGAGCGGTTTCGGCGCCGGGAACATGACCAAGTACAAGACCGAGAGCGCGCTGCAGGTTAACGACCCGGCGCACCGTGGCTCCACCGCCTCGGAACAGTCCGCGCCGATCCTCTGGCTCCTCTCGGATGACGCCTCGAACCTGACCGGCGCCTGCATTGCCACGGACGGAGGCTGGACGGCCTTCTAGCGCCTCGGACGGGCACGGCATGGCACGGTGTCGGAGCAAGCTGGACCACGCACCGCATGGCCCGCATTGCACCCCATGTCTACACCCGTTTGCACCTCGGGCGTTATTGCCCGGGGCACCCTCACAGGCGCACTATCTCAACCATAACGAACGGCAAGTGTGACACCCGGTAAGGGTGAGCGATATCGCTTGTGGGCCCCGCTTTGCCCGGGGCGTTGATACGCCAGGCCGATATCGCGGATCGCGGAAAGGATGACGCCATGGATGAACTACGCCAGGGGGATTGGTTCTCGCTGAAGGGACAGGTGGCGGTGGTAACCGGCGCCGGGGCCGGCATCGGTGAGGCCAGCGCGCGGGCGCTGGCCCGGGCCGGCGCGGCGGTCGTGGTCTCGGACCGCACGCTGGAGACTGCGCTGGCGGTGGCAGAAGGGTTGGTGCTGGAGGGGTGTCGCGCCGTCGCTGTCGAAGCGGATGTCTTCAAGGACGAGCACCTGGTCAACCTGGTTGACACGGCCGTTAACCAGTTCGGCGGGCTGAACATCCTGGTGAACAACGTGGGTGGCGGTGGCGGTGGCAAGGAGAACGTCCTCGAGGAGACGCTGGAGAACATCCAGTGGACCTACACCCTGAACCTCTTTCACGTCATGCGCCTGATCCAGCTTGCCGCGCCGCACATGGAGCGTGCCGGTTCCGGCTCGATCATCAACATCAGCTCGATGGCCAGCGTGACCACGCAGAAGCACAGCTTTCTCTACGGCAGTGCCAAGGCGGCGCTCAACCAGATGAGCAAGTACCTCGCGGTGGATCTCGGCCCAGTGATCCGGGTCAACGTGGTTGCTCCGGGCGCCATCAAGACGGCTGCCCTGGCCAGCGTGCTGACCCCCGAGGTTGAGCAAGCGATGCTGGGCAACACCCCGATGGGCCGCCTGGGTGAGGCTGACGACATTGCGGCGGCCGTCCTCTACTTCGCCGCTCCAGCCTCCAACTGGGTCAGCGGCCAGGTCCTCTTCGTCAATGGCGGCGGCGAGCAGACGCTCGACTAGCGCCTCCGCGTTCGCGCACAGGAAAGGAACCTCGATGAACGAGAATGGCAAGCTGCTCGATGCATTCGCCATGCCGGGATCCTCGGTGATCATTACCGGCGCTGGCCGGGGTATCGGTGAGGCGACCGCTCACCTGTTTGGCGCAGCGGGCGCCAACGTGGCCGTCTGCGATCTGCACGCCGACCGCGCCGAGAAGGTGGCGGCTGATGTCGCGGCCGCATACGGGGTCAAGACACTGGGCATGGCCTGCGATGTCACGGACGAAGCGGCGTGCCAGGCGTTTGTTGATGCCGCTGTCGCCGAGTTCGGCGGGCTGACCAGCCTGATCAACAACGTTGGCTGGGGCGAACCCGTCCCGCCCCTTGGCGTCACCGCTGACTACATGGTCGATGCCTTCCGGCTCAACACCGTCAGTGCCTACGTGATGTCGAAGCTGTGCGCCCCGTACCTGGAAGTTTCCGGCAACGGCTCGATCACGATGGCGGGCTCGATGGTTGGTGAGGTGCCAGCGCCAGAGTTCATCGCCTACAGCACGGCCAAGGCTGCCCTGAAGCACATGGTCCGCAGCCTGGCGAATGCACTCGGCCCGGCCATCCGGGTCAACATGGTGACGATTGGCTCGATCAACACCGAGGGCACCTACGAGGTCGGTTACGACCAGGAGATGACGGACCGCCTGGCCAAGAAGATGGTCATGGGCCGCCGCGGTGACGTGGCGGACGTGGCGAACGCGTTCCTCTACTTCGCCTCCCCGGCCGGGAAGTGGATCACGGGCGAAGACCTCCGGGTGGATGGCGGCGGCAGCAAGATCACGATGATGCCAACCGCGGCGTAGACGACGGCCGGCACGCGGCGGAGCTGGGGGATCCGGAGTCGGACCAGTTCTCCAGCTCCGCGCTGCCAGGCTAGCCGCGTGGGCACCGCCCAGGAGCGCTGAACCATGACCTCCTCCGTTGCCGAACCAATCCTTCCCGCTCCTTTGATCCCGGTGTCCCAGGCCATGGATGCAGCCGCACGGGTTGGCGCCATCCTCATGCAGAGCGGCGCCAGCACCGAGAGCAGCGTCGTGGCTGTCCGGGAGATGCTGTCGGGGCTCGATTTGGCCGGCGTCAACGTCACGATCGGCGGCGATGCGGTCATCGTGAGTGCCACCGAGCATGGCGTGCCGCTCACCATCATGCGGACCATTCCCACCCTGGGTGCGAACCTGGAGCGTGCCTCCATGGCTCACGTGCTGGCTGAACGCGTGCACCGCGGTGCGATTTCAGGCGAGGGGATTGCCCCGGAGTTGGCTGCGGTCAGCGCGACGCCAGCTCCATACAACCGGTACGTGGTGGCGGTGGCGCTCGGCATTGCTGGACTGGCTTTCAACCAGCTCATGGGCGGCACGCTCACCAGCGCCGCGGTGGTGTTCGTTGCGAACGTCGTCGCGCACTTGGCCCGGACCGAGTTGACGCAGCGCAAGTCGCCCGTCGCGGTGACGGCCCTGGCGACGGCGGTGATTGCCACCGTGATCGCGGCCATCGGGGTCCGCATGGGGCTCGCGCCGATGGCCGCCTCCACGTTCATCCCGGCGATCACGTTGCTCATCCCGGGGTTCGCACTGATCAACGGCCTGCTCGATCTCTCCAGCCTGCGCTACGTGATGGTCGGCCTCCAGCGCGTCCTTATCGCCGTGCTGACCTTCCTTGTCATCGGTATCGGCATCGCCGCGGGCATTGCCCTGGTGGGAGGGTAACTGTGGATATCAACGCCGTCCTCACGAACGCCCTGTGGGGCGCGGTCATGGCCGGCGGGCTAGCGGTGTTCTTCACCGTGCCGCAGCGGGCCCTGTGGATCGCTGTCGTCTGCGGCGGCGCCGGGCGCGGGGTGCGCTCCGCCGCGCTCCAGGCCGACCAGGGCTTGCTCCGGGCAACGCTGCTCGCCGCACTGGCGGTCTCACTGGTGGCGGTCCTGCTGGCGCCCTCCCAGCAGTTCTCACCGGTTGTTGCCATGTCCGCCCTGATTCCGCTCGGCGCGGCGATCGACGCGTTCGACGTCATCTGGGCGGCGATGCAGATTCCGGGCACATCGGATGTCACGCAGGTGACGGCCCTGGGTGCGGATCTCATCGCCAACGCGGTGACCGTCGCCGCGGTCACCCTGGCGATTGCCATCGGCTTCCTCGTGCCCTGGCTCGTGCTGCGCTTCGCGAGACACACCGGCGAGTAACCGCCTGCCTCACGACACATCGTTGCTCACTCGTCAGCCGCTCCCGTCAACCCGTTCAGTAGCCGGAAAGGACGAACCGATGAAAACCGCTGTCTTCAGTGCCAAGCCATATGATCGTGAGTCGCTCGAGAACGCCAACCAGGCGTATGGCTTCGACCTGCAGTTCTTTGATTTCCCCCTCACTTCTCAGACCGTGCACCTGGTCGAGGGGTTTCCGGCGGTCTCTGTCTTCGTCAACGACGATGTCAACGCCGAGATCATTCGTGAACTGGCCAGGGGTGGCACGCGGCTCATTGCTACGCGCACGGCTGGGTTCAATCACATCGACCTGGATGCTGCCGCGGAAAACGGTATCGTCGTGGTGCGGGTGCCGGCCTACTCGCCGAACTCTGTCTCGGAGTTCACGGTCGGGCTCATTCTCGCGCTTGCCCGGCACATTCCCCGTGCCTACAACCGCGTGCGCGACGGCGATTTCGATCTCACCGGCCTGGTCGGGTTCGAGTTGCGGGACAAGACGGTCGGCGTGGTCGGCACGGGGCGTATCGGCTCCCAGCTCGTGAAGAACCTGAGTGGGTTCGGCTGCCGCATCCTGGCCCAGGACCTCTACCCCAGCGACGAGGTGCGCCAGTACGCCGAGTATGTCGAGCCGGAAGTGATGGCGCGCGAGAGCGATATCCTCTGCATCATGGTCCCGCTCACACCCGAGACACGGTATCTCATCAACGAGCGGACGTTGCCCTACCTCAAGGATGGCGTCTTCCTGGTCAACACCAGCCGGGGCGCCCTGCTCGATACGCGGGCGGTGATTGACGGCCTCAAGAGTGGAAAGATCTCGAAGCTTGCGATCGACGTCTACGAAGAGGAAGCGGACCTGTTCTACCGCGATCTCTCCGGCGAGATCCTGCATGACGATGTATTCGCGCGCCTGCTCACGTTTCCCAACGTGATCGTCACCGGCCACCAGGCGTATCTCACCGATCACGCGCTGCGCAACATCGCCGAGACCACGCTGGCCAACATCGCCGAATTCGCGAAGACAGGTACGGCCGAAAACGCGGTGACTCCGGTCCCAGTGGACGCCTGACCTCCTGATGGTCAGTAGCTGCGGGCAGGGTAGACCGCCTGGCCGCAGGCGCTGTGCTGACGACGGACGAACACATGATGAGACCTGTGCCTGACGTTCCCCCGGACGAGAAGGATGGCGGCCACACGCATCCTGGCGGGAACGCGCCAGCCAGCGCCACGCCGGAGACGCTGAAGTCGTTCATCGCCGGAAATATGCCGCTCCTCACCACGTTCACGGTCCTCGCCGGCCTGGCTGGGTTCGTTCTCACGCTGCCGCTCGGCTGGTTCGGGCCGCTCCTGCGCGCAGGGCTGCTCGTGCTCACCGTGATCGTATGGTTCGATCTGCTGGACCAGCTCCCGAAGCCCCTGCTCCTGTCGCAATGGCGCCACTACCCGGCGGACTACAGTTGGCGGCTCATCTGGTTCGCCTACCTCATCCAGGTCCTGATGCTGGGGTTTGTCGTGTTCCTGAGCGTCGAGTTCCCGCGCGTTGTGGTACCGGCGTTTGCCGCGGTGGCGGCCATGCTGGTGATCTCACGCCTGGGGGAGCGTGTGGGAGGCGTGGCGCGATTGCTCATTGCGCTGCTCGTCTTCGAACTCATCCTGATCCTGCTCTACCCCACGCACCAGGGCCTCTCGGGCTGGCTGCTGGAGCATCTGTGAGCGCTGATGGCAGGACTGGGCACATCGTCCACTTGCCGATGACACGTGAAAGGATCCCGTATGGCTCGCGATGACGAGGGAGCACACATGAGCGAAACACGTCCCGTCCCGATCGCGCCCGTTAGTCCGGACGCCTTCATCCCGAACCGGTTTGCCGGCAAGGTGCTGCTGGTCACCGGGGCTGCCATGGGCACGGCGGCGCAGGGTATAACGGACCCGGCCTTCCGGATGTCAATTGGCGCGGCCACCGCGATCCGCGCCGCCCGGGAGGGCGCACTCGTCGCCTGCGCGGATATCAAGCCTGATGGTCTGGCCGCGACGCTCGACCTGATCGCTGCTGACGGAGGCACGGCCGTCGGTATCGCGGCCGATGTGACCTCCACAGCCGACGCGGACCGGATGGTCGCCGAGACCGTGGCGGCGTTCGGCCGTCTTGACCTGGCGCTCAATGCCGCTGGCGTGCTCGACGGCACGAACCCGGACCGGCCCGTGGACTATGCGGCTGACCAGGAACTCCTGCCCGCGGCGATCCACGAGGCAACGGACGACTATTGGGAGCGCGTGCTCGCCGTCAACGCCACGGGAGTGTTCAAATCGATGCGCTCCGAGCTGCGGCAGTTGGTTGCGCAGGGGACCGGCGGCGCCATCGTCAACGTCGGGTCGATTGCCTCCCTCACGGGGTTGAATGGCAACCCGGCGTACTCCGCGTCAAAGCACGCCGTGACCGGGATTACTCGCAACGCCGCGCTTGACTACGCGCGCTACGGCGTCCGCGTCAATGCGGTCAACATGGCGCAGACTGACACGCCGATGGTTTTCCGGGCCAACGCCTTCGTGCAGTGGGCACGCGCGCACCGCCCGGGTGGCGGGGTGATTTTCAAGCAGATGAGTGTCCTGCAACTCATCAATCCTGCCCACCCTGGTGCTACCCCCTGGGAGCAGGCCGCGCCGATCCTCTTCCTGCTCTCCGGCGATGCTTCCAACCTGACGGGGGCGATCGTTGCCACTGATGGCGGCTGGACAGCCTACTGACGCCTGAGTTGACCGCCACTCCCCGATCCATCACCGCAGTGAGGCCGGATCGACGCCAGGAGCCCGCACGGACACCAGAGAGGCAGGTCGCCAAGACCTGCCTCTCTGGTGTCTCGGAGGCCACCGCAAGCACCTGGCAGCCTCATGCTGCACCGCAGGGTCGGGATTCTTCTGCCCTGGTTGACACCAGGTCCAGTGGGTCCTAATCTCTGCATGGTAATTCTGACGGATGGAGTCGGGATTAACTTTCACCGCAACAAACGTGCCGCCAGGCGAGCCAGGAACGCTTGCCAGACTGGGTGTGCACAGGCTGGGAGGATCGAAGAACGATGCGGTCTCTGGCAGGGAATCGGCTTGCGCGCGCGGTCACGGCGCTCACGATCGCGGCGATGCTGACGCCAGGCGTGGCCATGGCGCAAACCCCGGCTGCAGAGGTCGATCTGGCTCCGGTCAAGGCGTACCTGGCGGACCATGTCGGCAAGAGCAAGGCGGGCACGGAGAAGGTGCTCGGCTATGCCCAGACCTACTACGACATGGCCGAGGAAGCCGGGTTCGACTACGACGCGCTCTGGGCCGCCCATGGCCCGGAAATCACGCAGCTCCTGCAGGATGCCCGGCAGACCTGGATCACCGAGGCCAGCGGCAACTATGAGTTGAGCGAGGGCCTGGTAGCTGGTGTGCCCTCCCTGGCCGAGTTCGATGTCCTGATCGACGCCGGGCCCAGCGGCGAGGATGACCCCGAGAACGCGCTGGATAACACCGTCGAGTTCCCGGATGGCACGGTCATTGAGCGCCCGGGCAGCCTCTACCACTACATGACGGAGCCCGCCCTGTGGGGCACGAACGAGGACTTCGTGGCCATGCGCGTCGATATGGATGGCGATGGCAAGGAGGAACTCGGTGAAGTGCTGCCAGACGCCAACGCGCTGCTGGGCACCACGCAGGCGCTCGACACCGCCACCGGCGACCTGGTCACGGCTGTTAATGCGTGGGACCCGACCGAGAGTGACGCCTTCACCGCCATCGTGATCATGGTGCCCACCATTGGCGGGTACTTCGATGAGTGGAAGGAATCGGTCTACGTCACTGGCACGGAGAGCGAGGAAGAGCGCTTCGTCGGCGTCAGCCGCCTCGTCGATGTCGCCGGGATCATGAACGGTCTTGACGTCACGTACGGCGTGCTGCAGCCCACCCTGGCGGCCACCGATCCGGAGATGGCTGCCCAGATCGGCACCGAGTTGGACGAGTTGATCTCCTTCGTCAAGGATCTGCACGCGCAGGAAGAGGCAGGCACCACCTTCTCCCCGGAGCAGGCCGATCAGTTCGGGGTGGAACTGCAGGCACGCGCCACCGGTATTGCCGGGCAGGTCAGCCAGGCCGCCGGTCTGCTTGGCGTCGAGATCCAGGAAGGCTAGTTCGCATTTACCAGGTCCCCGCCGGGCTCTGATACTGAGGAACAGGCGTGAAAATGTGCTCGCGGTTGCTCTCCGTGCTGTTGCTGGCGCTGGTACTCCTCCCCGCCGTGGGGAGGAGCGTTCCCGTTGGCGCACAGTCGCTGGTGGAGACCCCGCCGGGCATCACGGGCCAGGCGGTCCGCTCTGGCCTGTTCGACGCGCAAGCTGCCCTGCTGGCGGGTGATCCGGCGAAGGCGGAGCAGGGCATCGCCGACGCGCAGGCGGCGGCGGACCAGTTGCTGCCGCTCTTCACGGCAGACCCGGCCGTCGCCCCCGCCGTCGAGCAGGATCTGGCCGCTGCGGAGAAGGCCGTCCAGGGCAATGACGCTGAAGGGCTAGCCGTTGCCTCCGGGCAGATCTGGGCCACCCTGATGCGCGGCGCCTATGCGGAGACCCTGGCCGCGGTTGATGCCGGCGATGCCAAAGCGGCGGCATCGTGGCTGTTGCTGCGCGATTTCCGCCTGACCACGCGCTTTGACCGCCCCAACGCGGACGCCACCGTGGCCGTGCACCAGCTTGCCGAGGGCGCGGCGACACCAGAGCAGGTCGCCGCCACGGTCCAGGCGGACCTGCTCGATACCTACCAGGCACGCCTCGAGGCGCTGCTGAACGATGTAGCCAGCGGCACGCCTGGCGACCTTTCCCCCACCCAGGCCCAGGCCGTTGGCCTGGTCAGTGGCTTCTGGCCGTTGCTGGCGCCGGCGCTCGAGGAGCAGCAGGGCGCTGACGTGCGCGAGCAGGCAGACGCCGCCTTTGCCAACTGGCAGCAGGAGGCGCAGCGCGGCACACGAGATACCTTCGCCCCGCTGCAGGCCGACACCACGAGCATCGTGCAGAGCTTCCGCGCGGCGCCCCTCTCGGAGGCAGACAAGGCGCGGCGTGCTGGTCAACTGCTTCGCTACCTCTCGCTGATCCCCATGGAGTACGGGCGCGGCGTCAAGAATGGCCAGGTCCTGCTGGACCTGGAGGTGCAGGAAGCGATCGCCTTCCTGGACGGCGCGCGGGCCTCCTTCAATGACCTGCGCCTGCCTCTGCAGCAGATCAACCCGCAGGAGACGGCCGCAGTCGAGGCCACCCTCGCGCGCCTCGACCAGGCGCTGATCGACACCTCAAAGCGTTCGACCATTGCCGATCCGGCCAGCATCGCCGCTGACGCCGAGGATGCGGCCAGGCGCCTGAACGCGATCTTCCCGAAGGCGTGGCTGCAGGCCAGCGGGGATTCCGACTTCGACATCGTCAACCAGTTGCTGGACCAGGTGGTGGCCGCTGCCGCCGCCGGCGAGTACCAGCAGGCAGAGTCCGCCCGCATCGAGGCCTACGCCATCTTTGAGACCGGTCCGGAGAAGCGCCTGCTGGCCTTCACGCCGGATGCGGCGTTGAAAGTGGAGCGCCTCTTCTGGGAGGGTGACGGCACTACGCCCGGTCTCTACCGCCTGGTCGCTGACAAGGCCGGCGTCAAGGAGATTCGCGCGTCGCGCTCGGCGCTGGACGCTGAGCTGGAATCGGCGCAGGCCGCCCTGAAGGCGGGCACGGCCCCGGGCGCCATCGTCTTCAACGCGGCCACGATCGTCTTCCGCGAGGGCCTGGAGGCCATCCTGATCCTGGCGTCGTTGCTGGCCAGCATGATTGGCGCGAACCGCCAGTTCAAGCGTCCGCTGGCGTTCGGGGCGCTGGGCGCCTTGCTGGTGACCGCCCTGCTCTTTGTGCTGGTCCAGAACGCGCTCCTCTCCTTCGGGCAGTTCAGCGAGCAGATCGAGGCGGTGGTCTCGATCCTGGCGATCGGCGTGCTGCTCATCGTGATGAACTGGTTCTTCCACAAGGTCTACTGGACGAAGTGGATCGCCAAGCACCACGAGCAGCGACGGCGCCTGCTGATCGGCGGTGTGGCCGGGCAGATGCTGGGCTTCGCAGCGCTCGGCTTCACCAGCGTCTTCCGTGAGGGTGCGGAGACGGTCCTCTTTCTGCAGGCGCTGGTGCTGGATGCCGGCACCTGGATCGTGGTCGAGGGTGTGGCGCTTGGCCTGGCGGCAACTGCCGTCGTCGGCGTGCTGACGCTGGTCCTACAGCAGAAGCTGCCGCACAAGAAGATGTTGATCGTCACCGGCGTGATGATTGCGCTCGTCCTGGTCACCATGGTCGGGCAGACGGTGCACACGCTGCAGTTGGTCGGCTGGCTGCCGATCTCGCCCATCCGGGGCGCGGAAACCTGGCCGACCTGGATCGGCGTCTGGCTCGGTATCCACGGCACCTGGCAGGGGATCATTGCCCAGCTCATCGCCGTTGTCTTCGTCTTCGGCAGCTACTTCCTGGCCGAGTCCCAGCACAAGCGTGACCGCAAGGCGGAGGCCGCCGAGTTGGCCGCGTCCCGCGCCGCCACCCGCACCTCCACTGGCGCGGGGCAGGTCGGTGCAGGCAGGGGTAGCACGGGCTCAGGCGAGCAGGTCGCCCCGGCGTAGGTGCTCGCTCTGCTCTCCTGGTCACCTGGCTGAACGCCCCGGCAATCCTGCCGGGGCGTTTACGTAGGGGTCGATGTGCGCTCGCGAACTGATTCCCTGCGCCGGGCTACACCGAGTGCGGGCGCTCCAGTTCCTTCGCCCGGAGGGCGATCTCCTGCGCCTTCAATTCCTGTTCCTGTGCCTGCCACGGGAAGCGGCCGTCAACCTCGATGTCGATGCTGATGCTGAGGATGGTGCGGACAATCACCAGCAGCGCCAGGACCGAGACGCTCTGGAGCGTCGGCTCGACCGCGACCGTCTTGATGACATCACCGGCAACCAGCAGTTCCAGGCCAAGCAGCAGGGAACGCCCCAGGAAGGAGCGGACGTTGGAGTACGCCTCCTCCCGGTTCATTGCCGTCGCGAACAGATCGCGAATGAGGCGAATAATGGCGAGGAACGCGCCAATGGCAATGACGACGACGCCGGCGTAGTCGATGATCTCGCTGATCCCGTAGATGAATGCCTTGTCGATCACCGGGATCCACCCTCATCCGCGTCAATTCACTATCCTGCACCGCATTGTGTCCTACCGCCGGGAGGCTGCCAAGCCTCCCCCAGTCATGATCCTGGAGTGCACGATGCAAGTACGTCCCGCGCTCGATGCCTTTGGCCAGGCCTACGCGCGTCTCTCCTTCGGCCTGGAGCGTCATGTTCCTGGTTTCATCGATGCCTGGCTGGGCTCCGACGCCGACCGCGCGGCGCTCGAACCAGCAACCGAGCCGGCGGCGGCCGACCTGGTTGCCGAAGCGGGGGCACTCAGGGCCCAGGTGGCGTCGCTGGACACCAGCCGCCAGCGCCAGGAGTACCTGCTGAAGCAGATCACGGCCATGGAGACCGTGGCCCGGACGCTGGCCGGCGAGCAGTTCCCCTACCGCGAGGAAGTGCGGTTGCTCTTCGATGTCGAACCTTCGGTCAAACCGGAAACCATCTTCGAGGAGGCAATCCGGGATCTGGATGCGCTGGTGCCAGGCGACGGGCCGGTGCTGGAGCGCCTGGCGGAGTGGCGAGCGCAGTACATCGTCTCGCCCGAGACGGCGCGGCGCCTGGTGGACGTCATCCTGCCTGAGCTGCGCGCGCGGACGCGCGCGCTCGTCGATCTCCCAGACGATGAAGCCATCGAAATCCGGATGGTCAATGACGAGCCCTGGAGTGGATACAACTGGTACCTGGGGAACGCGCGCTCTCGCGTCGATCTCAACACCGACTTACCGATCCACGCCTACCGCCTCACCGACCTGCTGGCCCACGAGGGGTACCCCGGGCATCACACCGAGCACCTCCTCAAGGAACGGCTCTACACCGAGCAGGGCTTCGGTGAGCACGCCCTGCAGCTCATCAACACGCCCGAATGCCTGATCTCCGAGGGGATCTCCACGACCGCGGAGGGAATGGCGTTTACGCCGGAAGAGTTGGCAGCCTTCCGGCGAGAGAAGGTCTACCCGGCAGCCGGTATCGTGGGTGATCCGGAGCGGGAGATTGCGATCAACGCTGCCCGCGCGCGACTGGGCTCCGTGCCCAGCAACGCGGCCCTGCTGTTGCACGAAGACAGGGCGGACCCGGAGGAGGTTGTGGCCTACCTGCAGCGGTATGGCCTCTCCACCGAGGGCGAAGCGCGGCAACGGCTGCGCTTCATCAGCGATCCGCTGTGGCGCGCCTACATCTTCACGTACGATGTCGGTCGTGAGTTGGTCCTGAACTGGCTAGGAGAGGGATCGGAAGCAGAGCGGCGGCAGCGCTACGCGCGGCTCCTGACCGAGCAGATGACGCCGTCACAACTGGCAGCAGCCAGCTAATCGCTGCGTCCCGTGAGCAAACAGAACGTCGAGTTGACGGCATAATCCCCGTGAAGGCATGCACACGATCCAGAAGGAGAAACCCGTGGCAAAGCGTCAGCAGGAAGATCACAGCGTGGCGTTCGTGGTTGGCGCACTCCTGGGCGGAGCTGTGGGTGCGGTGCTCGGCCTGATGAAGGCTCCGCGCCCGGGCGCAGAGACGCGCTTTGACCTCAGCGAACGCTGGCACGACGTTGAGGAACTGGCGGCGGAGGAGTTGGTCAATATCGAAACGGAAGTGCGGGACCGGCTGGCCAGCGAGTGGACCCCCGGAACTGCCCGCGTCTAACGATGGCCGATACGCGAGGGCAATAACCCATGATCCCGATTGGCGATGAAAATGCCGGCAGTGTGCTCAAGCCGTACGTCAATTTCGCGCTGATCGGTATCTGCATAGTCGTCTTCCTCTACGAGTTGATCCTCCCGCCGGGGCAACTGAACGCGCTCTTCTTCGAGTGGGGTGCGGTCCCGGCGCGCATTACCAGTGGTGAGGGGCTGATCACCATCCTGACGTCGATGTTCCTGCACGGCGGGTGGTCGCACATCATCGGCAACATGGTGTTCCTCTACGTCTTCGGGGATAACATCGAAGACGCCATGGGCCATGTCCAGTACCTGCTCTTCTACCTGCTTACGGGTATCGCCGCGGCAGCGCTTCAGATCGTGCTCGACCCCTCGTCCACCATCCCGATGATCGGCGCGTCCGGCGCCATCTCCGGCGTGATGGGCGCCTACCTCGTGCTCTTCCCGCAGGGCCGCGTGCGGGCGCTGGTCTTTCTCGGCTACTTCGGGCAGGTCATCCTGGTGCCCGCCTGGACCATGATCGGGCTCTGGTTCGGGCTACAACTGCTGAGCGCCTTCGCCTCACTCGGCGCCGGCGGCGAAGGCGGCGTCGCCTTCTGGGCGCACGTTGGCGGGTTTATCGCCGGTGCGGTGCTGGTCTTCCTGTTCCGTGACCGCGACGCCGTGGCCAGGCAGAATGCCGTGCGCAATCAGCAGGTCCCGCCGCGCCAGGTGCGCAGCCGTTACCAGAGGTAGGTCATTGTCACCGGGGTCCGTTTCCTGCGCACCTGCCCCCGCGCCCCCGTGACGAACCCGGGCGAGGGACTTCCTCACCCCAAGGGAGATCGTTCATGACATCACCATTTCGCATCCAGGTTGACCTGGACGCCCTGACCGACGCCATGTTCGAGTTCGTGAGTGATCCGCGGCCAACGCGCAACAACCTGCCCGTGGTGCAGGAACTGAGCGACCTGCATCCAGAAAGCCTCGACGTGATGGAATCGATGCTGCTGGACGGCACCGAGGAGCGTGCTGACGTGGCGGCCTACGTAGAGACTGTCTTTGGCAGCGGCCGCCTGCCCTGACGTAGACACGTCGTTCTGGCGATCGCCTGCAGTGGGTATCGCTTCTGGCGCCCAAATTCATGCGTCGTCCTGAGCGCAGTCGAAGGCCCTCATCCCCACCTACCCAGGCCGAGGGTTTCAACCACCCTACCGTGTCATCCTGGGCGGAGTCGCAGGAGCCCGCTCCCCAGCCACGAGGGTTTCCCGTTTTCGTCCAGCCTCAGATGTCATGCTGAGGCACGACACAGCTCGTTCTCCTTTCTCATCTGATCCAATCGCCAGTCGGTCATCGTCTCACCTCGCCAACACGGTGTCATTTCGACTGCAGTGAAGCAATCCGGGGGCTCCCCTACCACCGAGCGGCGACGCCTGGACCCCAGGCTCAGGACCACTGCAACCCAGCGCGGCCTGAGACGACGTCTCTCCACGTTGGTCGAGACGACACCTGAAAGTGGCGGTGGAGTGGGAACAGGGTGAGCACAAGGCTCAGGAGAACGAGATGCCTCGTGCCTCGGAATGACAGCGTGAGGTAGATGACACCTCGAACCGTGGTGCTGGGGCAGGTGTGCGGACCGTGGACAGAGGTGACCGGTGTGCGGAGACATGGGTTACACCTGGGGGTGGCCATGATCTTGTCCAGCAACGGTGGGTAACACGATGTTGAGCAGTGGCGCTGGCGTTACCTGGACAGAGGAAGGCGCTCGTTCGAGCGTGGCTCAGTTGCCGTCCGGAGGCACGTCGGTCATGCGCATGGAGAGCACCTGTGAGACGCCATCGGAGCCCATGCTGACCCCGTAGAGGGTGTCCGCAATCTCGATGGTGCCGCGGTTGTGCGTCACCACGATGATCTGCGTCTGCCGCGCCAGTTCCTGCAATCGCTCGCGGAAACGGACCACATTCGCTTCGTCGAGCGCGGCGTCCACCTCATCCAGCAGGCAGAAGGGCGCCGGATTCACTTTCAGGATGGCGAACAGGAGCGCCGCGGCAGTCAGGGCGCGCTCGCCGCCGGAGAGCAGCGAGAGGTTCTGCAGCCGTTTGCCGGGCGGCTGCGCGATGATGTCGATGCCAGGTTCCGCGACATCGCTGCCAGTCAGTTCGAGGCGGGCTGTTCCACCGCCGAAGAGCGTCGAGAACGCGGCGGCAAACTCCACCGCTACCTGCGCAAACGTCTCCTCGAAGCGGGAGCGCATCGTCTGCCGTAGATCCGCCAGCAGCTTCCGCAGCGCCGTCGCCGCGCCCTGCACGTCGTCCAGTTGCTCCCGCAGGTGGGTCTGCTGCGCCATTTCCCGCTCGTAGTCGGCGACAGCATCGTCCCCGACATACCCGACGCGGCGGAGACGCTCACGCAGGCGCGCGATCTCCCGCTCCCGCTCCGCTTCAGGCGTGTCGGAAACGGTCACCTCCAGTTTCAGCACGTCGTCCGCGTCAGCGAGATCGAGATCCTCCCGGATGCGGGCCCCGAGCGCCTCCCACTCCTGCTCCGCTCGCTCCCAGGCGAACCCGGCGTGGTCACGCTCACGGTCGCGCTCGACCGACGCGGTGCGGGCTGCCTGGAGGGCGTGGCCAAGGCGGGTCGCCTCCTGCTCCACCCTGGCCACCTCGTCACGCAGCGGTCCACGCGCGGCGTCCTCGGTGGCCAGGGACGCTTCGGCCACTGCGACGTCGCTCACCAGCGCGTCGAGTTGGGTCTGGAGGGCCAGTCGTTCCTTGTCCACCTGCGCCAGGCGTTCGCCGCGCAGAGCCAACTCATCGGCGAGCGCACGCTGCTGAGCCCGCAGCCCGGCCTCACGCCGGCGCTCCCCGCGCAGGCGCTCTTCCAGCCCGGCCAGCCGGCGCCCTTCCTCGCTTGCAGAGCGCTCGTGCTGGCCCGCCGCGTCAGCCAGGCGGCGCAGTTCGGTTTCCAGCGCCTCCTGCTGCCCGGCGGCTTCGCTCAACGCGGTGCGCAGGTTGGCGATTGCCTGTTCGGTCTCGGCGAGTCCCTGCTGGGCCGCCGCGTGCTCTCCGGCTAGCTCGCGCTGCCGGCGCTCGGCCCGCTCCTGCTCCAGCGACAACTCGCTCAGCCAGTGGCGTAACCGCTCGCCCTGGCGGCGCCGCTCTTCCGCCGCCGCGCGCAGCCCGCTCAACTCTCCCTCGGCCTGTCGCTGCTGTACGAGAATCGCCGTGGCGGCTTCATCTGCCTCGGCGGTGACCTGGGCGGCCGACGTGGCCTCGTGCTGAAGCCGGGCAATCAGGTCGGGTAACTCTCGCAGCTCACGTTCCCGGCTCAGCGTCCCGCTTTCGCGCACGGCGGACCCGCCGGTGACCGACCCGCCCGAGCGCGCGATCTCCCCTCCCAGCGTGACCACACTCCAGCCAGTGCCCAGGTCGCGCAGCGCTGCCCTGGTCGTCTCCAGGTCGTCCACCACCAGCGTCCGCCCGAGGAGCGCCAGCACGACAGTCTCCACCCCGTCATTGGCGGAAATGAGCTCAGCCGCCACCCCGTAGTTCCCCGGCAGGCGTTGCACCTGGGCCGGTAGCGAACTGCGGCTCGCGCGGACCGTATCGAGCGGTTGAAAGGTGGCGCGGCCAGCATTGCGCCGCTTCAGCCAGGAAATCGCCTGCTCAGCATCCCGCCAGGATGCCATCACGACATCCTGAAGGCGGCCACCAAGGGCTACCTCCACGGCCACCTCGAACTCCGCCGGTACCTCGATCAGCTCGGCGACGGTGCCCAGCACGCCCGGAACCTGGCCTTCACGGCCGGCAACGGTGATGGCCTTCACGCCCGCGAAGAGCCCGGCGCCACTCTCGTGCATGCGGCGCAGGACTTCCAGCCGCGTGCTGGCATCCCCGGCCGCGTGACGGAGGCGCTCCTGTTCACGCTGGCACGCCAGGCTGTGCTCCCGCGCCGCGGCAAGTTCGACGTCCAGCGCCGCGATGCGCTGGGTGACCTGCGCGATCTGCGCGGCATCGGCCAGCTGCACCTCATCCGCGGCTGCGGCGTCACCACTGACGCCGGCCATGCGCTCGGCGCGCTCGGCGATCGCGCTCTCCAGTCGTTGCTGCTCGGCTGCCAGTGCTGCGGCACGTTCCTCCAGGGCAGCGCGCCTGCGCTGGAGCTCCCCTTCGCGGCGATCAGCCTCCTGGCGGGCCCGGCCCGCAGCGGCCAGTTGTTTCTCCAGCCCCGCCCGCAACTGCCGCCCCGCCGCCTGCTCCCGGGCCAGGTGGGCCGCGTGTTCGCGTGTTTCCGCCGTCGTGCGCTCCAGGTCCCGGAGATCAACCGCCAGGCGTGCGAGATCCGCCGCCACGTTTGCCACCTGCTCGTCCAGGCCAAGCCGCGCGTCGTCCATGTCGGCACGCCGGCGGCCGAGTGCCTCGATGCGGGCTGCGGTGAGGTCTCGCTCGTGAATGGCGCGGCTCAAGCGCTCCGCGATGCTGGCGCGTCGTGCCTCCAGGTGCGTCAGGCGCGTTCGCGCCTCGTCCGCTGACACGCCTGCCTGTTCGAACTCCTGCGTGAGGGTGATGACCTGGGACCGCGCCGCCGCCGCTGCGGTCTCAGCCGCCTCAGCGCCCGCTGTGGCCGCCTCCCGCGCCGCGATCATGTGCGACCACGCACGCTGGTAGTGCGCGCCCTGCAGCGCCAGGAGCCGGTCTCGCAGGCCCTGCCACTCTCGCGCCTGCTTGGCCGCGCGTTCCAGTGTGCGGAGCCGCGGTTCCAGTTCCACGAGCAGGTCGCTCAGCCGCGCGACGTTGGCATCCGTCTCGGCCAGGTTCCGTTCGGCTTCGGCCACCTTCAAACGCAGACCTGTCAGGTCCGCCGCATGTTCGAAGAGCCCTCGGCGCTCTTCCGCGCGCAGGCTGAGCGCCGCGTCAACCAGCCCCTGCCCAACTACGACATGGCTCTGTCCGAGGCTCGCGGTGAGTTGCGCCACATCTTTCAGGCGCACGCGGCGCCCGTTGATCAGGTACTGGTTTTCCCCACTCCGGAAGGCGCGCCGCGTGACGGCAACCTCGGTGAACTCGGTGGGCAGCCAGCCCTCGGTGTTGTCGAAGACGAGCGTGGCTTCAGCCATCCCTGCCGGCGCCCGTCCCTGGCCACCGGCGAAGATCACCTCTTCCGTTTTGCGGGCCCGCAGCGCGGCCTGCCCCTGCTCCCCCAGGACCCAGCGCAAGGCATCAGCGACGTTTGATTTCCCAGAGCCGTTGGGGCCGATGACGGCGGTGATACCTGGTTCGAAGACCAGGGTGGTGCGATTCAGGAAGCTCTTGAAGCCCTGCACTTCCAGCTTCGTGAGGCGTGGCGCGCGGAATTGGCCGGCATCAGCGGTCATCGCGGGGGGACCTTCCCGGCGCGCAGCACAGTACCAATGGGGAATCTATCGGGCACAGGGGCGGATGGTACCATCGCCCTCTCGACCGAACAACGCGGGTCAGCCGCGTTTGGCAGGAAGGAACGCCCCGTTGACTGAAGCCCGCACAGCTCCGCGCACCGGGCGACGTGGCACCCTGCGCGTGCTGGAACCACCCCGCCTCCGCCTTGGCCTTTCGACCGGCGCGCTCTACCCGACCCCGACCGAGGATGTGCCGGACATCGCCGCCAGCCTTGGCCTCTTTGACCTGGAGATCATGCTCCAGACGCCCGGCGAGTATGGCTCCAGTTTCCTGAAGGAACTGGCGGGCCGTTGCCGGTCTGCCGGCTGCCGGGTGCACAGCATCCATCTCTGGCAGGATCTGCATCCGCTCCTGTCACCCTACTCCCGCCGCGCTCGCGAAGGACGGACGCTCTTCAAGCGCGCGATTGACGGCGCAGTCGAACTGGGCGGTAGCGTCATCGTCTGGCACGGGCCGCGGCGCAAGGAGATCCAGACCCCGGCCGACCACGCCCGGTTTATCGACGCCGTGGCCGAGCAGGGGCGGGCCTGCTCCGACGCGGGCCTCAAGTTGGCCCTGGAAAACGTCTCCTGGTGCGCGCTGTCCACCGTGCGCGAGGTCCACAGCCTGGCCGTGCACCTGAAGGAATTTGACCCGCGCGCTGAGCGTATTGGCTTTGTCTTCGATCCGTTCCAGGCTGCCGAAGCTGACGCCAATCCGTTCATGATCCTTGCCGCGATGCAGGGACGTGTCTTCGATGTCCACCTGAGCGACCGTCGCGACCATGAGCCGCACGCCCGGCATCTTTCGCCGGGAGAAGGTGATCTTCCCTGGTCAGCCCTGCTACGCGCCGTCTCCGGTGTCTACCGCGGACCACTCATGCTCGAGGGCGTCGTTGGGAGCGACGTCGCCCGCATTGAAGCGACACGCCACCTGATTGATCCCTTGCTGCGCGACGTCCTCCGGGAATCTGATGATGTCTGTCAGGCTGCGCCTCCTTCCGGGGTCCTCGAAGGCATTCGACTTTTTAATGACGGCGAGTATTACGAGTGTCACGAGGTGATCGAGCACGAGTGGCACGCGGAAACGCGTCCCATCCGCCGCCTCTACCAGGGGATTCTGCAAATAGGGGTCGGGTTCCTGCACGTCAAGCGTGGCAACCACGCGGGTGCGCTCCTGCTGCTGAACGACGGCATCGAGAAGACGAGCGAGTTTGCTCCCTCCTGCCTGGGCATCGACACCGGGCGGCTGGCGGCCGAAAGCCAGGTCGCGCTGGAACGCCTGCGTGAGCTCGGGCCTGAGCGACTCGATCAGTTCGACTTTGCGGACGCCCCACAGGTTCACTTCATCGACGAGCCCCGCTACCTGCCGGGTGCGCACGCCGCCACGTGAGCGAAGCCCGGGCAACTCCGCCGTCGGTCGTCGTCGTCGTTCCGACCTACAACGAGCGCCCCAATCTGCCAACGCTGGTCGAGGGCGTTCTCGCGAATGGCGGTCACTATCACCTGGTGATCGTGGACGACAACTCGCCAGACGGAACGGGCCAACTGGCGGACGACCTGGCCGCCACACATCCCGGCCGCATCGACGTGCTCCACCGCCCGGGCAAAGGGGGGCTGGGCCCGGCCTACGTTGCCGGGTTCACCCACGCCTTGCGCATGCGGCCTGACCTCATCGCCCAGATGGACGCCGACCTCTCGCACGATCCTGCCTCGCTGTCGACACTGGTGGACGCGGCGAGCCGCTACGATCTGGTGATTGGCTCCCGCTACGTGCCGGGTGGCGGCACGCACGGCTGGCCGGTCTGGCGGCAGCAACTGAGCCGTACGGGTGGCCGCTACGCGCGAGCCGTGCTCGGGGCACCGGTGAACGACCTCACCGGCGGCTTCAAGGTCTGGCGCGCCCCCCTCTTGCGGCAGATCAACCCGGCAACCCTCCGCTCGGACGGCTATGCCTTCACCATCGAGGCGACGTGGCGTGCGCTGCAGCAGGGCGCCAGTGTCACTGAAGTCCCGATCATGTTCCATGACCGCGTCGCCGGCGCCTCCAAGCTCTCCCGGCGCATCGTCGCGGAAGCGGCGCTCCTTGTCTGGAAACTCCGCTGGGAAGCGCGGCGTGGGGTGAGGTGACAAACCTTCCGTCGCGTTGTCCTGGGCGACGTGGTAAGGCCGCAGACCCAACAAACCTGGTTCGATGTCGCTGTCTGCCCTCAGGTGTCATCCTGACGCAGGATGGATCTCGGTGTTCTTCCCTCCCTCACTCAGCCTGGTCCATCTCGGCGCCCACCCTTCCGTGTCATCTCGACCGTGGAGATCTCTCGACAAGCTCGGGAGGACACGTCTGGTGAGGCGAGCGGGCAGGTTCGGGACTGGACCGAGATCCTTCGCCTCTGGGCGCAGGATGAAACCCAACGGGCGATGACGCCTCGGACCAGGCAGGAAGCGGAGGATGCCAAGGCGGCCGGCCTACCCGAAGACCTGAGGCGGTGGCCTTTCGTCAGCGCGTAGACCGCGACGGGTGCGTTTGGTACGCTCGGGCACGATCATCAGGATCAGGACGGGGGCAGCGTCTGCCCCCGCATTTTGTGTCAAGGAGCCCGCCTGTGAAAGTCGCCTACGTCTTCAGCACCTCTGGCCACACCGCCTCCTACAAACTGGGCAAGATGATCCTGCCGCAGCTCGAGCAGGGGATTCACGGCGCAGAAGTCGTGGGCATGATGTTCTTCGATGACAACACGTATCTCCTGCGCGAGGGCGATCCCATGGGCGAGCGCCTGGCCAAGGTGGCGAAGGAACAGGGCATCCTGCTCATGATGTGCGATCAGTGCGCCATCGAGCGTGGGCTGGCGGAAGGCACGCCCGGCACCTTCCCTTCCCCGGTAACCACCAAGGGCACGGTCGAGGGTGTCGCGGTCGGCTGCTTCCCGGATCTCTACGCCGCGCTGGCTGGCAGCCCGCCGGACTACGTCATTACGCTCTAGTCCCGGTCTGTGGAAACTCCCTGGAGCCCGCGCCTCCGGCCACTCACTATCGGGCTCCTTATCGTCGCGACCGCCTGGGCCTTCGAGGCCCTCGCGGGCGCGACGATTCTGCCGGAGGCAGCCACCGAGCTCGGTGGGCTCAATCTCTACGGCTGGGCGTTCAGCGCGTTCCTGCTGGCCAACCTCCTGACCGTATCCATCGCCGGCAGCGAGGTTGACCGCGTCGGGCCGTTTATCCCATTCGCACTGGGGATCCTGTTTTTCATCCTGGGCCTGGCGCTGGCCTCGATCGCGCCGACCATGCCCCTGCTGGTTGGAGCACGCGCAGTCCAGGGTATCGGCAGCGGCATGCTCTCCGCCGTTTCGTTTGCCGTCATCGGCGGGTCCTTCCCGGAATCCGCGCGGCCGCGCATGCTCGCGCTGATGTCGACCGCCTGGGTGATTCCCGGTCTGGGCGGGCCAGCCATCGCTGGCATTGTCGGGGAGCTTGTCGGCTGGCGCTGGGTCTTCGCCGGCGTCATTCCCTTCCCGCTGGTTGCCGCCGCGCTGGCTGGCCCGGCGCTCCGCCGGTTGCCCCAGGGCAAGGGAGGCGCTCCCGATACGTCTCGCTTTGTTGGCTCCGCACTGCTCGCGGCCGGGCTCGGCCTGCTCCTGGCCGGCCTGACGCAGGAACAGCTCGCATTACTGGCGCCCCTCAGCCTGGTCGGCCTGGTGTTCCTCGTGCTAGCCCTGCCCCGCGTCCTGACGCCAGAGGCGCTGCGTGCTGCACCCGGTGCTCCCGCCGCCGTGCTGACCATGATCCTGCTCAGCCTGGGGTTCTTCGCGGTCGAGCCATTCATCCCGCTGCTGCTCATCGAGTTGCGAGGGCAGAGCATTGCCTTCGGCGGCCTCCCGCTCACGGCTGCGGCCATGACCTGGACCACGGGCGCCTGGGTGATGGAGCGTCGTGCTGCGTCCGCGAACCGGGCGCACGTGGCGCGCGTCGGGTTTGTCCTGATCGCCATTGGCGTAGGGCTGGTTGCGGCGACGGTGCAACCGCAGGTCCCGCCGGCGGTGGCGCTGCTGGCCTGGGGATTTGCCGGGCTGGGCATGGGGCTCGCATTCACCTCGATGCAACTGGTGACCATGGAGCAATCTCCCCCTGAGACGCTGGGCCGCGCTACCTCCACCCTACAGCTGGTGCACACTGGGGCCATCGCGCTGGCAGCCGGCATTGGCGGGGCCATCCTCGCCAAGGTGGCGCCGCTCTCGCAGGCGCTGCTGGCGCAGGATGTGCTTGCTCTGGTCGCGTTGCTGCTCGGCTTTCTCTGTGCCGGCCGCCTCCATGTCGGGCGGCCGGCGGATGAGCCGTAACGCGGGTACTTGGTCCTGTTGACGCCCGCTCTACACTTGAGAGGTTGTGCCGTCTTGAATGCTGGCCGCGCGTGCGGCCGCGAGACGGCCTGTGCGCGCCACCTGGGCTGTTCAGCGAGGCCCACCGGCGCCTTGCGGAACACCGCGCGGAGTCCCGTGCATGCCCTCCTCTTCCCGATATCGTCCACCTCGCCGGCCTGCGCCATACACAGACGACGACCACCAGCGCAACGGCGCAGCAGCCGATGAGCCCGTTGATGACCTGAGGGATGCTGAGGTTGGCGGAGAGGACGCGCTTGCGCAACCCGCTCGCCGCACCTCAACCAACCTCACCTCTGCGCCGCCGGACGCTGTCCTCCCTGATTCGGCTCACCGCCGGCGGGAGCGCGAGAAGCGCGTGCGCGCGCCCCGGAAGCACGGGCCACGGGCGCAGGGGGACCTGGTTGGCAAGGAAGGGATGCAGGGGCGCCTCCCGGGCGACCGCTACGTCCGCGTGCACCGGGTGCAAACGGATGACTTTCAGCGTGCGGCGCCGGGGTACCTCGTGGCGACAGAAGAGGCGCTGGAAGCGCGCAGCGGCGCCGGGCGCGTCTTTGGCCGCATCAAGCGCACCCTCATCGGTGCGCCACTGACCACCGCTGCGGCTGCCCACGAGCGTCTAACGAAGCTCAAGGCCCTCGCGGTCCTCTCGTCTGACGCCCTTTCTTCCGTGGCGTACGCCACGGAAGAGATTCTCCATGTGCTGCTGCTGGCGGGCCTGGGTGCGCTCTCGCTCAGCTTGCCCATTGGCGCGGCCATCGTGGCCCTGCTCATCATTGTCGGTCTCTCCTACCGCCAGACGATCAAGGCCTATCCGAATGGCGGCGGTTCCTACATCGTGGCCATCGACAACCTGGGCGTGATCCCGGCCCTCACAGCCGGGTCAGCGCTCCTCTTTGGCTACGTGGTCACGGTGGCGGTCAGCATCGCGGCAGGCGTCGCGGCACTTAGCTCCGCTGTGCCCAGCCTGCGCGATCACCGGGTGCTCATCGGCCTCGGGTTCATCCTCCTCGTGACGGTGTTGAACCTGCGCGGCATCCGGGAATCGGGCAGTATCTTCGCCGTGCCCACGTACCTGTTCCTGTTCGGCATCATGGTGATGCTGGCTATCGGCATGGCGCAGGCGGCAATGCAGGGCTTCGTTCCACGCCCGCCGACCATCGGTGCGGACGAACTCACGAACGCGACGCAGTCCGTCAGCATCCTGTTGATCCTCACCGCGTTCAGCCGGGGGTGCGCCGCCCTCACCGGTGTGGAAGCGATCTCCGAT
The DNA here is from genome assembly GCA_046328375.1 of Thermomicrobiales bacterium. Taxonomy (GTDB): domain Bacteria; phylum Chloroflexota; class Chloroflexia; order Thermomicrobiales; family UBA6265; genus JACCXM01. Next base: position 94,876 of record JAXLWT010000015.1, read on the forward strand.
GGCGTGCCCGCCTTCAAGCCACCGGAATGGAAGAACGCCCGCACGACGCTCACCTGGATGATCGGCATCCTGGCGGTCACCTTTGCTGGCATCACCTTCCTGGCCAACCAGTTCGGCATCGTGCCAAAGGAGCAGGACTACCCGGGCGGCTACGAGACGGTGGTCTCGCAGATCGCCCGCACGGTCTTTGGTGGCACCACCATCCCCTACTACTACATCCAGTTCGCCACGCTGGCCATCCTGATCCTGGCTGCCAACACGGCCTACTCCGACTTCCCGCGCCTCGCCTACTTCCTGGCGCGCGACAAGTTCCTGCCGAAGCAGTACACCTTCCGGGGAGATCGCCTCGCTTACTCGCGCGGCATCATCACGCTCGGGGTGCTGGCCGGCATCATGGTCGTGAGTTTCAATGCCGAAACCACGCGCATGATCCCGCTCTACGCCGTCGGCGTGTTTACCGCCTTCACGCTCTCCCAGGGCGGCATGGTGATGCGCTGGCTGCGCCTGAAGGAACCTGGCTGGCAGATGGGCCTGGCCATCAACATCGTCGGGGTGATCACGACGGGCCTCGTGGCCGTGGTGGTCGGGTTCACGAACTTCACCCGAGGCGCCTGGGTGGTGCTGGTCCTGATCCCGCTCCTCATCATGCTCTTCCGCGCCATCAACCGGCACTACACGACGGCCGCCGGGGAACTGGCCGCGCAGACGCCCCTCAAGCCGGAGGACATCGAGCACACGGTGATCGTGCCGATTTCCGCCATCAACCGGGTAGCGCGACAGACACTCGCCTACGCGCGATCTATCTCCCCGAACGTCACGGCCGTCTTCATCACTGATGACGAGGCCGAGATCGAGGAGATGCGCCAGAACTGGGAGCGGATCAACACCGAAGTCCCGCTCGTGATCATCGAATCCCCGTACCGGAGCATCGTCGGCCCGCTCCTTTCGTACCTGGACGAAATCGAGCGGCAACGTCCTGAGGACACCATCACGGTCGTGCTACCGGAGTTCATCGCCCGCCACTGGTGGGAGCAGTTCCTGCACAACCAGACGGCCCTGCGCATCAAGGCCTCGCTCCTCTTCCGGCCCGGCATCGTGGTTACCAGCGTGCCGTACCACCTGGAGCGGCAGCCACCGCCGAGTGTGGCCCGCGATGAGGCGGCGTAGCGAGAGGAACCGACCCTCCCGCACCCTGGTTGCTTGCTTTGGATGGCGCTCAGCCGGCGCCGGCCGCGTTGCCCTGCGTGGCGACCTGCGCCGGCGTCAGCCCCACGAGTTCGGTGTAGCGTGCCGGGTCAGTTGCGCCCTCGGTGTTGATCAGCAGGATCCTGGAGCTGGCTTCCAGGTTCAGTGCCTCCCGGATCTCAGGAGAGGCAATCGCCTTCCGCAGCGCGGCGAACCCGACTCCCCCACTCTCACCGGCGACAATGGGGGCATCGCCGTTAATGGGCGCGGCCAGGAGTTGCATGGCGCTGACGGCCTCCTCCTCGTCAACGGTCATGAAGGCGTCTGCAGCCCGCGCCAGGATGCGCCAGGCCACCAGCGAGGGTTCGTAACACTCGAGCATGGCCATCACGGTGGGCTCACCCTCGGCGACGACCACTGGCTGACCCGCCCGGGCACTTTCGACAATGCAGGCGGCGCGGGCCGGATCCACAACGACGAAGGTCGGCCGCGTGTCGCCATAGACCAGCGCCAGGTGGCCGGCGACCGTGGCGGCGATTCCGCCGACGCCCGCCTGCACAAAGACGTGGGTTGGCGCCTGCGACATCTCGCGCAAGGCTTCGCGCAGGAGCGCGGTGTACCCCTGCATGACCAGCCCGGGAATGCGCTCATACCCGGGCCAGGTGGTGTCGGAAACGATCGTCCAGCCCTGGTCCCCGGCGACCCGCGCGGCCTCGCGCACGGATTCGTCGTAGTTGCCATCCACGCGGATCATGCGCGCGCCGTACCGGGCGATGGCCGCCACACGCTCGTCGCTCACGCCAGCATGGACGAAGATGGCTGAGGTTGCGCCGACGAGCTGCGCACCCATGGCGACCGAGCGGCCGTGGTTGCCATCGGTGGCGCAGGCAAAGGTCATGCGCCCGGCCACCGCGCGCACTTCCGGCGCCGACAGTTCGGTGATATCGACCTCGCGTCCGAGTTCCGCACTCGCCGCTTCCAGCACCAGCCGGATGACGGCGTAGGAGCCACCCAGCGCCTTGAAGCTGCCTAACCCCAGTCGCTGACCCTCATCCTTGATCTGGATCGACCCGACACCAAGCTGTGACGCCATTCCCGGGAGCGACACGAGCGGTGTCGGTTTGTGATTGTCGCGGTAGGTCAGGTATCGCTCGACCTCGTCGGCAGCCGCGACGCTCAGCGTTGCCGCATCCGCGGGCAGCAGCGGCTGGCGATACTCAGGCAGGGTGTTGCGTAGAAACATGCACACGACTCCGTCACAACAAAAGAGCAGCCACGGCTGCGCCCGGTGAATCTCTGAAGGAGAGGATACGTGGTCGGTTCTCGCCCCGGGAGGTACGCCAGGCGCGCGAAACCAATGTCCATCCGTGCTCTGGGGCTTGGCTAGCGTTGTGCGGCCATTGCCTGCTGGAGGACCTCGAAGACGCGTGGATCGGACATCTGCGCCACGTTGAAGCGTGAGAACGACGACGCCGTGTGAGAGACGCTGAACACGTTCCCCGGCGCAAGGATCACCTTGTGATCCAGGCAGTGGCGCGCGAGTTCAGTCGAGTCGTAGCCACCGGGCAGGCAGCACCAGAGGTAGAAGCCGCCACGGGGCATGAGCCAGGGACGGAGTCCCAGCTCGTCCAGGCGCTCCGCGACGTCTGTCCGCGCCACGGCCAGGCGTTGCCTCACGTGATCCATGTGCTTGCGATACGTGCCCCCGGCCAGGACACTGGCAATCAGTTCCGTAGCCACCGGGCTGGGCCCACCAAAGCTGGTCGCGACCTGCAGATCGACCAGGGAGGCGATCCAGTCGGCGCGCGCCGCGACATAGCCGCAGCGCACGGAGGCCGAGAGCGTCTTGGAGAAACTCCCAATCCGGATCACGCGATCGAGACCGTCGAGGACGGCGAGCCGTGGCGACGGCGTGGGCTCAAAATCCGCGAAGATGTCGTCTTCCACGATGGTCAGGCCGTGCGCGGCTGCGGCGGTCAGCACACGGTGCGCCGCCTGCGGGGTGAGGCTGGCGCCGGTCGGATTGTGGAGTGCCGAGTTGGTGATGTAGAGGCGCGGGTGTTCCGCGGCCAGGATTTGCTCAAAGACGGAAAGGTCAGGACCGGTGGGAGTGACAGGAACGCCAACGATCCGGACCTGGTGCGCACGGAGAAGAGCCTGGAAGTTGAAGTAGCAGGGATCATCGACCAGCACCGTGTCGCCCGGGTGCAGGATGAGCCGGCAAATGAGGTCGATCGCCTGCGTACCCGAGGCAGTCAACAGCACCTGCTCCGGCTGCGCCATGATGCCCTCCTCCGCAAACCGCCCCAGCAGCAGCCTGCGCAAGGTGAGCGAGCCACGCGTGCTCCCGTAGTCCGTGAGCACTGACGCTTCAGCCCGGCCGAGTGCGCGCATACCCCGGCGCAGTGCGTCGTTCGGCATCCAGTCGGCCGGGAGCCAGCCACACCCGGGTTTCAGGAAGGACGCGTCCGCGTCGAGCGCTTGCCGGGAGACCCAGAAGGGGTCGATCTCCCGCTCGCGGGCGGGCGACATCTCCGCGAGCGCCATCGGGGGCAAATTGGCGCCGGTGACGTAGAAGCCGGAACCTCGGTGCGCGCGGATGATGCCTTCTGCCTCGAGCCGTGCGTACGCCTCCACGACGGTCGAGGGGGACACACCCAGCGCCGCGGCGAAGCGGCGGATCGACGGCAGGCGCTCCCCGGGCGCAAGTGCTCGCGTTGTGATGCGCGTGGTAATTGCCTGCATCACGGACTCTGTCCGCGTCACTGCCACCTCCAGCTAGCCCTGGCGCTCACTGTACGGCAAGAGTCAGCAATACAGTGCACCGTAACTGTAGTGAATTGTCTCTGGCTCCGACGCCGTTCACCTGATAAGACAGTGAGCGAAAGGTGGATCGCGCCAGTATGGACAGAACGAACATCGGCTGGACCAGCGGGTTTTTGGGGGTAATTGTCTTCAGTGGGTCGCTGCCGGCGACGCGACTGGCGGTTGCGGACCTGTCGCCGGTGTTCCTGACTTCAGCGCGGGCGTTGATCGCCGCGCTCCTTGGGGCAGGGTGCCTCATCGCGATCAGGCATTCACGGCCCGGGCGCGGGGATCTTCTCTCCCTCACGATTGTGGCCCTGGGCGTGGTGGTCGGCTTCCCGTTGCTCACCGGGCTGGCGCTGCAACACATTCCGGCAGCCCATTCGATTGTCTTCGTCGGGCTGCTGCCGTTGGCGACCGCAGCGTTCGCAGTCCTGCGTGGCGGAGAACGACCAAAGCCGGCCTTCTGGGCTTTCTCGCTCCTGGGGGCAGCCACGGTGGCCGGCTTTGCCCTGGGCAGAGCGGCGGAGGTTCGCTCGCGGGAGATTTGCTGATGATCGCCGCCATCCTGGTCTGCGGGTTGGGCTACGCGGAGGGCGCAACGATCTCGCGGCGCCTTGGCGGGTGGCAGGTCATCTCCTGGGCATTGTTGTTGGCGGTGCCGGTGATGGCCGCCATCGCGCTCGTCACGCTGCCGGCAAACTGGAGCGAGATCGGGGTTCCGGCCTGGATTGGCCTGGCCTACGTCTCGATCTTCAGCATGTTCGTGGGGTTTGTGTTCTGGTATCGCGGGCTGGCCCTGGGCGGCATCGCGGCCGTCGGGCAGTTGCAGCTCCTGCAGCCCTTCTTTGGTTTGACGCTGGCCGCGGTCTTCCTGCACGAGCAGATCGCATGGACGATGGTGGCGTCGACGGTGATTGTCGTCCTGTGTGTGGCGGGAGCACGGCGGTTCGCGTAGGCGAGGTTGCGGCCAGGACGTATCGGCCACGGGAATACGAACCGGGGCGGCCAATCTGGCCGCCCCGGTAGTCGTGGAGTGGTGCGTGTGAAACTAGTAGGCCTCGAGGTAGCGGTCGCGCTCCCAGCCGGTGACGTGCTTGCGGAAGGCGTCCCAGTCCGCGGTCTGCGCGTCGGTCAGCCGCTCGAAGACGTGATCGCCCAGCGCCTCGCGAATCAGCGGATCGTTCTTCATCTCCTGCACGGCTTCGCCGAGCGTGGCCGGCAGGGTCGGAATGCTGCGCCGCGTGAGGTCCTCGTCCGTGAAGTGGTAGAGGTTCTCCTCGACCGGCTCCGGCGGGGTCAGGCCGCGCTCGATGCCGTCGATGCCAGCCGCCAGCATGACCGCGAAGGCCAGGTACGGGTTGCAGGACGGATCCGGGCAGCGCAGCTCGACACGGGTGGCCGATGTGTGGCCGCCGCGGATCGAGGGCACACGGATCAGGGCAGAGCGGTTCGTGCGCGCCCAGGAAACGTAGACCGGCGCCTCATAGCCAGGAACCAGGCGGCGGTAGGAGTTCACGAGTGGCGAGAGGACGCCGGACATGCCGCGCGCGTGGGCCAGGATGCCGCCGATGAAGTTGATGGCGACCTCGGAGAGGCCGTACGGCGCATCCTCGTCGACGAAGGCGTTGCCCTTCTTGTCGAGGAAGCCAAAGCTCATGTGGACGTGCATACCGGAGCCGTTGATGCCCTCAATCGGCTTTGGCATGAAGGTGGCGTGCAGGCCGTGCTGCTGCGCCGTGGCCTTCAGCACCGTCTTGAAGGTCGTGGCGCGGTCCGCGGTCGGGATAGCCAGGCCATACTCGAAGTCGATCTCGTGCTGGCCGATGGCGACTTCGTGGTGGCTGGCCTCGACATCGATCCCCATGTCCTTGAGGGCCTTCACCATGTCCTTGCGGACGGTGTAGGCGAGGTCCATGGAGTAATCGAAGTAGCCGGCCTTGTCGTGCGGCAGCGGCTTGACGTCGTCGCCTTCCTTCTCAAAGAGGAAGAACTCCAGCTCCGGACCGGTCTTGAAGGTGTAGCCCATCTCGGCCAGGCGCTCAAGCTGGCGCAGCAGCACGCCACGCGGGTCGCCGGCAAACGGAGTGCCATCTGGGTTATGGACCCAGTTGATGAAACGAGCCGTAGTGTAGCCGTTCCCCTTCGTCCAGGGGATCACGGCGTAGGTTGAGAGATCGGGCATGAGGAACATGTCCGACTCGGAGATGCGGGTGAAACCGGCAATCGACGAACCGTCGATCCACTGCCCGCCGTCGATCACGTGCTCAAGGACATCGACCGGGATGGTGACGCTCTTGACCTGGCCCATCACGTCGGTGAATTGGAGGTCAACGAACTCGACGCCATCTTCAGCGACCCGAGCCATGATCTCTGCTTTGCTCGGTGCCTCACCCAGGATCTTCTTATGGAGCTCAGAGGTGCCGATCGCCTCAGCGGTCGCCGTCATACGCTCGACCTTCCTTCCACACAACTATCCGGCTGCTGTGGCCGGACCAACCGGGCAGGATTGCCTGTCCGCGAACCAAAGCAGTCTAGTCAGGTGCTGCCGGGGCTTCATCGTGCACCATGAACGGCTTTGCGCTGCGTCTTTGTGCATATTGCATGAATACACCCGGCTGAGTTTGCACCGGGCGGCGCCGAAACCGGGAGTCCTGTCACTTCGTCTAACCTGTGAAGGTGTCGCTGTGGCGCTCATCACAGCGGCGACGTGGGCGGGGGTGATATGACACGCGTATCGAAGCTGGCGCTGGCACTCGCATTGACGTTTTCCCTGGGGCTCGGGGCGCAAACGACGCTGGCCCAAACCGAGTCCGCGACCGCCGAGGATGGTGCGCCAGCCTCGGAAGCGCCAGCCAACACCAGCACGGCGCCGAACGTTCCGCTCGGCGCGAACCTGACTCCGCCAGTGGGGATCACGCCGCCAATCATTTCTCCGACGGGTGTCGGCCAGAGCGGATCCGCCAATGTCTCCCACACGCCGGGCACGCTGACATCCGGCAACGGGCGCAACCGGACCACAACGGAAACTGTGCCGGCTGGCAACACGTCGGCCACCGCTAACGGACCAACGCAGGGTCCCCCACCAGCCACGGAATCTGACTCGGCGCCCCAGGTGCAGACGTGTGCGGACTTCCCGACCTGGTACGACGCCCAACTTGCGCTGGAGTCCTCGATAGATCCCAACCAGCAGGTGGAGCTGGACCCCGACGGGGATACCATCGCCTGCGAGGAGTACATGTACCCGGGCAGTTGACGCAGGATCCCGCTGGCCGGGAGGCCGGCCGGTACTGCCGGTTAAAGCACGCTGGACATCGCGGACGCGATCGCTGCTTGCGCTGCCCCGACCGCGACCGCCGAGACCCTGCCGTCCGTGCTCTCGCCGGTATCTGGCGCCCGCAGGCCGCCCAGCGCGCTCATCGCCCGCGCTACCTCCAGCAGCACCGGCAGTATGCGTGACTCAGCCTTGCGCAGGCGGGGGCACGGTGCAACGACGGCGACCGCCGACGCGGTCTCACCTGGGCCACGTACGGGTGCCGCGAAGCAGCACACTCCCGCGCCGCCGTCGCCATCATCGACGGCGTACCCTTTCTTGCGGATCTCGACAAGGTCATCGCGCAGCGCTTGCGGGCTGAACGGTGGAATTCCCGGCAGCACAGGTGCGGCTTGCGAACGCATGATGGCCCGTTCCTGTTGTGCCGCCGGCAAGCCGGCCAGGAGCATGCGCCCCGCGGCAAATGCGTAAGCTGGCCCGGCCAGCCCGACGTAGTCACCGGGATGCGCGTCGGGGAGGCTGCCTTCGACGATTGCCACGGTGACGACGTCCGTGTCCTCCAGGCGGAGGAGCAAGGCCGTTTCTCCGGTCGCCACTTGCAGCGCGTGCAGGAATGCCAGGATTTCGGCGCGTGGCCGCACCGTCGCTTCGTAACGGTGGTTCAGGTACGCCACGCGCCGCCCGAGCGTGAAGTGGCCATCGGGGGAGCGCACAACGTAGCTGGCCGCCTGCAAGGTATTCAGCAGGCGGTAACACGTGCTCAGGTGCAGACCCAGCGACTTGCTGATCTCCTTCGGCGTCATGCCCCCTGGCTGGGAGGCAAGCGTTTCCAGCACCGCCAGGGTGCGGCGTCCGGAGGAAATCTGATCGCGCCCCGCCTCGTTCTGGAAGCCTGAGGTGGCCATCTTCCCGACGTCTTTCAGCCTGTTTGCTGCAAATGTGCGTGCAGCGTAGCGGTCTGCGTGAAGCTGTGCAAGACGACGTTCCGCCCGGTGCGAAACGTGGCCCGCAGTGCGCCGTCTGGTTGGGCAGAACTCGCGTCCAGCGGAAACCAGCACATTGCGGACTCCGCAGGCAATCCCTACCGTAAAGACCCGGGAACGGCTGGCCCAGCGGCGTCCCGGACGGCGGCGGTGATTGCCTCCGTTGTTGCTTCCGCACGCAGGCAGCGGCCCTGATTTGACCGTCTCCCACATGCAATTCATGGCCGTTGCGCAGCGCCTGCAGACGTTTCAAGGAGGCGTAATGGACAGTATCCGGTTCGATGATGTGACGCGTGCCCTCTCGCCGCTCCTGACCCGGCGCGGCCTGGCGGGAGTGCTCGGCGTGGTCTCGCTGGGAATGGCCGGTTCCGCGGAAGCCAGGCGGAAGAAGCGCAAGAAGCGCAAGAAGAAGAACAAGAACAACAACGGCAACCAGGTGAAGCTCAACGCGTTCGGCTGCGTCAACGTTGGGGATTTCTGCGAGAACGCGGGGCAGTGCTGCTCCGGTATCTGCCAGAACTCAGTCTGCCAGGCGCACGACCAGATCAACTGCCAGGCGGGGCAGACCGATATCACGTGTTCCGCTGGTGGGACCAATATTGACTGCGGAAACAACGGACTTTGCCTGACCACGACCGGAAACGCCGGCTTCTGCGCGGAGGACCGGGAGATTGGCCCTAACTGTGTGGCCTGTAAGAAAGATGCCGACTGTGTGAGTGCCTGTGGCCAGGATGCCGCGTGCGTGATTTGCGCGAACTGCCCTGGCGGCGTGACGTGCGCCGGTTCGGGAGCGGATTCCTGCTAGATAGCCAAAGCGCTCACGGCGAAGGGCGGGGCCCTGCGTGTGCCGGCCCCGGTGCCACGCGGGGCCGGCCGCCTCCTGCCAAGCTGGAGACACCATGGACCGAAACCACCTCGAGCGCCTCACCCTCGCCTGTTCGCGCTGGTTTTCCAGGCGGGCCGTCATCGGGGCCATCGGACCCGCGTTGCTCGCGACACCTGCGCTCGTGGATGCCAGGAAGAAGAAGCGGCGGCGCAAGAAGAAAAAGAAGGTCAACACCGGTCAGCCACCTCCGGTGCTCTTCAACACATTTGGCTGCGTGAACGTGCAGGATTTCTGCGAGAACGCAGGCCAATGTTGCTCTGGCATCTGTGAAGGCTCGAAGTGCCAGCCACACAACGCCGAAGTTTGCCAGGCCGGGCAGACCGATCTCTTCTGCACCGATGGAGCCTCAGACATCGATTGCACGGGCCAGGGCGGTGCTGGAGGGTTGTGTCTCACGACGACGGGGAACGCCGGATTCTGCGCTACCGACCGCAAGTGCGTCGCGTGCAGGAAGGACGCCGATTGCCAGACGGCGAGCACCTGCGGATCCGGTGCGGCCTGCGTCATTTGCGCCAACTGTGTGGATGCAGGTGGCACTGCGTGTGTCGCATCGAGTGCAGCAGGCTGTGCCTGAGCCACTGACCTACGCTTGAGATCTGGCGAAACAGCCCCGGCGGCGCCAGCCGCCGCCGGGGCTGTGTTGCGTTGGCCCGGTGACACAGGGTCTGGGGCGCCTCGTTTGGATCTTGCGTGACCATCACCGCTGCCGCACTCTTGCACGGTGCGTGATGACGAGTCCGCCAGTACCAAGCAGGGGGCAGCGTTGAAGATCACCGCCGTTACCGGGTATCCCGTCAAAGTGGGGCACCGCAACCAGTTCGTCGTGGTCGTTGAGACGGACGCGGGCATTAGCGGCGTCGGCGAGGGCGGCATCTCCGGCCGTGAGCTCGCCATGCAGGCGATGACCGCACACTTCGAGCGATTCCTGGTGGGTGAAGACCCTCACCGTATCGAGCACCTGTGGCAGACGATGTACCGCGGCGCCTACTTCGAGGGTGGAAAGATCGTGGCCGCCACGATCTCAGCCATCGATATCGCGTTGTGGGACATCCTGGGCAAGGCCCTGGGCGTGCCCGTCTACCAACTGCTGGGCGGCGCTTGCCGCCAGCACGTCGAGTGTTTTGCGACCCCGGGTGTGCTGAATGGGCCGCAGTGTGTGGAGCGGGCGCGCGAACTGGCGGACGAGGGCTGGCGTTTCATGCGCTTTGTGCCCGGCATGCCAGCCTCGAGTTGGTCCGGGGAGACGGGGGAGATCTTCGAGCCCTTCGAGGCGATCGAGGCCGCCGTGCACTGGCTGGGGGAGATCCGGCGCACCCTGGGAGCCGCTGTGGAGCTCTCCATCGACTTTCACCACCGGCTCTCCGTGGCGGAGGCAGCGCTCTTCTGCCAGCGGGTGGCGCCGCTCCATCTCCACTATGTTGAGGAGCCAATCCGCGCCGAGAGTCCTGAGGCGTACCGCCAGTTGCGCAGCATGACGGGCGTGCCCTTCGCCATTGGCGAGGAGTTTTCGAGCAAGTGGGCCTTCGCGCCGTTCATCGAGCAGGGGCTGCTCAACTACGCGCGTATCGATGTCTCGAACGTAGGTGGCCTGACCGAGTCGAAAAAGGTGGCGGGGTGGTGCGAGACCCACTACATCGATGTGATGCCGCATAACCCGCTCGGCCCGGTCACGACGGCGGCGACCATCCAGCTTGCCGCCGCGCTGCCCAACTTTGCCCAACTCGAGTACCAGCACCGTATCGCCGAAGCGTATCCGGAGGACCTGTTCCCGGTGATGCCGGTCCTGGATGGCGCGGTCTATCCGTTGCCAACGGCGCCCGGGCTTGGCGTGGAGTTCAACCCGGACGCCGTTGCAGACCATGCCTTCGAGCCGTGGGAAGCACCTCACTGGCAGCGCCGTGACGGCAGCTACACGAACTGGTGACGCCTGACCCGGGTAATGCTGGATGGTGGCGTGGTCCAGGCGCAGGCGTTGCCGGCCAGAGCGTTTGGCTGAAGGGCGGCATTGCTCTGGTGGAACCAGGCGAATTCCTTATCTCGAGCAGATGGCGCTGTGGAGCGCAGTGGTCATCATGCGCCGGTAGTGCACTGCTCGCTCGGCGCTCACAGCCCAGCCGCGTTCGATGTTCTCTGCCGATGGCCCGGCAGCCCTTTGTGGAACAGACCATCGACTGCCGGGCTGGCGTCATCCCCTGCTCGCGGTGTTAGACCACGAGCGGATTGTCCCGACGGGACGGCAATCTGCTGGCCAGCGCTGGCTCAAGCAGGGCCGCCACCTGGAGAAGTTCCGGCTCGGAGAACGGCCGCCCAACGAGTTGGACACCAATGGGCAGGCCCTCAGGCGTGGCGCCGGACGGCAGCGTGATGACTGGTTGCCCGGTCAGGTTGAATGGGGAGCCGAAGCGGAGTCCGGCCTGGATGTCGTCGCCGCCCTCGGAGACCGGCTCGGGAGAAGCCGCGTCGAGACGGTACGACGGCACAGCGGACTCCGGCAAAAGCAAGACATCAATCTGCCGGAAGAGGTCGCGGTAGGCAGCCACAATGACCGCGCGAACGCGCTGGGCGCGGAGGTAGACCGAGGCCGGAAGCAGCGCACCCAGTTCCAGCCGCTCCCGGGTGTTGGCGCTGTACTCCTCGGCGCGGTCGCGCAGCCAGGGGAGGTGGTAGGCGCTGGCTTCGGCGTAAATCATCGCGAGGAGAACGCGCGGGGCCTGCCGGGTATGCGGCAGTGTCACCTGGCGTATCTCCCACCCCAACGCTCGAGCGGCCTCGGCCGCAGCGTCTACTGCCTGCCGCACCTCCGGGGTCACGCCATCCGCGTCGTCGAGGTTGGCAACGCCGACGATTGGGCGTCTGCCCGCCGGCTGGTCGAGTGTTGCCGCGTAGCTCGGTGATGTCTGTCGCGCCGAAGTCGGGTCGGCTGGGTCGTGTCCGGCGATACCGTCGAGCAGGATGGCGGCGTCCCGCACGGTCCTGGTCATCGGCCCCATGTGATCCAGCGACCATGAAAGAGGTACGACCCCGCTCCGGCTGACGAGCCCGTACGTCGGTTTCAGGCCAACGATGCCGCAAAAGGCGGCCGGGCCCCGGATAGAGCCACCGGTGTCTGAGCCAACTGAGCCGAACCCCAGCCCGGCCGCGACAGCCGCCCCCGAGCCGCTGCTGGAGCCGGCCGTACCGTACTCAGGGTTCCACGGGTTGCGGCTGGGACCGAAGTCGGAATGGACTTCGCCGTAGGCGAACTCCATCATGTTGGTCTTGCCGACCACGATGGCGCCGGAGGCTTTCAGGCGGCGCACGACAGTGGCATCCCGCTCTGGCACAAAGTCGCCCAGGATGCGGGAGCCGGCGGTGGTCAGCACCCCGGCAGTCAGGAACAGGTCCTTCAGGGAGACTGGTACCCCGTGGAGGGGGCCGCGATACGCACCCCGGGCTATTTCCGCTTCAGCGGTGCGTGCCTCGGCCCGGGCTGACTCGCCGGTGACGGTGATGAAGGTATTCAGGAGCGGATCGAGCGCCTCGATCCGGTCGAGGACCGCCTCCGTCACCGCAACGGGCGAAACCTTCCGCCTGGCAATGAGCGTCGAGAGTTCCGCAAGGGAAAGGGCGCACAGTTCACTGCCGCTCATCGTTGTCCCACCGTTCCGGAATGTGCGGCGCTGGCTCGATGTCCGGGCGCTCCAATTCTTCGATCGGGCGAAACTGGGCAAGGACTGCCGCGAGTTTCGGTGCGAGGAAGGCGCGTCGCGTTTCCTCCAGGGGCAACTCACTGGAAATCGGCGCGGGGCCGGTAGAAGCGCCGCGCGGAGCTGGAACGTCGCCCACCTGTTTCTCCGATCCGGGAATCGACGGCGTACGGCAAGCTGGCTGATCGTGTCGCCGACCAGGTACCGGACCACGCTTCGATCGTCGGCGTCTCGATGTAAAAGGAGCGAGATTATAGGTTACAGCGAAGTGCCCCGAGCCTGATTGCATCACTTGGTGGAGTTCCATGACTCCAACCTGTGTGGAAGCACACAGGAGCGCTGTGTCAACTGGAGCTGTGACGTGAGTCGAACTGCCTCAGGATGAACGTATCGAACCGGAGTGACCGGAACGAGCACATCACCCAGAAGGAGACGGACCATGGACACGACACGCTTCGACCAGTTCACCTTTGCACTGGCATCTTCAGGCACGCGTCGGCAGGCGCTGCGGTCCTTCGCGGGCATCGCGACGGCGGCGGTGGTGGGCACCGCGCTGGGTGTGGAGTCCGGCGAAGCACGGCGGAAGAAGAAGGGCAAGGGCAAGGGGAAGGGCAAGGGCGGCTCAGGTAGTGGTGGCCAGGGTGGCGGAACGAACCCACCGGCGTCGCGCCCACCGGACATGTGCCCGGTATCCGCGAAGGTCAACGCGCCGGTCTGTGGCAGCGAGCCCGGCGGGGGCACCTGTGATTGCCACCGCGCCACCGAGGGGAACAACTTCTGCGGCGGCATGGTTGACAGTTGCGCGTCGCTGCGGCCATGCACCAGCACGCAGGATTGCCGGGACACCGTTGGCTTCCATTTCTTCTGCCAGGCGGCTGACGGCGGCGCCTGCGGCCAGGTCTGCGTTCCGGAGTGCGCGAACACCAATCCGTTCTGACCGGAAGGCAGATCCCGAGTGCAAAGGTAAAGACAGCCGCCGGTGCAAACCGGCGGCTGTCTTGCGTGGATGAAAAACGTGAGAGCGTCCCTGAGCGTTCGACCAGTCTCACGGAGCCGGGCGATGACACATCCGGCTCCGCTTATCGCCAGTCAGATTGGCGCTGAACGTGAGCGGAGGTTGGCCTGTTCACCCTCCCGCGCTCACGATGACGGCGCAAGGCAAACCGTTGAAATGCAGGCGTTGGTCTCGTCCTGGACGCACGCGAGGCCGTCTCCGCAATCCGCATTGCTGTTGCAGAAGTTGGGGCAGTTGCCCTCGAATGGCGAGCACGGGAAGAACTGACCGCAGAGATAGTTGCCACTGCCATCAACGCTCCCGAAGCATTTGCCGCCGCAGTTGGTAGGGCAATTGGCGCAGGACGCCGTGGTGATCTGGAAGCAGCCGTTGTGGACGCATTCGTACCCGGCGGGGCAGTTCGTCGCGTTGCAGCCATCAAACTCGCAGTTGTTGTTCACGCAGGTTCCGCCCGGCGCGCAGCAGGTTCCATCGCAGGGAACGGCGCACGCACCGTCACAGCAGCCCCAGCCGGCCGGGCAGGCGTGGCCGCAGGCGGCACAGTTTCCAGGATCGGTCTGGAGATTGACGCACTCGTCGCCGCAGCAGGTGAGCCCTGCGGAGCAAGTGCCGCAGGCAATGGTGCCGCCACAGCCATCGCTCAGCGTGCCACACTGGCCAGGCTGGCATGTCGCCGGCGTGCAGCAGTTGCCCGCGTTGCAGACCTGGCCGGGAACACACGTGTTGTCGCAGATCCCGCAGTTCTCGGGGTCCGTCTGGCGGTCCGTGCACAGATCACCGCAGCAGGTCTGTCCCGCTTCGCAGCACTCCCCCGAGCAGCACGATTCCACGGTGCAGCAGGTTCCGCCGTCGCAACAGATCGTCCCGGATGGGCAGCAGACCGGGCCGCAGCACTGCTGGCTGCTCGGGCAGCAATCCGCGCCGCTGCAGCAGTTTTCACCGGCCGCGCACCTCCCCCCGGTTCCTCCGCAGGGCGGGCCCTGGCACTGCCCGGTCTGTGTGTCGCAGGTTTCACCATTCGGGCAGGTCCCACAGGAGCCGCCGCACCCGTCGGGTCCGCACTGCTTGCCCTGGCAGAGCGGTGTGCACTGGCATCGCCCCCCTTGACAGACTTCCTGTGCCCCTGAACAGGCGGCACAGGCCACGCCACCGGTGCCACAGGCCTGCTCGGTGTTACCGCCCTGGCACTGGTTGTTCTGGCAGCAACCATTCGGGCATGTCTGTGGGCCGCAGACAGGAGCACCTTCGCACAGCCCGCTCTGGGCGTTGCAGGTCTGTCCGGTCAGGCAGGATCCGCACGTGCCGGAGCCCCCACAGCCATCTGGACCGCACTGCCGGCCCGAGCAGTTCGGGGCGCAACACTCCCCGGCCGGGTTGCACTGGTTGGCATTGCCGTAGCAACACCCACTGGTGCAGCATCCGTTTCCGTTCGGGGCGCAGGTGGCGTTGCCACAGGCCTGGACCGTCTCGGCACAGACCTGGTTGAAACAGTTCCTGGAACAGCAGTCACTGTCCTGGGCACAAGCCCTGCCGTCGGCCGTGCAGCTTCCGGGCTGTTCGCCACCCTTGCCACCATTGCCTTTGCCTGCACCGTTGTTGTTCTGGTTGTTCTGGTTGTTCTTCGCGTTCTTGTTCTTCTGGTGCTTGCGATGGCGCTGTTTGCGCCGTTGAGCATCTTTGCGCCGCTTGTAGCGGTCCCTGGGCTTCTCCGCCTCGGCCTCGTCAGCGGGGAGACCGGTCAGCACGCCAATCACTGGCAGCGTCGCAACCATGGCCACCAGGCGGCGACGGGACCCACTGGCGGCAAACGTCCGGGCGAGCCGGTCAAAGCGTTTCGGATCCATGAAGTTCCTCCTGGTGCAGCGGCCTCCGGGGTGCCGTGCGTGTCCCGGGGCTGGAGTACAGGTGTGTAGCCTAGGGTACATGAATAGGGGGACGCCCTCTGTTGCATGACGTCGCGCCGGCATGACGGCAGTGGCGGTGAGCATGAACGGCG
>JAXLWT010000016.1:0-103839 GCA_046328375.1 Thermomicrobiales bacterium
CCCTGGTTGCTCCCGCTGACCTACGGTGTAGCATTTGCGCTCGGCCTGGCGATGCTGCTGGGGAGGAACCCGTTCGCGCGGATGGCCACCGCGCCCACGCCGGTGCTGGCGAACCCGTACGCCGCGGCGTTCCTGTACGGCGGCCTGCTGGCGCCCATGACCTTGCCCTGCACCGGTCCCGTGATCATTGGCACGTTTGCCCTGGGGGTCGGGAGCGCCGCGGCGCTTGGTGAGAGCCTGGCCTACTTCCTGGCCTTTGGGCTCGGGTTTGGCTGGCCCCTGCTGGTGCTGCCGGTGGTGGCGGCGCCACTCCAGCGAGGGATCACCCGCTGGTTGGCCGGGAACTCGCAGTTGCTCGGCCGCGCCGCGGGCGCCGTCCTGATCGCCATTGCCCTTTTCGGGGTGTGGACCGATCTGCTCCCCAACGTGCGAGGATAGGGCCAGAGGCCAGGTGTGCTCAGGGAATACGGACCTGGGATGCCTGGGACGCCGAGCGCACCGCGCACGCAGGCTTCCAGGCAGATATCCGCATCGCCCTCGTCGCTGTAGCGGCGGGTCCCCAGGGCAGGCATGGATGTGTAGGTCAGGAACCACTTCTCGACGCTCAGTTCCCCGTGTGTGCCGCCTATCGTCATGATATGCCCAGCTACTATCATCCTCAGCACGGGAGATTGTTCAGGGAGCGGCGGACATGGACCAGGAGCCGGCAAGTGCGCCGTTCTTGCGCATCCTGGCCGACGCAGAGGCGCTGTCCGGAGCAGCGGACTGGGCTGCTTCGGCCCGCCTCTGGGAGCGTGTGGTCGCTGCTAATCCCGTCGAGGGCCGTTTCTGGACGCACCTGGCTGAGGCCCACTACCACACCAACGCGTATCGGAGTGCGGCAGCGGCGTACGAGCGCGCTTTCGCGTTACGGGATGGATATCCCGCCGAGACGGCGTATCACCTTGCCCGTTGTTATGCCCGCCTGGACGAGCTGACCGCTGCCCGCGACTGGCTCACCCGGGCCCTCGATCTGGGACTGCGGAACCTGGCCCAGGTCCAGACAGACGATGCGCTCGCTCGCGTCCGTGAGGACGAGGAGATCCGTGAACGTATCGGCTTGCTGGAAACGGATGGCCTGTCGCGCGACGCCGGATGGCGCGCTGATCTCCGTTTCCTGGCCCGCGAGGTCAGGCGGCGCGCGTACATGCCGTTTCAGGCCAGTCGCGAAGAACCGTTCGATGTCTCCGTTGACGAATTGATCCGTGCGATCCCTGACCTGAGCGATGCGCAGATCATCATCCAGCTGACCAGGCTCCTGGCCCTCCTTGGAGATGGCCACGCTGCCGTCTCGCCCCCGCGGGACCTCCAGGCGCTGCCCGTGCAGTTCTATCTCTTCGCAGAAGGGCTCTTCATCGTGGCGGCCGACCCGGAGCACGAGGACCTGCTCGGGGCACAGGTGCTGCAGTTTGACGATCACGCCGTCGAGGAGGTGATAGCCGTCGTCGAGCCGCTCCTGCCGCGCGACAATGGGAATAGTCAGTGGCCGCAGCACCTCCTGCCCCGCCGGCTGCAAGAGCCGGTACTGCTGCACGCCCTGGGCCTCACTGCCGACCCTCACCGCGTCGCGCTCACGCTGCGTGACCGCGACGGCGCGGTGCGGACGGAGTCCCTGAGCGCCAACCCCGGCTCGCGTCCCCGGGACCGGAAGCACACGTTTCCCTGCTGTCCCGGGGGGTGGGTGCGCTTCCCGGCGACGCTGGCAGCACCGCTCCCCAGCTATCTGCGGAACGTGGATGTGCCCTACTGGTTCGAGTACCTGCCGGACGAGCGGATCGTGTACCTGCAGTTCAACGCGGTGCAGGACCATCCTGCAGAGTCACTCTCCGATTTCAGTAGGAGAATCTTCGGTTTCACCGACGATCACGTGGTGGACAAACTGGTCATCGACATCCGCTGGAACGGTGGCGGGAATACCTTCCTGCTCTTGCCGCTGCTCCATCGCCTTGTCGGCAGCCCCTTCAATGCCCGTGGCCGCCTGTTCGTGATCATCGGCCGCGGGACCTTTTCCGCCGCTCAGAATTTCACGAGCTTGCTGGAGAAACACACGGAAGCCCTCTTCGTCGGAGAGCCGACGGGCTCCAGTCCCACCTTTGTCGGTGAGACCGTCGAGTTCGAGTTGCCATACAGCAAGACACAAGTCAACGTTTCTGACCTGCTCTGGCAGGGCACGTGGCCGATGGACTATCGAATCTGGATCGCCCCGGCGCTCTACGCGCCGCCGACTTTCTCGGCCTTCCGCGAGAACCGCGATCCCGCCCTCGAGGCGATCATCGGCAGCAGCAACCACCTCCCAGGCTCGTAGCTGAACGTCACGCCTGCCTGCCGTCGGCATCCGCCAGCGATGCGACGGTCTGCGCGGGCGCCACGCCGCGCGTGCGCGTTTGCCCAGGTCATCGTGCCCACCTGCTCGCCGCCAGCTACCAGAACCGGGCACCACGCAGCGGCTATCGCCGGCAGTCGCTGTCCTGTTGCCGAAGGGTCGTGACTTCGCTGGCAGGCGGACCACCAGCGCGAGTTAGACGCTGGCCTGGACGCTGACGAGTGCCACAAAGATGACCGTGATCGTGACAGTGTTGACAGGCATCGGCAGGTGAGCGCAGCGCTTCACGCTCCCCCTCGCAGCGAAAACCAGTGGTTTCCCGAGGTGACAGATCGACCACGAGGGCCAAGGATGGTTGAGGTGAAGGCTCAGCGCCTTCCCTGATCGTGCGGACAGATCATGAGCATCACGGAGGCAGGACGCAGCGTGGACGCCCGGCATTTTGACGCACTCGCAAAGACCCTCTCCGTCCCCGATTCCCGGAGACGGCTGCTCGCGCTCCTGGCGACGCTCCCGATACTGGGCGGGCTGCTCATCCTTCACCCTGATGACGACGCCGAGGCCAAGGAGCGACGCCGGCGTCGCAAGCAGCGGCACAAGAAGCGCAAGAGCCCCGGCAAACGGAAGGGGAAGCGCAAGGGCAAGCGCAATAAGCAGAAAGCCTGCACGCCGGAGCCCGTGGCCCAGACGTGCGCCGGAAAGTGCGGCAGCGTCACGAACAATTGCCGGAAGGCCGTGGACTGCGGCGCATGCACCTGCTCCCCGGCCTGCGAGACGTGCTTCACTTGCCAGGGTGCGCCAGGGTCCTGCGTCCCGCAGCAGGCGGGCACCCCGTGCGGGGACCCAGCCACCTGTGAGAACGGCACGCTGCAGCCGCGGGGCAGTTGCGGTGGCTCCGGCGCCTGTGAGCCCGCCGCGCCGGTCTCCTGCGCCCCGTACACCGGGTGTGCGGGCGACGTCTGCGCCAGCAGTTGCACTAGCGACAACGACTGCGTCGCCGGCTCTTTCTGCAACGCGAGCCAGTGCGTGGGGGACCGGGCGAACGGCGAGTCTTGCGGAAACGGGGGACAGTGCGCCTCCGGCTTCTGCGTGAACGACGTCTGCTGCGACACCACCTGTGATGGCGCGTGCGAGGCGTGTGACCTGGGCGGCTCGGCCGGGACGTGCACGACGGTCGCGAACGGCACGGCCTGCGGGGGTGACAACATCTGCTGCGCCGGGTCTTGCCAGGAGTGCTGCACCAACGCCCAGTGTGACAACCCCGCCGCGCCGGTCTGTGACGGGGGGACGTGTACGGCCTGCACGGCCTCCAGCCAGTGCGCCAGTAGCGAAGTCTGCTGCGGTGGCTCCTGCGTCGATGGCATCTGCTGCGCGAACTCCGACTGCGATGACCCGGGCGCGCCGGACTGCGTCGGCCATGCCTGCGTCTGCCCCAGCAACGGTGAAATTCCCTGCGTGGGAGGCGAGATCTGCTGCGACGCGGGGAGCTTCGACCTGGAGACGGACGATGCACACTGCGGCGCCTGTGACGTGGCCTGCGACGCCGGCCTGACCTGCTGTGGCGGGGACTGCGTGGATCGGCAGACCGATCCGCTGCACTGCGGGGCCTGCGGGAACGACTGCGGGGCGAATGCGATCTGTGTCGATGGCGTCTGCCAGGCGTGCGATGTGACCTGCACCGGAAGCGCCGAGGACTGCGGCGCGGCCTTGCAGGCGGCCTTGAGCGGGAGCAAGGCCACGATCTATGTATGTCCCGGCACCTACCGGGGTGGCTTTACCATCGGCCGGCCTGTGACCGTGATCGGCGCCGGTCAGGGGGATGACCCCACCCGGGACACCATCCTTCACGGGGGCGGGACGCAGCAGGTGTTAATTGGCAATACCGGCCTTGTTTTCCCGCCCGTCTTGCGGCGGCTGCACATCACTGGCGGCTTTATTAACTTCACGCGGGGCGGCGGCATCTGGGTGATTGGCAGCCTGACCATGGAGGACTGTACGGTGGCCGATAACCGCGGCGGCAGTGGCGCCGGGATACATTGCCCCCACGGCGACCTGGTGATGACCCGTTGCACTGTACGTAACAATCACCCACCTGCGGACGCCTTCTACGAGTCCTGGGGCGGTGGGCTCCATGCCTACCGCTCAGTGCTGACCGACTGCACGATCACCGACAACTCCAGCGATCTGGGTGGGGGCATCTTCGCGCTCCCATCGTCTCATACCCTGTTGGGAAAGACGGTCGTCGCGGGTAATACGGCGAAGTGGGGCGGCGGCATCTGGACTGACTTGATCAACGATGTGTCCCTCACGATTGGCGAGGAGTGCCGCATCACGGGCAACACCGCGCTGCCTGGCCAGGGCGGCGGCATCCTGGCCCCGAGCTCGGAAAGCGTGTTCCTGCTGGGTACCGCGGACCCCTCTCCGATCGTGACGGACAACTGTCACGAGAATTGTGCGGGCAATGTCCCGAAGTGCGCGGCAACACCGGTCTCCTGCCCGGCCTAGCGCCGCACGAGTGCGCCAGCCCACCGGCCCGGCTCTTCTGCCAGGCCGGCGGGACAGGCAGGGTTGCGTCGTTCCGCGGCAGACCTGAACCCGACAGTCAGGCGCGGTCAGCGAGGAGGCGCGCCGGTACGCGTCCATGTGAGACGTACGCCAGTGTCAGGTATGGCCCCGCTTCAAGGCCGGGGTGCTGCTGGAAGGCTGACGTGCTGGCCGCATGAGCGGCATAACGATCCGGAGAGATTGTCATGGGCTGGTGTGAAAGTGGTAGGGGCGGCCCGGGCAGTCCCGGAGGTGCGCGCCTGCCAGCGCACGAGCGTGAGAAAGGCGAGGCAGACTGAGCCCGTGTATGTGCTCGGCTTGATTGCAGTCGCCGTGGCGCGCGTGCGACCTGTCAGATCTGTCCGCCGGAGGCGTCGGCGAGCGAGTTGCCTCCCTGGCTGCTCCCCGCACCTCGCGTGCGCAGGATGCCCCAGCCAACCAGCGCTGCGGCGACAACCGTGAGCGCGAGGCCCGCGATCGTGACGGCCTGCTGGAACTGCGCGTATTGCTGGGCGCTCCAGGGCGTGGCCGCGAGCGAACCGGTGAAGAGCGCGGCGAGGATGGTGCCGGATACCGCGATACCGGCGCCGGAGGCAACCTCGGTGACGGTGTCCGTGAGCGCCGCGCCGATCGTGGTCCGGTTCTGCGGCAGGCCGCGCAGCACGTTGACCGCCGCAACCACGCCGACCACGCGCATTCCGGCCGCCACGAGCACCAGCGCCAGCGCGACCCAGGCGTATCCCGCGTTGCCCAGCAGGCCGTAGACGGCGAGTCCGCAGACGACCGCCGCGGCGCTCAGCCAGGCCGCGCGGTCCAGCCCGACCCGCTCCACGAAAGGCGCGACGAACGCGCCGCCCGCAATGAGGACGATGACCTGCGGCAGCAGGCCGATGGCGGCCAGGGCGGGCGTCCACCCCCAGGCGAGTTGCAGTTGCAACGTCACCAGGTACCCGAGGGCGGCAACGGCCAGCCCGGCCGCTGCCTTGCAGGCGAGGCCGCTCGCGACCAGCGGCTGGGCCAGCAGGTGGAGATTGAGCAGCGGGTACCGCGCGGCCCGCTCGTGGCGCACAAAGAGGATCGCTCCCATCAGCGCCGCGGCGGTGACCGCCCACGGGGCCAACGAACCGGCTCCTGCGTTGACGAAGAGCGCTGGTGCGACGAGGGTAAGCACGATCGTTGTCGTGCTCAGCGCCGCGCCGGTGACGTCGACCGGATCG
Organism: Thermomicrobiales bacterium; assembly: GCA_046328375.1. Classification (GTDB taxonomy): domain Bacteria; phylum Chloroflexota; class Chloroflexia; order Thermomicrobiales; family UBA6265; genus JACCXM01. The sequence continues at coordinate 6,124 of JAXLWT010000016.1, forward strand.
CGGTGGAGATCACTGGCGTCATCCGCGGCGATTCCGGCGCGGACGCCGATGATCGCCAGCAGCGCGATCGGCACGTTCACCAGCAGCAGCACCTGCCACGGCGCGACCGCGAGCACGAAACCTCCAACAGTCGGGCCAACTGCCAGCCCGACCAGGCCCACCGTCGAGATGAGAGTCGTGGCGCGCACGCGCAGTCCATCATCAGTGAAGAGCCGGAACGCCAGCGCCATCGAACCGGGCGTCGTCATCGCCGCCGCAACCCCCATCACGGCGCGCACCAGGATCAATTGCTCGGCGGAGGTGACGAACGCGGTCGCCAGGCTGGCGGTCCCCAACAGTGCCAGGCCGATCAGCATCATGCGCCGTCGCCCATGGCGGTCGGCGAGGGCGCCGAAGAGGAGCATCAGGCCGCCGAACACCACGGCGTACGCGCCGGTCACCCACTGCAGGGCGACGGTGGAGGCGTGCAGATCGCGCCCGATGGTGGGGAGCGCGACGTTGAGGATCGAGTTGTCCAGCATCTCGAACAGGAAGACCGCCGACAGCCCGGCGAGGGCCACCCAGGCTTCCCGCAGTGATCGAGGTGAGGCGGGTGCGGGAGGTATTGGTGCCGGAGCAGCAGGCAGCATCGTGGTCTTGGGGTCGGGGTCGTGGCTTTCGTTGTGAAGATCGGCGCGCATCGGCGCTCCTTTCGCGTGGGCAAGGTGAGTCATGAGTCTTGATTGGGGAGGCCATCCGGGGAGGTCGTGGCGGTGGTTGTCGGGGTCGAGCTGCGAGCGCCTCGGGGTGCCTGGAGGGGCATCTCAGTGGCTCCCGGTCTCTGCCTTGCCACCTGACTCCCGGTGCCAGGCGGGGCGCGTGTCCCGGGGGAATCGCCGGCTGGGGGCGCTCATCTCGCTCGCGGTTCATCCTGGGCGACGTCGCAGGATCTCGTTCGCCGGCAACGCGGGTCGAGGTGTTATCCCCTTTCCTCTGTCATCCTGATCCCTCAGGAGAAGGATCTCGGCCCAGCCTCGAACCTCTACGGACTCCGCCGCCCAGCCTGTTCGTCCGCCACCCCCCCCCTCCACCGTGTCATCACGAGCTTGTCGAGCGGTCTCGACGCCACGGGCCTCGTTGGTTTGAGGTGTGTATGGGCATTGCCTGCGGGCCGCGATTCTCACCGGTGAGGCAGTCCGAGATCTCTCGACCGCGCTCGAGATGACACATGAGGTGAGTGGCAGGAAGGGGACCGGTTGCGTGCAAGGAAAAGGAGGATGAGACCCCTCCTACGTCAGGATGACACAGGAGGTTTGGCACACCCTCACACCGCCGCCGCCGGCAAGCGAGGTCATGTCACACGCCCGGGACGACGCGCGAGGGTGAGTGTGACTTCGGCCTTCCCACACCCTGGGGCCAACCATCGCGCCGTGCTTCCAGTGGTTCGTCCATGGCACCCTCCGTCGCTTCTGCCCGTGAGGGCACAGCACCCTGGTTCTCTGTATGCCCTGAGAGCGACAGGCAAGGGGCGCATCATCACCGGCGCCGGGTGGACGCGCGCGTTGGACAACAGGGCGACGATCAGCGCCTGGAGAGGTCCGGCGAATCGCGCGATCTGGGCACCCGGGGAGGCGATTCATCCATACCCGGACCTATGCACCAATGCCACCATCACGCGTGTGCAGACCACCCGGTCCGGGAGGAAGCGGGGATGGACCCCGAGCGCATGGGCGGGAGCGACGGCAGGGTGGCCGGGCAACAGGGCAGCGGGCCGCAGCACGCGATCCTGGCGCCGGGAACCGGGGACCGTGCTGGCCGAGACGCGGGCGTGGGCAGGTGGTCAGGATGGGCTGGGGCAACTGATCAGCCACTGGATGCCGAACTTGTCGACCAGGGTGCCGAAGTAGTTGCCGTCGGACACTTCCTGGAAGGGGAATTCGACGTTGGCGCCTTCGGAGAGGGCGGCGAAGATGCGGGCGGCCTCGGCGTGGGTGTCGAGCTCAACCCCGATGTCCATGGCGTTGCCGTGGACGAGGGTGCCCATCCAGGCGGGGGCGTCGTTGCCGATCAGCAGGTGCCCGCCGGCGATCGGGAGCTTTACGCTCGCGACCTGGTGCTGCTCCTCCGCGCTCAGCTCAGGCTGGCCAGGTTGCGCCGGGAGGTCGCCCATGCGCTCGATCGAGCCAGTGAACTCGGTGCCGAACGCGGTCTTGTAGAGCGAGAACGCGGCCTCGGCGGAGCCGTCGAAGTGGAGATAGGTGCTGGTGCGCGCCACAGGTTGCCTCCCGGCATGGAGTCGATACGACAGGGGTTCGCGCGTGGGGCGCCGCCGGCCGCTGCGCCCCGGAACCCTCTGGAACGAGTAGGGGCGGCTCCGTCATCCGCTGACCGCCGCTTCTGGCAGGTTGTCGAACAGGACCGCCCGAGATCGACAATCGCGTCGTGAGTGCGCCGGGTTGCGGTCGCGGGACAGACCCGAAGTGGGAGCACAGGCCCTCTCAGGAGTTCGTTCGGCGTGGTCACGGTCGCCTCCCTCAGCGGCCTCCCCGGCGACAACTACGACTCGAGCATTCGCGAGTGCCAATGCCTCAGCCCGTCCCCATACGCCCTTTCGTCGCCGCCCCGGGTGAGCCCGCGACGAGCAGCGTCACTTCGAGACAGCGTTCTCCCCAGGGAGCACGAGCGTGGCTGGGTCCAGGTGACCTTAAGTGACCTGCAGTGGGCAACCGTCTCGAGTCAACGAACACAGTTCTATCAGCGAACAGTGTTCTTGTCAACGCGTTTGACGTTCTCTCGAGTGCGAACAGCGGGTTTGACAGGGGTAGACTCCGTGCATGACCTCACCGGCCCACCAGCGGCGCGCTGCCCGTCACCTTCAGCCCACCACCGGGACGGATGCCCCGGCGGCGCGGCGTGGAGTGGGGGAGCGACGGCCGCCGATTACCGTCGAGGCGATCGTGGGCGCCGCCTTCGAGATCGTGGCCCGCGAGGGGTACGACGCGCTCTCGATGCGCCGGGTCGCCGCCGCGCTCGATACCGGCCCGGCGTCGCTCTACGCCCATGTCGTGAACAAGGAAGACCTGGACGATCTGCTCATCGGCCACCTCTGCGCCGGCATCGACATACCTGATCCGGACCCGGCAACCTGGCGGCGGCAGGTGCACGATGTGTGCACCCAGTTGCGCAACCAGTACCTGCGCTACCCGGGCATCTCGCGCGCGGCGCTGGCCATCGTCCCCACCAACCTGGAAACCCTGCGCCTGAGTGAGGGGCTGCTGGCCATCCTGCTGGCCGGGGGTGTGGCGCCGCAGGCTGCCGCCTGGGGGATCGATGCCCTGGTGCTCTACGTCAACGCCTACTGTCTCGAAACGTACCTGGTGAGCAAGCACCCCGGTCACGGTGAGGGAGACTGGGTCGTCAGCCGCGAGGAGTTGCTGCGCCGCTTTGCCGCCCTGCCGGACGAGACGTTTCCCCAGACCCGCCGCTACGCCGCCGAACTGACTGCCGGCGCGGACCATGAGCGCTTCGACTTCACCATCACCCTCATGCTCGACGGCCTGGTGGCCACCGGCGCGTAGCCTGCCGCAGCGGAACCCCCGTTGTGGCGCACGGCATGTCATGCGCGAATGACTGGTGCCCAGGGCGAGCCTCGGCGGTAGACTGCCGTCATCTGGTGCCGGCATCATCCGAGAGGAGTTCTCGATGCTCCGTTCCCTGCTCGCGGTGCTCATCGCCCTCGTGCTCTGCGGCCAGGCCGGTCCGGGCCATGCCCAGGACGCCACGCCAGGGGCGAGTCCAGTCGCTGACTGCCCAGCGACGACCGAAGAGCAGAACGCGGCGATTGCCCGCCGCTGGCACGAAGACGCCGTCAACGGGCACGACCTGGCGGTGCTCGATGAGATCCTGGCTCCGGATGCTCCCCAGGACTCCGCCACGTTCGCGGACAACCCCGGGCCGCGTCAGGTCCTCGGCGCCCTTTTCACGGGCTTTCCCGACGTGCAGCACACCGTTGATACGGTCATCACCGACGGCGATCTCGTGGTGGTGCGCTACACCGCCAGCGGCACGCACGGGGGCGAGTTCCAGGGCTACGCGCCGACCGGGAAGACGGTGACCTGGACCGGCATCAACATCTACCGCATCGAATGTGGCCGTATCGCGGAAACCTGGTCTGAGGTCGATGGGCTGGGCCGCATCGCGCAGATGACTGGCGGCGAAGCTGGTCCATCATCAGCCGCGACGCCCACACCGTAGCCCAACCTGACCTGGATGCCACACGAGGAACCCGTCGTGGACGAGATGGTGACGCCGTAGCCCATCCAGGTGGCCGGAACGACGCTGCACTCCGTGGAACACGGCGCGGGTGAGCCCAAGGTCTTCGTGAACGGCAGCGCCGGGGCCAACCGGGGCTGGCTCGGGCATCTGCCGCTCGTCGCCGAGGGTTACCGGGCCGTCGCCTCAAGCCAGCGCAGCCATCACCCATACCCCTGGCCAGGCAACCCTGTTGCGTGTCTGCCGGAGTTCCACGCCGCCGATCTCGCGGTGACCATCGAAGCCATAGGGGGAGGCCGTTCCAGGTCGTCGGTCACTCCTGTGGGGCGCTGACCTCGCTCCTCCTTGCCGCCCGGCGGCCAGACCTGGTGTGGACGCTGGTGGGCGGTGAGTCGCCGCTCTTCTCCTGGCTGGCCGCTACGCCGGCCGGGGCGCAGCGCCGATCCGGGCCGAAATCCTGGGCAATGCCCGGGGCATAGTGTTGGAGCTGCGCACGCCGCTGGGCCTGGTCCTTTCCACACGCTCTCGTGACGACGTCCGGGGCGTGTCCGCGCGAAGGCTGCTGCTCAGCTCACCGCTGTCTGAAACATGTCAGGCCGTCGCTCGTTCAGGTGTCTCACCGTCCTGGAATTCTCCAGATGTCATTGCATCGCCTCGTGCCGTCTGCATTCGCGTTACGATAAACGGACCATTAATGAGAGTGCCTTGAAGTGGTCACCTGTGCGATGTTGAGCCAAAGCACCCAAGCGCCACCTGGAGGTTTCTATGTCACGCGTCACCAGCCTGGCCACTGGGACGAAGGGAACCGGACAGCTTGCGGAAGAGGGCACGCGGGAACTCCTGGCAGCGCTGGCGCATTCTTCAGCCGATGCAATGGTCCTCGAGACACTCGATGGCATCGTCACCTACTGGAATCCGGCTGCCGAGCACCTCTATGGCTACACGGCTTCTGAGGTCATTGGCCAGCCGCTGCATATGCTGATCCCGCCCAACCGGATGGATGAGACCGAGGAGATCCTGCGTCGCGCGCGCAGCGGGGAGCATGTGGCAGGTGTCGAGACGGAGCGTTGGACGAAGGACGGGCGGCGCATCGATGTCTCCCTCGCCGTCTCGCCCGTCTGGAATGATGCCGGTGAGCTCATTGCCACCTCGGCCATCGTCCGCGACATCACCGAGCGCAAGATCGCGGAGGCGGAACGTGCTCGGCTCACCGAGGACTTGCGGTCGTCGGAGGCCAGGTACAGGACCCTGATCGAGCAACTACCGGGGGCCGTCTATCTTCTCGCAAATAATGAAGACCTGACTCCGATCTACTTCAGCCCCTACATCGAACGGATCACCGGAGAGACGCCGGCAGAGACGATGGTCCCTCGCGAGCTCTGGCTTGCGAAGGTCCATCCCGAAGATCATGAGCGCGTCGTTGCAGCGGACGACCAACACGGCGAGGCTTCGGACCTGTTCCGGGTGGAGTACCGCCATCGTCACAAGAATGGTGGCTATGTCTGGGTGCGGGACGAATGTGTGCCGGTGTACAACGATGCCGGTCACATCGTGGCCTGGCAAGGGGTGATGCTGGATATCACCGATCGTATCCAGGCGACGCAGGTCCAGGCGCAGCTTGCGGCCCTGGTCGAGGCGGCTGAGGACGCGATTATCAGTGGCACCAGCGACGGGACGATTATCAGTTGGAACCCGGGGGCCACACGCCTCTACGGCTATGCCGCAGAAGAGATGATCGGCCAGTCGTTCCGGCGGTTGCTTCCGGACGATCAGAGCGATCCCGCGTATGAGCAACTCCTCGCTGCCGTCAGGGCAGGACAGGCCACCGCTCCGTTTGAGGCGATGCGGCGGCGGAAAGACGGCACCCTCTTCGCGGCGTCCGTATCGCTCTCGCCAATGCGCGATCACACTGGCGTCATCACCGGCATCGCGTCGATCATGCGCGACATTACCGAGCGCAAACAGGCCGAAGTAGCGCTGCAGCAGGCCCTGAACCAGGCCGAGGCGGCGAATGCCGCGAAGAGCCAGTTCCTGGCGATGATGAGTCATGAGCTGCGTACCCCGCTCCAGGCGGTCCTGGGCTACGCCGAGTTCCTCCTGTCGATCCGAACGCGTTGTTCAGCACGGAGCAACGGGAGGATATCGGCTACATCCAGCAAGGCGGTCAACGCATGCTGGCGCTCATCAACCAGCTCCTCGATCTGTCACGCATCGAGGCAGGACGCCTCACGCTGGCAAACAGGCCGGTCGATCTGACCCTGGTCCTGGAGCAGGTCCGTCAGGACGTGGCGCCAATGGCCATCCAGAAAGGCCTGCACCTCAACATCGAAGCGCCGGCGGTGCGCACGCTGGTCACCGGCGATCCGGAGCGCATGCGGCAAATCCTGCTCAATCTGGTGAGCAACGCCGTGAAGTTCACTGAACACGGTTCGGTGCACGTTACGTCCGAGGCCACCGTTGAAGGCGTGGCCGTCCGCGTCCGCGACACCGGGATCGGCATTGCGGCCGGGGATCTCCCCCACATCTTTGAAGCCTTCCGCCAGGTTGATAGTCGCCTTTCCCGCCGCCACGGCGGGGCCGGCCTGGGGATCGCCATTGCCCAGAAGTTGGCCGAGCTGATGGGCGGGACCATCGACGTGGAGAGCGAGCTCGGGCAGGGATCAACCTTCACGATCGTGTTGCCGGTAGCCCCACCCGTGCCCGGGTCGCCTGCACAACGTGACGCTCCGTACACGTTGATGAGTGATCTTCCAGGTGCGTCAGGCGCGTAACGCTGTTGAACCCAGCTCCGCCAGCCAGCGCAGGGCGCGTCGGCTGGGGATGAACCCGTAGTGGCCGCCGCGGTTGCGCACAAAGGTGGGCAGCCCGCGCAGGCGCTTGCGGATTGGCCGCTGCGGGATGGTGAACGTGTCGTGCACCGCGTGCGGGGCGGCCAGCGGGTCCACCTCGTCAGGCTCGCCGATGAAACGTCCGTCGTTGATCCAGTGGGACTGCACGAACTCGAACTGCCGGTCGATGTGCGCGTTCACGGCGATCAGCAGCAGGCCACGGTCCGCACCGTCATCTTCCAGCGAGCCCGGGTGCAGGCGCGGGCCGTACGTCGCGCTGCGGCGCAGGATGCGGTGCAGGCGCACCGACCCCAGTACCGGCGCGTCCCGGGGATTCGTGCGCCGGGCGTGTGACCCGGCGGGGCACTTCAGCCCGGCTTCGTCATCACCGTAGAGGAAGATGTTGTTACGGGCGTCATCCGCGCCGAGGGCCGGGTCATCGGCGTCCGGCGCCAGCGCGAGTGGCGCGCCGCTCGGCCAGCGCCCCATGATCTTCGCCGCCACACGCTCCGCCTCGGTCGCGCCCGGCGCTTCCCGGCGCACGTACCGGCGAAAGCCAGCCACATCGACCGCCAGCTTGCGGAAAACGAGGTAGCTGCCGTTCCGCCCCAGCACGTCGGGCTGGGGCATGGGCGTGACGCTTCCGGTCTCGTTCTCGTACCCCAGTACGAACTCGCCGGGCCTGACTGGTGGTTCGAGCGGGTTCGAGGGCGGGATGCCGCTGCCCGCAATGTCGGGCTGGGAGATGCCGTCCCGGAAGTCGAGCGCGTTGTAGGCCATCCGGCGGCGACCAGACCTCCTGCCGCCAGAGGAAGGTGATGCCAGGCAGATCGGCAATCGCGGCCCGCGCCGTGGCCAGCTCCGTTTCGAAGCGCGCGACATCCGGCGCCAGCAGCACGATGATGACGTGGACCTCGTCCGAGCCGAGCGGCGCCTCCCACGTGGCAGGGTCTTCGGGCCCCACATCCCCCAGCAGCGCGGCCCGCGCCGCCATCCCCTCCCGGAATGCTGGTGGGAAGCTCTCCAGCGCGGTTCGCGGCACGCCGAGCGCCCGCAACCCCTCGTGGGTGAAGGCCACGCTGATGGAGGCGTCGGTCTCCGGGTGGAGCAGATCGGCCGCCGCGGGCACGACCTCCGCCAGCCGGCCGGCGAGGGCACGGCCGGAGGCGGGATCGTCAATCCGTAGCAGCAGGAGTGCGCCCGCGTAAGGGGTAGGGCGGCCGCGCAGGACGCCGGCCTGGATGTCGTCGAGTTCGAGGGTGACGCGATCGTTCCGGCTCATGGTGACCCCGCGATCCAGCAACGAACGTGTTGCTGCGCGCATGCACAGGTGACAGGACGACGGGTCAGTGCGCGGCCAGCTCCAGGAGCGGGGCGAGCGCCGGGTGCGTGAGCGCCTCTTCTGCCGCCGGGTCATCCAGCACCTGCTGGAAGGCCGCGGCGAGCCGTTCGGCTTTCCAGATCTGGGGCATCGTCGCGTCGCCAAGCGCATCGAAGAACGCGGTGGCTGGCGCCTGGGCGGACTGGATGAACGCCTTCACCTCAGCGTTCGTGGGCTGCGTCCCGGGAAACTCGCTGGTGTACTGCAGCCAGTCGGTCCAGCTCTGGATGCCCAGCAGTATCAGCGCGTCGTCGATGTAGGGGTCCCAGTCGGTCTCGAACGAGGTCGTCCAGAGCAGTTTCCGTCCCTCGTCGTAGATGACGAGGCGCATGTTGCGGATACCGATCTTGCGCAGGGCCTCGCGCGGCGCGCCGTCGATCTTCGCGTTGAAACGCTGCGCCGCCGCCCGCAGGTCCGCCTCGTGGCCCTCCTTGACGGTCAGGAACGCGGTCAGCTCCGAGACCACGCCGGAAGTCATGCCGAGGCCTGATTTCATGGTTGCGGTTGCCATTGGTGCTCCTTCTGGTACGTCGTGATTGGTGATGGACGGATTCCGGGAAGATGGCTGTTGCGGGGTGCCCGACAGCGGATGGCGAGGGACTTGTCCGGCTCGGTACATCGACGCGTCTCGAGCTTGTCGAGAACGCCGGGTGCGAAACACCGTCATTCTTGGTGCCAGCGCCGGAGAACCCTCACCTCAACCCCGCTTCCGCGCACCGGGAGGGGGCTGGGGGTGCGGGTTCCTGGCCGTGCTGGTGTGAATCCGGGTCACGGCGGGTGCCCAGCGTCCACCGCCTGGCCACTGCCATCCACTCCCCGGCCAGCAAGCTCCTCGCGGTAGGCCGGCGTCGCCGCGCCGTGGAGGAAGGTTGTCAGCACTGTCTCGGCCAGCTCCTCGGCGGAGAAGGGCATGAACTCGCCGAACATGCGGCGGGCGAGCGCAAAGGCGACCGCCACGCCGGCCAGCGCATACACGCGCGGCAGCGTTGGACCTGGTTCCAGGCGGCCCGCCGCCACCTGGGCTTCAAGGTAGTCCCCGACGGTGCGCCAGACGGGCAGAACCAGGCGGCGCATCACCTCGCCGCCGACAGCCGGGTGGGCCGGGCCCTCCGCGATGCAGACCGCGAGGACCGCGAAGCGCTCCGCCTGGTCGATCAGCAGCATCCGCCCCAGGGCGCGGAGGTCCGTGGCCGGGTCGCCAGCGGCGCCGTGCGCCAGGGCGGCGCGGATTTCCTCCAGCAGGCCTGCCCGCTCGGCGAGCGCGATGAGCAACTCCTCCTTGCTGGCGAAATGGCGGTAGATCGTGGGTGGGCGCACCCCGGCCCGCTCGGCGATCTGCTCCATCGTGGTCGCGGCGAAGCCGGTGCGCAGGACGAGGTCGGCCGCGGCGTCCAGGATTCGCTCCCGGGTGGACGGCCCCTCGGCCGGCACGGTCACCCCGGCTTCCTCCGCGAGCGCGGCGAAGATGCTGGCCTTCGACGGGAAGTAGCGGTAGAGCGTGCCCCTGGCCACCCCCGCCCGGTCCACGATGGCGTCGATACGCACGGCTGCGGTATCCCCGTGCTCGGCAAGCAGCGCCTTTGCGACTTCCAGGATCGCTCTGCGTGTGTCCGTGGTGTCGGGTCCATCCTGCACGATGGTGCTCCGTGAACTGAATGTGAGTGATCATTCGCTTAAGTACAATCTATATCGCGAGAGATCTGATGTCAAGTCCGTTCAGTCGGGAGGGCGGCCTGTTGCAGACAGGGGCGACAACGGGTGCCGCTCCCAGGGAATCGGGATGCGTGGTTGCTCCAGGTCGCCCCCAACCTGCCCCTTTCACTCCAGGTAGGTGCCGCTACACTTCGCGCTGCTTCGGCGTCAACAACGAACGACCCGTGGAACGGTATGGCGGAGGATGCGTGTCATGTCCCCAGCAGATCCTGAGTTCGAGCCCCTTGACGGTCACTCCCGGCGCGGTCTCATGAAGACCCTGGCCGCCGGGGCGCTGGCTACGTCCTTCGGCGCGCTGACCAGGCCGGTGGCCGGGGCGCAGGACGCCACTCCCGTCAGCGACACCGCTCCGTCGCCGCTGCCCACCGGGGTCTGGTGGCAGGCGTCGTCACCCTTCCTGAAGGCCGTGATGACGGCTCCGAACCTGGAACCGGCCATCCCGCACCCGGCGTGGGACGATCGGGCAGAGGAAAAGCTGGCTGCGCTGCAGTCGAAAGCGGGCCGCAAGCCGAACATCATCATGTTTCTCGTCGACGATATGGGCTGGGGCGACCCCGGCTGCTTCGGCGGTGGCGCGGCGGTTGGCGCACCCACGCCCAACATCGACCGCCTGGCGGCCTCTGGCCTGCGCCTGACCTCGACCTACTCGCAGCCATCCTGCACACCCACCCGCGCTGCCATGCTCACCGGGCGCTTGCCCCAGCGCAGCGGCCTTACCCGGCCCACCGCAACCGGGGAGGCGAGCGCCGGCATGGCTGGCGAGGTGACCATTGCCCGCCTCCTCGGCGAGGCTGGCTACGTCACCGGCATGACGGGCAAGTGGCACCTTGGGGAGGACGAGGGGCAGTGGCCGAGCGATGTCGGCTTCGACGAGTACTTCGGCAACCTCAGCGCGAACACGTCCTACCATGATTTCCGTGACCCGGAGATCAGCCCCGAGTTGTTCTACAACCCGGAGCGCATGGCGGCGATGGAACGGGTGCACTTCATCCGCACGACCGTCAAGGGGTGGAAGGACGGCCGCCGCGAGTACGGCGAAGAGATCAACCTGGAGACCGAGCCACTCCTGGAAATGGAGTACCTGAAGTGGTCGCAGGACTTCATGCAGCGCGCGGTTGACGATGACAAACCCTTCTACCTGTACCACGCGATGAACCGCACCCACTTCAAGAACTACCCCAATCCCGACTTCCGCGGGAAATCCCCGGCGGCCGTTCCCTACAAGGACAGCGTCGTCGAGGTGGATTACGTCCTGGGCGAGATCATCAAGACCGTCCGCGAGTTGGGGCAGGAAGAGAACACGCTCATCATCTTCAGCCATGACAACGGGCCGGAGGAGGATGCGTTCGCCGGTGGCACCTCCACGCCCGACACCGGGCACACGCCGTTCCGCGGCGCGAAGGGCACGACCTGGGAGGGTGGTGTGCGCGTGGCGACCATTGCCGCCTGGCCGGGCACGATCGAAACGGGGCGCGTCTCCGACGGGCTCTTCGACCTGATGGACACCTACAACACGTTCGCCCGCCTCGGCGGCGTCGAGAGCCTGCCGACCGACCGCTACATCGACGGCATCGACCAGACATCGTGGCTGCTGGCCGAGGGTGATGACGGGCAGGAGTCGAACCGGGAGGCGATCTACTACTGGTACGGCCAGGAGTTCTATGCCGCGCGCTGGCGGGAGTTCAAGCGCTTCGAGCAGATCATCACCATCGGCATGAACCCGGGGCCAAGCACGTACGGCGGCCTCACCAATGCCACCCGGAACGCGACATCGGACCCCACAATTGGCTGGATCTTCAACCTGTGGACCGATCCCAAGGAGCGCGCGCCGCTCTTCCGGCAGTGGTTGGCCGGTCCGGTCATCGAGCTGACGAACCGCAACAAGCTGACCTTCCTGCTCTACCCACAGGCGCCGCGCGGCGTGGTGCTGAACGGGTACATCGTGGGCGGCCCGGCCGGCGGCACGTTGTCCCAGGGCTTCATCCAGGCGCTGCAGGCCGACATGCGGCGCACCCCGGGTAACCAGCCGGACTAGCCGGGAGGCGAATCACTTCCAGGGTGGCTTGCCTCGCCCCGGTCCCGCGACATGTGGGACCGGGGCGTTTCATACCGGTTCTCGCTCTGCAGCAGAGCAGTCGAACCCCAATCGTGCTGTCCATGGACCACCACCTGGTTCCCAGGCATACTCATTGGAAGACGCCTTGTCACGCCAGCATGTCGAAAGGTTCACCCCCATGGACGCCAGGCGCTTTGACGCGCTCGCGCGATCACTGCGTGTCACGAGCTCGCGCCGGAGCGTCCTGGCGACCTCGCTCAGTAGCGCGCTGGGCCTGCTGGCGCTGACCCAGACCGAGGCCAAACAGAAGAAGAAGAAGCCCTGTTCGCCCTGTCAGAAGCGGAAGCGGGGCCGCTGCGTTCCTGATCCCGACAAGGCTGGGCAGCCTTGCACTGGCTGCCGGGTGTGTGGCGCGAATGGCTCCTGCGGCGTGCCGTCGGACGCCCGCTGCGCGGAAGGTCAGCTCTGCCGCCCTGCCACCGGGATGTGTTGCCCGGTCTGCGTTGGCGGCGGGTGCTGTGGCGTCGCTGAGGCGTGCATCAATCCGGGCCTCCTCAGCGACAACTTCTGCTGCGACACCCGCGTCAACACGCCGTGCGGATCCAATGGCAACGGCGTCTTCAGCGAGTGCTGCTCCAACCTCACCGAGGAGTGCTGCGGGGACACGTGCGTGCCCAAGGGAACGTGCAGCAACCACTGCGCCAACAACACCGTCTACACCGAACCGTGTGTCGAGGGTGCGGACAAGTGGTGTTGCCGGCCGAGTTACTCCGTCTGCTGTCGCGACAGCGACGGCGACCCTCACTGCTGCGCGGTATAGACCCCGTTCCTGCCGTGGCGCCCGCGGCTACCCGGGCGTCCCCTGATCCGATTCCCGAGTCAGGCTCTGGGAGTCCGCCGCCGGGAGAACGCACCCACTGCGGCGTAACGCCAGCCGCGCGCCCGTGAGGAGGTCGCTGGCAGGACATCGCCGCCGGCTGCGAAAGGCGCTGTGCGCTCACCGTCAGTTCGGAGAGCCGCGCTGCGAGCTCCATGGCAGTCACGAATACGTCAATCGCCAGGCGCGCTCCGGTGGGTCCTGTACCCACGCGCGGCCAGGGCAACACGAGTGCCACGAGTCCAGCACTGGTTCAGGCGCGGGAGCAGTACATGCGTGGACTGTTGTGAGCTTGGCGCCACCTCATCTTCTTCGGCAGAACACAAGAACCTGAATGGCCAGTTTGACTGATTCAGCGTGCGCAGGGTGAAGAGCCGCACTGGCTGACATTGGTGATGCGGCGCGGCGTCCTGGGCACTGTTGCCGCTGCCGGGGATTGCAGCGGCGTTCCTTGGCGCCCGTCCCCGAGGAGTCAAGGATGCCGAGGTACGCGCCGGCTGCAGCCTTGTTCAGAGGAGTTGGCCACCACGTTTTCGTGTCTCGCGATACGGGGAAGAAGCGGGCCGAATTTGGAAGGCTATCTCTTCTGCACCCCGCTGTACGCACTCGTCACGCGGACCGCAAGAGGTGGGAGCCGGTTGGGTTCCAGTCAACGCGCGAATCACCTCCAGGTGCCTGATCCCTTGTGCTGCCAGGTGCCGAGGCAGCGGGATACGACGGGATGTGGCCTGAGACAGACCTTATGGCCCAGCAGAATCCCTGGTTTGAATCATGTGAAATCTGTCATGAGGGATTAATCTGTTGAGAGGCTCGTTTGTGTGCAGGAGACTCCTCAATGGAGGATGCCCAGTTCGATCGGCTTGCGCAGCATCTTGGTGTGTTGCGTTCCCGTCGTGCAGTCACCGCGCTGCTTGGCGGGCTCCTCGTCTCGCCAGTCCTTGCTGGGCCGGAGGGTGCCGCCGGGAAGAAGAAAAAGAAGAAGTGCGCGAAGAAGTGCGCAACTGGCTGCTGCACGAGCAAGTTCGGAAAATGCCTCCAGCCTGAGCAGCAAAGCGTGAGCCGATGTGGTACTGGCGGCGCGGTCTGCACGAGCACCGGCTGCCGCGAGTGCACCGCGGAGCGGCCCTGCCCTGCCGGACAGTGTTGCAGTGGCAGGGGCACCTGCGGAGCCTGCCTGGTGTTTGTGACCAGCACGGAGAAGACCGCCCCCAACCTGGGCGGTCTGGCCGGCGCGGACGGCATCTGCCAGGAGTTGGCCCGCGCCGCCGCGCTTCCCGGCAGGTATCTCGCCTGGCTCTCGGACAGCACGGCGTCCCCCAGTACGCGTTTCACCCGCGCCACGGCGCCCTACACGCTGGTGGATGGGACGAACGTTGCCGACTCGTGGGCTGACCTCACCAGCGGCACGCTCAATCATGCCATCAACCGGTCGGAGTCCAACACGGTCATTCCGGGCAGTTTTGTCTGGACACACACGCTGCCCGACGGCACGGCCGGAGGTTCATTTCCCAATTCGACGTGTGGCAACTGGACGTCTGCGCCCAGCAATAGCTTCGGCAACAGTGGGAGCTTGAAGACGACCAGCGCCTGGACCAGTGGCAGCGCTTCGAACTGCAGCCTGCCCATACGCCTGTACTGCTTCCAGCAGCCCTGACCGTTGGCGAGTGGAGCGGGCCTATTCAGGACTGCGCAGGCAAGACGCGTGGCACGGGCAGGCAGCCTGCCCGTGCCAGCAGCAAACCCAGGCCGTCGCCGGCGTCATCACACCCCGAAGAGCGCCAGGTCGATCCCGCCGGCCATCGCCCGGAATCCGGCGTCGTTCAGGTGCAGGTGGTCGCCGCCGTCGTACGCCGGGAGGAGCCGCGCCGGGTGCTCCGGATCCTGGACGATGGCGTCGAAATCGAGCACGGCGTCGAACGCCCCGCCGGTCCGGATCCAGTTGTTGACTGCCTGCCGCGTCATTTCTCCCTCTGGCGTGAAGTACCCCTCGATCCCTTCGAAGGGCGTGATGGTGGCGCCGTAGGCGATGACCCCGTGCTCGTGGGCCCGCTCGGCGAGTTGGCGCAGGCCCGCGATGAGGGCGTCGGCACTGACAGGTTGCACGGGATCCCCGACCATGGAGGGCAGGCCGATATCGTTGATCCCCTCGAAGACGATCAGGTAGCGAACGCCGGGAAGCGCCAGCACCTCCCGGTCGAAGCGCGAGAGCGCGCTGGGTCCGAAAAAGGAGAACTCCGGCGGCGCGTCGGTCAGCACCATGTTGCCGCCTATCCCCTGGTTGAGCACGCCGGGCATTGACCCGCCGGTGGCTGCCAACCGCTCAGCCAGGAAATCGGGCCAGCGGTGATTCGCGTCGGCCGTCGAGAAGGCGCCATCGGTGATGGAATCACCCAGGCAGACGATGGCGGCGGCCGGCTCGGCAACGGCGACGTCGACGCCCGTCAGGTAGAGCCAGTTCTGCAGCTCCGTCTCGATTGGCAGGGCGGTCTCCGCGGTGAAGTCACCCTCGCCGGAAAGGTAGTTCGTCTGGAACGCCAGGCTGTGCACCGTCCGGCTGGTGGTGGGTGCGGGGAAGGAGAGGCTGATCGCCAGCTCGGTGAGGTGAGGGACGGCCAGGTCGACTGGATCGCTGAGGACGAGAGCGCCGGCCGGAATGGTGATCGCGGGGTGGCCGGAGAAGGTCACCTGCCGATCGGATGCGGGGTCAATGCGTTCACCGCTGTCCCGCAGCGCCACGTGGGCCGCACCGATGGTGACCGGCGCCTCACCGAAGATGTTGGAGAGGCGGACCCGCACCTGCTCCCCGCCGCGCGACAGGCGCACGACCTGGCGCAAGGTGCGGCCGCCCAGTTCGAAGATCTGGCTGGGGAATTCCTCACCCATGCCGGGACTGGCGATATGCATGCCCGCCGACCAGCTCCCCACCCAGTGTTCCTGTTGCCAGGCGCGGCCGGCCGGGATGGGTGTTCCCTGCTGGCCGCGGACCGAGCGGGCTCCCAGGATGGCGAACCCGGCCGCCCCGGCTGCGCTGGCGAGCCAGCGGCGGCGCGCCATGCGGGGCCCGCCCCCGTGTTCTCCCGTGCTGCCAGCGGTGCGCCCGGTTGCATGCATGTGCCTGGAATGTTCCATGGTGTTGGCTCCTGAGATAGTGGAGGTCTGCCGATGCGCAGCCCTCATACGGCGTAGTCGGGGTGCCCAGTTGGCCGGTAGACCTGGACGATCACGCCGCCCGGGGTGGCTCGGGACTCGACCAGTGCGAGCGCGCTGTCGGGGCCAGACTCGGGAAAGAGCCGCGTCCCCTGGCCGACGACCACGGGGTAGGTGAGCAGGGTGATCTCATCGACCAGACCCTGGTCAAAGAGCCAGCGGACCAGGTTGCCGCTGCCATGCACCTGGAGTTCACCGCCCGGCCTGGCCTTCAGCTCGCGTATGGCCGCTGCAACGTCGCCGGTCAGGACGTTGGTCTCTGCCCAGGTGGGGTTCGCCAGGGTGGTTGAGACCACGTACTTGGGCTTCGTATTCAGCGCCAGGGAGATCGGGTTCTGGCCCGCCTCGCTGCCCCAGGCGCCGGTGCCCCACGAGGCGGCAAAGATCTCGTAGGTTCGCCGGCCGAACAGGAATCCACCGGCGCGCTCGTAGATCTGGCTGAGGTAGGTCTCGGCCTCGTCGTCAAAGAGGGGCAGCGCCCAACCGCCGCGGGTGAACCCGCCCCGGCGGTCCTCATCCTGTCCGCCCAGCCCCTGCATGACGCCGTCGACCGAGACGTTGGTGATGGTGGTCAGCTTCATGGTTGTTCTCTTCCTTGCCTGACTTGCCGCCGTCCGTCTCCTGTGCGGCCCTGCCGGAAGACCTGACAGTTCATCGGGTCCGATCCCTGACCTCTCGCGTGCGGCGCGTCGCTCCCTGTCCGCAGTAGTCGCTAACCGGCGCGAATTTCGACAACGTGGTGCGCAAGTTGATCGAGGATGGAGGTCCAGCTCCGGGCGTAGCCCTGGCCAAGGTGTTCGTTCTTCATGGCGACGGAGGCGAAGAGCGTGCGGATGGTGAGCGTGGTCTGGTTTCCCTGCTCAGCGAAGGTGATGGTGGTGGTCATCGCTTCGGCGCCTGGCGTGTCGAACGCGCCGGTGTAGACGATCTTCTGGTCCGGCACGATCTCGAGGTACGTCCCGCTGAAGGTTGGCCCTTCCACGCCGTCGTGCCCGGTCATGGCGAGACGAAGCTGGCCGCCGATCCGGAAGTCAACCTCACACCGGGTGAGGGTCCAGCCGGGTGGGCCAAACCATCGCGTCAGGTGCGCCGGGGTGGTGTGCGCCACGAACAGGAGGCGGGCCGGTGCGTCGAACACGCGGCTGATCACCACTTCGCGCTCAGCGGCCGGCGCACGGTCATTGTCACGAGCCGGCAAGCTGGTTCTCCTCTCGTTGCAGGTCTTTCACGTAGACATCGAGTTGATCCAGGCTCTCCTCCCAGAAGCCGCGGTAGTTCCCGAGCCAGTGCGCGGCTCCGGCAAGTGGCGCCGGATTGAGCCGGACCGGGCGGAACTGGGCGCTACGGCCGCGTGAGACCAGCCCGGCGCGCTCGAGCACCTTCAGGTGGTTCGAGACCGTAGGTTGGCTGTATGCGGTCAGGGCCACCAGTTCATTGACGGTCGCTTCGCCGTCGGCAAGCCGCGCCAGGATCGCGCGCCGGGTGGGATCGGCCAGGGCGCCGAAGACGAGGTCAAGGTGTTGCGCTGACGTGCTCACAGTCCATTGCCTTTTAGCTATATAGAAGAACAACTATATACAGACATGCCCGGCTCGTCAATGGCGCGACGGGCCCGCCGCAATTCCCCTCCCGGCAGCCGTACAATCTCTGCCATGAACGCCGACACCATCCGCCCATCGCTGCGCCTGGCGGCCACGCTCCTGCTCGCCGGCCAACTCCTGTACATCGTGATCACGCAGTTCCACACCGGGGGTGAGGCAAACGACCACCCGGCCATCTTCGCGGCCTATGCGGCCAGCGGCACCTGGACCGCCGTCCACGCTGGCCAGTTCGCCGCCATGGCGATCCTGCTCGCTGGACTGGTCGTCCTGGCCCTGGCCGCAGACGTGCAGGATGCAGGTACCGTGTGGGCGGGCCGCTTCAGTGCTGCCGCCGCGGTGACGGCGCTGGCGCTCTATGGCGGCCTGCAGGCGGTGGATGGTGTGGCCAACAAGCGGGCGGATGTCGCCTGGCTCAACGCGCCGGAGGGGGAGCAAGCCGCGCGCTTCGCGAGCGCCGAGGCAATCCGCTGGATCGAGTGGGGGT
Organism: Thermomicrobiales bacterium; assembly: GCA_046328375.1. GTDB lineage: Bacteria > Chloroflexota > Chloroflexia > Thermomicrobiales > UBA6265 > JACCXM01. The sequence goes on from JAXLWT010000016.1 coordinate 24,522, forward strand.
TGCGCAGCTACCACGACTACGCGCTTGGCCTGGCGCTTCTCCTGCTGGGGTTCGCCGTCATGCGTGCGCCGTGGGCCTCGCGGCTCGCCGGCGCGCTGGTCGTGCTTTCCGGTCTCATCTACCTGGGGCAGGGCTGGGTGGCCGGCGTTGAGGGATTCTCCGCGACACAGTCGATCGCCATCGTGGCCGCCTGGGTGGTCAGCGTCATCTGGATGGTCTGGCTGGCCGTGCTGGCCCGGCGCCTGCCGGAGCCGGCTGCGCCGTCCTGAGGACCCTGTTGTGCCTGAAGCTACGCGAGGAACGTCGCTCGACTCGCTCCGGCGGATGGCCGAGTCGGTCATCATCGCGGTCGTTTCCTCGGCCGCGTTGTACCTCGTCGGCTGGGTCTACGTCGATGCCTACTACGGACGGCTTGCGCTCGAGGTCATCCCGCCTGATCTCCCACCGCCCTATGTCGCGCTGCAGGCCGTGCACGCGCTCTGGGGACTGCTGGACTATCCGCTCACCCTCCTGATTGGCGTGGGCCTGTACCAGCTTCTTGCCACCCCCTCCCGCAGACCCGGGCAGTGGCTGATGCAGGCCAGAGCCCGCTTCCCGCGCCTGCTGCCGGTGCTGACGAATCTCATCGTCGTCTTCCCCTTGTTGCTGAAAGCCTCGACGCGATTGCGGGTTCAGGAACTGCCCCACCGCTCGGTGCTGGCCGAGATCACCAGCGTGCTCGCCTACGTCGGGGCGGTGCTCCTGCTCTACGTGGTCTGGCTCGGCTGGCAGCGCCGCTACCTGCTCACCGAAATCCGGAATCACCATGTTGTGCCGCTGGCCCTGGTGTTTACCGCGTATCTGCTGAGCGCCCTCGTGACGACCGGGGTGGTGGCTGAGCTGGCCGCGGTCGACCTGCTCACCGGGTCCTCACCCACCAGCGTGCGCGTGACCTTCGTCATGAAGCCAGGGGTCCTCCCGGAACTGGCGGAGCAGGATCTCCTCCTGGTTGCGGAGCGCGGCGGCACCTACTACGTCGTGCTGCGGGAGCCCGTGCCCCCGAGCCCGTGGGCAACGTCCTACGCCATCCCCGCCAGTTCGATCGACGCCGTCCGCATGCGCCCGTTCCTGGCTCCGGCAAGTCCCGCGGCTGCCCTCGCCACACCCGCGGCGTCCTGACCGTTTTCGGCTGACCACGCGGCCGGCCGCCCTGCGCGTGAGGCGCAGCCGGTGACCATGCGTCCGCCAGGTCTTGCTGATGATCATTCTTGGCCTGGTTGCGCCAGATCTTGATTGAGCGCGTCTGGCCGTCCCCCTCTCCCGATACGCGGGAGAAGGGCGCCGGGAGTGAGGGCATGCCGCTGGAGATTGCCTGGTTTCCATCACGAAATGCTCTCGCGAAGGCGATTCACACCAACCGTTCTCGACCGCGCTCAAGACACGGTTGGGTGTCCGCCCGGCAATCGCATCTGGCTGCCGTTGTGGCGCCGCCGTGAGCTAGGTCGCCTGCTCGAAGCAGTAGACGCCGTTGACGTTCGAGCCACATCCCTGCGACGTTGAGTCTGTCCATTTGGCGTCGGTCGCGCCTGTTTCGCCAACCGTCCCTTGTAGTCCGTCGCTGGTCCAGCCGCCACAGAGGTCAGCGGCGAGACCCCCGTTGGTGGCTGTGCCGGTCCAGACGAAGGCGGTCACGCCGACGTCGGTGCCGCTCTCGTTGCGGTTGATCGGGTGCTTGATGCACGCCTTCGGGTCCTCCTGGTCGCAGCGCGTCAGGTCCCGGAAGTTGTCCGCGATCCTGGGCGGCGCGCCAGCGTCATCCAGGTTGTTGACCAGTTCATAGGGGCCCGCGTTCTCGGTGTTCGTGAACCGGAAACCCGGGACATCCAGGTTGGCCGAAATCCAGGCCTGGAAGGTGCGGCCGACCAGCAGCAGATTCTGCTCCGCCTGGTTCTGGCAGAACTGATTTGCCCCCTCGACGCCACCCAGCGCCGTACCCAGGATGCCATCACTCACGAACACTGCGCACGGGCCGCCGTTCCCGCAGCGCGGCAGTTCCGGTAAGCAGGTGCCGTTGATGCACACGTTTAGTGGTGGGCAGTTGCAGCACGCGGAGGTGGCGATGCACTCGCCGTTGCACGCTTTCTGGCCCGTGGGACAGCCGATTGGGCACGGGCCCTTCGTGGCGCCCTGGCGCAGGAGCTTCTTCGCCTTCGCTTTCGGCACGGTGACCGTTTGCCCGCGGTTGCAGAGCGTCAGTTTCTTGCGCTTCTTCGCCTGGGTCACCTCCGGAACGCCAAGCAGCGGCAAGCTGACGCCCGCCAGCAGACCCAGCCCCCGGCGGCGGTTCAGGCGAGCGGCCACGCGCCCGGCGAGGTCATCAAAGCGTGAACCATCCATGGGGTCTCCTCTCCGGTGACACGTGGGTCACGTCGCCTGGCCTGAACAACCGGGCGCCGTGGCTCCTCAAGTGGCCGGCTGCAAGCACGATAGCGGCACGCACGGGCGCCAGCCGCCACCAGCATGGATGACCGGCGCAGCCGTGCGCATGAGGGATATTCCGTATTTTTCCGCTACCGATGTACGTAGTTCGGCGTCTGTCGCGGTGTGCGGAAGGGTGAGACGTCGCCTAACCCCTCGTGTCTCCGGCCCAGTCGAGAGCCCTCGTCCTGGCCGCTGAGCGCGAAAAGGCCGACGGGACGAGGGATGACCCGTCCCGTCGGCCAGGGGCACGCAGAGCCAATCCCGCGGATGGGAGGAGGGAACCCTGCGTCTTCCAAGGCTATCTGCCTGGCCCGCCGCGCGCGGGCGCTATCGTGTGGCGATCCTCTCACGATGGTGCCTGACAGGACGATTGGCGCCGGAGGCAGCGCTCTTGTCGCCGTGGAAACCCCGCGTTGTCGTCACCGCGACGCCAGGCGCGACAGCCCGCCCGGGGTGGCATTACCTATGCAGTGACTGCCTCGGTGCCGGCCAAATTGTCCGGCGGCAAAGTCGGTTCCCCGCGGAACCGGGAGGTACGGAGCATGGCCAGACGACAACTGATTCGTGCATTTGCGGCCAGTGCGTTGCTGCTGGGGGTAGGAGGCGCGCTGGCGCCAGCATCGGGTTTCGCCCAGGATGCCACCCCGTCCATGATGCAGGAGGCAGCCGCCCATCCGGCCCACATTCATGCCGGGTCCTGCCCGGATGTCGGTGATGTGGTCTTCCCGCTGCAGGACATTACGGCCAGGGACATGATGGGCACGCCCTCGGCGGGCATGAGCGAACAAGCCTCGCCGATGGCCGGTTCCGACGACTACGGCACGCCGATGGCCGGGAAGGCGGAGCGGAACATCAACTGGGATGAGGTCGTGGCGATGAGCACCACCGTGGTGCAGGCGCCGCTCTCCGACATCCTGAGCGCCGATCACGCCATCAACGTGCATGAGAGCGCCGAGAAGATCCAGAACTACATTGCCTGTGGCGATATCACCGGCACGCCAGAGAATGGCACGCTCGAGATTGCGCTGGACGAGCGCAACAACTCTGGCGTGGAGGGCGAGGCCTACCTGACCGATAACGGCGACAACACCACGACCGTCGAGGTGCTGCTGATGCAGGCCTCCGGGAACGGAATGACCGAGGCCAGCGCGACGCCGGCTGGGTAAACACCTTGCAGTAGAGCAGTGCGGAACCTGGGCAGCTGTGGCGGGAAGCCACAGCTGCCTTTTCCTTTTCTCACGCGGTGGGCTCGCCAAGGACCCGCCGCTGCAGCGAAATCAGTTGCTGCACTGCGTCATCGATGGACGCCAGGTCCGCCATCACGCGGAACTGCTCGCCCTCAGCCACGACGCCCGGCCGCTGCAGGCGCCGCCGCAGCATCCAGGTGCGGCCCTGGAGCACCGTGAGGAACCCCAGAACCTGGTGCTGCACCTGGTCCTGGTCTGCGTCCTGGTTCTGGGTCTCTTCCTGGCTTTGGTTCTGGTTCTGGTCCTGCGGCGGGGAATCTTGCGGGGAGAAGTCAGTCATCGGGTGGCCTTACGTGGCGTGGTCGGAACGTCATGCCGGTGACCACGCATGTTGTGGACCGCCCGCTGTGCTGCCGCTACGCCTCCCCAATCATCTCCTGCATGGTCTGGACAACCTCGCCCAGGTCAAACGGCTTGGCCAGGTAGCGATGGGTGCCATACCTCTCCGCCTGCTCCCGGGCCCGGTCCAGGAGCGCGGAGCTGGTCGAGACCACCAGGACCGGAATGCCAGTGGTAGCGGCTGCCTCGTTCAGCCGCTCCAGGAGCTCCCAGCCCGCCTGCTGCCCCACGACCACATCGACAATGAGCGCGTCTGGCTGCAACGCCTCGATTTGCTCGAACGAGCGGGGTACGAAGTTGGTCGTGGTGACGTTGAAGCGCTCGTCCTGGAACAGATCACGCATCAGGTTCAGGAAGGCAGGCGCGCCGTTGATGACGAAGATGTGCTTGCGGGTTTCCTGGGCGCGATTTTCAGCCTGGGCACGGGTCACGAACGGGACATCCTTTCCGCTGGGGAGCGGGGGTAGGTACGGACAGGAGCTCGCAGCATAGCGGGTTCAGACCCGGGCTCTCTGGCGTCAGCTACACACCGCGGTCGCTCCGGCTCATGCCGCCGGCGCCTCCGTAAGGCATGCGGCCGCCTGGGCCAGGGCAGGGGAACATGGTTGTCGGTAATCGTCCCGTTGCTGCGGTTACCGTCGGTAGGGGGATCAGATGGGTAACGCCCCAGCGCAGGTCACGCGTTGCCTGGGTGGCGCTGACGACGAGCTGATGCGGGACCTGCCGGGCGATCTCCTGGCAGCAGGATGCCACGGTCGCTACCAGGGGAGTTGCGACGGACAATCGCCCTGGTGTGTAGACGCGAGATCAGGCCCCCTTTGATCGTGCAGGGGGCGCCCGATCAGTCAGGCTCGCCGGCCCGTGCAGGAACGGGTGGGTGATGCGGCGCGGGGTGCGGCTCGGCCCGAGCCTGGGCCGCCAGTGGCGCCCCGCTGATCAGGCCCTCCAGCTGGTCTCCTACCCGCTGCACTTCAGCCAGGGTCACGGCCAGGCCGTAGAGGAGTTGGTCACGTTCCAGGTTCAACAGGCCGTTGGATCGCAGGACCTGGCGCTGCAGGAGTTGCGTACGCCCGGTGATGACGCTGAGCGAGTTGCGCAGATCCGAGCGGATGGCGTCCCGCTCCGCGCTGACGGGATCGGGTGCTGGATCCAGGGGAATCATCGAACGTCCTGACGTGTGAGCTCCCAGCGCGGGTGCTGGCGTAGCAGGTGCCAATGGGGCCATGGGCCCGGGTAGTGTGCACCATCACGGTCACGCGGTCGCTCCGGGGAACCCCGCGATTCCAGGGTTTGCTGCCCGTAGATTGCACGCGAGATGCAACTCGCGACCGGACACCGGCCGTGTGTGTCACCGGCTTGAACGATGAGCAGAACTCGTGCATCGTGAGATCCTGCTGCGCTGCCTCGTGTTATCCACGACGTGCTGGTCAGCGGGAGAGCCCACCCGGCCCCATGACAGGGCGAGGGCCGGGTGGAGCGAGACAGCGGGGCGGCTCTACCCGCCGTGACCGCGGTACGTGGGGCCGATCGGCGCGTCAGCGGCGGCGATGAGGGCCTTCTGTTCCTCAGCCCCGCTCTTGCTCAGGCCGGTGTTGGCGTCGACCGTCGCCATCATCGCGGCGCGAATGGCGGCGTCAACCTCATCCGCGTCGTCGATCCCCAGTTCATCGGCCAGCGCCTGCGTGAACTCGTGGTAGGCCTCCACCCGCAGGGCCTCGTGATCGCCTGCCATGAGAAAGACGTCGCCGGTCTCTTCACCCTGCAAGGTGACGGCGCCCGCCTGCGCTTGCCCCTGCTCCCGCTCCTGCAGGAGCTGAATGAGCAAGTCCCGCAACTCCTCGTCGCTCAGGTCGAGGTTGCCCTCGTCGTGCTGGAGAACCTGTTGCTCGATACCCGGCGCCTGGTGCGACTGCGCCAGCGCGAGGGGAGTGCCGGCCGTCCCGGCCAGCAACCCCAGCCCGAGCCCGGCCACGCCGAGCGTAGTGACGAACCGCTTGCGATTGAACACATGGATCACGATGGTCCTCCTGACCTTTGACTGCGTACTGCCGACCGAGCCGGTCAGTTCAGCGGCGTCCCTGGCCGCCTGTCACCCAGTTAAGGGCAGGAGGTGTTGCCGGAACGTATGGCCTTTTTCATATGCTGGCGAAAGGTCCAGGAATGCAGGATGTCGACAGCAGGGTGATCGTGCAACACGTGGCACCGCCGATCCCATCGAGTTGCCGGCAGCACGTCTGTTCCCGGTCGGGACATGGGCATAACAAACGTCACGCTTGGGATGGTCTCAGAACGTGTTGCTCCAGGTAGGTATGTGAATGTCGATACTGGACCGGGTGCTGGAAAGCGATTTCCTGGGCAAAGTTGCGCGGAACTCGAGGCCGTCAGAGGTGTGCCGTATACGGTGGTTTTGCGACGCGTCGCTCTCGCCTGCACTTGGTGAGATGCACACTCTCGTCAAGCTTGCTCCCTCCCGATCATCTGATACCGTGTTGAGCTATGGACAGGTCTACGCCGCCTAAAAATTCTAGAGCTTTGCCGGTCCCTCGCACCACGCTTATTGGCCGGGGTGAGCACGGCTGCGAAGAGCACGGCTCTCCTTGTCGATGCTGTTCCGCTCCTAACCCTCACTGGTCCTGGTGGGGTGGGGAAGACGCGGTTGGCACTGACAATTGCCAACGACATTAGCAATGCGTTCGCCGACGGTGTGGTGTGGGTTGACTTGTCCTCACTCACCGACAGTGCCCACGTCGCGAGTACGGTCGCTGCCGCACTTGGGGAAGCCCTGCCAAACGACATGTCTGCACTCACTCACCTTGTCCACACCCTACATCATCAGCAGTTGCTGCTGCTGCTTGATAACTGTGAGCATGTGCTCGACATCACGAGCGAACTCGTCGCCTCGATCCTCGCGGCCTGTCCAGCCGTGCAGGCTATGGCCGGCCGGGTGCCTGGGTATCCGCGGTGAGCACCATCTCCCCGTCGACCCCTTGCCCGGGCCGGCCGCCGATGCACCCTGGCAACGATCCACACGTCGCTGGCCGTGCAGCTTTTCGCAGCCCGGGCCCAGGCCGTTCATCCAGCGTTCAGGTTGACGCGCACAACGCCGCCACCCTCGCCACGCTCTGTCAACACCTTGACGGCCTGCCATTGGCGATCGAGCTGGCCGCTGCGCAGCGCCGTCCTCTCACCGCGCGATGCTAGCGCACATGACAGACCGGCTCAGCCTGTTGGTGGGTGGTGCGCGTGACCTGCCGCCTCGCCAGCAAACGATGCGCCAGACGATTGCCTGGAGCTCTACACACCTGAGCGGCGACAGCTAAGGCCGCATTTCGGCAGCTCAGCGTGTTCGTGGGTGGCTGGGGTGTGCCGAAAAGCGGCCGCGGCCGTGTTGGGCCGTGATGATCGTGCTGCGCTCACGCTGCTGGAGCGCCTGACCGCGCGCTTGCTCCGTGTTGATGCCGCGGCGCAGACGCCACGTTTCACCATGCTGGAGACGATTCGCGCATTTGCCTGCGACCAGCTGACCGCATGCGGTGAGCAGGAGGCGATTCGCACGGCGCATGCGAGCTGGTCGCTTGCATTCAACGAACAGGCTGCTGCACAGTCGCTCGGGACGGGGACCCGGACGTGCTGACACAACAGGCAGCCGAGCTCGACAACAGCCGGGCGGCGCTCCTTGGCTGGATTCCGGGGCGACCGTGAAGCCTGTCTGCGCCTCGCCGTGGCGCTGGGATGGGTGGTACGCCCGCGGCTTGCTTGACGAAGGCAAGGGGTGGCTGGCGCGTGCAGCAGACACCACGGTGCCTATCGCTCCGGCCGTTCGCGCAGCCGCGTTGCAGGAAGCAAGTGACCTGGCTCTGCGACGACGTGATCTTGTCACCGCCGGCTTGGCCACTGCCCGGCTTGTCCTTCTGGCGGACGCTGGGCGACCAAACAACTGGAGGGGTCATCGCGCTGCTGAATCTCGGCAGTGTGGCCTCGTCCTCCGGGGACGATGCCAGGCGGTGCGGCACTACGAGGAGGCGCTCGTCCTGGCGCGGGATCAGGATGCGCCGATGCTTGCCGCGATGGCGCTCAACAATATGGCCGAAGTCGCCCTCAACCGGGACGACCTCACCGCAGCGGAGATCTTCGCGACGGACGCCGTCTCCCTGCAGCAGGAGCTGGGTCAGCCGTTCGGGGCCGCATGGTCGCGAATGGTCCTCGGGGAATGTGCCGCGGCCTCTGGCCGTCTCCAGGCTGCTGCGGACCACTTTCGGATCGGGATCACCCTCGCACGTGCACATGCCGATGTCGGCTTCGTTTCCGTGGGCCTGGTGGGCCTTGAGTACCAGCTTGTGGCGCGGATGGGCCCTGGAGGCCACGCGACTATTTGGCGCCGCCGAGGAGCTTGCGGACGCTTGGCGGCACGCCAGTCGCCCGATCGCTACGACGAGGATATTCGCATGCGGTCGACGCTGCGCGAGCGACGCTGGGGGAGCGCGCATTCGCCGCCACGTGGGCTGCTGGCCACGCGTTGACGGTCGAGGAGGCTATGGCCACGGCGGAAGAGGTCGTGTCTCTTATCGCATCAGGCCGTGAAGCACGCCCAGCCATGACTCCACCTGCTGGTGATGCTTCTCATAGCCCCTCTTCATCACTCCCCCTGCGGGTCGTCGACCTGACGTTTCGCGAGCAAGAGGTGCTGGAGCTGCTCGTCTGGCGGTTGACGAACGTTGAAATCGGAGCGCGCCTTTACATCCAGTCCCAAGACCGCCGAGCACCGTCGGCACCATCCTCAACGAAGCTGGGAGCCGCGAACCGGCGTGACGCCGCGGCTATCGCTTTGCGTCACAACCTGATCTGACGCCTCTCGATCTCCATCGGTCTCCAAAGGTGAATAGGGGATTTCTCCGGGACTTTCCCCCATGTGCCATCGGCGTCCTCGGCGCATCCTGGGGTCATGCCCGAATGGTACCCAGCATGACCGTTCACCGCTGTCCTGAACGGCGATGAAAAGCGAGGAGTTCACGATGTCCCTGGTCTTTGGTGAGATGCACGCCGCAGAACTGCGTCGGCTGACATTGCGGGCAGAGGTCTCACAAGGCCTCCGCGACGGCGACGCGACACCGGTCAGGAACGCCGGTGGTGCCGGTCGTGGTGACATCTTGTGGAGCCACCCGGCGACGACGACGCATTGTGTGCCTGCTCTGCGCCATGGTGCTCACACGGGGAGTTCCACGCTCCGGACTCCTGAGCCCGCATGCGGCAGCGTGGGAATCTAAGGCCGGGTCAGGAGGGCCTTCGCAGTCGAACGCATCCATCGGATGCCTGCTTATAGACTGAGCCTGCTCACCCACGCACACAGCGACGAGGTCATCACGACTCAGTCCGAGGCCGTCACCCCATGATGCTGCGATGTTGACCCTTCCTCGAGGTATTCCCATGTCCATGTTGGCGAAAGCGATGGCCGTGTGTGCCGCAGGATGGATACTGGCCTTGGCTCCCTCCACCCTCATCAGCGATGGCACGATCCACGACGCTTTTCCCGCGGCGTCCTCAGGAATAGTGGACCTCCCCGCGATAGGCGGTAGCACGCCAAGCTGCCGATCAGGTGAGACAAGCTTGTCCTCTGTTGCCAAGAATGGAGCGCATTCATGATCTCACGCCGAACGTTGCTCACTGCCGCCGCGCTCGCTTCCCTGTCCGCAGCACCGCGTGTTCGACCCCGCGCCACTGCGGCCCAAGACGCGACCCCCCACCGCAGCCGATACCGCGATGCACGACACCAATGTCGTCTACGGCGAGGTCGAGGGGACCGGCTCCTGCTCGATGTCTATCGGCCAGCCACGCAAGAAGCATCCCGGCCTGCGGTCATCGTCATCCATGGCGGTGGGTGGACGGAGGAGCTTCGCGGATCACGTCGCCCCTTCGCCGAGCCTTACTTGGCCGAAGCCGGCTATGTCGCCTTCAACATCGACTACCGCCTGATGAACGGCGAGCCAAGGCCACAACGTCTGGCCAGTCCAACTCAACGATGTGCAGCGCGCCGTGCGCTGGGTTCGTGCCAATGCCGAGACGTATGGTGTGGATCCAGAGCGCATTGCTTCGCTCGGTCACTCCGCCGGTGGGCAACTCGCGTCGCTCCCAGGGGTACGTGAGACCAACGACTGGAGTGATCCGTCTGCCGAGTTGTACTCCAGCCGGGTGAATGCGGCGATTGATCTGTCTGGTGATATCGTACTGGCGCTGCGCTACCCTGCCGCCTTCGACAACCAGTTGGTGCGTGACCTGGGTGGTCAGTCAAGGAAGTCCCGGACACCTTCCATGAAGCATCCCCGGTTACATGGGTGAATGCCGAGACCGTGCCCTTCCTGGTCATCCACAGCGCGAATGATGAGATCAATCCGGTGCCGCTCATGCGCATGTCCTGGTGGCGGCGCTTCTGGAGCCAGCGTTGAGACCGCATTCGTGGAACTCGGTCGCGGTGGTCACATGGCTGGCCGACTGGGAGCGGGCGGCCCCTGGATCTTGGCCTTTCTGGCTACCCAGTTCGTTACTGCGTCGTGATGTCAGCGAGATCGGAGGCGAAGACCACATTCCTGACGCCGCGAGAACGTGAGGTGCTGGCGCTTCTTCGTGTGCGCAGCACGAACGCCAGATCGCCGCCCAGCTCAACGTCAGCGTGCGCACGGCTGAGCACCACGTCAGCCGCATCCTGGCCAAGCTCGGGCGGCAAATCGTCGCGAAGCTGGCCAATACCATCTCGTGGCACCCGAGCCTTCCACTCACACGGTTACGCATTAGCCACGGGGCTTCCATGGTGGCGCGGTCCTTTGATCAGCTTGTGCGCACGCTGTCCGCCAATACGCCTCGCCGCCGGCTCCTGACCACCACTGGCCACAGTGCTAGCAGTGTCTACCCATAAACAGGTATCAGCCAGACGCAAGAAGCGCTCATACAAGAAATCCCAGAAGAAATGGGGCAAAGCCTGCATTGCCAGAACCCAGTGCTGTACCAGTGCGGACTTTGCGTCAGGGAGCTCTCTCTGCAGCAGTGGGCGATGTGAATGCTTCCCGCAGTGCACGGGCAAGGTGTGTGGCGATGACGGCTGTGGGGGATCGTGCGGCAGCAGCAGACAGTGCGAGGCATGCACCCCGCATTCCGTTGGCACAGCCTGTGGAACGGACGAGTGTGGTGGGAGTTGCCCGGGTCCTGCGAGAACGGCACCTGCTCAAATGGTCCGTGCATTTGCCCCTTTGCCGGGCCGTGCACACCCGGGACAGTGTTGCGCCAATGAGCAGACCTGTCAGGGGGACGCATGTGCGAGGTGTCCTGAAACCCCTGATGCTTGTGCGGTAGAGATTGTCTGCGGTCGAACTTCCGCCAGAGAAGCCCGCCCTGCTACTGCCTGACTTCGGTCGATGACGTCACTACCTGCTCCTCAGTCTTCGTCAATCCCAGCCAGTCTGCGAATTGCACCAGCGACGCCGATTGCGTGGGACTGCTCGGACTTGGCGTGGACATGGTGTGTGTGAATGTTCCCTGCGCCTGGGCCTCAGGTTCCGGCAGGGTCTGCATGAATCAGGGTGCGAGGATCTGGAGTCGCAGACAGTGACCGTTCGACGCTGAGCACGACACCTCCGAAGTCCAGCAGGCGGTCTGGCCAAAACGCCACTAGAACGCCTCGATGTGAGAAGCCGAATCTGTCTCTGCGACCAGCGATGAGGACGAGACAGCTGTGAGCCCGGCAACACCTCCCATCTCACGGAGGACCAGTCGTGGTCAGAGGATCAGCAAAGGTGCGCAAAAGGACTGGTGTCCGCCGTTGCGATGGCGTGCGCCCTGGAGCCGGGCCGCACATACCTGGTTTTTGCGACAGCGCGATACTCCTGATGTGCGGCGTCAATCTGGCCATCCAGCGTTGCCGCGTCTACGGTCCAGTCCGGAAGTACACCGCGACAACGCCGCACGTGGCGTCCGATGGCACGCACCCGCAGCACGGACGAGGCCACTCGTCCGTCGCTGGGTTGGATTCCGGATCTGACCAGCAGGCCTCTGGGGGCATCGGGGCCCACGCTTTCGTGATTCGTCGCTGATCGACCGCCGTGGGGCAGCATGAGCGGGTTGTCATCCTGCTGTGGGGAAGACGTCCAGCCCGCCTGACTCCGGCTTGCCACAACGCGTGACGGAGAGTCCCACGGTCCAGCCTGTTTGCGACGCGTGAGATCCCGGAGCCAGATCCGGGCAAAGAGTTCCACCCCCTTCGCCGACACTTCCTCATCCCTGGCCGGTCCCATGCCCTTCAGGAGGCCGAGATCCGCTGCGATGGCTTGCCGGTTCAGGCGCCGGTAGTGATGGCCCAGATCGGTTATCACCACGGTCTGCGGATCGAGGGAGCAACAGAAATCCGCGTTCTCTACCCAGCCATCTGCTTCGAATACCGCGCCGGAGAGGACATAGTGAGCGCCTGGCATGAGACCGGTGAGGGTGACCAGCACCGAGACAGTCGCCAGGCATCCCGGATTGCGTACAACGTGGGGTGCCGCGACCGCGACGGAGGGCGCGGCAGACGCTGCGGCTGAGGTGGCCGTGCTGTGGCCAGCGTGATGAACCCCATGGCACCCGCGTGATGCAGAACGGCGCGACGCGAAAGGTGCTCCGGTCGTGAACCGGGTCGGGATGCGGAAACGCCTGGGGCAAGGCTCGCCATGGAACATCCTCTCCAGATGTCGTCGGGCCGTGGGGCGCGTGGCTGCGCCGTAGGGTCGATCTCCATCCTGGACCGGTCCCGAGCATCTGGCATCGGAGAGAGCTACGGATTTCTTCGGGAGAAATTACGGATTTCTGTTGATGCGCACGAACAGGATCCGCGCGTTTCCAACCACGCAACCGCCGTGTTGTGCGTCGCGATCATTGATGCGCTGTATCCTTTTTGGCCCCTTTCCCGTTTACCAGAACAGACGAGGCACTTAGCGGGACGGGCGCGACGCGGCGCCGAGGGCAGTTCGATGTATGGGGCGCTGCGATATCCCACAGCCCAGCGTGAAGCGTGGCCAGAGGAGGGTGTGGACGACGCCGCTCTGGTGGTGTTCGCGCAGAGAGATCGGCAGGCGTTTGCGGCCCTCTATCGCCGCTACGTGACCCAGTCCATCAGTACTGCGCTACCGACGACTGGGGACCCGTGAGGCCGCGGAGGATGCCACCAGCGTCACCTTCACCAAGGCGTTCGCGGCCCTCCCCAACTATCGGGCTGGCTCGTTTCGCTCCTGGCTGTTTGCGATTGCCTACCACGTCACTACCGATGATTTGCGTGCCCGGCGAGGTGGTCATCGAACTGGAAGCTGCACACGACATCGCTGCCGATGACGCGTCTCCGGAGGATCTGGTCATGGCGGCCGAAGCGCAGGTGTCGGTGGGTCACCTGCTGGATCACCTCACCCCGGGCCAGCGTCGAGTTGTGGAGTTGCGCCTCGCCAGTTTGACCGGGCGCGAGATCGCTACCGTCCTTGGATGCAGTCTCGGGGCCGTAAAGATTCGCAGGTGCGGGGGTATACGACCTTGCGTCGCGTATTGGCGCAGTCCGTAGGGAAGGCAGGTCACGATGATCACGCATGAGACAGTACCCGGCTGATCGCCTGAACGAGTTGCTTGACGCGCGGTCCAGTAGCGGCTCGTCGTGGCAGCAGCAGGTCCGCAACCTGGAGTTCGCCACCACGGTGGACCAGGTCCGGGCTCTGGATGATGCGCCAGCGGCAGGTCCCCGCTTTGCCCAGAACCTCCTGCAGTCGCTCCTCGCCGATTTGCCAGCAGAGAATCACCCCATGGTGGCAGTCACGCACACCCACGCGCCGGAACAGCCGGTCCCGTCGCGCTGCTCTCAAGCATGTTCCGCCTTCATCACGAACCATGCCGGCGGCGTTTGCCGCGGCGATGCTTGTGCTCCTGATCCTGGCGACGAGTTTGGTGCTGCTCCGCCCGGCTGGTCTGCACGGCCGAGCGGCGCTCACATCCTCCTGCCCGCGTTGAATGGGAGCCCAGACACGCTCGCAGTGACGCCTCCACGGCGGAGTCGGCCCGGCGTCCCCCTGCTGCATCTGGTTCTCCCCGGAGAGCAGCGCAGCTCGCGCCTTCGTCTCCCTTGAGCGCTACACCCTGCCTCCATCTGCATCAATGGGGCTAGACGTGCGAGTTGGGAACACACCCATGGTCTCCTACATCGTGGCAGGCGAGGTGCAGACCCATCTCGACGACGCCTCACCCTCGGCGCGAGTCGTGCGCGCCGGTGGGACCCGTGCGGAAGACATGCTGACCACCGGGGAAACGACGACCCTCGCGGGCGGTGATGCGCTTGTGGTTCCGGAGCACGGGGTGGCCACGGTGACGAACGAGACCGCCGGCCCGGCCGAGGTCCTGTTGCTCTTCCAGCCGACGGGTGTGCCAGCGGTCCTCTCAACAGCCGGGGACTTTGCCACCTTAGGCACCCAGGTCCACACCGTTAGCGCACCGCTGACCCTCGACTTGCGGCAAGTGACTCTCGCACCGGGAGCGGCCGTCGCGCGATCGGAGGATCCTCAGGTCGTCCAGATCGCCGGCTCCCTGGACCCGGCCCGCGTGATGGATGTGCGCACGGCATCGGGGGCGCGTTGCGCAACGCGGGCAAGGAAGCGCTGGAGGTCTATGTGCTGACCGTGACCTCGGCCGGTCTCCTGCCATGACCTGTCTCTTACGGGCTTTCGAGCGCTGCGTTGAACGGCAACACACGATGGGGACAGGAGCACCAGGTGCGGAGAATTCGTCATACCAACGCCTGGCTCAGGGCACTCCCGGACTGTGCGGCCCGGCGCGGTCTGTCCCGTCGTGAGCAGGAGGTCTGGCTGCTGCTGGCGCGACGCAGGACGAATCGCGAGATCAGCCTGCAGCTCAACATCAGCCTACGCACCGTGGAACATCACGTCGGGCGAGTCATCGCCAAGTTTGGCGTGACCAATCGGCGCGAAGCCGGGGTGGTCTGCCTGTCCCATGCCGCAGCGTCTGACAGATTCACCAACGGCTGCGGCGGCGACTGGTGCTGAGTACTCGTTCCTGAACAGCAGAACCCGAGGAAGCATGCTGCTTCAGCGGAACTCTGCATCCTGAGCCAGCGCCAACGCAAAGGAGCGAGTCACTGATGCACGATCATGCGCAAAAGGACTGTTGCCCGCTGAGGAGACGGCGTGCGTCTTAGAGTTTTGCCGGGTCGCCGATACCGTTCTTTTTGCGACAGGCTTTCCCTGCCCCACAACGCTGAGGCAGGATACCGGTGACGCATCCGAAGCGCTTGATCTGGTACGGTGCACGGACCATGGCCATGGCGCCGTCGCTCGCTCCTATCGTGCTGCCGAACCCGCGTACCTCGCTCATCGGGCGAGAGACCGAGCGTGAGGCTGCGCGCTACGACTCTTCTCGATGAGACGGTCCCGCTCCTTACCCTCACGGGACCAGGAGGCGTTGGCAAGACGCGATTGGCTCTGGCCATTGCCCGGGATGTGGCCGCCTTTGTCGATGGTGTGGTCTGGGTCGATCTTACCCCCGTGTCTGATCCTGCAGCGGTCTCCAGTGCCGTCGCCACCGCACTTGGCCTTCCGGTTGACACCGATGCTGCTCTCGCTGACCGCGTGCCTTAAAGGCCCTACACACACGGCAACTGCTGCTCCTGCTGGACAACTGCGAGCATGTCCTACACGCGGTAGCGGACCTGGTGGGCCTGCTGCTGGCGGAATGCCCTGCCCTCCAGGTGCTAGCCACTAGCCGCGCCTCACTCCGGCTACGCACAGAACACCGTGTCCCCGTGGAGCCGCTCGCCTCACCCACAGCCCATGCTCCGTTCCACACGATGGCCGAGAGTGACGCCGTGCGCCTCTTTGTGGAGCGAGCGCAAGCCGTCGTGCCACGTTCACACTGACCGGTGCGAATGCGCCGAGCATCGCGGCGCTCTGCCATCAGCTGGATGGGCTGCCACTCGCCATTGAGCTCGCTGCGGCGCGCGCCGCCGTCCTCTCTCCTACATCCCTGCTGGCCCAGGTGGCCGATCGTCTCTTTCTGCTGCGGGCAGGACACCAGGATCGTCCCACCCGTCAGCAGACAACCGTAATACACCGACTGTATGGAGCTACGACCTGTTGGATGGTCCCGCTCAAGCGTTGTTCCGGAGTCTCACGGTCTTCGTCGGTGGGTTCACCCTGGACGCCGTCGTGGCGGTCGCCTCACCTGATGGTGATCCTCATACCGCATTGACCCGCTTCGAAGACCTGGTCCATCAGAGCCTGGTCCAGCGCATGCCGATCGCGGACGAGCCGCGCTTCGTCATCCTGGAAACGATTCGGGCGTTTGGGTTGGAGCAGTTGTGCAAGCAGGGAGAACTGGGCCGCGCGCAGGATGCTCATGCCGCCTACGTCCTGACCTTTACGGAAGCGCCGCTTGCGCGCCTGGAGGCAGGAGCCCGTACCATGGTGAATCGGGCGGCCACTGAGCGGGACAACATCCGTGCTGCCATTGCCCATTGCATAGCAACTGGGCAAGGGGATGCCGCCCTGCGCCTTGCTGGTCTCTTTGCCTGGTATGTCCAGCTCAGTTTTCATGAGGCGCGCAGCTGGTTGGCGTGGGCATTGGCGCATACCGCTGCCGAGCCGAGTGCGCCACGCGCTCTCGCGCTTGCTGAATTGGCTGCTATCCACTGGGCGCAGGGAGAATACGATCAGGCCTCCCCACTGGCCGAATCAGCTCTGGCAATTGCCAAGTCCGTCCATGACCTGGAGGCTACCGCCCATGCCCTGCATAGCCTCGGCCTGATCGCCAACGAAACAGGACGACTTTGTGCGTGTGCGCGAGATCCTGCGACAGGCGGTCGTCGCTTGGCATTCGCTGGATGACCGCTGGCCAGGGCAGACGCGTTCCAATTGCTGGCGCGCGCGGAGCAAGCCCTCGGCGACGAGCAGGCCGCCGATCACGCGCTAACCGCAGCACTGGGGCTCTATCGCACCATTGGCCATGCGAGCCGGGTTGGCGATCGGGATGAGTCGATTCGGCCAGTTGGCCCGTGATCAGGGTGATCACGCGGCGCTCTCCGCATTTCACGAAGCTCTGCGAAGTGTACGGTGCATGACGATGGTTGGATGATGATCAACGTGCTCGCCGGCCCAGCGGAGGTGGCGAGCCGGTACGGGCAATGTGCGACCACGGCCGTCCTGCTTGGCGCCATGGATGCACTCACCATGCACGTCGGCATTGTTCATCTGCCCGCCGGGCGAAATACGACCGTGCGGTAGCGGACTCGCGTGCAGCGCTCGATCAGCGCGATTCGCCGAACTCCGCGCGGTTGGCGCTCGGCTGCGTCGCGACAGGGTGCTGACCCTCGCCTTCAGCATCCAGCTCCAGTGTGAGACCGATGTCGCACCTGCGGCGATCGCTCTCGGACATGCTCGTGTGCCGTTTGTGTCGCGAGCCACGGAGGGTGAGCGAACCAGCGTCGCGGCGCTGTCTCGGCGCGGTGGACTACCTGGCTCTCCTGCAACCACGATTGACCTGACTGCGAGAGAGCAAGACATCCTTGGCCTCCTTGCGCAGCGCCTAACCAATGCGGAAATAGCTGACCGCCTCTTCATCGGCAGACGCACGGTCGACACACATGTGGGCAATCTCCTCACCAAGCTCGAGGCGCCGAACCGCCGGCAGGCGATCGCCATCGCGGCGCGACGCGGGTTGATCTAGCGCAAAAACACCACTCCTATGACCAAAATTCCGTGATTTCTCCGTAACAATGACGGAAGTCCGCATCTCGAAGATCCCGCATGCTGGGCAATGCGTCGGCGTGGCTGACGTGCGATCTCTGGCGTTTCTCAAGCTGTGAGTTCGCAGTCGTCCGCATACACGAAGTCGCTCGAGCTCGTCGGCCGCTCGACCAATCGCCTTTACCTCACCCAAGGAGCACCATGATGCGCACCCGACGTACGCTGTTGACTGCTGCTGCCCTCACGCCCGTACTGGCTGCGTCCCCGCTGACGACTCGCCTGGCAGTGGCGCAGGACGCTCTACCCCACATCCGGTGGTCGGGGCCTGGAAGTTCGTCAACGACATCGGCGGCGGTGAACCCGTCATCTCCATCGGCCTCTTCCACACGCGGACGGTGCCTATCTCGAAGAGGCGTATGCCGATGGTCCCATGAACTTTGGCGTCTGGCAGGCGACTGGAGCGCGCACCGCAGATCTGACCATCTACAACCTGTATGTGATCGACGACAAACTCGTGCAGGGCGAAGGGCGGCTTGCCATTACTGTGGATGAAACCGGTAACACCATGTCCGGACCGGGCACGTTTGTCCGGGCTCTTTCTCGACGGCACCGTGGACTTCGCCGTCGAGACCCAGTCCCCAGGCACCCGGCTCCAGGTGCTGCCCATGGTGCCCCTCGGCACGCCGGTCGTCCCCGTCGAGACCACCCCCAGAAGGCACCCCGACGTCCTGACGCCTTTTTAACGCGCTATTTTCGCTCCGAACAGACACTTTTGACCGGAAAGGGTCACCATCATGAATACACGCCGTCTCCGACATCTGGCGCTGGGACTGACGATGACCGCTGGCCTCGGTACCCTGGGAGCCGCTCACCCATTTTCAGCGGCAGGGCAGGACGACGCAGCGTCCAAAATCGCCAGCGCACTCAGCGCCGCGCCCGCCTCCATCTCGGAGACGGCGACGATTCTCGATTACACGATGGATGAGGCCGGCAAATTCACCGTGCTGCGCGAGCAGCAACGGCTGGTCCTGTTTCCCTGATGACACCAACACCCCGGACACGGATCCCATGTGTCTCGACCCAATATCGCTCGACTGGCTCTATGCCATCGTGACGGGGAGGAGCCGAAGACCGACGTTGCCGGGATCTCGTACATGCTGCAGGGCAGTACCCCCAGCAACACCGACCCCATGGCCAGTGAGCCGGCCGCGGGGGAGGACTGGCTTCGTGACCCACCGCACCTCATGCTCCTGCTCGCCAGGGGAGCTGGACCCGCAAGTGTTCTCCACCGACCACCACTCGGGTCAGCCCTACATCCATGTGGGCCGGCACCCCCTACGAGCACATCATGGTGCCCGTCGTGGATCAGAGCACGAGGGTAGTGCCAACTGACCCACGTGGATGATCATGGCCTGGACGCGATGCTCAGGGCCATGCGGCATGACGGCAGAAACTCAGAGCCGTGCGCAAAAGGACTGTTGTGCCGATAATGCCGTTTATCTGCAGGCAAGCCCGTCTGAGTCATCATCATGGCCTGCGTCCCGCCGGTGGGCATGTGGGAGATCTGGGCTCGTGGTCCTGGCCATCAAGCGATTCCATGCGGTTGCGCGATCCCTCGCCTCGATTGCTGCTGCTCGAGGCGGTCAAGGAGCCAATCCAGCGAATAGGATAAGTAAAGATCCAGAGAATATAATGATGATAATGGGGTAATTACCATTATCACGTACCAAATGGACATCCTCTGGTTCATACTGCGCCCCAGGAACTCATCAAGAAGCACTCGACGGCCGTGACCGGCTGATTGGCAGCAGGCCTCCACCGCCGTGTTGTGTGGCTGACGGAGGGTGGTGAACCATGGATCCCGTGCGCTTTGATGACCTGGCGCGTGTCCTCTCGGTCCCAGACTCGCGCCGGCGCGTCGTCGGCTTGCTGGGGGCGGTCCCCGTTGTTGGCGGGCTGCTCGGGTTCCTTGCGGCTGAGGAGGCCGAGGGCCAGGGACGACGCAAACGCCGGAAGAAAGCCCACAAGCACGGCAAGGGCCGCCGCCGCAAGCATCACCGGAAGAAGTGCCGGGCCGAATCAGTCGCGCAGACGTGTGCCGGGAAATGCGGCGGCGTCACGAACAACTGCAAGAAAGCCGTCGACTGTGGATCGTGCGCCTGCACGCCGGCCTGTGACGCCTGCTTCACCTGCCAGGACCAGGGAGCGAATGCGCCGGGCACCTGTGTCGTGGATCCCACCCGGCAGGGTCAGGCCTGTGGGGATCCGGGCCAGATCTGCCAGGCGGACGGCGCCTGCGCGTGTGACGCGGGCAGTTGCCCCGATTGCACGACCTGTGGCGGTGATGGGCGGTGCGCGGCCTGTGCGGATTGCTGTGATGGCGCCGGAGTCTGCCAGGATGGCGACACGAACGCGGCCTGTGGCAGCAGCGGAACGTGCGACGTCTGCACGGGGCAGGAGCAGTGCCAGGGGCAAAGCTGCGTCTGCATCCCGGACTGCACTGGCAAGAATTGCGGCCCGGATGGCTGCAGCGGTTCCTGTGGGACCTGCACGCCGCCGCAGACCTGCGGCGGGAGTGGTATCGCCAATGTCTGCGGAGCCTGCACTGCGAGCGCGTTCAACGCGCCATGCGACCCGGCGCACCCGGGGACCTGCTGCAGCGGGATCTGCCAGCAAGCTGACCCTGACAACCATTGCTGCGACCCCACAGGTGCCGTGTGCGACCTCGGGAATCCGGGAGCCTGCTGCAGCCTGATATGCACGAACTACTCGCCACCAAATCCCCCCGTGTGTGGCTGAAGCGTTCGAGAGCGGAGCGGGGGGCACTGATCACCCACGGCTCAACGACACACGAAGCGAGGAGGCCGATGGGCACACGCACCGCCGAGGTGTCAAGCACGGGCGACGACGGGGTCGCCGAGGCTTTCCAGGCGCAGGTTGCCACGATCGAGGCAGGCGGGGGAGGGTCATCAGCGTGCAGGTGACCTCGCCCGGAGCGGCGACGATCGTCTTCAACGAAGGGGAGCCACGAGCGTAGGCAGCCGCCGGGCGTCACTGGCACGGCGTTCCCGCGCGACGATGCCTTGCATGGGCCTCAGAAACATGTGCGGATAACTTGACTGATCCGCAAAGGGCTCATCGAAGGATCCGGCTTGCCTGCTGTCATGGGCAGCTGTGGTTGGCGCGAGAAAGCCGTCATCGACCGGCCGGACAGGGGTGTCCGGCGAATTGGTTCCAAACCCAGTAGGACTTACAGGGGACAACGCCCTCCGACCTCGGTAATCTGGTCACCAAGCTCCGACAACGTGCTTTTGGCCACACGCGCCGTGGCCCTGAATCTCTTGGTCCGTGCCGTCGTCGGTCTACCGGGGGAGGTCACCCGATGGAAGATCGCCAGTTCGATGGGCTCGTCAAGCAGCTATCGCAGACGCGCCTCTCGCGCTTCGTGGTGCTGCGCGGGATGGCGGCGGGCGCCGCGACCGCCCTGACCAGCATGATCCTGTCGCCTGCTGAGAGTGCGGCAAAGGTTCGGCCTCGGAAGCGCCGCCGCAGACGCGACCGCAAACGTGACAAGGTCACGCTCTGCCACTGTCCGGCCAAGACCCTGGGCACCTGTAAGACGATCAAGGTGTCCTCTTCCGCGGTCGTCGGGCACCTGGCCCACGGCGACTTTCTCGGAGCGTGTGAGGACTTCACAGTGCCATCGCTTCCGCAAGGAGCGACGTGTACACCGCTGTTGCAGGCCTGCGCCCCCACGTGGCTTGGGGGCCACCCGTGCTGCGATGCCAAGGCAGAGTGTAGACCCACCAACGATACGGTCCCCTATGCGGCCTGCGTCGACGCCACGGCTCGTGAGGTCCCGCCATGGGGTAACGAGCTCGAGGGGGAATGCACCAGCGACGCGTTTTGCCAGGCCAACTTCTCGGACCCGAACATCGCGTGCTTACCGACGACCTTGCTTACGTGCGACTACAGGACAGCGCATAACTGCTGCCAGCGCAAGACCTGCCCGCGGGGCCAGGGGTGCGCGGGGGGTGTTGCCTGCTGTCTCGCTCTCGCGGATTTTGAGGAACATTGCTGCGCCTCGGGCCAGAGTTGCACCGCCGCCGGCTGTGCCCTCTAGGTTGGATGGGGCCAGGAGATTGCCTGAAGGAACTGGCAAACGTGGGAGCGAGGGCGTTCGTCCTCGCTCCCAGTGAGCAATCGCGGAGATTGTCCTTTTTTGTTCGCGCCTTCACGTCTTGCCATGACTGGGCTGTAAGGTGGGTGAGGGCGTGATGAGGGCAGTTGGGGAAGCGCGAGCGGATCGAGGGCGCCGGTGGTCTCCTCCATCGCACGTCGTGCGTGGGCGCCCGGGCGGCCGGACTCGAGCAGATGCCGCGGTTCACCTGGCCGATACCCCTTCAGCGTGGCCCGGATGAGGTTCACGACGTGCGCAGGCAACGCTGCCACGCCCCACACTGCGTCTCCCGCTTTGGCAGTGACGACGCTATCGTGGACGAATGCCAGCACGCCACAACGGTGAGCACGCTCGGGATCGGAACAGTGCTGATCCCGGCGACAACAGCGGTCGTATCCGCGTCGTTGCCGGTACGTGTGACCTTTTCCATACGCTCGCGATAGGTGCCACCTCGGAGAATCAGGGCATGCGAGTGTTGGTCGTCGAGGACGAGCCCTACCTGGCCGAAGCGATTCGCGATGGGCTGCGGCTGGAAGCGATCGCCGCCGACATCGCCGGTGACGGCGAGACCGCGCTGGAACTCCTGGGCGTCAACGCCTACGAGATCGCCGTCCTCGACCGTGATATTCCCGGTCCCTCTGGGGACGAGGTGGCCAGGCGGATCGTGGCCTCCGGCAGCGGGATGCCGATCCTGATGCTCACGGCGGCCGACCGGCTCAACGACAAGGCCTCCGGCTTCGAGCTCGGCGCCGATGACTACCTCACCAAGCCGTTCGAGATGCAGGAGCTGGTGCTCAGGTTGCGCGCGCTCGACCGCCGCCGCGGCCACAGCCGGCCGCCGGTCTGGGAGATCGCGGGCCTGCGCCTGGATCCCTTCCGTCGCGAGGTCTATCGTGACGACCGGTACGTCGCGCTCACCCGGAAGCAATTTGCCGTGCTCGAAGTGCTCGTCGCGGCGGAAGGTGGGGTTGTCAGTGCCGAAGAACTGCTGGCCCGCGCCTGGGACGAATACGCCGACCCGTTCACCAACGCCGTGCGCATCACCGTCTCGGCCCTGCGCAAGCGGCTCGGTGAGCCCTGGCTCATCGCCACCGTGCCGGGCGTTGGCTACCGCATCGAGACCGGCCCCGGCGCCGCCGAGGGAGGCGCAGGTGAGTAGAGCGCCCGGGCTGAGCGTTCGCCTCAAGCTCACGCTCAGCTACGCCGGCTTCCTCCTGTTTGCCGCCGCCCTGATGCTCGGGGCGATGTGGGTGTTCCTGTACGTGCCCCACGCCGCCATCCTTGCCGTCGGGTGGTTTGTGCCTGATGCCCTACGCGATCCTGATCTGCGGGCCGCCGCTGTCCTGGCGTTCCTGCTGGCCTTCGGCCTGCTGGGCGGCTGGCTGCTCGCCGGACGCATGCTCGCGCCCCTGGCGCGCATCACCGACGCTACTCGCCTGGCGGCGGCTGGGTCCCTCTCCCACCGCATTGCGCTGGAGGGCCGCCAGGACGAGTTCCGTGAGTTCGCTGACAGCTTCGACACGATGCTGGCGCGCCTCGAAGCGCACGTCGCCGAACAGCAGCGTTTCGCGGCCAACGCCTCGCACGAGCTGCGCACCCCGCTGGCGACCACCCAGGCCCTGCTCGAGGTGGCCCGCAACGATCCTTACCGAGATACCGGCGAACTCATCGACCGGCTGCACGCCGTGAACGCTCGCGCCATCGACCTCACCGAGGCCCTGCTCCTGCTCAGCCGCGCCGACCAGCGCGCCTTCACCCGGCAACAGGTGGACCTGTCCCTCATCGCTGAGGAAGCCGCTGAAACGCTCCTGCCCCTTGCCGAAAAGCGTGGCGTGACGATCGAGACGTCCGGCGACATCACCCCCACCTGCGGCTCGCACGCGCTCCTGCTGCAGCTCACGACGAATCTCATGCACAACGCCATCGTCCACAACCGTCCCCTACGGGGCGACGTGTGGGTGACCACCGCCGTGCGGCCCAGGGGCGTGACGCTCACCGTCGAAAACACCGGCGCCAAACTCACGCCGCAGGTCGTCTCAACGCTTACCGAGCCGTTCCAGCGTGGCAGCGAGCGCACCCGCGGCGATCACCCCGGTGTGGGTCTCGGCCTGGCGATAGCCAGGAGCATCACGCAGGCCCACGACGGGTCGCTCACGCTCACGCCCCGTCCGGCTGGCGGGCTCCGCGTCACGGTCCTCCTGCCTGCCGCGTCCGGATAACGGCCTGCCCACGGCGTTGGCGCAAGCAATCCTCAGGTTGAGAGCCGCGCTCTGATCTAGCGGCTGCAGGGCGCTTCACCTGACGACGCCCGCCGGGATCAGACCTCGATCTCGCCGCGCATCACGGGGATGCACCTCCCGCTGATGGTTACGGCGCGCATGGCGCCAGCCGTGATGGTCACCGCGACGTCGATCGTGCTGGGACGGCCCATCTGGACGCCCTGGGTGATCGACCACGCCAGTTCCCCCTCCTGGGCGCCGCAGAGGCTGGCGAGCAGGCCCGCAAGGGCACCAGCCGCACTCCCGGTGGCGGCGTCCTCCACCAGGCTCTCGAGCGGCGAGAGCATGCGGGCCGCCAGGTGCGAGGGATTGCGGTCGTCCCGGACGTAGGCGTAGAAGCCGGGTGGGTACGCCTCACCGCAGGCATCCGGGCTGGCCATCCAGTCCAGCTCAGCCGTGGCCCGCGCATCCGGGGTGATGCCTGCGAGCGAGGCGTGCGAGTCGATTTCAACCATGGTGAAGGGCAGCCCGACCGAGGCGCGCACCGGCTGGTGACGCTGCGTGACGATCTGCTCCGGCTGGAGTCCGAGGCACCGCGCGACCGCGCCGGGCGCGAACTCCCGGCCGATCGTTGGCGGCTGGGGCGCGGTGATCCGGCCGCCAGTCACGGCGCCATCTGCCCAGATCGGCTCGACGATCACCAGCCCGGCCCCTTCCTCAAAGCGCAACGTGTCCCCAATCGCCTGGCCAAAGACCTCGCCCTGCCGCGCGAGCACGTACCCGGTGCCGACGTTCGGGTGGCCGGCAAAGGGCACCTCGCCGGTTGGGGTGAAGATGCGGACGCGGGCGGTGTTCGCCGGGTCCTCCGGTGGCAGCACAAAGGTGGACTCGGCGTAGTTGAACTCGCGCGCTATCTGCAGCATGGTCGCGTCATCGAGGCCCCGGGCGTCAAGGATCACGGCCAGCGGGTTCCCCCCGAAGCGCGACTCCGTGAAGACATCGACGGTCTGGAAGGCGTATCGCGGCATGATCCTGCTCCTGGGGTAAGTCGATAACCGGCGTGCGTTCGTCAGGTGCTCTGGCGTTCGTCCACAACATGGCAACCGTACCGCGAGGGGATGGTGAACGCCCTTTAGCATCTGAACAGCCACGGGAGAGACGGCCGTGAAGCTGGGCCCGGCTGCTGGAGCAGGAACGTCGTCCTGACGCGACCGCGCGGGTACGGATTGCAAAGCGCCGGCATTTTTCTGCGGTAGCATGGGCCACCTGAGGCGACCGGTGATGAAGCCGGAGCGGCCAGGCGTTCACGTGCGACGCCGGGCGTGTTGGATGAGCGACAGGAAGGCATCATGGCGTCACAGATGCTCAGCGAGGCGACCTTCGCGCCGGGAAGTTCGGCGTTGCGCGAGAGCGCGGCCCCCGGCGCGGCGATGTCGCTGCGCGGGACGGCTGCAAAGTCGCTCGTGCTGCTCCTGGTGGCCGTTATCTTCGGCGCGATCGGCTGGGAGAAGGCGGTCGATTGGTTTGCCGACCCCCGAGCACTGTGGTGGGTGATCGGCTACGTCGTGCTGATCGGGTTAACAATTGCCGCAGCCGGTAACCCCAGGCTCGCCCTGCCGGCCGGGTTGGTCTACGCCGTGCTGATGGGCCTCTGGATGGGGGCCATTTCCCGCGTCTACGAAGCCGCCTTTGATGGCATCGTCGCGCAGGCATTGCTCGCCTCGGTCTGCACGTTCCTGGCGTGCGTCGTGCTGTACACCTCGCGTGCCATCCGCGTCACCGCGAATTTCGCGCGAGCAATCATCTTCGCCATGGCGGGCATTCTGCTCCTGTACCTGGTTGGTTGGGTGCTCAGTCTGTTTGGCGTCGATCTGCGCTTCTTCAGCCAGCCAACGCTGCTGGGCATCGGCATCAGTGGCGTGATCTGCATCGTCGCGGCGCTCAGCCTGCTGCTCGACTTCTCCTACATTGAACAGGGGATCGCGGCCAGGGCTCCGGCGGCGATGGAGTGGTACGCCGCGTTTGGGCTCCTCTCGACGCTGATTTGGCTCTACGCGGAGTTGTTGCGCCTGCTGGCCCTGATCCGGATGCGGAGTCAAGGGCGGTAACGTTCCTGGTGGCGGCGAGTTGCAGCCTCCGAATCCAGGGCGGCCTACCCCCCCCGGCCTCGACTTCCTCCGCGGTCATCTGCGTCTCGCAGTGTGCGTATTTCTTGACACTTATCCCTGGAACGTGCGACAAACTGGCTGTGGCTACTCCAGTAGACGGAGATATGGCCACGCGTCTCGTCGACCGCTATCCCTCTACCCAGAGGGATGCCACGTTCAGGAGCCATGTTGGACCACGCTGCCTTTGAGACTTTTGCCCGTTCGCTCGCCTCGGGCGGTACTCGCCGCCGCCTCATCGCCGCCCTGGCGGCGCTGCCGCTGGGGAGTGGCCTGGCCGGTTTGACATCCGGGACCGTTGACGCGGAAAGCCCTCGCGACCACATCAAGCGGCGCAAGGATGCGCAGCGGCGCCGGCGGCGTAACCGCAAGCGCCAGAACCACAAGAACTCGAACCGGAACAACAAGGGTGGCGCCAATCCGGCCGCCAGCGATTGCATACCGGCGACGACGAACAACCAGCCGACCAATTTGCAGCAGATCATCAACAACGCGAGCCCGTTCGCCAATATCGTGCTCTGCGCGGGCGCGTTCCTGGCGGACGGTCTCCAGATTTCGAAGAATGTGTCGCTGATCGGCGCGGGAACAACCGACCAGAAGAGCACCACGCTCTTTGGGTCGAATCCCTACGTGCCGAACGGTTCGAACACCAACGGCGTGCTTGCCATCACCGGCGGCAACGTCTTCATCTCCAACCTGGTGATCTCCAGCGCGGACGGCGATGTGCCGGCGGTCGGAATCGCGGGCGGGCAAGTGACGCTCGCGGGCGTGGTTGTCGGCAGGAACTCCGCCGGCGGCATCGTGAACGAGGGGGGCGCGCTGCGCCTGACCGAGGGCACGCAGGTGATCGGCAACGGTTCGGACGCTGAGGGCGGAGGAATCCTGCACCGCGGCGGCACGACCACCGTGGCCAGCGGCTGCCTCATCCAGGGCAACACGGCCACGGATGGCGGGGGCATTTTCGACGGCACGGGGGTGGCCAACGACATCCAGTTGGCGGACACCTTCATCGTGTCGAACAACACGCCGAACAACTGCTCACCGAACGGCGCGGTGCAGAACTGCATCGAGACGAGTTGAAGGCAAGGCTGGGACACGACGCACGCCAGCCAGCACGAGGATGGACCGCGCCGTTGCGGTCCTCTCCTCGCGCATTGCCACCCGGTGATCGCGTATTCCTTCGATCCGGAACGCGTCAATGTCATTGCGCTCTGATGGGGTCGTGCTGAGGCGAAGGTGGTGGGCGCTGAGTTCCACCGCCTGGTCTCTCCGTCTACGCACGGACGAAGGTGGTGAAGACGAGGTCGACGTTCTGCCCGGCGCCGGCGAATGGCGCTGTGCGGTTGTCGCTGATGAAGGCGCGGCCAGCGCAGCCATTGTCAGTGCGGCCAAACCAGCCCACGATGCCCACCTCTGGCCGGCTCAGGACCAGGGCGTACGCCGTTCCGGCCACGACCGTGGCGGGTTGCGGGAACGCAAACGTTTCCAGCGTGGGCAGCCCGTCGGGACTCGGCGCCCCCGGTAGGGTGGCCGTAGCCAGCACCCCGTTGGTCGGGAAGCCGAAGGCATCGACCGGGGCGAGGTGCAGGACGTAGTCGCCTGGCGCGTTGCTGGGGGTGACAAACAGGAGTTCGGCTCGCACCAGCTCGCCGCTCTGGAGAGCGGTGAACGTTTGCGCGATACGGCCATCCGGTGAGCTGGTCACGGCCGCACCGTTTGCGCCCGTGCACTGCGCATCGGCGCGGATAAGCGGGAGGTCTTGAGGGCGGTCCGGCCGCTTGCGCCCCTTGTGCTTGCGCTTGCGCTTCCGCTTCGCCGCAACGTCGTGGAAGCCGGCGGACAGCAGGGTCGCAGCAAGGCCGGTGAGGAGCCCACGGCGTGAGGAACCGAGGGTACGCGAGCGCCGGTCTGCGCTGAGTTGGCTAATGGTCAAGATGAACGCTCCTGCGCTGCACGGTTCGCCCCAACCAGCGTGCCCGGCGGACGACCGCGCTCTGGCCTCGCAGCGTAGGGGATGAGCGGAAGCGCGGGAATGACAGGTTTCTGCCATTCCGGGTCCATGTCCCACCCGGTCGCGATCTCGAGCCGGAGCAAGACCTGGCGCACCATGCCTGGTGGCTGATGCGACTGCGGGTCAG
Organism: Thermomicrobiales bacterium; assembly: GCA_046328375.1. Lineage (GTDB taxonomy): Bacteria > Chloroflexota > Chloroflexia > Thermomicrobiales > UBA6265 > JACCXM01. Next base: position 53,018 of record JAXLWT010000016.1, read on the forward strand.
GCCGCCGGGCGTGGCACACTGCGTCTCATCAGCCAGCATGGTGCCCTCACCGTCGACGACCTCATCCACGGGTGTCGCGCCCTGCGGCGGGTCGATGTGTTGCGTACCCACGGCACGCTGCCAGGCGTCTTCGGCCAGCCGATCAATGAGGTGAAGGCGTTTGCCCGTGTTGGGAGTTCATGGCGCGAGACCCGGATTCTTCCTGGGTGCTTACAGTGGCGTGCGAAGAAGTTGATTCGCCAGGAAATCTCTCGTGGAAGACGCGCTCCGCATCAAGAGGGCCGAGTGTTTTGCTCGCCGGTGTAGTGTGGCCATGAACAGCCTGACCGGGGTACTCGGGGTCGGGCCGTTATGAGCGCCAGGGCAGCGGGCACGGATCAGGCAACAATGCACCCCACACGGCGTTGGTGGGAAAGGAAGCGACGATGACCGAAATCGCTGGAGTCGACCGTTCGCTGGCGGACCAGATTGCGGCCTGGTTACGGCAGCACCTGGAGCAGGCCGGGGCGGAACGCTTCGTGCTCGGCCTGAGTGGCGGGATCGATTCTGCCCTCGTCTGCGCGCTCTGCGCCCAGGCGGCGGGACCAGGCGCCGTCCTTGGGGCGATCATGCCAGCCCACTCGGCGACGCTCGACGCCGAGCACGCGCGTCTCGTGGCCGCAACGTTTGGCGTAGCCGCCGTCGAGGTCGATCTCACGCCGGTAACCGAGGCTCTGCTGGCCGCCTTGCCCTGGGTCAATGACCCTGTTGCTGTGGATGACGAACGGGAGGCCGCGCGCGTCCGTCTCGCCACGGCCAATATTCGACCCCGGCTCCGCATGACCACGCTCTACGCCCTGGCCAACCGCTCCAACGGCCTGGTGGTCGGCACCGGCAACAAGACCGAGGCGCGGCTCGGCTATTTCACCAAGTACGGCGACGGCGGTGTCGACCTCCTGCCGATCGTCGACCTCTACAAGCGGGAGGTCCGGGCGCTGGCCCGGGAGATGGGCGTGCCGGACGCGATCATCGACAAGCCACCGTCTGCCGGCTTGTGGCCGGGCCAGACGGATGAGGCGGAACTCGGCGCGACCTACGCTGACCTCGACGCCGCCCTGGTCGCCATCGACATGAACCGTCCGATTGCCGATGCCGGGCTGCGGGAGCGCGTGCTCCGCCTGGAACGAAGCTCCGCGCACAAGCGCTCACCCGTTCCGGCGTTCCGCCGATCCTGAGGGTGCTCCATGTTCCATGGCGAGCGCAGTCACCGTGATCGCCGCCGGAGGCACGCCACGCCGCGTCGCCGGGACAGTGTTCACTCCAGCCGGAGCACCGTGAACGCTTCGGCCAGCGGCAACCCGGCCGCCGCGCCGATCTCGGCTGCTCGCGCGCGCCAGCTTGCCGGCAGCGCAGTGGGGTCGGGAGTCTGGCTGCCGTGCGCGAGCCGGGCGGCAAGCTTCCGCTCGAAGCCGGCGCTGATATCGACATAACTATCCGCGATGCTGCTGGCGAACAACCAGGCCTCGCGCACCGCGTGGGGCGCCACGCCCTGCTGCTGCAACTCGGGGAAGTTCAGGTGATCGCGGGCGAGGGGATAGACCGCGTCCAGCACCGCCCGCCCGACGATCCGGTGATCACGGTGGCTGATGTACGGCGGCAGCGGGTGCTCGGGATCGTGCGTGAAGACGACCTGCGGTTGCCAGCGCCGGATCCAGTAGACGATTTCGCGCCGCAGATCTGGCGTGTTGTCGACTTCCCCGTCGGGATATCCGAGGAATTCCACCGCGCTGATGCCCAGGACCGTAGCCGCCGCGCGTGCTTCGACCTCCCGCCGCGCAGCCACAGCGGCTGCGGTCGCAGCCGGATCGCTCGACCCCTTGTCGCCGGAGGTCACCAGCAGCAGGCGCACCTCGCTGCCCTGGTCGATGGCGCGCGCCAGGGTGCCGCCGCACCAGCTCTCGATGTTATCGGGATGCGCGGCAATCGCCACGATGCTGGCAGGCCCGGGTGGCTCCACGACGTGAGGTTGCTGGGTGCGATTGCACACCTGGCGCTCCCGCGGTCGACGCGTGATCCATGACACCTGCGGCAATGCCGTTGCCATGCCGGGTGTCAGGAGACCGTGAAGCATAGCGACCTGGGAGCGGGGTGCGGGCCATCGACGAACGGGACACGCCTCCTGCCGAGAGTCCCCGCCGCGTTGAAGTCGGCGTAGCCAACGCGCAGTCAGCGCCTTCGCGTCCTGTCCGGAACTCCCCGCGTGTCCCACAGAGACACGTTGGCGTAATGGAAATCGGGCTTGACCGGGCATCTGGCTCTCCACCCTCCCCAAAGGCCTGGAAAATCGGCCCGGTCTGACAGGAGCGTCGATCATTGCCGGCACAACGCGCAAGTTCCGATCGGGTGATATCGAGACGACATCTGGAGCACTGAAGTCTGGGGATACTTGTGCACATTCAGCCCGCTGGTCGGGTGCTTCACAAACCACTCAGCGTGGTGACAAAGGCGTGGCGAGGTGGACGGTGCTCCCTCATCGCCTTCCACGGTCAGGCGGCGAGAAACGCCTCCACGACCTCCATGAAGCGGGCAAGGTTGCTGCGGCGGATGCTGTGGCTGGCGCCCGGGATGGAGGCGATCTCGAGGTGAGGCACCATCCGCTGGAGTGCGGCCGCGGCCGGCTGGTCGACAATGCCTCCGCTCTCAGGATCGGTGTGGATGAGGAGCACTGGGCAGGTAATCCTCCCCAATATCAGCGGCCAGTCGACGCCTGCATCGAGGTCTGCGGCAAAGGCCTGGAAGGCGTGGGGACTTGCCTGGAGCTTGGCCTCGGCCCAGACCTCGCACTCCTCCTGTGTCCACTGCGGCCGCTTGCGTCGCCGGTCCGCAATCAAGGTCGCTCGCGGTTGCCGGGCAAGGTGCGCGTAGCGCTCGCGCTCGGCCGCCAGAAAGACCTGTTCCTCCACAGTCCCTGGCCACCCCGTCCACCATGGGCCGGGGTCCTCGAGGAGGATGGCCCTGAGCAGATCCGGGTACCTCCCCGCCAGGACGAGGGCGACCTCTGCCCCCATGGAGTGGCCCAGGAGGGCCGGACACTCCAGCCGCAACGCGCTCACCAGTCCGGCGAGGTCATCCGCTTGACTGATCAGGTGGTAGCCGTCGATGGGCGCTTCAGAGCGACCGTGGCCACGGGTGTCGACCGCGATGACGTCATAGGAGGGGGCCAGCGCCTCGGCTACTCGGGCCCAGCACCGCGCGTTGTCGAGGGCACCGTGGGCGAGCACGACCGGCGGCCTGTTGCCTCCGGACCGGAGGTACTGCGGCTGAACACCGTTGGTTTCCACGAACGCCGAAGTCGGTCGTCATTTGGATACTCCTGCGCGGCGCGGTCAGACCGGAAGATGCCGTGTGCGCGTACGCTATCGACCATTGTGCTCGACCGCAAGAGGAGCCCGCGATGCTCGGCCCGCGCACGCCCACCGCCTCGACGCGTCCAGTGCGTATGGTCCCAACCGCTTCATCTCCCAGTGCGAGGACTCAGCGGCACAGCTTCGGCGTGGCCGCAGCGGCTGGCAATGTGCGTGCTCCTGCAGTCGCTGTGCGCGACTGCGAAGCGCAGCCGGCGCATTGGACGGTTGGTCGGGGAGACGTATTTGGACCGGGTGCGCGGCTATCACGGTATGGAGGCCTACGCCAAGGCGATATGAAACGTCAGGTCTGGGTGGAATCGCTCTGCGCCGAAGCCAAGACGGGGCGCGGCCTGCGCCGCTTTCGCTGGCAGTGCGAGCAGGTCAACGGCGAGGCGCTGCTGATCGCCACCGGGCAGGAGACCTGTAGTGGTTGCTCGGTAACTGGCGGTGGGGTCGTCGGTAGTTCCCAGGCGGCGTAGCCGGAGTCGCACTCCTGCCTCCGCGCCTCGGTCTGCACTGGATCCGTAGCGGCCATCCGTCCGCCAGCCTGCAACGCGCGGGGCACACTCCTTTTTCAGCAGGCTGCCAGGTCGTTCTTGCGTCGATCGTACGGAGGTCTGGACGGGACCGCGGTGTCTCCTGGACATAATTCAAGGGTTGGCTCCGCCCACCACTCTAGTCTGCACGGTCTCCGCACGATGATGGTGACCACTGCATCGTCAGCGGTGATTCACGCTGCAGTCAACCATCGCTCACCTGTTGAGCGCACCTCAGCCATCTGGAAGGCGAAGGAATGGACTCTCCGAACCCCAAGCAGGACGCGGCCTACGCAGCGGAGTTGCTCCGGCGCGCCACGACCTTGCAGCGCGAGGCCCAGGACCTTATCCAGAGCCTGGAGCTCGGCACCATGCTCGAGGCGCTCGGACCAGTTGAATTGGTAGGGAGCGTCGTCTCGGGCCTGATGGTGTGGCGCGATATGGACTTCTGTGTTGAGGCTCCGGGCCTGACCCCCGAGGACGCTTGGACCGCACTCCGGCCTTCTTCGCGACCCGCAGCTGACTCGCCCTGGACTATCGCAACGAGACGGGCGTGCAGCCGCCGGATGGAAATCCGGAGGATCAGCGGCTCTACATCGTCATCCGCTATGCGACCGCACCCGGCGTGGAGTGGAAGATCGATCTCTCCCTGTGGACGGTGGCATCCCCACGCGCTCCGGGTGAGTTGCTCGCCGAACTGGAGCGGACCCTGAAGCATGAGATGCGGCTGGCGATCTTGTGGATCAAGGATGTCTGGCACCGGTTGCCAGTCTATCCGGACATCGTCAGTGGCTATGAGGTCTATGACGCCGTGCTCCACCGCATGGCGTGCACCTGCCGAGACCTTCGACCTGCGCCAGCAGGAAACCTGCCAAGGACATAGGCCGCCTGGTTAACGCAGGACCGATGCGGAGAAGTACGGTTGCGCCGTTGGAATGCGTGTGCCTGGGCCTGGTACTTCAAGGGTGCAACCTGTTGAAAAAGGAGCCGGGCACGGTTGGCCCGCACCTTGAACGAGTCGCATTGGTCGCGTGGCGTCACACGCCAGCGTCGAGTGGAATGGGAATGCTGGAAAAGCCGACGGCTCCCCCAGGTGCGGACGCCGGACCCAGCCCGACTGTCTCAGGAGGCGCTGCAAGGTTGCGCCCAGCCGCGATCGGCTCGGAGCCGGAATGGTCAGGGCGGGTCGGTCAAGTCGTAGCCAGGAAGTCAACGCGGGATGAGGTGATCGATTACCACCGGCTTCGGTTGGTGCTCGGAGCACATCCTGCCGAAAGAGGATCAACTGCAACGTGAAGGCGACCGGGTCGATTGAGGGTTGACCTCGGTGCGCGTTTGTCCTCGCGCGCAGGTCACGCGCGAGCTCGGGTCGGTGACTGCTCAGGTGGCGATGAAGTGGTGCGGAGGCACGGGTCCTCCAGCGAACCGGACGGGAAGCGGTCCGATCTCCGTTCCTTGCGCACCATCATGGTCAGCGGGCCTTCCGCGCAGCGGAATCGGCAAGAAGAACCGGCATCCTCTCATGCGGCCAATGCGCTTTCAACAGGCTGTAACGCTTTCTGGTTAGTTCTACCAGTTGTCACCGGATCACGCGGGGCCGGATCACCATGCTGCCGAGGATGCGCCACGGAGCCGTTGATCACAGCGCGACATGTAGTCTGTTTCTAGCACGCGCTCCACCGCCTTGACACTCATGGACCTGAACTATAGATTCACGTTATGGCTCGTTCGTTGGTGCCTGTGTTGGCCGTTTCCGGTTGCTTGCCACGCCTGACCACCCATGCCGCGTGCACCTGACCCGATGAGGAAGACTTTCCCCACCCCGCATGCCCCCGCTGGTCTCGTGCCTCCTCGCCTGGGCCGCGTGAATGTTCGCCAGGCTCCGAGGGGATCACGCCGTGCTCCGCGCCACGCCATACGACGGGCTGCAGGTGCGCGGGGTGCGCGGGGTGCGCACCATGCCAACCATCGGCAACACCGCACCATGCGCCGGGCCGCAACGCGAGGGCGCGGGATCAGCGTGGTGCTGGTCGATCGCCATCGGGCCGTGGCAGCTCCAACAGGGATAGTCATAGGAAGAGAAGGAAGGACTGAGACATGCTCCCGGCAGACACGGCGTCACCCATCGCTCCCACAGCCCAGGACCCGGACGCGGGGCCGGAGCCGTCGCGCGCGACTCCAATCACGGTGGCGCATGGTGACGGAATTGGCCCGGAGATCATGGCCGCGACTCTGGCGGTGCTCGAAGCCGCCGGCGCGCGCCTCGACATCGAGACGATCGAGATCGGTGAGCGCGTCTACCGGCAGGGCATCTCCGCCGGTATCGCGCCCGACGCCTGGGCGTCCCTGCGTCGCACCCGGGTCTTCCTGAAAGCCCCCATTACGACGCCGCAGGGCGCAGGCTTCAAGAGCCTCAACGTCACCGTGCGCAAGTCCCTGGGCATGTACGCGAACGTGCGGCCGTGCGTGTCGTACGCCCCGTTTGTGGCGACCAAGCACCCGGGGATGGACGTGGTCATCGTGCGGGAGAACGAAGAGGATCTCTACGCGGGCATCGAGCACCGGCAGACGGACGAGGTCGTCCAGTGCCTGAAGCTGTTGAGCCGGCCGGGCTGCGAGAAGATCGCCCGCTACGCATTTGAGTACGCCCGCCGCAACAACCGGAAGAAGGTCACCTGCTTCACCAAAGACAACATCATGAAGCTGACCGACGGCCTGTTCCATCGTGTCTTTGACGAGGTGGCCCGGGAGTACCCCGATCTGGAGAACGAACACTGGATCGTCGACATCGGCGCGGCCAAGCTGGCCGACACGCCGGAGGCGTTCGACGTGATCGTCATGCCCAACCTGTACGGCGACATCCTGTCGGACGTGGCGGCGCAGATCGCCGGGTCTGTGGGGCTGGCCGGGTCGGCCAACATCGGCGAGCACGGCGCGATGTTCGAGGCGATTCACGGCTCAGCCCCGCGGCGAGCGGGCCAGGATGTCGCGAACCCCTCGGGCCTCCTCCTGGCGGCGGTCATGATGCTGGTCCACATTGGCCAGCCCGATGTCGCCGCTCGCGTCCACAACGCCTGGCTGCGGACCGTGGAGGACGGCATCCACACCTACGACATCTTTGACCCGGCGGTGAGCCGCCAGCAGGTCGGCACGCGCGCGTTCACGCAAGCGGTGATTGCGCGGCTCGGGGAACTGCCCCAGCAGCTCTCGCCCGTCGCCTACGCCGCGAGCCAGCCCCAGGGCGTTGAGACCTCGGTGGTCTCGCCTGCCAGGACCAGGGCCCACAAGGAACTCGTGGGTGTCGACGTCTTCCTGTGCTGGGATCGCCAGTCACCCGACGAACTGGGGTCGGCACTCCAGGCGGTTAACGGGGAGAGCCTGGCGCTGGAGATGATCAGCAACCGCGGCACGAAGGTCTGGCCAGGGGGCCTCCCGGAGACGTTCTGTACCGATCACTGGCGCTGCCGGTTCACCACGGGCGGCCGGGTGATCACGAATCACGAGGTGATTCACCTGCTCGGGCGGGTCCATGAAGCCGGCCTGGAGATCATCAAGACCGAGAACCTGTATACGTTTGACGGAGAGCCCGGTTTTTCCATGGGGCAAGGGCAGTAACCAGTGGTGGTCCGCAGGCCGGAACGGTGGCCGTCACTGTATGCCGGGCAAACGGTTGTGGTGACGACGAAGCATGGCAAGGAGCGCTGCCTCGCCCTGCCGTTCCGGCTCGGCCTGGGCGCCCACCTGGTCGTCGCTGCAGGGGTCGACACCGATCTGCTGGGAACCTTCACCGGCGAGGTGCCGCGCGTCGGAACGCCGCGCGAGGTGGCTATCCGCAAGGCGCGGCTCGGCATGGCGGCGACCGGGCTGCCGTTCGGCCTGGTGAGCGAAGGGAGTTTCGGCGCCGACCCGGTCGTCCCCTTCGTGGCGCTCCATCACGAGGTCCTGGCCTTTATCGATGATGAGCGTGGCCTCGAGGTGATCGAGCAGGTCGCGACGAACGACACGAACTTCGATCACGCGGTGGTGTCGAGCGCCGCTGAGCTCGATCGCTTTCTGCGCCGCGTCGGGTTCCCGGCGCATGCCCTCATCGTCCGGCCGCACCGCGGAGAGGCAGCGCACGGCATCCGCAAGGGTCTCCAGACGCAGGCCGCGCTGGAAGACGCACTCCAGGCTGCCGTGCACAGCTCGGAGGATGGCAAGGCCCAGGTCGAGACGGATATGCGGGCGCACCTGAACCCGACCCGCAGCAAGGTGATCCGTCGCCTCGGATTTCAGCTCGCGCTGCGCCTGCGACGTCACTGTCCTGCGTGCGACGCGCCAGGGTGGGGGCGGGTCGATGTTGAGCCGGGACTTCCCTGCCGGTGGTGTCGCACGCCAACCCACCTGACCCTGCACGAGGTGTATGCCTGTGCGGCGTGTGGTCACCGTGACCGGTATCCGCGCCAGGACGGCCTCGTCGCCGCCGATCCCGGTCTCTGCCCGTACTGCAATCCCTGACCGCCCGATCCCTCCTGCGGACGGTGGCTGCCCTTTCCGATGCCGCAGCCCGGGCGAATCACCCGCGTCAGGAGTGAATCTTCTTCCCCTCGGCGAGCATCGCCACCAACGTCTCGATGCGCCGGAGCCGCGTCTCTGGTTTCCTGGCGCTATGGACGCGGTACAGGATCGCGAAGCGGTTCGCTCGGTCGAGTGTGGCGAAGAACGCCTCGGCGGCCGGGTTGGCGGACAGGGCCTCCTGGAGATCGTCCGGGACCGTCACTGTGCTCGCGGGCTCGTACGCCGCATCCCACCGGCCGTCTGCCTGCGCCCGCTCAACCTCCCGCAGTCCTGCCGGACGCATCGCATCCCGCGCCATCAGCGCCAGCGTCTTATCGCGGTTGACGCGCGACCACACGCTGCCCGGCCGTCGCGGCGTGAACCGTTGCAGCCAGGAGCGCTCGTCGAGCTTGCCTTTTTGCCCGTCGATCCAGCCGTAGCACAGGGCCACCTCCAGGGCATCCGCGTAGGACACGCCCGCGTCTCCCGCGCCTTTTTTGGGAAGCGCCAACCAGACGCCCCGGGAGTCCGCGTGGTGTTCCTCCAGCCACACGGCCCACGCCTCACGCGAGGGAAACGCGTGGATCGGCAGGCCGCCCTTTTCACCCAGGTTTTCGTGCATGTCGCTTCCTTTGCGGCCGGTTGCCCGTTCACCTCAACGCGTTCGTGCCGAAGCAGGGCCGTGTCAAGACAGCCCTGGTCCCGCACGAGGTGTACCTCACTTCCGGGAGCGGGGTTGGCAGATGAAGGCGCCGGTCCACACTGCGGCTGCGACCTCCCGGGTGCCGCACCTCGCGGAACATGGTCCCTCACGGTGCCGGGAAGCGCGGAGCATCCCGGCCGTGCGTGGCGAACAGATTTACCCGGCACACGCGGGGAACGACCCAGATTCGCTATCGTCTGCTCGTAGCATCCCTGCCCTCCTGTTGCGGGGGCGGGGTGCTCCTGGCCTTTCCAGGTAGCCCCGGCCCGGCGGCCTGGTCGACTGGCTCGGGAGCGCCACGATGAGGGCGCCCTGAAGCGACGCGAGGAACATGACCCATGTCAACCGGAACGACCACGTCCGCGTCAAACGTGCAGGCCTACCCGGCCAACTACCACCAGACGCTCTGCCCGCCCACGCCATCTCCCGGCTTCAACGATCCCGGCGAGATGATCCGGGTCTGGGGCAAGGAGTGGGGGGCGTCCGACGACGTCGGCCCGCTGCGGATGGTGCTGATGCGCCGGCCGGGCGACGAGATGCTGCGCATCCGCGCCGATTGCTGGAACGAGCGGGCGCAGGCGCTGGTCGACCCCGGCGGGAAGTGGTACTGGACCCACCGCACGCCGCCTGATCTGCCGCTCATGCGGGCGCAACACGACGGCCTCGCCCAGACCCTGCGCCAGGAGGGCGTCGAGGTCTGCTACGTGCAGGACGTGCCGCCCGAGTTCCCGAAGTCGGTCTACACCCGTGATCCGATGGCCGCCATCCGCGGAGGGGCGATCATCGGGCGCCTCGCCCCCCTCATGCGCCGCGGTGAGGAACGCTACGTCACGCAGACCGTCGCCGCCCTCGGGATGCCGATCCTCAGGACGATCGCCGGCACCGGCATGATGGAGGGCGGCACGTTCGCCAAGGTCCGGAAGGATCTCGCCATCTTCGGCACGTCGATCCGCTGCAACACCGAGGCGGCGCAGCAGGTCGAGGAGACCCTGCGCTGGTTTGGCATCGAGTTGCTCGTGGTCCCCGTGAGCGGGTGGTCGATCCACCTCGACGGGCAGTTCGTCATGGTCGACACCGACAAGGCCCTGGTCAACCCGCTGGGACTGCCGCACTGGTTCCTCGACCGCCTCGACGAGCTGGGTATCGAATCGATCTACCGGCACGAGTCCGAGCGCTGGGCGCTGAATTCCCTTGCCGTGCGCCCGGGACGGGTGATCATGAACGACTCCTCGCCCTACACCCGGGAGCGCCTCGAGGAGCGTGGCATCGAGGTGGTGGCCATCCCGTACGACGAGGTCCAGAAGAACGGCGGCGGCATCCACTGCTCGACCATGGAGCTCCTCCGCGATGACGCCTAGTGCCTCACCCTACGGATCCTCCCGATATCCGCCAGGGATGCGTGTAACGCTGCTGGCGAGGGGCGTGTGCCCCTCGCCGAGCGCTCCGGTTTATGCGGCCGGGGTGGCCTCGCCAGAGAGGTCAGTAGCGATCTGCTCCAGTTCGTCGATCTCGCGCTGCTGATCGGCAATGACGCGCCCGGCGACCGTCCGAATTTCGTCGTGGGTCGCCTGGTCGAGCGCCGCCTCAGAGGCCTGGATCGCTATCTGGTGGTGTGGGATGGTCAGTTCGATGAAGGCCTGGTCCGCGTCCACGCCAGCGCAGAATGCGGCCACCAGTGCCTGCGGGTCCATCTGCCGCTGCATCGAGGCCATGTCCCCCATCCCGGGCAGCAGCTGCATCATCGTGCCCAGCATGGCGTCGTCCAGCGGCATCGACTCGGCGCTGCCGAACCACTGCTCCCGGTAGCCGCGCAGTTCCGCGTTTTCGGCCGTTTGGGACGTGATGATGTTCTCCGCGATGGCTTGCAGGCGCGGGTCGGTCAACCGGTCCTGCGCGGCCTGGGCCAGGGCGATGATGCTGGCGTGATGCGGCAGCATCATGTCGATGTACATCTGGTCAAACTCCACGGTCTGCCCGGCCATATCGTGGCCAGCCCCCATGGCCGGCGTGCTCATAGGCATGCCCGGCATGGTGGACATGCCGGCGTGGGGTGTGCCCGCCGTCTCGCAGCGATAGGCAGCGGGAGTCGCCTCCTGGGCCGCACTGGTCGAGTACGAGCCGGCTGGAATCAGGGTCAACACGGAAAACAGGGCGGCAGCAGCCGCGCGCGTCGTGATACGCATGACATAACCTCTCTCACGCAGGGTAGTGATGTACAACGTTGATCGGGCTGCAGGCTGGCCTGTAGCCATCATTCGGGTGTGCGTGAGGGACGGCCTAGATCCGGTAGACCTGCCAGAGCGCCCGCCGCGTTCCGGGCGGCCACTGGGGCTCCTGCCAGGCATCGATGCTGTGCGGTGCGGCCAGCGTGAGGGTGGGGGGAGTGGCGTAGGCAGCGAGCGGGAGTGCCTGCTCGAAAGGATTGCCTACGCCGCTCCGGGGAACCGCGACCGTCCCAATGCCGCAGGCCCCGGGATGACCCGCCGGAGAGGCAGCATTCTCGAAAGCCGCCGATTCCATCCCCGCGCCGGCGTGCGCTGCATGGTGGGATGCGTTGGCGTGTCCCGCCGGCGCGGCAAGGACTTCCGCGGCCATGAGCGTGTCATGCGCCAGGAAGAGCAGCACCAACAGCACGCACAGGTGCAGCAGGGACCCTTGCTTGCCAGATTGCCTGTTTCGCCGTACGCCCATACGTGCTCCCGGCCGCTCTGCCCGCACGTTCTATGCCTGATGCTGCATGGGGGCAACGCTCTCGGGCCGGAGATCGAGGCGCCGGAGCAACTGGGCGTTGAGGGCGACGACGATGGTCGAGACGCTCATGAGGACCGCGCCCACGGCCGGTGGGAGGACGAAGCCAACCGAGGCCAGGACGCCCGCCGCCAGCGGGATCGCCAGGACGTTGTAGCCCGCTGCCCAGCCCAGGTTCTGGCGCATCTTGCGGTAGCTGGCGTCCGACAACTCGATCACGCCGACCACGGAGCGCGGGTCGCTGCTGGCCAGGATGACCCCCGCCGACTCGATGGCCACGTCGGTGCCCGCGCCGATGGCAATCCCGACATCGGCCCGCGCGAGGGCAGGTGCGTCGTTGACGCCATCTCCGACCATCGCCACGCGCTCCCCGCGCTCCTGGAGGGTGGTCACCGCGCGGTCCTTGTCTTCCGGCAGGACCTCAGCAAAGACCTCGTCGATACCCAGGTCGCGCGCCACTGCTTCCGCCACCGGCCGCGCGTCGCCCGTGATCATCACCACGTGCACGCCGCGCGCCTTGAGGGCAGCCACGGCCTCGGCGGCTTCCGGCCGGATCGCGTCCTCCAGCGCCAGCGCACCGGTGATCTGTCCATCAGCCACCACATGGAGGACCGCCGCCCCACGCGCGGACCACCCGGCCGTCTGCTCGGCCAGGGCTGGCGGCACGGTCAGCCCCCGCTCGCGCAGCATGGTTGGGCCGCCAATGGCGACCTCCCGCCCGGCAACGGTCGCCTCCACGCCGCGCCCGGCGATGGCGCGGAAGGCAGAGGCTGGTGGGACGGTCAGCGCGTCCTCCTGGGCGCGGTGGACGATGGCGCGGGCCAGGGGGTGCTCCGAATCGGCTTCGACCGCTGCGGCCAGGGCCAGCAACTCGGCCTCCGTCGTGCCGGTCACTGCGACGCCGGTCACCACCGGTTCGCCGCGGGTCAGCGTGCCGGTCTTGTCGAAGAGGACCGTCGTCACCTCACGCATCCGTTCCAGGGCCAGGCGGTCCTTGACCAGGATCCCCTGCCGCGCCGAGATTTCCGTCGAGAGCGCAATCACCAGGGGGATGGCCAGGCCCAGCGCGTGGGGGCAGGAGATCACCAGCACCGTAACCGCGCGAGTCACGGCGTCGTCCGGCCGCCCCAGGAGGTTCCAGACCAGGAAGGTGATTACCCCGGAGCCGACGGCGACATAGAAGAGGAGGGCCGCAAAGCGGTCTGCCAGGGCCTGGGCGCGGGAGCGGGAGGTCTGGGCGGCCTCCACCAGCCGCTGGATGCCGGCCAGTGCAGTCTCGGCGCCGACCGCGTCGACGCGCACTCGCAGCGCGGAGCCGGCGACGACGGTTCCGGCCACCACCCGGTCCCCAACGGCCTTGTCCACCGGGCGTGACTCGCCGGTAATCATCGACTCATCCAGCTCCGCCGTGCCGTCGACGATCACGCCGTCCGCCGGCACCCGCGCCCCGGGCCGCACCAGCACGATGTCGCCCACGCGCAGGGCCGAGACGGAGACGGTCTCGACCTGGCCATCCGTGACGCGCTCGGCTTCATCCGGCAGCAGCGCCGCCAGGGCGCTGAGCGCACCTTGCGCCTGGCCGATGGCGCGCATCTCCTGCCAGTGACCGAAGAGCATGATGGTCACCAGCAGGGCCAGTTCCCACCAGAAATCGAGGTCGAAAAGGCCGAAGAAGGTGGCCGCGCTGGCGAGGAAGGCCACGCTGATCGCCAGGGAGATGAGGAGCATCATGCCGGGGGTGCGCAGGCGCAGCTCATCCCAGCCGCCCTTGAGGAAGACCGCCCCGCCGTAGAGGAAGACGACCGTCCCCAGCACCGGCGCGATGAGATCGCTCCCGGGGAGCGTGGGCATGGTGAAGTGCAGCCACTCCTGCACCATCGGGCTGTAGAGCACGACGGGGATCGAGAGCAGCAGGCTGAGCCAGAAGCGGTCCCGGAACATCGCCACGCTGTGGCCGGCGTGCTTGTCGTGCCCGCCATGCCCGGCGTGGGCGCCATGGTCCATGGCCGCGTGCTCGGCCTCGACGGTCGCCTGGTGATCGATGTCGTGCGGGTCGCTCAGGTCGCCCCGGTGCGTGAGGTCTTCGCTGGCGTGGTGTCCTGGTGCGTGGTGGGTGTGCTGCATGGTCTCTCTGTCCCAAGGCCCGAAGGCGCTATTCGTTGCGAGAGTTAATATACCCCCATAGGGTATTTGACGTCAACAGGATGAAGGAAGGAGAGGGAAGGAGACAGCCATCCCGTCCAGCCATGTGATCCGTGGGCTTGATCTGGCGATACACCTGACGGGTATCACTGGTGACCTGGACAGCAGTGCTCTGCCGGGCTAGCCAGCAGGCGACCGTGCGTGTCCAGATGCACATGTGTCTCCGGCATTGCCGGTACCGGCTGATTGCCCGGAACTTGCAGCGTTTCGCGTGCGAATTGCGGCGCAAATGCAACGCCTGGCCTGGCACCATCAGCGTACGCCGGGAAGTCTGCAGTCAGGTGCGAGAACCCGGTGCGACAGAGGTCTCGCGGGTGCCCGAGCCTGTCCTCCCGTCCGGGCGAAATCACCAGGCTCGGGTGCTGCCAGTGCGTCAGGAAAGGTGTGACGTCATGACATCCAGATTGCTCATGGGAGTGGCTGTCGCAGCAGGGATCATCGTTGGCGGCAGTCACGCGGCGTTGGCCCAGTGGGATGACTACCCGATGGGACCCGGCATGATGGGCCCGGGGCTGGGCCCAGGGATGGAGCACCCTGTCTGTGACCCAGATGGGCAGGGGATGTGGCCCGGCATGGGCCCGTATCCCGGACACCACGATGACATGCATCCCGGTTGCGTCGGGGACGATGACTGGTTGGACGATTAGTCCGGCCACGCGCCGGGTCGCGATCCCAGCGGAGTTGGGCGCCGGGATTCCGGCTCCGCATCTCACGAGGAGCGGGCGGGCTCAGACTCCGCTGTCGTCATGGTGCGGTGTGACTGAGCCGCCCGCCTCCTGAGCTCGGGCCGAATCCTGGTTCCTTACGGAAATACGGTGTCGGGGGCGGGCTGAAACAGCTCGATGAGGTTGCCCGCCGGATCGGCAATCAGGACCTGCTGCCCGCCTGGACCGGAGACCGGATCGCTGCGGAACGTCACGCCAGCCTCGCGCAGGCGGGCAATCTCACCCTCGAGGTCGTCGACGATGAGGTGGATGCGGTTGCGGCCCGCGGTCGCCGCATCCCCGGGCGTGGCGCGCGCGCCGGACGTTGCCGGTCCCGAGAGGAGCAGGCGCAGCGGGCCACGCCGCACGTCCGCGAAGGGGCGCGAGTCATAGGCGGCCGTGAAGCCGAGGTGCCCGGTGTAGAAGGCGACCGCTGCCGGGACATCGTCGACGATGTAGCGGACACTGGCATGTTCAGTCGGTGTGATCGTCACGGACAACCCTCCTGGTGTGAACTACAGCGACAGGTACCTGATACGCGACTCGATTTCGCTGGCGACACGCTGAAATGCCGGGTAGCTCGCGGCGTCGTTGGCCGCGGCGGCCGAGGGGTCGGGCAGGCTCCAGTGCATGGTGACGGCGGCTCCGTGGTCGCGCGGGATCTCGCGGATCTTGTCGCACAACGTGATCACGTAGTCGAAGGGCCCCATCACCGCATCGAGAGGCTGCGGCCGGTGTAGCCCGCCGTCGATGCCGTACTCCTCCCGCAGGACTCGCACCGTGTTCGGGTGCAGTGCCGGGCGGGGGTGACTGCCCGCGCTGGCCACCCGAACCCGGTTCCCGTGGCGCCGCCGCAGCAACGCCTCCGCCATCGGGGAGCGCGCTCCGTTCCCCGTACACAGGAACAGCACTGACCGGCCGTCTGTCCTCACATCTGGCTCCCCGGGGGTAAGCGCCGGATGGAGCGAGGTTGCAGCGTCGCCGAAAGCGGCGGCGCAGCGGGCCAGATCGAGGTGGTAGTAGCTGTCCCGCCCGTCGAAGCTGCTCCGCCGGGCGCTGACCAGCCCGGCCGAGCGCAGCAACCCCAGGTGGTAGGAGACCAGGTTCTGCGGCTCGCCAACGGCGGTGACCAGTTCGCGCACCCGGCGGTCGCTGGCCGCCAGTTCGGTCATCAGGGCCCAGCGCAGCGGGTGCGCGGCCATGCGCATCAGGATGGGGACGGGTGAGCGGCCTGACTGCTTCATGCCGTGCACAATACATCAAACAGGTTTGATTGAAAAGGGGTGCGGTCGAGAATCTCACGGGGATCGCGCATGGGGGAGTACGCGCGATGAAGCGGACAACAAGCACCCCTGAGCCTGGCAAGCCCCAGGGGTGCTTGCGTGAGAGACGAGAGCAGTACGACGCGGCCCGCGGGATGCCCCTGGTCGCGCTGCTGCAGGGAAAACCTGCGCCGGCTTCCGTCTACGGAGCGGGCGTCGCTGCCGCGGCTCCGCCGTGATGACGCATCTCATCCAGGTTGACCAGCGTGATGTTGACGTTGGTGCCGCCCTGGCCGTCGTCACCGAGCCAGGCCACCCCGACGTACCCGGACTCGTTCAGGTCCGTGAGACCCACGCTGATCTCCTGGCCCGCGCCGTTTTCCCGGCTGTCCACGATGCCACCGATGTTGCCGCAGGCGATGGAGGTGCCGATTTCGTCAGCACTGAGGTGCACATTGACGGCGTAGTCGCCGGCCAGGATCTCCTGCACTGGGACGCCGGGCAGATTGGTGTCGCTCATCTCCACCGGGTGCCCGCCGGCTGCACCCATCATCTCGCCCACCGGCAACGCCACGTCGGTCAGCGGATAGACCACCTCACCCAGGTCATCGCACGAGCCGGCGTGGATATGAGCCGGGTGGGCAGCTCCGGTGGTCTGGCTCACCGGGGTCTGGGCGCCGCTCGCCGGCACACAGAGCGCGAGCGCGGCCAGGGCCAGCACGCCACCGAGCCGCAAAGCACCACCGAACGAGGACGCGGATCGTGAGCGGATCATCTCGGTCCCTTCGTGAGGCCGGACGAGGCCGTGCCAGCGCACGGCCGGTAGCCGCAAGCGGTGCATACGCACGCGCCGCAAGGCAAGCCGAACGGTACCGCGGAGCCCCGAGCCGGACCGGAGTTGGGAGCGCCCACTCCGGTTGAAGGGACCGGCCGTCCATGTCCACCGGTGTAGCTACGGCGACCATGGTACGTTACCCTCTCATTCACGAATAACTCACGACAAGATCACTCGTGCGATAGAAGGAGGCCAGGTGGACGCCCGACACTTCGATGCCCTTTCGCGTGCCCTCTCCGGTCCCGAGACCCGCCGCCGGGTGCTCGGTGCCCTGGCGACGCTGCCGGTGGTGGGCGGGGGCTTGTCCGCCTTCCTCTCCCCAGAGGAGGCTGGCGCCGGTGGTCGCCGCCAGCGGCGCAAGAAGCGTCACAAGCATGGCGATCGCCGGGCGCGGAAGCGCCGCAAGCACAAGCGGAAGCCGGGGTGTATCCCGGACTGTGCGGGCCGGTGTGGCGGAGCCGCTGATGGGTGCGGGGGGACATGCACGGGAGGTTGCCCCGCGAACCAGATTTGCGACAACAAAACGTGTACCGGGTGTGACGTGTGCCTGTCCGGTGATTGCACCTACACCACCGTGCAGGCGGCGATCGACGCTGCTGCGCCCGACTCCACCATCCGCATCTGTCCCGGCGCCTACGTTCCCACCACGCCCCCGACCGGCGTGGCAATGGTGACGCTCAGCAAGAACCTGACCCTGGTCGGCGCCGGCATGGGCAGTGATCCCGGTACGGCAACGATCTTCGATGGCGACCTGACGCACCGTGTCCTGTTCGTGGATCTCGGGGTGACGGGGACGCTGCGAACGCTGACCATGACCCAGGGAGTTGACCCCGCTGGTGGCGCGATCAACAATCGGGGCACGCTCAGCCTGGATCGTGTGCTGGTAACCGGCAACGTGGGCGTCGCCTCCGCCTCCGGCATCTTCAACCAGGGGCAACTCACCCTCACCGACAGCATCGTGCGCGGCAACGCACCGACCGGCAACGGCGGCGGCATCTTCAACGCAAGCGTCGGTGACCTGACGCTGGTGCGCAGTGTGATCGAGCAGAACACCGCAGCCAACGGCGGCGGCATCTACAACTTCAAGGGCACCATTGAGCTGAAGGACAACAGCCAGGTCACCAACAACCAGGCCACAGGGGGTGCAGGGAGTGGCGGCGGCATCAAGAATGATGGGGGCACGGTGATCGTGAGCGGGGCAAGCACCATTGCCGGCAACACCCCCGACGACTGTGTCGATGTGAATGGAGGAACAGGCTGCCCGGCGTAACCAGATGTCCCGCCGTCCACCTGCCTGGATCGAATGTGATTTGGGCAGGTGGCCATCCGGCTCACGGACCAGCGTGAAGACCGCACACCATGCTCTGGATCTTCGGGGCTGAGCCAGGAGTGGGTGTGCCTCCCGGGCTTGTGACAACCTGATGAGATTGTGGCTCCGCCGGTTCCAGTTGGTCTACGAACGCTCGAAGTAACCGGGAACGATCAGATCCCATCCCTTGGGGAAGTTGTCAGAGCTGTTCAGCGGCTCGAGTCCTCCGTGGCCGTTCGACAGATAGAACTTGCCCAGGCCTTGCTCGGCGTCGTAGAAGAAGAGGTCGGTGAGTGTTCTCTCACCGCCGAAATCGCCGCTCATGATCGTGGTCCAGCGAGTTGAGAATGGTTCGACATCGCCGAGAAGAACAAACCCGCCGGTGCCGTCGGCGGAAAGGAACGTAGCGTTCCCCGTGTCGGCGTCAAAGAGGAAGAGATCAGTCAGGCCGTCCTCGCCTCCAAAGTTGCCGGGCACGATCTGGTCCCAGCCAGCGGTGAAGTCCACATCGTCGTTCAGCAGTTCGAGGCCCCCTTGGCCATCAGTGGTAAAGAGCTGGCCCAGTCCCGCTGCCTTGTCGTAGAAGAGGAGGTCCGTGTGGTCATCGCCGCCGAATTCTCCGGCCAGGATGGCGGTCCAACCATTGCGGAATCTCCCTGGCTCACCCAGGAGGCGAATCCTGCCTGTCCCATCGGTGGTGTAGAACTTTCCCTCCTCTGCGTCAGCGTTGTAGAAGAAGAGGTCTGTCCACGCATCATCGTCGAACTCACCTGGCACGATGATGTCCCAGCCCCGCGTGAACCCTTCGCTGCCGCTGAGCAACTGCAGTTCGCCATCCCTGGTGCTGGCGAAGAACTCGCCGACCCCGGATTGAGCGGCGTAAAAGAGCAGATCGGTGGTTTCGTCGCCGCCGTAGGTGCCAGGCACGATGGCGGTCCAGCCATTCAGCATGGGGTCGAAGGCGTGCGCGCGCTGGATACCGCCGGCCCCGTCGGTCGTGTAGAACGCGCCCACGCCGTCATCGCCGTCGTAGACAAACTGCCCTTGCCGCAGTTGGGATGAGGAGGCAGAGTCGGGCCAGACCAGGTGAGGCGGGTTGGCATCCGTGATGGTGATCGAGATGGAGGTCTTCACCGCGGGCGTTTTGCCGTCGTTTGCCGTCAGGGTGATGATGTGTTGGCCCGGCGTCAGGTTCGTGACCGCAATTGAGCGTCCTTCGCCGAGCGCCCCCTGGAGATTGGATGACCACGTCATCGCGGGGCCATCCAGTTCTCCGCGTTCGACATCGGTCGCGTTTCCGGTCAGCACGACCGTGTGCGCCGACGTGAACGTCGCGCCGTCACCGGGAGAGTCGATGTTCACCCTGGGAGCCTTGTCGGCAACGGCAAAGGAAGCATCCGAATCATCCTGCGCCGTGCTGACGCCATCGGTCGCGATGACGCGGAAGCGCGCGGTGGTGCTGCCTGGCAGGCGGTCGGGATCCACCAGGAATTGCGTGTCCTTGATGTTGCCGGCGGCGGTCTGCCAGGTGACGCCGTCGTCGGCGCTGTAGAGGAGGGTATACGTCAGGCCCGTGCTATCGACATCGGACGCGGTCCAGGTGACAGGGAACTTCGTGCCTCCGAGCGGTTCACCGCCGTTCGGAGACGTGAGCGTCACCACCGGGGTGGCGGTGACAGGGACCGTTTTGACGACCTTGTTTGCGATCCTGATGTCGATGCTGACGGTCCCGTCAACCCAGGGAACGACTTCGGCGAGCTGGGCAAATTGGGGAGGCGGGGGTGGGGACGGGAGTGTAGCTGGAAGCTGGTCCGTGAAGAACCATGGCTCGAACGGATAGGTGGTGACACCACCGGCGCCGTCCCTGAGGTCGATGTTGTAGGTGCTGGAGGCAGGACGCGGAGAAACCAGGTCACCGGGGAGCAGCAGGAAGGGGCTCAGCGTGGCCGAGTCATGAAGCGTGTCAATGATGCCGCTGACGACCAGGACCCGGTTCCCGGGCACCGGCGCGATACTCCGTGACAACGAGGGCTGGACCGTCCGTTCGCTGACCATGCCAGCCAGGATCCCGTTGTAGGTACGGGCCGACATCCATCGGTTATTGCAATAGGTCATGACGTCGGTCCATGCGCCCGGGTAGACCGTCATTTTGATGTCTTTGATGCCTTCAATGGCATTGAGGTCCTCGCTGCTGATGTGGACACCTGTGTCAAATCCCAGGTAGTCATGCTCCCAATCCGTAAGGTGGCCATCCTCGAACGGGTCGGGTTGTTCGTTGTCATCTTTGCCTTCGCAGCCTCCCGGATGCTCACGCCCGTAGGTGTGACCGAGTTCGTGTCCACCGTAGAAATCCGCGTACGAACCGTCGTCGTCCCAGATGTAAGGGGCGCCCGCACCTGCATGTCCGACCGCGTACTGGTTGATGCGGGTGCGCTTCTTGTCAGTTCCCGCGCAACCCTCGAAGTCAGTCCCCGGGGAGGTCGAAACGAGTCCGTAGTACCGTGCATGGGCATTGGGAACCACGGAAGGCGAAGCGATCTGCCCGGCGCTCTGGGCGGTATACATGGCAGTGTTTACGCCATAGCAATCGGGTATGGGCGTGTCAATGGAAAGGGGGGACACGGTCGAGATCCTGACGTCGTTGGTGGGATAGGCCCGTTCCAGCCATGATTCGAGGCGCACGCGATCGATCTCGCGCGGTTCGTAGACCTTGCCCCCAGACTCATACGTCACGTCCACCAGGTCCAGGACAACGGGAGACGCTTCGACGAATCTCACTTCTGTAACGGCTTTGCACGTTTTGCACGGCAGTTCAGGTGACAGGCTCTTTTCGTCGAGCTGAAGCCGCAAGAGCCCGGCTTGCGTCCACTCCGAGGGAAGTTCGAACAAGAGCCCGAAGTTCATGGCCATCGGGTTGTCGCGCTCGTCCTTGTCCTTGGTCGCTTCGTCGTCTGCAGGGGGGTGCAGGTTCTCCCGCTGGGCCTGACGACTGTCTGCATCATTGACCGTAACCCGGTACAGTGGCTCCAGCGCCGGAAGAAACTCAGCTGTGGTCCCGAAACAGTCAGGGTGTACGTCATCCTGGTCATCATCGATCGTGCATCCCCGCAGCTTGCCCGAGACCGAGCGAATTTCTCGTGTCCCCCCAAAGGTTCCCAGATAGACACGGACATACGTCTTCTTCCCGGCAATCAGCACCACGCTGTTGTCTGTGTCCTGGATGGTCTGCGTCACCTCCAGACCGAGTTGGTCGTATTCCGTTCCTTCCTTGATCGGGGAGTACTCGATGGTTACCTCCGCGGAGGAGCAGTCATCGACGGAGAGCGAAATCGTATTCTCACCCGGCTCCAGGGCATCATCGACCTGGAGCGGGCCGAACGCACCGCGCTCCTGGGGCAGTCGCGCCAGCACATCCACGGGAACAATCCCGTCTGCGTTCGCGACGGTGAGCGTGGCCTCGGTGAGAGGCGTGGAGGGGTCCACACGTCCCTGCAACGTGAAGTCTTCGATCTGCACATCGGCGTCATCTGCTGGCTCATCCAGGACAATCTCTGGGGCAGATGTGCCGTTCGGGCAGTCCACCTGGCCCGGCGCTAGCTCGAACTCGACGTCGTCGAACACGAGGTTGGCGGCGAATTCACTCGGGGGAGAAAAACCGACTTCGACTCGCCGGATTACACCGCCGTTAGCCGTGACCTCCAGCGGCGTTTGCACGGGAATCTCCCGGCTGCCGCTCGGGCCAAGTGCCGCCGAAGCCGTCGCGATCTCCTGACCGCCCTGGTCCTCGTCGAAAGCGGTCATCGTGACCTGCATAGCATCGTCGATGCCCTCTCTGAGCCCGACCCACACCTTGACGCGGCCCTGCGGCTCAGCGAACGTCATGATCAACGGCGCTCGGCAAAACTCCGCGGAAAAGCATTGCTGGGCGGCATCGCTTCCTGAGTGGGTAAAGGCAGGACCGTCATCGCCGCCCGCTGCAAAATCGCGGACCTGAGGATTGTTGAAGGTGACACCCAGGTCGGCATACTGGTCCGAAACGACTGTCACCCTGCCAGGTGTCGTTCCCAGATCGTCGAAGTTGATGACGACTGGGCCGGCCTGCTGCAAGCGTGGCACAGTGGCATGCGCGGTTAGCCTCATGGGAGCAACCAAGGTAGCAACGAGGAGGATGGCAGCCAGGAATCGTTGCAGCGTGCGAGATGTCATCCAACCCACCTCTTACGGTATGGCACCCATTGCCACCACCAGCCAACGAGCCTGGACTCGACGCAAACGCGACGCAGACAGGCACAATCTGGAAATCAGGACTGCGAGACTGTGTGCAGCGTAAGTGGGGTGACCGATTTGCACATCAGTGTTTCTTACCTATTCTTGTGCCCAGCGCCTCCGCGACGCGGACAATTCCTGCGACAGAGCATCAGCGTGTTTCAGGCAAGGCGCCGAATCAGCCGCGTGCGATGCACGAAATCCGTCAACTGGCGGCGCGCAGCGCGCCAAGAGCCGCGGCCTCACGGCGATTCCTGACTTCCAGCTTGGCGAGGATGGACCCGACGTGCCGCTCGACCGTGCGGTGGCTGAGGAAGAGCCGCTCCGCGATCTCGCGGTCGGTCATGTAGCGGGCCAGCAACGCGAAGACTTCCTGCTCCCGCGTTGACAGCTTCTCCAGCACGCCTGGTGGCGCTTCTTGCTCCGGCGGACTGAGCAGGCGCAGGGCCGTAAGCGTGACCTCCTCCAGTGACAGCGCCTCGCCCGCCGCCTTGGACGCGTCGAGCTCTGGCGCCGTCAGGCGAGCCGCCACGGCTGTCCATGCCCTCTCGATCACTTGGCGGTCGAAGCCGGGCGGAACCGAGCCGATGCGGGCGCGATAGGCCGCCGTGGCACCCAGCAGTTTGGCCGCATCAGCGGCGTTGCCGCGCGCGGCAGCGATAGCGGCAATGCCGTTGACACATTCAACGGTGCCATCCCGCGAGGCGAGCGCGTGACGCAGCGCCAGCGAGTCCTGCAAATGTTTCAGGGCCTCGTGTTCAACCCCGGCAAGCCACGCGCGGTGCCCCATGGCGTACAGGACATCCGCTTCGCCATCGCGGTCACCGATGCGCGTGAAGACCTCGTGACTCTCGCGGAAGAGCGCTTGCGCCTCATCAAGGCGGCCATCGAGGCAGGCCACCTGCCCCAACCGGAAGGTCACGTGGGCAGCACGGTCAACCTCGTTGAGCTGGAGGAAGTGCGACCGCGCGCGGTCCAGATGCATTGCGGCTCTCCGCGCGTCTGCCTGGTAGAGAGCCACCATTCCGAGGTTGAGCTGCATGATGGCGACGCCTGATTCTTTCCCAATCTCCTGCCAGATTTCGGTCGCGAGCTGGAATCGCCGCGTCGCATCCTTGTAGGCGCCTTCTTCGCTATCAATCAGGCCAAGTTCATTGTGCGCGCATGCCACCCCATCTCGATCGCCGATGCGATCCCAGCTCCGCAGGCACGCCTCGAATGCCTCGCGCGCGGACCGGTGGTCGTGCAGCTCAAGGTCGATAATGCCGAGATTGAAGACGGCGTTCGCGTGCTCCACTTCGTCCCACGGCCCGGGCAACGCCAACGCCCGTTTCAGGAGGCCACGTCCCTCGTCCGGATTGGCGCGCTGGATCCAGAAAGTCAAGAGCATGTTGCCAAGACGAAAAACAGTATCAGGACTATTTGCCAGGATCGCCCACTCGCAAGCCGCGCGGAAGTTGGCGCGTTCGGCTTCCAGGCGATCGACCCAGCGTTTCTGATCGGGACCTCCAAGCTCCTGGCGAGCCCGGCGTGCGAGGTCCGTGAAGTAGGTACTGAGGGCAGGCAGCGTTTCGTGCTCCTCGCCCTCAGCGCGTAGGTGCCAGAGCCCAAACTGGCGGATGGTTTCCAGCATCCCATACCGCGGTTCACCCAGGGGATCCGGCAGGCGGACGACCAGGCTGACATCGATCAAGGTCGAGAGACGTTCCAGCGTCTCCAACTCGGAGCCGGGTGTCGCGTCCCCAAGGGCATGTGCTGTCTCGAGCGTTGCTCCGCCTGGCAGTGCGGCAAGGCGGCGGAAGAGGGCCTGGGCGCCAGGCTCCAGCAGCCGGTAACTCCAGTCGATCGCCGCACGGAGGGCCTGATGCCTGGCCGGCCGGTCGCGTGGCCCGCCCACCAGCAGCCCGAGACGGTCCTCGAGCCGGGCGACGATCACCGCCAGTGGCAGATGCCGCAGGCGTGCCGCCGCCAGTTCCAGGGCCAGCGGCAGGCCATCCAGGGCCCGGCAGATGGTCACGACATCGCCGGCGTTTTCCGGCGTCAGCACGAACGACCCCGTCGCGGCGGCGGCGCGTTCGAGGAACAGGCGAACCGCTGAGAAGCGGTGCAGATCGTAAACCGCGCCTGGGCTGGCAACCTCTTCCGGCACGTCCAGCGGACCTAGGGCAACGAGGTGCTCGCCAGAGATGTTGAGCAGGGAGCGGCTCGTGACGATGATGCGGAGCGACGAGCAAGCCTGCAGTATCTCCGTCAGCAGGGGAGCGGCCTCGATGACCTGCTCGAAATTGTCAATGACGAGCAGGGTATCCCTCTGCGCAAAATGCGCGCAGAGGGCTGAAACCGCGCTCTGATCTAGCGAAATCTGGATATCCAGCGCCGAGACCAGCGCTGCCGCGACACCGGTCGCATCCTCCACACTGGCGAGCGAGATCCAGCAGCAGCCTGAAGCAAAATGCTCGTTGAGTTCATGCGCCATCTCGAGCGTAAAGCGCGTCTTGCCAACGCCGCCGGGCCCCGTGATCGTGACAAGCCGGGTCGACGTCGTGCGCAGCAACATGTCGACGCTGGCAAGTTCGGCTTGTCGCCCAACCAGTGGGCTCAGGGGGACAGGCAGGGGCAGGCTCATTACAGGTCAGCATTTCCAGGTTAGCGGCGCCTGGTCGGGTAGTCGGCGCTGACGGTGCCTTTCATGCGGAGGTGTTCGTCAGCGCCGATGGTGTGCCTACGGTCTACTTGTGTGTCCACCACCGCCGGCTGGATCATTCATCTTGATTCCCGCTACGGTGAAGGTGGCCTCAACATCCGTTTCGTTGCTAAACCCAAGGAACGACTCGTTCTCGATCTTGACCCAGTCCCCGGCGGTCAGGTGCGTAGGCGTGTCAAGCGCTATCGGCATCGGCACGCCGCTCCCGCCAGGGACGACGAATGCTTTCGGTGGATCGTTTGTACCGGGCCAATGCTCAACCAGGATGGAGATGTCCCCCGAAGTCACGGTCATGACCATCGAGGGGTAGAAGCGGGATTCCAGGATACAGGTGTGCTTGGGTAAGGTGACCAGCGTCATGACGAGCTCGCCGGAGCCAATCTCGAAGTCTGCATAGGGATTTATGATATCCCGTACCCCAACGGAGCCCACCTGCTTCTCGCCTGGATTAAAGCTGACTTTCTCGTAGAGCTTGTCTTGCGCTGCCCAGGGGCTCCCGTCGGGTGGTTCAAACGTATCCGGCGAGCAGAAAGCGCTAGCTATTTCTGACGGCGGAGTCACTTGCATCGCCAGGGAAGGCGGTGATTGCGAACCAACGGCAATGACGTTTGCCATGAATCCGCACAAGAGCACTGCTGACTTCCAACGCATACAGTCCTCCTCGTTGATGGAGCGGGCTGAGGCCCGCCTGGTGGCTATTCCAGACTCGGTATGCTGTGCTACGCATCATAGCAAGTAGCCTTTGATTTGGCTAGACCCTCCACCAGGGTGGGACCTATCCGAGACTCACGCTCCATTCCTTCGGGACCGGGGAAGCCACCACGGGGGATGCAGTGGGGGAGCCCTCGCGGCCAGGGCGACAAGGGCGAGCACGAGGAGCAGAAGCGCGAACCCAAGGGTCAGTGCCATCCCGCGCACGCTTGGCTGTGTTTCTATCCCGACGCGTGAAGCGGAACACGCCTGCTGGTTGATATCCACTATCGCTTGCACTGTGCCGGGCACGGATGCTGACGTCCGCGCCCGGAGGGCAGCCTGATCAGGTTGAACCATGACGACCTCCGCGGTGTCAGGGCGCAATAGATGGCGCCTGAGCATCGGACGCAGTGGGGGACGAGGTGGCCGGCTGCCGCTTCGCCGTTGCAAAAGGAATGCATGCGGCCAAGCGGTGGACAAGGGCCAGGACCGTCGTTGGCGTCGCCTCATGAGGCTCTGCGCAGGGCTTGCCGGTGCAAGCCAGTTTGACCAACCGTTGCTGCTCGGCGTACGAGAGCAGCTCTTGCCTGTGCAGTTCGCGGCAGGCAAATGCGGCGTGCGATGAATGCATGAATGCCCTCCTCGTTGATCGCAGGGACGAAGGGCGAAACCGCCCGCCAAGCAGCATGGAGCGTGGAGCCAGCTGGGCACATGAGGAAAATTCCCTGGTTTTATGGGGGTTTCGGCCGCGCCGGATGCCAGAGCACCTTCAGGACGCTTACTGGAGCGAACTGAAGACTCGGGCGAATTGCTGCAGCACCGGCCAGTTTCACGAATGCGTCGATCCCGGTAGGAAAGAAGCAGTGGTCAAACGGGAAACGTTGCTGCCCCGCCCTTTTGAGCGTTCCCCTTCCGCATAACACCCGTCGCAGTCGGACTTGCCGGCACAGCCACCATCACCCAGTTCGCGGGCGACGCTCAGTTCAGCGCGATCGCCCCTGGCGCACGAGAAGGCTCCATTTCGGCAGGTGTCATGGCACTCCCCGCTGAATCCGTATTGGGATGTGTAAAGCCTTGGGTAGTGGTCCCGATGTGCATGCGATCCGGGAAACACATCATGGGTGCAGATCGAAACAGACGCTCCTTCGACGCTCAAGCGGCGCGGATGACCTGGAGGAGTTCATCCCGCACATTCCCCTGAAGGGTTTCGATCTCGTCGCAGATCTCGTCATTGTTCGGCATCTTCGAAAGGGGTCTGACCATGATTACTCGACGTTCTCTTCTCAGCAACTCGGCCGTTGGCGCAGTCGCTCTCGCTGCCGCTGTCGCCGCCCGCGAACTTCCTGCCTTGGCCGGCGACGCGAATGGCAAGGGGTCCCGCAACAATCACAACCACAACGACAACCACAACGGCAACGGCAAGCACAACGGCAAGAATGGTGGCCGAAATCGTGATCGCAACCGCCGCAGGAATCGCAAGGACCGCGGCGATGGCAACGCCAACGGTGGTGACGGCAATGCCAACGGCGGTCTCGCCAACGGCTCGCTGCCGTTCGCCAAGGACGTCGTCATTGAGGGCAATGGCGACCCTTCGGACAACCTCGAGCAGAAGCGCGATCGACGGCACAACCGCCGGGAGCGCCGCCGGGACCGCCGCCGGCATAACTAAGCTGGCAGGTCTGGAGGCACCTGGTACACAGGTGCCTCCATTGCCTTTTTTGAGCGCATCATGCCCGCTGGCCTGCAACACCGTATCGTCTGATGCCAACCATTACCGCCAGATCCGGTGCGATCTCCATACCGCCCTCGTGCAAAATCAGGGAGGGGCCGCACGTACGTACGGCCCCTCCACATCCGGTTCCAGAACGTGACGCTTCCAACAGCAATGGTCAGCCTCGGATTACCTGGTGCTTGGCTTGGTCAACCTTCAGCATTCGAAAAACTGGCGAGATCCTAGATGAGACCGATGCGGAATGCTGCTTTCACCGCCTCCCGTCGATTTGCGACCGAGAGCTTGGCCAGGATGTTCGAGACATGGTTGCTGACGGTCTTGGGGCTGACAAAGAGACAGTTCGCGATCTCTCTGTCCGTCTCGCCCCTGGCCACGTGGTACAAGACTTCTGTTTCCCGCGCGGTCAGGATGCGCTCTCCGAGCAGCATCGAGTAGCGTCTCCGGTCAACGGTCAGCAGTGTTTCGTCGGGGTCGAGGTGGTGCGGCCGGCCATGGAATCGATCCAGCCGCTGACGCCGTGAGGCGATCTTGCGCAGGAGCGGATGTTTCTGTGAGCGCGCCACGGGGTTTCCTTTCTCATACCAATCGTCCTCGTCCTTCCGTGCGCGGTGCGGCTCTATCGGACTCAACCGGATGGCCAGCGAACGGGTCACGAGGGACAGACAACGGCAGATAGTGCTTTCGCTAGAGGCTGCCTGCAGGTGCTTCGTACGAGGACTCTATGGTGTCAGCCCCTGGATTCCCGCGCATGAGGGAAACCTACGCAATTGCGGCGTCGTAACTACGTAGGAGGAATCGCGACTGCCGAAGTCCGCATCTCGGGAATGCGTTGGCGTGCTCATCGCTGCCTGGATTGCTACGACTTCCGCGTACAGGCAGCATTGGCATGGATATGACGGCCCGGCGCTTTCCAGGAACGACAGAGTTCCGCCTGGTCTGTTGCGCTCCCGGATCGGCGTGGCAGTGGCTGCGCTCCCGTCATGTCGGACCACGCCCGCTGGACGTGGACATCGCGGCGTGCACCAGGCTTTCGCGCTGTTAGCAGTGTCCTGGGCTCATGATGATTTGTGGGCCTGCATCGCGTGGCCGTGCAAGAGCTCAGTTCTGGCAGAAGGGATATGCGCGGACGGGCAAGCTCCGTTACTGTTCGGGCTTCGTCTCTGCAAGGTGGCTGGCAGCGACGCGTAGCTCCGCAACCGCCTGCTCCCCCTGCAGCGCGCGGATCTCGGCCAGGACGGCGGAGGTCTGCTCTCCGTCCGCGTCGACCCTGGAGGCGTAGGGCTCGGCGTCCCCGGTGCGGCCCGGCACGTGCTCACCCTGGGTGGGCATGATGCGGTCGTAGTGGATGGCCAGCGCCATGTTTCGCAGCAGGC
The DNA here is from genome assembly GCA_046328375.1 of Thermomicrobiales bacterium. Taxonomy (GTDB): domain Bacteria; phylum Chloroflexota; class Chloroflexia; order Thermomicrobiales; family UBA6265; genus JACCXM01. Next base: position 82,007 of record JAXLWT010000016.1, read on the forward strand.
GATCGCGCGTCTGCTGGTCCTCCGGCCGGTTGTCCACCTCGTCGCCGATCCGAACGTGGGCCCACGCTCCGTTCCGCACGTCCAGCGAAAGACCATGTGTCATGTCATCACTCCTGCGTGGCACGTCGCACGCCTCAGGCGGATGTCTCGGCTGACGGCGTGTACAGGATGCCGCTGGTGGCAGGGGCGGGCGGCGCGGCCTCCATTTGCACCTGCTGCACTTCGGCGCCCATCAGCTTCTCGGTTACGCCCGCCGCCACGGCGTGGAAGGCGGTGGCAACCTTGCCGGCGCCGCCGACGGTGACTTCGGCCTGCGGTTCTTCGACCAGGCGCAGGATCGCCTCGACCGCGTCCTGGGGGTCGTAAACCGGGGGAATGGGCACCGCCTCGTGGCCGGTGTAGTTCGCGGCGTGCGCGAAGAAGGGCGTTTCCATCGCCATCGGCAGCACGGTGCAGACATGGATGTTCGAGGCGTCGCTCTCCGCGAGTTCCTGGCGGATGGCGGCGCCCAGCCCGACGATTCCATGCTTGGCCGCCACGTAGGAGGCGTAATACGGCGCGGGGATCTCACCCAGCGCGGAGGCGATGTTGATCAGCGTGCCGCCGCCCTGGGTCCGGAACTGGCGCAGCGCCACCGCGCTGCCGTAGATCGTGCCCAGCAGGTCGGTCTCGATGACCTGGGCGTGGTCACGCAGCGGGATCTCCTCGAAGCGCCCGAGCGCCGCGACGCCGGCGTTGTTGACCCAGACGTCGATCCGCCCGAATTGGGCCAGGGCGGCCTGCGCCAGGCGCTCGACCTGGCCGGCGTCCGAGACGTCGCCCGGCACCGCCAGGGCTGCGCCGCCGGCCGTGCGGCAGGCATCGGCCACGGACGCCAGGACCTCCGCACTGCGGGCGGCCAGGACGACCGACGCGCGCGTCTGGGCGAAGGCGACGGCGGTCGCGTGGCCGACGCCGCTGGAGGCGCCGGTAATGACTACAACGCGAGAGGAGGCGGGCGGGCTTGGCACGGGGTTCCTGCGCTTTCCTTGAGGGATTCAACTGAATCAGCGTGGGCAGGGTGCGCCTGCCTGATAGCTGAGACAGTGCACGGGGTATGCCATCACCGCCGGACAGCGTAGCCTGGCTTCACCTCTGCAACCGCGTAACCTCGCTGGCAGATTCACCTGCCTGGTCCTGGCCTTCGCGCCCGCGACAGCGAGGCCGCCCGGTCGAGACCTGCGCCAGGGACGCCCTGCACCTCACGCCCGAACGCAGGCCCTGCCCCTGGTGGTGGTGAAGATCCTGTCTGTCACGGGTGCGTCAGGACTCGTGCGCGGCGGCGATAGCGCGGGCCTGGACCGCCGCGATGTGATCCCGGGCACCGGCCAACACGTCTGACGGCTTTGGGGCGAGATGCTGCTTTCTGGTCAGACGGCATAGCCCGAACGTCTGCCAGTGCCGTTGGCCAGCGGGATCATCTCCCTCTGGCCATGGGCAGCGCCACACTCGTTGTACTCGTGGCATTTCCTGGTCCCACGCATGGTTGCCAGCCAGGGGACATGCTGACCAGCGTGCAAGCACCCAGGAAGGCTCTCCGGCTGAGCCACACGCGTCGCAGTTTGCGGCGGGAGTCGCTGGCCTCCGGACGACCCGGAGGCCAGCCTCCTCATCCGAGCCGCGACGTCCTCCCACCCTAGTACGGGCAGATCCGGGCGCAGAAGCCGGGCTGCGATATCGCATCAGCGCAGTAGCTGTAGGGAGCAGCACTTGCGCAATCCGCATTCGTTTCGTTGCAAACCTGCGGCGTGGTTTGGGTACGGCTGCAATAGTAGCCAGCCCCTAGCGACCCATCGAAGAGATAGTTCACCCCACAGCCCGTTTGTGAATCGCATAGATTGCAGTTCGGACACGTCACCATCTGCCCACACACCTCGGTACTGGCGCTGCAGAGGCTCTGGCAATCCGGAAGTCTGACGGTGTCCGCGATCGACGCGCAGACGCCGGCATCGCACCACTGACCGGTTGGGCACGGGCCATCACACGTGTGGTAGAGGCTGGTGATCGCCACGCAGGCCCCGGCGGTACACGCTGAGCAGGGCGAGCAATCGCTTGCGTCACAGCATTGCTGGCACGCGCCCGCGCAGCAAACGTTCCCGCTGTCGCAGGTTGAGCCGTCTGCCTCAGTGGTGCACGTCCCACTGGAACCGCTGGCGTTGCAGGTCTGGCAAACCCCGTCACAGGCAGTGTCGCAGCAGACGCCGTCCGTACAGAAGCCCGACAGGCACTCCCCGCCGTGGTCGCAGGCTGCCCCGTTTTCCTGATCACCGGCGCACTGGCCGGAGCCATTGCAGTAGGACTCCGCGACGCAGTCACTGTCATTCGCGCAACTGGTGGCGCAGGCGTTGCCATCGCACCGGGTGTACGGCGCGCAGGAGACAGGTGATGCCACCACACACGTGCCCGCGCCGTCGCAGCTCCCCTGCGGCTGCAGCGTGCCGTTGTCGCAAGTGGTGGCATCGCCACACGGACTCCCTGCCGCCTGCGGCACGCAGGTGCCCGGCTCGCCCGCCGCCCCCTGGCAGGTGAAGCAGGCCTCGCAGGCAGGGGAGCAGGCGCACGAGCCGCAGTCGAAGGTCTTGCCACACGTCTGCGAGCTCTTGACCGGACCACAGCGCCCGGCGCAGACCTTCGCCTGGCTCTTCGATTTGCACGCCTTCTTGCGCTTGCCGGGGTTCTTGCGCCGCTTGTGCCGCTGCTTCCGGCGGCGGCGGCGCTCCTTGGCCTCCGCGTCCTCCAGGTTGAGGATGTCCAGCAGGCCAGCCGACACTGGGAGCGCTGCCAGCACGCCCAGGAGGGTGCGTCGCGGTCTGGGGGATGCCAGGAAGCGCGCTATGTTGTCGAAGTGGTCGAGATCCATCGTGGTGCTCCTCGCAGGCAAGGTCGTCAGGTCGCCGCCCGCACCCCGCAATGTAGCACTCACCACAATGATCGCCCCCAGTAATTGTTGCGGGGTTTTGCCGGTACCGGCGCGGTCTCCCTGTCCGCGATGTCCGCGTGCGTCGTCCGCTGGCAAGAGGTGAGCACCGGGGAGGGGCATCACCAGGGCTCGCTGGTGGCGTTCCGGCCAGGGGTTTCGCCGCTACAAACCGCTGTCGGGGACGTACTCCAGGATGCGGCCGAGGTCGCGGAAGCCGATGGCGGCGTAAACGCGCTCGGCCATCGGCGTTGCCTGCAGGCTGGCCGTCCGGCAGCCACGGGCACGGGCGTCGTGCAACTGCACAAGCGTGAGGGCCGTACCCAGGCCGCGGCGACGGGCGTGTTCCAGCGTCTCGACGTTATAGATTCCGCAGTCCCCGGCGTGGTCGAAGGCGAGCGCTGCCGCCACGGCGTCCTCGCCCAGGCGCGCCACCCGCAGGTGGAAGCGCGCGTGATCAGCGTGGGCGAGAAGGCCCGGTGGTAATCCGAACTGGCGCACATACGCATCCCACGCCAGTGCGCTGACCGCAATCTGTGGCCGCTCCTGGATGATGTCTGCCAGCGCCATGCCCATCGCTCGCGTCGAGCTGTCGACGGCGTAGCCGCGCCGCTCGAGGTCCGCCTGCATTGAGGTGTCGGTCTCATGCACCCAGGCGGCGTAGAGCTGGACCCCGGCTGCGGCGTACGCCGCGGCCATCGCCTCCAGGGCGGTTGCCCGCGCTCCGGCAGTCAGCCCACCCGTGAGGATGGCGTTGTTGTAGACCGCCCGCTCGGGATCGTGCGGGAAGATGGCGGCGACCACCCCGGGGGTGCGCTGCACCGTCGCGCCAGGAGCGCCGCGCGCGTACGCCTCCCACGAGGCGATCAGGGTCGCCATCCCCGCCGGTACAGTGCAGCGTCGGAGTCCACCAGCCGGCCTGCTCCCTCGTGGACGCCAGCGCATCCTCAGGCTCATGATCGCGCCGGCAGGTAGATCAATCAAGTTGCCCGGGATCTGGACAGCGAACGGTGCGCACCGCGTCTTGGCGCAACCCCACGTCGGCGGCCGCTGATCCCGCGAGATGGAGTCCGGCAGATTTCCCGGCGACCGCCACCGCCGTAGAGTTCGCCCCGGTCGCCGGGCCGGCCGAACCAGCGGCGGTGGCAGGTGAGACAGATGGCGGCTGAATCATGACGGGGCTGGTCTCCATGTAGCCTCTTGTCCACTGCGTTTCCTCGCCACACGGGAGGGAGGCGGGCCGCACAAAGACGAGCAGGGACTCGCCGTTGAACCGCACCCGCGCGCTCGCCTGCATCTCCCGGTGGAAGCCCGGTCTACTGCACCAGGCAAATCTGGGTGTTGTCGATGACCCTCAGGCAGCAGGTCTGGCCATTGGACACACGGCACTTGCCGGCGGCGCAGCAGCCCCCTCCGCAGCACTCCGCCCCGATGCCGCAGCAGAAGGTGCCGCAGGAGGTCGCCGGGACAATCTCACCTTCAAGGCAGTCTTCGCAGGCGGGTGCTGAGCGGTCCGGTCCGGCGCACGTGGGTTTTCCGTTGACCGTGCGGCAGGTCTGGCACGCCCCGCAGGCGTTGCCGCACGCCCCGCAGTGCTCGTCGGTAGTCAGGTCTGTGCATGCGCCCCCGCAGACATCGCTGGTGTCGTTCACGGGGCAGCACCCGTCGGCGGAGCAGGTGGTGCCGAGGACGCAGCACTCATCTCCGCAGGCCTCTTCGACGATTGGGCAGCAGGCGTCTTTCCCCACGCAGGCCCCACCCGGGCACGCCCGCTCGTTGGGGCAACAGGCGCCTTTCGTGACGCAGGCGCCGTTCTGGCAGGTGCGCTCCGTGTGAGGGCAGCACTCCTCGGCGCGGATACAGCCCTCGCCGCACGGCTTTTCCCATGGGCAACACTCCCCGTCCGGGACACAGACGCCCTCTCCGCAGTCAGTCATGGTGTCGGGGCAAGGGGGCGCTGGCTGTGCCGGCCGATGCTTCTTCTTGCGCTTGTTCTTGTTCTTGTTCTTGCCCCTGCCGCGGCCCTTGTTCTTGCCAAGGGCAACGCGCGCATCCGGGTCGAAGAGCGTGGCGAGCGCGCTGCCTGCGGCGCCGAGCGCCAGGCCAACGCCGGCGCGCCGGGTTGACGAGGTGCCCAGGCGGCGGGCGAGAAGATCAAACGTGGCGTGGTCCATGGTGCCTCCTGGCAGCCGCAACGCATCGGCGTGGGCTCTCGCCTGCCAATTCGTGGCGGGTATCGCGAACGAGTCAACGCCGCACGGGTTTGCGACACTCCCACGGTAAGGTCGGGACCCGTCGGGACCCAGCAACACTTCCCATACACTCCCCGCACACTGGCCGGATTGGCGCAGGATGTCCTGGATCCTCAGCCTCCCTGCAGCCGGACTCGCGGCCACCTGGCTGCGCTCGATCGAGCGCGGCTATCAGGGAGGGTGTCCCGGGGAGTGCAGGCAGGGGGAACGTGAACGCGGGAGCGCCGGGCCGCGAGCGTGCGGTCGAACGTCTTCGGGTGAAGGCGTGTCCAGGCACACCCAGATCGATCCGGTTGCGTTGACCCATCCACGGCGCTGCGTGGCCGCGGCTGGGGTGGAAGCAGCGAGACCAGGTCTTCGTGCGCTTCACCACGGCCGCCGCGGCATCTCACCCGGCACCGTCCCGTCCCTGAGCGCCAGCACCGCACGCTCCGGCCCGCATGCCATTCTTGTCCGTGGTATCGCGCCCGGCCGATAGCAGGGCCGTGCAGCTCGCGGCCAGAAACACGTGACATACCAAGTCGTAACCTGTTATAACAGGATCGTGCAGGAGCACATGACGTGTCCCGGATCAGCGACCAGTCGCCGACGCCCAAATATCAGCAACTTGCGGGGCTTATTCGCGAGCAGATTTCGCGCGGCGAGTTTGCGCCGGGAGACCGCATACCGTCCGAGTCAGAACTTGGGGCGTCGTACCAGATCAGCCGCATTACCACGCGCCAGGCCCTGGCGGATCTCGAGCGCGCCGGGTTGCTCGAACGCGTCCCGGGCAAGGGCACCTTTGTGCGACACCCGAGCGCGCATGTTGAGCGTCCCTCGCGACTCACGGGATTCAGCGAAAACCTCGCCGCGCTTGGCCTCACCCCGGGTTATCGCACGTTGCGAGCAGGGAATGAACAGGTTCCTCTGGCGCTGGCGGAGAAGGTGCATGCTCCCGCCGGCCGTGTCTATGTCATCGAGCGAGTCATGTCTGCCGACGGGACCCCGGTCGCGCTCCACACGTCCTATCTCCCCTTATGGCTGGTCAATGCGGCGGAGCCAGGGGCGTTTTCCGTTGACGCGCTCGATAGCGGATCGATGTACCAGGCGATGACCGAGGCAGGAGCGCGCATTTTCCGCGCGGACGAGATCGTTGAGCCCGGCACCGCGACGCCACACGAGGCAACGGAGCTGGAGATGCCAGAACATGATCTCGTGCTGCGGGTCACGCGTACGGTCTTTGACCCATCCGGCACCCCACTTGAGCACGTCCTGCTGACTTACCGCGCGGATTCCTACACCTACCGCACCACCATCTTTGCCGGAGGGCCAGAGCGCACCGGCCTGTGATCTCGCGACGACCGTGTTCGTTCGCGGCGGTTCCCATCGACAGGGCCAGAAAGGAGGTCCTTCGCCGCTCCTGAATCGCGTAACGCCCGTGCCGCACGTACGATGGAGAGAGAGGTCACTGCATGGCATGCCGCAAAATTTGCCGCCGATCGGCGCTCAAGGCGCTGTCCAGCGCGTTCGTCGTTTCAGCCGTGGGACTGCCACGGATCGCCCGGGCCCAGGGTGAACCCGGGCGTTTCGCCGGAATGACGTTGACCATCGCGGGCCCCGCCGGCCAGGTGGAATGCGTTGGGAACTGGACCAAGGCCTGGGAAGAGGAAACTGGCGCAACGGTCAGCATCAACCCCGTGCCGTTCGCGGACCTGGACGCCAAGTACCTGGCAGCCCAGGGCACGGGAACATTCCTGGCGGATATCTATTACATCGGTTCCCAGACTGCCGGCCAATTGATGGCCAACGGGTACCTGCTGGAGGTTCCCGCGGAGTTCCAGGACCGCCTCGGCCTGGACAAGATTCCGGACATCTACAACAAGGACCAGTTGCGCTGGAACGACACGCTCTTCGGCATTCCGTGGGACGGCGACGTCCTCATGCTCAACTATCGCGATGACCTGCTGAGCAACCCGGACTACCAGAAGGAGTTCGAGGCGCAGTACGGCTACCCGTTGGCGCCGCCGGACAATTGGCAGCAGTATGCCGACATCGCGGCCTACTTCACGGGCAAGGACTGGGATAACGACGGCGCGCCGAATTACGGACTGGCAGAACTGCCGATGCGCCGCAATCACGCCTGGAACGGGTATTTCTCCCGTGCCGCTGGCTACGCCAAGCATCCCGATGATCCAGCATTCTTCTTCGACCCCGACACCATGACCCCGCGCATCAACAATCCCGGCTTCGTGAAAGCGCTCGAAGACTGGAAGACGGCCCTGCAGTGGGGCCCGCCGGACATGCTCAGCTATGACTGGGCCGCGAACGCCCAGGCGTTTGTGGGCGGCCGCGCGGCGCTGAACATCCAGTGGGCGGACATCGGGCCGATGAGCGTCGATCCCGAGACATCCGTGGTCGCGGGCGAAGTCGGCTTCGGCGTGACGCCGGGATCGACCGAGGTCTACAACCCGGCCACCGACGCCTGGGAAACCTTCGAGGACACCAACAAGGCGCCCTTCGCCGGGTTTGGCGGCTGGATCTTCGCGGTGCCCTCCCTCACGCAGCAGGCTGAGGCCGCGTTCGACCTGGCGACCTACCTGGGTTCCCCGGAGGTCCGCGTGGCCGCGGTCACCACGCCGGGCTGCGGCGTCAACCCGGACGCCACGGACATGCTTGACCCGGCCATCTGGGTGGCAGCCGGCTTCTCGGAGAAGGATGCGGAGGCCTACACCAAGGCCATCGAGGACTCGATCTACAGCCCGAACATCGTCTTCGATCTCCGCATTCCGGGGATCCAGGATTACAAGGACACCCTGGAAATCGCGGTGACCAAGGCCCTCGTTGGCGAAGCAACCGCCCAGGAGGCCCTTGATGAAGCCGCGGCGGAGTGGGAAAAGATCACCGATCGCCTCGGCCGCGATCAGCAGGGCACGTTCTACCGAGAGTCCCTGGGCCTGACCGGCGAATGAGTGCCGTACCGCGCGGGCTGCGGCGCTCAGCAGCAAGATCAGAACGTGCTGCTGAGGTGCCGGCAACCGACGCGGTCATCAAGGGTGCGCCGGCCGGGTTCTTCCTGAACCCGGCCGCCATCCTCGTGCTGCTGCTTTCGGTCTTCCCGTTCGTGTTCTCACTCGGGATGACCCTGACCAACTGGAATCTGCTCTATCCCGGCGTGCAGTTCATCGGGCTCGAGAACTGGGCACGCCTCTTCGACGACGACACGCTGCGGTCCGCCTTCCGCAACACCATCTTCTTCACCGTGACCGCGACGGCAATCGAGTACGTCCTCGGGCTCTTCCTGGCGCTCATGGTGCTGCAGGTCACCGTCGGGCAGCGTTTCTTTCGCGTGCTCTTCCTGCTGCCGATGATGATCAGCCCGGCCGCCGTCGGCTACATCATCGGGCGCATGCTCTTCAGTGAAACGCAGGGACCCGTGAACTTCCTGCTGCATAAGGTTGGCCTGCCCTTCGTGCCCTGGATCAGCAACCCGCAAGTCGCGCCGTGGACGATCGTCCTGACCGATGTCTGGCAGTGGACGTCGTTCATGTTCATCCTGCTGCTGGCCGGGCTGCAGGCGCTGCCAACCGAGCCGTTCGAAGCGGCCAGGGTGGACGGCGCTTCACGCTGGCAGATGTTCTGGCAGATCACGTTTCCGCTCCTGCTCCCGGTCTCGGTCACCGCGGTGCTCATCCGGTCGCTGGAGCTGTTCAAGCTCATCGACCTGGTCCGCGTCATCACGGCTGGCGGACCAGGTACCGCCACCCAGACCGTGACCTTGTACGTCTATGACCTGGCCCTGGTCCGTGGCGACATGGGGTACGGCGCTACGGTTTCCTACGCCCTGCTCATCCTGGTGATCATCGTGGCCACCCTGTACCTGAACGGCACGCGGCGCGCCGTGCGGAACGCGAGTTAGGGGGGCACGGTGGCGAAGACATTCAAGCGCACCCTTCCCTATATCCCGCTGGTCATCTGGGCGATCATCATCATCTTCCCGCTCTACTGGATGGTGATTACCTCCTTCAAGTTGCCCATCGACATCAATCGTGGCGTGACGTTCATCCCGTGGGTCGATTTCACGCCGAGCCTGCACGCCTGGCAAGACCTGGCCAACGGTGCGATCCCGATTGCAGAGCCGCTTCGCAACAGCTTTGTGGCCGCAACCTCAAGCGCGCTCGCCGCCACCGCGCTCGGCGGAATGGCTGGTTACGGCCTCTCCCGGTTCACCTACCGCTGGGGACCCTGGCGCAATAACGACATCGCGTTCTGGTTCATTTCGCAGCGGATGTTGCCGCCGGCGGCGGCCATCCTGGCCTTCATGGTGCTCTTCAAATACCTGCACCTGCTGGACAGTGTCCTGGGACTGGCGATTGCCTACACGGGCTTCAACTTGCCGTTCGCCATCTGGATCATGCGTGACTTCTTCGCCGGGTTGCCGCGTGAACTGGAGGAAGCGTCACTGACCGAGGGCGCAACCTGGTGGACAACGTTCTGGCGCATCTCGCTGCCCCTGGCCATCCCTGGCCTGGCTGCCACCGGCATCCTGTTGTTCATCTTTTCCTGGAACGAATACCTGTTCGCCTCCTTGCTGGCGTTTGAGAAGGCCAAGACCATGCCGGTCACCCTGGCCGGAATGGCGACCGCCATTGGCATCCGCTGGTGGTTGATGTCGGCCCTCGCCATCGTCAGCATGGTGCCCACGATTCTGCTCGGCCTGCTCTTGCAGCGGTACATCGTGCGCGGATTGACCGCGGGAGCGCTCAAGTGACGCAACCTCAGCGGAGCGTGATCCAATGACCGTCGGCTTTGTTGCCCTCTGGAAGAACAACCAGCGCGAGTTTCGTGCCTCTCCGCTTGAGGAGCGCGGGACAACTGCCGCTATCCAGGAGGCGTTTGCGCGCGGCCGCGAGCGAGGGACCCAGTCCTACGGGCTCTTCTCCTGCCGCTTCGGCAGTGGTTGGCAGTACTTCACGTTCTGGACCGCGCCGTCGCTGGCGGCCGTCTTTGACACCATCGCGGACCTGGAGCGCGCCGGCGACTTCAAGTTCGCGAACTCCTGGCACGCGTTCGGAACCCTTGCGAAAGGCGAACTGGACCCCAATCCCAACTGGGCCATCATTCCCGAGCCGGGGGAAGGCGCGTCCCCGCCGCTGGGCCTGATCACGTTCTCCCGCTCGCGTTCCGGCGTGGTGGGAAGAGATACGCGAGAGCACGCTACGCGGGACGCGGTGCACGACGGATCTGGCTGGCGTAGCTATGGCGCGTTTGATTGCCGTTTCAGCAGCGGTTGGAACCAGTTTTCATTCGTGACGGCGCCGGACGCGGCTGCGCTGCACCACGCCATCGCGTTGAATGACGCTTCTGACATGGAAACGGAGCGCGTCGTAGGCTCGCTGGATCGTTTCTATCGCTTTGGATCGCATCTGCAGCGCGACCTCTCGTGGCTGGATGGGGAGGCAACGGAGTGAGTGAGCGACTGGGTTGGGTGAACTTCTCTCGCCCGCGCGATGACTGGTACTACCTGTCTCCCGCCGACCGCGAGCGCCTCCTGGACACCTGGCAACAGATTCATGCGGCAGCCGAGGCCGCTGGCGCGCAGCGGTTTGGCGTCTACGAAGTGCGCGCGTCAACCCGCTGGGCGCGGCTGGCTGTCTGGGAGTTCCCCGATCTCCGTGTCTTGACCGGGATGGTCGACGCGCTGAGTGACGCCGAGTACTACCGCTATTTCGCCGAGGAGAATGCCTTCGGGAGAGAAATCGACGACCCATTCGCCAACTACATGATCGCGGCCGATCAGACGGCATCGCTTCTGGAGGACCAAGGTGGGGCGTACCTGGGAGATTAACGTCGAAGAACTCACTGAGGAGAGCTTTGCGCCGTATGGCCGCATCGTCGCGGTCCCGGAATCCGCGGCCCCGCGCTCCGGCGAGGGCTGGGAGTGCTGGTACGGATTCGCTCAGCTCGATAACAGCCTACCTATCAATATGGGCGTCGTGCTTTCTCGCGTGCGCCCAGTCGTGGTCGAGGACATGGAACGGCATGTCCACACGTTCGAACTGCTCTATCCGCACGGGGACGACCTGGTTCAGCCCCTGGCCCTCCCGCTTGACCTCGACAATCCGGATGCGTCACCCGATCCGGCTACGGTCAAGGCCTTCCGCATCCCCGTCGGGAAGGGCATCATCATGCACCCCGGGACCTGGCACAGTTGCGCCGTCCCGGTCGAGCGGGACACCACCTACGGCTTTGCCTGTGGCGAGCCCGATTACGACTACGTCCCTGACTGGGTACCGTTTCCTGATGGTGACACCGTCCAGGTGACTGTCACCCGATGACGTCGCGCCGCTGGGACATCCTGGGCATCGGCGACGCCGACGTCGACATCTACCTTGACACCCCAAGACTCCCGGGCCGCGACGAGAAGGTGCTGGGAGGCCTGATCGGCGAGTTCCCGGGCGGGGTTGTCGCCAACTTCTGCTGCGCCGCCAGCAAAGCTGGCGCGCGGGTGGCCCTGGCGTCGCTGGTGGGGAATGACCGTTTTGGTCGCATCGCCATCGAGGCGCTGCAAGCGTGCGGTGTGGATACCGGGCCGGTGGTGATCAGGGAGGGCGGGCAGACCTACTTCTGTGTGGTGATGCTGGACGACTCCGGAGAAAAAGCTCTGGTCGTCGTCAAGACGGATTGCATTGGCCCCACGCGACAGGACATTGACCCAGCCGCAATTGGCGAAGCGCGCCTCATCCACCTGATGGCGAACGACATCGACCTCACCACGTGGATCGCCGCGCAAGCCGTGGCCCGGGGCACCCTGGTTTCCCTGGACATCGAGCCCACCACGGTGGGGTCTCCCCAGGCCATGGCGCGGCTGCTCCGCGCCGTCGATCTCGCCTTTCCCAATGCCGCGGGGTTGCGGGCGTTGGCCAGCGGGGATGAACTCAGCGGAGCGAGGGAGATCCTGGCGCTCGGCCCTCGCGTGGTGGTCGTCACCCTCGGCGCCAGGGGTTGCCTGGTCGTCAGCAAGGACGAGAGTTTCCGCGTGCCCGGCATTCCGGTGCCAGTCGCGGACACCACCGGCGCGGGAGACTGCTTCAACGGCACGTTTGTGGCGGGCTATCTCCAGGACTGGGATTTGCGTCGCTGTGCCGAGATTGCGACGGCCGCCGCGGCGATTTCGGTGACTGGCGTTGGCAGCCGCAGCGCGCTGGCCACCCTGCCCGCGATCGAAACATTCATGCGTGAACGCACGCAAGCGTAAGGACTGGCGCGTTGGAGCGCATCTGGAGGACCGTGTGAACCGCGAGGAACTGTACGACCGCATCCTGGGCTCTCTGGCAACTGCCTGCATTGGGGATGCGCTGGGGGCGCCCACCGAGCAGCGCAGTATCCGGGAGATCCAGGAGACCTGGGGTGGCCGTGTCGAGGCCTTCTACGCGCCGCCGCTTGACGCCCCGTTTGGCAGCGGTCGTGGCGCCGCTCAGTTCACGGATGATGCCAGCCAGATGCTCTACCTGGTCGATGAGTACATCGAGCATGGTGGCGCAATCACCCCGCGGGATATGGCGGACATGCTGATCATCTGGTCTCGTGACGAGGAGTACTACCCGCGCTTCTGCGGCCCGTCGACACGAGCCAGCATCGCCCGGTTGCTTGAGGAGGAGATCCCGCCAAGGTGGGGGCGATCGGGCGGCTTACAACCGAAGGCACGAGCAATGGCGCGGCCATGCGCGTGGCGCCAGCGGGGTTGGCGCACCCAGGTGACCCGGAGGCCGCTGTCCGTGACGCGTTGACGACGTGCCTCCCGTCCCACGCGACGAACCACGGCGTGTCTGGCGCCGGGGCCATTGCCGCCGCCGTGGCCACCGCCATGATTCCCGGCACCCCCTTGATGGAGGTTATCCGCTCAGCACGCTGGGGCGCCCGTGAGGGCGAGCGCCTGGGGACAGAGTACGGGCGCGAGGTCGGGGGCGCGACGGTGCCGCGCCGGCTCGACATGGCGCTGGAGATTGCGGCCCGCTCGGACAACCTGTACGACACCGTCGACGAGATCGCCCTGACGCTTGGCTCCGGCCTCCCGATCGTCGAGGCGGTTCCCGCAGCACTCGGTGTGTTCCTGGCAGCCAATGGCGATCCGTGGCAGACGGTGATCGCCGCGGCGAACCTTGGTGATGACACGGATACGATTGGCTGTATGGCGGGCGCCATCGCGGGGGCATTCACCGGATTCGGGGCTGTGCCGCAGGACGCCTACAACGAGATGCAGGCAGCGAACGGCATGGAGGTCGAACCGCGCGCACGCGCCTTCGCTGATGCCGTCGCCCAGCGCATCGGTCTATGACACGCCCCCGGCCAGAACTGCCACCTGGCGCCGCCGCACACCTGGCTGACTTCGAGGATCCGGCGATTCTCGGAGCCAGCCGCCAGATCGCAACCGCGAACAAGCTGTTCGTGGCGCTCGTGCAGGAGCACACGGGCAGCCCCGCGGAGGTCGTACGGGACCTCCGCGCGGTGGCTTCGTACCTGATCGAGCAACGGGGCGCATCCACGCAGGCCATTCCCAATGCACTGGCCCAGATGCTGGCTGGCAGTGCGGCGTGGAACGAGCTCAATCGTGAGGAGTTCCGGCAGCGGGCACTCCGGACACTCAGTGGCTATGGCGAGCGATCCCGGCGCGACCGCGACCGTGTGACGGAGATTGGTGTCACGCTGGCGGCCAACGCGCAACGCATCCTCGCCTACGACTATTCAAGCTCCGTCGCCGCAATCCTCGCTCAGTTGGGTGCCAGCGTCGCGCCGCCTACCGTCGTGATTCCCGAGGCCCGCTCACTGAATGGCGGTCGTCGCTTCGTTGAGGACCTCGCTGCGACCAAACTGGCCATCGAGTTCGTGCCCGATGCCGCGCTCGGCAGCCAGCTCCAGGCCTGTGATCTCGCGCTGATCGGAGCCGAAACGGTGGGCGCCGACGGCAGTTGCTACAACACCGTTGGCAGCCTGGGGGTCGCCCTGGCCTGCGACTTCTGGCGCGTGGCGTTGTACGTGCCGACAACGTTGATCAAGCTGGACACCCGCACCCTGTGGGGTTATCAACGGCCGCAGCCTCCGCTCCACGACAGCCGGCTCGGCGGTCTCACCGACGGCTGGCCAACGTCGCTCCAGGACCGGGTCCACGTCATGTCGCCAGATCTGGATCGGGTGCCGGCCAGCCTGATTACGGGCTACATCACGGAGGCGGGATTGGTTCCCCCCGCAGCGATGAGCATGCACGCCGTACGCCTGGCCGAGGACCTGAACGATGTTTGACGCTCACTTCCTGGCAAACAAGCCGGCCATTGCCATGGTCCAGTTGCGGCCGCTGCCTGGGACCCACCGCTACGACGGTGAGCCGCTGGCGTCGATCATCGCCGCGGTCGTTGCCGAAGCCGGCGTGCTTGCGGCAGCGGGCTTTGACGGCCTGCAACTGCAGAACATGGGTGACAACCCCAGCACCCGCCACGTCGAACCGGAGACGGTCGCCTACATGACCGCGGCTGCCCTTGCCGTGAGGCAGGCGCATCCCGACCTCTCGCTTTCGATTCTGGTGAACTGGGATGTTGAAGCGTCCATTGCGGTGGCGGATGCGGTCGGCGCGGATTTCGTGCGCGTCGAACACACCTACACCGGCGTGGCTGTGGCAACGTGGGGCTTTTCGGAGGCGTGCTGCTATGAGGCGACCAGGTTTCGCCGCCGCATTGGGTCACGTGTTCCCATCCTGGCCGATGTTTTTGAGCCAAACACGGTGCCACTCTGCCCGCAGCCAGTCGATATTGCCGCCAGGGCCGCGGTGATCGAAGGCGGCGCGGCCGGGCTGTTCGTGACCGCTCCCCGGTTCGCCGAGTCGATGACCTGGCTGCGGCAGGTGCGGCAAGCCTTGCCAGACACGCCGCTCTTCCTGGGTGGAGGAGCAAATGAAAGCAATGTGGCCGAGGCACTCCAGGTCGCCGACGGCGTAGTCGTCGCAAGTTGGATCAAGCGCGGTGATATGCGGAACGCTACCGATCCGGAACTCGCCAGGCGCTTCATGTCTGCCATGAAGGCAGCACGAGGGAACTGAGACCACCTGGCCGAAGGCGAGCCAAGACCTGGGTCCGCATGACCATGAGGGTGGCGGATTGCAGGGAGCACCTGAGCCGTATCGCGCTCATGTCGCGCTCATGTCGCCCTTGACGTCTGATGTGTGACGCTCCCCCGATCCAGATCATGCCCGCCGGCAGCAGACGCCTGGCAGTGCGAGGAGGTGTACTATCCCTCGCTGCAAGCAACACCGGGCTCCGGCCGCCAGATGGCAGCGTGACGCGACAGGCAGGGCTGTGCGCAGGGGAGGGCAAGTGCCAACGTCGTATCTCTGGCAATCCGGATTGATGCGCCACCCAGGCTGCTGCTCTGCGCCATGCGGAAGCAGCCGGTGCGGGACGATGGCATGACAGGCACCTCGACGCTTGACCTCTCGGGGCAAACGGCGCTGGTGACTGGCGCTAACCAGGGCATCGGCTGGGCCGTCGCCAAACTCCTCGCCGATCACGGCGCGCGGGTCGCCATCAACTATCCCGACGACGACCATTATCCCGAGCAGATACGGGCCCTTGGTGGCGATGCCCTTGCGCTCAAGGCCGATATCGGTTCCGTCGCGCAGATCCGCACCATGTTTGCGGACCTCACCGCGGCGTTCGGGACCCTCGATATCCTCGTCAACAACGCGGGCATCTTTCCTCGCTCCCCGGCGCTGGACCTCGACGAAGTCACGTGGGATCGGGTCCACGACGTGAACCTGAAGGGAACCTTCTTCTGCTGCCAGGAAGCAGCGCGCCGCATGACCCCGCGGGGCGCTGGCCGCATCGTCAACATCGCCTCCGACGCCGCCATTCTTCCCGCGGCCCAGGGCAGCCACTACAACGCGAGCAAGGCCGGGGTGCTAGCGCTCACGAAATCCCTGGCCCTGGAGTTCGCTCCCTTCCACGTCGCCGTGAATGCGGTGGCTCCGGGCCTGACAGACACCGCGCAGCCGCGCTACGGCATGACCGAGGATGAAATCGCCGCTGAGGGCGCCGCCAACCCCTGGGGACGCAACGCGACCGCGGAGGACATCGCCCGGGCTGTGCTCTACCTTGCCAGTCCGTTGAGTGATTACGTCACGGGAGAAACCATCTTCGTCACGGGTGGCTCCCTCATGGCGCCGTAAGCGGGAAAGCGCGGGATCGGGAAGAGCATGCATCGCCTGCAGAACAAGAAGGCCCTCGTCATTGGCGGGAACACCGGCATTGGCCGCGAGGTCTGCCGGCTCTTTGCACAGGAAGGGGCGGACGTTGCGGTCGGGGATTACGGCCG
This sequence comes from Thermomicrobiales bacterium, assembly GCA_046328375.1. Taxonomy (GTDB): domain Bacteria; phylum Chloroflexota; class Chloroflexia; order Thermomicrobiales; family UBA6265; genus JACCXM01. Next base: position 98,552 of record JAXLWT010000016.1, read on the forward strand.
TGAGGACGAGGGCGCCAGCCTGGTCGCGGAGTTGGCGAGCACGGGTCGGGACATCCTCCGCTGCGCGGTTGACGTGCGTTCTGAAGCGCAGGTCAAAGCGGCCATTGACCTGGCCGTTGCGCGCTTCGGCCACCTCGACATCCTCGTCAACAACGCCGGGATCAGTGGACACCAGGGGCCACTGCAGCTCGAGACGGCTGACGAGTGGGAAGCGGTGATTGGCATCAATCTCCGCGGCGTCTTCTTCGGGATGAAGCACGTTCTGCCCCACATGATCGAGCGCGGCTACGGCCGCATCGTCAACACCGCCTCGCAGCTCGCGCACAAGCCCTCGCCGCTCAACGCCTCCTACTGTGCCTCGAAGGCGGGCGTAGTCGCCCTCACGGTGGCCGTTGCGCAGGAAGTCGCCCTCAACGGCATCACGGTGAACACCGTGTGTCCTGGCCCCACCGATACGCCCATGTGGCGTTCAGACCCGGACGAAGCGTGGAAGCGCTGGAAGATCGACTCGCTTCCGATGCAACGGCTCGGAGAACCCACCGAGATCGCGTGGGCGTACGTCTACCTGGCCTCAGACGAAGCCAGCTACTGCACGGGCCAGAGTCTTTCGCCCAACGGTGGCGATGTGATGTGGTAGCGCCCCGGGGCGCACAGCGCGTTGCTTACGATATGATGCGCAAAACAGGACGCAAGCGTGAGCGATGATGCGGCCCGGTCCACCATGTTCGTCATGGGGGAGCGCCGGCCGCCTGCGTGAATTCGGCCGCCCAGTGATGAGCTGGCAGCACGTTCAGCGGGAGCAACAACCATGATCCTGAATGATCCGCGCACGACCGTGGCAATCGATGAGCTGTTTACCCGTCGCATTACGCGGCGTGGGGCCCTGCAGGGCAGCGTCGCCGTCGGCCTCTCGGCCCTCGCCCTGGGCGGCGTGACCGTACGAGAGAGTGATGCGGCGGACGCCAAGACCCTCGTGGTCGCGTCCGGCGCTGACGCGGTCACGCTCGACCCGCAGGTCTCCTTCGATGGCCAGTCACCGCTGCTCTGGCGCGCGGTCTACGAGAACCTGATCAAGTACGAGGGAGACACCCTCAACCTCGTCCCACACCTCGCCGAGAGCTTCGACGTCTCGGATGACGGACTTACCTACACGTTCAAGATCCGGGATGGCGTCACGTTCTCGGATGGCGAACCGCTCAACGCCGCGGCCGTGAAACTCTCGATTGACCGCCAGATCGGTGTCGAGCAGGGGATTGCCTACGCCCTGGCGAACGTCGACTCGGTTGAGACCCCGGACGACATGACCGTTGTCCTGAAACTGTCCGCACCTTCTGACGGGGCGCTCTCGGCCTTTGCCGGGCTGTACGCGCCGTACATCATCTCGCCGAAAGCCATCACCGATCACGAGCAGGATGGAGACTGGGCCCAGGCCTGGTTGCGCGACAACATGGTCGGCACGGGCCCCTACGTCCTCGACTCCTACAACCAGTCGCAGCAGGCGGTCTTCAGCCGCAATCCCAACTACTGGGGCGGCTGGGATGGCGACCACGTCGACCAGATCATCGTCAGCTACGTCAAGGAGCCGGCGACCGAGCGGCTCGTGCTCGAGCAGGGTGAGATCGACGTCGCGCTCTTCCTGCCGGACGATGCGGTCGAGGAAGTCGACGGTGCTCCGGGCATCGTCGTCACCGACGTGCCGTCGTTCAATCTCTACTACCTGGTGCTGCCGACGCGGGAAGGCCCAACGGCGGACAAGAAGGTGCGCCAGGCCATCTCCTACGGCTTTGATTACGACACCTGGGTCAACGACATCATGCGGGGCAAGGCCCAGCAGGCGCAGGGGCCGATCCCCAGCAACTTCGTTGGCTTCAACCCGGACACGCCAAAATACAGCTACGATCCGGAGAAGGCGCGGGCACTGCTGGCCGAAGCCGGCTATCCCGACGGCGGCTTCACCATCCCGTACACCTACGAGACGGGGTACTTCTGGAAGCGCCCGCTGGGCGAGCTCTTCCAGTCGAACATGGCCGATCTCGGTATTACCGTGGATATCCAGGAGCTGAGCCCGACCGCCTGGGCTGACCTGCTCTCAAACCCCGAGACCGCGAACCATGCGTTCGGCCTCGTCTGGTGGCCAACGTTGAATACGCCGTATGACTACATGTTCTCGCTGTTCGCGACCGAAGCGCAGGGCACGGCTGGATACAACTGGGGGTATTTCTCCAACCCCGATCTTGACGGGTTGCTCGCCGCGGGGACCATTGAACCGGACGAAGCGAAGCGGATGGAGATCTACGGCAAGGCCCAGGATTTGCTCGTCGACGAGGCGCCAGCGCTCTACGTCTATGAGAAGCGCTACCGGCTGCCGATGCGCGACACCGTCCAGGGCTTTGTCTTCAACGGGATCTACATCGAGACCCTGAACTTCTACGGTATGTCCAAGACGGGTTAGGCAAGGCTCATCCTGGTGTCGTCAGGGCAGTGCCAACCAGCAGTCGTCATCCGAGCGGTTAGGACGTAGAAGCCAGTGGCCCGGTACATCGTGCGTCGCCTGATCCTGATGCTCGTCGTGATTTTCGGTATCAGCCTGATCACGTTCTCGCTCAGCCGGATCGTACCGGGCAACCCGGCTCGGCTCCTGGCCGGGCCTCACGCCCGCCAGGAACAGGTCGACGCGCTGGCCGAACGCTATCACCTCACGGGCTCGATCCCGGAGCAATACCTGGTCTACATGAGTGGCCTCGTGCGGGGAGACCTGGGGCTCTCCGTCACCACCCGGCGGCCCGTCACCGAGGATCTCCTGGAGTTCCTGCCGGCGACGATCGAGCTGACCACCGCCGCGTTCCTGATCACCGTCCTCGTCGGTTTGCCGGTCGGGGTGATCTCCGCGGCGACCCGTGGCCGCGCCTTCGATCACGCGTCACGGGTCGTCTCCATCGCCGGTGTCTCCCTGCCGATCTTCTGGCTGGGGCTCGTGTTGCAGGTGCTCTTCTACAAGCACCTTGGCCTGCTGCCCATCGGGGGCCGCCTGGGGATCCTCGACATTGCGCCGCCGCGCGTCACCGGGATGTACGTCGTTGACGCCCTGGTGTCTGGGGATTTCGATCTCTTTCGCTCGTCCGTGATTCACCTCATCCTGCCGGCCGTGACGTTGGCGGCCGGGAGCGTGGCGGTGGTCACACGGATGATGCGGGCCTCGATCCTGGAGACGATGGGCGCCGATTACATCCGTACGGCACGCGCCAAGGGCCTGACCGAGCCGTCTCTCCTGCGGCGGCATGTCCTGCGCAACGCCTTTATCCCGACGCTGACGGTGCTCGGGCTGCAGGTTGGCTACCTGCTGGCCGGGAACTTCCTGGTCGAGTCGGTCTTCAACTGGCCAGGGATCGGCCTCTACGCGATCGACGCGATTTCCAATCTCGACTACGCCGCCATCATGGGGGTCACCCTGGTTGTCTCCGTGGTCTACATCGTCGTCAACCTCATCGTGGACATTCTTTACGTCGTGCTCGACCCACGCATCTCCTACTCGTGAGCACCACGACTCCCGCGCCACCACCATTGGCCGTCGTCGCGAGCAGAGCCGCCCGGCCGGCTCCCTCCGTGAGCTGGGCCAGGCAGTTCGGCCGGCGCTTGCGCGCGAACCCCATCAGCATGATCGGGTTGCTCCTCGCCCTCGCCCTGGTCCTGATCGCGCTCGCGGCGCCGCTGATTGCGCCGGCGGACCCGATTGCGCTCGATCCCGGGAACCGGCTCCTGCCCCCGTCATCGACCAACTGGTTCGGCACCGACGACGGGGGGCGTGACATCTTCAGCCGGGTTGTCTTCGGCGCCCGTTACTCCCTCCTGGCAGCCGTCGTCGTACTGGTGCTCGCCGTCACCCTGGGCACCACCATTGGCCTGGTGGCCGGCTTTGCCGGCGGCAAGGTCGACGAGGCGCTGATGCGCCTGACGGACATGTTCCTGGCGTTTCCCGCGCTGGTGCTCGCGATGGGCATCTCCGCCGCGTTGGGCGCGAGCCTTGCCAACTCCATGATTGCCATCGCCATCGTCTGGTGGCCGTGGTACGCACGCCTGGTGCGCGCGCAGACGTTGCGCTTGCGCAATGAGCAGTTCGTCGATGCCGCGCGGGCGTCGGGGGCCAATGACGCCCGGATGATCGTGCGGCACATCCTGCCGAACTGCCTGACACCGATCATCGTCCAGATCTCGCTCGACGTCGGCTACGCCATCCTCACCACGGCCAGTCTCTCCTTCATCGGGTTGGGCGCGCAGCCGCCGACGCCGGAGTGGGGTGCGATGGTTGCCGCGGGCAAGGATTACATCCTCGACCAGTGGTGGCTGGCGACCTTCCCCGGGTTGGCCATCTTCCTGGCCGTGATGGCGTTCAACCTCCTGGGTGATGGGTTACAGGAAACGCTTTCGCCGCTGCTGCGCCGGCGATAGATGCAGAGCAAAAGGAGCAAGGCATGACAAGAACGCTGGTCCAGAACGGGCAGGTCGTGATCCCCGGGAACGTGGTGGACGCCACGATCGTGATCGAGGATGGCCGCATCATCGGGATTGTGGAACCCGGCGTCGAGGTCGCGGCGGACGACATCATCGACGCCTCCGGCCTCGTCGTGTTACCAGGCGCGATTGACGCCCACACCCACTTCATCCAGGACGACCCTGAAGTCGCCGAGCCGAATCCGGAGGAGTTCGAGGGGTTCATCAACGGCGGGCGCGCCGCCGCCGCCGGTGGCGTGACGACTGTCGTCGAGATGCCGCAGGCGAACCCCCCGACGACGGATGGAGCCACGTTCCGCCGCCGCCGTGAGCTGGCTGGCGCCGAGGCGATCGTCGACTTCGCGCTGTGGGGAGGTGTCTGCGCTGGGCAGCCGGAAAGCGCCCTGGCTGAGCAGATCGCGGAAGGGGCGGCCGGCTTCAAGGCCTTCATGTGCGACTCCGACCCCATGTTTCCGGGCATCAATGACGCGCAGCTCCTCTCCACGCTGGAGTACCTCAAGGGCACGCCGTACCTCTTCGGCCTGCATGCCGAGAGTGATGACCTGCTGCAGGACGGACTGGCCAGGCTGCAGGGCAGCGGCCGCACGGATCCCCTGGCCCATCATGAGTCACGGCCGCCGATTGTCGAGATCGAAGCCGTCAACCGGGCCATCTTCTTCGCCGAACGGACCGGGGGCTGGGTGCACATCGTCCACCTCAGCACGCCGGAGGCCGCGGAGTTGGTGAAGCAGGCGAAGGCCCGCGGGGTCAGGGTCACGGCCGAGACGTGCCCGCAGTAC
>JAXLWT010000017.1:0-103697 GCA_046328375.1 Thermomicrobiales bacterium
TTCTCCTTGACCGCGCCCCAGGCCACCCGGTGCGCCCGCTCCTCGTCGTGCCCGTATTCGTCCCAGGCACTGTTGAACGCCTCCTTATAGATGTCCTGCGCGTGGGCCGGCAGATGGTCCTTCACACTGTCCGGCAAATCGCGTCGTGTTGCGTAGGGCATAGGTCTCCTCCTGTGTCCTGTCTACACTGCATTCGCCGTGCCGGAGGCAATCGGTGAGGGAAGGGCATCATGCAGGCGAACGAGCGACTGGCAATCTACCTGAATGACCACCTGGCCGGGTCCGTCATCGCGCTGGAGATGCTGGAAGATCTGGCCGGCGATCCGGAGATCGCCCAGCTTCGTGAGGACATCCTGGCTGACCGCGAGGTCCTGGAGCGCCTCATGTCACGCACCGGTGCCGAGATCAGCCAGCCGCGGCAGGCCGCCGCCTGGCTCACCGAGAAGCTCGGCGACGTCAAGCTCTACCTGGATGACCCGGACCAGGGCGCCCTGCGCCGCCTGGAGATGCTGGAAACGATCGCCATGGGTATCTTCGGCAAGGAATCCCTCTGGGCCAGCCTCCAGGCGGCCATTCCCGGGAACGCGCTGCTCCAGACGGAGGACTTCACTGCGCTACGCCTTCGCGCCCAGCAGCAGCGCGAGCGCATCGAGCCTTTGCGCCTGGCTGCCGCCAGGGCGGCGTTCAGCGAGTAGCCCTGCCCCGTGCTGTCACGAGCGTGGCGCGGCTCAACTGAGAACGCCTGCCAGAGAGTGTTGAGGTCAGGAGCGCTCCCGCTCCCGGACGGCGTAGGTGAGGTGGGTCGCTCGCTGCGTCGGCTCGGCGCGGATCGGCTCCAGGAACACGCGGTCCGCGTCTACGCCCTCGAACAGCCGGATTCCGCCGCCGAAGAGCACGGGTGAGAGCGCGATCGAGAACTCGTCGATCAAGCCGGCGTTCAGGTATTGCAGGATCGTGTCGCCACCACCCGCGATGCGGACATCCCGGTTGCCGGCAGCTTCGCGAGCCTGGGCCAGCGCGGACAGGATGCCGTCGTTGACGAAGTGGAATGTCGTTCCACCCGGCCGCTCCCAGGGGTCACGCCGCTCGCGTGTCAGGACGAAGACTGGCGTGTGGAACGGCGCCTCCTCTGGCCATGAGTGCTCGCCGAGGTCAAACATGCGCCTGCCCATCACGCTTGCGCCGGTACGCTCGAACGTCTCCCGCGCAACGTCGTTGTCAGGTCCTTCCTCGCCACCCTCACCGAACTTCAGGTTCTCCCGGAAGAACCGCTGGGGGAAGATCCACGCGTGCAGGTCCATCCACTGCGACATTCCCCGCTGCAGTTGCGGGTCTTGCTCCCGCTCCTCAGGTGTGGCAAGGAGCCACGCCATAGATTCCGGCACGATGAACCCGTCCAGCGACATCGATACGCTGAAGAACACCTTCCCGGCCATTAGTCCGCGTGTCCCTTCCGAGCCGTTTCGGTGACGTAGATAGCCAGGTTGTTCAGCGTCTGCTGGCCACCCTCGATCGCGTGGTATTTCTCGACTGCCTGGTCGCGCAGTTCACGGGAGGGGAACACCGTGCGCATCTCGATCCTGGTCCTTGCACCATCCTGCGCGAACGTGAGGAACGATGCGAAGGCGTTCGGGTCGTCGCGGGACTCACCGTGCAGCAGCGCAATGGCTTCCGGCGGGGCGATCTCGGTCCAGGTGATCCACTCCTGGTAGTCGGTCCCGTCCGGACCGTGCATCACGAAGTCCCACACCCCGCCGACGCGAAACTCGAACGACCGCGTGGTGGTGGTGAACCCCTCCGGGCCCCACCACTGCGACAGGTGCCGCACCTCTGTGAACGCCTCGAACACCAGTTCCCGCGGGGCATCGATGACCCGGGAGATGACGATCTCGCGGTTGGCCGTCGCCGACTGCGCTGGCGCCTCCCGTTCCGTCGCGCTCAATGACTACTCCTCCTGCCTTGCCTGCTCCAGGTCCCGCACGTACGCGTCCAACCGGTCGAAGCTCTCGTTCCAGAACTGCTCGAACCCGCCGGTCCACTCGTAAACCGGGCGCAGTCCACGAGCGTCGAGGCCGTACAGGCGCTGCTTGCCTTCTTTACGGACCCGCACCAGCCCCACTTCCCGCAGCACCCGCAGGTGTTTGGACGCCCCGGGCTGGGGCATCCCCAGCTCCTGAGCCAACTCGGTCACCGGCCGCTCACCGGCCCGCAGCAGCACCAGGATCTCCCGGCGTTGCGGTTCGGCGATCGCATTGAAGACGTCAGACGTTGTTGCCGCTCGAGCCATATCACACATCATATACCCATATAGGCATGCGTCATGCAAGGGAGGACCAGGCAGGGCTTTTCGGATGGCCACCGCGACGCTTGAGGAAACTTCGGGAAACACGACCTTGGCAGGAGGGAGGATGCGGGGGGGCCAGGGCACGCGGGCTCACAGATTGCCCTGGCCCGAGGTATCAGGCAGCGCCGGGACGCCAGGGCTCGCGCTCGTGCGCCAGCCAGACCAGTTCGGGGTCAAGACCACGTACCCGCAGTTGGCCTTCGCTCTGCGGCTCATCGAGCTCGCCGAACCACACCGCGACATCGCCGCCCACGATGAGCGGCCGCCCATCTGTCTCGATGACGACCATCTGCATGCCGCGGGTGTGGCCGGGCGCCGGCACAAGCCGCAGACCGGGCAACAGCTCGAACTCGCCATCGAGCGCGATGTACTGCACGCCAGGCGCCTCCACCCACTCGCGAATGGTGTAGTTGTCAAGGCAGCGCGCGTCGTCGAGTTCTCGCTGCTGAACGTAGATCGGCTTGCCAGCGAAAAGATGGTTGCCGCCGCAGTGGTCGGCATGCAGGTGCGTGTTGACGATGATGTCGATGCTGGCGAGATCGAAATGCTGCTCGCTGAGCGGCATGATGCGGGGCGCCATGTCCGCCAGCAACGGGTGCAGCTCCGACATGCCGGTGTCAACCAGCACGCGCGCGTCCGGGTGGTCGATAACGTGCACATAAACCGGCATCGTCTCACCCTCGACGTGCAGATCGGCAACGTGGACGGGCGTGATGGTGATCGCAGCGGATGTCTTCATCCGGCGGTGACCGCGGTGGTGCGGGTTGCTGCGTGATGCATGATCGATCTCCTTGCCCAGATGCGGGCCAGCATGAGGCCGCACGAACTGGCCCGCGAGGGACGCAACTCGCTGACTGGTCGAATTCGCAGCGACCAATTCGACAATGCGCTACGCAGATTAGGGAACAGAAATCGTGGGCGGCGAAGGTGTCTTCCCCGGGTTACCCCCGCTTCGCCTCCGCGTACCCGGCCAACGCGTACATGATGATCCAGACCGCGATCCGCTGAACCGAGGCGATCGTGCCGCCGATCATCATTAGCGAGACACCGCACAATTTGCCGCTCTTGCCCGCCAGATAGGCCGTCTCCAGGATGTCGCCCGCAATCAGCCCGTACGGATCGGGCCAGTCCCAGTCAGGCGTGTTGGAGCTATCCAGCACGTCGAGGTCCACCGCCAGCCACAGGTGATCGACGCCCTCCACCGCGTGGCCCACGGCGACCTCTGCCAGCGTCATGCTGCCCATCGCGCGCGCCTCGCGGGCCATGATCGTGCGCATTCCGTTGTCGCGGAAATAGGCCATATCCACCGGCCGGTTGTTCATCCCGCGCAGGCCAATCTGGACGTGGTTCGTCCGGCTCAGCGCTGGGTTCGCCTCGTAAGAGGCCAGCACCCAGTTCGAGGAGTTCGGGTCGGTGCCCCAGTCGGGCGCGGTATCGCAGTGACCGTCGAAACTGATGACCCCCACGCTCCCCGGCCGCTGCGCCGTAATCCCGTTGATGACGGCAAAACTGGATGCCGGCGCATTACCGCCGATCGTCACCGGCAGGCACCCCGCTGCGACCACCTCGCTGATAACGGTGCGCACCGCATCGTTTGCGGCATGGGTGTCCCCGAAGGGGAAATCAACATCCCCGTAGTCCATGATCTTCAGTTCGGCGCCAGGATCGATCTCCAGTTCCGGCACGGAGCTGGAGATGTACGCCAGTCCGGCAATGCGCACTTTGCGTGGAGCGAGGTCATTCTCGAACCCGATTAGCGGGCTGACGAACGGCACCCCGACAATCGCGACGTCGGCCCCAGCCAGATCACCCAAACTCCGGGCCGGCTGCGACCCCAGGAAACAGGGCACACCCTGCCGGTTCAGGTTGCCAGTCCGCTCGGCAATTCCCAGAGAAAGTTCAAAACTGGTCATCTGGTCCCCCGTCACGCATGTCCGGATGGCCACGAGCCACACACCGCATTGTGAGCGCATTGTCCAGCAAATTGCTGGCCGTGCGAAGCGTCATGGCGCCGCAATTGCACGTAATCGCCAGGTGCGGGTCCAGCGTTGCACGCCGGCCAGCCATTCTTCTGTCAGCCAGGGCAGGTCGGTCCGGCCAAGGCGCGGAGCCAGATCGCGCTGCATGAGCGCGCCTGCCCACGCGTAGAAAGGGGCCATACCCGTGAGAGGTCCAGCAATGTGCTGATATCCCTGGAGCCAGCCGCTCCGCAGCAGACGGCGCACAGACGTGTTGCGCCGCGAGGACCAGAAGGGGTTGCCAGGGAGGAAGCGCAGGATGGCTCCCGTACGCGCTACGTCGGCACGAGGGTCACCGCCGTCAGCGTTCGTCCAGTCCAGCACGCCCGAGATGGCGTCATCTCGCACGAGCACGTTCAACGGGTGGTAATCCAGATGGAGCAGAGCCGCACCGCCGCTCGCATGCTGGAGCAGGAGTGTCGCTAACTCGGGATCTGGGTTTGCCCAATCAATCCAGGCGTGCTCTCCCCTGATCACGTCCGCCGGGGCCGGAATCTGATGGATGCGGGCCTGCATCTGCCCAAATGCCCAGCCAAGGCGCCAGGTTCGCCATGGCTTCTCGTGCATCGCTTGCAGCAGCGGCATTCCGGGCAGCCAGTCGATCAGGAGCGCTGGTTGCCCAGCCACCTCGCCAACTGTCCGCACGCCCGGTGCTGGTAGCCCGGCCCCCCGCGCGGCATCCATTGCTCCACGCTCCCGAACCACGGCCGCCTGCTGGTTTGGCCGCAGCACCCGCAGCGCAAACTCGCCATCGGGCAGGGCCACACGCCAGATTTGCGTATCGGCGCCGCCGGTGACCGGCTCGATCGATCGCGCCGGCGATTGCCCGAGTTCACTCAGGATCAGCTCTGGTGTCAGGGCCGGAGTAGTCGCCATGAATGTGTCTCGATCTGACCCGGTTGGACGGCTCGACAGCCAGCGAACGCTGTTGGCGATCTTACAAGCACTCCTGCCGTTTTCGCGTGCCCTCTCCGTCTTTCGGCTTCGCTCTCACGGCCGTCGATCCTCACGCGAGCCACTCCGCGCTCAGGGAGGCAGAGAACTGACGAACTAGCGAAACACAAAGCGCTAGCGCATCGACGCCGGACACGCACCCCTTCCCTTACCGCTGCGCAAGACGTGGCCTGCAGTCTGGTGCACGCCAACCGGTTCGATCCTGTCTACATCACGTCGCCTGCACGCAAGAGGCGGGGGGCGCTGCACAGTACACTGACACCAAATGATGCAGACATTCACCCCTCCTTCCACCGTCCCTCTCTCGACCGAAGATTTCCTCTATGGCCGTGACCGCACGCCCGGTATCGTGGCCGTGGAACCAGCTGGGTCACAGGGTGTGCGCGTCTTCCGGCGCAGCGGCGAGCAGACCGTGGCCGAAGAGGCCGGGTTCCGGCCGTGGCTCCTCTCGGAGCGCGCCAACGTCTGGCGTGACACCCAGATCACCGAGCTTGCCGGCGATCACGCCTACCGCTATCTCGTCGAGTTCGCGGACTGGCGGAGCTTCCAGGACGCTGTCCGCGCCGCTCAGGACGCCGGTGAACGCTTCTTCCGCCTGCGCTCCCCCATCGAGCAGTACCTCGTGCAAAGCGGGCAGACCCTCTTCAAGGAGATGACCTTTACCGAACTGCGCCGGCTGCAGATCGATATCGAAACCCTCGGCTTCAATGCGCACGATCCCGAGAGCAAGGTCATCGTCGTCGCCATGCGCATGGGCAATGAGGTCGAGGAGCTTCACGTCCTGGATGGGGACGAAGGGGAGTTGCTGGAGCGGGTCACCGCCCGCATCCAGGACCTCGATCCCGATGTCATCGAGGGGCACAACCTGTTCAACTTCGACCTGCCCTTCATGGTGGCCCGGGCGGATCGCCACGGTGTCCCGCTTGCCTGGGGTCGCGACGGCTCCGAGGTGCGCCTCGGGTCCGGGCAGGCCCGCTTCAAGGCGGGTCCGCTCACCATGCCCTACACACCCGCGTACGTTGCCGGTCGCCACATCGTCGACACTTACCAGCAGATCCAGCGCTACGACATCGGCGGCCGCCTCACCTCCTACGGCCTCAAGCCCGCCGTGGAGCAACTCGGCCTCACCCGCGCGGACCGCGAGTTCGTCCCTGGCGAGCAGATCAGTGGCGTCTGGCAGAGTGACCGCGACCGCCTGTTGCGCTACGCGCTCGATGACGTGCGCGATGTCGCCGTGCTCTCAGACCTGGCCACCCCGACCGAGTTCTACCAATCGCAACTGCTGCCCCGCGCCTTCCAGGCGGTGGCCACCGGTGGACCCGGCGAAAAACTGAACGACCTGATGCTGCGCGCGTACCTGATGAGCGGTCACAGTGTGCCGGTGGCGCAGACCTCCCGTGAGTACGCCGGGGGACACGCCGAGCTGCTTGAGAGCGGACCCTTCTGGCCCGTTGTGAAGTGCGACGTCGAGAGCCTGTATCCCTCGATCATGCTCTCGGAGGGGATCACGTCCAGCCGCGACACGCTGGGCGCCTACCTGCCGATGCTGGCCGATCTCACGACCCGACGCCTGGACGCCAAGCGCCAGAGCCGCAATGCGCCCACGGCTGAAGAGCGCGCCATGTGGGAGGGAATCCAGGGCTCTTTCAAGGTGCTCATCAACTCCTTCTACGGCTACCTGGGCTACGGCGGCGGCCTCTTCAACGACTACGATGCCGCCGAGAAGGTGACCCTCTCCGGGCAACGCATCGTGAAGCAGATCGTGGCCAACCTCCGGGAGCAGGGCGCGACCCCAATCGAGGTCGATACCGACGGCGTCTACTTCGTGCCGCCCTCCGGCATCGACAACCCGGACGCCGAGCAGGCCTTCATCGATGCCGTCGCTGCCGAGTTGCCCGAGGGCATCCGGCTGAGCCACGACGGCCGCTATGTCGGCATGCTCTCCCTGAAGCTGAAGACCTACGCGCTCCTCGCCCACGATGGCTCGATGACGCTCAAGGGAAGCGCCCTGCGCAGCCGGCGCATGGAGCCATGCCTGCGCGACTTCCTGACCGAAGCCGCCCGCCTGTTCCTGCAAGATGATCGTGACGCCGTGCGTGAGCGCTACTTCACGCTGGCGGAACGGATGCGCCAGCGCGAGGTCACGGCGGACGAGATCGTGCAGCGTGGGATGATCAATGACGAGACCCTCGCCAAGTTTCCCCGCCTGCGCAAGGTGATCAACCGGCTGCCGCAGCAGGCGATGCAGCGCTCAGGCAGCCGCCTGGAGTTCTACGAGCGGCAGGATGGTGAACTTGGCCACATCGACGAGTGGGAGCATGACGAGAACACCGGCTACCTCCTGAAGCGCCTGCGAGATGTCTCCGAGCGCTTCCGCCCGCTCTTCGCCACGCAGTCAGAATTCGACGCCTTCTTCCCGCCCATCTCCGCCCGCACCAACATGGACGCCGCCCGGGACCAGGAGGCGGTCCAGCAGCTCGGGCTCTTCGGCTAACCGCAGCACCCGGCCGGTCAACCTCACGTTGCGCTCTCTCCACAGGTGCAGCGACACTCCAGACACGCCTGCGAACATCACCAGGCCGTCAGTACACTCTCCCCATGAGCAAGCAAACTGAAGGCACCCAGTCAGGACCAGCCGAGGCCATGGACAACGACGCATTCCGGCACTGGTCTAACCTCGCAGCCAACTGGGGGGCGGATTACCGGGAGCAGATCCGGGAGTATCCGGTGCGCGCGCAGACCGCACCGGGTGAGATCGCAGCCCAGATCCCGGACGCACCGCCAGAATCGCCAGAAGCAATGGCAGATATCTTCGCGGACTTCGAGCGCATCATCCTCCCTGGCATGACGCACTGGCAGCACCCGCGCTTCTTTGCCTACTTCCCCGCCAACGCGGCGCCAGCGTCGGTCGTTGCGGAGTACCTGGTGACTGCCCTGGCCGCCCAGTGCATGCTCTGGCAAACCTCGCCCGCCGCCACTGAGCTGGAAACGCGGATGCTTGACTGGCTGCGCCAGGCTGTTGCGCTGCGCGAAGACTTCACCGGCGTCATCCAGGACTCTGCTTCGACCGCCACGCTCGCTGCGGTGCTGACCATGCGCGAGCGCGCCTTGCAGTGGGCCGGCAACCGGAGCGGACTCGCTTCACACCCGCAGGTACGAGTGTACGCCTCGGACCAGGCGCACTCATCCATTGACCGCGCAATCTGGATCTCCGGTATTGGTGCGGAGAATCTCGTTCGCATCCCGGTGAATGGTCCGCTGCGCGGCATGGACCCTGCGGCGCTCGAAGCGTCCATCACCGGGGATCGCGCTACCGGGTACGTGCCAGCAGGCATCATTGCTTGCGTCGGCGCCACGGGGCTCGGCGCCACCGACAACGTCCGCGCCGTGTGCGAGGTTGCCCAGCGGCATGGTGTGATGACCCACGTCGACGCCGCTTGGGCTGGGTCAGCCATGATCTGCCCTGAGTTCCGCCCACTCTGGGACGGCATCGAACTCGCAGACAGCGTGGTCTTCAATCCGCACAAGTGGCTCGGCGCGCAGTTTGATTGCTCCGCGCACTTCCTGAAAGACCCCGGTGATCTACTCCGCACCCTGGCGATTCATCCCGACTACCTGGTAACCCACGGCGCCGCAGGGATCACGGACTATTCAGAATGGTCGATCCCGCTCGGGCGCCGCTTCCGGGCCCTCAAGCTCTGGTTCCTGCTGCGCACCTACGGCCTGGAGCGTCTGCGGGAGATGATCCGCCAGCACGTGTCGTGGGCGAGAGCGCTGGCGGAGCGCATCGCGGTCACGCCGCACTTTGCCCTGCTCTCGCCGCCCATGCTGTCACTGTTCGCCTTTCGTCATGAACCACCCGGCGTCACCGACCTCGATGCGCACAACCTGGCGTTGCTCCAGGCCATCAACGATGATGGGCGTATCTACCTCACCCAGGCGAAGGTAGACGGCAAGTCCGGCCTGCGCTTCCAGGTCGGTCAGTTTGAAACAATCGAGCAAGATGTTGCCCTCGCTTACGACGTCATCGTCGAGCTCGCGCTATCGATCGCTCCATCACCTGGCGAACTCGCGTGACGTGAGACCATCTGAGGTACTGCCTGCGTTCATTACCGGCTGAGCGACCATGTCACGCTCGCTCGGTCACCAGCGCCTCAAGTTCTTGAAACCCCATGGTGCCTTCGGCGAAGCTGAACGTGCCCTGATTGCGCATCTCTGCAGCTGCCCTCGCTACGGCTCCATAGGCGAGCCTGGCCAGCGCCGATCCGACACTGATTCGCTTCACGCCCGCGGCTCCCAGATCCGCCACGCTGAAGGTCGCTCCCGGCAACCCCATGATCACGTTGACCGGTTTCGTTACCGCCGAGCAGACGGTGCGAATCGACTCCAGATCCCGCAGTCCCGGTGCATACAGCACGTCCGCCCCCGCCCGTTCGTAGGCCTGCAACCGGCGGATCGTGTCATCGAGATCCAGGCGGCCGTGGAGGAAATTCTCACAGCGCGCGGTCAGGACAAAATCACCAGGGAGACCCCTGGCTGCCTCTGCGGCCGCCTCGATACGCTCCACGGCGAGGGAGAAATCGTAGATTGGTTCGGAGGCGTTCCCGGAGTAATCCTCCAGGGAGCAGCCCGCCAGGCCGACTCCGGCCGCCGCCCGAATCGTCTCAGCCGCACGCTCGGGAGAATCACCCATTCCACGCTCGAGGTCGGCCGAGACCGGCAACGGCGTCGCCTCCACGATCATCCGGCAGTGCGCCAGGACATCGGCCCACGCCACGTCGCCGTCCGCTTTACCGAGCCCGAACGCCATGCCCGCGCTGGTCGTCGCCAACGCACGAAACCCGAGCGCTGCGAGGATCCGTGCGGTTCCCACGTCCCATGGATTGGGGATAATGAAGGACTCTGGCCCAAGATGAAGTTGCCGAAACGCACTGCTCTCTTTCGCCACGCGTCACTCCTCACCGATGACAACCGAAATGCAAAAAGCACCGGTACCTCTTCGGTACCGGTGCTTTCCATTGTCTGGTAGCGGGGGAGGGATTCGAACCCCCGACCTTTGGGTTATGAGCCCAACGAGCTGCCGCTGCTCCACCCCGCGTCAGGGACCTTCCCCTGCCCTAGCAGGTGAGGGGCGTCCGCGGCGGCCTCGCCTCCCGTGGGGTCGCCCCCACAGTACTCTCCGGCGCTGCACTGGGTCACGACCGGGTTCGGGATGGGTCCGGGTGGGTCCAGCACGCTCTTGGCCACGGATGCCCCTCACCTGCCCTCTCGGCAGGTTCCGGGTCCTCTGCTTCGCACGCTTGCCTTGCGCCATGCGCCATAGATGCCTCGGCTCTCGCCTCAGCCCTGCCGGCTCATCCACGCGCCCTGTATGAGCGAACTGTCACAATCGTCATGTCATGCGTCCGGCACCCGCGAGGATGGATACCTCCTCCTGGCGCGGGCCGCCCTGGCGCACAGACTTCCGTGCGTCCCTGAAATCGTGCAATGGAACAATGATGAAAAAGCGCCGGCCTCGGCCATTAGGACGGCTCAGCTCCAGTCGGTTGCCCGCTGTCCACCTGCCGCCTATCAACCCGGTCATCTGCCGGGGGCCTTACTTGGTTTCCCAATGGGGAGTGACGTCTTGAGGAGGGGTTCCCGCTTAGATGCTTTCAGCGGTTCACCCGTCCGCACGTAGCTACCCAGCGGTGCCGTTGCCGACAACTGGCTCACCAGCGGTGCGTCCAACCCGGTCCTCTCGTACTAGGGTCAGCCCCCCGCACACTCCCTGCGCCCGTGGCGGATAGAGACCGAACTGTCTCACGACGTTCTGAACCCAGCTCGCGTACCGCTTTCATGGGCGAACAGCCCAACCCTTGGGACCTTCTCCGGCCCCAGGATGCGACGAGCCGACATCGAGGTGCCAAACCCTGCCGTCGATGTGGACTCTTGGGCAGGATCAGCCTGTTATCCCCGGGGTAGCTTTTATCCGTTAAGCCACGGCCCTTCCACTCGGCACCGTGGGATCACTAGGCCCGACTTTCGTCCCTGCTCGGCCTGTCCGCCTCGCAGTCAAGCTCCCTTGCTGCCCTTGCGCGCTCCGGCCGATTGCCATCCGGCCTGAGGGAACCTTTGGGCGCCTCCGTTACTCTTTGGGAGGCGACCGCCCCAGTCAAACTCCCCACCAGCCGCGGTCCGCAACGAGGATCACTCGCTGCGTGAGAACACAAGCGCCGCCAGGGTGGTATTTCACCGTCGCCTCCACCCGGACTAGCGTCCCGGCTTCACAGGCTCCCACCTATCCTACACAAGCCGCGCCCGCGCCCAACGACAAGTTGGAGTAAAGCTCCACGGGGTCTTTTTGTCCTGCCACGGGTCAACGGTATCTTCACCGTTACTCCAATTTCGCCGAGTCCCCTGTCGAGACAGCGCCCAGATCGTTCTACCTTTCGTGCGGGTCGGAACTTACCCGACAAGGAATTTCGCTACCTTAGGACCGTTATAGTTACGGCCGCCGTTTACCGGGGCTTCGGTTCGCAGCTTGCACCACTCCCCTTAACCTTCCGGCACTGGGCA
Source organism: Thermomicrobiales bacterium (assembly GCA_046328375.1). Taxonomy (GTDB): domain Bacteria; phylum Chloroflexota; class Chloroflexia; order Thermomicrobiales; family UBA6265; genus JACCXM01. Next base: position 11,875 of record JAXLWT010000017.1, read on the forward strand.
GGTCTCAGCCCCTATACGTCCACGCTCTCCGCGTTGGCAGGGACCGGTGTTTTTGGTAAACAGACGCCTGGGCCTGGTCACTGCGGCCCCCTCACGCTCCGGTGGCTTGCACCTTCACGCTACACGGGGCGCCCCTTCTCCCGAAGTTACGGGGCCAATTTGCCGAGTTCCTTGACAGAGGTTCTCTCGTCCACCTTGGTCTACTCGACCAGCCCACCTGTGTCGGTTTGCGGTACGGGCACCCACGCCCTCACTAGAGGCTTTTCTCGGCGGTACGGCCTCAATCCCTGCGGCTTGCGCTTGCGCGCGCACCTGCCCATCACCTCTCAGCCCTGGTACCAGGGGATTTGCCTCCCGGTACGGCCTACCAGTTTGGAGGGTGTCACCACCCCGGAACCTAGCCCCCCGCGTCCCCCCATCGCTCAAACGGTCGTGGGTGGAACCGGAATCTTGACCGGTTGTCCATCGCCTACGGCGCTAGCCCTCGGCTTAGGCCCGCCTCACCCGCAGCTGATCAGCATGGCTGCGGAACCCTCGGGCATTCGGTGCGGGGGATTCACACCCCCGTCGCGCTACTCATGCCGACATTCGCACTCCCCGCCGCTCCACCAGGCCTTCCAGCCCAGCTTCTCCGCAACGGGGACGCTCCCCTACCATGGCGCTTGCGCACCATCCGCAGCTTCGGTCACGGACTTGAGCCCCGGTGGATTGTCGGCGCCGCGGCACACTCGACCAGTGAGCTATTACGCACTCTTTCAAGGATGGCTGCTTCTAAGCCAACCTCCTGGTTGTTTCTGCACCGCGACTACCTTGCCCACTTAGTCCGTAGTTGGGGACCTTAGCTGGCGGTCTGGGCTGTTTCCCTCTCGACAACGAATCTTCGCACCCGCTGTCTCACGCCCGGCACCATCGCGGCGGCATTCGTCGTTTGGTTCGAGTCGGTAAGCGAGTAGCCCCCTCGTCGATCCAGCGCGATACCTCCGCCGCGCCCCATGCCGGGGCTGCACCTAAATGCATTTCGGGGAGAACCAGCTATCTCTGGGTTCGCTTGGCATTTCACCGCTACCCACAGCTCATCCGGACCTTTTGCAACAGGTCCCGGTTCGGCCCTCCACAGGCGTGTTCCGCCCGCTTCAGCCTGGCCATGGGTAGATCACCCAGTTTCGGGTCGATCCGCACGAACTCTTCGCCCTTTCGGACTCGCTTTCGCTCCGGCTCCGCCTGTCCCTGGCTTAGCCTCGCTCGCACGGCTCACTCGTCGGCTCATTCTACAAAAGGCACGCCGTCACAGGATCGCTCCTGCTCCGACCGGCCGGAAGCGCAGGGTTTCAGGATCTCTTTCACTCCCCTCGCCGGGGTGCTTTTCACCGTTCCCTCACGGTACTGGTTCACTATCGGTCGATGGCGGTATTTAGCCTTGGGCGGTGGTCCGCCCAGCTTCCCGCCGGATTTCTCGTGTCCGGCGGTACTCACGATCCATGATCACTGACCTCGGTCAGGCTTGGTGTACGGGGCTCTCACCCGCTCCGGCCGCCCGTTCCAGTGGCGTTCCACTCACCTCACCCAGATCAGCGAGGGGTCGACTGCCCCCTCCATCACGCTCGTCCAACCCCCGCCAGGCAGCGCCAGTCAGCTCGTACGCCTGTCAGGTTTGGGCTCCTCCCCGTTCGCTCGCCGCTACTAGGGGAATCCTCTCTCTTCCTCGCGGTACTCAGATGTTTCACTTCCCGCGGTTCCCTCCCAGCAAAAGCTGGGTGATGGGCCGTGCGCCCACCGGGTTGCCCCATTCGGACTCCCCAGGATCTCAGGCCGCCAGCGCCTCCCCTGGGCATTTCGCCGCGTGGCCGCGTCCTTCCTCGGCCGCCATCGCCAAGGCATCCACCCTGCGCCCGTCTTCCGGACGTCTTTTACGTCCATTGTTCCATTAATTTGCTCGATCCAGGCACGCCCGTTCGGTCGTGCGTTCCAGACCGGCTCGCGCCAGCAAAGGACGCATCCTTCACTCACGTTGCCATCTGGATCGCCATTCCCTCCCGGTTGTTACCCGGTTCTCGGCGTCCTTGCAGTAACAGGACAATTGTTATGTTGCTCATACAGTGCGCGTGGATGATCCGGCACGACCAGGTCGGTCAGCCACATCCACGGCCGCAAGACCCGGCGGGTCTCGCGTGGCGCATTGTCAAGGTGCAAGAAGCTGGGCAAGAAATCGGGAAGAACAACGGGAACAGCGCGCTCGTCCTGACGTGTCCACCCCGAAAGGTGGGCGCGCCTGGACTCGAACCAGGGACCTCGGCCTTATCAGGGCCGCGCTCTGACCACCTGAGCTACGCGCCCGCGTCAAGCGCCGCCGCGCCAGGCCTTACGGCCCAACGTCGATCAGCGATCCACTGTTCTTCCATGATTCCGCACGCGCTGCCGGTAACCGGCAGGGCGGCTTATGCCCAAGACGGAGCGCGCGAAGCCGATGGTTACCCATCGTGCTCCCCTGCCTGCTAGTGCGTCATGTCCGCGTGCGTGATCCGGTTCGTGGCTCGGTGAGATTCCGTTCGCGCCTGAGCGCCTCTGCCAGGACCTCAACCCGCAGGGAAGTCCTCGAGGCTCGGTGCCTCACGCGCCAACCTCATCACCCCACCGCTTGACCTCGGGATAATCTCCCTAGAAAGGAGGTGATCCAGCCGCAGCTTCCGCTACGGCTACCTTGTTACGACTTCGTCCCAATCACCAATCCCGCCCTCGACGGCTGCCTCCCCAAGGGGTTAGCCCACCGGCTTCAGGCGTTACCGGCTTTCGTGACGTGACGGGCGGTGTGTACAAGGCCCGGGAACATATTCACCGCAGTACTGCTGACCTGCGGTTACTAGCGACTCCGGCTTCACGTGGGCGGGTTGCAGCCCACGATCCGAACTGAGACCGGGTTTCTTGGGATTCGCTCCGCCTCGCGGCTTGGCTACCCGCTGTCCCGGCCATTGTAGCGTGCGTGTCGCCCAGGATGTAAGGGCCATGCGGACTTGACATCATCCCCACCTTCCTCCGGTTTGCGACCGGCAGTCTGGGTAGATCATCTAACTACCCACAGGGGTTGCGCTCGTTGCGGGACTTAACCCAACACCTCACGGCACGAGCTGACGACAGCCATGCAGCACCTGTGCTCCACCCTCGAAGGCCAACCGGTTTCCCGGCTCTGCAGGAGCATGTCAAACCCTGGTAAGGTTTTACGCGTCGCGTCGAATTAAACCGCACGCTCCGCCGCTTGTGCGGGCCCCCGTCAATTCCTTTGAGTTTTAGCCTTGCGGCCGTACTCCCCAGGCGGCAGACTTCCCGCGTTGGCTCCGGCACGGAGGGGGTCAACTCCCCCCACGCCTAGTCTGCATCGTTTACTGCGTGGACTACCGGGGTATCTAATCCCGTTCGCTCCCCACGCCTTCGCGCCTCAGCGTCAGGGACGGCCCAGCTGGCCGCCTTCGCCACGGGTGTTCCGCCTGATCTCTACGCATTTCACCACTACACCAGGCATTCCACCAGCCCCTACCGCCCTCAAGCGGTGCAGTCCACGACGACCCTCCCAGGTTAAGCCTGGGGCTTTCACGCCATGCTTACACCGCCGCCTGCGCGCGCTTTACGCCCAGTAACTCCGGACAACGCTCGGACCCTACGTATTACCGCGGCTGCTGGCACGTAGTTAGCCGGTCCTTCTTCCTCAGGTACCGTCAGTGCTTCTTCCCTGAGAAAAGTGGTTTACACCCCGAAAGGCGTCATCCCACACGCGGCGTTGCTCCGTCAGGCTTTCGCCCATTGCGGAAGATTCCTTGCTGCTGCCTCCCGTAGGAGTCGGGGCCGTGTCTCAGTCCCCGTGTGGCTGGCCGTCCTCTCAGACCAGCTACCGATCATCGCCACGGTAGGCCGTTACCCCACCGTCTAGCTAATCGGCCGCAGGCCCCTCCTAAGGCGGGTCCGAAGACCCTTTCCTCACCAATCCTCCGACTGGTGACCTTATGCGGAATTACCCGGTGTTTCCACCGGCTATCCCCCACCTCAGGGCAGGTTGCCCACGTGTTCCGCACCCGTCCGCCGCGTAAGTGCCCCGAAGGACACCCCGCTCGACTTGCATGCATTAGGCACGCCGCCAGCGTTGATCCTGAGCCAGGATCAAACTCTCCACCATTGTGGTTGCTTTGTTTTGTCTGTCTGTGCTGACAGAGGTTCACACCCCACCCCGCAAACCGTCTCCAGTCCGCCAGGCGTGTGTGGTCGAAGGATCCGAAAACCCTCCGGCTGTCGTGAAGACCACGACACCATCTCGCTCACGCTGACATGTGCAATAGAACGCAGCGAAACGATAGCCCGCACCCCCACCAGGACCCCGAAAGATCCCGGCTAAGGGCAGCCTACCCTCCGCTCGCTCCGTCTTCGGCATACGCTCACCAGACGCCGGATGACTCCGAATCTGCGCGTGTGCCAGCTTGTCAAGGTATCCCCGCGCGGAAAAGTCTTGCACATCTGCCGCCGGTCGTCTCCGACCACGCCAGCATCTGGCTCAACCGATCCTCACGTTCGGGGGATCGCTCCGTTTCCAGAGCCCGGAGACTTTACCGCATCCCCCGCGCCCTGTCAAGGGCTTCCCGGAGGACCGAAGTCCCGCTTCCAGAGACGCGCATCACTCACCTCACGGTCGGCTTGCCGCCGCGAGAAGAGGACGCTCACTTGCCTCTCCGGAACCCAACGATTATCGCACGTCGACATCACTATGTCAAGTGCCCGGACCAGCGCGTTCCCGCGCTCGGTTGCTTTGGCTCGTGGAGGCCACTTTAGCAACCCGAGGAGTCTGGCGCCCTGCTTCGTACTATGTCAAGTACGTAGCAGTGAGCAGCGATGCCTCCCCGCCCTGATCGCCCAGGATTGTGATCTCCGTGAGCAACCGAATCAGATTATCACGGCGGCAGGTTATTGTCAACCCCTTCGCCGATGTCGTGAGCGATCGTACGTCCGGAGCCCTGTTTCCAGTTCTCCGCCGCTGGCTATCCTGACCAGGAAGCCCGTTCGCGCAACCGACAAATCCTATCACCCACGCCACACTATGTCAAGTAGTGCATCCGGGTGAGTCTCGCGCGCACGCAGCCTGTCGTCGCCGGCTCCCGCCGGTCTCACGCGCAGATTGCATTGCGCTTTGCGAGGTCGCGAACTATACGGTACGAAGGGTGTACGTGCAAGGTCCGCGGTTAAGCCGTGAAAGTGAGCTATGCCGGCACGCCGGGTTTAACGAGCTGCTTCGAGCGCAGACGAGTATCGGGCCTCAAGCTCCGGATGGTCGCTCAGCCAGCTTGAGAAGTACTCCAACCCCTGCACGAGGCTGACGGTAGTCCTCCAACCCAACTTCTCATGGGCTTTGCTGGAGTCTGCCACCCAAACCGTGGAGTCCCACTCACGATTTGCCATACTGCCCCAGGCTGGTTCGGCCTCGATGGCGAATAGGTTCCTCGCCAGTTCTACCAACGCTCGTAGGTTCGTTTGGACTCCGGATCCGATGTTGTAAATCTCGCCTGGCTGCCCGCCCCGATGCTGCGCCGAGAGCAGGTATGCGCTGCACACGTCCGTGACATACACAAAGTCCCGCGCAATGTCAGGAGACACAAGAGATGGGAACTCTCCATGACGCCCGGACATCACCAGTTTAGGCATGAGCCGGCAAGGATCTTCATATGGTCCATAGACCGAATACAGGCGGAGTGTTGAGAGGTTGAGTTTGTCTCGATGTGCCACGTAATGACAGTAGTGCGTCGCTGCCGCCTTGGTCACGGCGTAGGTGCTATTGGGAATGAGTCGATCGGTCTCCACGGCCGCCTGTGCGGTGAATCCATACTCCGATGACGAGCCAGTGTTCACGAACGCATCGCAGCCTGTCCGCGCACACGCCTCTACCAGATTGATGGTGCCCATCAGGTTTGTCTCGACCATCCGGTGGGCAACGGTCTGGGTTGAGTAAGCACCATACACCGCCAGGTGAAACACCCACTCTGGCTGGACGCTGGCAACGACAGCCGAGACCGCGGGTGAATCCGCAAGATCGACCTGATGCACGGCAACATCACCCGTGATATCGCTGAGGCGCCAATGGTCGCCAGTCCCACGTATCAGGAGGTGCACGTCATGCCCTGCCGTGAGCAACGCTCTCGCGAGATTCGCTCCCACAAAGCCGGTTGCTCCGGTCAGGATTACGCGCTTCATCAACTATCCAAGCAGCGTGCGGTAGTCAAACTCATCGAGGTACTGCCAGGAGTGGGCTCGAATCAGGTCCTGCTCTGAAGAGGAAAGTTCCTGCGCCGTAGCCAGGTTTGCAGCCGGGGTCGCGTTGCGGATTGTCCCCCAGGGGTAAATCTGCTCCAGCGCGTTTCCGTTCCACGTCGGCGTACCCAGCGAGCGGTCTCGTTCGAGACCGAGAGCGTCGCAGATTGCGCCCAACGTGGCAACCGGATCGGCCATGACATCCTCGGCGCGCACAATGTGCATACGATCCGGGAACTGTGCCTTGTACAGAAGGGCGTGATACTGGTTGATCGTCCAGCCAGTTATGTAGTCCACCAGCGAAAGCGGGACAGGCCTCTTCTTGGTGTCCGCGTAGGCCGACCACGGATTACGCACAACATGCAAAACATGGCTCTGGGGCAAATCGCTCAGGATAGTCGCCGCGTCTACCACAATAATCGGGCTATAGCCGACATACACTGACTCCTCACCAGTACGCCGGTAGTCTTGCCAGGCATCGAACGTAGCTCGAAAGAATGCCTCCACGTTGGTCGGCCGCGAACGTCCTGCCCGTTCGACGTAACGTCGATAGTGCTCTTTCCGGTCATCGTCGGAAAAGTCGAATGGCATATGCCGAAACTTGCTGACGTGCGGTGTACGAGCGCGCACTTTTCCTTCTTCGTCGATGATGGCGGCGTAGTCTGCGTCAACGCTGGCATCCAGCGCAAAAGCCGGCCAGCGGTATTTGGCAGGAAACATCGCGGAAAACTTGTCCTGAACATGCCGGGTTCCCACCTGGGATTCAAACGGGTAGACGTACATCTGGGGATGGCCATCAAGGAATCGATGCGTGGTATTGCCACCGTTCTCATACATCGCGCTCAGCATCAGAAACCGAAAATCCATGACCCTCTACTTTCCCTTTACGGCAACAGGTGGCCGTGACGTCACGTCAATGTCTTAGCCATTGGCATTTGGAGTCCGGTCAGGCAACCGCGCGAGTGTATCGAACTTGGGCACCCCCTTGCCTGCGTCGCAGTCATGGGCGCCGCCTGTCACCCGGTAGGCGTAGAAGAGATCCTTAACTCGCTTGCGGCTAGAAGACCGTTGTTTTCCAGCCGGCCACGGAAACCCGGTCTGCCAGGTGCTCGGTACGGAATCGATGGCGAATATCTGGTTGCCCATCGGCCAGGTCATGCTTCCGAGAAGGGTGCCGCGCTGCACATCGATTGCATGTAATCCGCAGATGGACGTTTCGAGGTCCAGACCAGGTGCATAGTGCCGGAATCTCGGAATGACCTGCGAGGTCCCGACAAATGCCACGTGCCCAGCGCTGTGGAGGCCTCGCGTCCAGCCGGGAAGACGCACCACTGGTGAAAAACGGCCACTGTCAACGACGCCGACTTCGCCATACCCGCTGTTGTCCACCCAGAGGTGATCGCGAACGAATCGTGCTGAATGCGGGCGCGTGAGCCCTCGCACAACAGGTTCCCTCGTGTCTCCGGAGAAGATGACCCCACGCTGATCAACGGCAAAATTGCGATGGCCCGGACGCCGCGTGGAGACCCGATCAGTTGACGCAGAAAAGAAAGACGACACCAACGAAGAGCCGGGCGCAATTGAATTCAACTGGAGATAGTTGCGATCAAGCAGAGGTCCATCGGGACGATCCAGGGCCGCGGGCCACCACACAACCCTGGGCTCATCGAATCCCTGCAAGCTGATGATGGCATTCTGCCCTACCGCGTTCGCGTGAAGCACCCCATCAATCAGCCCGAGGTCATGCAGATACGTGCTACCCGGCAGAAAGCGGGATCGCACCGGCACCAGTGGATGTTCCACGCAACATTCGTCCGCGACATTCCCTTGAGGCACTGCACCATTGACTGGCTGCAGGTCGAAGATCTGGTTCGGGTTTCGTGTGCTGGCAACGTAGACCGTTCGCCGATGTTCATCTACCGCCACACCTGACGGGTGCGGCAACGGGATGAAGGAAATCTGAGGTCCTCCGCTGGTGACCGTCAGGGCCAGTAGCAGGTGCTCATACTCTCGACTGACAAGTAACGTTCGCCCTGTCGCAGCCAGTGCCTCCCACCAATCGCCGCTGACGGTATACGCGAAAAGGCGCGGATCGACCTCCGCGGCGCCCTGCCAGAGCGATAGTGCCTCTTCGGGTTCACGCCACTCGGCATTCTGTTGCGCCCAGGCTGCATCGCGAGTTACCTCGTCAGGCGACATGGCGTCCGCTGCGTGACCGGCGATAGGTGAATGCGCCCCAATACATACGTAGCGCTGAACGGTAATTTGTAGTGGAAGAGCCACCATGTCTGCGACTGGAAAAGATAGGGACTTCGATGACGGGATAGCCGTAACGGCGGCAAACATCGATGAATTCGAGATCGATCAGATCGTCTTCTCGCGTGAGCAACAGCAACTTCTCAAACTGCCTTGGGAATACTTTCGGCGTTCCATTGATATCCCAGTTGGAGAGGTTGAATAGCGATCGGCACTCAAGGTTGTAGATCAGTGACCCGAGCCGGCGCTGCCACCGTTCCCGGATCTTGCGGTTCGCCTTGACCACGACGTTCGGGTAGGCCACCGCATAGAGCAGGATCAGGAGCAGGTCAGCCGAGGTCGTACGGGCTGAATTGGTGTAGCAGAGAATATCCCCGCGGGCAGCGACTAACCCAGCCTTGACAGCGATGCCCCACCCACCTCGCCCACTCTCAAGCACACGCACGGTCTCAAAGGCACGAGCGAGTTCCTGGCAGACTTCCAGGGAGCGGTCGCGGCAACCATTGACGACAAGAATCAACTCATGCGGTTGAGGTAGCTGTTCAAGCGCAATCTCATACTCTCTCACCAGGTGTCCAATGTGGTCTTCCTGGTTATGGACAGGCAGCACGACCGAAATCACTGTGCTACACCGGCCTCATCACGTCTTCCGAGAGCAGACAATGCCGCCTCTACGAGTGCATCACGGGAGACGCCGTATCTCTGGGAAAGATGCGCCTGGCTGCCGGTGATTCCGGACACACTCTGTTTCACGGCACAGCGAACCAACAGGCAGCGATGCCCTTTTTCAGCAATGACTTCTGCCACCAGAGACCCGATCCCCCCGTTCACATAGTGGCTTTCAACGGTCATGACTATGGGAAATCGGCCGAGCATCGCGGTGAGTGTCTCCAAGGGTGCCGGTTGTACGCTGCCGATAACTACCACGGTGCACCCAACGCCCTGCCTGGCAAGGTCGCTGGCCGCAGCTTCTGCCTCAACGGCACTACTTCCCATTGCGACAAGCAACAGGTCCCGTCCGTCACCCAGGATTTCGGCCTGGCCCAGGGCGAAGCGGCCTTCCAGGCCAGGCACAATCGCCTTGTCATCCTTGCCAAGCCGATAATAGATCGGCCCCGGGAGATCATAGGTAGAAAGCAGCGCTGTACGGGTCTGTTGCGAATCCGCCGGAGTGATGATCGTGATCCCAGGCTGGGCACGCATCACCCCCACATCTTCCAGGCTGAAATGACTGGGCCCCGCGCTTCCATATTCGAATCCACCGCCTACTCCGACAATCCGTACGGGCAACTGGTGCAAGATCGGTCCGTTACGAATGAATTCGTACGGTCGTAGCGTCGCGAAGGGTGCGATGGAATAAACAAACGGAAGGTAACCCGCTTCAGCCAGGCCAGTTGCGAGACCAACCATATTTTGCTCGGCGACTCCCACATTGAAGAAGCGACCCGGGAATCGGTTACTGAACGGCTCCAGCGCCATGAACCCCAAATCGCCGGTTAGAAGCAGGATGCGCCCATCCTGAGCCGCGAGCTCCGTGACGGCTGCGGCAAATGCAGCTCTCATGCGGAGGTGAGCACATCAGCAACTGCACGGTGATACTCCTCAGCGGACATAGGCAGGTAGTGCCACTTGATCTGCCGCTCCATGAAGGAGACTCCTTTGCCGAACACCGTACGCGCGATCAGTACGTGTGGCCGACCATTCACAGTGTCCAATTCGGCAACAGTCTTTACGAACATCGCAGTATCGTGCCCGTCAACTTCATGCACGTCCCAACCGAAGGCCTGCCACCGCTCGGCCATGTTGGACATACTCAGGACATCCTGAGTGTAACCCAGGGCTTGTTGCCCGTTGAGATCAATGATGACGATCAGGTTTGACAGCCCGTGGTGTGCCGCAAACATCACAGCTTCCCAGAGCGATCCTTCGTTGCACTCAGCGTCACTCACCAGCACAAACGCGCGCCGGGAGGAGCCCTGCAATCGGGCGGCCAACGCTGCACCGGCTGCCAGTGAGAGACCGTGCCCAAGCGAGCCAGTCGAGAAATCAATCCCTGGCAATGCATGATCCGGATGCACTCCCAGCAGTGTGCCATCCCCGCAGTAAGTGTCCAGGTCTGCCTGACTCAGCCATCCTATCTGGTACAGCGCGGCATAGACAGCAAGCACTGCGTGCCCCTTCGACAGGATAAAGCGATCTCGGTCTGGATTATCTGGACTCGGAATGACAAGCACCTCTGCGTAGAGCGCCGCGATGAGATCGGCGATCGAGAGTGCAGAGCCAATGTGGCCGACATGAGCATTATTCGACTGATCGAGGATGACGCGCCTTATCGTTCGCGCGAACGCTGTTGAATCAGGAATTGCTGCACCCATCCTGCTAGACACGCCACCTCGTCACGTTGTGGCATCCCTATCATGGTAAACCGGTTGGACCACGTGGGCTGGCAAGCCTCCGGATGCGCTACGTGCGAAACCGCAGGTCGACGCTCTTAATCGCGAGCTTCCGCAGAGAGCCCACCGGTTCGCAGCCCGTCCTATCCGGCGTCCGTTCTCCATCGACGTTGGTTGAGCCGGGGAGTGCCACAACGATCTCATTCCAACCCTTTTGGAGTGCGACCTCGGTCGCCATCTTGCCATTGCGAGTTGGTTGAGTTGTTACCTGAGCCTGGCCATTCACCGATACATCGAGCACGTCCTGGTCAGAGCCTCGAAGATTACTAACGGCGAGGCTGGCATTAAGCGGCGCTGGCGTAAACACGTAGAGTGTCCCTTGTTCAAGCGCGCACACTCCGCCTTCATCCTTCCCGAGTGAAGACCATTCTGACCCAAAGTACCCCCAGACGGAGGGGAAGACACTCCCGGACAATGACGCGCCATTGACCAGGAACTCGGTCGGGAGCGTAGGGTGCCCCTCCGGCACACGGGGAATCTCATCCGGCCCTGTGGCTACGACGGCTGGCTCGTAACGTATCAGACGCCAATGCTCATTCTCCGCAATTCGAGTCGGAACATGGGTCTCGGAGACTTGCTTGAAGAACCAGTCGCCGATTCCAAAGAGCACGCTGTCGGCCTGGCGGCGCTCGACCAGCCAGCCTCCCTCTGGGTCACGCTGAGTATCTCGAGCCATATACACCTGTTTGCGCGGGTCCGATAGAAAGACCATGGTCACAGGCTGCCCGGTGAGCCACTGACGAGTCTCGGTAACTGGCACGGGGGCACCCGCTGGCGTCCACTTCGGCATCAGGTTCCCGTAGTCGGAGCCAGCATAAAAAATCGGATCATCGCGCTCGACTCCGGCGTCAACAAGCAGCGCCTGGAGAGACGGGTCCACCGCAGGCAGGCCAGCGGTGACATCGCGTCCGACGAATGGCTCGGTGCGGAATGCATTGATGTATTTGCCAAGTTCCGCGGCATTCGCAATTGCCGTGGTCAGGAGCGCCACGAGAATCGTGATGAAAGTTGCCTTGAACGCGTCATTCCATGGTTGGGCTAGATGGGAAGCGAGACTGGGAAGAGCGACCGAAAGCAGGACTGCCATAACCAGGATCATGAACGGGACGATGCGGTAGATCGCAAACTGGAAAACTTCGCCCACCGGATAGCTGAGGAGTGCCCACACGCCAAGTGCCGAACCGCACGCCAGTGGAAGATAGCGCAGGCCATCTTGATTGCTGGCAAACTCAACCGCCACAGCCGCAAGCATGATGACAACCAGCACCCCGACGGCGATGGTTCGGGCAAACGTCATTGGGTCATAGAGACCGGTGATGTCGCTGACCGTGGTGCTGGAAAACGCCAGAACGACCTCAATATACGCGCGGATGTCTGGTCCTTCTCCAAGGGAATTGCGATAAGACAGGACAATCGCCGCAGACACCGCGGTCAAAAAGAGCGGAGGTAACACGAACCAACCAAGTGCAGTTCGCCAGTCGCGTTGCACGCTCTGCGCAAGATGATCACGGATCAGCATCAGGCCCATGGCTGGGAGCCAGATCGCCGTGCCGTAGACAGCGCTTTCTGCTGACCACAGCGCAGACAGTGTCCAGCAGAGTGATCCCACGATCAGCGCTATCCGCTGTCTTCTGCTACCCGGAATCAGGCTACTCTCCCAGGCAAGCACGCCGATCAGGACGTAGCACCACACGAATCGGAAGGCGCCAGACTGGGGAAAGTAGTGCTGGGGTGACAGAAGCGGCGGGTAGGTGCTGAGGAAAACCACCACCAGAACAGCGAGGAGAGCGAATACCGAACCGAACGCCGTCGCATGAACAGCCTTCAGTCGCGAATACACCCAGACTCCCAGCAACGCCGCCAACAAACCGTTCGCGAGATAGAGGGACTCCCACGTCGATGGCGCTGGAAATCGCGCCAGCGCGATGGCACTGAGAAATCCGTAGAGCGACGGCACGTCCCACAGGAGCCAACCGCCCTGTTTCACGGCTTCTGCGGCACCAATAAACGCACCCCAGTGGTGGAACGTGCCGTCCTCACCCAGGCCATCAGTGACGAAGAGACCGTCAGTCCGGAACGCTGCCGCCGCAATAACGACAATCGCAAGGAGGTCCAGGAGGCGATTCGGCAGCGGCGTGACGCTAGCGGTGCTATGAACGCCTCCGAACATCCACCAACATGTGGCAATTGCCACAGTTCCCCCAATAGCGAAGAGGGTCCAGGAGGGTGGAACACGCGACGCCATGCCTTCCCAGGTGAATAACTCCAGGCATACAACCCATGCCAGAAAGCTGAAACCCAGAAGAGTCAGTAGGTCTAACCTATGCCGGGAACTGTCTCTACAGCGAAAGACCGCACAAATCCCGGTTTGCAGTTGGGCAACACCCATGGCAACGAGGGCGTGGACTGGGCCAGCAAAAGCGACGACAGCACTGCAGGTGATAGCGAGAATGAACAGCCGAAGGACTCTTGGCGCCTTGTGTCCCGCACGCTGAGCCAGCACGACCACGGCCAACAGGACCGGAAACAGCGTACCGAGCGACAGATACGGCAGCCAAACTCCTGCTCGAGAAAACACCGGAGCGAGAACGGGCGAAACGAAGTACCCAACCGCCAAACAGAGCACGCCCAGTCCCACTACCCACAGCGGAGCAAGAGAGTTGGCGGCTTGATTCCAGACGTCTCTTGTCGACAAGAAATTCCTGTCGGCCGGGACGTCAATGGGCAATTCGGTCATCACGGATACACGGACCCTCCAGACCGTCTGGGTCTTCCCGTCGTAACGATCTCTAGCAAGCAACCTGCGTGGAAACTGCGTGGCACGAACGAAGGGAACGAACAATCCTGATCAAGACTCGCTTGCGCGCCAATCAAGTTCACTTGTTAGCGCGTAGGGTCGCGAAAATTGCCTGTCATCAGGAGCAGACAAAGCAGCGCCACGCTCTCTTCGTAATAGTCCTCGTCCGTGCTCTTGATAACGGCGTCGTAGATGTCATCCAGCCAGGACTGCAGGCCGGCGACATTCATCGCGGCGACACCGAGCGGCGCCACGAAGAAGATCGAGAAGTAGTCCGAATCAGGCAGCGGCCGGCCGTCCAGGTAGTAGCCCGATTTGAACGCGCGAGGATTCCCATTGGTTGTATCCCTCGCCCAGTTGGCGATCTTCGCGGCCTGAGATGACGAAGCTGCGTCACCGTGCAGCAACGCATCAGCGCCAATTCGCCACGGATCGCGCCCGGCGTTGTAGGAATAGTTGCCGTCGTTGGCTCCCTCCAGGAAATTCGCGACGGCCGGTTGAGGGGTGTGATCCTGCGCTGAACGCGGCTGGATGAAGTCCGGTAACAACCCGGTGCCGGGGGCGTAGCTGGCCTGCAGGGAACTGATCGTGGACTGGCTGGCGGTCACGACATCGTTCCAGACGTTCGCGCCCGTCGCCCGGGCCCAGGTCCGGAAGTGCCCGGTCATCAGGTCCGAGCTGCGTGGCGTGTACTGGTTGTACCTGCTGTCGTTCGGATTCACCCAGTCGCCCAGCATGGGTAACCGACTCTGGGGGCCGATGTTGGAGGCGAGGATGCCGGCCAGCGTGCGCTCAAACTCTGCCCGGAAGTTGATGGCGCCGCTGCCACCCCACTGCGCGTCGGCGAGCAACAATCCGTAGGCCAGGTCGGCGTCGCCGTCGAAGGCGCTGTCGTCCCCCGAGCCACCCGGCACGCGCCAATCCATGAGCCGGTTGTCAATCGTGCTGGGGTGGGCGCGCGCAAAACGCCACAACCCCTCGCAGATGCGCTGCGCGTCGGGATCATGGCCCGCCATAGTGGCCGCGATCATCAGGCCATATCCCTGGCCCTCGGAGACCGTCACTCCTCGTTTGTCACCATTGCGGCCAAAGGCGACGCGGTACTGCTGAGTGCCGTCACTACCGGTGAGCCCGATCAGGTAACGCGATTTCCAGCGGTCATAGAACACCCGGACATCGCTGTTCAGTTGTGCCTGCGTCCGCCGGCTGGGGCGAACGTCTCCATACCCCAGTTGCTGCGGAAAAGGCCGGAGCGCCGGCAGGACAGGTCCCGGGATAGTGCCTGGGCCACCCTGGCCACCCTTCTTGCGCTTACGCCGCTTCTTCTTACCCTTCCGCGCCTCAGCATCTTCGATTGCAACCAGGCTCGCTGCCGTGAGGGCGAGCAGGCCGCGTCGGGTAATCTGGGCAATCCCGTCCCTACGTTCTCCCGGCGACATGCGTCACCTCCTGAGACAGCCTGGCAAGATCGAGCCTGGTGAACCCGGCAATACTATCCAGCACGATGTCCGGCGCAGATTCGCCAGCGGTGAGGGCAGCGGCGTACTTGCCCTGGCGTACGAAGACCGTCGTCACCTGGCTCCCCAGCGTGCGCTTCACCTCCTGCAGGATGTCCGGCTTGTCCTCGACCAGGACGTAGTGATCCGCCGGGTAGGCGGCGACCAGTTCCCGCAGGTGCTCCAGCTTGTGACGGAAGATGATCACCGCCCCCTCCACCTCCTGGTAGAGTCCCGTGCGCCAGATCTTGTGGGGCTGAAAAACCTCGTCTCCCTCTGAGAGGATCGCCACCTGTCCCGCCCGCCGGGCGTGTCTCACCGCCTCCAGCGCGCCCGGGTAAAGGTATTCGCCGTAGGGAAACCCCATCAGGAGTTCCGCAAAAGCGAAGCGCCGCTCGCGCCGTTGCTCCGGCGTCAGGCTGGGGTCACTGGCGGCAGCGGCATCGAGAGCCTCCAGGACCAAGGGCAAGCTGACCATCCCCAGGTCCCTGCGCACCTGTTCATAGATCGCATCAAATCGTTCTGCGCCGTCCGGCCCCAGGTAGGCCGCGAACTGCGCCCAGAGATCGAGCTTGGCGCGCTCATTGTCCAGGAGGGTGTTATCGACATCGAAGAAGATCGTGATCCGCTGGCCCATGCCCGTCTCGACTCCCTGCCCTACCCGGGAACGATGATGTTTTTCATCACGCCGCCGGAGAGCGAGGATTCCATCGCCTCCGCGAAGCGACTGATGGGGTAGGCCTCCGCCACCAGGGGCGCGACCCGGAGTGAGCCGTCGGCGATCGCCGCAATGGTCTTCGGGTAGCAGTACGGCCCCAGGTGGCTGCCGTGGATGTTCAGCTCCTTGGTGTCCCCGATGATGGTCCAGTTGATGGTCGCCGGTTCGTTGAAGACACTGAACTCGACGTAGGTGCCCAGCTTGCGGATCAGTTGCAGGCCCATCTCTACCGCCGCCGGGTTCCCGGTTGCTTCGATGTACACGTCCGCCCCGTAGCCATCCGTCAGCTCGCGGACACGGGCCACGGCATCCTCTTTGGACACATCGATCGTGACGTCTGCCCCGAACTCCCGGGCCAGGTCCAGGCGGTACTCGCGCCCGTCGATCGCGATCACCTGCCCCGCGCCCTGCATCTTCGCGATCTGCACCATGCAGAGGCCGATGTTGCCGACGCCGGCGATGACGACGGTATCGCCCTCCTTGATCTCACCCCGGTCGACCGCGTGCCAGGCGCAGGTGGCAGGCTCAATGTAGGCAGCCTCGCCCACACTGAGCGATTCGGGCACCTTGTGCACGCGGGACTTGGCGGGATAGAGCGAGTACTTCGCCATACCGCCGATCAGGTAATTCTTGAAGCCGAAAATCGGGTGGTCCTGGCACATCCAGTACTGCCCGTTGCGGCAGAAACGGCACTCGCCACAGGGAATGATCTGCTCGGCGATGACCCGGTCTCCCACATCGACACCGTGCAGTTCACCTGCGCCCTCGCCCAGCGCGACGATGTGGCCGGCGAACTCGTGCCCGGCCACGGCCGGCGGCTCGCAGTACCCGCCAGAGTTGTTCTTGCCCCAGAAAAGCTCACCACCGAGCCAGCACTTCATATCAGAGGCGCAGATTCCGCAGGCATCGACTTCGATCAAGATCTCACCGGGGCCTGGCTGCGGGACCGGAATCTCCTCCAGCCGGTAGTCCCTGGGCCCGTGAGCACGAATAACCTGCATCGTTGCGTCGATTGCCATGGCAGGCGCCTTTCGTCTTCTTCTCCCAAAACCGCGTCTTCTGCACGATACCAGCCCGCATGACTGAGTGGCGCCAGATGCACCGTCTACGCCATGGCGTCAAGCAAGGCCTCGATGTCTGCGATGGTGGTCCGCGGGTTCAACAGGACCAGCCGCGCGGCAGGCTGGCCCTGGAAGCGGGTTGGCATCACAAACGCCGTCCCCGCAGCCAGCAGTTCAGCAGCCCAGCGGTCGTAGTCCTCGCTCTCCCAGCCTTCCCTCCGGAACACGATCGCGGTCAGGTCCGGTTCCACCACAAGTTCCAGGTATGGACGGGCCCTGATCGCCGCCACCGTCTGTGCCGTGAGAGTGAATCCGGCTTCGACGGCCGCGGCATAGGCGTCTGTGCCGTGAGCAGTCAGCGAAAACCAGAAAGGCAGGCCACGCGCTCGGCGGCTGAGCTGGACGGCATAGTCCGCCGGGTTCCACTCGTTGCGCGCGTTCAGCGCATCCAGGTAGGAAGCGGACTGGCTGTGGGCAGCCCGCGCCTGCACCGGGTCACGGTAGACAAGCGCGCAGGCGTCGTACCCTGCAAACAGCCACTTGTGTGGATCGACAATGAAGCTGTCGGATTGCTCGATGCCGGTGAACATCGCTCCTCGCTGCGGCGAAGCGAGCGCCGCCAGCCCATAGGCGCCGTCGACGTGGAACCAGAGTCCATGCTCCCGGCAAACTTCCGCCACCCCGGCCAGGTCGTCGATCACCCCCAGGTTGGTGGCTCCAGCGGAGGCCACGACGGCGAAGAGGCCATCGTGGCCTCCCGCCTCGATGGCCTGCCGCAACCCCGCGGCTGACAGGCGGTGTTCGGCGTTGACCGGTACATCGAGCACGTCGATATCGAGCACGCGCGCCGCCTGATTAATGGAGGAATGCGCTTCTGCCGATGCCGCAACCTGCCAACGCGTCGGGCGCTGCCCGTCCCGTTTACGCCACGCGGCAGTCCGCGCGGTGTGCAGTGCGGAGAGGTTGCCCAGCGTCCCGCCCTGCACGAAGGTCCCACCCGCCCCCGCCGGATATCCGGCCAACTCCGCCAGCCAGCGCAACGCCTGGTTTTCGGCGTACGTCGCCCCGGAAGCCTCGAGCCAACTTCCGGCATAAATTGCGAGGCCACTGACGAGCATGTCGAAAAAGATCGCCGCCTCGGTCGGCGCGTGCGGGATGAACGCCAGGTAACCTGGGTGATCGACGGCGACGTTGGCCGGCTGCAGGTGCTCCTGCCAGAGACGTAGGGCTTCCTCGACCCCGAGGCCTGCAGCCGTGACGGTCTCCCCAACCTCGGCGCCAAGTTCTTCTGGTGAACGCATCCCCCCCAATGGCCATGGATCCTGCTCTTGCCGGCGCAAGACCTCACTCAGGACGTTCCCTGCGAGGCGCTCCATCTCCGGGGTCAGCCGGTGCATGGCGGTAGGGTCAGCTGGGGAAAGCAGCGGTGACGCGAAATTGGCATCCTGCGTGTTATGGGTCTGGCTGGCCATCGGCGTCGCCGCCTCCATCATGTTGAGCGTCCCGGACCCGCCGGGGAAAGAACGGACGCAAACCTGGAGTTCGAACCGTTGGATTCACACCATTTTGATCGTATTGTCGCTACGTCGCAGCATTTGGGGAACCGCCGCAGCGCGTTTCGCGTGATGGGGCTCGCCGCACTTGGCGCCGTCAGCATGAACCGTCTCGCGCAAGAAGGCGCGGGCGCGCGCCGGCGAAAGAAGAAGACGAAGAAGAATACTGACACCACCGTCTGCGCCCCGGGCAAGACCTTCGCCACCGTGGCGGTGCCTGCCAATGGGCGAACGGCCAACTCGCCAGCCCTTCCGAAAGGCCAACGCTACCTCCTGCGCGCGAGCGGATTCTGGTCCACCAACGCGCTATACGGCAACGATGCGTGCGCAGCATTTCCCTTTGCCAACCCCAACGCGCCAGAATTTACGTACCACAACCTTCGTCTCGGTTTGCTCGTGAACAGCATCCCCCCAGGCGCGTGGGGTAACTACAACACGCAACACGTGTACGAACAGCTTATTACTGGAGACGGACTGGCTCTGGCCTTCCGAAACCTCGATCCCGTACCTGAAGATAACAGCGGCTCCATCACCGTCACCATCGAGTGCTTGTAACTGCGAAACCTGCGCCACGAGAGCGCCGCCAGGGAGCGTTGTGGGTTCCTGGCGGCGCTGTTTTTTCCTCCCACAATCTACGAAATCCCCGCCGGGCGAAGTTGGCAATACTGCTGAATCCGGGAACACCTTGCCCAGCCACGTTGTACAGCAAGGCAGAACACCAAGCCCGGCGAGAGGCTGCGCAGCGGCGTCTTTAGTCCGTGTCCCGGACATCCGCCGCCTGGAGAAATAGGTTTGCGTTCCCTACAACAGCGTGTGTCCGCTCAGCGTCAGCTTGCGCACGCTGATACCGTCGTCCTCGACGCGCAGGATGCGCCGTTCCGCCGGCAACTGCACCCCAGCCACCTCGACGTAGCGGTCCAGGTATTCGTCCGTGCGGGACAGCCGGCCCTGCGCCGAATCCCAGAAGGCAACGGTGAAAACGGCCGGCAGCGTGCGGCCGTCTGCTGTCTCGGTGTGCTCGTGGATGTTGATCGAGAAGCGTGTCGGCCCCATCTGGCGATTGACCTGGGTGATCCGGCCGTCACGTACGCGATAAGACGAATTGAACGGATCGTCGTGCACGCGAATCAGATCACCCAGGGGATCCCCCGCTCGCGCTTCCAGGGTCAACGTCCAGCGGCCATCGGACTCGGCGTACGGCGTTGGCCAGCGGTGGCCCGCCATCGAGCCCAGTTCCTGGCGCAGCCAGCCCAGCGTTTCCTCGTCCGCTTCCAGATCGATCTCGATCTCGCGTGGTGAGCGCAGCGTCACGCGGCCATTCTGCGTCTCGCCGTCATGCTCCACCTGGACCTCTGCGGAGAACCCGGCAAAATCTGCCGGGAAGCGGTAGCCGCCTTCGTGCGCGGCCTGCAAGGCAGCGTGCGCCTGTGGTTGATTGGTCACTTGTACGGTTGCGGTCATGGGAATTGTCCTCACGTGAACCGGCCCCCATCTATTGGAAGGCTCTACGTGAGGCTAGGAAGATGGGGATTGCGCTGTCAAGCTGGGCGCCGTTCTGGGCTTACGGCGCCCACGATTGTGCGTTACCCCTTGGTCGCGCCCGCGGTCAGACCCGAGACATAGTTGTCCACCAGGAACGCGTACGCCGCGGCCACGGGCACGGAGCCCAGGATGCCGGCCGCCATCAGGGCACCCCAGAAGTACACATCTGCCTTGATCAGGTCACTGACCACGCCGACCGGCACCGTCTTCATATCGCCGGAGCCCATCAATACCAGCGCGTAGAGAAACTCGTTCCAGCTCAGCGTGAAGCAGAAGATGGCGGCCGAGAGCACGCCAGGGATCGCCAGCGGCAGCACAATCTGGGTCATCGCCCGCAGCCGGGTCGCCCCATCGACCAGCGCGGCGTCCTCCAACTCCTTCGAGATGGTGCGGAAATATCCCATGAGCAACCACGACGCAAAGGGGATCAGGAACGTGGGATACACCAGGATGAGCGACCAGTAGGTGTTGTAGAGCTTGAACCCGGCCACGATCTGCGAAAGGGGAATGAAGAGCAGCGTCGGCGGCACCAGGTAGAGCAGGAAGATGGCGATACCGATCGTGTTCCCACCGCGGAACTGGAAGCGCCCCAGCGCGTAACCGATCAGGATGCTGCAGGCGAGCGAGAGCGCCGTTGCCCCCACCGTCACCACCATCGTGTTCCAGATCCAGCGCGGGAACTCCGTCTCCGTCAGGAGGTAGCGGTAGTTGTTCAGCGTCACGCTGGTCAGGGCAAAGGGATTGCGCCGCGTGTCGAGCAGGAGCTGATCCGGCTTGAGTGAGACGATCAGCATCCAGGCAAACGGAAAGAGCAGAAACACGCCGTAGAGCAGAAGCGGTATCCACAGCTTCAGCAGGCGCTGTGTCAGGACATTGCTGCCAACCACGAGACGCCTCCTCTAGTCTTCCTTGCGGATTTCACGCAGCAGGATTCCGGCGAAGAGCGCCAGGAAGGGCAGCATCGAGAGCGCGATGGCCGCCGCTTGCCCCAGCGCAGAGAAGCCCATCGTCTGGTACGCGTACGTGCCGAAGACATGGGTCGAACTGGCTGGTCCACCTTTGGTCAACACGTAAATCAACTGGAAATCCGAGAACGTGAAGATGATCGAGAACAGGGTGGTAATGAGGATGATGTTGCGGATGGTCGGCAACGTCACCGCCACAAAGCGCTGCCACGCGTTTGCGCCGTCAAGCGCGGCAGCCTCGTGCAACTCCGGCGCCACCGCCTGCAATCCCGCCAGGATCGAGATGGCGAAGAAGGGCAGGCCACGCCAGACATTGGCGACACAGATGGCCGAGATGGCATTCCAGCGGTCACCCAGGAAATTGATATTGCTCTGGATCAGGCCCCAGTCCTTGAGCACCCAGGAAATCGGGCTGAGCACGCTGTCGAAGAGCATCAGCCAGGCCAGGCTGCTGATGGCGGTCGGCACAATCCAGGGCAGCAACAGGCCGGCCCGTACGAAGCGGCTGAAGCGGAAGGTCTGGTTCAGCACCAGCGCCAGGCCCAGTCCCAGCACGAGCTTGAACGGCACAGTGACAAAGCTGTAGATGAGCGTGTTGGCCACCGTGCGGTGGAAAACGGGATCGTCCAGCAGGAGTTGGTAGTTCTCCAGCCCGACGAAGCTGAAATCCGCGAAGCCGACCATCTTGTCGGTCAGCGAGAGATAGATCCCGAGGAAAAACGGGTAGCCCATGAACAGGAGCAGGATGAGCAGCCCCGGGATCATGAACAGATAGGCAAGCGGTGCTTCCCGGTCCCAGAAACGCGCCTTTGCTCGTCCTGCCGCTTTCTGCCCGGACCCGGGCTCGGCTTTCGCGGTGATGACGCTCATCAGCGACTCCCAGGGGCCCAGGCGTGGGCATGACACGAATGTGAACGCCGGCCCCTGGCGGAGCCGGCGTTCGCAAGGCTGATGGCTC
Organism: Thermomicrobiales bacterium; assembly: GCA_046328375.1. Lineage (GTDB taxonomy): Bacteria > Chloroflexota > Chloroflexia > Thermomicrobiales > UBA6265 > JACCXM01. Next base: position 33,953 of record JAXLWT010000017.1, read on the forward strand.
TATCCGTAAATGCGGCGCAGTTGCGCTTCCGCCTGCGCGATGGCGCCCGCCGCGTCCCCAGACTGGATGGCCTGCGCGAACGTGTTCACCACCACGTAGCGCGCAGCGGACTCTGCGGCCTTCTGGTTCGCCGGTCCCGCATAACCGCGGTTGCGACTGTAGTCGGAGACCTCCGGGTACGGCGCCAGTGCCGGGTTGCCGGTGTACATCTCGTCATCCGCATAACCCGGGGCCATCGGGATGATGTAGCCACCCTGGGCCTCCAGCCAAGGCAGGAAGATGTCCGGGCTGAAGAAGTAGTCCAGGAACTCCACTGCCGCATCCGCGTTGGGGGAGTAGTTCATGGCCGCGTAGGAGCGGCTGCCCAGCACGTTGTAGCGGCCAGCTGGCCCTTCAGGGTAGCCAGCGTGCCAGATATCGTCCGGATCCACCTGCACCTCGTAGTCCAGGGTGGACTCACCCGCCTTTGCTGCTACTGCCGCCAGGTAGACGCTGCTGCCATTGAGCGTCATCGAAATCTGGTCGGAGAGGAAGGCGCGGTTGTTGGCGCCGTCGTCCCAGGACAGACCCGTCTCGTCGAAGGCATCCTTCCAGGTCTGCGTGAACGCTTGCAGGGCGTCCACAAACTCAGGCTTGTTGATGGCCGGGGTCGTGCCATCCTCCTCGACTTCCATGCCGCCGTAGGCCCACATGTAGGGGTAAGCGAAGCTCGGCGGATCACCAAGGCTCTGGCCAAGCGCCTGGCCGATCGGCTTGCCCATCTCCTTCAGCGTCTTGCCCAGGGCAAACAACTCCTCCCAGGTCTTGGGAAAATTGTTCTTCGGGTCGTCGATGCCCGCCTCTTCCAGAAGGCTGATGCGGTAGGCGAACGCGGAACTGGAGGAACCATGCGGGATGCTGTACCACTGGCCATCCACCGAAGCGGTCTTGGTGACCCAGTCGTAGAATCCGCCGTACTGCTCACTCACCTTCTCGGCGAGGTCCTGCACCGGCACCATCTTTTCCTGGTAGAGATAGGGCCAGATGTCCCACATCTCGATGACGTCCGGCCCGGAGCCTCCCTCCACCGCCGCAGCGATACGTGGCTGCAGGTCCGGCCACCCGATGTAGTCCGTGGTAATCGTGACGTTGTTCTGGCTCGCCCAGTCCTCGGCGACCTGGGTGAAGAACGTCTGCCCTTCCGGCACGAAGTACGTCGCGGCCAGCGTGTTCATGGTCCGCTGCTGAATGTAGACGGCGGCTTTCGGGGTGGCTTTGGCGTGGCCCGTCGCGGCCAGCACGCCGCCCAATGCTCCCGCGGAAATACCAAGTGCAGAGGCGCGACGCATCACACTGCGGCGGGAGAGGCGCAGCTTCATCGCCTCATCGATCAGTTGATTGGTACGGGGATCCGTCACATCGTCCTCCTCATCGAGTCGCGAAGCAGGTGCATTTCGCTCACGGGCGTGAGCAACTACGAGCGCGCCCAGGCAACAGTGTCTGGGGCAGAGACCCCAGCCTAAACGGGAGGTTAGCGTTCGTCAATGCCACGCCTGCGTCACGCGCTACCCGGGCGTGCAACACCCTGTGCAAGTTGCACAGGGTGTTGGTCAGTCATGCACGCTGGCGTAAACTGGCGGCGTTACGGGGCGATGAGTGGGGTGACTCGGTCATCCATGCACACGAGATACCCTTCCAGATCACAGGTCCCCATGAGGCCGCAGCACTGCCGTACCGCATCCTGGCACGCCACAAGGTCACGGCTACGCTCACACACCGCTCCGGCACTCCGCACGCAAATCTCCGCCTGGGTGCCGCAAGCATTGGCAATCGCTCGCTCGACCTGGCGGTCGCATTTGCCGGTCTTGCGCCGTCGCTTGTTCCCTTTGCCCTTAACACCGGCCTCCCCGTGCACCCCGGCCAGGGCGAGCAACCCCAGGGCCAGGGTCTGTCGACGTGATGCCGCTCCTACGATGGTGGGAAAAGGCATGTCATGTACTCCGTAAAGTTGCAGGCTCCCAACTGCGCGCAGCACGCGGTGACTGCTGCGCGACACTCCTCCGGCTGGCCCTCCTCATCACAGCGGGGCAGGAAGTAGGCAGCGCACTGCTCAGCGATCTGCGCGCACGTTTTTTTAGCTTTGCGCTGCACCTTGTCTTGACAACGGTCCTTTTTCCTGGTTTTGCGCCGGTTCTTCTTGCCCTCGGCCTCAAGCTCGTGGCGTAGTCCGAGCCAGGCAGCCAACACCAGGGCCAGGGAGTGACGGCGCGTCGTCGTTATGGCTGGAGTTGAGCTGCCACGCATGTCGCATACCCCGTGAAGTCACACGCATTGAGAAAGGAGCAGCAGCCTGCAACGGCCGCCCGGCACTGCTCCGGATCCGCGGTGCCAGCGCACAGCGGGGTGAAGAACGCGTTGCACTCGTCAGATTGCCGGCCGCAGGCCTCGTCCACCTTGCGGCGGGAGGTCTTCTTGCACGACTTGTTGCCCTTGCCGGCAGTTGCGCCACGCGCCTGGATCAACCCCAGCAGGGCCGCTGATCCCAGGGCCAGTGTTCCGCGGCGGGTGGCCGCCGAGTTGGTGAGTCCATCAAAACCCGGGCTCATCACGACTCTCCTCTCATGATTCGATTGGGGATCCAGAACCTCGCCAGGGAGCCGCTCCGGGCATCCCCGCCGGCGAGACGCCGCCCACCCGTCACGAGCCAGCGCCTCACGATCGCGGTAGGGCTCGCCAGCCGAGCCGTATCCCAAGGCGGTCCCACCCGCGCCCCCAGCGCAGGCCCATCACGTTCAGCCGCTCGGATCCAGTCCCGCCGCATGGCGTTGTGGCTTTGCCGGTCACGTTCACTCCATCCGGGAACCATGGCTGTCCTCCATCTGCATCGCTCGGGTACTGAGGACGCTGGCCTCTCACTGAAGCCAGTTCCAGCCTGCCAGCCAGCACAGGCCAAAGCCATGCAACGAACTCGCAAAGCACTCGCAATTTGCCGTGTTAGGATGAAAAGACGGTGATGCCGCTTCGCGCTTCGCTGGTGAGGACGCCCGGTGACGACCAGCCACGGAACCGACACCACTGCCGCGCTCCACGCCTTTGGCCAGTTACTCCGGCGGCTCCGCCATGCCGCTGATCTGACCCAGGAGCAACTCGCTGAGCGGGCGATGGTGAGCCCACGCTCGATCAGCGAACTCGAACGCGGGTCAACGCACTGGCCGCGCGTCGACACCATCAATCTCCTGGCGGATGGCCTGGCGCTGACCGGTGCGGAGCGGGCGGCATTTGTGGGGCTGGCTCGTGGCCGCTATGCGCCCGATCCCGCGGAACCTCCGGTTGTCCGGCCGCGCATACCGACCCCAGCCACGTCCATCATTGGCCGGGATGCCGAACGCGATACCGTGCTCGACATGCTGAGCGATCCGCAGGTGCGCCTGCTGACCCTGGTCGGGCCTGGCGGTGTGGGCAAGACGCGCCTGGCGCTGGAACTCGCCCAGCATGCGGCTCCTGCGTTTCCGGGCGGCGTGCAGTTCGTGGATCTGGCGCCGCTGCGTGATCCGGCCTTTCTCTACGACGCCATCGCCCAGGCCTTGGACCTGGCCGTGGACCCTGGAGTCCCACTGCAGCGCACGCTCACGCAAGCACTCCAGGAGCGCGCCACGCTACTGCTCCTGGACAACTTCGAGCAGATCGCTCCGGCGGCGTCTGCGGCAGCGAGCCTCCTCGGTACGTGTCCCCGTCTGCGCCTGCTCGTGACCAGCCGCCTCCCGCTCCGGGTACGGGCGGAGCATGTCTACCCCGTCGAGCCGCTCACGCTGCCCGATCCTGAGACCGAACCCTCACTCCCTGAGTTGGCGGCCGTGCCCGCCGTGGCCCTGTTTATTGACCGGGCGGCAGCCGCCAAGACGGGCTTTACGCTCACACCCCAGAACGCCAGGGCAGTCGCAGGCATCACGCAGCGACTGGATGGCTTGCCACTCGCCATCGAACTGGCCGCCAACCGCCTCAAGGTCCTGTCGCCGGCGGACCTCCTGGAGCGGCTGGGCGCCCGTCTGCCACTCCTGACACGCGGCGCGCACGACCTTCCGGAGCGGCAACACACCCTGCGCTCCACCCTGGCCTGGAGCTATGACCTGTTGGACGCAGACGCGCAGTGCGTGTTTCGCCACCTCTCGGTATTTGCTGGTGGCTGCACCCTGGAAGCCGCCGAGGTGATCTGCCAGACGTTAGTCAGCGACACGGCCTGTAAGCCGCTTCCTGCTACGCACGCGCTCGATCTCCTGACAGACCTGGTCGAGCAGTCCCTGCTAGTGACCGCGCCCGATCTCGGTGACGCCGTACGGTTCAGCATGCTGGAGACCATCCGCGAATACGGCGGTGAGCAACTCCTGGCAGCCGGTGAGACCGAAACCGCCCGCCAGATGTACCTTGCCTGGTGCTTACATCTCGCCGAAACAGCAGATCCCTTGCTGCTGAGCGCGGAGCAGGAGCACTGGCATGCGAGGCTCAGCATCGAGCACGACAATCTTCGCGGCGCCCTGAGCGCTGCGCTTGAGAATGACGATGTCGAGCCGGCATTGCGGTTGTGCGCCGCGCTCTATCGCTTCTGGGCCAACGACGGGCGCTACGAGGAGGGGCTGCACTGGCTGGAACGGGCCACGTCGCGCGCTCCGCTGACCGCGACTGCGCCACGCGGGCACGCCCTCATCGGACTCGGCGTGATGCTCTTCTTCCAGGGGGAATACCAGCGGGCCGCGGCTGTCTGGGAAAGCGCGCGGCAGCTCTTCCAGGATATTGACGACGTACGCGGCCGGGCCTATGCCCACGGCAACCTTGGCCTCGTCGCCGACGCCACCGGTGACTACCCGCGCGCGCTCGCCGAATATGAGGCCGCACTGGAACTGTTCCGGGCGCTCGAAGACCGCACCTACATCTCCTTCATGACGCACAACTCCGGGCTCATTGCCTACTTCCAGGGAGATTACGCGCATGCCCGTAGCCTCTTCACCGAATCCCTGAGCATGGTCGAAGATGAGAACAGCCGGGCGCTCACGCTGGGCAACCTCAGCCTGGTTGCCCTCGCCGAAGGGTTTCCGGACCAGGCCCTCGCGCTGCAGCGCGATGCCTTCGCAAACTGGCGCAGTGTCACGAACCTTCCCTGGCTGGCCCGTGGGTTGGAGCACTTCGCCCTCATCGCCATTGCCAGGGGAGACGCCGCGCACGGCGCTCGCCTGTTCGGTGCGGCCGCTGCCGAGCGAGCCAGGGTCGGGGGCAGCCAGCCAGACAATGACCGGGCCATCAACGATCGCTACCTCGCCCAGGCACGGGCGGCGTTGGGAGACTCCGCGTTTGCCAGCCTTTGGGCCAATGGCGAAGTCCTCTCCCTCCAGGATGCGATCACCCTGGCACTGCGGTAGGATCCCTCACAGTCCGTCCGCAGGGATCACCGGGAGCATTACCGCGCATGCCTGAGCCAGTCTCACTCCTTGTTTCCGGCTTCGACTCGCCTGAGGGCCCGTGCTTCGATTCCGCCGGGAATCTCTACTTCGTGAACTGGCTGAGTAGCTCCATCATGCGCCGGACGCCAGACGGAGACGTCAGCGAGTTCTTCAATACTGGCGGCATACCCGCCGGCCTCGCCTTTCATGCGGACGGCTCGCTCTACGTCGCTGACGAGGGAGACAACATCCACGGCATCCTGCGCGTCTCTAACGGCCAGGGCGAGATCGTGGTCAACACCTACCAGGGTCAACCCCTCAACGGCGCGAACGATCTCGTCTTCGATATGAATGGCCTCCTCTACTTCTCCGATCCCTGGCGCTCCTCGGCGGCCAACCCGGTTGGCGGCTTCTACCGCCTCTTCCCGGATGGCACGCTGGAGCAGATCGACACCGGTCTCCAGTTCCCGAATGGCGTTGCTATCAACCCGGCCGGCGATGCTGTCTACCTGGCCGAGACGATCCCCAACCGGATCTTGCGCTATGCCATCCGGCCCGATGGCACGGTGGGCGCACGCGAACTCTGGGCCGACATGCCCAGCGTGAGCCTGCCGGGCGCTGACGCCGCGGCCGACGATCTCCCGACTGGTGGGCCAGACGGCATGGCCTTCGACGAGGCAGGAAATCTGTATGTCGCGTACTACGGCGGCAGCCGGGTCGTGATCTTTGCCCAGGATGGTTCACTGGCCCGGGAAATCCTCGTGCCAGGCGCGAACGTCACGAATATCGCCTTTGGCGGTCCTGATCGGCGCACGGCGATCATCACCGACGTCGAGACCGCGTCGGTCTACACGACGCCCGTCGAAACTCCCGGGCTGCGCCTGTACTCCGGCGTGTAGCCCGGCGTACGACTTCTCCTCCCCTGCCCACCCGCGCGGGTAGGACGAACTACCCCTGCTCCGCGTGTGGCCACGGTTGCCAATACCTAAGCTGTGACACAGGTAGGTCGGCAGTCGGAGCAGGAGGACGTCATGGGCCGGCGCACATCATTTGTCATTACCAGGGAGCAGACCTGGGCGATCACTGCGGCCAGCGTTGCGCTCTTCGTCGTTCTGAACTGGCTTTTCGCCGATGGCATGTTTGGCATGCCGCTCTGGAACAGCGAGGAGTGGGTCTCCTCACCCGTGATCACGTACATCATGATTGCGCTGATCATCGCGGCCGGCTGGTACCAGGCCAGCACGCTGCCAGCACAGGGCATCACCATGCGCCTCGGTGGCGGCGAAGTGACGCCAGGCCAGGTGGAAGACCCATTGATCTGGCGCTTGCTGCTGGGCAACGTCTTTGTCGCGCTCTTCTGGCTGCCAGTCCGCTTCTTTGTTGGCCGGGAATGGCTGACCGCTGGGCTGCACAAGGTGGGTGATCCTGGCTGGATGGACGGCGGTGCTTCGCTCCAGGGTTTCTGGGAACGAGCTGTGGCCATCCCCGAAGGCAGCCGGCCGCCCATCACCTATGACTGGTTCCGCCAGTTCATCCAGTACATGCTGGACCACCAGTGGTACACGTGGTTCGCCAAACTGGTGGCCTACGGCGAGGTGTTGATCGGGCTCGGGCTCATCGTTGGCGCCCTCGTTGGAGTCGCTGCCTTCTTCGGCACGCTGATGAACTTCAGCTTCATGCTGGCTGGCACCACGTCGACCAACCCCGTCCTGTTCGGCCTCGCCGTCTTCCTCGTCCTCGCCTGGAAAGTCGCTGGCTACTGGGGCCTGGACCGCTATCTGCTGCCGGCACTCGGGACACCGTGGCAGAAGGAAGGAACCGCCTTGGCGCCAGAAGCCGTCATTCCCGGCGGGCTGTCAACCGGCCGCAGGTGACGCACCATAACTTCGGGCATCACTCCGCCACAGCGAACCCGGGCCGCGGCCCGGGTTCGCTGTTTCGTACTACCGGAGCACGACGCACTTTGCCCAGTTTTCGCCCTTTACCGCGCTCCGCTCCTGCCGCATACTGCCGGTCTCGGGATTTCATCAGGCTCGCGTGAAACCCGTTCGGCCGCAACGGACGCGGCAGAGACTGGCCGCCGCGTTGGCGGTGACGCAAGGACGCATCGTGAGCGCACCAATCCTCGACGTTCGGGACCTGCGGGTCCACTACGAGACGCCGCGCGGCGCGGTGACCGCCGTCAACGGCATCAGCTTTTCCCTGCGCGAGGGGGAGCGGCTCGGCCTGGTGGGGGAATCTGGCTCCGGCAAGTCCACCATGGCGCTGGCGCTGATGCGCCTCATCCGCCCGCCGGGCCGCATCGTCGGCGGGGACATCATCCTCGAAGGGGATAACCTCGCGACCTACTCCGACGAAGCGATGCGCAAGGTCCGCCTGGCTCGCATCGCGATGGTGGCGCAGGGCGCCATGAACTCCCTGAACCCGGTGCTGAAGGTCAAGAAGCAGATCGCGGACGGTCTCGCCGATCACGGCGTGAAGCTGAGCGGCAAGGCGCTGGATGACCGCATCCGCGACTTGCTGGAAAGCGTCGGCCTGCGCCGGGACGTGGCGGACATGTATCCCCACGAGCTGAGCGGTGGCATGAAGCAACGCGTCTGCATCGCTATTGCCATCAGCCTGCGCCCAAAGCTGATCATCGCCGACGAACCGACGAGCGCCCTGGATGTGGTGGTGCAGCGCCAGGTCATGGACACCCTGCTCAAGGTGCAGGAGGACCTCGGCTGTTCCATTATTCTCATCGGCCACGACATGGGCCTGATGGCGCAGGTCGTCGACCGCATCGGCATCATGTACGCCGGTAACCTGGCCGAAGTTTCAGGTGTGCGCCCCCTCTTCCGCGCGCCGCTCCACCCCTACAGCCAGTTGCTCATCGCCAGCCTGCCGACCCTGGAGGTCAAGGGGGCATTCCAGGGTATCCCTGGCCTTCCGCCCTCGCTCCTGAACCGGCCGCAGGGATGTTCCTTCCGCGCCCGCTGCCCGCAGGCCATGGAACGCTGCGCCACTGTCGAACCTGTGCTGCGCGAGGTCGAGGACGACCGACGCGTCTCGTGTCACCTGTACTAGGGAGCCCTCATGCCGCCATTGCTGGAAGCGCGCAATGTCTTCAAGGTTTTTGGCGGCGGCCGGTTCGACCGGTCGCCGGGCATGGTTGCGCTTGACGATTTCTCGTTCCGCATCGATGACGATCCGCCCAGCATCACCGCGGTGGTGGGTGAATCCGGTTCCGGGAAGACCACGCTCGCCCGCCTGCTGCTGGGCCTGACCGCGCCAACCAGCGGCGAGGTGCTCTACCGGGGCAAAGACCTGACAAGGCTCTCCGGCGCGGAGCGGAAGCAGTTCCTGCGTGACGTGCAGGTGATCTTCCAGGACCCGTACGAGGTCTACAACCCCTTCTACAAGGTCGACCACGTGCTCAGCACGCCGATCGAGAAGTTCAAGCTCGCCTCCAGCAAGGAGCAGGCGCGCGCACTGATGGAGGAAACGCTCAACGCGGTTGGCCTGCGGCCGGAGGAAACGCTGGGGCGACACCCGCATCAGCTCAGCGGTGGCCAGCGGCAGCGCGTCATGGTGGCACGGGCGCTCCTGCTCCAGCCCCGGCTGATCATTGCCGACGAGCCCGTCTCGATGGTGGACGCCTCCCTGCGAGCGACAATCCTGGAGAGCCTGCGCCAGATGCACGTGCGCTACGGGATCTCCATCCTCTACATCACCCACGACCTGACGACGGCCTACCAGGTCAGCGACAACATCCTGGTCATGTACCGGGGCGAAGTCGCAGAAGCCGGCAGCGTGGAGCCGGTTGTGAAGCGGCCAGAGCACCCGTACACCCAGCTCCTGATCCAGTCGATCCCGCAGGCCGACCCGGACCGCCCCTGGACGCACTATGAACTCCCGGCAGATCCCGCCCGCCCGGTGGTGACCGCTGCCCAGAGCTGCAAGTTTGTCAACCGCTGCCCCCATGCCATGGAAATCTGCCGCACGCAGAACCCGCCCCTCTACCGCACCGAGGATCACCGGGCGGCGGCATGCTTCCTCTACAAGGACGCTCCGGAACTCCCTGGCGCTGAACTGGACGCCGTGTTTGCGGCGCCGGAGCGGGAGCAGGTCTCGGTCTAACCGGCAAGCACTCGCACTCCCGCCCTTCGTCCTACGCATGGCACGAGGGGCTTTTCGCTTGCCCAGGCTGGTCCGAGGATGCAGCCATTGAGGACGGTTGGCACCGGCTGAGAAGGCGATTCAGAGGAACCGGCTGCTGCTGAGGCGGACGATGAGATCCTTCGCCACACATTCAGATATGACGTGGGGAGGATAGAGGGGAGACGGCGTGCCCAGGTGGTGGGGCTGCCTTCTGCGATCACGGCTCGTGCGACACAGGAACTGCGCCGGCACTCAGCGAGCTGGGTTGGGGTGAGGGACCTCTCCGTCCGTGCCTGCCTCCGCGCGGGCCCCTACCCTCCTGGCCCGCGCCAGTGATCCCGGGCGGCCCGTGTCCGCTCACGGTAGAACGTGAAGCCCTCGTCGTAGAGAGAGGCATATTCTGCCCGCGGCTCAACCACACCTTCCGGCTGGGTCCAGGCAACCTCGTCTACACGCACCCCAGCCGCGCGCATCGCGGCCAGTGCTGCGCCACGCGCCCCGGGCTCTGGCTGCCGGCCCATGAGCAGTGGGCGCTGCAGAACATCGGCCAGGATCTGCCGCCAGCCGACCGACCGCACACCCCCACCCCCGAGGAAGACGCGCCCCTCCCGGCCCAGCCCAGCCGCTTCCAGGCAGTCGCGCACCGCGTAGGCAATTCCCTCACAGACCGCCCGGACCAGGTCTTCCCGGGTGGACTCCAGGCTGAGCCCGATGAACTGTCCCCGCGCGTAGGGATCCACGAACGGCGCGCGCTCCCCGGCCGGCGCCAGGTAGGGGAGCACGACGACGCCACCCGCACCAGGCGTTGCCTGGTCCAGGGTGGCGTCGAGGTCCTCCCGGCGTAGTCCGGTGACACCCAGGATCCACTCCAGCGACGGCGTTCCCACCATTGCGGGCATCACGCGCACCCAGCGGTCCGGTTCCGGCGTGCAGAGCAGCATGCCCGCTGGCACGCCGTCCGTCCCGGGATCATCGACGAGCACCGCGCAGCCCAGCGTGGTGCCGAGGATGACAAGGCCATCACCCAGCCTGGTGACGCCAGCGCCAAGCATGGTCGCAGCAAGATCGAAGGGACCGGCGTGGATCGGTGTGCCGGCGGGTAGCCCCGTGAGCACGGCGCCTTCGCTGGAGAGCGCGCGCAAGGGGGCAGGCGTGGGATCGACGGGAGGCAGAAGGTGACGCCAGGTCTCCACGCCGTAGAGCGTGAAGGCTTGCTCATGGTAGTCCCGGAGCCGGGGATCAAAGAATGGCAGGGACGCATCGGAGATATCCGTGACCCGCGCTCCGGTCAACCGCTGCAGGATGGCATCCTTGCAGTACCCGGCCGTGGAGGCCGCAGCCAGTGATTCGGGCTCATGCTCCTGGAGGTACGCCAGCAGCGGCGCTGCTGCACCCGGAAAAAGCACACTGCCGCAGTAGCGGAATCCCTGATCCGCAGTGCCGTTCCGCAACCACTCGGCCAGTACGCCGGCCGCCCGGGCGTCGGACCAGAGAATAGGAGCGCGTACGGCATGCCCCTCCTCATCGAGCAGCCAGACACCATCTCCCTGCGCTGTGATGCCCACCAGCAGCGGTGCGTCGCCCGCGCTGACCTCCCGTACCACCGCACCGACCGCGGCCATGACCTCTTCCAGGTCTTGTTCCGCGTGACCTGGCGCAGGAGTCAGGGTGCGCGTCGGCCGCGCGGCGACGCGGAGCACCGCTCCGTCGTCCGAGAAGGCAACCGCCTTGACGACCGAGGTTCCGGCGTCAACCCCGATGATCACACCGATTCACTCACCGGCGATGGCAGCCGGATTGGCAACATGGGCCAGCGGCTCACCGCGCACGTAACGGGCCACTTCGTCCGCGGCAATGCGACAGGCACGCTCAGCCGTCTCCCGGCTAGCCCCCGCCAGGTGTGGCGAGAGCACCAGGTTCGGGGTACTGAACAGGCAGGAATCGGGGGGCGGCGGCTCCGGGTCGTAGACGTCCAGTGCGGCCGCGCGCAGCTTGCCACTGCGCAGCGCAGCACACAGCGCCTCGGTGTCAAGTAGGCCACCGCGCGCCGCGTTGATCACGACCGCACCGTCCGGCAACGCGGCGATAGCCTCCGCGTCAACCAGGTGGTGTGTCTCCGGGGTCAGGCGGGCGTGCAGGCTGAGGATTTCCGCGCGCGCCAGCACCTCATCCATCGGCAGGAGCGTCGCGCCGGCCTCCTCCACAACCTCGGGCGCAACGTAGGGATCGGCGACCAGCACCTCCGCACCGAACGCGCGCAACACCCTGGCCACCCGACTACCAACCGCGCCAAAGCCAATCAGGCCCGCCGTTTTGCCCTCAATCTCCACGCCGGCAACGTCGTAGGCATAGAGATCGCCGCGCCACGTGCCGTTCAGGAGGTCCCGGTGGCCCTCCGCGATATAGCGCATCGTCGAGAGGAGGAGGCCGATGGTGTATTCCGCAGTGGCCGCGGCGTTCCGGGCCGGCGAGTAGCAGACCGGGATGCCTTGCTCCGTCGCGGCTTCCAGGTTGACGTTCACCGGCCCACCCCGGCAGACCACGATCAGGCGGAGATCAGGGGCATTCTTGATGACATGCCGGGTGAGTGCCGCCATCTCGGTGACGACGACTTCCTGTCCGGCCAGCGCGGCGATCAGTTGCTCCTCGGTACCGGCAGCTTCCTTCACTTCGGCGACCGGACCGAACGGATCGCGCGGCCACTCGAAGGACATCTCCCTGAGCTCGAGTTGATCCCCCAGGTTCTCGACCAGCGCAGCGCGCAGGAGATCGTTGCGGACGAACATGTCTCCGGCCAGCAGGGTGCGGACACGCGGCTGGGGTGAATCGTCGGGTGCTTCCAATGCGGACGCTCCTTGTCCGGGGCGGACAGTGCCGCCTGCTGATCCTCTCTGACAGGACGATAGCGCAAGCCGCCGCATTCTGCGCGGGTGGCGGCGTCACGCCCAACCATGGAACATGGCATAGTCACGCCGTGAGTGGCGTGTGGGAAAGTGGGAAAGGCGAGGGCGTATGACAGTGGAGGCCCCGGTGTTCGAGGCCGTGATCTTTGATATGGATGGCGTGCTGGTGGAATCAGAGCACCTGTGGGAGGAGAACTGGGTCCGCTACTCCGCCATGCATGACTACACGTGGCTCGCGTCGGACACCGCCATGGTGCAAGGCATGAGCGTGCCGGAATGGGCGCGCTACCTGGCCGGGCAGATTGGCAGCAATGACCCAGACCATATTATGGAAGACATCGTCGCCAACATGATTGCCTCCCTGCACGGCGGCCGGGTAGAACTGCTCCCCGGCTCCTACGACATGGTGATGACCGCGGCAGCGCGCGTCCCGATTGCCGTGGCCTCGTCCGCGTCCTACCGGTTTATCGAAGCCGTGCTCGAGGCCACCGGCTTGCGCCCCCGCTTTGGCGCTGTGGTGAGTAGCGAGCAGGTGCCGCGCGGGAAACCAGCACCCGATGTCTATGCGGAAGCGGCACGCCGCATCGGGGTAGCCCCGGAACGCGCGATCGCGATTGAAGATTCCAGCAACGGCCTGCGCGCAGCGGCGGCCGCGGGGATGCACGTGATCGCGCTCCCGAACCCTACCTATCCGCCCAAGGCCGACGCATTGGCGCTCTGTGCGAAGATCGCCTCATCAGCCGATGATGTGCGGGCATACCTGGTGGAGCACCTGCCCCCGCCGCGCTAGGTTCGTCTATCACGCAGCAGCCGGCAGTCCCACCTGCCGGGGACAAGGAGCATGCAGTGCAGCGATTGCTCAACGAGGCCTCACAGTTCCGGGAAGAGATGATTGGCGGCTACGCCGCCGCCTTCGGGCGCTATCTGCGCCGTGTCCCGGGTGCCAGCGGCGTCATCGCCAACGGCGCCCCGGCGCGAGGCAAGGTCGGCGTGGTCGTGGGTGGCGGCTCGGGGCACTACCCCGCCTTCTATGGATTGGTCGGGCAAGGACTTGCCTCTGGCGCGGCTATTGGGGATATCTTCACCTCGCCCCCTGGTGAGCACTGCTACCGCGTCGCGAAGGCGGTCGACGGTGGCGCGGGAGTGCTCTTTACCTTCGGCAACTACAGCGGTGATGTCATGAACTTCGGCATGGCTGAGGCCCGCCTGCACGCCGATGGCATCGACGCTCGAACGGTGCTCGTCACGGACGATGTGCTCTCCGCGCCACGCGAAGAGGCTGACCGCCGGCGCGGCATTGCCGGCGGCTTCTACGTCTTCAAGACCGCCGGGGCCTCCGCCGCGCGCGGTGACAGCCTCGCGGATGTCGAAGCGTTGACCCGGCGCGCCAATTCCCGCGTACGCACGGCCGGGGTCGGGTTCGCCGGCTGCACGGTGCCTGGCCAGACGGACCCGCTCTTCACCGTCGCGAACGGCAAGATGGAAGTTGGGCTTGGTATCCACGGCGAACCGGGCGTCCGCATCGGCGACCAGGTGCCGGCGCGCGAACTGGCGGCCATGCTGGTCGATACCCTGCTCGCAGAAGCGCCAGAGGGCGCGGGCAGCCAGGTCGCGGTGCTGGTGAATGGCCTTGGCGGCACCAAGTACGAGGAGATGTTCGTCTTTTACAACGATGTTGCCGCGCACCTCGATCGCCAGGGTCTGCAGCCGTACAACCCACTTGTCGGCGAGTTCGTCACCGCGCTGGATATGACCGGCCTTTCCCTCTCGCTCTACTGGCTGGATGACGATCTGCGCAGCCTGCTCGACGCCACTGCCGCCTCGCCCGCCTTCACCAGCATTGGGCCAGACGTGTCGGAACGCACGTCCGTGTCCAGTGTTGATACGGAGATTGCGCTTGGTCATGCCGCGAGCGAAACCACCGCGCACGACGATACTCCCGGGGGTGTTGCTGGAGCGCAGGCCCGCGCCGCCCTGCGCGGTGCCCTGGCAGTGATGGAGTCCGTGGAACAGGAACTTGGTCGCCTCGATGCCGCTGCCGGTGATGGGGATCATGGCGCAGGCATGGTGCGCGGCTTCCGCGCCGCTGTTGGGGCCATCGCCGAGGGTACCGGCACAGCCCACCGCACCTTCATCCAGGCTGGCACCGGCTTCCAGAACGCTGCAGGTGGCGCCTCCGGTGCACTGGTCGGCGGCTGGCTGATCGCGCTGGGCGCCGCACTGCCCGCGGACGACGACGCCGTCGATGCCCCGGCGATGGCGCACGCCATCACCTCCGCCACGGATACCCTGCAACACATGGGCGGCGCGCAAGCTGGCGACAAGACGATGCTCGACACCCTGCTCCCCTTCAGCAAGGCGCTCGCCGAGGCAGCAGCGGACGATGCTTCAGTTGCAGCAGCCTGGACAGCAGCGATTCCGGCGGCCGCGACCGGGATGCTCTCAACAGTCGATATGATCAGCCGCCGTGGCCGGGCCTCCCGCCTGGGTGAGCGCTCGCGAGGCACGCAGGATGCAGGGGCAACCTCCATGTACTACGTGCTACAGGCGTTCGGCGAGGCGTTCAACTCCTGACCGGATGCAGGATCGAGGACTGTTTCATGGCAAGCACGAGCGACCAGGTCACGATTGCCATCGGCGCCGATAACGCCGGCGCCGATCTCAAGAACGCACTCAAGGCACAACTCCAGGCCGACCCACGTGTACGGGAGGTGATCGACTTCGGCGTGCCGGACGCGCAAGACGCGACGGCCTACCCCCATGTCGGCCTGGACGTGGCCCAGGCCGTGGCGCGCGGTGACGCGCGACGTGGTCTGCTGGTTTGCGGCACCGGGATTGGCATGGCGATTACCGCCAACAAGGTGCCCGGTATCCGCGCTACGGTCGCCCACGACTCCTACTCGGTGGAGCGCTCGGTACTCTCGAACGACTGCCAGGTGCTCACGCTCGGTGCTCGAGTGGTCGGTCCGGAACTGGCGAAGCGGTTGGTCAGCGAGTGGCTCGGCTACGAGTTCGACCCGACCTCCGCCTCAGCAGACAA
Organism: Thermomicrobiales bacterium; assembly: GCA_046328375.1. Classification (GTDB taxonomy): domain Bacteria; phylum Chloroflexota; class Chloroflexia; order Thermomicrobiales; family UBA6265; genus JACCXM01. The sequence goes on from JAXLWT010000017.1 coordinate 49,447, forward strand.
GGTTGCCGTAATTACGGATTACGAGCAGCGCGAAGGGAACTGACACGCCAGGCGATGCGCCTGTCGGAAAAGCACTCCGGCCCTGGAGGGTCACGCCACGCGGCCGCGTGGCGTGATGGTTTTGTGCTCGTGTCGCGGCTACTGCAGCGGCACTTCCACGAACCGAAGAAGCCCTCCCCCTGATGAGGCATCCTGGGCCCCTGACCCCGCGGGCGACGGATCTCGGACCAGTCTCGCTCCCCCAGCTCCCCCTCAGCCTGTCCTGCATCACTGACCTACAGCCGCCGTCAGTACCGATCCTGTAGCACGGGCGATGCTTCCTGCAGCACACCGCTCACCCTGGCATCCGTTCTGCTCTTAGAGCCACGCCCCGGTACGAATAGTCGCCGCGCGACGAAACCGCCCGTTCACCTGGATGGCGCGTGATTCGGCTGCGTTCGGCTGCGTGAAGCGTGGAGTCCTTCAAGACGATGGCAACCGATGTGATTGACGATATCGAGCGGACCGCCCGAGAAGCACTCGGGCTCACGGAACTCCGCCCTGGCCAGCGCGACGCCATTGCGTCCGTTATGGACGGGCGGGACACGCTGGTCATCATGCCAACTGGCGCCGGCAAGTCCGCCATTTACCAGACGGCCGGCGTGCTTCTCAAGCGGCTGACGATTGTCGTCTCGCCCTTGATCGCATTGCAGCAAGATCAGGTCGCTGCGCTGGCAGAGGGGAATGCCGGCCAGGCGGCGTTGTTGAACTCGACGCTCAAGCGCACCGAGCAGGCGAACACGATGTGCGCTCTCGCCGAGGGCCGCATCCAGTTCCTGTTCCTCGCGCCTGAACAATTGGCGAATGAGGAGACTCTCTTGCAACTGCAGGCGGCCGAGCCAGCCCTCATCGTCATCGATGAGGCGCACTGCATCAGCGCCTGGGGCCACGACTTCCGCCCGGAGTACCTGCGCCTGGGCAGTGTGATCGCGCAACTTGGCCGCCCGCGGGTCCTCGCCCTGACCGCCACCGCCTCCCCTCCCGTCCGTGAGGAGATTGTCCAACGGCTCGGGATGCGCGAGCCGCATGTCATGGTGCAGGGATTCGACCGGCCGAACATCCATCTCGCGGTCGAGGGGTTTTCAGACGCAGATGAAAAGCGAGCCGCGCTCATCAAGCGCGTCGTCTCAGCGCAGAAACCAGGCATCGTGTACGCCGCCACGCGCAAGCACACTGAGGTGGTTGCAGCCGCCCTCGCCGCCGAACACGTCGAGGCCGTGGCCTACCACGCGGGAATGTCCGCCGAGGACCGCGAGCGCGCCCAGGAGGCCTTCATGAGCGGCGAGGCCGATGTCATCGTCGCCACGACCGCGTTCGGCATGGGGGTCGACAAGCCCGACGTGCGGTTCGTCTACCACCTCGACATCAGTGCCTCGCTCGACTCGTATTACCAGGAGATAGGGCGGGCCGGCCGGGACGGCGAGCCGGCTGACGCCGTCCTGTTCTACTACCCCGACGACCTCAATCTGCAGCGCTTCTTCGCCGGCAGCGGGCATGTGGATGCCGAGCATATCGCCCAGGTGGTCACGGAAGTGCAGCAGTCGGACCAGCCACTGACGATCGAGGAGATCAGTGACCGGCTCGATTTGTCACTGATGAAGGTGACCACTGCCATTCACAGCCTGGAGGATGAGGGCGTTATCGCGTTGCTCCCGAGCGGAGCGATCAGGGCACTGGCGTCGCGGTCGCTGGAGGACGTGACAGAGGGTGCCGCCGAGGCGCAGGAGCACCGGCGGGCGTTCGAACGCTCACGCCTGGAAATGATGCGGGGCTACGCCGACATGCGAGATTGCCGCAGAAGCTACCTCCTCGCCTACTTCGGCGAATCGCTTCCTGGACCGTGCCAGAAATGCGATAACTGTGACGAGGGACTCGTGAACGTTGACGCCACACAGAATCACCCGTTCCCGCTGCAGAGCCGGGTTGAGCACAAGGAGTGGGGTCCAGGACGCGTCCTGCGCTATGCGGGCGAAACAGTCATGGTGCTCTTCGAAACGGTCGGGTACCGCACGCTGGCGCTTGACCTCGTGGTGAGCAAGGAGCTGCTCGCGCCGGCGGCATAAGTCCCTGGACGGTGCGCTTCCGGTCGCACGTCATCGCACCGTCCTCGTCCGCGCGTTCACCCCAAGTCCAGGGGGCCCAGGCGGCGAAACTCGGCCTCGGCCTGCTCCATGACGCCTTCTCAAGATCCTCATATCGCCATATCGTATGGAAATGTGCCGAAAAGTGTGTCCAAGGTCTTGCCAAGCGGGGTTTCGACCGTTAGGATCAGAGAAGATCGGCGCAAAGCTTCACAAAAGCTTTGCAATCGCGGGCAGAACGGCCTGAAACTGTTCCGCCAGAATTCCTGGGAAGGCAGGTTGTTTCTCATGATTGCCGCTCACCCCGAAACGGAGCGTGCACCCCGCGTCAGCCAGGTCATTGCCGAAGCGCTCGTGCGCCGGCAAGGGCCCCTCCGCATCGCCTCCCGGGCAGCACGCCTCGGCTGTTCCCCAACGCTCACCCGCACGCTGGTTGTCGCCTGCAGCGCAACCGCGCTGGACACGACCGGAATCACCACACGCCGCGAGGACTAGGTAGCGCTTCGACGGCGTTTTTCTGTCCCGCGTTCCATACGCTCGTTTGCGACGGCCGCGCCTGGAGTGATCACACCAGGCGCGGCCGTCCTGCGACGCAACGAACGGGCATTGGGGTCAAGGTGCTCATCTCCAGCAGTTGGTCACATTGTTCCTTCCGTGGCATCCACCTGAGCTCCTGCAAGGCCGGGCGCCGATACACAGAGGGTGGCACAGCCGGAGATGCGCCTTTCAGGAACGCACGCTTCCTGGCAGAAATGGCGAAATCGGCGCGGGTTTGTGCTGGCCCGGAACATCCCGCACGCGTTGACGCCCGGTCAGCGCCAATGCTATGATCGGCTGTCCTTTCGCCACGGCGTAGGACCTATTTCCTGTGCCTGCGGCGGCCAAGGCCGATTCTGGCACCTGGCGTCGCGTGTCATCATTTGCACGCATCATTGATTGAGTGTTTGCCGTAAGCCGCAAATGGACAGGCGGCACGGGCAACAAGAGGAGCAATTCCGCGTGGTCAAGCTTCGCCTCCGGCGGATGGGCGCCAAGAAGCGCCCCAGCTATCGCATTGTTGCGGCGGACAGCCGCTCCCCGCGTGACGGTGACTTCATCGAGTCAGTCGGGTTCTATGACCCACTGACCGATCCTGCCACCATCCGCGTGGATCTTGAGCGCGCTCGCCACTGGCTCTCTGTTGGGGCGCAGCCGACCGATACCGTGCGCTCGCTGTTGACCCGCGCTGGCGTCTATAGCGAAGCCGAAGTGGCTGTCGCGGCGGCCGAGTAGCCGCCCGGCTCAGCCACGATCAGACGACGCGGAGATCGAGAGGCGGCCCTGACAGGTCGCCTCTCAACGCATTTACTCGCCGCGCAGCCACACGAGGAGCAATCCGCATGGACAACGTCAATGTCGATGTCAGTGACGAAGTGGTGGCCGACGAGTACGAGGACATGCTTCCGGCCGAAGAAGAGTTTTCCGCTGCGTACCCCGTCGATTCGGACGTCGCGGATCGTTTGCGCGGCCTGATCGTCTACCTGGCCACCAACCTGGTTGATGACCCGAGCACCGTGGAAGTGGAAGCCCGGCAGCGTGGCGGCAGTGTCTTTGTCAGCCTGCGCGTGCCAGAGGAAGAACTCGGCAAGGTCATCGGCCGCGGCGGGCGGATCGCGCGCGCAATGCGCACGGCTCTGATGATCTCGGGTTCCCGGAGCAACGTACGTGCCTCCCTCGACATCGAAGACTGAACCCACCGGGCGGCCGCAGCAGCCACGCCTGCAACCCCCTCCTGTCGCGCCGGACGTAGCAGGTCCGGTCGTTCCCGTTCCCGAGATTGCGGCCAGTGGCCCGCACGATCCGCCGCAGCCTGCCCAGCGCACACGGCGCCCGGCGGCACGGCGTGCACCGCGCCCGCCAAGAACTCCCCCTCGCCTCGCGGATACGGCCGGGCCTGATCCGGCGACGCCGCTCTCGCGGGCGCGCCTGGCCGTGGGGAGCATCCTTGCGCCGCACGGCCTGCGCGGCGAGTTCAAACTGCGCCTGCAAACCGATGATCCCGAGCACCTGCTGACGTTGAAGCGTGTCTACCTGGGCGAGGAGACCACACCGCGTACGGTCCTGAGCGCGCGCATGCACCAGGGCAACGCGCTCCTGCGCCTGCAGGGCATCTCCTCTCCGGAAACGGTGGAGCGCCTGCGCGGAACCACGCTTTCCATCCGCGCCTCGGACGCCCGGCCGCTGGCCCCGAACGAGTACTTCCTGTTCCAGATCATCGGCCTGGAAGTCTTCTCCGAAGCTGGCGAACGCCTCGGCCAGGTGACGGACCTCATGGAAACCGGCGCCAATGACGTCCTGGTCGTCACCCCGGACGAGGGCCCGGACATCCTCCTGCCAAGCCATCCGGACGTGGTCGTGAGCATGGACCCGGCCGAGGGCAAGGTGATCGTGCGGCCCCTCAGTTACTACGGAGAGTAAGCTCCACTTCCTCCACTACCGCGCCCGGGCAGTCATGCGCCGCCCAACGGCCGAGCCGAGCCCTGAACCATGTCCGTCGAGCCGTCGGCCCTTGTTTGTCACCGTGAGCCTCTGACCTCGCAGGCGAAGGATCTTGGCCCGGCCTGTTCCCTCCCCGCCGCCCACTTCCCGTGTCGTCCTGAGCGAAGTCGACGGTCCCCAATCACCGACCATCACGATTTACAGCGCGCTGCAAAACCATCGGCCCTGTTGATGCGAACTGCGTCTTCGTCGTGTCTCGACAAGCTCAAGACACGAGGGGCTTCCTGGCGGATCAACATCTCTGCACGCCGCTGTAAGACGCCACCAAACTCCACGTGTTATCTCGACCGGCGCCGAGATCTCGGCGTCACCGGCCGCGACAGAGCGAGGAGGCGTCCACCTTCCAGTGTCATTCCGACGCAGGAGGAATCTCGTTCTCCTGTCGTGACGGGGCGAGGATGCCAGGATGCTCGCGTGTGGTCATCGTTTCTTGTCGGTTAGCCAGACCGAGATCTCTCGACGTCGCCCGAGATGACACGTGAACGGGCTGTGAAATGGTGACGAGCAGTCCTGACGGACCAGAAACAGACGACAAGGAAGGGAGCCACCGTGGCCAGCGATCACGCGCCGGGGCATCCCCTACCCGGTCAACGCAAAAGCTCTGCTCCCTCTAAGCAGGGAACTGGGTTGAGGTGAAAAGTCTGTCCCTCGGTGGCGGTCGGTCACTCCCCACCCAGCCGCGCCAGCAGCCGCAGAACCAGGTCCGCGGAACGGCGGCCGACCTCGGCGGCGGGGAGGACTTCGCCCTGGTCGACCAGGTCAGAGACCTTGTGGAACTCGTTGTTGGAGACATCCTTCACGGTCATGAATGGCACGCTGTGACGTACGCAGACGTGCGCGATGGCAGCCGCCTCCATGTCTTCGCAGAGCGTGCCGTGCCGCGCATTGAGTTCATCAATGCGGCCGTGATGCTGCGTCCAGATGTCCGCGGAACCCACCCGGCCCACGTGGATCTGTGGTGCACGTTCCACGAACCCCTCTGGCAGGTTCAGCCCTTTCGGCCAGGGATCGGGCTGCCAGCCTTCCGCGGCAGCAATCGTCTCCTCGATCAACACCGGGTCACAGACGAGTTCGGTGAGCGCCACCTCTTCACCCTGGAACTGGTACTCCAGACCGGGGAAGTACGTTTCGCCACTGGCCAGGATGTGCATGGCGCCATGATTCACCGCGCCACTGCCGATGACGACGTCGCCGGGCAAGATATCGCAGCGGTGCGCCCCTACACAGCCAAAGTTGATGACGGCGCGCGGCGCGTACGCGTCAATCAGGTGCTCTGTCCCCGCCGCCGCGTTCACCATGCCAATCCCGCAGCGCAGCACGACGAGCGGCACGTTGCCAGCCATCTCGAAACGATCCTGCCACGGCCCATGCCATTTCTCGCGCACGGGTGTTGTGTGATCCAGCAGGTGTTGCAGTTCGGAGGCCATCGCCACAACCACACCAATCGGGGCCGGTTCACGCTCGGTCATGGAACAGTTCTCCAATACGTCAGCGCAGCAGCGAGAGTGCGATGCTGGCGCCCAGGATGAGCAACACCACCAGGGAGAGCAGCGCGTAGCGGCGGTCGCCCAGCCGCAGGAACCCGATCGCGACCGCGATCACCGTCACAACGGGCGTGGCCATGAACCAGAAAATCGCCAGGTCGATGATCCCCGATGCCTGGCCCGAGAGCACGGCGCCAGGAATGCCGACCAGCGGGTCTGCCACGTGACCGATGGGCTGGCCAGTGGCGATGGCCACCACCAACCCCAGCACCAGTAGCGCCGCACCAATGCGGAAACCCCAGACAAAGATCGTGCGCGAGAGGTTGTAGAGCGGCGCCAGGAGGTCGGTGCGCCGCATCAACTCCGCGGTTTCCTGGTCGATGGTGGCCTGGTCGCTCATGACTGTCCCGGAACCTTGATGCCAGCGGCGCGCAGCAGCAGGGAGATGCCCAGGTAGAGCAGGATCAACGAGAAGAGGAGCGCCAGCCGTTGGGCGCGGATCCGCCGCGTCAGCCGGGAGCCAACCTGCCCGCCCAGGAACACCCCGATGATGGCCGGCACCACCAGTGTGGGATCGATCTTACCGCGCGCGTAGTAGACGAAGGCGGTCGCCACCGAGGTGATGCCGATCATGAACGAGGAGGTGCCGACAGCCGCCTTGACCGGCACGCGCATCAGCAGGTTCATGGTGGGCACCATCACGACACCGCCACCTACGCCGAGCATGCCGGAGATGATGCCTGCGCCCGCGCCAACGCCCATGCCGGCCGCCGGGCGAATGGGGATGTAGCCGACGTCCCGGCCAATGGCCGGGTCCCGGAAGGCCGCGCCGAGATCGAGCGCATCAGTCGCGCCGGCAATCGGAGCACTTACCGCCCGCTCCCGCCGGACCACCATCGAGACCGCGGCGTAAACCAGCACGGCTCCGAAGACGCCGTAGATCACGCGCGGATCGGCGGCAACGCCGTAGAGCGCGCCGGCAATGGCACCGAGCGCCGTCGAGACCTGGAGCAGCATGGCCAGGCGCAGATTGGTGAAGCGACTTTTGAGGTGGTTTGTGGAGCCGACAACGGAGTTGGTTACCACCACAATCGCACTGGCGCCAACCGCGAGTTTGGGATCAACCCCGAAGAAGAGCGTGAGAATCGGCACCAGGAAGACGCCGCCCCCCAACCCCAGCATAGAGCCCAGGATGGCCGCTACCGCAGCCACCGCTCCGATTTCCAGCGCGTAGACGATATCCAACCCCGTGCCTCCCCGCAGGGCTTATAGCACACCCTACACCGCGATTGACGGGGCTTTTATACGGGTGCCACACTCCGCCTGCGGCCGTTGTGCTGCCGGTTACAAGAGCGTTCAAGCGGTGGAAGGTCCACACCACTGGAGAAGCCGGTGTAAATCCGGCGCTGTCCCGCAACTGTGACGCCACGCGTGGCGAAGCCAGATCGCCAGTCCACCGTGTCCAACGCCCTTCGCGAGAAAGGGAAGGACACCATGCCCACTCTCAGGGATTTTCGTGCCACGCTGGGAATACTGTTGCTGGTGGCGCTGGTCAGCGTTGCCGTGCTGCCCGGCCGCGTTGCTGCGCGACAAGCCACACCCGCCGCGTCGGCTGCTACGGCGACGGCGGACCCGCTGGTTGCTGCCACCGGTTGGCTCCTGGCGCAGCAGGACGCCTCCGGCGGCTTCCCAGGGTCCTCCGGCGAACTCGATGCTGGCGTTACCACCGACGCCGTGATGGCGCTGGCCGCCTCCGCCGGCGCGAATCCAGCTGCTGGTGCGGCGATTGACAAGGCAGTGGCGTATCTGGCGGAAAACGGTGAGCCCTACGCGCGGACCGGCGCCGGTCAAGCGGCGAAGCTCGCCCTTGCCGCAATCGCGGGCGGGCGTAACCCGCGGTCAATCGTGAGCGTCGATCTCTTCCAGGAGATGCAGAATCCTCCAACAACCTCAGTCCAGAATCCGATCTCCGGGATCTGGGGTGACAGTCTCTACGCCCACGCGCTGGTCATGCTTGCCTTCTCCGCCATGGGGGAGGAAGTTCCCGACGCGGCACTGGAACCACTACGTGCAACGCAGAGTGTGGATGGCGGTTGGGCCTTTGACGGCAGCACCGGGGCAGGAGTTGCGGATTCCAACACGACCTCGATGATCATCCAGGCGTTGGTCGCGGCCGGGTTCGGCGACTCCAACCTCATTCCTCCCGCCGTCGCGTTCCTGGAGACGCTGCGTACCCCGGACGGCAGCGGCTATGCCTATGGTCCTGGCGATCCTCTCTCCGCCGACAGCAACTCGACCGCGTTGGTGGCGCAGGCGCTGATCGCGGCGAACGCGGACCCGGGCGGCGCGTTGACAGCCCTCGCCACGTATCAACTTCCCGATGGTTCGCTGCGCTACCTGCTCCCCGATACGGACCCGAACCTCCTTTCCACGGTCCAGGCAATTCCGGCGCTGGCCGGGAAAGCGCTACCGGTGGTGACCGGCTGCCGCGCAGACGGGGAAGCCAGCGCGGACTGCGTGCTGCTCGCCGCCTGAGCCATGCCCGCCTTCCGCGAGTTCCTCCGCATCTGGCTCCTGATCTCGCTGGCCACGTTGCTGGCGAGGCTGCTCCTCAACCCTGCCCCGGCGCGAGCGGAGGAGACGTGGCACCACGCCGGTCTCGTGGTGCGCGACAGCGAGGGCCGGATCACATACGCCTGGGTGCCCTTCCCGGAGGATGAGATCGATGGCATCACCCTCCTGAAACGGAGCGGGATTCCCACGGTCACGGTCGGGTTTGGCGCGCTCGGCGAAGGGGTCTGCGCCATCTCGGGCCAGGGTTGCTCCGTTGGGGAATGCCGGCGCACCGTCTGCCAGGCGTCAGGCGCGAATGCCCCCTACTGGCAACTCTTCCGGCAGGACCTGGCGGACCCCTCGGTCTGGCGCTGGCAGGCGCTCGGCGGCAGCGCCACGCGAGTGCATGAGGGCGATCTCCTCGGCTGGAGCTGGACCGGTGATGACCCACATCTTCCGGCCGTCACCCCAGAGCAGGTGGCACAACTGGCCGGGGCGGGCGATGGCACAGGCAGGGCGGCCAGTTATCGCACGTATCTCCCAGAGGGTGTCGGGCCGGTTATTGCCGCCCGTCCACCCGGCAGAGGTGAGGTGGCCGCAGCGTCAGCGGTTCTTTGTGTCATCGGACTGGCCAGCCTTGCCCTCTCCCAGCGTGAGGCACGAGCGCGGGCTCGCAATCAGCTTCGTCCCTGGAACGAGGCGGATCCACCACCGGCCCGCGCGCTCGATCCGCGTGCGTGGCTGCTCTGGGCGGCAGCCGCCGTCATCCCACCGCTCGTGGGGAGGAACCCCTGGCCCATTGCTGCGACCCTGCTGGCAGTCATCAGCGTCTGGGTGGTCTGGAGCCGTGGCGCTGCGGGCCGCCGGTGGCGGCCACTCCTGCGCCTCGCGTTCGTGTTCGGCGTGGTCAGCGTGGTCTTCAACGTGCTGACCGTCCGTGCCGGGGATGTCGTCATAGGCCACCTCCCCGATTCCTGGCCGATCATTGGCGGCGCGCTCACCCTCAATGCGCTCGTCTTCGGCGTGCTGGGCGCGCTGGCCATCGTCACCCTGGTGGCAGTCAGCGCGACGCTCGGCGTGGTGCTCGACTGGACGCTCGCCATCCGCCTGCTCCCGGACCGCATGGCGCCCCTGGCAGTCGCTGGATCTGTCGCCTGGTCCTACTTGCCCCAGACGACGCTGGCTCTCGGTGAGATCCGAGATGCCCAACTGGCACGTGGCTTTCGCCCGCGAGGTGCGCGGGATGTCCTCCCGCTCCTGATGCCGCTGCTGGCGGGCGGGCTGGAACGCGCCATGATGACCGCCGAGGCCCTGGAGGCCCGGGCCTTCGGTGCGCCCCAGGCGGGCGAGGGGTCACCTGGCTCGTGGCGGCTCGTGGCGTTGCTGGGCGGCCTTACCACCATAGCCACAGGCGCCTACCTGCTGGTACTCGGGTCGCTCCCCGCCGGAGCTGCCCTGCTCGCGGCTGGCGCTCTACTCCTGATCGCGAGCGTGGCCCGCCGCACCACCCCGCACGAGGCGCGGCGCACGCGCTACCGTGAGCCAGTTTGGGAAGGGGCAGAGTGGACTGTCGCCGTTGCATCCCTGGTCGTCCTGGCCGCCCAGGTTGTGCTGCTGGCGCGTGATCCGGGCGCCTTTCGCTACGAACCCTACCCGGTCATCGCTATGCCCGCGATCAACCTACCCTTGCTGGCGCTCCTGGGACTCCTGTTGACCCCTGCGGCGGTCCGGCCGTGATGCCTTCCTCAGATGCGCGGGATCGAGGCTGGGACACTGGCAGCGTGTGGGCCCCTACACGCCTACCGCAGCAGCCCCGTTCATCCCTATCCCACCCTCGCGTGCATCCGCAATGACCACCTCCCCGCTCGTCACGTTCACCGATGTCGCGTACGCCTACCCAGGACAGGACTCCCCTGCCCTGCGCATCCCGGAGTGGCGTGTCGAACCTGGAGAGTTCATCACCCTGACCGGGCCGTCGGGGAGCGGCAAGTCCACGCTGCTCCGCTGCCTGAATGGTCTGACACCGCACTTTTCCGGCGGGGAGTTCGGCGGGGTTGTGATGGTGAGTGGCCAAGACACCCGCTACCACGCGCCGCGTGATCTGGCGCGCACGACCGGGTTCGTATTCCAGGACCCGGAGGCACAGATCGTGTCAACGCGGGTGGCAGATGAACTGGCGTTCGGCATGGAGCAACTGGGCGTACCGCCGCCGATCATGCGCAAGCGCGTGGAGGAGGTGCTCGATCTGCTGGGCATTGCGGCGCTTCGCCACCGCGAGATCAACACCCTTTCTGGTGGGGAGCGGCAGCGGGTGGCCGTCGCTTCTGCGCTGGCCCTGCAACCGGACATCCTGGCGCTGGATGAGCCAACCAGCCAACTCGATCCCTGGGGAGCCGAGGAGGTTATCGCCGCGCTGTCACTCCTGAATGACGACCTCGGCCTGACCATTGTGCTGGCGGAGCATCGTCTCGATCGGGTGATCGGCCAGAGCGATCGCCTGACGCTCCTGGGACCCGGTGGGGTTATCAAGCAGGAGGGGTCGCCCCGTGAGGTGCTGGCCAGCGCCGGTCCGAGCATCCTGCCGCCGCTGCTGGCGCTCGGCCGCGCCCGGCGCTGGACTCCCCTCCCCCTCACCATCAAGGAGGGCCGCGCCCGGGTGCGGGAGGAGACCTCCGCCGGGTTCGTCCCGCTCGCGCCAGGCCCCGATGCGCCACGCCCTGGAGGTACGCCTGTCCTCCAGGTGGAAGGGGTGAGTGCTGGCTGGGAAGGTCGCCGCGTGCTGCGCGAGGTTACGTTCGATCTCTACCCGGGCGAGGTCCTGGCCCTGATGGGCCGCAACGGCTCTGGAAAGTCAACGCTGCTGCGCGTGATCAGTGGCCTGCACCGCCCTGCCGGTGGACGGGTGCGCCTGCGCGGCCAGGACACCAGCCGGCTGCATCCCTCCGACATCGCGCAGACGGTGGGGTACCTGCCGCAAAACCCGTCGTCACTCTTTTTCGCCGAAACCGTTGCTGAGGAACTTGCCTTCACGCTCAAGCACCAGGCTGGCCCGACCCGCGACCCGCGGGCCGTGCTGGAGTTACTCGGCCTAACGCATGTCACCCTTCGCCACCCTCGCGATCTCAGTGGTGGCGAACGGGAGCGCGCGGCACTGGCCGCAGTCCTGGTCGGTGCGCCGCAGGTGCTGCTGCTGGACGAACCAACACGTGGCATGGACGCGACTCGCCGGCGGCAACTGCTGCACCTGCTGCGCCAGTTGCAGGGCGAGGGCGTCGCCATCATCCTCGCCACCCACGACGTGGAACTGGTGGCCGAGTCCGCGAGCCGGGTGGCCATGCTGGGCGATGGCCAGATCGTGGCGGAGGGGACGCCACGAGAGGTTTTGGCGGGATCTCTGGCCTTTACCACTGCCGTGAATAAACTCTACGGCGGCAGGTTCCTCACGCCACAGGACGTGCTGGGCAACCGTCCCGCATTTGAAGACGACGCAGCTCCAGGTTGGTTGTCGTGAGCCTCGACTCGGGCACGCCCCTCCCGCGCGAGGCGCTGGCTACTCTGGGGTGATCGCTGAGCCCCGCAGGAACTCCGCGCACGTGCGCAGCGCGTGATCGCGGCCAAAGCTTCCGGCCTTTGTCGCAACCGGCAGATTCGGCATGTCCCCACCGATCAGGCACGCCCAGGGCTGGCCAGCATAGATCTCGCCGCCCAGATCCATTCCCGTGGTGTGCAGGGCGCCGCAGACGGCGGCAGCGACGTCGCCGCCGGTCAACACCATCCCCCCAATGTGATCCCGAAGCTGGGGAGACGTGGCCACCTCCGCGAGTCGCGAGGCCACCGCGCGCTCACTGCTGGCGGAGGGGTTCAGCCCGGCCGTGGTCACCGCCGTCGTGCGGCCGGCCGCCAGGTGGGCGGAAACGGCTTCCAGCGTACCGGTCAGCGTGCTGTTCGGATCGTCTATGACCTCCTGGGGAAGCTGGACGACCGGAACGTCACGCTCAGAGAGCACCTTCAGTTGCCGCATGGTGGCGGCATGCATGCTGCCGGCGACGACCAGGATCGGCTTCGTGGTCCTGGGCGGAGTGTGCTGACGCCGGCCCTGTGGAAGCGCAAGGGCCAACCGCCGGGCAAACCCGGCTGCGCCGCAGAGCACCTGCAGATCCGAGAGCGCAGCAGCCGCGGCCAGGATATCCAGGTCGGAGTCTGTTTCAGCATCTGCTACCAGGATGCCGTCCTCGTCTGCCCTTAGCCACTCGCAGACAGCGTCCGGGTGCTGTCGCACCAGGCCAAGAGGCAGGTGAACGACGGGCAGATCGCGGTCATTGGCAAAGATGTCGAGCAGGGAGGTGGGCGCCGCCTGACCACCGAAGGAACTGGCCTGCAGCGGGAGGCCATTGATGTACTGCCTGCCCCCGCGCGTGGTGCGGCCCTCGGCCGGGAGCGCTGGCGCCACCAGGGCCCGGCGCGCCCCCACCGCGTTCATGGCCGCGAGCAACTCTTCACACGGGTGGCCGCGCATCGCGGAGTCGACCTTCTTGTAGAGCCACCGCGGCGGTGCGTTCGCGGCCATGGTCAGGATGGCGCGGTAGACCGCCTCCGCTGCCTCGAACGCGGGGAGATCGCGGCTTTCCGTGCTCAACGCCAGCACGTCGACGTCGCCCGGCGCCACGGTTGTGAAGGGGATAACCGTTCGCCAACCGGCGTCCGCGAAGCAGGCGCTGGTATCGGCGGCGCCCGTCAGGTCATCCGCAACGATGGCGAGCATCGTCATGAGGTCAGTTCCTCGGCTTTCGCCCGGACCATCTGTACCGCAACGTCGATCGCGGCCAGCATGCTCGACTCACTGGCGACGCCCTTCCCCGCAATGTCAAACGCGGTCCCGTGATCGACCGACGTTCGTATTACGGGAAGGCCGTAACTCACATTCACCCCGGAATCGAAGGCGAGGAGCTTCATGGGGATGTGGCCCTGGTCGTGATACTGCGCGACCACGATGTCATAGTGGCCTTTGGTGGCGCGCAGGAACACGGTGTCAGGCGGTTGCGGATCGCTCACGTTCAAACCACGGGCCCGCGCGGCGGCAATCGCGGGGATGATGCTCTCCGCCTCCTGGTTCCCGAAGATGCCCCCTTCGCTGGCGTGGGGATTCAGCCCGGCAACGGCGATCCGTGGCTCGGCAATCCCGAGTGCACGGCAGGCGTCGTACGCCAGTTGGATCACTTCCTCCACGCGCTGCGGCGTGACGCGAGCAATCGCTTCCGCGAGTGAGACGTGGGTACTGACGTGGACAATGCGCAGGCCAGGCCCGATCAGCAACATGCTGACGCGTGGCGCGTGGGTGCGCTCGGTCAGCAACTCCGTGTGCCCGGCGTAGGTGTAGCCAGCCATGTGCATGGCGGCCTTGTTCAGCGGCGCCGTGACGATTGCGTCGACGTCACCCGCCATGGCCAGGTCGCAGGCCCGGAACACATAGTCCACAGCCGCGCCACCGGCGACGGCGGATTCTTCCCCTATGGCGAACGTGGCCGGATCGGCGTTCCCGAGATCGAGCAACGTAACCGTGCCGGGGCTGAACGTCGCGTCCCGCAGACTGGAAACGGGCTGGATATCCAGGGGCAGCCCCAGAGCAGTGACGGTCCGCTCCAACACGCGGCGGTCCCCGATCACCAGAGGGTCCGCCTGCGCGTAGACGTCTTCGTGCATCAAGGCCTTGAGCACGACTTCCGGTCCAATGCCAGCCGGATCTCCCAGCGTGATCGCCAGCCGTGGACGCTCTGCACCCGCCATTCAACAGCCTCCGCGCACCCACTCACCCCTCGGCTGATGGTACGGCATCACCGATTCCCTCGCTTGCCCGGTCTCGCGCAATTGACCGGCACCCAGGCGTGTCACGTGCGAGCAGACGCCTGCAACGTTGTCGCTCGCCGCACCCCTCAACGTGCCGTCCAGGGTGACGTCCTGTACCCCTGAACGACCCCTTTCTTGTCCTGGTCCTTGGCCGGGCCTCGCCCTCCTGCCACCGTCCGTAAGGCATCATCCTGAATGCCTGCGATTCCGACTCGAGTTCGCCATCGTGCGCGGTTCGGCACCTGGCCGATCTGGAAACTCGCTAACCGTCCAGCGCTCACCGCAACAGAAACCCCTCTCCCTGCGCGCAGGGAGAGGGGTTCGGGGAGGGTCGCTCGCTGCCCAGGGCCGGGCGAGAGCGACAAAGTCCCTCTCGCCCGGCGGTTCACCTGGGTGGACTACGCCGTCGGCGTTGCCGCGCCGCCTTCAACCGGGAAGACCGTGTCCTGCAGCGTGGACTCGATGTCGTTGACGTTGTCCGGGGTGACCAGGATGGTCGGGACCTCCGTCTCCTTGTCGACCTCCTCACCACGCAGGAACTTCAGGCCAACCTCCATGGAAATGCGGCCCATGAGCACCGGCTGCTGCATGGCGGCTGCCACGAGCTTGCCCTGCTTGATCAGCTCCACGCTCTCCGGGCTGCCGTCGAAAGAGGCAAACACGATGTCATCGGCGCGGCCCGATTCCTCGATCGCGGTCAGCGCGCCGAGGGCCGCCTCATCATGCTGGGTGAAGAAGCCGCACGCTTCCGGGTTCGCGCTCAGCATGTCGCTGGCCTGAGCCTGCGCTTCCTGCCGCGTGTAATCCTCGCTCTGCAGGAACTGCACGATCTTGCTGCCCGCCTCCTCGACCGCGCGGGTGATGCCCTTGGTGCGGTTCTGACCGTTCAGGCGTGCCTGCGAGATGGTGATCATCAGCACGTCGCCGCCTTCGCAGCCCTTCTCCTTCATTTTCTCCATCATCACCTTGCCGGCGTCATACGCGCCCTGCTCGTTGGTGGAGATCACGAAGGAGACATACTCACCCTCGTCCGTGCCGATATCCGCGATCACCACCGGCACGCCCGCGTCCTTGGCGGCCTCCAGTACCGTCGGCGCGGAGGAACTGTCCGTCGGGGAGAGGATGATCAGGTTGACCCCGGCGGTGATGGCATCCTGGGCGTTCTGCAACTGGGTGCCCGCGTCATTGCGAGAGTCGTAGTCGGTCACGGTGATGGTCGCGCCAGTTTCGGCGGAGTCCTTCGCGGCCTGCTGCTTGATGCCATCGGAGAGGTACTTCCAGAAGGGCACATTCAGGCCCGGCGTGAGATACGCCACCTGGTAGGTCTCCTGGGCCTTGACGGCGGGCAGCAGCGAACTCAGGGCAGGCACTGCCAGACTGGCGGCCGCGGCGCCACGCAGGGCGCCGCGACGGGAAAGCCGGCCGCTCAGCAGACGATCAACCGGGGATTCGGCCATGGTGCGTCTCCTTCGACATTACCGGCAGACTGTCGACTCTCACGCGAGAGTCATCCAGGCAACGCTGCCGGGTTTCGTCCACGGTCCATATCGTGCCACAACCCACGCCACACCGTGTCGCACGACTAGGCGCGGCGGGACATCCGCTCGACCAGGACCGAGAGGATGATCACCACCCCAACTGCGGTTCCCTGCCAGAAGGCGTTGACACGGAGCAGGTTCAGGCCGTTGTTCAGGAACCCAATAAGGAAGACACCGATCAACGTGCCGTAGAGGCTTCCCTTGCCCCCGAAGAGGCTGGTCCCTCCGATCACGACGGCGGCAATGGTGCGCAACTCCAGGCCCGTACCGGTGTCCGGATCGATCGCACCGAGCTTGCCGGAGAGGATGATGGCCGCTATCGCGCACAGGACCCCGGTGATGGCGTACGGCAGCATCTTGTACACGCGCACATTCACACCGGCCAGCCGTGCGGCTTCCTCGTTGCTGCCGATGGCGTAGATGAAGCGTCCCGGCTTGGTGCGCGAGAGGAAGATCTGGCCGGCAATGAACAGCACAACGAAGGTGATGAGGTAGAGCGGAATACCGAAGATCTCGCCGCGTCCCCAGTAGCGGTAGGCATCCGGCAAGCCAGTGATCGATTTGGCGTCCGAGATGACATACGTCAGTGAGTTCGTAATGGAGAGCATGCCGAGCGTGACAATGAAGGGCGCCAGCCGACCGTAGGCGATGATCAGCCCGTTGACGGTGCCGGCCAGGAGTCCTATCAGCAGGGTCGCGATGATGCCGACCGCGACCTGCTCACCCCCGTTGGCCGTCATCAGCAGGCCCCCAGCCATCGCCGAAACTGCCGCGATGCCGCCCACGGAGAGATCGATGCCGCCTGTGAGGATCACGAAGGTCTGGCCTATGGCGATGATCCCGATCGCCGTCACCTGCCAGAGGACGTTGCGCAAGTTCCCCGCCGTCAGGAAATTCGGGGCAATCAGCGTCAGGATGACGCACAGGAGCACCAGCGCACCCAGCATGGCCAGTTCGACGCGGTACTCGTCCAGGAAGCGGCGCCCGCGTTCGCCGCGCTGCGTCGGCAGCGGGTTCGCATTCGGGGGGACAGGCACGGCATTGGCCACGGCAGCGTCTCCATCGTGCTGGCGCTCTGGCCAGGATCATCAAGTCAGATGTGCCATCGTAACGCGTCTGGAAGGATGCTTCCTGCCGGTACGAGTCAGGACTCGGAACCGGTCAGATCCTTGTCCTCCATCTCCCAGGCGTGATCGAGCGTGTGGTACGCGGTATGCCGGATCAGGAAGCGCAGCGGCCATTTGCGGGCCGGCTTGCCGGCAGCGTGAAACGCCAGGATGGCACCGACATACGCCTCGCGGTGCGCGCGGATTGCCGCGTCATCCGCGATTGTGGCACTGGAAATGGGCAGCCCGAGCTTTTTCGCAATGTCCAGCTGAGCAGCCAACGTGTGGCGCACGATCTGGTCACGATCCTTGCCGCCACCGCGCGGCCCCCTGGCCATCGCCGGCGAGACGCGGGCACGCACCTCATCAAAGAAGCCCCAGGCCGCTCGCATCAGCGTCAACTCACGCTCCAACTCGCGGCTGGAGATCGGCGCCTGGTCGATCTGCGAGAAGCGAAACGAGATGCCCCAGAAATCCGTGGAACTGTTCCCGGGAAAGCGCTCGATAATCTCGGCACCGGAACCATCGTTGAACTCAGCGCCACGTCCGGCAAGGTCGGCCACGCGGGCATAGCGCGGTACGTACGTGAGGAGCCGCGCGACCGCCGCCTCCTCCGTCTTCTCGCCTCGCGCGAGACCGGGCCAGTCCGGCGCTACGGCAACAGCCCGCTTCCCCCTGGGCCCCGTTTCAATCACGACTCGCAACGTGCGTGTCATCGTCGCTCCGGCACACCTCGTGCCTCCTCCTGGCGCGGGGTCATGCGGGTGCGCCCGTGGCCTCCCCGACCGCGTAGGACAGGATCATCTCCTCGCTGGCTTCCGCGTGTGGCAACTCGGCCACGATGGCGCCGTTGCGCATCACCAGCACGCGGTCTGAAAGCGCCAGGATCTCTGGCAGTTCCGAGGAAACCAGCAGCACCGCCTTGCCACGCGCGGCGAAGGCATCGATCAGCCGGTAGAGCTCGAACTTGGTTCCGATGTCGATGCCGCGTGTCGGCTCATCGAGAATCAACAGGTCGGGGTCCAGGGCCAGCCATTTGGCAATGACGACCTTCTGCTGGTTCCCGCCCGAGAGGCTGCTCACACTTTGCCAGAGACGCGGCGCCTTGATCTGCAGGTCATCCCGCATGCGGTTCACGAGCTGGCGGGCACGGCTGGGCTGCAGCCAGAAGCCGCCGTTGGCTGCCAGGTCTGCCAGCTCGACATTGTCATCTATAGGAAGGTCGATCAGCAGTCCCTGCCGCTTGCGGTCTTCCGGCACCATGGCCGCGCTCTGCGCAATGGTCCACTGCGGCGAGCGCACCAGACCCACTTTGCCATTCAACTGCACGTGGCCATGGGCAGCACGGTCCGCGCCGAAGATGGCGCGCACCAATTCCGTGCGCCCGGCGCCGACGAGCCCGGCCACCCCGACGATCTCCCCGCGGCGCACCTGGAAACTGGCTGGCGCCCCAGTCCGTGTTAGCGCCAACTCGTGTACATCGAGGACGGTCTCACCCGGAGCTTGCCGCTGCCGGATGGTGTAGAGATCGCCAAGGTCGCGGCCGACCATCGCGCGAATGATCTCCGCCTGGTTCGTTTCCGCGGTCAGGAAGTTGCCCGAGAGCGCGCCATCCCGGTAGACCGTGATGCGGTCCGCCAGCGCGAACACTTCCTCCAGGCGGTGCGTGACGATCAGGAACGCGGTCCCGCGCGCCTGCAGACGCCGCACCAGCGAGAACAGGACCTCGACCTCATGCGGGCTGAGGCTCGCCGTTGGCTCATCCAGGATGACGAGCCGCGCATCCAGTGAGAGCGCCCGCAGGATCTCGACCATCTGCTGCTCGGCAATGGTGAGATCGCTCACCTTGCGTTCCGGGTCGAGAGGAAAATCCCACCCCAGCCGCGCAGCCAGGTCCAGCGTGCCCTGGTTGATGGCAGAACGGTCAAGCCACCATCCGCCGCGATACGCCGAGGGGTGCGCCAGGAACACGTTTTCCGCCACGGAGAGATCTGGAACCAGGCTCAGTTCCTGGAGCACGATTGCAATACCGGCGGCGGTGGCATCCCGCGTGTCCCGGAAATGCACCTCCTGGCCATCCCACACGATGACACCGCTGTCCGCGCGCTCCACGCCAGCAATGATTTTCGCCATCGTTGACTTGCCCGCGCCGTTCTCACCCATCAGCGCCACCACTTCACCCGGGTGGACTTCCAGGCTGACGCGCTTCAGGGCGTCAATGCCGCCGTAATGCTTGCTGATATCCCGGGCGAGCAACAGGGGATCGTGCATCGGTCACTCCGCGGTTGATCTGGCTGGGAACGATGATCGCATGTTGCCCGTTCTGGTGCCGGACGGTACCCTCCATGTGGATACCGGGCACCTGAATCCTGGCAACGAGACAGCACCATGATCTGCCGCTACTGCAACAGTGTGCTTGCTGCTGGCACCACGATCTGCAGCCAATGTGGCGCGCCTCAGCCCGTGGCCGCCGCGCAGGTCGCCCCGGGTCGACGCCGCCAGATGGAGTTCCGCATCTCCTGGGGCGAGCCCGGCGCAGACGTGACAGCGCCCCCGGTGGCCGCCCCATTGGTCCAATACCAGGCCCCGCCGCCACCGTATGCGGCCCCGGCGGGCTATGTGGCGCCCTGGAACCAGCAACCGTACTGGATGCCGGCACCGCGCATGCGGAGCTTCCGCTGGCAGGCGATTTTCGCGCTCCTCCTCTACTTCCCCTTCTTCCTGCCCGGCCTGATTGCCAACATCATCTGGTGGAACCAGGCGCGCAGCCTCGAGGCCGCAACGGGCATCGCGCCGCGCGGCAAAGGCTGCCTGACCACCATGTTGGTCTGCGCCGTGATAATGATCCTGCTCTCGGTGGGAGTCGCCGGGATCTTCTAGTCACGAGAGTGCGATGCCGGCGGGCCGGCGCAGGGAGCGCGCATCGATGGAAGGGGTCCTGGTCTTTCTGGTCATCGCGCTGCTCATCGTGCTGGTGTCTCTGGCTGGCCTGGCGCTCGTCCGGCGCCTGGTGCCACCAGCACGGCTAGCCGGTCACACCGACGTGGCCGGGTACATCTACGCCGTAGTCGGCGTGCTCTACGCCGTAATCCTGGCGCAGGTCGTGATTGCCGCGTGGGAAGAGTATGAAGACGCACGCACGGCGGCGGCCAATGAGGCCAATGCCGTTCTCAATCTCCATCGCCTCGCGCGGCAGTGGCCGGCGACAGACGATAACGCTGTGCGCTCCGGGCTCATGGAGTACGCCCAGCATGTCGTGACGGTTGAGTGGCCCGAACTTGCGCAGGGTGACCTGATGGCCGCGATCGACCCCTCAGCCACTGACCGTCTCTGGAGCATCTACGATGAAATCGGCCAATCGCCTGCGGGAGCCACCCCTGCTTTCTCGGCCTCCCTTGACCAACTCGATGCCCTGGATGAAGCACGGCGAACCCGCTTCCTGCTCGCAGCGTTCGGCCTCCCCCAGATCATGAGCGCCACGCTGCTCATTGGCGGCGTGGTCACGGTCGGCTTCTCCTATTTCTTCGCCGTTGAGAACCGCTGGGCGCACGTCCTGCTCACCAGCAGCCTGGCAGTGATGGTGTCGCTCCTGCTCCTGCTGGAATATCAGCTCGAGACACCATTTGAAGGCATCGACGCGATCGAACCCACGGCCATGCAGGTGGTGATCAAGGAACTGGAGCGCTGATGAGCGTGGACATCGTCTACCTGACCACCGCACCAAATGAGCCGATTGCCGGGCTCTGGCAATCGATCCTCGAGGAAGCGGGTATCCCGGTCCTGGTCCAACCGCTGGGCGCCGGGTTTGGCGCGTGGGGGTCGGCCTCGACCTTCGCGCACCGCCTCTCGGTGCGCGCCGACGACCTGGCCCGCGCGCAGGAACTCCTGGCAGCCGAAACAGACGGAGCCTGGGACGAGGAGTAACCGCGCCGGCCTAGGCCGCCCGGCGCAACCTGACGCGCAGCCGGATCTCATCTGGTGTCTCGACCACGGTCTCCACGTTTCCGGCCCGCTCGAACGCGGCCAGGGTCGTTCCTCCGGCCCGCGGGTGCAGATAGCCCCAGGCCACGTACCCATCCCGATCTCGCTTCAGGACGCCGTCCAGCCTGGCCGCCTGGACGGGCCCATGCACCGCTACCTGCTCAAACACATCGTCCAGGAGGTCACCGAAGAGCGCCGCCACGGTGTCCCCCTCGCCGCGGAGTGGCGCCATGGGACCGTCCTCCGGTGTCGACTGGGCATCTTCGCCCAGCATGAGGGCCAGGACGCCATCCAGGCCCGACTGCAACACGTCACGACGGTCGTGTCCCCAGGCCTCGAGAAGGGCCGTGTGATCCGGCGTCCAGGCTGAGAGGCGAAAGCTCATCGTCGTCATTGGGACCAGGTACTCCCCATTGCACATCTGTGAAGCGTCTCACGTCATTTCACCTCCACCCGGGTGGACCAATCGTTCCACGTGGAACCCTCGAAATGACGCCAAATCTCGGTGCACGGACATCCCGTAGAGACAATCTGCTATCCTCTTCAGGTTCCCCGGCGTCCCGCACCGCCAGCCTTCCCGCACCGCGAAACGGATGCCGTCAACGGTGCGTTTCAGGGTGCGGAAAGGAGCGTCGGATCGCCGGATGGAACTCTCGATACCGTGGACCAATGCGCAGCCGGTGGCTGTAGAGAAGCAGCTGCCTGCACGCAGGAGCCAAGGGTTGACCTCGGACGATCCGGATCTCGTCGGGCGTGCCCGCGAGGGCGACCAGGTCGCCTTTGCGACACTGTTCGAGCAGTATCACGCGCCAATCCTGAACTACCTGCACCGCATGGTAGGCGACCGCGCGATGGCGGAGGATCTTACCCAGGATACCTTCATCAAGGCGTACAACGCGCTGCCGTCCACGCGTCCCGACCTGGCCTTCAAGCCGTGGCTCTACCGCATCGCCACCAACACGGCGATCAGCCAGCTCCGGCGACGCAAGATCGTGCAGTGGATCCCCTTTCTGCCGGGTCACGATCACGCCAGCGATCAATCGATCGAGCGTTCGGTGGGCCGCAAGCAGGACATTGAACAGACGCTCTCCAAGCTGCCGCAGCATTACGCTTCCGCTCTACTTCTGCGACACTATCAGGGACTCTCGTTAGCAGAAACCGCCGATGCCCTGGGCATCACGGAGAACGCAGCCAAACTGCGTCTCTTCCGCGCTCGAAAGGCATTCGCCGAAATCTATGGCAGTGTCGATGCGCTTGATGCACCCCGCGAGTGGGAGGCAAGGTGATGATCTCCCACGAACGCGCTGAAGAACTCATTTCGGCCAGGATGGATGCCCCGCTGAACCAGGCGGAGCATTACGAACTGCAGGCGCACCTCGCCGCGTGCCCCACCTGCCGGGTCTTTGTCTCCCAGGCGGATGACATTGCGCGGGGCCTGCACGGCATGACGCGGCTTCCCGCCAGCCCGGCGGTCTCACGCGCCGTCATGAGTGCCGTACGTGAAGAGCAATCCGGCTGGGCCTGGCTCAGCCAGGCGCTCCAGGCGCTCTCCTCACCCGGGATGGCTGCGGCCGCCAGCATGGCGCTGATCGTGGCGCTGGCCGGCGTGCTCTACGTCGCGGTCAACGCTCCGGGCCGGGCGCCCGTACCAACCGTCAGCCAGGGCACGGGACCGGTCGAGACGATCTCCGCCGTGGCCGAGGCGCCATTGCCAACCGCGATTCCGACCCAGGTGGTGGAGACGCCGAAGCCAGAAGAGCCGCAGAGCCAGGCACTCGTCTCGGCACCAACGAAGGCGCCGGAGCCCACGGCGACCCGGCAGGCGCGATCGATCGAGCCTGCGGCGACGAAGGCTCCAACCGCTGTGCCAACGCCCGAGCCGACCACTGCTCCCGCGGTTACACAGGATCAGCCGGCAATCCAGCAGGTCACCGACTCCCCCGCGATCGAGCCCGTCAGCGGTGATCAGCCAGTCTCCGAAGAGCCAGCAACGGAAGACCCCACCCTGGCTATGGCTGATGCACCGGTTACGGACACCGCTCCGGTTGAGATCGCCCAGGAAGCGGCGCCGGAAGACGCGGCCGCCAGCCAGGAAACGGTCGACGCCGCACCCGTCGAGGACGCCTCGGCGGCGCAGGGGACAGAGCCAGATCCTGTTGTCGACCAGCAGTCGGATGCTCCAGCTGATACGGCTGACAGCGGCGGCCAGGGTGGCAAGAAGGATGGCGATACCAGCGGTGGTGAATCTGCCGCGCCCGAAGCCACCCGCCCGGTGGGGCCAGTTCCGCTGGAGGCCATCGCGGCGCTGGAAGGCGCGGGCCAGGCTCCCGATATCAATCTGCCCCCGGCTCCAATGAACCCCATGCTGCCGGACCAGTCCTTCCTGCCGGTGACGCCGACCCCGGTTACGGACGGCACGCCGACCCCGGAACAGAGCCAGGGTGAGAGCAGTGGCGATGCAACGGGGAGTGAGGCGCCACAACTGGCCGAGGAGTATGACGGTGATTCCGGAATCGCAGCGCTGATCCCGGAGGGCGCAGTCGATGACCCGGCCCTGGCTGAGGCTCCGGCGCAGGCCCCGGAAGATACATGGACAGAAACCACCGATTCTCGTGACCGGAACGGCAAGAAGGACAAGGACCACAAGAAGGGTGATTCCTACGAGAATCAGCAGACGGCCTACGTTGAAGAGCCGATGGCCTGGACTGGTTCGGAAAGCCCGCTGATGCAAGGTGTCCCGGTGGCTCTGCAGCAGGAGGCCACCGCGCCGGTCGAGCAGCAGCAAGACACTGGGACTGGCTACCCGGCGGAAGACCAACCGGTCTATGACGACGGGACGGCGTACGACGATGCTGCGGTCTCTGATGACGGCACCGGATCGACGGGCGATGAGAGCGCCGCGACGTCGGAGGAAGCTCCGCAGATCGATCCGGCGACGGGGATGGAGATCGATCCAGCCACGGGATACCTGATCGACCCGACCACCGGCTACCTGCTGGACCGTGTCAATGGCCGCGTGATCGACCCGCGCACCAGCTATGAGGTGCACCTGCAGACGGGCCTGCTGATCGACCCGGCGACGGGCGCACTGCTGGATCCGAACACGCTGGCGGTTGTGGTGCCACCGGGTTTCGGCAGCGACACGCCCGCCTATGACCCAGGTAGTCCGGAAATGCGTGGTCAGATCGAAACCGTGGTTGATGACAATTACAACAACGCGTCAATCCGCATGGAGCCGCCGACAGACGGACCGGTGCAGCCGATTGGTGAGATCATTGTGCCGACTGAAACGGGCGACGCCGTCGAAATCTCCTGATCGGACTGCTGCTGACGCTGGCCCCGCTCCTGCCTGGGCAAGAGCGGGGCTCGTCGTCTCCGGCCGTGACCTTCTGGCACATCTTGGCGCATGACCCGGTGGCGGGTACGCTGCAGATGCCCCAAACCCCGAGAGGATGCGCGTGAACGAGGCCAGGCTGCCAGTCGAGTTCCCGTTTGGCCGCACCGTTGTGGCGGTGACGGTCGGGGACCTGCTGGCGCAGGGCGCGGAGATGATCGTGCTCCCGGCAAATCGGCGGGGGGTCCTTGGCGCGCTCGCGACGCCGGGGTTGAACGGCTTGCGCTCGCTCGGTGGCTCGGAAATCGAACGTGAAGCCATGGCGCTGGCGCCGCTCGACCTGGGCACTGCCGTGCTCACCGGTGCAGCCGGGCTTTCGGAGCGGGGTGTGGCAGCAATCATTCACGCGGCCGTGCATCCCTCCCTGGGCGAACGGGCGCGGCCGGAGTATGTCCGCCGGGTTGTGCCTGCCATCCTGAACGTTGCTTCCGCGGCTCCCCACTACACGCTTGCGCTTCCGTTGCTCGGCGTCGATGCCGCGGCCAGCCCCGACGACACCCAGACCGGTATTACGACCCTGGTCAACGAGTTGATCGCCGCGTTGCGCCGTTCGTATCCGCGCATTGACCGTGTCACGATCACGTGCCGCTTCGAGACACAGGCCGTGCTGGTACGGCAGGCGCTCTGGCAGGCCCGCGAGCGCTCCTGGACGCGCGCGTCTTGAGCGACGCTCTCCAGGGTCCCTTCATCCCACGCCGCACGGCTGTCGCCTGGCGCCTGGGACACCTCGCGGATCAGCGCCGGATTGACGCCTACCTGCGCCTCTTCGGCGCGGCAGGGCTGCCCCTGGTCAGTGGCGGCCGCCTGGCCGCCATGGATCTGCCGCCCGATATCACGCTCGAAGCGCTGCGCAAGGTGCGCGCACTGAGCGATTGGGATCTTGCCTGGACCTGGGCCGCGCAACGCTTCCTGAGTGACTCTCGCACGCACCAGCGCATGGGCCGCCGGGCTGAGGCCGCACTATCTCAGCGCCATGCGGCGCTGGCCTATCACATCGCCAGCATCCTGGTCTTCGATGACCTGCGCAAGGTGCGCACCCTGCGTGACGCCTGCTCCACCCTCTACACGCAATCAATACGCGTGCTGCAGCCAGACGTGCGGCGCGTGGAGATCTGGTGGCGCGCCGCGCGCCTGCCGGCCTACCTCGCCCTTCCGGCTGATCCCACTGGCCCGGCGCCCCTCGTGGTGCTCCTGAATGGCTCATCAACCAGCAAGGAAGAGACCTTCCTCTGGTCGGCGCCCCTCCGTGCGCGGGGTTTCGCGGTGATGGCACTTGATTGGCCCGGGAGCGGCGAGAGCGCGCTGACGGTCGAGCCGGCTGCTGACTGTGACGACCTCACCCACGGCCTCTTTGCCTTCGCCGAGCTCGAGCCGGCCCTGGATAGCAGCCGGGTAGCCCTGCTCGGATTCAGCCTCGGCGGCGCGGTCGCCGCCCGCGCCACGGCCCATGACCGGCGTGTCCGCGCCCTGGTTGCGGTCACGCCACCCTACGATCCGCGCCCCTGGTTCGACCGTACCGTCCCACTCATGCGGCGCCATATCGCGGCGATCGCAGGCGGGGCGGAGGCGGCGCGCCGGCTATGCGGGGAGTTCGCGCTACCCGGGGTGATCGAACACACGTCTTCCCCCATTCTGGTGCTGGGTGCCGGCCGTGATCTCATTGTGCCACCCGAGGAGGCGCTACGCTACTGCGCGGCGGCGGGTTCCCGGGGGACCTTGCTCTGGTATCCGGATGGCGCCCATGGCCTTTATGACGAGTTGCAGGACTGGATGCCGGAAGTGGCGACCTGGCTGACGGAAAGCGCCGGGATGGGGGCTTCTTCCACCCGGGTGGACACGCAGTCACAGGTTCTGCTGACGGCTCCCCCGTCTTGACGTGATCCAGGTAGCTTCCTACACTCGCCGCGCTCCGGGCGCTGCGCACTGACCGGAGACGGCCAGCGTAAACGCAGATCAGCCAGCCGGGCGCCAACACTTCTCCCGGGCCAGCCCCTGGCCCTCCGCGACACGGAGTGACGATGGCGACGGACGAGCTGCTGGAAGAAATCCGCGAGTTGATCTCCGAACGGGAAGAACTCGGGATTCGCGGCCTGACGGATCGCCTCGGTCCCTCCGACTGGGCTGACATCCTGGTCCGGCTGGATGACGACGAAGTCGCCATCCTGATCGAAACCCTCCCCCTGGACGAGTTGCCCGAAGTCCTGGAGGAACTCGACCCCGCCAACGCGGCGGCAATCCTGCGCCTGCAGCCTCGTGAGGAAGCCGCCGATCTCCTCGAGGCGATCGACCCTGACGACGCCACCGACATCCTGGCCGAGATCCCCACCGAGGACCGCGAGCAGATCCTGCGCGCGATGCAGCCGGAGGAAGCCGCGGAGATCCGCGAACTCTCGGCCTACCCTCCGGACACCGCCGGCGGCCGCATGACCCCCGCCTTCGTGGCTATCGCGCCGGATGTCCGCGCCGATGACGCCATCGTCCTCCTGCGGCGCGTCGCTGAAGAAGCCGAGACGATCTATTATGTCTATGTCCTGGACGAAGAGGAGCACCTGCTGGGGGTGCTTTCCCTGCACAACCTCGTCCTGACACGTCCCAACACACCGGTGCGCGACGTGATGGTGGCAGACCCGATCCGCGTCCGCGCCGATGCTGACCAGGAGACCGCCGCCAACCTGCTGGTGGACAAGAACCTGCTCGCCCTACCCGTGGTCGACGCCGAGGATCGCCTGCTCGGGATCATCACCCAGGACGACGTGGCGGACGTGCTCGAGGAAGAGACGACCGAGGACTTCGAGCGCATCGGTGGTTCGCAACCGCTGGACATGCCGTACCGCTTTGCCGGTCCCCGCCTGCTGGTGCAGCGGCGCATCGGCTGGCTCCTCTTCCTCTTCCTCGCCGGGCTACTGACCAGCCAGGTTCTTCAGCACTTCTCCGAGCGACTCGAAGGCGTCCCGATCCTGGTCGCCTATATCCCACTGATCATCGGCATCGGTGGCAACGTCGGCAGCCAGACCGTGACCACGCTGGTGCGCGCCATCGGGGTAGGGGAGGTCCGCCTGAGCGATGTGGGCTGGGTGCTCGCCAAGGAGATGGTGGTCGGGCTCACGGTCGGCCTGATCATGGGGGTGGTCGGCTACCTGCGGGTCGGATTCCCCGAGGGGTTCCAGATCGGCCTCGTGGTCGGCGCCACCATTGTCTGCGTCTCCCTCTGGTCCGCCACCGTCGCCGCCATGCTGCCGCTCATCCTCGACAAGCTCGGCGTCGACCCGGCGGTCGTCTCCGCGCCGCTCATCTCGACCTTCGTCGACGCCACCGGCCTGCTCATCTACATGACCATCGCGGGACTGCTGCTGTCACAGATTTAAGGGCGCGCGACATAAAATCACGGATACCATTCACCCGGGATGTCGAGTACGGGGCGTTCAGCTTGGGGAACGCCAGTGCCGGGGCTCCAGATGTGACGTTGCCCTGACTCCCGGGAGTCGTTCTGAGCGCGTCGAGGGGCCTCGCTTCGCCGCAACGGTGCGGGGCTCTCCACCCTAAGCTGTGATCCCGAGGCACGAGGAATCTCGTCGTTCCTCCACCACTCTCATGTGCCGTCCCGACCGAAGTGGAGAGACCTCGTTCGCGCCACACGCAGGGAAGGAGGTAGTGACCAGCGTTTGCCGCGCATTTAAACCGAAGTGAATCGGAACCTCGACATCTCTCGGCACCGGTCGAGATAACGCCCGTGGTGAGGGAAAGGCCAGGCTCCAGGGCCCAAGCAGATCCGAGGGCGGGACGAGATCCTTCGCCTGTGGGCTCAGGATGACACCTGAGGGAGGGACGGCACCACGAAACATAGCGGCGGAGTGACGAGCGCCTTCTACCGAGTCAGGACGACACGTGGGCAGGCTCTGCTCACCACCGTCACCGCACCCCTTGAGAACTTGCACCCGCCACCCAGGACGCGGTGTAAGGTGCGAACCCCAGGCAACAGGTTGAGGATACGAAGGTTACCGCGGCCTGCAGAGTGCGGCCTCCCCAGGTGCACACCTTGACGTACCGCGTCTCGAGTTTGTCGAAAGACCTCGTGGGGTACACGACGGTGGGGCGATTCCATACCGCCAATTACTCTACAGGCCGCTCCAATGAGGACACGTGCACTCGCAGCGCGATGTCTCCCTGAGCACGGTCACCAGACGATCTACTTACCCGATCTTCGTAAGTCCCATCAAGTCCCTTACAGCCAGTCAATGCGCTTGAAGACCAAAAACTCCGTGACGCCAATGAGCGCCATCAGGCCGAGGGCAAAGAGGTAGCCGAACTGCCAGTCCAGTTCCGGCATGTGCACGAAGTTCATGCCGTAGATACCGGCCACGAGCGTGATCGACATCAGGATGATCGAGGAGGAGGTCAGGCGCTTCACGACCACATTCAGGTTGTAGGAGACCATCGAGAGGTTGGCGTCCAGCACGCCGGCCAGCATGTCGCGCGTGAGATCCACCGAGTCGATGACGCGCAGCAGGTGGTCGTAGACATCCTGGAAGTAGGCGACCTCCTTCTTGCCGAAGTAAGGCGGGTCGCGCCGCACCAGGACGTTCATCACATCGCGCTCGGGGCCCGCCACGCGGCGGATCATCAGCAACTCACGCCGGAGTTGCATGATATTCCCCTGCAGGAGCGGCGCCCCGCCGTTGAGCACGGACTCTTCCAGTTCCTCCGCCCGCTCCGTGATTTCGTCGATGACCGGAAAATAGCCATCCACCAGTGCGTCGAGCAGGGAGTAGAGGAGAAAGCCGGGACCACGGTTGCCGAGCGCCGCCACATTCTGCTTCCAGCGCGTCGCCGTCTCATCGATTACGGGCAACTCGCTGTCGTGAAACGTCACCATGTAGTTGGTGCCGATGAAGATATCGACGCTGTGGGCGCGGCATCCCTCCCGGGAGTGGGTCATCCCGTAGAAGGCAATGAACGCGTAGCCCTCGTACTGGTCGATCTTGGGCCGGATATCGTCGGCCATGGTGTCTTCCAGGGCCAGCGGGTGAAACGAGAAGACCTGGCCGATGGCGGCGACCTCGTCCGGGGTTGGATCGGTGAGATCCACCCAGAGCATGGTGTGCTCCCGGGCCACGATCTCGGGGAGCTGCTCTACGGGCGCGTCGATAATCGCCTTCTGATCGTTGTTGTGGAGGATGACCTTGATCACGCCGCGCTCCCGGAGTCCATCACGCGTTCAGCGCGCGGTAGGGTAGCAGCCTCAGGGCTCATGCTCAGGCACGGCGCATCGGCGCCAGGACGCCGCGCAGCGCATGCCAGATCCCCATCCTCGTCGCAATCTCCAGGATGAACAGGACCAGGGCGAGGCTCACGGGCACGTACCAGACCGCCCGGTGCTCACGCAATTCACTGCCGGCTGGCGGCGCGGCACTCCAGACCGCCGCAGGGTCATCCAGCGAGAGCAACCGGCCGCCAGTGCGTTGCGCGATCGACTGCAACCGGGCTCTGGCGGCCGGATCCGGCAGTCGCTCCGGCGAGGGAGGCACGGTCACGCTGGCAAGTTCGGAGATGGCGCCGTCGGGGCGCTCCTGGCGCACCTCAAGCGCGTAGGCGCCCGCTTCCGGAGCAGGAAGGCGCAGGGTGTACTCACCCGGGCCGGATGGCGTCAGCGCCTGCGAGGCAACCGTCGCTCCCGATGCTGTCCGCACGGTCGCGAAGGTGGGCAGGTTCTCGGGCAGGTCCTGTGCAGCGCCGGTGGCGCTGACGGTCAAAACCACGTCCTCACCGGAGCGAGCCGAGGAGACGGTCAGGGGGCGACGTTCCGGGTCTGGCAGTGCCCAGCGCACCATGCCTGCCCAGAACGCGTCATTGTCGTTCCATCTGGCCCATGGCGCGGCGAGATCGCTGCCGTCGTCGGCTGTCCAGGCGACCACCCGCCCCAGCCCATACTGCCACTTCGCCAGCACCGGGTCTTCGCGGTCCGAAGTCAGCACCACCTGGGCGTCCGGCTTGGCTTCAGCAAAGTCGTAGCCAGCCAGTTCCGGCATGGTCGTCGGGTCGATGCCAGCCAGGATCGGGCTGGGCGCGGTCTGGATGGGGCGGAAATTCCCCCGGATCACGGACTGACTGCCCGCGCTGCGTGCTTCCTGCAGGGTGAGCACCGGGATGTCCTCGTCCCGGGCGGCAAAGTGATAGCGGCCACCCGCCTCATCAGCCAGGAAGTTCAGCAGATCCGTGTCGGCATCCTCGCCGAGCGCAATGGTCGAGAGGGTCGTGCGGTCCGCGAGCACGTCGTCGAGCAGGCGCTGGTAGCTCTCGCGCGTCCCGGTGCGCGCCTTGCCGTCCGAGAGCAGCACGATGTGGCGGGCGTCGGCGTCCGCGTTGCGAATGGCATCCAGACCAACGGAAAGCGCCGGCAGGATCTCGGTGCCGCCATCTGGCTCCAGCGTGTCGATGCGGCGGTTGATCTCCGCGAGGCTGCCGCTGCCCTCGATAGTCGAGAAGGGCACAAGCCATTCCTGGCGGTCGTTGAACGCAATCACCCCGATCTGGTCACCGGGCGCGAGGGCGCCGGCCGCCAGGCGTGCGGCCTCCTTCGCCATCTCGATCTTGCCCCGGCCGTTCGAGGGGTCGTACCCCATGGAGCCAGACTTGTCGATGATGAGCAGCAGGGCCACGCGCTGTCGCTCGCGGCCATCGGTGACCTTCACCGTCACGGGCAGGGCGTCCTCCAGCGGAGTGCCCGCGTAGGCGCCGGGACCATAGGACGCCGTGCCACCAATGACGATCATGCCGCGGCCCAACGTGCGCGTCGCTTCACGCAGGCCCGTGACCTGGTCATAGGTCAAGGCTGGAGCGGGGACGTTGTCGAGGACGAAGCCGTCCCAGGCCCCGAGTTCAGAGATGCGCACCGGGACATCTTCCGGCGTGGAGACGGTCACGTCTGCGCCGCCGCGGACCAGGATGTCCCGCATGATCCCGGCGTCATTGCCCTCGGGCGAGATCAGCAGCAGGTGAGGACGGTCACGCACCACCACGCCGAGTGGCATGGCGTCGTCGTCCTGGCTGCGGTTAGCGCTGGCGTCGCCTTGCACACGCACCGAGATGGCGTGGAAGCCAGGGGCCAGGTCATCGAGCGTGAACTCCCGCGAGTTGAGCCCCTGGGTCAAGGTGACCGGCTCGGTCGACTTCACCTCGCCATCGACCAGGATCTCGACCGTGGCTGATCCGCCCTGGCCCGTTTCGATCCCGGCCACCAGCGAGATCGGCTCGCCCTCCCAGGCAGAGGTAGGGCCGGAGAGCCCTTCCACTCGCAGGTCCGCCTCCTGCACGCCCGGGACCGGCACCACGTCGATCGGCGTCCCATCAGTCGCGGCCTGGGCCGCCTCGGTGAGCGCCGATCCCAGATTCTCCGCACCATCCGAGATGAGCACCACGCGCTGTCCGCCGCCAAGCGGCAGCGCCCGCGCCAGGGCCAGGCCAGCACTGATGTCAGTGAAGGCCGGGTCGATCTTCGCGTCGCTCGTGTTCGCCTCGGCGAGGTTACGTGCGGCTCCGGGCGGCGTTGTCAGCAGGGGTTGCGCGCCGAAGCTCACGACAGCCGCGCGCCGGTCACCTGGGGCTGCGGCGAGCGCGTCGTTCAACCAGCGCTCCGCGGCGTCCTGCGCTGCGACATCTACGCTCGCGGAGCGGTCGATGGCGAAGACCACACCGCCCGCGCCGGTACTGGAGGCAAGCATTGGCTCAGCCAGGCCGACGATCAGCAGCCCGGCCACGGCCAGTCGCCAGATGATGGCATTGCGGCGGAAGCTGCGCTTCCCGGAGCCAAAGATGAGCGCACTCAGCAGGATCACCGGCAGCACGAGCAGGAGGGCCAGCGCCTCCGGGCGCGCCCAGACCAGGCCGTTCATGACGTCGCCACCGTGGCCCGGCGAATCCGGGTGCGTGCAGCCCAGAGCGCCCAGAGCCATTCCAGGACGATCGCCCCCAGGGCAGCCAGCGCCAGGATCGGCCAGAGATCAACGCGCTCCTCACGCAGGCCCGCCGTACTGACCGCGGTGGCCGTCGCCAGCGCTGGCGCCAGGTTCGGGTCCAGCCGCAGGTTCGACTCCAGGCGGTGCCCGGCGTTCACGACGAAGCGCGCGGAGCCCAGCTCCAGGCCGACTGCATCATATTCAGTCACCGTGTAGGTGCCCGGTTCTCCGGTCCCGGTAAACACCACAGCGCGGTCGGTCCCGGCCGTCTCGGACACCGGCAGTTCGGCTGGCTCACCCGAGGGCGGCGCAATCTCGACTCGGGCTGCGGCAGCGCGCGGGGTGTAGACCAGCGATTCTCCCAGCGGCACGGCTGCGGGTATCCCGTCCGGAGCCAGGGCACTCACCATGTTGGCAACCAGGATCGGGAAGGCCACCCGCTTCGGCAGGTTCGATGCCTCGGGATCGATTGTCAGCACGAGGGCTGGCTGCGTACCAAGTTGCGTTTGGAAGAGGAGGGGACCATCTGCCGTACCGGCAATCTCGGTGTCGTCCGGACCCAGCGTGAACGTGGCCGTCGGCCCGAAGGTCACGCCCGCCAGGTCAACACCCTCCAGTAGCGGATCACCTGCGCGGACCCGGCTGACCTCCGGCTCGGTGACATCCTCGGTACTGGGAAAGGGACCACCAGCCGGAGGCGCAACCCAGAGGGAGGGCGCAGGCAGGTTCTCCACCAGGTCCGCTGGCGGCGCAACGCGGTCGAAGACCACCAGGTCATAGTCAGCCGCGCTGATGGCAGCTACGTTGTCTGACGGCTCGACGCTGACCTGGACGTTATCCAGGGACATCAGGGCCCGCGCCAGGGCCCCGGGGAGATCGGTCACCAACAGGATGTGCGGCGCTATCGAGCCGCCAGCGGCGTTGACACCCATCGGCAGGATGGTGGCCGTGTTATCCGCCGGGAGTTGATCCGCGGCGTCGATGCGAACGCTGATCTCGCCGACACCGGGCGGCAGCACCCACTGCAGGGAAGCCGGTTCACCCCCGGCTGCCAGCGTCGTCTCGCCACGTCCAATATCGAGCCCGTCCCCGATCACGGTGACCGAGGTTTCCGCGGGTTCGGTACCGTAATTCGCAAGCGAGGCGAACAGGGTCAAGGTTCCACTGCCGTCCGTGGCGGGCCGCACCGCAATCTCGGTCACCGCCAGGTTGCCGCGCTGGCCGTCATCTGTCTCGCCACCCGGCACGACCAGGGTAATTGGCGCACCGGTAGCTGCCGCCACGCCGGGATCGACGGTCAGAGCGCCATCGCTGATAAGCACGAGCGAGCGCTCCAGGTTCGGGAGACGCAGGTCCGCCGCCAGCGCCAGAGCCGCATCGAGGTCCGCACGGCCACCCGGCAGCGGCAGGTTGGTGAGGCGCTGCCTCAGCGCAACAATCCCGGCGTTGCTGGAAGCGGTTTCTGTTAGCGGATGCGCGCCCAGCAGCATGAACGTGACCACATCACCTTCACGCAGGGGCGCCAGGCGGGCCAATGCCTCCTGGCGGGCGCTCTCCCAACGACTCTGCGTGGCGCCGGGTGGGGTGGCCGCCATGCTGGTCGAGCCATCCAGGAGCAGGAGCAGGTGTTGCGGTTCACCGTGCAGCCCTGGCGCGATCGCCGCGATCTGGCTGGCCGTGGCCGGGCGCGCCAGCGCGAACGCGAGCAGCGCCACCGCCAGGATCTGCAATAGCAGCGGCAGGCTGAGCGGCGGACGCCGCAGGCGTCGCTCTTCCGCGGGGCGCGGATCGGCAGCTTGCCAGAAGCGAAGGGATCCGACATAACGCTGGGGCGGTGTCGTGTGTCGCATGTGGAAAAGCACGATCAGCGGGACGCCGATCAGCGCCAGCAGGCTCAGTGGCGCGAGCAGGCTCATGCCAGCACCCCCTGCTCGTAGAGGAGGGCAATCGTGCGGTCACCGAGATCCCAGGCGGCGGGCAGGCGGGCGTAGGCCGCACCCTCCGCCGCGATGGCGGCTTCCAGATCGGCCAACCAGGCAGACACGGCGCTGCTGTAGCGGTCCACCACATCCTGCTCGACGGTCATGCGCAGGATCTCGCCGCTCTCCCGGTCGATCAGTTCCAGCGATGGGCTGCCTGCTCCCGCCGGATCGTGTCTTAGCCAGGCCATGGTGGCCGTGGGATCGATCTCCGCGGTGTCCACCACGTGCAGGACAGCCGTCTGCCAGCCGCGCCCGCGCAGGTCGTGCAGCGCAAGCTGCAAGTCGTCCGGCTCACCGCTGAGCAGATCCGACACCAGCAGGAGCAGCCCCGGACGCTTGCGAGCCCGGGCGTAGGCGGATATCACCGGCGCCAGGGATGTCCCGCCCAGCGGCTCCAGGTGCTGCAAGTAGTGCAGCGCGCGGGTCACCTGCGTCCGTCCCTGCACGGGGCCAAACGGCGTGCCGATGCTCTCCGCGAAGGGGACGATGGTCAGGCGGTCGAAGCTCCAGAGCGCGATGCAGGCGAGTGCAGCGGCCAGGCGACGTGCCGCGGCGAACTTGGTCAGCCCCTGCGGATCGCTTCCCCAGTCCATGGAGGCGCTGCTGTCAAGCAGGATGTGCACCGGAAGCTCGGTGGTGACCTCGCTCAGGCGCACGAAGAGGCCACCCAACCGGGCGTAGGTATTCCAGTCAATGCGGCGGAAATCGTCCCCCTGCGAATAGGGCTTGAAGTCTGCGAACTCCGGGGACGAGCCGCGCCGCCGCGAGCGGTGTTCCCCGGCCAGTCCCTCCGTCCGGGCCCGCCCGGCACTGAGCGACAGGCGGCGCAGGCGAGCCAGCGTCTGCTCATCGAGCAGGGGAGGCTCCACACCGGTTGAGAGGGTGGGCATGGCTTCGGCGTGGCGAAACGCCTGCGAGGCGCGGCTCCGCAGGGAGGCAAGGCGGCCTGCTGGCGTGCTCACGGGTTGCCTCCCCCGAAGTAGCGCTCAACAGTGTCCCGGTGCTGTGGGGGCACTCTGTTCGAATCCGGACCAGCTTCGCCCACATCGCCCTGGGTCGCGTACCCGGACCCGGCCGTCACGCCAGCGCCGGAGCCGCGCAGGGCTGAGCCGCCATCGGCTGAGGTCTGCACGCCCTGGTCGCCGTTGGAGGCGGGCAGGGCCACGCGCTCCAGGTTGCCCGTGTTTGGACCACCAGTCAGCCCTTGCCCGCCGCCGTTGCCATCGTTACTCGCCTCGCTGACATTCGGCGCAGCGGGTGCCTGCCCACCCCGATTCTCTGTGGAAGACGTGGCGCCGCCGCTCTCCTGCGCCTGCTCTGATGCTTCGCCGGTCCCCGCTCCGCCACCTGGGCGGGCTGTTTCGCTGTCGCCGGTTCCTTCGGCGCCACCGGCCGCCTCGTTGCCAGGTGATCCCTGGCCACCGGCACTGTTCTCACCCTGCCCGCCAGGTTGTCCCTCGCCAGGAGCCTGCCCGTTACCGCTCTCGCCTGCGCCGGCCTGCTGCCCGCCGGCCTGGCTGCCCTCGCTCCGCGAGCCACTCTCACTGTTGCCTTGCTGGTCCGCTGCGCTCCCGTCGCCGCCGCTCTCACTCCCGGCACTGGCGTCGGCTCCGGCGCCAGGATCTCGGCTGCTGGCACTCGATTGCGCGCTGCTGGAGGAGGAGTCGCCCTGGTCGCCGCTGGCCTGGCGGTTACTGCCTTCCCCGCTGATGCCGTTCTGCGTGGGTTGAGCCTGGCGCGCGCTGCGCATTTCGGACGCCAGGTCGCTCTGGGAAACCACATCCTGGCCCGCGCGCTCCACGGCGTCAGCCAGGCCGCGCATGCCCTCGTTCGCGGCGGCGGGATCCTGTTCCAGGCCCTGCGCCGCATTCTGGGTCGCTTCCTGCAGGCCATTCGTCGCCGGATCCATGCTCTCGGAGGCGGTCTGGAGATCATTCGCCAGGGCTTGCTTTGCCTGCGGGGAGAGATTCCCCGCCTGCTGGGCGGCCTGGCGCAGTTGCTCGCTCGCCGCAGCGTAATCACCAGCCGAAATATCGGCGGCAGCCTGGCTGGTTGCCGCGTGGTCCGAGAGGGCCGAGGCAAGCTGCTGCAGATCGTGGCGCGCCTGCGCGGAACGGTCCTGCCGTTCCAGCACCTCCTGCACGGTGGGCGGCGCGGCGGCGGCAGCTACCTCCGCTTCGGTCGGCTGGGGCGGCTCCGGGCGCTCAATGGCCGGGGTAAAGACCGGCACGCGCGCTGCAGCCAGGGCAGGCAACCCGCCGCCGAGGCCCCGCGCGAAGGCGAGGACGGTCAGCAGCAGGGCAAAGATGACAACGAGCGCCATCTCTCGCACCGGAAAGGCGGGTCGCAGCCGGTGATCGGCACGCAGCATGGCGACTGCGTTCGCCGCATCAGCCATCTGCAGGTAGACAAGCGGCGCCCGTCCACCTGGCTCGGGAACCCCCAATCCCAGGTCATCGAGGGCGGTCGTGAGGCGTTCGTGGAGGCGGAAGGAGCGGTCGAGCATCTGGGCCGTTCGCCGCCGTCCCGGCTTGCTCAGTGCGGCGAGGATCACCCCACCCAGCACCAGCAGCGCCCCGATCAGGCCGGCTACGTGCGGAGTGAAGATCGGACCACCCAGCAGGTCGATCAGCATCAACACCGTGGCCACGAGTAGCCCGAGCCAGGCGCCCCGGCAGATGTAGGCGGCGGAGTGGCTTATCCACAGGTTGCGCCGGATGCGGTCAATGCCCGCCAAGACGGCCTGGCCCGCGAGTCCAACGTGCTCAGGCAGGGGAGCATCCGTGGTCGTGATCTCCGGTGGGGGAGCGTCCGACCAGGCCCAGTACGGGCGGCAGAACTCGCGCCAGAGACGACCCCGGTCCGGAGCGGCAGCCGGCAAGACCGGGAGGGTCACGCCGCGGGAAGACTGCGGAAGCGTTGTTTGCATCAGCGCCCCCAATCCAGCGGCGACTTGCCACGCGACCAGAGCCAGAGCCCCAGCCAGGCAACGGACAGGAGCGTCAGCCCGCCCACCAGCAGGACCAGCCGCAACTGACGCTCATCCAGCGCCCGCATGACTGCGGCGGAACTCTCGTATCCGGCGGTATCGCCCAACTCCGCGTAGGCCGATCCGGCGTTCAGCGCCGCCTGCCGGGCCAGGGGGTAGTCCGCCCAACGACGGGATAGGGCACGCGCCCGGTCCAGATCTTGCTCCGCTTGCAAACCCTGTTGCGACAGGCCGGCGTAGACCGCAATCGTCTCATCCGGCGCCTGCACGCCGCCCAGCCGCTCGAACTGGCTCTGCGCCTGCGTGAGGAGATCCTGTGCCCGGTCGTAATCGTGCAACTCCAGCGAAGCCTGGGTCTGCCCCATCAGCGTCTCCGCCTGGAGGCCAATATCGGTTTGCGCCATCAGGTCATTGATCTGGGCGATACCCTCGTCGTCATTGAGGTCCGTGAAGAGGCGCAGTGATTGCTCCAGTTCGCGCCGCGCCGACGCGTAGTGTCCCTTGGCAATGAGATCGCGCGCGGGCTCCAGGTCAAACCCGGCCAGGAGGTTCGTGCGCCAGCCGCCGGTGGTCCAGCGCGGCAGGTTCTCCACCCACTGCGCCTCCAGCTCTGCTGGGGCGCGGTTGTAGGTCTCCCGCAGCGCCGCGCGCCAGTCTGGTTCGCTGCGGAGTGCGCCGATGAACTCGCCCAGCTTGCCGGCGCCGTCGCGGTCAATGAAGTAGGCGACCATCGCGTAGGCGTGGGCCATGATCTGGGCGGGCTCCGCCTCGGGTGGGAGCGGGCGGTTGAGATCGGACCAGGTCAGGAGATCGCCGTTGGCACGGGCGTTCTGCACCAGCGCAGCGTGCCGTGCCATCTGCGCGGGTACGGGCTGCTCGAAGTAGGCCGCCAACCCTTCATCAAAGCCCCGTGGAGCGCGCCCCCGTGACGCTTCACGGATAGCCACGTGCGCCATCGCGTGCCGCAGCGCATTTTCCGCCTCCAGTGGCGTGGCACGCCCGAATGCCTCCAGGTTGACCGCCAGGTCACCCACGCCCGGGTTGGCCAGCACGGGACCCGGTTCCAGCTCAGTCCAGTGGGCGTTGGCCGTGGACTGGGCAAATGCGGCCTCATCGGGGTAGACATAAACGTCGATCTTGTCGCGGAATGGCGGCAGGAAGGCATCAAGTTGATCCATGCCGTCATCGATCAGCAGTCCCCAGTCCCGCGCGAAGGCATCGGCGTCCTGCGCGCTCCCTGGCGCGACGTGGATCCGTGCCCGCGCTGTTTCGGCACTGGTGAAGCCTGCCGGCACGGCCGCTGGCGGGGGAGGAGGGATCGGGAGCGACGCTGGCGCGTCCGGCAGGGATTGCCCCCCGGCACGTGGGGAGCCGGAGCACAGCAGGGCCCAAACGGCAACCATCACCAGGACTGGCCGGAACCAGCAACCTTGCACGCGGGGGACAGACAGGGGCCGGCGCATGGACCTCTCCCGCGCCGGATGCTGAGCACGAAGACCACGTGCGGACGGTCATCCCCGGCGCTGGTGCTTCGCTCGTCTCGGACACTGGCGGGCGGACGGTGGTGGGTTACGAGCGAAGCCGGGAGTATAGGAGGGCGATCTCGCACGATGCCACTTCGTAGCTTTTACTGCCCGGACGCAGAGAAGTCGTCACGGGATTCGAACTGTGTGGTAGCTGGGCAGGCGCTGGCCAAGCCAGGGCGGATCCTGGCGAGCGAGTGCGTGGGTCCTGAATTTCCACTCTCCTTCGCAATGTTTCAGGTCCCCCTGGGCCGGCACTATGGCGATACATTGCCCCGCGCAACTCTTCCTGCTGTGACCCCGAGCACTCACCGCAAATGACCTCGCGAGAGGTTGGGGGTCACAGCCCCTAACCGCAAGAGCCCTCACCAACGTGTTCGAGAATGCCACACGGTACGCCATCGCTGTTCGGACCCAGGCAGCACCCTTCATTCTCGCAGCATGCACCTCGGCCACCGTTAGCGTTATTGCAGTACTTGCCTGGCGGACAGCAGACTTCATCTGAGCCCGTCGACACCTGATCGGCAGGACAGCGTGCGCACGTGCCCAGGACGCAATGTGGATAGGCCGCCACGCAGGTGATGTTCTCGTTGCAGACATCGCCCCGCTTGCGCTTGCATACCCCTGCGTCGCAGACATCCTCGTCCTCACAGCAGTCACGATCATTTGTGCAGGCTTGGCCGTTAACGGCGCAGCACCGATTCAGGCTGGCTGCACCAGGGCAGACAAATCCCCCTTGGCACATCCAACCGGGTTGGCACGAAGCAAGCGTTGGCACGGCGCAGAACCCGTTGTCGCAGATTTGCGGCGCGACATGCTGGCAACACTCGCTGGACTTCGTGCACGGAAGATTGTTCGCGACGCAGCAGCGGTTGTCCGAACTGCACGTGAGGAACAAGCTCGGGCAGCACTCAACCCCGTTGCTCCGGCACTCTGTACCCTTTGTCGCGCAACACCCCGGGTCGGGAGCGTTGCAGGCTTGCCCTGCCGGACAGGCAAAGCACGCCTGGCCGTCGATCCCACACTGTTCGTTGCTCACTTGCGTGGAATCAAGGCACTCCCCGTTCGCACAACACCCCTCGCATCCGGCCCCGCAGGCACCTCCGCCGCAGTTAGTGCGGCAGATCTCGCCGCCCGTGCCACACTGCGTCGCGTTCTGCTGCGCCGGCTGGATGCACTTGCCCGTCTTGCTCGTACAGCAGCCATTCGGGCACTTCTTGGCGCACGTCTTCTTCTTTTTCTTCTTCTTGGCGCTGGAGGTGGAGACGTTGGTAGTCAGCCCGGCGGCAGCAACAATGGCCCCCAGGAGAGAGCGTCGTGACCGGGAAAAATCACGCAGGAAATCATCGAACTGGTGGCCGTCCATGCAAGGAACTCCAAATGAAGAAAGACGAGCCAGGATCTATCTTGTCAAGTGGTGTGTATCGTAGATGACACTCGGGCGAATGAAAAGGCCGATCCTCGCCGGGCGGCGCGCACGTTGCCGGCGAAGTTCGATGGCTCCGTGGGAAGGGGACAAGAGGGGCCACAGATCAGGAGAGGAACTGGAGACTCACCCGCGCATGCCCCTTAGTCCCGTTTTTCCCGAGCGCGGGAGCACGTCTTCCCTCGAACAAAGCAAAACGCCGACAAATCGTGTGCTTGCGCACCAGATCCATCGGCGTCTGCTTCACCGTCTGTTTCGGGGATTGCTCCCGTCCATTTCCGGTGTGCAGTGAACGTACACCTTCCGTGCCCGCTTGTCAATACCCTGTTAACAACGAGTTCTGGACAGCAAGCACGCTGTAGTAAAGCTGTCTCTAACCCGTCGTGATCCGCACGGGCACCTCGCCGCCCTGCTGCAGCGCCGCGACTTCGTCGAGCAGACGGGAGCGGAAGGTGCCGGGGCCGGGATCGCCGGCAGCGGCGCGTTCGGCGGCGACCTCATAGGAGGCGAGGCCGAGGGCGGTTTGCAGGGCGGGGTCGCTGCCCACCGCGTTGAAGATGCCGATAGTGGCGGTGGCCATGCAGCCGGAGCCGGTAATCATGCCGAGCAGTGGCGTGCCGTTATGGACCAGGTAGGTTGCGTCCTTGCCGACGATGACATCCGTGGCGCCGGTGACGGCTACTGTGACGCCGAACGCGTGGTGCGCCGCCTCAGCGACGGCGCGGGGGTCCTCGGAGCCCGTCGCCTCGACGCCACGGACCTCACCGGAACCGACCAGCGCCCCGATCTCGCCGCGGTTGCCGCGCAGCACTGTAATCGGCAACTCACCCAGCAGGAGCAGCGAGCTCTGGGTGCGGAAGCTGGTCGCGCCCGCTCC
Source organism: Thermomicrobiales bacterium (assembly GCA_046328375.1). Classification (GTDB taxonomy): domain Bacteria; phylum Chloroflexota; class Chloroflexia; order Thermomicrobiales; family UBA6265; genus JACCXM01. The sequence continues at coordinate 90,754 of JAXLWT010000017.1, forward strand.
CACCGGGTCCAGGATGATCGGGATGCCGCGCTCGCCAGCAGCGCGCCCGGCGATCAGCATGGCGTCCACTTCCCCCCGGGAGAGGGTGCCGATGTTCAGCACCAGCGCCTGCGCGATTGATGCCATCTCGGCTACTTCTTCTGGCGCGTAGGCCATCACCGGCAGCGCCCCGAACCCGAGGGTGAGATTCGCGGAGTCATTGGCGACCACGATGTTCGTGATCTGGTGCACCAGCGGCTTGCTGGCGGCAATCTGGTCCAGGGCGGCACGGGCCTGTGCGGGGTAGTCCATGGCGGGTCCTCCTGATGTGACAATCGAGGCAGCAATTCAGTCCGCGTGCGATTGTCGCGCATTCGCCCGGGTGATTACGTCTCATCCAGAACAATGAACTTTGGAGGGGGAAGATACGGATGGCTGAGAGCAGGCGCATCACGACGCGGGAGCAGGTCGAGCAACTTCTCCAGATCCTCGCCCAGCGCGCCAGTGGCGGGTTCGGTGTCGCTGCCCGCAACCTGCAGACCGGAGAAGAGGTCACCTGGCAGGCGGACCGCGCCATGCCGACCGCCAGCACGTTCAAGTTTCCGGTGCTGGTGGAACTCTTCGCGCAGGCGGAAGCCGGCATGCTGGATCTGGATGAGCGTGTACCGCTGCTGGCTGCCGATCAGGTGGGCGGCTCTGGCGTGCTGCGCGATCTCCTGCCTGGGCTGCAACCAACCTTGCGCGACCTGGCGATGCTGATGATCGTGGTCAGTGACAACAGCGCCACGAACATGCTGCTGGACCGGATCTGCGGCCCAGCGGCGGTTACCTCCGCCATGCAGGGGTTGGGGCTCCCATCCATCGTGGTCCATCGCCGGCTCATCTTCAGCGCCGCACCGCGCGGGCCGGTGGCGGAAGCAGCGCCGCTGGACATGATGCGGCTGGCGGCGTTGATGGCAGACGAGAGCCTGGTGTCGCTGGCAGCATCGCGGGAGATACGCGCCATCATGGCGCGCCAGCACCATCACGACCAGTTCCCGCGCTACCTGTGTTTACTCCCCTACGCCGATGACAACGAGCAGCCGCGCCTGCTGCGCGTGCTGAACAAGACCGGGTCCAACGGCGGTCTGCGGGCCGATGTCGGCCTGGTCCAGGTGGGGCAGTCTGACCTGATCGCCTTCAGCGTGGTCTGCGACACCGGCCCGGACGAGACCTACCGCAGCGAGCACCCCGCCGCCGTCACCAACGGACTGGTGGGAAGGGTGCTCCTGGAGTACTGGTGGCCTGAAGCGTGGCAGCCCGATCAGGCGGTCACCCCATCGCCCTACGTCGATGCGCTCCTGGCCGAGGCAGGACTCTAGCGTGCCGCATCGCGCGCACCTCACGGATCGGCCGCGTTCGCTTCAGGACCAGCAGTGGTGCAACCGTGAGGTCTCACGCCTGGACGACCACGCTCGTGCATCCGCAGAAGTGGTCGCAGCGAAACCGCAATGCCACGACTCCCCTTCCGCGCGTGGAAGAGGAGTCGCAAGAAGGGCCGTTCACGGCCAACATGGCGAGTCAAACGGGGCCCCTATGGGGCGTTCGCAAGTCCGTCGAGGCTCGTCGCGTCGCCGGGGACAACACCGCCAGGAAGCTGCTCCTGCGGAGGCGACTCAGGCAGTCGCCTCTGCTGCCTCAACCGGCAGGATGATGCGTGAGGGGAACTCCTGCCCGTGGTGAACCGTGTTGGTTGCCACCAGCGGCTCGCTCTGGTCCTTGATCGGCCCGAACTGGTTCAGGCTGCGGGCGAACCACGGGAAATCACTGCTGGTGATCGTAACCCGGATCCGGTGCCCGGGCAGGAACGTGTGGTGCACGGGCCACAGCTCGACACGGAAGTGGTGCGGCTCGCCCGGCGTGAGCGGTTCCGGCTGGGAAAGGGAGTTCCGGTAGGAGGCTCGCAGGCAGCCCTGGCAAACCTTTACGGACTGGCCGCCCTCATCGACATCGGTCAGCTTCACGTGCCACTCGGTGTCGGTGCAGTCGCTGCTCGCCCAGAACTCCAGGTGGGGCCAGCCGGAAACGGTGATCGACTGCACCAGGGGCTCACTGGTGTAGGACAGGACATCAGCCCGCGCTTCCACCGGGTTCAGGATCAACGGCACATCTTCGAGCGGGTAGCTGCGCACATCCATCTGCGTGGGCGCCGGGTTCAGCGGGTCGTAGCGGTATGTGGTTGTCGTGAGTTCGGGCTGCGGCGCACCGACAAGTTCGCCACCGGTGGGCGCGCCGTGCAGGTAGAGGGACCATTCGCCGGTCGCCAGGGGCCAGACCGCTGCGTCACGCCAGCGGTTCGTGCCCGTCTCGAAGAGGAGCGCCGCTGGCGAATCCATCACGCCGTGGTCGATCCCCTTCAACCAGTAGTCGCACCATGCCAGGTGAATCTGGTCCATCTCCAGCGCCGCCTCTGGCCCGAACTCGATGCCGCCGTAGGCCGAGTGCGGGTTGCGTGAGTTGCCGTGACTCCACGGCCCCACGATCAGGCGCTGCGATTCTCGAGCCGGGGACGCTGCCATCATCCCTTCGTAGTGGTGGAAGGCTCCCAGCAGGTCCTCCAGGTCATACCACCCGGTCACATGCAGGCACGGCACATCAATGGTGTCGTAACGGTCGTCGTAGCGGAGGGCCTGCCAGAAATCATCCAGCGTGTCGTGGTCCATCATGTCGCGCCACGTCTGCCCGCTCGGATTGATGAACTCGCCAATGGCCTCCAGCGGTAGCCGGCTCAGGACATCGTCCCAGTCTGTCTGGGAGATGCCGTAGAGCTCCGAGATCCGCCGGCGCACCGCAAATACCCACCAACCGAAGTAGAGCTGGAAACACCCGTCGGTGTAGGGAATCTCCTGCTGCCAGCGCCCGGCGGCAGATGTCGAGATCATGCAGGTGAGGTGCGGTGGGCGCTCGGCCGCCGTGGCCCACTGGGTCCATCCCATATAGGAAAGGCCGGTCGTGCCTACCTTGCCGTTACACCAGGATTGCTCGGCAATCCATTCGATGGCGTCGTGGCCGTCGGGGCCGTCGTGGACGAAGGCGCGCCACTCGCCTTCGGATTTGCCACGCCCGCGTACGTCGATCGCCACGAAGACGTAGCCGCGCTCCTGGTACATGCGCGCTTCGGGTGCTGAAAGCCAGCTGCTCTTGTCGTACGGCGTCATGGTGACGATCACGGGCGCCGGAAGTTCGCTCTCGGTCGGGAGATACACGTCCGCGGCGAGCTCGATGCCATCCCGCATCGGGATGCCCGTCTCGAAATGCTTGAACGGCGCATCTTCCTGCGCCTTCAGGGCTTCCAGCAAGCGGTCACGCGGGGTGGACGTCGTAGACATGGGACAACTCCGGCTGTGGCGCACAGCACCAAGACCGCTCCAGGATTGAGCGGACGCGACGAGACATGCGGCAGCGGAATGCGTGGGGACAGGGCCGCAGCGAATCCCGGACCCTTTGCACAAGGGTCCGGCGCGGCAGGATCATAGCGGACTTTGTCACTCGCGGTGAGGAGCACCGAGCATACAGGCTATCGCCTGGACTCGGAGTATGAAAAGTGCTCCGGAAAACAGGTGAAAAGTCAGGGGTGGCTTGTGCCGTAGGCGGACTGCGCTTACGATCATCTTGCACAGACAGTTGCATGGAGTGCGGGCACCTGCCCCACCACGCCTCGTGGTGAGTTGACCATGCAGTTGTGAGGAGGAATCAAGAACGTGGCGCACAACGGAGAAAACCCGTTCGGGTCGCGAGTAACGCCGGCAGACACCGACCTGGCGGCGCACCAGTGGGCACAGTGGCGTTCGTCCCGCCGCCGCTTCCTTGGCCAGGCCAGTGCCGCTGCCGGCGCCCTGGCGCTCACCGGCAGCATCTTTGCCGGTCGGCCACAGGCCGTGGCGGCCGCCCAGGACACCCCGGTCATGGGTGGCTCGGTCTCGATGAGCCTGGCCGATGACGACGTCGCATCCTTCGATCCCATCGTGCCGTTCGACAATATGTCGATCTGGACGATGTTGCTGATCTACGATCAGTTGATCCGCGTCGGCGCGGATGGTCTCTCCCTCGAAGGCGGCCTGGCCGAGACGTGGGATGTCAGCGATGACAACCTCACCTACACCTTCCACCTGCGCGAGACGAACTTCCATGACGGCACGCCGTTCACGTCGGCCGACGCGGAGTACTGCATCAACCGCGTCATCCAGCCGGGTGACTCCGGCTGGGCCTTCCTGTTCTCGGCCGTCGACAAGGTCGAGGCCCCGGACGACCGCACGCTGGTCATCACGCTGAAGACGCCGTGGGCGCCGTTCGAGGCAGACCTGGCGCTGTACGGTGCGTCGATCTTCCCCAAGGCCGCGTTCGAGGCGCAGGGCGAAGACCTCTGGCAGCACCCGATCGGCACCGGGCCGTTCATGTTCGATAGCTGGGACAAGGGCTCCCAGTTGGTGATCAAGAAGAACCCGACCTACTGGGACGAGGGCAAGCCCTACCTGGACGAGGTCGTCTTCAAGGTCCTTACCGATTCCAACGCCCGCCTGCTCCAGTTGCAGGGCGGCGAGCTGGATATCGCCACCGATGTGCCCTTCAACCAGATCGAGCCCCTCAGCGCCAACCCGGACTTCAACCTGGTCCCGGATGCGGTCGCCAAGATCGTCTACATGGGCTTCAACCTGACGCGGCAACCGCTGGATGACAAGAACCTCCGCCAGGCGTGTAATTACGCCGTTGACAAGGATCTGATCGTCACCAACGTCCTCTTCGGCGCCGGCAAGCCAGCCACCACCTACCTGCCGCTCATGCTCGGGCACGACGACACAGCGCCCGGCTACCCGTACGACCTGGAGAAGGCGAAGGCGCTCATCGCCGACTCTGCCGGCAAGGATGGCTTCGAGTTCTCCATCCTGACCACGGTTGGCGACGCTGTTGGCTCGCAGGTGGCGCAGTTGGTCGCCGCCTCCCTGCAGCAGATTGGTGGCAAGATCACCATCGAGCAGGTGGAGCCGGGCATCTCCACCGAGCGCGTCACGCAGACGCAGGACTTCGACGTCACGCTCTCGTACTACACCACCGACATCATCGACCCCGATGAACTGACCGCTTTCGCGGTCTACAGCAAGGGCGGCTCCGACGCCGTCTGGACCGGCTACAACAACCCGGAGGCCGATGCGCTCATTGAGGCCGCGCAGACCGAGATGGACGTCGAGAAGCGGATGGACCTGTACAAGCAGATCCAGGCCAAGCACGCGGAAGACGCACCCTTCATCTTCCTCTATTACCCCTCGGGCCGCACCGGCACCAAGGCCTCCATCCAGAACTTCCACATCCTCCCGACTGGCAACTACCGCCTGCAGGAAGTGTGGCGGACCGACCAGTAGTATCCCGAACCAGGACGACGACGTGTTTTTCCAGTGGTCCACTGGTGATGAGCGAGCGCGGGTTGCCCGCGCTCGCTCCCGCCACACGCACAGCGTTCTACAGGGAGGTGGCCGGTGACAGGCTATGTGCTGCGCCGCCTGGTGTACATGATCCCGGTCTTTCTCCTGATCAGCCTTTTCGTCTTTCTCATGGTGCGCCTGATCCCTGGTGATCCCGCCGCCATCATGCTCGGGCAGCGCGCCACGGCCGAGAATGTGGCCATGCTGCGTGAGAAACTGCACCTGGATGCTCCCATCTGGGTGCAGTACGGCACGTTCCTCGGCAACATGCTGCGCGGCGACCTGGGCGATTCGCTGCGGCAGCAGCGCCCGGTCATGGACATCCTGAGCGAGCGACTCCCGGCGACGATCTTCCTGGTGGCCTACGCGGGTATCCTCTCTGTCCTCCTCAGTGCACCACTCGCCACCGTGGCGGCGTTGAAGCGGGGCACCTGGGTAGACCAGGCAGTGCGCATCTACGTGCTCCTGGCACTGGCCATGCCGGCCTACTGGATCGGCATGATGCTCCTGCAGTTCTTCGCCGTGAAAGCTCACATCTTCCCGGTGGCGGGCTACGGCGAAGGGTTCTTCGGGCACCTGGAATCGCTCTTCCTGCCCGCGCTCTCGCTCGCGCTGGCGGTCTCCTCCATCCTGATCCGCAGCCTGCGCAACTCGATCATCGAGACCATGGGCGCGGACTACGTGCGGACCGCGCGCGCCAAGGGCCTGGGCGGACGCTCGGTCTTCACCTGGCATGTCCTGCGCAACTCCGCCATGGCCACGGCCACCATCCTGGCGGTCAACCTGGCCTTCATGGTCGGAGGCACGGTCATCATCGAGTCAATCTTCGCCATACCGGGGATCGGCTCCCTGATCGTGAAAGCAATCTTCGACCGCGATTACCCCATCATCCAGGGCGTCACCCTGGCGGTGGGCATCATGGTCCTGTTCATCAACCTGGCCACGGACCTGAGTTACGCCGTGCTCGACCCCCGGATCAAATACTGATGGCTGCTGAAGCAACGCTGACCGCTGGTCCCGCGCCCCTGAGCGCGGCTGCCGCACGGCAATCGAGCGACCGCAAGCGCACGATGCAGCGGGTGTTGAATCCCCTGCTGATCTCGGGCGGGATCATCATCCTGCTGCTGACCCTCTTCGTCCTGATCTACCCGATGGTCAGCCCCTACAACCCGCGTGATCCCGATTTCCTGCAGCCCACGTTCGCGCCGTCAAGCTGGGCGCACCCGCTCGGCACCGATAACTTCGGGCGCGACACGCTCACTCGCCTCGCCTACGGTGGGCGCACCGATATCCTGATCGGCCTGCTCGCCACCATCGTCACGCTCGTGGTGGGGACGGTGTTGGGCCTGATGGCCGGATACTACGGCGGCTGGTTCGACAACATCCTGATGCGGCTGGTCGATTTCTTCCTGACCATGCCTTACCTGGTGCTGGTGATCGCCATCGTGGCCATCCTGGGCACGGGCGTCTGGAACATCGTCTACGCCATCTGGATCGTGGGCTGGGTGGCCTACGCGCGCATTGTGCGTGCCGAAACGCTGGTGGCGAGTCGCCTGGAGTACGTGGAAGCGGCGCGGGTGGTCGGCATGGGCGAGTTCCGCATCATGCTGCGCCACATCCTGCCGAACGTGATTTCCGCCGCGATTGTCTTCGCCATGGCGGACATCGTGCTGAACGTGCTGGTGACGAGTTCCCTCTCCTTCCTGGGTTTGGGCGAGCAGCCGCCGAACCCGGAGTGGGGTCTGATGGTGGCCGAAGCGCGAGATTTCTTTTTGCGTGACTGGCGCCTGATGACCTACCCCGGCATCGCCGTGCTCATTCTCGGCGCCGGATTCGGCTTGCTGGGAGACGGCCTGGCCCAGGCGCTGCGCCCGAAGTCGTAGTGGCAGCGGCCGTCGTCAGGCGGCCGCACCTGTCTCGCCTTGGGCTCACCGAGAGCCACGATTCTGCCCGTACCCAACGTGCGCGGGCGGCACGAAGCCAGAAATGCGCCCAGTCGAGGTATCGTCCGCCGCGACATGCTGGCCCCCATCCATGTCGCGCGGTCTCGTCCCCCTGTCCGCCAGGCTCGTGGCCGCACACTCGCGCGCGTGTCGTGCTGGGCGACGTCAAAGGACCACGATCCCCAATAACGCGGTTCGTGTTGCCGCCTATCCTCATCTGTCATCCTGAGCCCGCAGGCGAACGATCTCGTGCTCCTGGCTCGTGCAGCTCATTCGGTTGTGCCTGCACCCGCTCCCTGCGGTGGGGTGTGGTGGAGGGGCAACAGGCTGGGCTGCGGGACCGCTGCAGGTGCGGGTCTGGGCCGAGATTCTTCGCCTGCGGGCTCAGTAGTGCGGCTACGGGGAGGTGTCAGATCGTGTTTCCGGGAGGGAGGCCGAGATTCTTCGCCTGCGGGCTCAGAATGACACGCGAGAGGGGTGTCGTTACCTGACACCTGCCTGTGGCCGCACTACTCAGTACTCTGTCTCGGCGAAGTTGTCAGGTAGCGCTGCCACCGCCGGCTTGTCATTCTGAGCCCGCAGGCGAAGAATCTCGTCGGTCTCTCCGTCCACGACCGGACAACTGCCTCAAGACGCTGTACTCAGGATGACAGATGAAGGCGGATGGACACCTCTGGCTTGGTGGGTGGGCAGCGAGGTCCTGCGACACCGCTCAGGACGACACGCGAGAGGCTGTGGCATCACGAAACGCGTTGGTTGGCGAACGGGTCTATCGGTGGGGTTCGTCACGACACGTGGAGTAGCCGTGCCTGAGTGGTCGCAGCCCGGAAACGAGTGCCTTGCGCCCGCCCGCGTCCTCGGCCGTCTTGATGGCCAGTGCCGCCTCTCCGGGCAAGCGTCAGTCCGGAAGTGCCGCCAGCACGCGCGGAAGCCGACCCTCCCAGGGCCCATCGAGCGCCAGCACCGTAACCCGGCCCTCCAGCTCGAACTCGTCATCGTTGACCAGGTCGCGCAGCACGTCATCAACCGCGAAACGGAAGCTCGCCTCCTCCGGCGGCAGGTCCGGAGGCTGCGCTGGGTCAGGGTGCAGCGTCACGATCAGGTCCAGGGTGCGCAGGGCACGGTTCATCGGTGCTCGCCACGGTTCGAGGTCGAAGCGGTCCGCGTCTGGACTGGCCAGGATGTAGGCAACCAGGTCGAGCGGGCTGCGCTCGAAGATCAGATTGGGAGACGAGCGGCGCAGGCTGAGCAGTGATTGCCGCAGTTGCAGCACGTAGTCTTCAAGCGTCGGCGGGTGCGCAAACGCATAGCCGCGCTCCTCCAGGATCTCGTACGGCTCCGGGACAACAGCGTGTCCCGGCAATGCATCTGCCAGCTCTGCGACCAACGTCGATTTACCCGTGGTGTGGGTACCGCAGACCGCGATGCGCACGCTCAGGGCGCGGCGATGATCTCGCGGACGACCGTCACGGCATCCGGGCTGATCAGCCGCACGTTGCGCTCGATAGCGTCAAGGTGTGCGCTCATCTCACCCGCGGAGATCCCTGGCGGGCCATAGGCGTAGAAGAGGGCAGAGGTCGTCTCCGGGGAAATCCTGGCGACATCAGAGGGACCGGTGATCACGGCGGAGAGGACCCGGCCCTCAGCGTCTGCTGTGAACATGTCCCCCTCCTTCACCGTCTGCGTCTTGCCGTTCGGCGCGGTGAACTCCTGGCCGGCGCCGGAGTCCAGCACCACCGGCAATGCAAGCTGATCGAGATCGTGCCCGGCCGTGAGCAGCAGATTGGCCAGCTCCGAGACAAACATCGCCTCTACAAGCGCCGCCACGCGCGGGATCGGCTTGTCCTTGAGCGCCACCGACTCCAGTTGCATCCCGACGTGATATCGCTGGCCCCACCGCTTGTAGTAGGCCGCGTAGGCCGGCAGGGGCGGCGTCACCCGCAGAGCATCCCGGTCCTCAGGCGAAAAACGCTGGCGAACCGCGTTTTCCAGTTTGGTCGCAGCCGCGTTGATCCCCTCGTGGCTCGACGGGTTCTGCACCCCACGGAAGGCAATCAGCCCGTAGGTCGCTCCGGGGTGCGCCGCGTACCAGCCAGGAGAGACGGTGAGCATCTCGCTCATATGACCCGCTTCGCTTCCAGGGTCTCGAACTGGTAGTTGCGCCAGACGGGGATCCCGCAGAAGCGTTCTCCCTCCGGGCAGATTGGCGCAACCCCGGCGCGGGAGCGCATGACGCAGGGCGGGCCATCCACATACCGCCCGATCCGGGGGAAGTGCTCGCGCACCTGCGCGACCTCGTCCAGCGCGGTCTCGAAGATCTCACGCTGGGCATCAAAGCAGAGGCGCTTCACCCACTTCCAGTAGTAGTCGAGCAGGGTGCCGCTCTCGTAGAAACGGATGCGCTGCGCGTTCGGCAGCAGGTAATGCACCGCCTCATCCGGCGCACCGAGATCGAGAAGCTGCTGCCGGGCCTCGGTCAGGGCGTCGATGGTGGCCGTGTACTCCGCCAGCGCCGCCGCGTTCTGGCGAATCGCCCACGGCACGATGACATCCGACTCGCGACTGTTCCACGCCAGCAGCGCCGGCCGCGAGCCGGTCGTGCCACGGTGCCGCTGGTTCTGGGCATCCTCCGCCATGCTGATGCGCTTGGCCCAGGTAAAGGGCACGTGGTTCATGGTCTGCATCAGCTTGGAGTGCATGCCCAGGAAGAGCGGATGTCCCAGGTACTGGTTCTGCGTGGGATCGAGCACCTGCGCCAGCGCGGCGTCATCAGTCATCTCGTCGGCGGTTGCGCCCAGGACGGTGCGCACGGCGTCGGCCATAACGTGCTCGGCATCCACTTCGCAGCCGACCAGTCGGCTCTCGTACTCACCGAGCTGGGCATCGAACGCGGCCCGGGCGTCATCAGCGGCGCCGCCGCGCCGTCCAGCATCCCGCCAGGAGGCCAGCGCCTGCGCCTCCAGCGTGTCCTCCGTCTCCAGCAGCTTGAGGTCCAGCGGATGCCCCGGCGCCCCGAGGAAGTACGGGTCAACCGCCAGCACTTCCGAAATCATCTTCGAGACGATGAAGCGCACCTCGGCCGGCACGTCCGGCTGGTTCGCCAGCACGTGATACCGCAGGAGGGTGAGGCCATTGACGGTGTGGTAGAGGTGCGCGGGCGTCGCCAGTGGCAACACGTACCGCGCCACTTCCTGCGATCGCTTCTGGATGGCGTCCGCCAGCTTGCGTTCGGCCTCCGGCGTCTTTGCTCGCACCCGGCCCGGGAAGACGCTGCTGTACCGGGCCAGCATGTCTGGCGCCAGCATCTCGGTCAGGTTGCGGTAGCCCGCCAGGGCGCGCTCGATGGCCCGGGCGTAAATCGCCTGTGCCGCTGGCTCCAGGGATGGCGTGACCATCGTCTCGCCGCTTACCTCGCGGTAGCGCTGGGAGACCTGCTCCGAGTTGTAGAAGGGGTGGGCGTGGAAAAAGCTCCAGATCGCCAGCCGGGAGACGTTGTCGAGGATAAACACGAAGTTGGCGTGCTGCAGCGTCGTGTGGTGCCCGGCGGCAAAGAGGTCCGCGTAGAGCTTCATGGCTCGCTCGCGGCGATGCGCGCGATCCGCGGCCTTGATTGGACTCAGGTTCTCCGGCGCCGGATCATAGACCAGCTTGCGCACCGTCTCCACGCGCCCTGGCTTCCCGCCGTAGCAGCTCCAGGCGGCCGCCACGGCCAGCGCGAAGGGATGCTGTGAGGATTCCTCACGGAGCAGCGTGACGACGGGTTCTGGTGAGGCGAAGGGCCATGAGAGAGGGGAGGTTTCCACGATATCGTCAAGTATAGCGTTCGCCTCGGCCATGCCCCGTCCCCTCATCACGTTCACCATTGCAGCAGGAAAGAGCGGGAAAGGGTAGTGTACGTACACATGTCGGGAGTTTCCAGAGATGGAGGCTCGCCTGTGCCGTGCGCCTCGCCCGCTGCTTTCCAACGACGCTACGGCCGAGCCGTCAGGCACCTGTTCTCCGTCACCACCCACCTCGTCAGTTCGCGAGTCGCATCCCCCCCCAGGTGTCATCCTGACGAAGGAAGGATCTCGTCGTCACTTCTCGCCCCGCGCCTGTTCCCTCTTCACAGCCACGCTCACGTGAGGTCTCGACCGCAGTGGAGAGACCTCGGCCTTGCCCACCCCCCGAAGAACGATGCGTGCACGCAAGGCTGGTGGCAACGTCAAAGCACCGCGGCTGGTGACGCCGAAATCGCTCGACAAGCTCGAGACGACACCCAGAAAGGGACACAGTGTGGGGGCGAGAGCCGAGTACAGGTTCAAGGCTGGGCCGAAGCCCTTCGCTTGAGGGCTCAGGATGACACCCCTGAGGGGATCACACCTCCCCCGGTGCCGGGCGTAGGACGATGTTCTGCAACTTCGCTCAGGACGACGCCCGGAGGTGGCGGTGGCGAGGGAGGACATGACGCACCAGCGGACTTCAGCGGTGAACAGTTCTCGCGCTACTCCGCCAACTGCATCGCCCGCCAAAGCGGGCAACCTGGGCACACACCTCGCCACCCGCCTCCAGAAAACCCCACTCCCTGCGCGCAGGGAGTGGGGTTGGGGTGAGGGTCCGTGCCCTAGTCCCGGCGGTCCCAGGGCCAGCGCCAGCGGCGGCCCGGCTGCCGGACAAAGCCCCAGGCCGTGGCGCCCATGAAAAGCACCATCAGCGCGACGGACACCCAGCCGGGGCCGGTCCACACAAAGCGCGTTCCCGTGGCGATGCTGTAGATCAGGACGCCCGCCACCACCGTGCAGAGCGCGAGCAGGATGACGCCAGGCAGGTTGTCGCGGTCCAGCATGGCTTATGACTGCCCGGGGATGATCGCCTGCGCGACCGCCACCACATCTGCTGTAGGGTCACTGTCCGCATTAGAACTTGACCCGCCAATCCGATACATGATCGGCCCGTCTTGGATATACAGAATCGTCAACGGCACGCCATCGGGCGCACCCTGTAAGAGCCGGGCAGAGTCCCCAACGGCCGGAGCTTCTGCATCTAACAATCCCTGATTGTTCACCACGTAGTCGGCGAAGTACGTCGTCGCCTTGGCCGCTGAATCCGCATCGGCGAAGCGATGCACGCTGACATTCAGGAATGTGGTTCCACCGGGACCAGGCGCGGCATCTTGCGGAAGCACAAACTCTCGGAAAGCATTCCCGGACCAACCCCAGTCGTCGAGAAGGACGTAGGCCTCGTCCGTCCCTCCCAGGGCGTCCGCGACTGCCTGCTTGCTGCGCTCCGCTTCGTCCGCCAGCACCAGTCCTTCCGGCACCTGATCCTGGGTGGGCAGGAAATCGAGGAGCGGCAGCGTTTGTGCGGAGATATCGCGATCCGGCTCGGCAGGCGTGGGTGTCTCTTCCGCCGTGGCGGGCTGCTCCGCTTCCTGGGTCGGACCGGCGCCGGTGGTCGCTCGCGGCGCGGCGGTCGGTGTCACGGTCGCCAGCGCGTTCGGCAGGGCAGCCGATTCCGGCGCGTCGTCACTGGCCTGGGGGGTGGCCGCGGCCGGTATCTCAAGATTCTCGTCGGCCGTGACGGGTTG
>JAXLWT010000018.1:0-103077 GCA_046328375.1 Thermomicrobiales bacterium
TGTTTTACGCCGTCATCATCACCTCGACCCTGATCGGCATGCTGATCGATTTCTCCGATCTCGACACCATCACCGCGCTCTACTGGACGGCTGTCCTGAATGGCCTCCTGGCGCCACCCCTCCTCGTGCTGGTGATGCTGATCGCCAACAATCGCTCCGTGATGGGTGAGCGCACCAACGGGCGCGCCCTCAACCTGCTGGGATGGGGCGCGGTGGTGGCGATGAGTGCCGCCGCTCTCGGGCTGCTCTGGACCTGGCGCTAGGGCCAGGGCGGGTCCGCGTAAGGCGGAGTAGGCAGGTCCAGGGCAGGGTCAGGGGCAGGGCAGGAAACGGAGGCGCACATGGTCGCCCAGGGGATCTCCGACATCTGGAACATGCTCAACGGCTTTCCGCCGATTGTCGCGTTCCTGCTTGGTCTGCTCGGGTCGTACCTCGTTGGCTGGCTGGGGGATGAGCGCCGGGATATTCGCCTGCGCCGCGCCACCCGGGAAGCCCTGGCGGACGAGCTGCGCGTGAACCTGCTGGCGCTCGATGCACTGGATACACCGCCCGCGGCAGACAGCGCGCCGCATCCAGACGGATCGGTCCCGTTGCTGCCGACCTGGGCGCTGGACTACGCCGTCAACCCCATGGTGAGCGGCCTGCTGACCGACGCCGAGCAGACGCAGTTCATCTTCCTGCGCCAGCGCCTGGATGACATCAACCGCTACCTGGCTGCTTCGCAGCGGGAGCGCCCTGCCGGCAGTGCGTGTGAGGACAGCGCGGCCGTGGATCCGCCGCAGGAGATCCTGACGAGTGCGGGACGGAGCCTCACCGCCGCCCTGGTCGAGGTCCTCCTCCAGCAGGGGGCCTTTGCCTCATCCCTCTCCATGGGCATGGCGGAGAAGTTGCTGCCGCTGCTGGACACGACGCATCCGCACCCACTGATCGTCTGGCGAAGCTCGGATATCCCTGCCGATCCCCCTCCGGGAACGCGCGTCGTTGTCTGGCGCCAGGACGCCGCGCCGGGGTGGCCGCTCATCGCCTTGCGGCCGGAGCCAGACGCTCACTTTCACCTGGTCACCCACCGGCGCGGCCCGACCCACCTGGTCCGCCGTCATCTCCAGAAGCGGCGTATCGATGCGGGACGCCGGCGCCTGGCGCAGGTCATCCACCGCCAGCACGGTGCAGCCGCCCGCAAACGGGGTCTCTTCTGGTGAGGCGCCCCGCCTGGGCAATTGCCCGCACGTGGTTGCTGCTTGATCCAGCCGTCACGCTTCGGCGCACCGTTCAGGTAAACACGCCGGAAATGCGAGCACCACGCACACCACGATGAGCGCCGCTGTCCATGCCAGATACTGACTACCGGTCAGCCTTGGACGCAACTACGGGATTGGAGATGTTCGCCCACTGGTGCGATGTGCCGATACGCCCCGTAGCGGTGCATCGGCACCGGTGGACCCTAGCTACATGTATCATCTGCCAGGAGTGCGGCATCACCTTCAGTGGCCACGACCCACGGAGCCGTTCATGACCACCGGGCGCCGACCAGGTGACCGAGCACGCGCGTTGTCTACGTGCGGCCAGTCGCCGCATCGATCCCGTAGAGTGGGCCAGTTCCGGCGGAATAGGGAAGCGAAGGCATTCGGGACTGAAGATGATCGTGTCTCAAATCCGCAGGGGCGATAAGCGGCTCCATCTGCAGCCCAGCGCTGACCGGGAGTCTCGGGAGCGTGAAGCGCCAGCTCCTGCGCCACTTCGGCGGCGCCGAGCCGATGAGGGGATCCGGCTGTCCGCCGCCACGTAGACCGCTTCACCGTCGGTGGCCACCGGACTCCAGACCGCGCGGTTCCCGCGCTCTACCACCGTAACGGGTTCCCAGCGCACCTGTCCAGTGACGCGGTCGATGGCGATCAGTTGGCTACCCACGAACGCTGATGGGCGATCAGGCGCGAACGCTTCCTGCTCGGTACTGAAGATCCCGCATCGTTGCCGGCCGCGAGCCAGGGCAATCCGGGCGCCGGCCGAGCACGGCGTCGGTCTCAGGCGCGGCTACGGCCGTACCCGCCGCGCTGCTCTTCGCCAGACGCTGCATTGAGTGCCGTGGCCATGCCGTCGCCGGCCACGACATGATCACCGTCGTCTGCGGCGAGCGTCATGATCTCCGTCGCCGCAGTCTCGCCCGGCGCAAGGGGGTGGCGCCACACCTCGGCGCCGGTGTCGCTGGCGATGGCGCAGATGGCGCTGTGTTCCTCGCTCGGCAGGGCGTGACGATCTCGCCGCGTGCACTGTTGGGCGTAGCAAGGTCGAAGCACGTCCTCCCGCCGAGGCCGGAATGACCAGCGCGACTCGCCGGTTGCCGCCGCCAGCGCCGA
This sequence comes from Thermomicrobiales bacterium, assembly GCA_046328375.1. Classification (GTDB taxonomy): domain Bacteria; phylum Chloroflexota; class Chloroflexia; order Thermomicrobiales; family UBA6265; genus JACCXM01. The sequence continues at coordinate 2,355 of JAXLWT010000018.1, forward strand.
GATGTCGAACACCATCGCCCGCTGCCGGCGCGGCAGCGCTGGCAGCATCGACGTGACTCCCGAGGAGGATGACGGCGTCCGGGCGTGCGGCAAACAGATCCGTGCGCGCGGTCGGAAACGCAACGGTCCACCGCTGGTGCCGGTTGCCGCCTCCAATGCGGTCATCCGTCAGGTCATGGGGGTGGGGAAGACCGCCAGATATGGTGTAGACGGTGCTGGCGCTGGCAGCGATCACGGGATAGCCGGTAGGTGCGATGTAGCTACCTCGGACGCTGCCCAGCGAAGAGGTGTTGTCTGAACCCGGGACACCGTAGGCTATCGACACCAGGCCCTGCGGCGCGTTGCCCGGCCACCGGGGTTCGGTCCCCAGTCGCGCCGCCCAGCCAAAGAGGCCGAGAGCCAGCATCGCCACCAGCACGACGCCGCCGGCAACCTGCGCCAGACGCCGCGACCGCGCATCCAGCCGCCACCAGCGGACCCAGGACGCGCACGCCGACAGCAGCAGCGCGATGACGAGGGCGATCAGGGCGCCAACAGGAAGGAACCCCCCAATGGACACCCACCATGGCCGTCCAGCACGGCCAATGGCGCCAGCCACGTACCACCGGCTGGATCGCTGAAGGACCCGATGATGACTGGCGCCATCAGGAGCAGGCGATCGCCACACTACCGAGCATTGAAAAAACCATGGCCACCACACCTCAAGCGCCACGATCAGTAGCAGTGCGTACCGGCGCCGAGGATGGCGGACCCAACCCGGCCGGGTGCGGTGGAATCACCGTTCGCCACGGCACGCCAGCCCGCCGTGCGGCAAGCATCAGCCCTTCTCCGAGCACCCCAGGGCCCCCATGCTCGCCTGCAGCGCAGCAGGCGCCACCAGCAGTGTAGACCTCCCCACGAGCCGAAAGCCCGCGCCACCCCGGCCGCCCCAGAACTCGTGCGATCGCCGCCAGCGCGAGCAGCGCGAAGGCAACCACCGCAGCGCCGGCCGCCAGCGGCCAGCGCCAGTCGCGGAGGAGCAGACCACCGGCGAACGCTCCCAGGATGGCAACGGCGGCGAAAACCAGCTGATCGTCTGGGGTGGTAGGTCACTCCACGGTGCCACCTGCGAACCAACGAGGAGCGCCATGAAGATGAGCACGCTGCCCAGGAGACCGAGCGCTGACCGTCGCGGGAAAGTCAACGTAACTGGCGTTCATCGTTCATTCCCGGACGCGGCGTTGCGTCGTTTACGGCGACTGCGCTCGCTGGCTGCATGTCGGCGGGGCCGCGGATCAACAGGGGATAGAAGCAGGGCACCGGCAGTGAGCCGCGCCAGTGCAAATCTGTCGCCCACAACTCGGACACAGCCGAACTCGTTGCGCTCAACGGCGTGTGCATGCCGGCACCGGCGTGATGGCGCAGGTTCGGACCGGCTGCGGTGGTAGGCGCCGCCCGCAGGCCTTGGAGCGAGCGGCGCGGGCTCCTCGAGGCCGATGAGCGCCGGACCATGGCGTCGAAGTGCTGGTGGCGATCGATGCCTCTCCTCCGCCGCAGCGGCGCTCCCCGCGCCTCAGACCAGGTGGAACCACTGGATGCAGTGCTGCCCTTGCCGGCGACGTAGGCGGTCTTTGCGATGCGGCGCCCGCGCCAGTTGGGAAAGCGAACTGCCCCTCGCCTGTGCCGAAGCTGCTGGCTGCCAAGATGGGCGCCGTTCGCGGTAAACACCTGGATGCGGTTGTTGCGGTCAATACGAAAACCCGGCCGTCGTCGCCCACCGCCACCCCGCCGGGCTCGTCGAACTCACCAGCGCCAGCGCCGGACGACCCGCATCGCCACCGTTCCTGCCCCACTTGCGGGTGAACGCGAGCGTGCCGTCGAACTTCACTTCCTGGACGCGGTGGTTTTCGGTATCCGCCACATAGATCCCCGGCCGCCGAGGCGCCACAGCCACTCCCTCCGGATAGGAAAACTGCCCGTTGCCCGTGCCCACCCCGAACCAGTTCCGCGATCAGTCCTTGTTGCGCCCAAGGAACGCCCGCACCCCGAGGCGTGCCATGCTCGATCGGTGACAAGAACAGCGGTTGCATCAACAGCGGCGCCGAGTGGATGGTTGGCGGCCGCGGGGTGATGTGGTTGCCGGCGCCGTCCAGGCGTCTGGACGCGGTCGTTGCCGAGGCTGTCGGCGACGAAGACTGAAGGCCGTCCTGCCCAACGGCCACGCCATCTGGACCGTCGAACTCACCATCGGCGCTGCCCGCGGCAAGGCCGCCCGTCCCCGCCGTTCCGGCCCCACCTGCGGATGACCGCCAGATGCGGTGAACTGCTGGATGCGGTGAATTCTCCCGAGTCGGTGACGTAGATCGAGCCGTCAGGCGCTGCCGCCACCGCGACGGGATAGCGAAACTGGCGTTGCCGACCCCCTTACTGCCTGCCCGGCAGAGCAGGCCAGCACGCCGGGCGCCACACCACTGATTGCCGCGCGGCTGCTTGCCGCCAGCGCATTGGCACCGGCCGCTTGCACTTCGCGTCGCCGCAGCGGCGGCGCCTTGCGGCCACGTCTTGCGAGTGCGACGCACCTGGCAAACGCGTCTTCCTGTCCAAGTTGGCCGAGCAATCCGGCCGGCGCCCCAGCAGCGAGGAGTTTCAGCGCGAGCCGCCGCGGCAAGGACATCATGCAGGCAAGAGGTCAACTCCTCGCTGATGCGCTGCACTCCTGCGCTGGAACATGAGGTCCTCCTCGGCTGCGCGTCGAAATCGGTGAGTTGGTCGGCCGCCACCCGCCGCACCACCATCCTCCGACACCGGCCGTCGTTCGCGCGGCCGAAATCCGGGAGTGGAGTTGCGGTTCGTATCAGTGCTCATCCCCTGAGGCGAGCAGCGGCAGGCCAGCCCAGCGCCCCAGGTGCGCTCTACCCGGGCGGGAACCGACACTGCTACTCGCTCCGTTGCTGGGCGCCACCCGCGCCGTGACCGGGCCGCTTGATTGCTGTCATCGGTACAAAGACGCTCTTGCCAGTTCTCCCCACGTCGCCGGCGCCGCGTACCGGAGCCAACGGTTACGAGGATGCAAGACATCGTCGTTCAGCAGCCCCAGGTACAACCGCAGGCTCGCTCCGGAGCGTCCTGTTCCCGCCACGCAGGCGCGCTCGGAATCAAGCGCCAGCAGCACCACATCCTGGGAATGAATGATTTGCTGGCCAACCAGGACGATCGGCGATCAGGTGGCATCACGTCCTGGTACTCACCCGCCGTTGAATCCCTCACCGCCCATCACGAAAACCCGCCACCTCCGCCGCCGCTCCGCGGCCCACCCCTTGCCCCCGCTGAGTGCGAGGTCAAGCACCTCCAGGCCGACCCGCAGGGCAATGTCGCCGCCATCGATGTCCATGTTGCCGAACACGCGTTCCGGCCTGAACGCGTCACTGACCTCGTTGAACATGTCGAAGAGCGTGCCCGAGGTTGACTGCAGCGAGGCGGCGGTGAGGGAACCACGTTCTGCAGCCCTCCGGGTGCGGCAGGGTTGGCAGGCGCAGATCGGCACCTGCCAGAGCTTGCACCGGGATCTTCGTGCCAGTCCGCCCCCCGTCCGGTATCCAGTCACCGTCGAGGTTGACCGCCTCGCGCCAGCCTGGAGACGCCGTGGCGCTGCGGGCAAAGGCATCGATCCAGGGCTGCTCGATGCCGAAGGCGACCGCGTAGGGCAGGTAGCGCTCGAAGCGGCCTTGGCCGCCATCGCGCGCGCCCACGCGGTCGACTGCTTCCATGTGGCTCGGAACGCCTTCCACCTCGCGGCGGCCTCCGCTCCCGCCCGGGTCTTCTGCGGCATGTGTCGTGAGACCACGAAGACGGCTAGGCCAACCGCGACCAGTACGATGCTGGCGAGGAGCACCCACGTGATGGAGGAGACGGCAACCACGCCACCCAGCAGGACGATGACCGCAAGCGGCCAGAGCCCGATCCCGGCGTAGCGCCAGGTCTCACGCGTGTCGGGTGGGGTGCGGTAGTGGCCCCGCTGCACCAGTTCGCCGTAGAGCAGGGCTTCGACGCGCCGCAGGGCCTCGCGCAGGCCGGTCGGGTCGTCCAGCGGGAGGCGCACCTGGGCGTGGCGCCACGTTTGGGGAAAGAGCGCCGCCAGCAGCGCCCGCTCGAAGGGCTGCAGGGGAGCATCAGGCTTCAGGAGCGTCAGGACCATCCCGGCTGATTCCGGCTTGCCACCGGCTGCGCTACGCCGGAGATGTGCACGATATCGCGCCGGGCCAGGTCGATCAGCGTGGCCAGGTAATCGCGCTCATCGACCTGTTCGTCGAGCAGCGCGCCCACGATCCCGGGCGGGGTGTCGTCCGGCGGCTCGGTCCGTCGCTCCGGGGTTGGGCCGGGCAGGGGATCCCGCCCCCGCGTCCACCAGGCGGCAAGGAGGCCGACACTGCCGCCGACTGCCGTGAGGAGCGCCAACCCCAGGAGCTGCCAGGTTGGCCGGTGTTTTCCGGGTGAGTTGGCGATCAAGCGTAACCTGCCAGGCCGGGTTGCTGGCCTCAACCGGGAGGGGAACCGGAGCGAGGCCTGCAGCGTGTCGCCCGCGCTGAGATGTTCTGCCCGCCAGAACCACGCCTGCCCATTCTTACCCCCGGTGACGTCCCGTTGCTGGCGGCTTTCGTCGCCTTGGGATCCACCGCGCGGGGCAGGATGAAGGCGGGGCGTCGCCGTATTGACAGGCGCCGTCTGGAGCAGTTCGCGATCGACGCCCGTCCACCCGAGATCTCCTGGTACGGCGGCTGGGCGGTAATCGTCGTAGACGCGGAGGCTCCTGGGCGAGGTATTCGGTCACCCAGGAGCGGGTCGTGGAGGTCGTGGGTGGGAAGCTCCAGTCGATCCGCATGGTCGTGCCGACCTGCTGGTAGGTGAAGGTTCGGGGAGGTATTCCGTGAGTACTGCTCTGGCCGCACGTACTGGTAGCGCCGAATGCCGGCGCCCTCGGTCACGGTGACTTCGCTGATGCTGTCGATCTCGGTGAGCGGAATCTCGGTAGCCCTGCCGGAAGGGGCCACCGGTGAACTGCACGGTGTCGTCCTCGCGGACGCGCAGGGGACCGTCATCGAGCAGCCGCACGGTGACAGAGACGCTGTCCCAGACAAGGCGGCTGGCCGCCTCATCCGCCGCGCTGGCAGGGCTGGTGACGAGGGCCCAGTAACGCTGGCCAGCACCGCAGAGTGCGACGCGAGCAACGCCGGAACGGAACCCGGGCGCCTCGTGGCGCCCCCAAAGCGTAGCGCGGCGGGCATTGGCGCACTCTCCCGTTGGGCAGGTACTCGCCATGGCTGATGCGGCACCAAACGGTGTGTGACGTGGCGCGAATCATACTGGGGCATGCGGCACTGTCCACTCAGGTCGGTGCACGTTCGCAGGCGGGAGGCCCCGTGATCACTTCTGTGTTGGACCCCCGCTCAGGAGAACCCGCCACCCCCGCCGCCACTGCCGCCGCCGCTCAGCATGATCTCAAACACCGCGGAGCCAAGCTTCACGCCGGAGCCCGAGCCTGAAAGGCCCGCGTCGCCCACGGCTTGCGCCGGGTTGAAGGAGACGCTCGCGGCGTTGAACAGGTTGAACAGCGAACCTGATGACGACTGGAGGGAGGTTGCGGACAGCGAACTCACCCCCTGGAGTCCACCAGTGCTCGGGACCGAGGTGGAGGCTGACGCGTGAGGCCTCCCGGCTGGCACGCGCCACTGCCCGTCAAGGTTCGCCAGGTCGTACCACTGCGGCCGGGTGGTTTCAGCGTGGGCAAACGCTGAGATCCAGGGCCGCTCGACGCCCAGGGCGATGGCGTAGGGCAGATAGCGCTCGAACCCCTCCTGGCCACTGTCGCCTACGCCAACGCGGTCAATCGCTTCCATATGTCGCCGGAAGGCCTGCCACCTGGCGGCAGATTCTGCCCCCGCCCGCGTCTTCTGCGGCATGTACTTCGCGACGACGTACACCGCCGCCCCCAGGGCGACCAGCGCGATGCTGGCGAGCATCGCCGCCGTGTAGTAGTCCCGGAGGGAAATGCCGGCCCCGAGGACGATAACCGCAAGCGCCCAGAGCCCAACACTCACGAAGCGCCAACCTGCGCGGGTGCGCGGCGGCCGTGCCCTGAAGAAGCCTCGCTGAACCAGTTCACTATCGATCTGGCGCGCCATGAGCTCGAGCGCCTCGTGCATCCCGGCGTAGTGGCTCTCCAGGGGGAGGCGGACCTGCGCCTCCCGCCACCAGGAATTCGCGAAGAGCGCGGAGAGCAGTGTCTTTTCGAACGGAGCCATCGGCGCACCGGGTTCCAGGAGGGTCACGGTCAGGCGCCGGCGATTGCTCAACTCAGGTTGCACCTCTTCCGTGATGCGCACCACCCCGCGCCGGCCAAGGTCGATCAGGGTGGCGACGTAGTCGCGCTGCTCGACCCGTTCGTCGAGCAACGCGCCGACCACGCCCGGCGGCGTGTCGTCGGGTGGTGTGGCGAGGTACTCCGGGATGGGACCGACGTTCGGGTCCCGGCCTCGTGTCCACCAGGCGGCGAGCAAGCCGACACCCCCGCCGACAGCAGTCAAGAGCGCCAGACCCAGGAGCGCCAGGTTTACGCGGGCATCGCGCGCGAGTTGGCGGGTCCGGGTGTCCTGCCAGGTGGGTTTGCTGACCGCTACCAGCGGCGGAAACTGGAGTACGGCCTGCAGGCTATCGCTCGCGGTCAAGTTCTCCGCTCGCCAGGTCCAGGTCTACCCATTGCTGTCCCCGAACGGCGTGCCGTTGCTGACCGCGGTCGTCTCCAGCGGATCAACCGGACGTGGCAGGGTGATGATGAGCTCCGCCGTCTTGACCGGCGCAGTGCCGGTCAATGCCCGATCGACTCCGATCCACCAGATCTCCTGGTACGGCGGCTGGGCGTCGTTGAAGACCTGGACGACGCCCGAGGCGACGTATTCGATCACAAACGAACGCTTCGCCGACGTGGTCGGCGGGAAGCTCCAGTCGATCCGGATGGTCGTACCGACCCGCTGGTAGGTGTAGGTGTGCGGGGCATTGCGTGAGTACGAGGAGGGCGGCACGAAGTCATAGGGCTGGGCAGGGCCACTCCCCACCTCGGTCACCGTGATCTGGCTGGCCTGCTCGATGTTGGCCAGTGGAATCTCGCGGTAGCCCTGCCGAAAGGGCCCGCCAGTGAACTGCACCGTATCGTGCTCGCGCACATGGACGGTGCCATCTTCCTGCAGTTGCACGGTGACCGAGACTGCGTCCCAGACAAAGCGGCTGGCTGGTTCATCTGCGGCGAGGGCGGGGCTGACGAAGCCAAGCAGCGTCGCGATCAGCAGCACCCAGGGCAAGACACGAGCAACGCGGGCAGACACTCCAGGCGCCAGGTGGCAGCCCCAAGGCAGCGCGACGGTCATTGGCGCACTCTCCCGTTCGGCAATCTCGCTTCATCGCTCGCAGCCGTGATTTGCAGGCTGTAGCAAACCATGGACTGATGCCGTTCGGGTAGGGCACCAGGGACGTTGTCTTGTCTGATGTGATGAGGACAGCGAGGGTGGCGCCTGGTGCGACCCGAGAAACGCCGCTGACGTACGCCGGGTGGCATCCAGGTATCACGTGGGTGCCGCCAGAAGCTATCGTGGCCGGGTTAGCCCTAGAGCTTACAGCTCAGGCCGCAGTCCGACCGGCAGAACGAGAGTTCCAGGCTGCCAGAGGGGTAGCGCTTCTCGCACCGCGCCTTGCACCGGCGGTTGTGGCGCCGGCAGCTTCTCGCTTCCGCCACGTGGCGGCCCTGGATACCCCCAACTGCGCCCACCGCGAGTGCGCTGGTAACGAGCAGGACGCGCCGTCGCGCAGTGGTCCGTGCCAGCGCGACAGCCAGGTCAACCTTGGGGTGTCCACGGTCTCCTCCCAGCCTGGGAAATGACATGTGCGACGATGTGTGATGCAGTCATTATCGCGCTAAACGAGACTGAAGACACCCGTACAAACTACGAGTTCTTCCCGGTGGTGTCGAGCCGGCCCTCAGCCCACGCCATGCAGCGCCGATGAGGGCAGCACCCCGACACCCGGCAAGCGGTCTCGGGCCGGGCGCGCCTACGTGGCGCGGCCGAAGGCGCCCGGGGTGTTTTGCAGCGTGATGTCGCTGCTGGCGCTGTTCCCGAGTTGACAGCAACCCTGTTCCGTCCAGAACTGCCTACTAGACGATAAGAGTAGACAATAAGTCCACGGTTCGAGAGGTTCGAACCGCCTGGATCACCAGTCAGCCGGACACCGGCTGGGGGAGCGAGCACCATCATGGATAGCAACACCTTCGATATCGTGACCCGGAATCTCGGCACACTGGACACCGTCGTCTCACGTCGTTCCGCCCTGCGCGGCCTGGTTGCCGGCGCGCTGGCTGTCACTGCTGGCAGCACCGTCCTGGAGACGGAAGCCCGGCGCAAGAAGAACAGGAAGAAGAACCGGAAACTGCAGCCAGGCGATTTCTGCAAGACCGACAAGCAGTGCCGGAACACGGACGGCTACATCTGCGGCCGGCCGAGCATCTTCAGCGACGAGCGCGTCTGCTGCGGAGCACTCGACGCCGTCTGCGATGAAAGCGGCAAGGGCGGTCGGCGCTGCTGCTACGGCTACCTCTGCGCCAGCGGCCGCTGCATCGTGGTCTAACTGGAGCCGCGGTCATTCCGGAAAGATGATCACCCCCTGGGCGGGTTCCGCCCAGGGGGTGTATTCGTGGCTGGCATCCTGTGGCGGACGCCACGGGGGATCGGGACGGCGCGTGATGGCCGGGACTGGCGCGGCATGACGGGGTGGCGCACTCCGCGCCGCGCCAGGTCAGCGGCCGCCGGTCCCACGGGCCGCGTCGCGGCGGCTCAGGCCGGGCAGTCGCCAACTGGACTGGGGCAGGCGCCAGAGATGGAATTGCCGTGACACTGCGGGGCGCTGTTGTTGCAGATTAGTGCACCAGCCTCCACGGTCACCGGACCGCCGGAGGACAGGTTATAGATTGCCCCGCCCGGGCTGGCCGAGTTGGCCTCCAGGCGGCTGCCTGCGTGCAGCGTGACGCTCCCCCCATTGCCGTTACTGATCCCGCCACCAACGTTGGCCGTGTTCCTGGCGACTTGGCTGCCATCTTCCAGGGTCACCTGCCCTCCGTGGTTCGCGACTCCCCCTCCTACGGCAGCACTGTTCTCTTCGATACGGCTGCCGCTCTCCAGCGACACCACACCGGCCATGTTGAAAATGCCACCCCCGGTTGGCCCTTCGCTCGTGTTGCCGGTGATGCGGGAGTTGCGCAATGTGAGGTTGCCGTGGTTGATGATCGCGCCGCCGCCCAACACCGCCGGCGCCACGACATGATTGCCGGTAACGGCCACGTCGATCAGTGTCAGGTAGCCCGCGGCGCGGATGCCGGCGCCTCCGGAGCTGTCCCTGCCCCGGGTGATGGTCAGCGCCTGCAGCGTCACGGACACCGGGAAGAAGATCTGCAGCACGCGACGCTGATCGAGGCCATCGAGGATGGTCTGCCCGGCGCCCGCGCCGACCAGCGTGAGGGACCGGTCGATTTCCAGGGTGGCCGCCAGGTTCCAGACTCCGGCGCACAGGATCAGGGTGTCCCCGTCAATGGCGGCGTGGATCGCGGCCTGCAGGTCATCCGTGGGCTTCAGGCCGGAGCAGGTCTTCCGGCGCGTGTTGCGCTTCCGGCGCCGGCGCCCTCCGCCACCATGCCGGTTACGTCTCACGCGGCGTTTGCGCCGGCCATGAGCGTCGGTTTCATCGGGAGCGAGGGGGGCAAGGATTCCGCCTGCGAGCGGGACGTTGACGAGTGCGCCCAACAGGCGACGGCGCGTGCCGGTGCCGCTGAGGTGCTTCGCGAGGGCATCGAATCGGGACGCGTCCATGCCGTGGCTCCGTCATGCCGGCGCAAGGGCGCGCCACGAGCGTTGATGTATCGCGGTGACTCCATTCCTGTGCGGAAGGCCCAGCACAGTTTCCCGATCTGTCGTGGCGATGTCAATGCCAGCGCTTCCCAGCCATCACCTGCACGGCGGGTCACTCCGGCAGCAGTGGACCCACGACCTCGGCCACGGCATCGAGCACGTGCTCGCAGTTGTCCACCAGCAGCAGTTGTCTGGCGTGCTGTGCGCTGTGTAGTCGATCGCCAAGGCCAACATCGCTGTCAGACGACAGGCCGCACGCGGCGGCAAACACCCCGCACACAGCCGCCGGTTGGGCCACGGGCGCCAGGTCGACCCAGACCACGCCGTCGGCAAAGGCGTCTGCCACATCCTGGACAATGGCCAGCGCCAACTAGGTCTTACCGACGCCTCCAGGAGCACTGAGCGTGAGCAGGGGCGCCGCCGCGTCAAGCAGGGATGCCCGCGCCGCATCGCGTTCAACCGCTCGGCCAATGAGCGAGGTGCGCGGGCGAGGCAGCGATCGATACGCGTGCCATTCCGATGATGTGACCATCGTGCTGAAACGTAGCAGGCATCTGGCAGCCCAGTGCGTGGCCAGCCGCCGCGCTGTGTGACCAGCGTACGCACCGGCGGTTGCGTACCCTTCCCACGCTGGTCAGGCTGGACCAGCAGGCTGCGGCAGCAGCGGCGCCAGGCACCTCCGGAGACATCAAGACCCTGTGGAAAGCACCCTCGTCATCGCGATGGTTGTCCTGACCATCACTGGCATCGGCGTTGGCACCACCGGGTTTGGGTTCGCCCTTATCTCCGTCCCCGCGCTCCTGCTTCTGTATCCACCGCACACCGTGGTCGCCGTCATCTTCGGCGCCAGCCTGCTGCCCAGTGTGCTGGTGGTTGCCAGCGCCTGGCGCGAAACGGACCTGCGCCTGGTGGCACTCCTGCTCCCGGGCGGGTTGTTGGGGCTCCTGCTCGGCGCACAGATCCTGCAGCTTGCCGACCCTGTCATCCTCAAACTGGTCGTTGGTCTCTTCGTGGTGGTCTACGCGCTGTCCATGTGGCGCGGCTACCGTCCCACGGGGCTGAGTGGCCCCTGGGCCGCGTCGCTGGCCGGTCTGGCGAGCGGTGCGCTTGGTACGACCACGGGCCTCGCCGGCCCGCCGATCGTGATCCTGTTCACCGCGCGCGGTCTGGCGCGAGATGTCTTTCGCGGCACCATCGCCACCTACTTCATCGCCTCCGACCTGATTGGTCTCGCGGTTCTCTTCGCCGGTGGAACGGCCGGCGCGCCGGAAACCCGGCTCACCTTGCTCCTGACACCGCCCGCCGCGGCAGGCGTACTCATCGGGAATGCCCTGGCGCGCCGTCTCTCCGCATCCTCCTTCCAGAGGCTGACGCTCCTGCTCCTCCTCGCCACAGGCGTGATGGGAATGACGACGGCGCTCCTTGCCCTCTGGCAGGCGAGTTGAGCGCGCTCAGGTGGCCTCGTCGCGCTCCGCGCCGTCGACCGCCAGCAGGAAGCGCCGTACCTCGGGCCAGTACGTCTCCGGCTGCTCCACGTGCACCGCGTGCGCGGCGCCAGGAAAGACGGTCAACTGTGAGCCGCCGATCCCCCGGTGCATCGTTTCCGCGCACGAAGGGTGGACTTCATCGAACTCGCCCACGGTGATCAGGGTGGGCACGGTGATCTCCCCCAGCTCCGCCGTGCGGTCCCACGTGAGGAGCGTACCGGTGCAGGCGAACTCGTTCGCTCCCCACATCTGGGTGTAGACCGGCCACCCCATGTGCGAGCCGGCGGTGGCCAGGGCTTCCGGCGCCGGTGAAGACAGGCAGAAGTGGCGGCGGTAGAGCAGGCTCAGCGCGGCCCGGTAGTCCGGGTGCGCGTGGTCGCCAGCCGCCTCGTAGTGGGCGAGGGTCGCCTGCGTTTCCCCTGGCAACTCCGCCCGCCAGCGGTTCATCCCGGCCACCACTTCGGCCACGCTGGCCGCGCCACTGGCCAGGACAAGGCTGCGCAGGTGCTGCTGGTGGTGCAGCGCGTACTCCAGCCCCAGGATCGCCCCCCACGATTGCCCGAGCAGGTGGACTGGGCCGAGGTTGAGTGCCTGCCGGACGCGCTCAACCTCCTCGACGAAGCGTGGCACTTGCCACAGCGCGGGATCCTCTAGCTGATCCGAGCGCCACGAGCCGAGCTGGTCGTAGCGCACCACGAGGAAGTCCTGCGCCGCCAGCTCCATCAGCGGCCGCAGATCCTCTGAGTTACCGCCTGGCCCGCCGTGCAGCATCAGCAGCGAGGGGCTTCCCGGCTGGCCCATGCGCTCGTACCAGACGCGCCCGCCTGGAACTGCAACGTAGCCCTCGTCGCGCGGGATCGCCCTCGTGCTCGCGCTTGCCCGCGCTGGTTCCTCTGCCAGCTTGTCCTGCATCTCGCACCTCTGCCTGCCACGCGCACCTGGTGCTGCGCAGGATGCGCGATCCCACCGTGCGCAGCAACCGGCGCCGGCCACATCTCGCCCAGTCGTGAGGGACGGTGATGCTCCTGGGCGACTCACCCGCGGGCAGCTGGGCGAGGCGCGCAAGCTTCTTCACCCTGACGCTGCCCCAGCATGCCTGGAGTCACGCTTGACGAGGCGTGGCCGATGCGCTACTGAGAACGGGTCCTGGCCGCGCCTGGCAGCGTGCGGCACAGGGAGCTAACGGACGATGAAGGAGCACGGCATGAACGCGCCAGCTCGTTTCGCGTGCATTGGCCTGGTGGTGTTGACGGTGCTGGGCGTTCCGGGCGGCTACCTCGCCGCGCGAGCCCAGGAGGCAACACCGGCGGCCGCGCCTCGCACCTGGTTACCGGTCGACGCGTTCTACACGCCGCCCGCCGTGGTGCCTGCGGAACCGGGGATCCTCCTGCGCAGCGAGCCGCTCGTCGACCGGCTCCTGCCGGCGGGTGCACAGGCGTGGCGCATCCTCTACACCACCACGTTCCCCGACGGTTCCCCAGCTACGGCCGTCGCCACCGTGCTTGCCCCGGCCAATCCGCCTCCCGGGCCGCGGCCGGTCATCACCTGGGAGCACGGCACCGTCGGTATCCTCCAGGAGTGCATGCCATCCCTCGTCTCCGCCCCCTTCGAAGGGGTGCCGGCGCTCGACCAGGTCGTGGCCGAGGGCTGGGTGTTGATTGCCACGGACTACGCCCCGAACGCACAGGGCGTCCACCCGTACATCATTGGCGAAGGTGAGGCCCGTTCCGCGCTGGATGCAGTGCGCGCGGCCCGGCACATGCCCGAACTCACCCTGGACGAGCACACGGTCGTGTGGGGGCATTCCCAGGGCGGGCACGCTGCGCTCTGGACCGGCATCATTGGGGCGAAATACGCGCCCGACATCGATATCCTCGGCGTCGCGGCGCTCGCCCCGGCCAGCAACATGGAGCAGATCCTGACGATGCACGGCGGCGACGCCTCCGGCGCACGCCTGGGCGCCTATATCGCGGAGGCCTACAGCCAGTACTACCCCGACGTCGCCTTCGATGAGATCGTCTCACCCAGCGCCCGCGCTATCGCGCACCAGATGGCCGGTCTTTGCCAGTTTGATCCGCAGGACATTCCCACGTTGCAGGCGCTGACCGCGGAACTCGGTGGGACGCCCGTGCTGATCGACCCGGCCGCCGGTGCCCTGGGCGAGCGCCTGCGCGAGAACGCGCCGGCCAGCGCGGTCCCCGCCTCGCTGCTCATCGCCCAGGGCCTGGCCGATGCGGTCATCGATCCTGCCGTCAACGACGCCTATGTCGCGCAGCGCTGCGCCGAGGGGCAGCGCCTGGAGTACTGGCGCGTACCCGGCCGGGATCACGGCGGGATCGTCGCGCCCGACTCGCCCGTGGGGGACCCGCTCATCGCCTGGACGCGCGACTGCTTCGCAGCCGTTCCACAACCCGCTGGTTGCCAGGAGGCAACGATTACCTAGCTCAGGCCACGGTCTGCTTGCCCGACTCCTGGGCCTCAACCTCCATCAGGAAGCCCCGCAGCACCGCCCAGTATTCCTCCGGCTGCTCGAGGTGCGCGGTGTGGCTGGCGCCCGTGAAGAGCTGCAACCGGGAGCCGGGGATCCCCCGGTGCATCGTTTCAGCACAGGAGGGGGACACCTCGTCGAACTCGCCCACGGTGATGAGGGTCGGCACCCGGATCTCGCCGAGACGGTCGGTGCGGTCCCACTCCAGCAGCGTCCCCGTGCAGGTGAATTCATTGGGACCCCACATGGTGGTGTAGACCGGGAGCGCGATCTTCTCCAGGTCCTCCGCCAGCGCTTCCGGGTAGGGCCAGACCCGGCACAGGTGGCGGCGGTAGAGCACCTCCACGGCGGCGAGATAGTCGGGGTGGTTGTACTCCTCGGTCGCTTCGTACCGGGCCATCGTCGCCTGGGTCTCGGCCGGGAGTTCACCCCGCCAGCGGTTCATGCCCGCGACGCACTCGACGGTGCTCGCGGCGCCGCTGGCCAGGGTCAGGCTGCGCAGGTGCTCCTGGTGATGCAGGGCGTACTCCAGCCCCAGGAACGAGCCCCACGACTGGCCCAGCAGGTGGGTGCGGCCCAGGCCGAGCGCCTGGCGGACCTGCTCCACTTCCTCGACAAAGCGCGGCACCTGCCAGAGCGTCAGGTCATCCGGCTTGTCTGACATCCACGAGCCAAGCTGGTCGTAGCGCACCACCAGGAAATCGTCGGCTGCCTGCTCCATCAGGGGGCGCAGGTACCCCGAACTTGCCCCCGGCCCGCCGTGCAGCAGCAGCAACGGCGGCGCGTCTGGCCGCCCCATGCGCTCGTACCAGACACGCCCCCCGGGAACGTCGATGAACCCCTCGTCACGCGTGATGTTCGCTGTGCTCGCCAGTTCCCGTCCCTCGCCCGCCATCCTGTTGTCCCGCCTCGTCCGGCACCTTCGTGCACGCGTCTGTCGCCGCGCGGGAATCCGCGCCGTGCTGCGCAGGATGCGCGATGCTCCGGCGCCACGCAACCAGGGTTGATGCCGATGCCGAGTTCAGGCACGAGCGCCCCGTGTCCGCGGAGGACACGGGGCGCTCGTGACAACGCGTGATGCGGAGCCTAGCAGCCGGTCACGTTCAGGCACTGTGGGTTGGTGTTCCCTGTGACGGTCGCGCCGGTGGCATCTGCTGTACCGATGCCGAACTTGGCAATACCGCCCGCCAGCGTGGCACCCGTCGTCGTGTTGTTGGTGACCTGCGAATCGCTGTCCACAGTAAACGTCTGGCCCATGAGCGGCAGGGTGACGGAGATTCCGCCCACCGTCTGTCCCTCGTTGCCGTCGATGACAGAGTTGGTGATGAGGCCAGTGTCAGCGGGGAGAACGAGTAACTGGGCGATGCCCCCGGGACCACTTGTCGCACAGGTGTTGCCCGACACCACGGAGTTGGACAACACCATGGGCCCGGTGGTGTAGATCCCGCCCGCGACGTCGCCGGCCTCGTTGCCTACGATGGCGCAGTTGTCAACAGACAGCGAGGCGCCAATGTTCGAGATTCCGCCGGGACTCGCAGTGGTGTTACTGCCGGTGATACGCAGGCCAGATAACGTCACCTCGAATCCCGGACCGCTCGGGGGAATGGACACCACGGTGGCGTCGGCGCCCTGCACAGACAGAATCGTGTCACTCGCCTGGTCATCGCCATTGCCGGCGCCGTAGACGCTGGTGCCAGAAACGCTGACTGCGAATCCTGACGCGGCCGCGTACAGCCCGGGGCAGACGAAGACATCGCCCCCGCCGTCCAACGCGGTCTGCAGATCCGTGCCGCACTGTGTAGCGCTGCCGGTGCAGGTTACCGTGCAGGATTCGCAGTTGCCGGCAACGCAGATCGCCTCTCCGCCGCAGCCACAGACGGCGCCGCAGCCATCATCCATGCCGCACGTGCCGTCAGCCGGACAGGTCGGGGTGCAGCCCTGGCACCGCCCTTTCACGGCGCCCTCTCGCCGCAAGCGCCTCTTCTTCTTCTTGTTTTTCGCCTTGACGTTCTCCCCGTTGAGGCAGAACCGTTGCTTCTTCCTCTTGTTCTTCTTGTTGTTTCTGTTGCTGGCCTCGCCGTCGTCCGGCAGGAGCGACAGACCCACACCCAGCCCGGCCAGGATGCCGAGGACGCGCCGGCGCGTGCCCACCGCTACCCACTGCTGCACGAGCGTATCGAATCGTGTGTGCTCCACGACCTGCCTGACCTCCACGCGACGTTCCGTCGTTCCACAGGAAAACGTCAGATCAGCATAACAGAAAAGTGATGCAAATGTGATACATATACGCTTTTCTGGGCTGGATATTCGACAGAATCGTGTCGCTCCTGAAGATGCGGGCGTTGTCCTCCGTGGCCGACCTCGGCGGATCTCCACTCGCCGGCTGCCTGGCTCCGTTAGACAGCGTGGGTCCGTGATGCCTGGAACGGCTGCGTCCGTCACACTGCGGTCAACGGTCGGGAGGTGGGGGAGGGGCACCACATGTCTCGCCAAACGTGATGGACGCACCTGCTGGCCATTGACGACGACGCGGCCCTGCGTGCGCTGTACCGGGATCTGTTTTGCCGACGTTGGTTCTCAGGTGATCGTGGCGTCACCACCGGTGACCGTCGTGGATGCCCGGTCCGTCCAGCCAGCCCCGGCGCTGCTCGACTGGCCCTACCCCTGGCGTGAGCCACCGGTGTGGTTGCGGAGCATGCGGCAGACCCCTGACCCCGCCCGCCAGCCCATTGTCGTCTCCACGAGTGTCCCGGAACGCGCGGTTGCCAGCTTGCCGCGGGACCGGTGCACCCGGGTGTTTGCCAGGCCATGCACCGTGGAGCAGTTCCTGGATTGCGCCGATCTCCTGCTGGCGCAGGCCCGTGCCCTCACCCGCGCGTCCCACGCCTTGCGGCTGCAACTGGGGTTGGTCCAGGAGCGCCAGAGCCTGGCCCCGTATCGCCGGCGAGCGCCACGGACTTCAGGTCCAGGCGAGTCGTACCGCGTTCCTGGTGGATGTCAGGGCGCCAGGCGACGGCCTCGCCCGGCGAGGAGACGCTCCTCAGTGTGAGTTGTCAGGTGAGGCTGGAGGCTGCCGCCCAGTAGTGCTTACTCCCCGTCTAGCCAGGATCTGATCCCGGCCCGGACCCACTTCCGGCAGTTCCTCACTCGACCCCCGCAGCCGCGCCCGGTTCCGGGGCATTCGCGCTGGCGGGAGGTGCGGCACTCGTTCGCACCAGCGCCCCGATCCGGGCTTCCAGCGTCTCCGCCGCCCCAAGCACCGCGATCACATTGCCGAGCAACTGGTCTCGCTCCAGGTTGCTCAGGCCGTCGGCTCGGAGGATCTGCCGTTGCAGGAGTTGCGTGCTCCCCGAAATCACGGTGAGTGGGCTCAGGAGGTCATGCTGGAACTGGCGCCAGGTCTGGTTGTTCTCACGTTGCACTGGAAACTCTCGCTCGTGTCAGCATCAATTTCATACGGCCGTATTGCATGGTCTGGACCTCCCGGCGCCGGGGCCGGGGACGTGACGCAGATAGGCATGATCTGCATCCCGGGCGGGGACCACGCTTATTCAGGCGGTGAGAGCCGATAGGTGACGAGGGTGTCCACGTCGGTGAAGCCGAGCCGGGTGTACAGCTCGCCGGCGCGGTCAGACTCCCAGCCGATCTTCAGCCGCGTGGCTCCCGCGCTGGCCAGGCGATCCAGCCCGGCACTGATCATGGCGTACGCGATGCCACGGCCGGAGTGCACGTCCTCAGTCCGCACTGGCTCCACGATCCCCACACCGGTGACCGGATCGTTCCAGAAGAGTGAGTAGGCAGCCACGCTCCCATCAGGCGCCAGCACCGCCAGGTCCAGGTGGGGGTCGTAGAGCGCAGTCTGCCGCAAGCGGGCTTCGACCGCGGGTCCGTTGCGGCCGGCCAGCGGGTGCTCCGGCGCCACATCCGCACCGCGCACCGCCCGGTCCACGAGTTGGTACCCCTCCGGCAGCGCTCGCACGGCCGGGCGGTCGTCCACAGGCATCCAGCCGGACCACGACTCCTCGGTAGTCGTGAACCCCTGCCCGGCAAACCACGTCCCCAGCTCGGCATCTTCAACCGGCACGAGCGCCTCGATCACCGGTGGACCTGGCAGCCGTTGCAGCTCCGCCCAGGCGGACGACGCCAGGTCGTCCAGTGGCAGTGGCAGCCCCGGCAAACGGAGGAGGTCCAGCCACCAGGCGCGGGGCCATTCGGTCAGCACGGCGGCGGCAACCGGCTGCTCGCCGTCATCGAACCAGACCGGGGTCGCCAACTCGTCGCTGGCTCGTGGCCGCCGCCACCACCACTGCATGTCCGCCGCTTCCCAGACGCCCGCGCGCGGATCCGCCAGGCGGATCCGGTTCAGGAGGTCTGACACGACGGTCAGCCGCTCCAGCCCACTCAACAGCTCCTGCCGCATGGTTCTCTCCTGTAGCGCCGGCCCTGGCTCCCGGCGTCAGACACCGCATGGTGCTGCCATGGTTCGGGCGCCGATGGTGCCCACACCGGCGCCGCCGGTGTCGCAGTCACCCTGGCGCGTTGCCATCGAGCGCTTCCGCCAGGTGCGGCGCGCACATGCTGTGTCACCACCGTCTGGCTGCGCGGGAGCCGCGCATGCCGGCTGGACAGTGGTGTCCACCGTACCTCTTCTGAACTCCCCTGCGTGGGAGCTGTGAGAAGACAGGTGTACGGGATGGAGAAGGCCAGGGCGTGCTCGCGTGTGCGCTCCTGGCCGCACCTGCGGGATCGCACTCCGCACCTGCGCATCCTTGCTTCTCGCAGCGCCAGTGGCCTGGCCCGGCCAGCCAGGAGCGCGGCGTCCCGGATTGCCCGCGGCCTGCAGTCCACACCACAGATCTCGAGAGCTCCTGTAGTCCAGGCGAGCGTGTGTCCCGCCTGGTGGCACCGTCGCTGCGACAGGGACGCAGTGGTCGCTCGTGACCGATCCCGGCGTAACCCATCCAGGAGGATTCTCATGGACCAGAGTTCCCGCACCGAAACGACCCTCGTTCCCAACGAGATCTACGACCTGATCACCGCGCTCTCCTCGAAGCTGGAGGGGATCGTCGCCTACCAGAAGTTCTCCCGGGATGGCAGCGCCAACGACCAGATCTGGCAGCAGCTCAAGCAGCAGGATGAGCAGGCCGTGCGCACGCTCATGCAGCAGCTCGACCAGTTCGCCCAGCAGGGCAAGCTGCGCATCTAACCCTCTTCCGCCACCGTTGCAGCGCAGAGGGTAGGGGAGCCTCCGGGACACCCTGCCCGTTGCTCGTCACGGAGCTGATTCCGGGTTCACGTCCTGCAGCCCCTCTCCCGCGCATGTGCGCAGGCGGGGGGCTCTGGGTGAGGGTCAATCGCGGACGTCCAGTCTGGCTCCCGCGGCCCGTTCTGGCCATGAATGGAGTACGGAGCGGGCGCACTGCCGGCGCACTCACCAACGACAACAATCCGTCAATCACCCATTGCTCAGGAGCACACGTATGTCATCCCCTGCCTCAGCGAACGATCCCCGCGCCGCCGGCGCGAAGCCGCCCTTTCCCCAGGAGGGGCTTGACTACCCGGGCCTGGAGTCCGACATGACGCCGCGCCCGGACTTTGGCGAGGCGTCCTACCAGGGGCATGGCCGGCTCCAGGGCAAGGTGGCGCTGATCACCGGTGGCGACAGCGGTATCGGCCGCGCGGTCGCCGTGGCCTTCGCCCGGGAGGGTGCCGACATCCTGATTTCGTACCTGAATGAAGATGAAGACGCCGCCGAGACGGCGCGCGTGGTGCGGGAGGCCGGGCAGCGGGCGGTCGTCGTGCCGGGCGACATCTCGCAGGAGGCCCACTGCCGCGCGCTGGTCGAGCGCGCCGTCGCGGAGCTGGGGCGGCTCGACATCCTGGTCAACAACGCGGCCTACCAGATGACGCGCGAGGGGATCCTGGAGATCCCGGATGGCGAGTGGGAGCACACCTTCCACACCAACATCTTCGCCATGTACTACCTCAGCCGGGCCGCGTGGCCGCACCTGGCGCCTGGCAGCGCCATTGTCAACACCGCCTCCATCCAGGCCTACCAGCCCTCGCCCCAGTTGCTGCCGTACGCCACTACCAAGGCCGCCATCGTCAACTTCACCAAGGGGTTGGCCCAGGAGGGCGCCGAGAAGGGGATCCGGGTCAACGCCGTAGCGCCAGGACCGGTCTGGACTCCGCTCATTCCCGCCACCATGCCGGAGGAGAAGGCGCAGGAGTTCGGCAAGGATTCACCGCTCGGCCGTCCTGCCCAGCCGGCTGAACTGGCTCCCCTCTATGTCTTCCTGGCCTCGAACGACAGCAGCTACATCACCGGTGAGGTCGTCGGTGTGACCGGCGGCAAGCCCCTGGCCTGACGAGCGGCAGTCCCGTCGTAGAGAAACCGCCGCGCTACGCATGACGAAGGAGGTGCAGTCCGATGGACGGTGCCTCCTTCGTCATCCCAAAATCCGGTGCCACCCCGGGGCGTTGCCATGCAGAACATGCATAAACCATGTCCGCATGGGTAAGTGTCCTGTCAACGTACGGTTTCGGTGCAGTACAGCCTACATAAGCCATGGCGATTGTGCCGTGGTGGCACGTTCGGTGCACTACTCCTCGGCACTGATACCTCGTCATGGTGTCCACGCAGTCCCGCTGTCATCGAACCAGGTTCCCGTACGCAACGGAGGTGCGTTACTGGGAGAACGCCTGCACAACCAACCCACTCCAGAGCAGAGAGCGTCCCGACGCGCTCCAGAAAGGAACGATTCGCCATGTGGCGGCCCCCCAAGGTCTTCAACTCCCTTCACCTCACCGCAGCGGCGGTGCTCGCGTTTGTCCTCATGTTCGCGCTCTCGGTCCCCATGACCTTCGCGCAACAGGCGACGCCTGCCGTCACCGGGGTCCCGAACCCGACGGTGCGCGTGGTGCACGCCTCACCGGACGCACCGGCGGTCAACGTGCTCGTTGATGGTCAACCCGTCGCGGAGAATCTCGCTTTCGGCTCAGCCACGGAGTACGTGGACCTGACCGCCGGCGATCACCAGGTGCAGGTGGTGCCGGCAGGCAGTGATGCGCCGGTCATCGACCAGACCGTGACGCTCGATGGCTGGACATCAACGATCCTCGCCGTCGTCGGCGACCTGGCCAACATCCAGCTCCAGCAGCAGGCGGTTGATGTCAACGAGACCGATCCGGGCCAGGCCCGCGTGCGCCTGCTCAACGCGGATCCGCAGGGGACGAACCTGGACCTGAGCATTGCCGGGGGCCAGGATCAACTGGTCAACAGCACGGGTTTCCCGAACGCGTCTGACTACGCGACCGTCAATCCGGGCACGTACGACCTGGAGGTCCGCAACGCCGATTCCGGCGAAGTGGTGACTACCTCGCCGGGGTTCACCGTGGACGCCGGCCAGGTCTATGACCTCATCGCGCTCGGATCGGCCAAGGGTGGGCAGCCAACCCTGCTGGCCCTGACCACGCCGGCCGATATCCCGTGCAGTGAAACGCTCGGAATCGGCGAAGCGTCGGATAGCTGCCTGCGCGTAATCCACGCGTCTCCGGACGCCGGCCCGGTCGATGTCTACATCGGGGATTCCCCCATCGTCCAGGGGCTGAAATTTGGTGACGCCTCTGACTTCACGGCCGCGCCGAACGGTGATCAGCAGTTGCGCATCGTGCCGGCCGGCCAGCCGGTTGACCAGGCCGTCATCGACACCACGCAGGGTCTGACCCCGGGCGCCGCGGGCCAGGTGCTTATCAGCGGCCTGGCGAATGACCTGCAGGCGACCATCATGGGTGTCGATCTGCGTGCCCTGCCGGCAAACCAGGCACGTGTCCGCGTGATTCACGCCTCTCCGGACCTGGACGCGATCAATGTCACCGTCTCGGACGGCCAGACACCGTTCGGAGGCATCGACTTCCGCAATGCCTCTGGCTACGTCGTCTTCAACGCCGGTAGCCAGACGTTCCAATTGCGAGAGACGGGTTCTGACACGCTCCTGCTCGAGGCGACGGATGTTCCGCTTGAGGCGGGCATGGTCTACGACATCGTTGCCATCGGCCAGAGTGAAGATGGCACCCTGCAGATGGTGATCTACGAGGCCAAGGCTGGCACGCTCGAAGGGGCGGCGGCCACGCCTATCGCCGGCACCCCGGCTGCCGCGGCGGCAGGCGCAACCCCGGCGGCACCCGCGACGCCAGTCGTTGCGGTCGGCTCGACCCCGGTTGTGGAACAGGCCGGCGAAGCCACACCGGCCGCCACGCCAGCGTCGTAACCATCGCAGGAGGTTCTCCCTCCGCAATGAACATGGTGACAGCCACGGCGCCTCAACGCCGTGGCTGTCGCACGCCCGGCCTCTGTTCGGGAAGGCACACGCTCCCGAAACACGCCCCGGGGCACGCCGTCTGCCGATCCCCCTCACCGTCATCCTGAGCTCCCGCAGGCGAAGGATCTCGGCCCAGCCTCGCTCCTTCAGACACCCCACAGCCCAGGCGCGCCCTGCCTCACCGCCTCACCACCCGGCCATCCCGGAACGGACCGTGCGTCGCTCCGGGGAACGGCGAGAGCATCCGCGGCGCCGTCACCCCGCCTCGTAGAACAGAGGGAACCCATGCCCGAGACAGTCAGCGATTTCCTGGTCCGGCGGCTCACGGATTGGGGCGTCCAGCACCTGTATGGTTACTCCGGCGGCGGCATCAACAGCATGGTCACTGCGCCCGGGACGGGGTTGACAGTCGCGATATTTCCCCTAAACTCTGTGTTGTCCACTGGGGAAGTGGACAAAATGGGGAAGGGGACCCTCCGGCATGCGGAAGCTCGTGATCCTGGCGCTCTTCGGGATGGCCGCTCAGCTCGTCGACGGCGGCCTGGGGATGGCCTACGGGCTGACCTCGTCCACGCTGCTGCTCGCCTTCGGGCTGGCGCCGGCGGTCGCCTCCGCCAGCGTCCACCTCGCTGAGGTCGGCACCACCCTCGCCTCCGGCGTTGCCCACCACAAGCTCGGCAACACCGACTGGCGAGCAGTCCGTTGGCTGGCCTTGCCGGGCGCGGTTGGCGCCTTCTCCGGCGCGGTCCTCCTGAGCAACCTCCACGCCGACGCCGCCCGTCCGTTTATCGCCGTCTTCCTCTCCATCCTCGGCCTCTACCTGCTCGTCCGCTTCGCCTTCCTTGGTGGTGCGATCACGCTACGCGAGGGCAGCGTCAGCACGAAGGTGCTCGCTCCGCTCGGGTTGGTCGCCGGCTTCCTCGACGCCGTCGGCGGCGGCGGCTGGGGGCCGATCTCGACGCCGACGCTGCTCGCCTCCGGCAAGATGGCGCCACGCATGGTGGTCGGCACCGTCAGCACCAGCGAGTTCCTGGTCGCCTCGGCCGCCTCGATCGGCTTCCTCGTCTCGCTCGACCGCTCGCTGGTGGCGCTCCCGGTGGTGGCGGCCCTGCTGGTCGGCGGGATGATTGCTGCTCCGGTCGCGGCGTGGCTGGTCCGCTTCCTCCACCCCCGTGTGCTTGGCTCAGCGATCGGCGGCCTGATCGTCCTGACCAACGCCCGGACGCTGTTGGGCACGCTCGGCATCGAGGGCGACGCGCGGGTCGCTGCCTACGTCGCCCTCGCTACCTTCTGGGTGATCGCCCTCATCGCCGCCGGGCGGGCCGTCCTGGCCGAGCGGCAAGCGCGGCGGACACCTGAACTCGCGGTCTCGGGGCAGGTCCAGACCGGGTTCGGGGTCGCCGACTAACCTCCCCCTACAGCAAGCGAAGCCGCAGAAGGCAAAGCGGGCGGCCGGCTGCTGCTCGCGCCGGCGGACGAGCGCGCGGAGAACAGAACCGGGTTGTGTCGACCCAGGAGACTCAAGGGGCCGTGGCATTCCCGGTGCCGGGAAACCTGGGCTGGCCGTGAGGAAGTCCTCCCGCGGGCGGCTGGTCGGCTACGTCCTGCGCCCCGGCACGGTCGGGTTCGGCGGACCCCTCGCCCTCGTCGGCTACATGCAGCACGACCTCGTCGATGTTCACCTGCAGGCGATCACGCTCACTCGCCAGCGTGCCTATGCGCCAGTGCAAATGAGCGAGCACCCGCCCCACAGTGGTGGAACGACGGCTTGCTGGGAACGCCTGTCCCGTCTGCGGGAGCCTGCGCAACAGTTGGGCTGGGTTCCGGAACAGTCCGTGCGTACGTTCACGGAACGGCGAGAGCGTCATGGCCTTGCCATCCCGCACGGTAGAACAGAGGGAACCCATGCCCGGGACAGTCAGCGATTTCCTGGTCCGGCGGCTCAAGGATTGGGGCGTCCAGCACCTGTACGGGTACTCCGGCGACGGCATCAATGGCATCCTGGGCGCGCTCAACCGCGCTGGCAACGAGCCGCGCTTCATCCAGGTGCGGCACGAGGAGAGCGCTGCCCTCATGGCCAGTGCCCACGCCCGCTTCACCGATGGCCCCGGCGTCTGCCTCGCCACTCAGGGTCCCGGCGCCATTCACCTCCTCAACGGCCTCTACGACGCGAAGCTCGATCACCAGCCGGTGGTGGCTATCGTCGGCGATGTCACGCAGATGTCGGGCGGCAGCCGGTACCAGCAGGAAGTCGATCTGCAGACCCTCTTCAAGGATGTGGCGGGCGCCTACCTCGAAGTCGTCAACAACCCCGCCCAGATCCGGCACGTCCTGGACCGCGCCTTCCGCATCGCCCTCGCTGAGCGTACCGTCACCTGCGTGATCGTGCCCCACAACGTGCAAACCCAGGAGGTGATTGCGGAGCCGCCGCACAAGCATGGCGCGATGCACTCCGCCGTCGGGTACACGCCGCCGCGCGTGGTGCCCCAACGGGAGGACCTGCAGCGCGCCGCCGATGTGCTCAACGCCGGGGAGCGTGTCGCCATCCTCATCGGGGCCGGGGCGCACGGGGCGGCGGCGGAAGTGACCGAGGTCGCCGAACGCCTTGGTGCGGGCGTGGCCAAGGCGCTCCTCGGCAAGACCGCCCTGCCGGACGATCTCCCCTTCGTCACCGGTTCCGTCGGGTGGCTCGGCACCTCCGCCAGCAACCAGATGATGGCCGGGTGCGACACCCTGCTCATGATTGGCTCCGGCTTCCCCTACACCGAGTTCCTGCCGAAACCCGGGCAGGCGCGCGGGGTGCAGATCGACATCAACCCGGGGATGCTCAACCTGCGTTACCCGATGGAGGTCGGGCTCACCGGTGACAGCGCCGAGACCCTGCGCGCGCTGCTGCCACTCCTCGAACAGAAGGAGGACCGCGCCTGGCGGGAGACCATCACCGCCAACATCGCCGCCTGGCAGGAGGAATCCGCGCGCCGCGCGCAGCAGCCTGCCGACCCGGTCAACCCGCAGCTCCTCTTCCACGAACTGTCACCCCGGCTCCCCGACGGCTGCGTCATCGCCGCTGATTCCGGCACCTCGACCGTCTGGTACGCCCGGGACATCGCCATCCGCGCGGCATGCTGGGGTCGGTCTCCGGCACCCTGGCCACCATGGGCTGCGGCATCCCGTACGCCATCGCGGCCAAGTTCGCCTACCCGGATCGCGTCGCGCTGGCCCTGATCGGGGACGGCGCGATGCAGATGAGCGGCCTGACCGAACTGGTGACCGTCGCCAAGTACTGGCGGGAGTGGCAGGACCCGCGACTGATCGTCCTGGTGCTCAACAACCGTGATGTCGGGTACGTCACCTGGGAGCAGCGGGGCCATGGCCGGCCAGCCGCGCTTCGCCTCGCAGGACCTGCCCGATGTGCCCTACGCCCGCTACGCCGAACTGCTCGGCCTGACCGGGATCGTGGTGGACCGGCCGGAAGACGTTGGTCCCGCCTGGGACCGTGCGCTCACCAGCGACCGCCCGGTCGTCATCGACGCCATCGTCGACGCCAACGTCCCCACCATCCCGCCCGACCCCAGCCAGGAGATCGTCGACAAGATCACGCAAGCCCTGGCCGGGAAGAGGAACCGAGGAAGTCAGGCGACAACTGGCCCGCGAAGGAGTCCACGTTTAGCAGGGGGGACCGTACCACCGGGACGCGCATATTCGTGCAACGTCCCCTCAGAAATGTGCCCCGTCCCGAGCCTGGAGCGGCGAACGGTCCAGATACACCTCCAGGCGTGACCACCGGTCTGGTGTGAAGATGGATGTCGTCCCGGAAGGACGGCAGAGACACCGGCGCCAGAGGATAGTCACCGCGCCGGTCCCACCACGGCCCTCCGCATCGTTGCTGAGCACGTAGTCTGGCCCAGGCTGTACGAGAATGGTGAGACGGCCACTGCAACGCCTCACCACGATGTGGCGATCCGGATGCAACCTGCCCGTGAACGTTGCGTGCCGCTCATGTCAGGGCGTGCGCGAACTGGTCATGGCCTCTGATCGGCCGCTCCATCTACCATGCTCTGCCAGATCGCTCATTGATTGCTGCCAAGACCGGGTGGGTCGAGTTCGCCCCTGTCCAGGGCGACCGGGTTGACTGCTATGCCGAGTGTCATGACGGAGCCGGTGTGACGCCTGACGGGTGGAAAACGCCGTGAGCGTCGTCGATAGCCTGGCGCCGCCAGTTGTTGTCAATCGCTCGAAGATCGAACAACCGTCGCTGAGCGGGTCGTGGGTGCGCCGGCCGCAGGTCGATGCTCGGCTCGATCGCGCTTTTGAGCGCTCCCTGGTGGTGATCGTGGCTCCGGCTGGCCACGGGAAGACGAGTACCCTGGTCTCCTGGCTGAGCCAGCGAGCCCTTGATGCGGCCTGGGTGACTGTCGATCGCCGTGACGCCGATCTCACTCGCTTCGCGACGCACGTCGCCCTCGCGCTCGACCGGATCGCTCCTGGCGTTGCTCCCGCACTTTTCGCCTTGCTGACAGCTCCAGATCGTCTCGCTCCCGCCGAGTTGGGCGAGGCCTTGCAGAGCGCCTGTACGAGCTGGACCAGACGTCCTGCTGGTGCTGGACGATTTTCACGAAGCCGGAACCGCAGCGGTGGCGATCTTCATGGGTGGGCTGACCGCCGCGCCCCGCCGGTTGCACACCAACATGTGCTCGCGCACCAGGATCCCGCTGTCACCACGGTCAGGACACAGGGCGAGGTCGAGGAGTTGACCGGCGCCGATTTGCGGTTTTCCGTGAAGGAAACCAGCCGGCTCCTCAGCCTGGAGTCTGGAATGCCAGTCGATCTCGTCCATGCGGCAAGCATCCAGGAGTCGGTTGGCGGTTGGCCCGCGGCCGTCCGGCTCGTCGCGCTGAGCGGCGGGACCGCCAGACGGGACCAGCCGGCTGCAGGCGAGGAAGGCCCCGCTCAGTTCCTGCGCGACTACGTGGGGGATGAAATCCTGGCCCGGCTCCCGGATGCCCAGCGTGATCTCCTGGTCATCGTCTCGTTGACCGATCGCTTCAACGCCCAACTCCTGCAGGCGCTGGCCGCGGGGCACGGTGGCGCGGCGATGGGTCGTGCCGGAGATCGAAAACCTGCGCGCGCTGGACCTGTTCCGCGAGATTCCCGGGCTGGATGACACCTGGTTTGCCTATCACGCGCTCTTTCGCGGTCTTGCGCGGCGAGAGTTGCGCCGCAGCTTCGATGATGCGGCCATCTCGTCGCTGCAACGTGAAATTGCGCCGTGGTTCGCCGGCGCCGGTCTGACCCGGGAAGCTATCCAGCACCTGGTTTCGCTGGTGACACGCGCCGCGGCGGCGGCGCTATCGAGGCCCGGGCGGGCAGTGGAAGCGTTCGCCCGGGAGGACTGGACGACGGTCGCCGCGTGGCTGGCGCAGATCCCTGATGCAGCGGTCCTGCAGAACCTGGCTGCTCCTGGCCGCGGCGTGGGTTGCCTACCTGGGGGGACGCGGACACGGGGTGGTGCAATCCAGCAGGCTTGCGCGCCCCACATGATCTTGGGACGTGGTCACCCCGCGCAGCGGGCTGAAATCTCGCTGCTCACGAACGACCCGGGATCTCGATCCGCTCG
Organism: Thermomicrobiales bacterium; assembly: GCA_046328375.1. Lineage (GTDB taxonomy): Bacteria > Chloroflexota > Chloroflexia > Thermomicrobiales > UBA6265 > JACCXM01. Next base: position 30,191 of record JAXLWT010000018.1, read on the forward strand.
CCATGATCGCCATCGCCGAGGACGCCCTGCGGCAGATCCCGCCAGGCCGGCGCTACCGCACTGGCTATGCGCACCTGTCGCTGAGCATGGCGTTGACCTCGTCCGGGCGCATTGAGGAAGCTCTGGAGCGGACCGCCGCCTTTATCGAACGAGAGTCGGCCCGGATCGATGCGGCGTCGATTCGGGGCTACTTCGCGCGGACCATAGCGCACTGGCAAGCCGGGCGGCTGGCGCGCTGCGAGCAGGCAGCGGCCGATCAACTGCAGCTCGCCGCGATGAATGGCCTGCCGGTAGTTGCTGGTTGGGGCGCGTTGTTCCTGGCTGCCTGCGCCTACGAGCGCGGCGACCTGGCTGGCGCCGGCCGGCACGCCAGTGCAGTCATCGCCGAGGGCGAGCGTACCCACTTCATGTCGGTACGTGAAGCCTATTTCGTCCAGGTGCTTACCTATGAAGCGCAGGGACTCCGCGAAGAGGCTGACCGCACGCTGGCTCGACTGGTGGAGATCGCGCTCGGGCTGGAATCCGACTACCAGGTTGGCATCGTCGATTCATTCCAGGCCCGCATTGCGCTTATGCGTGGTGATCTCACCGCTGCCCGGCGCTGGCTGGAGATCTCTTCCGCGGCCCCCAGCTACAGCGATCTCAAGGCGTATGAGCAGCCTGCGCTGACCCGGGCGAAGATCCTCATCGCCCAGGGCACTCCGGGGAGCCTGGCCGAGGCCGACAAGCTCCTGACCACCTTTGTCGACTTTGCGCGCTCGCGCCACATGACGCTCTCGGTGATCGAGTCCCTCGCCGTGCAGGCGCTCCTGCGTGAGCGGCAGGTGCCGGTAGAGGCGGACAACTTGCTGCAGGCGTCGCTCGGATTCGGCGGCGCCCGAAGGGATGACACTTCGCATTGCCTGCCTGGGTGCGGAACTGCAACCGCTGTTGTGCTGCGTGGAACGCGCCCGCCCCACCCGCACGCACGCCCGGTCCTGACGGCGCTGGAGGCACTCCTGGGAGTCCAGAAGCGGGCCGCGGGAATGAGCGCCGCGCAGGCTGATCTCGTGGTGAGCCCGCTGACGGAGCGCGAGCGGGAAGTGATGCACCTCCTGGCGCGGAGGTTGACCAATACCGAAATCGGAGATCAGCTCTTCATCTCACCGATTACGGTCAAGAATCATGTCGCGCACATTTGCGACAAGCTAGGGCGTCTCAAGCGCCGCGCCGCCGTGCAGCGCGCCGAGGCGCTCGGCCTGCTCTAACGCCGCTTTTCCCGCCAGGGGGCACTGGCTCCGCCGGGAAATGATCCATTTCGGATCATGTGACCTGGATCCCCGGCCCACATAGTACGTCTCCGGAATCGGAACAGGTCGCTGCAAGGTTGCCGGCTGTGCGTTGCTCGCGCCCGTCACCGGAGACGTGTCATGAACAAGCCTCCCGGAGTGGACGTGCCCTGCACCGCGTCGTCAACGTCGTGACAGCGCAGGTGGCGCGGCGGTCTCATGGCGGGCCCGCTGATGCTCATGGACGTCGCCAGGTATCGGCATGCGTTGTCATCCGTGAGGTCGCACTATGGCATCCCCGGCGGGCGCATCGGCAAGCGTTTCTGGTGCACCACCCCGGCCGGGCATGGTCTGGATCCCTGGTGGCACGTTCACCATGGGGGACGAGCGGTTCTATCCCGAGGAGCGCCCCGCGCGTCGCGTGCAGGTTGCGGGGTTCTGGATCGATCGTCATCCGGTGACGCATCAGCAGTTCGGCCGGTTCGTGGCCGCCACCGGGTATGTCACCGTAGCGGAGCAGGTTCCGGATTCCGCGCTCTACCCGGGCGCGCCGCCGGAGAACCTGGTGGCCGGCAGCATGGTCTTCACGCCGACAACCGGGCCAGTTTCGCTAGAGAACCCGGCCGCCTGGTGGCGCTGGACGCCGGGCGCGAGCTGGCGAAGCCCACGCGGGGACGCCGACCCCGCGCCGGACCTGGCGCACCACCCGGTGACACAGGTCGCCCTGGCGGATGTCGAGGCCTACTGTGCCTGGGTTGGCGCCGCCCTCCCCACAGAAGCCGAGTGGGAGTACGCGGCGCGCGGCGGCCTGGAGGGGGCAATCTTCGCCTGGGGTGATGAAGAGCGACCGAACGGGCAGTTCATGGCCAATACCTGGCAGGGCCACTTCCCCTGGCAGAATACGCGGGAGGATGGTCACCAATTCACGTCTCCCGTAGGAAGTTACCCTGGCAACGGTTACGGGCTGCTGGACATGATGGGCAACGTCTGGGAGTGGACGGCCGACTGGTACGCCGTTCGTCCCTCCCCGGCACCCGGAGAAGGCAACGTTCCGGCGACGGGATTCGCGAGTCACTGCGACGCCAGCATCAACCCGGCGCAACCGCACTTCCGCATCCCGCGCCGGGTGGTGAAGGGCGGATCTCACCTTTGCGCCCCAAGTTACTGCTTCCGGTACCGGCCGGCTGCGCGGCAGCCAATGGATATCGACACCGGCATGAGCCATCTCGGGTTCCGCACCGTGGTGCGACCGTGACCATGATGATTGGGCTGATCACCTTCCTGTCCATGGGGCGGGTGATCTGATGCTGGAGTCGCCACACGGAGTTGGAAGGAGGGCAACGTGACCAGGGTGGAGACATCTCGAACCCGGCTACATCGCGCGTCGCTGAGTCCGGCCTGGCCTGGCAGCGAACGAGACCGGCGAAAGTGAGCAACATGAGCCAGCAGGAGGTAGGCGCCGAAGTAGCTGCCGCCGTTGCGTCAACGGAGGTGGCTGCCATGGCGGTGGCCAACGACGAGCGTGAAGACGGTGGTGAAGAGGCAGACGATACGCCGGCGGACAGTGCGGAGCGACGATCCACGCAACTGCGCGCTCGAGCCGCGGTGGTCGTAACCTCGATCGTGGTCGTGATTGTCGTTCTGCTCCTGCCAATTGCCGCTTCCAGCTTGATCAACCAGTTGGGTACGACCGGGGTTGCCCCGGCCTTCAATGTGCTCACTGGCCAGGCGCTCGATCTGAACCGGCAATCTCCGGCGCCGCTCGATGTGACGTACGCCAACTTCGATGTCAGCAACATCGACGAGGCAACGCAGGCAGCAACCATCATCGTCTCGGGGAACCGCGTCTGCCATGCTGCCTGTCTGCCGATCAACGTGACGCTGTACTCCCTGTCGCCCCCGGACTCTCTGACCCGTGGCTTGCCGCCATCAGCGAGCTTCGAGGTTGCCGGCCAGGACGGGGTGATCTCCAGCAAGGTGACACTCCCGGTCTCCGGCGATCCGCAGCGGTATCCCTTTGATACATACACCCTGCTCTTCGGCATCTCACTCCAGGCCACGGAGCCGGACAAGAGTGTGAGACCGCTCACGTCCGACGAACTCGCTGCCACCACCGAACTGACGCTGAGCAGCACGGTGGGCCGGTTGCGCATGTCGGAGCCTCACCTGCTGGATGTCAGCCAGTTCTCGGCGCCAGGCGTCACCCGGCCCTACGTGAGCGTGCTCCAGCTCGAGTACACGCGTCCCGTCTGGCTGGAGATCCTGTCGATGCTGCTGATTCTGCTGATCAGCATTTCTGGCTTTCTTGCCTTGTTCATGCGCGACCTGTCAGAACTTTCGCTTGGCATTGGGGGCATCATTCTCGGCGTCTGGGGCATCCGGTCTGTCGTCATCCAGGGTGATCTGCCGGCCGTAACGATTGTTGACACGTTGCTCGCCCTGGTCATCCTGGTGTTGTTGCTTGCCATGGCGATTCGCGCAACGGTCCACTTCTGGGGACAAGCGCGCGGTGCATGAGCGTCTCCGCTGAAAGCGCGTTGTTTTCCTGTTGAGGACGTTGAGATAAGGAGGGCTTGGGAGGAGTCGAAGCATCGAGACAAAACAACCCGGAGGAGACAATTCAGACCCGCGCGACCAGTCACGCGTGGTTGATAGCGGACGTCACGACAGCAATCCGAGGCGCGATACGGACAACGTGCGGCTGCAATCCGATGCGTGTTTGACGCGCCAGACCTCAGGAAGGGAATGAACGGCATGACGACGACCGAGGGAAACGCGGGCAAGCGCCCCAACATCCTGGTGATCTGGGGTGATGACATCGGGATCATGAACCTGAGCTGCTACAGCGGCGGGCTGATGGGGTACCGCACGCCGAACATTGATCGCCTCGCCAACGAGGGGATGCGCTTCACCGATTCCTACGGCGAGCAGAGCTGCACCGCCGGCCGCTCCGCCTTCATCACCGGCCAGAGCCCGTTTCGCACCGGTCTCTCCAAGGTCGGCCTGCCCGGCGCCGACCTTGGGCTGCAGTCAGAAGACCCGACCATCGCCGAGCTCCTCAAACCGCTGGGCTACGCCACGGGACAATTCGGCAAGAACCACCTGGGCGACAAGGACGAGCATCTCCCGACCGCGCATGGGTTCGACGAGTTCTTCGGCAACCTCTACCACCTCAACGCCGAGGAGGAGCCGGAGCATCCCGACTACCCATCGCCGGAAGACTTTCCGAACTTCCGCGCCATCTACGGGCCGCGCGGGGTTCTCCACACCTGGGCCAACCCGGACGGGACGCAGCGGATCGAGGACACTGGCCCGCTGACGCGCAAGCGGATGGAGACGATCGACGACGAAGCCCTGGAGCATGCGCAGGATTTCATCGGCCGCCAGGTGGAAGCAGACACCCCTTTCTTCGTCTGGTTCAACGCGACCCACATGCACTTCCGCACCCACACCAAGCCGGAGAGCCTGGGGCAGGCGGGGCGCTGGCAGTCTCCCTACCACGACACGATGATCGACCATGACCGCACGGTCGGCGCGCTGCTCGATCAGCTCGATGAACTGGGCATCGCCGACAACACCATCGTCGTCTACAGCACCGACAACGGCCCGCACATGAACTCCTGGCCAGACGCGGCGACGACGCCCTTCCGCAACGAAAAGAACTCCAACTGGGAGGGTGGCTACCGCGTGCCAGAGTTGATTCGCTGGCCGGGCGAGATTCCTGCCGGCGTCGTCTCCAACGAGATCATCTCTCACCTGGATTGGCTGCCGACGTTTCTGGCAGCCGCCGGGGAACCCGACATCGCGGCGAAGCTCAAGCAGGGCTACCAGGCCGGCGACAGGACCTACAAGGTCCACCTCGATGGCTACAACTTCCTGCCGTACCTGACCGGCGAGGAGGCGAAAGGCCCGCGTATCCAGTTCTTCTACTTTTCCGACGACGGCGCGCTGGTTGGCATGCGCTACGACAACTGGAAATTGGTGTTCCAGGAGCAACGGGTGCCAGGCACCTTGCAGGTGTGGTTCGAGCCGTTCGTCAACCTGCGCGCGCCGAAACTCTTCAACCTGCGAACCGATCCCCTGGAGCGGGCGGACATCACCTCGAACACCTACTGGGACTGGTTGCTGGACCGCATCTTCCTGATGGTGCCGGCCCAGGGTGTCGTCGCGGAGTTCCTCAAGACGTTCCAGGAGTTCCCGCCGCGCCAGAAGGCAGCGAGCTTCACCATCGACCAGGTCATCGCCCAGCTCACGCAGGGCGCGGTTGGCGGAGACTGAGCGGGAAAAAGGCGTTGGCCAGCGGGCGTACGAGGGTACGCCCGCTGGCAAGGCTGTCAGCCGGAGGTGTGTCGTGATGGGTGAGCCTGGCGGCAGAAACGCGTCATGACGACGCCAGGCCCAGGGGTAGAGGAGCGGGACGTGGTGAGCCCCGAACCATCCGGCGATGATCCGAACGCGCCGCTGACCGTGCGGAAGGCGGCCATGTTGACAGCGGCACTGGGCATCGTCCACGCGCTCCTGGTCATGGTTGCCCTGCTGCTGATCAAGACACGTGCGCCGGGCGTCAAGGCGACCGACGTCGAGTTGCTGGCGTTCTACGGTGATCCGGATCAACGCCGGATCTTCGTCACTGCCGGGCTCTACCTCATCCCGTTCGCCGCCATCGCGTTCATCTGGTTCCTCGTGGCGTTGCGGGCGTGGGTCCGGTTCAGCTCGCGGCGTGAGACGGAGTTGCTCTCGAACGTCCAGTTCGTGAGCGGCATCATCTACACCGCGTTACTCATGGCGGCCGGTGCGGCGCTGACCGTCCTGGCCGTCAGCGTTGAGCTGTCAGACGTGGCGATCGATCCGCTCGTGGCGCGCCAGTTCCCGCAGTACGGGACCTCGCTCATCCTGGTGTTCGCGATGCGGATGGCGGCGATGTTCGTGCTGACGACCGCAAACATCACCCGCTCGGCGAAGATCCTGCCGCGCTGGTTTGCGCTGCTCAGCATCGGGGTGGCCGCCGGGTTGCTCCTGACCGCCTCATTCAGCCCATGGCTGATCCTGGTTTTCCCGGCCTGGATTCTCGTGTTCTGCGTCATCCTGATTGACCGTGCCAGGAGGATTCCGGGTGGGCGCGTCCTGCCAGACGGCATCGAGCGTATCCTGCCTCGCTCAAGGTTGAGCTATCTCCGTAGCAAGCGCCCTGGCCCATGAACTGACGATGGTGAACCGGGCTCAGCGCTGGCAGATTCGGCGTCTGCGAGGCGCCCCCGACGCGCAGCCAGGAGCGGCGCACCACGCCACCTGCCGGAACGGGCGCCGCGCGGCAGACGAACTCAGTTCGGCAGCGGCGGCGGCCCTTCCTGCCATGTCTCCCAGTTGTCGATGATCTCGCGCACCACCGGCGACCCGACGCGGTAGACGTTCTCCAGCCCGACGAAGCCGAACGTGCTGTCCAGCGATGCAGCGAGCGATTCGCCGGCGGTCTGCCCGGGATACTGGCGGTCGATGTCAGTCGCCACCCGCAGCACCATGACCCGGCGCATGTCCACTCGCCCGGCGTCCGCGAGGCGCTGGAGCGAGGTGAAGGTGCCGCCCTCCTCGTCGGCGGACATGCAGTATTCGCCCTTCCCGCCGGTCCACTGCGACACCCACCACGCTGACCACTCCGACATCAACGTCCCGTGGATGAAGTCATTGACGCCGAGGATCGCGCAGGTCGTGACAAACGGCGCTCCGCGGGCGACCTGTTCGGGATAGTTCTGCACGTAGGCCCGCGCCTTGGGATCATCCTGCAGCACCACATCCCGGGAGAGCCGGTACGCCCAGCCGGTCATGGTTGGGTCCATCTGGAAGACCTCGGTGCCAGTGCGGAAGCCGTCGGGACACCAGGGATGGGCGCAGCCGAGATAGGCCTTGGGATACTGCCAGTCCGCGGGCATCTCGCGCGCATCAATCTCGGTGATGATGTCGCCGTTGACCACCCAGTCGGCCCAGGCGGCGGCGCCGATGGTGATCTTGTCGGGCGGGCCGCCGCCGATGCCGGCGATCATGATGTAGCTGTGGGAGAGATCGACGCGCTCGCTCAACCCCACGGCCATGACGGTCGCGGCGGCGTTGGCCGCGAGGACACCGGTGATCACGAGGCAATGCTCGAAGCTGGCGTTGCAGTAGAGCGGCGAGTAGCTCCCCGGGATCTGGACCACCTGGTCCAGGTGGTCGTTCTTTACCCAGACACTCGCCTCACCGCTGCCGTCAGCAAGCGGATCTCCCGTCTGGAACATGGTCACCGTCAGCACCTTGGGCGTGATCACGTCCGGAGCGGCGGCGGCAGCCTGCGAAGCCTGGAGCCTGGCCAGCGGGGCCCCGAGGCCCGTCGCCAGCCCGATCAGGAGCACGCCAATGAGGCTCGCCCACCACGCGCGGCGGTGCGGCAGGGGAGAAGGAATGGGCATGGATTTGCGCACGGTGGCCCTCCACGGATCGGCGACCAGTCCAGGCGGCGCACACTTGCCGCCCTCTTGCATCCGTGGGGGCGAGTCTACCGGGAGATGAAGCCCTGGCTACAGAAAGTCCGCCGGGTTCGTTACCCGCCGCTGAAGAGCTGCACATTACGCAAACTGGAAGCAGTAGAGGCGCCGGTACTCGCTGCAGGCGGCGCTCGTCCCCGTCGTCCAGCTCTGCGTTGCGCTGGTTGCCTCACCCGTGTTGCCGGATCCTCCGGCTCCAGAGGTCCAGCCGGCGCAGTGACCGCTGGCGGTCCCGGTTGCCTCGCCAGAGGGGAGCGCGTTCGTCCAGACCTGCCCGGGATTGCTCGTGCCGGCAGCCCCTGACTCCGTCAGGTTGATAGCGTGCCGCAGCGTTCCGCTGGCAAGCTCGGCGCGGGAGTTGGCCACAAGGGTACCGTCAACGAGGGTGAATCGCGTGCTGGGGCCGGCGGCGAGCAGGACCGTGCCGGCTGGCGTGATGTTGCCGTCCGAGAGCCAGGGTTGATAGTGTCCCGGCAGTCCCGCGCTGGCGGCCAGGGCGCCAGGCAGCGCCAACATCGCCCGCCGGCTGCGCAGTATTCCGACCGCCGTGGCAAACCGGTCGAACCGGGTTCCATCCATCTGGGAGCCTCCACACCTCAACTGATCTTGCGTTCAGCCTGGGTCCCGGGGCCTCATCCCACATCGGTAGTTCTACGTATTTCCCCGATGAGACACGCCACGCGCGTTGGTCAACGCCCAGGGAGTGGGCGCACAGCGGCGCTCGACGGTCCTGGACCCGATCCGCAGGGCAATGCATTGCGCGTATACGCATGGTTTGTCTGCACCCCGGCTCGTAGCTTGCATCCAGGTGGGCAGCACGATTGCGTGCGGTCGGCTGGGGTAATGATGGACACTGCGTCGCACCACAAGCAGCTCATCTGGGCCGGGCTCCTCCTCGGCATCGGGCTGGGCGGCTTCTTCGACGGCATCGTGCTGCACCAGATCCTGCAGTGGCATCACATGCTGAGCAGCCAGGGGAACTATCCCGTCACCACCGTTGCTGGCCTGGAGGTCAACACGCTCTGGGACGGCTTCTTCCATGCCTTTACCTACGTGGCCACCATCGCCGGGCTGTTCCTGCTCTGGCGGGCCGCTCGCCAGCCGCACGCGACCTGGCCAACGAAGCTCCTGGTCGGGCTGCTCCTGATGGGCTGGGGCGCCTTCAACCTCGTGGAGGGTCTCATCGATCACCAGATCCTGGGCATTCACCACGTCAACGAGAAGGCCCCGCCCGAGCAGTGGATCTGGTGGGATCTGGGGTTCCTGGCCTGGGGCGCCATCATGCTGCTGGGCGGGTGGAGGCTGGCCCGTTCCGGTGAAACCGAGCAGCCCACCGGCCCCCAGCGGAGTGAACGCCTGCCGGGTACGCACCCTGGGTCCAGCTAACATTCCATGCAGTGCACCGGGCCACCCCTGGCCGAAGCTGCACCAGAGCCGCTGCTTTGGGCCGGGCGCCTCGCAGGCGCCCCACCCGCAGCCGCAAACCAGCCGGCTCACGCACGAACTGGCACGATGGTGTGTCACGTGTCTCAAGTCAGGAGCGTTCACCATGCGCGCAGTCACCGTGGACACCGGAGAGGTCTTCCCCAGGCAGGATCAGCCCCGTCAACACCCGGCCAGGCCCCGCTGCCCTGTCGCGTACCGTGATCTCCCTCCCGCCGCGTTGATTGAACACGCCATCATCCGTGGCGAAGGCGTCCTGGCGGACCAGGGAGCGCTGTCAGTCACCACGGGCGAGCACACCGGGCGGTCGCCGAAAGACAAGTACCTCGTGCGCCAGGGCGCTCTGGCTCGCGAGATCTGGTGGGGCGACGTCAATCAACCCATGTCCGTGGAGGCGTTCACCGCGCTGCGGTCGGACATCCAGGAGCACCTGGCGCAGCACGACTCGTATCATGCGAACCTCTCGGTCGGTGCGGATCCTGCCTACGCACTCCCGGTGCGGCTCCACTCCGAGAATGCCTGGTCTGCGCTCTTCGCCCACAACCTGTTGCTGGGGGGAGGCGACACGGCGCAGGGAGATGAGTGGACGATCTGGCATGCCCCAACCATGGCTGCCAGGCCCGATCGCCACCAGACGCGGAGTTCCACCGCCATTGCCATGTCGTTCGATGAGCGCGCCGTCCTCATCGCCGGCACCCGTTACGCCGGGGAAATCAAGAAGGCGATGTTTACGGTCATGAACGGCTGGCTCCCGCCGCGGGGCGTCCTCCCCATGCACTGCTCCGCGAACGAGGGGCCGCAGGGCGACACGGCGCTCTTCTTCGGGTTGTCCGGGACCGGGAAAACGACGCTCTCGACGGGTGGCGGCCGCCGCCTCATTGGTGACGACGAACATGGGTGGTCGGATGCGGGCATCTTCAACTTCGAGGGAGGGTGCTACGCCAAGACGATCGGCCTCTCGGCGGAGAGTGAGCCGGATATTTACCGCGCTGCCCAGCAATTTGGCTCCGTCCTTGAGAATGTCGTCCTCGATCCCGCCACGCGGTCGCCGCAATTCGAGGACGACTCCCGCACCGAGAACACCCGCGCCGCATTTCCGCTGCAGTACCTCGATCCTGATGCCGGAGGCACGGGGACTCACCCCCGCAACATCATCTTCCTGTCCGCGGACGCGTACGGCGTGTTGCCCCCGGTGGCCCGGCTCTCCCGTGACCAGGCCCTGTACTGGTTCCTCTCGGGCTACACCTCGAAACTGGCGGGAACAGAGCGTGGCGTGACGGACCCGGAGGCGACCTTTTCGCCCTGCTTCGGCGGCCCCTTCCTCCCGCTGCCTCCCCAGACGTACGCGCGCCTGCTGGGCGAACGCCTGGACAAGACAGGAAGCGCAGTCTGGCTGGTGAACTCGGGCTGGAGCGGCGGCTCCATCGGCACCGGTCAGCGCATGCCCATTGCGCTCACGCGCGCGGTGGTTGCGGCCATCCTGAGCGGAGCGGCAGCGGACGTGGCCACGATCGCGGATCCCACCTTCGGCTTTGCCGTACCAACAGCGATCCCCGGTGTGCCGGATGCCCTGCTGCAGCCGCGGGCCAGTTGGGCAGACACCGAGCGCTTTGACGCAACCTCCGCCCGGCTGGCGCGGGAGATGGCGGAGAACTTCGGACAGTTCGCCGCCGGGGTGCCGGCACACTTGCGAGACGCCGGTCCCGTGCCCGGCGGTCATACGTCTCACCTACCGTAGGGTGCATGACCGTCCCGGCTGGTGGCGCCGCGGACAGGCAGTCCCTGTATAGCTACCCGGGCACTGCCTGTCCCGGGCGGTCATGCCTGCAGCTTACCGTCGTCCGCGTGAGCGTCTCCTGGAGCGCCGGTGATGGTGAGTCTGCGCGGATCGTCCTGCCGGGCCGCGTCCAGGCGCCGGGGCAAACTTCTGGATGCGGAAGTTGGCGCCGTCTGACACGTACACGACGCCGTCGGTATCGACCGCGACGGCAAGCGGCTGGTTGAACTGGCCGTCAGCGCTGCCGGACGAGCCGAAGGTGTCCAGGAAGTTCCCGTCGGCATCGAAGATCTGGATGCGGTGACTGTCGCGGTCGGCCACGTAGACATTGCCCTGGGTATCGACGGCCAGACCCTCGGGACGCAGGAATTCCCCCTCGCCAGAACCTGCTGTTCCCCACGCAGAGAGGTAACCGCTCCCGATGTGGTACTTCTGGATCCGGTGATTGCCCGTGTCCGCGACGTAGAACACCCCATCCTGTCCGGCAGCGATGCCTTGCGGCTGGTTAAGTTGTCCCTCCCCGGCGCCATATGAGCCCCAGACGCGCACGAGCGTACCGTTCACCGCGGCAAACTGCTGAACCCGGTGATTGTGGCGGTCTGCGACCAGGAGGTTCCCGTCACTCCCAATGGCAAGCGCGCGTACCGTGTTGAGCTTGCCAGGCTCAGTCCCGTATTCGCCCCAGTAGCTGATGAGTTGCCCGCTCGTGGTGGAATACTGGATGCGATTGGTCGCCCAGTCCGAGACGAACACCCCGGTGGCGGCCTGCACAGCGATGCCGCTCGGCTGCTCGAATTCTCCCGGGTTGCCACCCTGCACACCCCAGGCTGACTGGAATGTGCCATCGGTCGTGAATTTCTGGATGCGATGGTTGCCGGTGTCAGCGACGTAGACGAATGCGTTGCCTTCAACGGCGATGCCCCCGGCGTAGGCAAACTCGCTGTTCCCGGGACCCACGCGGCCCCACTTGCCGGCGAAGACGTAGCTGTCTGCAGCTACACACTGGCCGCCGGAGCAGGTCGTCCCGGCTCCACATGTGCCACAACTGCCGCCGCAGCCATTGTTGCCGCACACCTTGTTCGTGCACTGTGGGGTGCAGGTCCCGCTACCGCCCTTGCCGGCTTTCTTCTTCTTCCGCTTTTTCTTTTTGGCATCTGTCGCGGGTGGGGAGCCTGCAGCGAGCACGCTGAGGGCAATTGCCGCGAGGGTGCGCCGGGAGTGCGTGGCGCCGAAACTCCGGGCCAGGTGATCGAGGAACTGCTGGGTCATGACGTTGCTCCGCCCTGGTGATGGCCATACCGCACGCCGGTGGCGCATGACCATCCTGCAGGGTGGGCGACGCGGAGGCATCGGTGAAATCCGCCACATGTGAGTTCACATGGCCGGGCATTGCGACGAAACGACTATTTGTCCGGCGAAACGTTAATGCCGCCTGGCCTTGTCTGCTCACGCGGTGCACATTCCACGATGCACGGGAACGCCAGAAGGGCCGCGGCGAACCACGGCCCTTCTGGCGTTCCAGGCGCTCAGACGCGCCACCCCGCTGGCAGGCAGGCAAGTTTCCCGGTTGCCGCCGCCAGTTGGGTTGGGAAACGTCTAGCGCTTGTCTTCCTTGCGCTGCGCCTGCTTCTGGTCGCGATCCTCGTCGCGCTGATCCTGCTTGTCGTTGCGATCCTCGTTGCGCTGCTTCTGCGCCTGCGTGGCGTTGCGCTCCTGGACCTTCTCGATCGGATGCGCGGGCTTCTGGTTCACCATGATGGAGATCTCCTCTGCTATGCGTGCCCGCCTGCGCCGGGCCATGCACCACGGACTGGAGTCGACTGCCTGCGAAGATGTGGCGAGTACTGGACCAGGCAACGCTGCGGTGGGTTACAGACCACCGCCGTGAGACTGGGCCGCTCTGCCCTCGCCTTTCCCGCATCCGCACACGCGTGCGGGCCGGCTCCTGTCACCGCGACCAGCACAGGTTGACGCCGATCGCATGGACATATGGTGCTTCCGGATCGTGCCCGGCACATGGTCCAAAATGGACCATTCTGGGTGTAATTGCGGGTGGTTACCGCTTGAAGGGCAGGTCGCAGAACGTTCAGCGCGCGTGGGAGCCACGTGCACCAGCCGGGCACACTTCCCGGCCGCATCCCGACCGTCGCCTGCGCTGCCTCAGCCGCGATCCTCGGCCCGGCGGAGCGGCGTAGTGGGCCGGAAGCCCGCGATGGGAGGACGGTGGAGGGTGCCTGCGCGAGCTGAGGCGCGCACCCATCGCCCAGCATGCCAGCTGCCTGTCATGCTGGTGCCTGGCCCAGGCGGTGATCCGGCTACGCCAGCATCTCGATGACGAGGAGCGCGAGGAAGCCGGCGAAGAACGCGGCGGTGGTGAGCGGGGTTTCCGGGACCTCGTGCGCCTCCACCAGCAACTCCTCCGTGACGAGGTAGAGCAGGGCCGCGCTGCCGAAGCCAAGGACCGCCGCGAATGGCGCGCCGGAGAGCCCGCCCAGGATGGCTGCGCCTGCGACAGCGCTCGCGATCAGCACGGCTCCCAGCCCGACCGCGGTGGCGATCGCCTGCGGCGGGCGGACTCCGGCACGGTCGAGCGCGGCCGCCGTGGCCAGCCCGAGGAAGAGCACTTCGAGCGTCAGCGCTACGGTGACGAGCAACCCCACCTCAGCCCCGGCCGCAAACCCGATGCCGACCAGCAGGCCGTCGACGATGAGGTCGATGACGACCGCAATGATGAGCCCGCGCGGATTGTCGCTCTCCTCTCCCGTACCGGTGGCCGGTTCAGTCAGCATCCGCACGACGAGCATGAGGCCAACCCCGGCAGCGAAGCCAACAACCACGCCGGCCACACTGTGTACTGCCCTGGCCTCGGGGAGCAGTTCGCCTGCGACCGCCGCGAACACGACGCCGGCGGCAGCGTGCTGGAACACGCTGCGCAGATGCGGGCTGGGCGGACGAAACGCGGCCAGGACGGCGCCGGCCACAATCGCCAGGGCCGGGAACAGGGCGTAGAGCGCAACGGTCCGGACGAAGTCAGACATCTCTCTCGTTCTTACGTGGAGCGCGGCGTGCCCGAGCTGGGTGCCAGGCACAAGACGCGTGATTATCACCCCGGTGCTGCCCAGATGTTCTCAGTCTTTCAGCTGTTCGGCACGCGGCGGAAGCATCGTTGGTGCCACAGTGTCATGAGCGGGCTTCAGTGACGAGTCGCGGCTGGGTCTCTCCGGGTATACCTGTTGGTCAGAGAGGCTGCCCACCAGCCACCTACACGGCTAGCGGGGTGCCACCAGGTTGTCCAGACGAACAGTTCTCTGGCCCCTTTCGCACCGCTGGGTTCGGTTCGGATCAGTTGGTCGTTGCGGAACACCATCTTTGGTGGTGTTGCGCCTTCTGACCAACTCGTTGGTTCCCCCAACTCCCGAGATAGATGCCTACCCTGTTGTTGCCCGTGCACCGCGTCATCTCCGGCTGGCGCCGTTGATGATGGTGCCGCGTACCGGCACGATGTTCTGGGTCATCTCTGTTCGTCATCGTCCGACCAGCATGTCGCCCTCCTCCGCCATGCGGCCACGTGAGTTGAATGTCGATGACCCTGCCGGCACCTGCCTTTCGGCCGTTGCGCGACCTCCAGACCGGTGTCCTGCCGCCAGCAAATCGGCTGGAACATGTTCCCGCCCCCCAGCCGGCAAACAGATCTCATCACTCGCGCAGTCGCGTCGCGCTTGGTCCGGGGCTTCTTCCCCGAGCCATCACCGCGCCTGTGGTGGCGCTTCCCATCTCTTGCGCTCCAGGTCGGCACGTGCGTCTTAGTCCCTCATGCGCCAGCAGCGGCGAGCGAGCGCGTCTCATCGAGCGTCTGGCCCAGTGGCCTCTAATTAGATCTCATACTTTGCCATGCTCTGTACTTACTGGACGGGGCGACACAGACTGGTATCCGAAACGCCTCGCCGGCTGCTTCCGCCATGTGGTGGCCGCGCGCCTACTGAATTGGCCCAGGTCGTCCAGATGCCGGCGGGATCGTCGTACAGGTCGCCCAGGTCATCCCGGGCCGCGCGAATCAGCAGTAGCGGGCACGCCAGCCGGCGTCCTGCCTGGAGATCGGCGTCATCGGCTGCGCGATCCACGCCCAGGCCCGCCCGGTAGTCCTCGCACATGGCGTGGACGGTGGCCGGATTCGTGACGGCCCGCAGGAAATCCTGGTAGTTCGCTTCCCCCATCGTCGCGCGGTTCGGCTGGTACCACGCCACCGGGTCAGCCAGGATCGCGGGCTCCGCCGGTTTCACGGTCTGGCCGAGGTAGAACCAGTGCCACCACGCCGAGGCGAACGTCGCCGTGCATCGCGCCAACGCCTCGCCGATCGGTACGGCGTCCATGATCACCAGGCGTTCGACCGCCTCCGGATGATCCATCGCCAGGCGGAAGGCGACGTAGGCGCCGCGGTCATGACCCACGAGCGCGAACCGCTCGAACCCGAGGTGGTGCATCAGGGAGAGGCAATCTCGCGCCATGCTTCTCTTGGAGTAGGGGGTGTGATCTGGTCGTGGCGGGCTTCGAGCTCTCCCCGTAGCCGCGCAGGTCGGGGCAGATCACCGTGTGACGTTCTGCCAACCTCGGAGCGACGCGGTGCCAGGTCGTGTGGGTGCGCGGGTGTCCGTGCAGGAGCAACACCGGCGGGCCATCGCCACCCACGCGCACACGCAGTGTCGCGTCGCCACAGTCCACGAACTCCAGCCTGAATCCGTCAAATATGGACATCCTCACATCTGCGTCCGTGAACAGCACGTCATCAGTGCCAGGCGGACGGTGAACGATGAGATGGGAACGGTGAAGCTTTGCGCTTCCTCAGGAAGCAGCATTCACGCAGTCGCCTGGTTCACCGAAGGCAGATTGCATGCCATCCATGTGAGATGCATGGGGAGCAGCAGGCTGGGCGAGAAAAACAGCGCGGTGCCGACGCCAGAGTTACCCGCTTAGCCGCTTGCCATGCCCGTTCAGGCACTCGTCGTGCACTATCGGTTGAGACCCTGTCCGGGCATCCACGATCAGTAGCAACGAATCAGGCGTCACTGGCGGCATTGGGACACTCGGCTACGGGCTGAACATCGCTGGCGCCTGCGGAGTGAGCGGGAACCGGGCCAGGGGCAGTACAACGAAGCAAGACGCAGGAATGTGCCCTGCAGGTCTGGGTCAGACAGAATCACTGTCTTCCCCACCAGGGAGTGAGTAAAGCCAACAGCGTGCAGATGAGCACTCGAAAAGGTAATCCGAGGTCTGCGGCTTCCCCCAGTAATACCCCACCACTCCCAGCAGCAGTGCCGCCGCCACGAGCAACGCCCCAGCGGCGAGGGGGAACATCCAGCGGGACCATCGCTGCAGACTCAGGTCGGCAGCACCCAGTGTGATCAAGACGTGGCACCCAGATTGCCGAATCCCGCTCCAAACATCAGGGACTGCGGAGACCGGGGATAGCGCCCATCGACCCGACCGTAAGGAGGAGCAAGGCGTTCCCAAATGCCAGGGGGCTACGACGATCGCTGCGAGTCGCCGCGCGGTCCGCCAGCCATGTCCGTTTTCCATTGCAGCCCCCATTAGTCGCTATACGCTCGCCGCTCAGATCGAAGACCGCAGTTGCAGGCAGGAAGTGACGCTTACCAGGACAAGGCTGTGGCATCTTGGGTACCGCGCCGTGTTGGGGGAGACATGACCCCATGACGCCGCCATTCCGTTTGACGAACACGACCTACGTCCCCAAACGCCACGCGATCTCCAGCAACACGTCACCATGGCACAGTTTCTCACCACATCAGCAGGCCAACGTCTTCCCCGCCAATCCTTTCACCATCTCCCGAAACTCCACATCCCCAAAAACACCACCCACCCCTTTCAATCTGAACCGCCGGATGGCTTCGAACAGCGAGTAGGGGTCCCGGGAAGGCAAGGCCTGAAACCGGCCACAGCCGGCGCGACGCAGGAGCGGCCCTTGCCGAACGGCAATGCCCGCTAGGGTGAGAAGACCCGGAAGCTCCCTTCCTTGTCCGCCGCAGCGGGACGGAACGCTGGCCTGGAGGGGTATCGTCGTCGCTGGGAGGTCAGTAGCCGCAAGGGCCGCGCTTTGGCCGCGCCGCTTGCGGCCGGTTGTGCGAGCCGGGCAACGTGACGCCTGCGACAACGTGTCTTACCGGTGGAGCAGCGGTGTCATCGTGCATGGTGAGGGTCTGGCATGGTGCCGCGCGGGTTCTACGCGGTTGTGCAAGGGACGGCAAGGAGGTGCACGGCCCTGCAGAACTGGACTGAGCATTGCCTATTTCCTGCGAGATCTGACCGTGCCTGGCACGAGTCCGTGCTGCCTGGTCCGTACGCAATGCTCGATGGCCGGAACGCAAATACCCATGTAGTGGCGAGCCGGCGACCGATTCGTCCCGCGAATGGCGCAGGAACGCGGCTACCTGGGCGTTCAGCTATACCTTGCCGTGCAGGTTTGGCATTGTCGCGCGCATTGCTGCAAAGGTCTGCCGGACGCTTCCCGATTCGACCGCTTCACCGCGTCCGTTTCTCGCCGCTCGGCCGCAGGCGGCCTGGCCGCCCTGGTCCTTGGCGTCGCACCAGCCGGGGCCAAACACAAGAAGAGAAAAAAGAAGAAGAAGCCGCACTGCCTGGCCGGGACGAAGGCCTGCGGGCGTGGCTGTATCCCGAGCGACGGCTGCTGCTCGTCGGCGGAGTGTGACGACGGGAATCCCTGCACCCTGACCGGCTGCACCGCGGACTTCCGGTGCCTGCGCACCCGATCGCGGACGGCACCATCTGCGGCACAAACCTGGTCTGCGCGAGTGGGCAGTGCGTGCCCGCCTTGCCGTGAAGCCCTGGTGTCTCGCGCAGCACGGGCGCCGCATCCCCCAGGGGCAGCGCCAGTGGAGCAGTGCCTCTCGTGAAAGATCACGAGGGCACGGCGTGCACGTAGGCTCAGCGCGTCACCAGCACCCGCCGTGATGATGTCCGGTTCGTTGCGTCGTGCTCACTGTCCTCGTCGTTGCCAGGAGCGCCTGCCATGGATCACTCCCACTTCGATGCTCTCGCACGACTCGCTTCGTCATCCCGCCGCATGACGTTCGCCACCATCCTCGCAGCCACGGGCGGGCTCGTCACCCTGTCTACCGTCGGGGCCAAACAGAAAAAGGGAGGTCAAGACTGCGGCAAGAAGGCCAGGCAGCGCTGCAACGCTGATGCCGCCACCTGTCGCACCCGGATCCTGGGCGACTGCGTGGATGATCCCGCCACCTGCCAGGCCTCGGCGGCCTGCTGCGACAGGTGCTCGGCGGACGGGCTGTTGACGTGTCTGCTGGATCTGCGCAATTCGGGCGTTGTACCGCGATCGATGGCGTAGGAACGGAGCAGACGATGCGCACCCAGTTTCTCGATATGTTCACGCATCGCGCCGCACGCCAGGTCAGCCGGCGCCGTTCGCTGCTCTCGCTCGGCAGTGCGGCCCTTACCGTGACGGCAATGGCTCAGCCAGAGCGCGCTGCCGGTAAGAAGAAGGGGAGCAGTTGCCAGAAGAAGGAATCTCAACGCTGCGCCAAAGACGCCGAGGCGTGCCGCCTTACGGTGGCGCTCAACTGCGTGGTCCCAGGCGGATGCGAGGAGGGGATTCGCTGCTGCGCGGAGTGCAGCGCCACCGGGTTTTTTGATTGCGCCGTGGCGTCGGTCTAGTCCACAGGCTGATCAAGCTGGTCCAGGATCGCGTTCACGCGCTCCTGCAACGCGGCCACGGTGAGGCAGGGTTGCCGATCCCGGTGCTCATGAGCCGGGTCTTCAGGGCTGGCAATGACCCGTAGCGCCCGGTCCAGGCAGGCGAGCCAGGCCGCAGGGGCCGGTTGGTCCGGCCTGGCTCGGCTCACCTGCTGCCGCAGGTCCTCCAGCGCCATCCGGGCGACCTCCTGGTGCGATCTCGTGCTGCTCAGGGTGTCGTCGGCGTCGCGGGATGGGTCTGTAGCCCGGGGCGCCGGGCGGCCGGCGGGACGGGGAGTCGTTGGCAGCACCCGCACCACTGACGCGTTCGTCTGGATAAGCACCTGGCCCCGGGGGAAGCCATAGGCGGGCAGATCAGTCGCCGCCACCTCCGCCAGGGCCTGGGCATCCTCCTGGTCGCTCAGTGGCTGACCGACGCGTAGCGGTGCGCCGAGGCGCAGGGATGCGCCGGCGGCCGGGACGAACCAGACCTCAAAGGGATCGACGGCGGAGACGGCATTCATGGCCACAGGCTGCTCCTTTGCACTGGCAGGCCGGTTCGTCCGCAGTGGGTTGCACCACGTCGTGCACCTCGACACAGAACCCCATCATTGTGCATCTCACCCTCCCTGAGGCCCATCCCGCGGGCCCGATAATGTTCCCGATCGTGTCGCGTCTGCTACGTGATCCCGAGCCGCTCCCGCTCCAGGTGCCGCAGCCAGGGGTAGCACTGCCCTTGCCCTCCCCTGGTCCGGACACTTACGGCGTAAACACAGCCCGTACGCAGCCATCGGTCTTGTGCTTGAACATGTCGTAGGCCAGTGGCCCGTCCTCGAGCGAGAAGTGGTGGGTCGCCAGGAACGAGGGGTTCAGTTCACCGCGGGCGGCGTGCTCCAGCAACCGCGGCAGGTACTTCTGCCCATGCTGCTGCGCCGAGCGCAAGGTCAGCCCCTTGTTGGTAATGACCCCCATCGGGAACTTGTCGGTTACCCCGTAGACGCCCAGCACCGAGACCACGCCTCCCTTGCGGCAGGCCACGATCGCTTCCCGCAACGCCGAGGCGCGGTCTGTTTCCAGGCGCAGCGCCTGCTTGGCGCGGTCATAGGCGTAGCCCGGACCCGTGCCGTGCGCCTCCATGCCGACCGCGTCAATAACGGCGTCTGGTCCGCGACCGCCGGTCATTTCCCGCAGCGTCTCGACGACGCCGTCCACCGCCGTGTAGTCGATCGTCTCCGCGCCGGCGTGATCACGGGCCATCTGCAGCCGCTCGGGGAAGCGGTCGATCACGATGACGCGCTCAGCCCCGAGCAGAAGGGCGCTTTGCGCCGCCATCAGCCCGACGCCGCCAGCACCCCAGACGGCAACCGTCTCGCCCCCCTGGAGGTTGCAGAAGTCCGCGCCCATGTATCCCGTTGGCACTGCGTCAGAGAGGAACACGAGCTGGTCCTCGGGCAGCCCCTCCGGCGCCACGAAGCAGTCGTTGTCCGCGAACGGCACGCGCACGTACTCGGCGTGCGCGCCCGCGTAACCGCCGAACGTGTGGGTGTAGGCGTAGATGCCGGCGGTCGGGTACCCCAGCAGCGGCTCCTGCATTTCCCAGTTCGGGTTCGTGTTGTCGCAGAGCGAGTAGAGCTCGTGCTGGCAGTACCAGCACTGGTTGCAGACGATGAACGAAGGCACTACCACGCGGTCCCCCCGCTTGATGTGCCTGACCTCTGCCCCGACCTCTTCGACCACCCCCATGAACTCATGCCCGAGGATGTCGCCCTCCTTCATGGTCGGGATGTAGCCGTCGATGATGTGCAGGTCAGAGCCGCAGGTCGTCGACGCCGTCACCCGCAGGATGGCGTCGTGCGGGTTGACGATTTCAGGATCGGGAACGGTGCCGACTCGCAGGTCGTTGACCCCGTTCCAGTACAAGGCGCGCATGCAGATGTCCCCGTTAGCTATCGCGGCCGGAATCGCGGACCGCTGGTTGGTGGTGGAGGGTCGGAATCTCGCCCGTTTCGGCCAGGCTCTTGAACCGGCGCAGGGCTTGCCCAAGCAGCAGGTCCGGCGCCGGGTTCATCAGCTTGAGGATGGCGCCTTCGCCCGGGATGCCCCACGGCAGGCTGACCGTGATGTGCAGCGTGGTCTCCGTCCCCCAGTCCGGCGGTCCCGGACGAAAGCTGATCTCGCCCGTGCTGGAGATGGCCGCTCCCGGCACGGACTCCCAGCGGATCATCTCGCCGGGGCGCTCCATCACGGTCCGGGTGTCCCAGGCCAGGGTCTGGCCCAGCGGCCCCGGGAGCACCCAGTGGTGGCTGCCGTCCGCGTTCGCCGTGACCTGCCCGGCGTGGCCCATCACCTGGCTGAGCGTGTCTGGTTGCTGCCAGAGCCGGTAGAGAACATCGGGCGGCGCGCCGATGGTGAGCGTGCGCTGGACGCCATTTGCCTTGCCGGGGGAAGCGATTCCCTCCGGCTGCCCGTCGCGTCGCCCGGGAGCACTCACCGTCTGGAAAAGGATGTGGCGCCCGGTCAGCTTGCGGTACAGCAGATCTGCCGCCACCAGGGAGACGCCGGCGCCCAGCAGCCGCATGGACCAGCCAGCGGATCGCGCCGGTGCGGGTGGCAACTCATCGTCGAGCGCTGCGTCCGGGTACTCCGCGACGTAGTGCAACTCCGGGTCTCGCTCCCGGATGCCGGTCGACTCCGGCGTTGTGACCCAATGCGAAAACAAGGAGGGAAGGACCATGCGCTGACTCCGATGTGGCCGGGCAAGAAGGATCTTCTCGCGCCCGTATAGCCTTGGCTGAAGGAGAGGAGTGGCATTACGCCGCGGACGGCCTGGGCAGGCGCACCGGCACCAGCGCCTCGTGCCCCGGCGGCGCGATGGTCACCGTCTATCGGGAGCAACAACTGTGCCATTACCCGGACCAAAGTGAGGCGAAAATGCCTCTGGACGCAACATGCAGTAAATGCATGTGACCCACACCACGCTTCTGTAGGTGATACCGCGCTCACGGAGTGTCAGCGCTTCTCGGGCGTTCATCCCCCGGGACGGCAACGTCCCCGATGTTCCGTCCCGAGTCCCGCGGCCCCGGGTACGTATCGGAACACCTGGGAGGTCAAGACGACGTGGTGCTTTTTGTGCGGACTCATGCCGAGCTCACCGCCGCAACTTCCAATCCGACATAATCCTCGTCCCGCGCGCATCGAGTCGGCATTCCCCTGTCAGCATTGGTCCCGCTCTCATCACAACCACGGTCCAGCGAGGCCGAGCGACGCGCCCTGTGGACAAGCATCTCCGTCTGGTCCGCGACTGCTTCAGGGTCACCATGGTCAGGACTGACACCGCGCCAGCACAGCTCGCGCAGCTACAGTCGATCCTGGAACGGGAACTGAGAACGGTGTCGGAGCAGGTAACCCAGGGGTCAGAGGAGGCGATCCGGGAAGCGCTCCGCAGCCGGTCGCCCGCGCCACCCTGGCGGTGCGCATCCCGCCCGCCATCAGCCACACGATCCGCCACTGGCTCCGTGCAGCTCGGTCCTCCGCGCACCGATTGCGCCGCGTGAGTTCTTCGACGGTCACGCGTGGGGGCACCGTCGGCTGTCGTGCCATCGCAGTAGGATTCGGCCGGATTCCGTATGCATGGCCAGAACGAGATGGTCGACGGCCAGATGCCGATTTCGACAGGTCCGGGAATCGGCGCCGAGGTCGACGAAGCGATGGTGGAGCGATAGCGGGAAGCGAAGCGATCGGGGATGACGTGGATGGTTCAGACACCGGACAGCAACGCTCGGTTTTGCGTGGTGTTGGGGCAGCGGGCCTCATGGCCGGAGATGCTGGCGCGGACGCGGGAGATCGAGGAACTGGGGTTCGACGGGCTCTTTCTGGTCGACCACTTCTACGGGTTGATCGACGTCAACGATCCGACCCATGAGGCCTATACGATGCTGGCGGCGCTCGCACCGTTTACCCAAACGCTGCGGCTCGGCATCCTGGTTTGCGGCAACACCTACCGCAATCCGGCGTTTCTGCTCAAACAGGCGATCACGGTCGATCACATCTCCGGTGGGCGGGTCGACTTTGGCGTTGGAGCGGGGTGGACGGAACGGGAGCATGAGGCGTACGGATTCCCGTTTCCCTCCGCGCGCGAACGCGTCGATCGCTTTGCCGAGGCGCTGGAGATCTGGGACTTGCTCCAGCGTCAGGAGCGGACCACGTATGACGGCACGTACTACCAGCTGCTGGACGCGCCATTCGCGCCGAAGCCGCTGCAACACCCACGTCTGCCCCTGTTGATTGGCGGCTCGGGGCCGCGCATGGCCCGCCTCGCCGCTCGTTATGCCGACATCTGGAACGCCGTCGGGACACCAGAGGAGACGGGGCCGCTCAACCAACGCCTCGACGCGGCCTGTGCGGCGGAGGGACGTGATCCGACGACGCTGGTCCGAAGCGTGAGCCCGCGGATCAACCTCCTCGCCTCACCGGAGGCCTTCGTCGAAGGGGTAGCCGCCTATCGAGCTGCAGGGTTTCGTGACATCTATCTGCCCTGGCCGCGGACGGAAGCGGAGCGGCCGGTCCTGCGGTACGTTGCTGAGCACATCATCCCCTCCCTGCGTGACGAGGCGACGCCATCTTCTCAGGCGGTGGGCGCTTCCCGGCTACGAGACCTGGGACCAGGGGACGATGCGCTGGCCGCCCGAGCGTTGGCGGGTATCCAGGATGAGCTTGCGCGACGGCTTCTCGACACGTTCATTGCTCACCCGGATGAGCGCATGGACGGCCGCATCCTGATGGATCGCCTCGGTGTGGAGCGACACGACGAGGTGACGCGGGCCGTGGCCACGCTGGCGGCCGAGCTGGCGGAGCAGGGCCTGGCGCGGCCCTGGAACGAAGCGCAGCAGGGCTACGTGCTCCCGGGTGAGCGAGCCGCCCTGTTTACTGGGGCTCGCGCACCAGAGGCGTGATGCAACCGATCTGCTCTCCTGCACCTTCGGTCTGGTGAGGGCTGACCGCAGGTACGCGTCCGTACAGAGGTGGAGGTTGCGGGTACTCGCCCGCAACCCCGGCCGCCGGTGGGTACCTGGTCCCTCGAAGGAGGGGAATGGGAGTCCGAGCTGGCAGGATGGATGATGCCAGTTCCGTCAAGAAGCCGGTCTCCTCCCTCCAGCCCTGGTCGCACCGCGACGAGATTTCAAGCTTTGCGATAACCGATGCAGCCTGGCGGCGAACTGTTGCATCAATAGCGACTGTGCAGGTGGCAAAACGTGTCTCGGCAGCGCGGTGTGTGCACGGGCGTGTTCTGAGATGAACAATTTCTCCTGTCCTGGCGAGTGTGACTGCGATTTCACCGGAGCTGTGTTTGACCCGGGTCAACTTGTTTGCTTCTCGTACGGCACGACGCCAACAAATGCGTGCCAGCAAGCGGCATGCGACAACAACGCGGACCGGGCCGTTTCGGAGCAATGTCTGTTGTTCGACTGCAAGAATGACGGAGCGTACGAAGGGCAATGACAGCCACTGTGCTGATACTCGCGTGAGCGCGACGCCAGGTTCGAGGTGCATGGGAGAGGGCGCGACGAGGTTTCTCGGGGCCCCGCTCAGGGAGAGTTAATCCGGCCGGCCGTGTGCAGTCCGACGTTTACTGGCCGACCGATACGCTGCGTGCCCAGTCGCGACGGCGCGGATTAGAACGTGATCTCCCACGATGATGTGGGATGGACACGGACAGTATCGCTCCTGCCGGATCGAGCGTCTCGGCTGGGCTGGCTGCAGGAGCAGATGCTGCTCACCCTGCTCGATCGCCCCCAGGCTATCGACGTGAGCGCCGATCCTGACTCGCTCACGACGCGCGGCGCACGGTATTCAGTGCTCGCCGCGTGAGCTGGTCCCTGCCCTCAACCATCCGAACCTGCCCTCGGTCGTCGGCCATGCCGGGAAAAACCTGGAGCACCGGCAACAACAGGGGTAATCCTGTGCTGGCCTTCTCACCGCACCTCACCCGTATCCACAAGCCGCCGGACTTCGTCGCGCAGGGGTTTCCTCACCCGGTGATAGTTCGCCTGTTCGATCCAGCCCAGTTGGCACCAGCCCTCGGGGATGAGCGCGGCGTTGGAACGAGGTTCGAATGGGAGTGCATACCAGGAGCCGCGACCCATTCGAACCTCGTTCCGGCTCAGGACGGCCTGGGAGACTTCAGCTTGAAGCGAACCACGCCGGGGATATCCTGATCCGCCACGTACAGATTGTCCTGATCGTCGACGGCGACACCATGCGGGCCCTTCAGTGGCGCTCCGGCGAAGTCACGAATGAGATCGCCGTTCGTCGCGAACTGTTGCAGTCGCCAGCGGTTATCTCTGATGTAGTCCGTGATGAACAGATCTCCGGTGCTGGTCACCGCACAGGATATTGGCTCGGACACCTGGCCGGGACCGGTCCCAGGGGTGCCAAACGTCAGGAGGTATCGGCCCTGGCTGTCGAACTTCTGGACGCGAGCATTGCCCCAATCAACGACGAAGAGGTTCCCAAGGGTATCAACCGTAACAGCTGTGGGAGAGTTCAGTTGGTTGTTTCCCGAGCCACGGACCCCGGTTCCGAAGGTGCGTACATATGTCCCGCTGCTGTCGAACTTCTGCACCCGGTGGTTGTCAAAGTCCGCGACATAGATGTTGTGGTCCTTGTCGAGGGCCATCCCATGGGGGTGATTCAGTTGATAGTTCCCACTGCCGGGCCCGGACCCGAGGGTTGCGACCCGCGATCCGGTGCGGGTGAAGATTTGGATGCGGTGGTTATCTTCGTCAGCGATGAAGACGAGATTCCCGAAGGCGACCACACCATCGGGAAACCCGAAGTGGCGATTGTCACTGCCTTCCTCGTTACAGACCCCATACACGTATTCGAGCGTCCCGGACTGAGCGTACTGCCGGACGCAGGCTTGATACCCTTCACTAATGAAGAGCGTGTCAGAACTGTCGACCCATACCTCCGGCGTTAATTCCAGTCCCGGCCAACTGAGGTCCGCCTGATAACGCGGCTTGCACGTCTGGTTCTGGCAGAACTCGCTGCGTGCGCACAGGTGTCCGCAGGCGCCACAGTTGCTGTCGGACTCCAGTGAAACGCATTGGCCATTGCATTCCACCGTCCCGCCCGAACACGCGAGGCACTGGTACCCGACACAACGGCCAGAGAGGCAGTCGTTATTGCGGTAGCACGCGTCCCCGGCGTCGCCTGGCAGGCACTCACAGACGTACCCAACCTCCGGGTCGCTAAAACAGTTCGTGTTCGAGCTACAGCACTGCACGGGGTCTTCTGGACCCGCTCGGCCATCGACTGCCAAGCAGGTCGGCAGCGGCTGGCACTGCCCGTCGCGGCAGCGGCCATCCCCGTTGCAGATCTGGTTATCCTCACAGCACTCACCAACGGGGCAATCCACCGGCGGCAAAATCGCCTCACATTGCCCATTCCGGCAGATCTCGGTGCGGCTACAGCGGTTGCCACACGCGCCACAGTTGCGGTCGTCGTTCTGGATTGCGAGACACTTCCCGCCGCACCGCTCCCGCGGCGCCTTGCACGGCTTCTTGTGCTTCTTGCGTCTTGCCTGCGTGGATTCGGCTTGGAAGCTGGCGCTCAGTCCAACGGCAATAAGGGCCCCAAGCCCCTGCCGGCGATTCACGGCGCGAGATAAACGCGCGGTGAGTGAATCGAACTGATCGGAATCCATCGCGTCCTCCGCCGGGAGCAGGTGTGTCACGCCACGGTGCTGACAGTAAGGACTCTACTGGGCGGACTAGCAGACCGCTATTGGTAGAAATACGGATTTCTTGAGCGAGGGACGGCACACCTCATCGTGCGCGCTCACAACGTGACCGATGTCTCCAAAGCCGTCTGTCTCTGCATGCACCCTGGTCCGTGGTGTGTATGGGCGCACCACGAGATGTAATGCGCGAGCGCACACAGGCGGGGCTGGCGGCGGCTCGGGCGCGCGGACGCATCGGGGGACGACCCAGGAAGCTGACCGATGTTAAGCAACGGCAATTGGCCCAGGCGCTCTACGAGAGCGGGCAGACTGATATCGAGACGATCTGTCGGACGCTCGACATTTCCCGCGCGACGCTCTATCGCTTCCTCAAGGACCAGCGCCGTGACCACATGGTGACAGACCACACACAAAAGCGGTGATCCTTCGGTCACGCCGCTCAGCCACTCTGGAAGGGGTCCGGGCAGCTTCGGACCATTGGGGGTCTGTTCGGTAGGCGACGACGCAGACGGGCACCACCCAGACCACAGGGTCGGTGACGTAGAGCGTGGAATCGGCCTGACCGGAAGGGGAGACTCAGTTGCTCAAGCTGTCAGGCTCCAAGACGCAGCAGAATATCCACCCTCACACTCCACGCGCGGATGCTCCGGCACTGCGCAGGAACGCCCTGTTGACGCCGCGTTGGGAGGCGATACACTGGGCGGCGTCTGGAGCCGTCCGGCACCCGGATGCCCATCTCACGGTGTCTTCTCGTCCACTCTTCTCGGGATCCTTCCACAGCGGGAGACTCCATGGACGCTCACCGATTCGATGCCCTTGTTCGCCAACTTGCCCACCGTCTGCCGCGGCGGCACGTCATGCGCATCGCCGGGGCAGTCGTCCTGAGCCAACACGTCGTTGATGGATCCAGGGAAGTCGAAGCGCGGACCTGCCACATCGTGGGTGAGCGCTGCGGCAAGGGGATCAAGGGGCGCTGCTGCCAGGGAGCGACCTGCCGCCGTCAAAAGGCCGGCCGAGGCCGGTGTGCCTGCCCTGCAGGCTTCACGAACTGCAATGGGTACTGTTTCGATATCATGAGCGATCCCCTGGGCTGCGGTCCGACGTGCCGGACCTGCCCGCTTGATACGGATTGCTGCAGCGGGTCGTGCTGCCCAGAGGGACAACGCTGCTGCGGCGGCGCGTGCACGGACCTCACCACCGACAACGAGAACTGCGGAGGATGTACCCAGCTCTGTCCGGAGGGGATGACCTGCTGTGGATCTCGGTGCCGCCTCCTTGAGAGCGACCCCCGCCACTGCGGCAAATGTGGGCATGCCTGTGGGCGGGGATACGTCTGTCAGCAGGGGCAGTGCGTGTGCCCGGCAGGCTGGCAGGACTGTGGCGACGGCGTCTGCCGTAATCTGCAAGTCGACAATGACCACTGTGGGCAATGCACGAACGCCTGTTCCCGGCTCAACCGCTGCGAGCAAGGGCAGTGTGTGTGCGGACGTGATGGCGTGATCTGCGTTGGGCCGCAAAATCCGAACACCGTGTGTGGCGTCACCGCCTATGGCCGCTGTACCGAGAACTATGAGTGTTGTTCCGGCTCCTGTAACCGGGACAATCGCGATGACCCCGAGGGCGTCTGTGGTTCCTGTCTCAGAGGCTATTGCGACGATTCCTCAGACTGTTGCGGCGGGCTTAGCTGCGAGACGCGCCCGCGAGATGGGCTGAAATTCTGCGGTGGTTGCGCCGCAACGGGTGGTGACTGCCTCTTCGACAGCGAATGCTGCGTCTCCTCGTGCACGGTTGATGAGGTCGTCGACGGCGTGACGTACAAGACCTGCGCGTCGCTCGCTGGCGGCCCATGCCGCGAGAACTTTGATTGTCGCTCCTGTTATCGGGGGCGCAGATGCGTGAACGCGTGTGTCGGAGGACGTTGCCAGTACTAGGTGGCGCACGGGACGCGACGCCTGCCACGCGTCACCTGACCAACAGACCTTGCTTTCCATCTTCGGCGACATGCGCCTCGTGCATGTCTTCGGCGCGCTGGCCGAAGAGGGCGTCTGGGGGTAACAGCTGCAGAAGCTCACTGATCCCAAGCAGTTGAAGTTAGCACACGCTACCAGAGTAAGCAGATTGACATCGAGACGATTTGCCGGACCTTTGGTACTTCCCGCGCCGCGTTGTATCAGGCAGTTAGGCCAATCCCAGATTCCACCCTGAACTGATCGGCCACGGAACAAAGTTTGTTCGGTACTGCGTATTTTGGGTACGCCGGCGAGGTCCCGTGCCGATGCCCCTTCCGCTCTCTATTGCGCCCATTTCCTCCCTACAGACGCAAACCGGACTGCCACATGATTGCGACCAGCAGCGGCACCACCACAACCAGGGCGCCTAGCACCAGGGGATTAAGCCACCAGGCCCACACGGAGCCTCGCAGCAGCGCGATCACGATGCCAGTCGAGACGATGCAGGCGATCAGGATGGCGAAGACGCTCCTTCACGACCCACCGCTCCCGCTCGTCAGCTCGCTCACCCGATTCGTGGTCCTTCACTGCCGGAGCTCACGCCACTTGCCTCGGGGTTAACGTCGGCCGCGACACGGCGCACCAGGTCGAACTGGCGGCCGGGACCGAGCACGGTCAGCGACGAGCCGGAGACGGAGAGGATTTCGCCGTCCTGCCGGTCGAAGTAATCAGAGACGGTGGTGCGTCCATCAATGAGCGTGACCATGCCGCTGCCGAGCGTCTCCAGCATGCCATCGCCGTCGATGATGACGGCCGTGTCCTCGTCCAGCCCGACGGCCAGCATGCCCGGGTTGGCGGCAAAGACCGCCAGCAAGCGACCCATGCGGCCCCGCTCGCTGAAATGCTGATCGACGATGACATCCTGCAGCAGCCCGAAGCCGGCCACGGTGTCGACCATCCCCTTGCGGGCCGCCGTCTCACCGGTGCTGCCGCTGCCAGGGACCATCATGTGCGCGCCGACGATCGAGGCGCCGGCGCTGGTGCCCGCTACCACGACGCCCTGCGCATGGGCGGCGCGAATGGACTCCATGACCTGGGTGCCCGCGAGAAGCTCCACCAGCCGGGACTGATCTCCGCCGGTGATGAAGATGCCCGTGGCGTTCGTGACCAGATCAACGGCTGGCCCACCAAGCGCGTCCTTGCGGCTGTCGATCCGGATCCAGTCCGCCTTGGCCACGCCCATTGCGGTGAAGAGTTTGACGTAGCCCTCTCCACTGCGTTGCGGATCCTGGGAGGCCGTCGGAATCACGGCAACCCGCGCCTTGTTGTCTCCAGCCAGCTCCAGAAACCGTTGCAGGATCTCGCCCTTCGGCTCCGTCTCCTCGGCCCCGCCTATCGGCATCACCTGGCCTTGCTGCTGGCGCGCCCGTTCGCCCACCTGGGATTCCTGGAGGGCAGCTTTCTGCTCAGCCATCATGCGCTCCTTTTACTCCCGATCCGGCCCGGTTTGCTTCCCGGCGGGAGCCAGGTCATCGTGCAGCGCCCGGAGGCGTTGCTCCAGCTCGCGCAACTGGTGCTGAATGCCATCGTTCGTGACCCGGGGTACGTCAACATCGGGGATTTGCTCGAGCGCTTTCAGGGCCGTGCGGAGACCCCGTCTCGCATCATCGAGCCGGCCAAGGGAGTCCTGAGACGACGTCATTGCCGTTCTCCTCTGTCATATCTGTTATGCCCCGGCACCACGATCGAAAAGACTCGGTCTGCAAGCTGCCAATCGTGACGTGAGATGTGAGGCAGGGGCCGCACCATCTGCTACAGCAACTGGCGTACCAGTCATTGCTACCGCTGCTGCCGAGGCCCGTTCTTGCCGGAGGGCGGAAGAGGGCCGTGAGCGCGGATGAGCCGCCGCAGGCGCGACGGCTCATCCAGATTCCTCCCCTGGCAGGGGGCCGTTAGCTGACCGTGAGCGTGCCTTTCATGCCAGCCTGCTTGTGACCGGGCACGTTGCAGTAATACTCGTAGGTCCCGGCCGGGGCGTTGATCGTCACCTGCTGCGTCGCGCCCGGATCGATGTCGACATCGACGCCGAGTTCATTGATGCTGAAGTTGTGGAGCGTGACTCCGTTATTAGGCAGCGTGAGGGTGACATCCGTGTTGGCCGTGATGGTCAGTTCGGCCGGCTCGAAGTAGATGTCATACGACACTACCTCCAGTCCCGTTGCCGCCTCGGAGCCAGCCGTCGCCGTTCCGGCCCCTGCGCCAGTGCCTGCTGCGGCAGTGCCAGCCGCGCCGGCGTCGCCCGTATTCTGCGAATCGATGACGGACTCATCGTCGATCAGCCAGCGGTCACCGCTCTGCACGAAGGTGGTGTAGGTGTCGATGTCGCCGGTGGGAGTGGTGGTCTCGACCACGGCGGCAACCCGTCCGTCGCCCAGGAGTTGCGCGTCGCGCACGCCACGGAAGAGCACCTGAGTCGGGCGCCGCGGCCGGTGATGGGGTTGCGCTGAGGGACGCCACGTCGTCCTGTTCGAAGTTCCGCAGCAGGTAGTCATCCGTGTTGAGCGCATTGACACGCAGGAAGTCTCCCGCGTTGAGGCGGGCGACGACCTCGCGCGTCGTGTCCGTGATGGCGGGTCAGCGTCGCCTCGTCGACGGGGTCCAGGCTCGCTTCCGGGGTAGCGGTCGCGGCGTTGGCCTCACCTGCAGCGGCTGGCGTCGCTGCGAGGTTCTGGAAGAACTCGGCCGAGCGCGGTTCCACCTGGCACTCGGCTGCGCTGACCGCTTCCGGCGTGGCGTCTTGCGCGGCCGGCGCCAGCACACCGCCCACGAGTGCGGCCGTCAGAGTGCGCTGGCTCGGAGCATGGTCCTTTTCACCGTCATAAGGTTGTTCTCCATCTTGACTCGGAAGGTGCGGGGGCTCCAGGCCCCGGGGGACAGTCGCCCAGGCTGGCCGCAGCGTCGCTCACGACCGCTGCGCCGGTGACAGCCGTACCAGGCCCGTTGCAACATCAAAGCAGATGCCACGGGCTGAGGAAAATTGGGCGTTGCGAACATATTGCCGTACCGCATGCAGGTATGTCGCCCATGCAGTTGCTGAATGATCGGGCTGTGTGCGATAGCCGCTTTGGTCATTCCGTTGGGATGGTATGGGCCGTGCAATAGGAGGTCACGGTGGTCCTGTCCGGGCTCACCGTGACCAGGAGGAACGAGCGAAGTGGAGCGTGGATCAGCCCCAGACGGGAGATGCCGTGCTCCTGTCTCTCCAGCGTGGGTCTTGGGACCCCGGGCTGGGCAAGCAGGCGCCGCGGCAGGGCGTGTCCAGCGCGGCAACGCGGCTAGTGGGAGCGCAGCAGGCCCGGGGCGACGGGTGTGACGCGTCACCATCGCCCGGGAGCCGAGAGTTGGCGCAAGCTGCCCGAGCGCAGTGGGCGCTGGTGCGATGGCCGGGCGCAGATCGCGCTTCCGCACGCCTCCCTGGATTTCCCGTTCCGAACGGATCTCTCGCCGTGCCGATGCCGGCGCTGGGTCAAGAGACGCCAGCGCCATCGCCACCGGCCACCAATTGTGAAAGGCACAGGACATGTTGGTCTGTTTCTCGCATCTGCGCTGGGACTTCGTCTGGCAGCGCCCGCACCATCTCCTCTCGCGCTTTGCCCGCGCGATGCCGGTCTTCGTGATCGAGGAGCCGGAGTCCGGGCACACCCAGGCGGGGTTGCGTGTGGCCGAGCAGGACGGCGTCACCGTCGTCACCCCGCTCCTGCCGGTGTGCACCGAGGGCTTCGGGCCGGCGACGAATGGCGAGATCCGAGACCTGCTTGCGCCACTCCTGGCCCCGCTTGGGGCGTCGGATGAGGTGATCTACTGGTACCTCACCCCGATGGCGTACGGCGCGGAACCACAGGACCTCCACCCGGCGCTGGTCGTCTTCGATGCCATGGACGAGCTCGCCAATTTCAACGGCGCCCCCGCCGGGCTGCGCGAGCGCGAGCAGGCTCTCTTGACCCACGCTGATCTGGTCTTTACCGGCGGCCCCAGCCTGTATGAGGCGCGCAAGGATCAGCACCCGGCCGTGCACTGCTTCCCCTCCGGCGTGGAGACGGAGCACTTCGCGCAGGCGGCAAACGGGATTCCCCGGCCGCGGGACCTGGCAAGCCGGCCGCGGCCAGTCCTCGGCTACTACGGCGTCATCGACGAACGCCTCGACCTCGGCCTCATCGACACGGTGGCTGCCGAACGTCCGGAATGGACGGTTGCCATGATCGGGCCGGTCGCCAAGATCAGCCGGGCCGACCTGCCGCAGCGCGCGAACATCGTCTACTACGGCGCCCAGGCCTACGCCAGCTTGCCCTCCTACCTGGCCTGCTTTGATGTCGCCCTGCTCCCGTTCGCCCGCAACAAGGCGACACGCTTCATTTCTCCCACCAAGACGCTCGAGTACCTCGCGGCCGGCAAGCCGGTGGTCTCGACACCAATCGCGGACGTGGTCGATCTCTACGGTGAAGTGGTGCGCTTCGGCGCGACGCCAGAAGGGTTTATCGCGGCGATCGACGCACTGCTCGATGAGGACCCCGTGGCACGTATCAAGCGGCAGACCATCTCGCGCGCCATCGCCGCCCGGTACGACTGGGACAGCATCGCCCGCCGGATGTCGGGCCTGATGCAGGAAGCGATCTCACTCCGCGCCGAGGGTACGACGGCCTCCCGCCGCAACCAACGCGTGCACACGAGCAACGTGGAGCGCGGCGCGGTCATTCGCGTGGACGCCAGGGGACCAGAGCAAGTCCTCGCCTGATTCACTACCCGCTACCCCGGGACTCTCTGCCCGGCGACCGGTGAGTAGAGGGCGGGTGGCCTCTGGCTTGCAGGTGGAACGTGGCGGGAGCGGGGTCCCCGGGCGCAGGCTGGAAAGAGCTCCCTGCATTCCCAGCACGAGTTCCGTCTGCTCGCCAGCGACGCGTGCGGAGCGCGTCCGCAGATCAGGTCCGCTGGCCCGGTCCAGCGTGGCCGCACCAGCAGTGCACCCCACGTGTGAGAGAGAGTTCCATGCATTTTGTCACCGGCGTCCTCCCTGATCCCGCGGTGGGCCAGCACGCATCCCGCGGCGTCTCCCTCGATACAGAGCCCACCCGCGTCACCCTGCCGGAAATCTGGGGCGGGATCGAATGCACCGTCAACCGGGTGGGCGACCAGTTCTTCGACCAGACGATCCGCTCTGGCCACCACGAGCGCATCTCCGATCTGGAGCGATTCGCGGACCTGGGCATCCGCGCCATTCGCTACCCGGTCCTCTGGGAGCGCACCGCTCCGGATGGGCTGGAGCGCGCGGACTGGCGGTGGCCGGACGAGCGGCTTGGTGCCTTGCGGGAACTCGGTGTGCGGCCGATTGTCGGCCTGCTTCACCACGGCAGCGGGCCGCGCGCTACGAGCCTGCTCGATCCCGCCTTCCCGGAGCGGCTCGCCGCGTACGCACGTGCCGTTGCCGAACGCTACCCATGGGTTGAAGACTGGACGCCAGTCAATGAGCCGCTGTCAACGGCACGCTTTTCCTCACTCTACGGCTACTGGTACCCGCATCACCGCGACGATTCCACGTTTGCCCGGGCCCTGCTCAACCAGTGCCGGGCCGTCGTGCTGGCGATGGCGGCGATCCGCTCCGTGAATGGTGCGGCGCGGCTCATCCAGACGGATGACCTGGGCAAGACCTTCTCCACCCCGGAGCTTGCCTACCAGGCCGAGTGGGAGAACGAGCGGCGGTGGCTGACCTGGGATCTGCTCACCGGGACGTTGCCCGTCAATGGTCCGCTCTGGGGATGGCTGCGGCGGCTGAGCATCCCCGACGCCGACCTGCGCTGGTTCCTGGAGCACCCGTGCCCGCCGGACGTCGTGGGCGTCAACCATTACCTCAGCAGCGCCCGCTTCCTCGATGACCGCCTGGAGCGCTATCCCACCGAGGATGCCGGGACGAACGGGACGCACCGCTACGTTGATGTGCTGGCCGCGCGGGTGCTGCCAGAAGGAGCGCCGGGTCCCGGCGACTACCTGCAGGAAGCCTGGCAGCGCTACCAGCTGCCGGTGGCGATCACCGAGGCCCACAACGGGTGTACGCGCGAGGAGCAACTACGCTGGCTCGACGACGTCTGGCAGGGAGCCCAGGCGGCGCGGGCCGCCGGTGCCGATGTCCGCGCCGTCACCGCCTGGTCGCTGCTGGGGGCGTTCGACTGGGATCAGATGGTGACGCAGGACCAGGGGCACTACGAGCCCGGGGTGTTCGACCTTCGTGCGCCAGAACCGCGTCCGACCGCGATTGCCCACATGGTGCGTGCCCTGGCGACGCACGGGAAACACTCGCACCCGGTGCTGGCGGAACCCGGCTGGTGGCGTCAACCTGACCGCCTCTATCACCCGGCGGACACGGACGCCCTCACGCCGGTATCCTCGCCCAGCGGCTCTCCCCTGGTGAGCGGCACGCCACAGCCGATCCTGATCGTGGGGGACGAAAGCCCGCTGCTAACTGCCCTCTCCGGGGCGTGTCAGCAGCGCTACCTGGCGCATGACGTCGTTGGAAGCCAGGAGCCCGCGCTGGCCAGGGCCGGTGCCGTCGACCGGCTGCTGCGCACGGCCGGACCCTGGGCGGTCATCGACCTCCGGGGCATCACTGAAGGGCGTGACGTCCAGGCGCCCCGGCCGACGGAGACACCAGGTCTGGCCGATGCGCTCGCGTCACGGTGCGCCGAGCACGGCGTGGCCTACCTCAGGTGGTCCACCGTGGAGCGGCCCACGCTCCGGCCGACGCGCTGATCATCCGTACCGAGCCGCACGAGATCGATCCCGGCCGGGCCGCCGCACCGCAGCCAGAGACGCTCACGGAAACCGTGCACGCCGCCCTGGATCTCCTGGTCGACGGCGAGACGGGCGCCTGGCAGTTGCCCTTTCCCCGGGCGACCCCTGCCCCGGAGTAGCTCGAGCTCCCGGGCGTTGGCGCGACTGCCGCTTCCACTATTTGTGCTGACGACATGTGCCCCGCGTCCTCGCGATCACGGCTGGTCCTCACCGGCTGGGCTCGTCGCCAGCGCGCTCGCTGCCACAAGGTGATCGAAGTTCCGCAGCGCCCCGCTCACGTACCGGTGCAGATCCTCCATGGTGACCCCATACAGGCCGTCCAGGCGGTACTGGCGTTGGCGTGCGGGCGAAGCGGCCCCCTGCAGCACCGCGTGCACGCGGTGGATCCACTCAAACGGGGCAGCCCGGCGCGGTTCTTCCAGGCTCGTGAGATGACGCAGGTCCTCGAGGGCCAGGCGGAGAATCTCCGGCCGGGGCGCGCCAGCGAGTGCGGCCTGGGCAGGGTGTTCTGGAGTATCGGTGACGGTGGGAATAGCAAAGGTGTTCAGGATCTGGAGATTGGACGCACTCCACATCACCGACACGAGGCCTTGGCGGATCCCGTAGGCTGGCAGGTCCCGGGCGGCATCCTGCGCCAGTTGACAGGCATCGTCGTACGAGCCCATCGGGCTGCCAATGCGCAGGGGAGTGCGGTTATCCGGCAGGAACCACACCCCGTAGGGGCGGAGGGCGGGGAAGGGAACAAGGTCCACGGGAGCGCTCCTTCTGCCTGGTCAGCAAGCACTCCCATGATGTGGCGCGTCGCCACGCCTGCCTATGCGGTGCGGCCCGCGGTTTTACGCGTCACCGCTCGCAATTCGCCACGGGCTTCAGCAGCCAGGATTCCGGGTAGGCGATGCCTGCTCCCGGGCACGGGGGTACCCGGGGTGACACCAGTCACCCCGAGTGAGAACGCAGCGTCCGGCCTGGCGCTCAAGCCGCGCAGGTAGCGCAACCGGTGCCGGAGCCAATCTCGGTGCAGTTGTCCGCCACGGCGGGATCTCCGGACGTGTTTCCGGAGTAGGTGGTGCCGGTGCAGGTGAGCGTGCCCAGGTTGAACGTCCCGCCACCGGATTGCCCGGCGTAGTTGTTCGTGATGGTGACGTTGGTCATGGTCACTTCGCCAGAGACATCGACATCGATGCCGCCCCCGCGATCCTGGGCGATGTTGTCGGTAATGAGGAGGTTGATCAGCGTGGTGTGTGACTTGCCATTGGAGATACCGCCGCCGACCCCGGGGCTCTTGCCGTTCCTCAACGTCATGTCGCGAATCGTCACCCCCGTCAATTCCGGGGCAATACCGACGACCGAGTCGAGCGCCTTGCCGTCGATGATGGTCTTGTTGATGCCGGCACCAATGACCGTGACGTTCTTTTCGAAGTAGATGTTCTCCTCGAACGTGCCGGCACAGACGCGGATGGTGGCTCCAGGCTGGGCCGCGTTGATGGCGTCCGAGACCTCGTTGTACGGGCAGCCACTTGCACAGACAGTGCAGGCGCAGGAGCCGCAGTCCACCTGCTTCTTTTTCTTCTTGCACGTGTAGGTGACCGTCCCGCACTGTCCACTACACGCCTTCTTCTTCTTTTTCTTGCAGGACTTCTTCGCCTCGCTCTCGCCGGGAAGGCCGAGCCCGGTGACCAGGCCGAGGCTGGCCAGCCCGCCCAGCCCGGCCAGGCGGCGGCGGCTCTGGCCGTGGGCCAGGGCGCGGGTGAGATGATCGAAAAGCCTGTGCTCCATCGAGACCTCCAGCGACGAACGGCTCTGCTGCCCCACAGGCAGCAACCGCCCGGGAACATCCCGGTGGGCCGCGGTCTGTTTGCCGCCAGGTCCGGTGATGCGTGTTCCCGAGTACCTGCAGCCTATGAGCTGGCAGGAGCCCACACATCCGTGAAATCCGCCACATCTTGGGGTGTGCGTGGGTCTCGACGGGGAAAACGATAAGAATGGGCGGTGAAATGTTAATGACCTGCCGCAGCCGCAGTGCGCTGCAGGAAAGGACGTACCTGGCGCCGGTCGGGATCCAGGTCACTGGACGTGGGCTGCACCGCGGCCCACGCCTGCCACGCTCACGCTGGATGAGCTGCGTCAGTCCAGATCACTTTACCCGGTACGCACCGCCTGAGTGGGTCCACGAGCGGTGTCTTCCCGGGGGGAGGTCGTGACCGTCCGAATGTCATGGAACTGCCCACGTACGCCGCGCACGTTCGTAGACATGCGTACTTCTCTCACGGTGTGTTTGCTCTGTAGATTTTCGTCCGCGGCACGCCCGTTGCCCGTCGTTGCCGAGCCCTACTCCGACCGTTGCTCTGGAGACTGGCAGAAGGTGGTGCATGCCAGGCTCACCCAGGTTGTGGTGAGTAATGCTCGAAACTCAGCAGGGAATGAGTGCAGCGCACACGCCCGCTGCAGGTCCCGGGCATGATGTTCCGACCCACGTGTGCGTGTCGTTCCCACTTCGGTTCGTGTAGGTTGCCACACAGATCGGATGCGATGTTGGACAGTCGGCATCCGCCGTGCAGGATACGCAGAGGGTGCTCCCGTTATCGGCGCACACGGTGGAACCGTCAGGCTGCTGGAAGCACATATCGCATGTCGCTGGACACGCCGCTGCGCAGGCTGCACATGTTCCGTCATGGCAGGATGGGGTAGATCCCGAGCCGCAGGTCCCACATGACAGCGTCGTGCCACACCCGTCCGCGAGCCGTCCACACGTCCGTCCAATGTCAGTACATGTTGCTGGGGAGCAGGTGCAGACCCCGCTACGGCACGCTCCACCGTCACAGGCCGTCCCATCCCGCGCTGTCACGCACGTCTTCTTGCCGTGCTTCTTCCGGCAGACACGGCAGGGTCCACATCCGCCTCGGCACCGATTTCTACTGGCTCCGGCAAGCAATGGATCGAGGCCCAGTGCTGCGGCAAGGCCGAGAGTGGACCGGCGGGTCGCGGAGCGAGCGACGAGACGAGAGAGGTGGTCAAAGTGCGCGCCGTCCATGAGGAGATCTCCAGCAGAGCATGACGAGCGGCGAATGAAGGAGACGCCCGCCATCATACTGGAGATCCCTCGACGCTCGCGACAGTGGAGGGTCGCTTACTGTCCCGGGAGAGACGCCCGTTCCGGCGCGAGGAGCTGAAGGGGAGGTTCCTGCGTCACCTGCCGGTCGAGGACACGCAGGACGCCGCTGACCTGCCGGTGCAGGTATGCCATGTTGACTCCCTGGACGCCATCCAGGCGAAAGCGCTGCAACTGCTCGCGGGCGGCAAACGCGTTCAGCGCCCGGTGCAGCTCAACGATCCAGATGGGGGGTGCGGGTTGAAACGGGTCGGCGGCGGCGGTTTCCGCGTGCAGTTGCTCCAGTTTCGCGCGTGCCTCAACCCTGCTTATCGTCATCACGACCAGAACCTTTCAGGTACACAGCTCTTGGGGCAAACGCAAGCGGACGATGGGTAGCCATCGCCGAGCGCAGAGAGCTGTAACCGGAAAGATCCTGCCCGGGTGCAGGATCAGGCACGGGACGACCCCGGCCGTGCACCCATGCTAGCAAACGGCTGGATGACCACGCAGCGGCCGGGCGCCCATTGCCTCGCTGGCGGACTACACGGGTGTGGGGCAGGCCGTCGCACAGCCGAATCCGGGGCCGCACAATCCTCCAAGCACCACGCACGTCGACCCTTCCGGGCAGGACGAACAGGTGTCTGCCAGCGCGCTGGCGATACCGCAGAACGGCCCGGACGTGTCCGCACGAATGTTACAGCGGCAGGCGAGATTGCTGGTGCTGCAGTGAACGTTTGCGGTCTGGGCGCAGTCATTCTTGCCCGTGCAGAACTCCGGGGCCGGCGTGGTCGGACAGGTGGGACAGGCCGGGCAGCGCTTCTTCTTCTTGCCGGACGTGGCTACGGGGATCGCCAGGCCAGCACCCGCGCCAAGGGCAGCCAGCGAACCCAGGCTGCGGCGGCGGGAGCGCGCGCTGGCGAGACGGTTCGAGACGGTGTCGTGGGTATCAACGGCCATGGCAACCTCCTGGGGGATCGTGCGTGTCGCTGGTTCACACGATATGGGCTACAGGGGCCTGGCACATTGGTAGAAATACGCATTGTTCCTGCAGCGATCACCGGATACGCGCCGGGTGGCCACGGAGATTCCGAGAGCGGCGCAGACAGCACGAGGCTGGCCGTGCAGAGCGCGGCTGCCAGGCTCCTGCCGGTCCCGATTGCACCCCCGGGAGGCCGCTAAGATAGGGGTATCTGCTTGACTGGCTGCCCGCTGGGCAGCCGCACTGCCGTCAGCCCGCGCATCCGGAGGCCTCTGCCGATGATCACCACCCCGCTCTGCTCGCTGCTCGGGATCGAGCACCCGATCCTGAACGCCTCGATGGCCGGCACCGCCACCGGAGCACTGGCCGCCGCCGTCGCCAACGCCGGGGGTTCGGCATGATCGGCGGGACCAGTTCCGGTGGGGCCGCGTGGTTACAGGAACAGATCGCCCTGGCCCGCTCCCGCACACGCCGTCCCGTCGGCGTCGGCTTCATCTCCAGTTTTCCCGACACCCCGGAGCTGGTGGACGTCGCCCTGGCGGCAGGGGTGACGGCGATCAACCACTCCTTTGCCGATCCCACCCCTACGTGGCGCCGGCGCACGAGGCAGGGGTGAAGGTCTTCGCCCAGGTGCAGACGCTGGCCGGGGCGGTGCGGGCGGCGGAGGCGGGGGTGGATGTGATCATCGCGCAGGGCGGTGAGGCGGCGGGCATGCCGGGCAGCATCGGGACGTTCGCCCTGCTGCCGGCCGTCGTCGATGCGGTCGCCCCGATCCCGGTGGTGGCAGCGGGGGGATTGCTTGGATGGGCGAGGGCTGGCGGCCGCACTCATGCTGGGGGCACAGGGGTCTGGATGGGGACGCGCTTCGTGGCGAGTGCCGAGTGGGGTGGGCCAGGCTGGGAGCAACAGGCCGTCCTCTCCGCGACCTCCGACGACACGGTGCAGACCAGCGTGTACGACCGCCTCTTCGACCGCCCATTCCCGCCGGGCATCGACGACCGTATGGTGCGCAATCCCTTCATTACGTACTGGCAGCGCAACGTGGCCGAGGTCAATTCTGGAGACCACGCCTTGCAGGAGCAGGTTCGCCAGGCCGAAGCAGCGCAGGACATCTCGGTCGCCGGGGTGAGTGCCGGGGTTTCTTCCGGGTTGATCACCACCTCGCAGCCGGCAGCGGACATCATCCACGCCATCGTGCGTGACGCCGAAGACCTGCTCCGCCAGCGCCCGCGCCAACTCCTCGGCACCTGACACTCACAGGGCCTGCCCAGGTGGAGTGGGAACTCCGCCGTACTGGTGGCGCGGTCAGGCTGCCAGCGACCAGAGGCCAATCGCCAGAAACTTGTCCAGATCGCGGCGTCAGGCCCCCGGCCTTTGCAGCATCAGGCAAAGCCGTCCCCCATGTATAGGAGCACCAAGCGCAGGACGCATGGGTGCGTGGTGTCTCTGCGGGCTACTGCTCGCTGACCACGAGGCCGCTCACTGCTCTCTTTACGCCCTACTTCGAGAACCGCACGCAGACGACATTGGCGGCGAGCCAGGCCGCCCGCACAGACGT
This sequence comes from Thermomicrobiales bacterium, assembly GCA_046328375.1. Classification (GTDB taxonomy): domain Bacteria; phylum Chloroflexota; class Chloroflexia; order Thermomicrobiales; family UBA6265; genus JACCXM01. Next base: position 71,074 of record JAXLWT010000018.1, read on the forward strand.
GTTCGTTCCAATGATTCTCCAGGCGTTTGGTGCGACGCGATCGCTTGAGGCGATCATGAAGCCACGGTACTGGCCGTTGTCGAGGTGGGTTTCCGCGTTCATCCCGCCACCAGTGGCGATTATCTGCTCACCGGCCGCCGGTGTCGGACAGGTGGCAATGACGGCGACACTTACTCCGGGTTGGACGGTTACACCGTTCTCGACGGTGGTCACCCCCCGGTACGCTCCAGTTGCAGGGCCGGCAGGACCTGTTGGACCAATCGCTCCGGCGGGTCCCGTTGGGCCACCCGTCCCGTTGGCGCTGCACGCCGGACCGGTCGGGCCGGTCGGCCCGGTGGGACCACGCCCCCCGCCCTTTTGCTTTTCGCCTTTCGCCTGGCGCTTGCTCCGGGATTTCTTGCCTTCACCGGCTCGGCTCTCGCCCACCCCTTGCATACCCAGGACACCCAGGAGTGCTGCACCGGCCATACCCAGGCTGCGCATTGCGTCACGTCTCCGGGTTTGCTCCCCGAGTGGCCCCGCTGGTGCGTCGTCTTCCACGGACATTCCTCCTCCTATCTTTTGTTTACGCCGCGGACCGCTGTCAGCCGCGTAGTCGCAGCATTTGCCAGGTAATCAGCCGGAATGCGCCGGGTTAGCGCGAAAACCACACACAGACGACGTAGCCACCGAGGCGGGCGGCCGAGGAACCGGTGTTCGTGGCGATGATTCGCCAGGCGTTCGCCGCGATGCGGTCACTAACGGCGAGCATGAAGGAGCCAGCTTCGGCGTTTATGCCGCCAGCAGTCGCGATGATCTGCTCGTTGGCCGCCACCGTCGGGCAGGTGGCGATCACCGCCGCCGAGACGCCAGGTAGGACGGTTACGCCTGCCTGGACCGTCGTTACACCCAGGAATGCCCCCGAGGACTTGCCAGCAGGTCCGGGAGGACCATCTTCTCCGGTAGGGCCAGTCGCGCCCTGGCCGCTGCCTGCCGGACCGGTGGGACCTGTGGGGCCGCGCCCGCTGCTCTGTTTCTTTTCCGCTCTGGCGCGATGACTGGTCCTGGTCTTCTTGCTGAGCCGGGTCTGCCCCGTTGCTGTTGCGTCCTCCAGACCGAGCGCACCCATTAGCGCGGCGCTGAGCGATCCAACGTTGCGCATCATTTGTCCCTTCCGGGCCTGCGTGGCGAGCCCCCGCGAGGCAGGCTTACTTCTGTCCTCATCCCACTGCTCCAGGTGTACCCAGCCCCACAAGACGCAGCGAATGGTCAGCAATGACTGGTAAGCGACCACGGTGCCGTGTGGTGGCCGAGCAATCGCACCCGGTGCAGCTTTCGCCGAACGGCACATTGCATCGGGAATCGGTGACCTCCACCGTGCTGATCTCGGTGTGATGTGTCGTGGGGCGGCAGTGCGACAGCCCCACGACACATGGCTTGCCCTGGGACGCTGACGCCTCGCAGCCGCAGCGGGATCCCCTCACTGCCGCCCTTGTGCCCCTAGCGCCCTCAAGCGCTAGCGGCCGGTCAGGCGACTGCCACGTCGCTGGTGGCCAGGGCCGAGATGGCGCGGGCGCCGAGTACGCGCCGCCGCCAACCGGACTCCACCGGCCGGCCAGGTGATCGGATCGTGAGCCATCCCTGCATGGTCCTGTGCCTCCCGGAACTGAGCCAAGTTACACGTCGCTGTCCTGGCTGAAATGTCCTCGGCCATCACCGGGGATGCTGACAGAATGCGCTCACGACTGTGCCAGGGCATCCGTAGAAATACGTATTTCTACGGATGCCCCCCTGGTGATCCGCGCATACCTTGAAGACAGGCTTTGGGCAACGATCAGGCAAGGGAGTGGAGAACACGTGGATGGCAACCGGTTTGACGACGTAGCGCGCACACTCCAGGCCGGCAGGCCGCGACGTGGCGTGTTTGGATTGCTCCTCGGGGGCGCCCTGGGGCTGGCAGGGTTGGCCGAGAGTCAGGCCAAGGGAGGAAAAGGCGGCGGCAAGGGCAAAGGCAAGAAAAAGAAGAAGAAGCCGACCACGTGCATGAAGGCGGCAGCCACATGCGGTGGGTCAAGTTGCGGTATGGGAGATACCTGCTGCGCGTCTATCGACTGTGATTGCCGCCAGGGCCTGTATTGCAACTTCACCGACCCGAAATCGGAGTCGGGAACGTGTGGCTGCATGCCCGGCGAAATCATGCACAACGGACGCTGTGGCACGAAGAAAGACTGCATCCCGGCGGGTGGGAAAAGGTACTTCGGTGACAAGCTCTGTTGCAGTGGCAGCGAGCACTCGGGAGGCCCGAATACGATCTACGGGATCTGCGATGCCGGAGACCTGGCCTGCCTCACAGATGCCGACTGCACCGGTGGTTCGTGCCGCGGCTACATGTGCTACGCCCCGGAGCTGGACTGCAACATCTATTACAACTGATCTGCTGATACAGACAACGAGCGCGCGGCGGGGGTGGTCAACCCACCCCCGCCAGGCGTGAAGGCCGCGTGATGCCGACCGGCCTCTGCCGGCAGTGACGTGTCCCGGAAGCCGCAAGAGGCGCAGTGCCAGCGGAACAGCGCGTTCCGGGGGATCACCCGACGTCGGACTGGCAGGCCTTCTCGCCCCATGGTGAATCAATCCCTGCGGAGTCCTCCTGGCCGGCCGCGTCAGGCGTGCGGGCCCGCCTGCATCGGAGGGGAATGGTCTGGCTCCAGAGACTGGTTGCTGCCATCAGCGCATGATGAGCCTCAATGCATGCCGCAGACACCGGTCTCGGGGTGTTGGGCAACCCTTGCCTGCGCAGCAGCGCCCGCTGGACAAAAATGTCCACCAGGCGTCTCCCTGCCGCCGCGAAAACAGCTCGCTGCGTCGCTATCGCGCCCCGACAACCACGCGCTCATGACCAAAGCTGGTCTACGTACTCACTAGCAGGATGTCCTGCTACGAACGGCCAACCGCTTCGCGGTGACGAGTGCGGCCCCTGGCCAGGACGTGTGGTCAGCAGGCAGGGGCGGCGGATCGCAGGCTCAGGAGTGCCTGACCCTGCCTCGGTGGTCAGGGCCGGGGCTCCCAGGCCAGGATGACAGACGTGGGCCAGTCTTCACGGCCGGAGTAGGGACCGTGTGCCGCGAGCCATGTGCCCGGCCGCGGGGCCTCCTGGCAGGTGACGTACATCCACCCCGCCAGCGGAATATTGGGTTTCGCGCGGTCGAGGCACAGACCCTCCGTCAGGGGACAGCGGGCGAGAATGGCGTCGATGTCGTATGCCTCTTCGATGGTCAGCGGGCGGTAGTCCCCGTCGGCCGCGTGGAAGTCGACGTAGGCGCGCAGTTCCGCTACCGCCGTCTCGGAGCCGGGCAGGGGCAGGGGGCGCGCCCGCGTGTGGAGGACGGGCTGGTAATACCCGTTGACGACGTGGGTGTAGATGGGGCCGGATGCCTCCGGCGTCAGGAGGAGGAGCACGCGTGGCCGCTGCTCACTTGGGATCGGCGAGGTCCAACCCAGGCGCGGGATCTCCGCCTCGCCAGGGTCGTCCGCATCCAGGGTGGCCAGCAGCGAGGCCAGGCCATCGGCGTCATCCCGGAGCGCAAGCTTGTCTGTCACGCTGGTCTCGTCCCACCCGCCTGGTACCTTGCGCCCGGCGAGGTGTGCGTTTGGCGAGATGATCTCCGCCACGATGGCTGTTCCACGATCTGTGCGCCAGTCCCAGGCAGCCGCGGGCTGCTCCCCATCCGCCGCCACTGGCCGTCCATTGAACCACACCGGTCGGCCTCGCTCGGCTATCCCCACCGGGCTGGCGCGCTAGGCGCTACCCGCGGGAATTGACGGCTGAGAACACCTGCATCAGGGCGTCGACGTGCCGCGAGGGCAGGAGGCGGTCGCAGCGTTGAGCGTTCGATGCGGCGTGCGCCGGAAGGCCACGGCATTCCGGCGGTCCTGAGGATGTCAGCGGAAAGGCAGCCTTTCCGCTGGCAGTTGCCGTCTGGTGCTTACGACGCGCACCCCGAACCCGTAATCGTGCCTTCGCAATTGTTCGGCGTGTTCCCGCTCACCGTGCTGCCATTCTGGAGGATGACGGTCCCGGTCACGTTGTTGATGCCCGTCCCGGTGTTGCCTGTGACGCTGGTCGCATCAAGCGTCAGGGTCGAGCTGTTGAACACCCCAATGGTGTCCGAGCCCGATGCCGTGTTCCCGGTGACCGTGCAGTTGGTCAGCGTGCTGGTGCCACCGTTGTTGCAGATGAGGGCGGCGTCACGTTGAGAACTGTTCCCGCTGATCGTGCAGTTGGTCAAATCGAGGATGCCGTTCAGCGTCCCAATGGCGCCGCCCTCGAGCACAGCGGAGTTCTGCGAGATCGTGCAATTGGTCATGGTCAGGTTGGCGTTCGACGCGTTCGAGATACCGCCGCCCGCGCCATTGCTGAGGGTGCTGCTATTGCCCGTCACCGTGCAGCCGCTCATCGTGAGGGTTCCGCGGTTGCGAATTCCACCGCCAGCGTCGTTGATGACGCCGCCAGTGACGCGGAGTCCTTGCAACGTGGTGGTCACCCCTGGGTTGACGAGCACCACCCGCCCGCTGCCGCCTGCGTCCAGGATCGTGTTGCTGGCCTGATTGCTGCCATCCCCGGCACCAATCAGGGTGATGTTCTTGCTGATGTCAATCGCGCCGTACGTGCCAGCGCAGATGCGGATGGTGCTGCCCGCTGGCAGCGCATCGATCGCCGCCTGCACGGTGGTGAACCGACAGCCGCTCGCGCAGACATCGCCGCAGACACAGCTCCCATTCCAGCAGACCGGGGTGCCCCCGCTGCACGCGTTCCCGCACGTGCCGCAGTTTGCGCTGTCCGTGTCCGTGTTCGTGCAACTACCCGGGTTCCCACAGCAATCCGGCGTGCTGCCCGAACATGCGCCCCCGCTGCCGCACTGGCAGGTGTTGTCCACGCAGGCGTTCCCCGCCGGCGCGCATTCGGCGTCCGCACAGCAGATGCCGGTGAAGCAGGAGCCGCTACAGCATACCTGGCCGCTGGGGCAGGGGATCGCGCCGGAACAGGCCGTGCAGGTCCCGCTCACACAGATCGGTTCGGGGTTAGCGCACTGGCCGCTCGTGCAGCATTCCTGGCAGGTTCCCCCGCAGCAGACGTTGCTGCTGCCACAGGTCGTCAAGTTCGGCTCGGTCGCGCACGTCCCGACGGAGCCGCCGAGGTTGCACGCCTCGCAGTCCGCGTCACAGGCGGTGTCGCAGCAGACGCCATCGGTACAGAAGCCGGAGGCGCACTGCCCGCCGTCAGCGCAGCTCTCGCCGTCCGGCAGGTCTCCCACACACTGCCCGCCGTCGCAGAAGGCGTCCCCCGCGCACTCGCTGTCATCCGCGCAACTCGTCGCGCAGGCATTGCCGTCACACAGCAGGTACGGGGCGCAGGAGACGGGGTCGGCGGGCTTGCAGACACCGGAGCCGTCGCAGCTCCCCTGCGGCTGCAGGGTGCCGTTCGCGCAGGTGGCCACCTCGCCACAGGGCGTTCCGGCTCCTTGCGGAACACAGGTGCCTGGTGCCCCGGCGTTCCCCTGGCAGGTGAAGCACGCCGCGCAGGCCGGGGAGCAGTCGCAGGAGCCGCAGTCCACCGTCTTGCCGCACGTCTGGCGGCTCTTCACCGGGCCGCAGCGCCCGGCGCAGACCATGGCCTTGCCCTTGGGCTTGCAGCCCTTCTCCTTGTTCCCGCCGGGATTCTTGCGCCGCTTGTGGCGCTGCTTGCGACGGCGACGTCGCTCTTTGGCTTCGGCCTCCTCCGGCGATAGCAGCGCCAGCAGGCCGCCCACCGCTGGGAGTGCCGCCAGCGCGCCCAGAAGGGACCGCCGGGAACCAGCGCCCGCCAGGGAGCGCGCGACAGCATCGAGTCGGTCCAGATCCATCGTGCGGTTCCCTCATGTCGCGGCGGACAACCGGGCGGGTACAACAACGTACCGTAGTGAACACCCCACGGCCTGCCCCCAGTAATTCCTGCTGGTTTTGGGCGGTCAGCGCGGACAGGGGTGTCCGCGCTGGGATTCTCTGGTCCCGCCGGGAACTGGAGTGGGGCGTGGGAGCACAACCGGGCGATGGCCGCCTGCCGGGTCATCGTCGCGATGCAGTTGTTACACGCCAGGTGCGGTGTGAGACCTGCAGGGTGTCATGGATTCATCACGACGTTCGTCGCGGTGTGGCCGCTGCGCGCTCCATGCCTGACCTGCACAGGGCAAGGGTGAGACGAACACCGCTGCCAGCAGGATCCCGAGCCACCAGGCCACCGGGACGCGCGTGGGGCCGCAATGCGAGCACGGCCACGATGCCATCGATGACGTTACTCGATGCAGTTATCGATCCGGTCCCCCCCGCAGTTGCTGGGTTGGTTGTTCGTGACGATGGAGGTATCCGCCAGGAAAACCCGGCCACGTTCGTTGTAGATCCCACCAGCCGCGTCGTCCGGATCACCCAGGGTGGAGGTGTTCTGGGTCACACTGCACCCCGTCTCGATATGGACCTCACCGCCGTCATTCTCGATGCCAGCCCCTGATGCCTGCGCCATGTTGTTGTTGATCGACGATCCCGCGGTGAGGCGCAGCACGCCTGAGCTTCCGTTGATGATGGCCCCGTAGTTGGCGCTCTGCGTCACGACGACGTCAGCAAGCGTCAACGTGCCGGCGTTGGAGATGGCCGGCCCCAGCCCGGCGCCCTGCCCTCCCCATCCCGTCAGCGTGAGCCCCTGGAGCGTCACGGTGACGCCATCCGGGACGTCCATGTACGAGGTGACCAGGTCACCCTTCGTCAGGGTCGTTTGCCCGGAGCCGGCCCCGACAATGGTCAGGTTCTTGCCGATCCTGAGGGTTTGATCGGGGAAGGTGCCTGCACACAGGGTCAACGTGTCGCCCGCATTCGCCTGCATAACGGCGAGTTGCAGGTAGGTGAGCGGGCCAAGACATGGCGTGGCGCCCTTGCCACCGCGGTTGTTGCCCTGCTGACCCTTGCGGTTCTTCTTGCGCTTGCCAGGGTGGTGGCCCCGGTTGCGGCCGTGCTGGCGCCGGGCGTCCACGTCTCCCGTCAGGAGGGTGGCCAGAACCCCCGCGACAGGCAGTGCCCCCAGGCCAACCAGCCGGCGACGTGAGCCCAGGGCATGAACGGCGCGCGCCGCCTGATCGAACGTCCGCTCCTCCATGGAGATCGTTTTCCCTCCGGGCCACCCGAGAGCTGTCATGTGCAGCCCGGGATGTACTCTACCCCATGCCCACCTGTCCGCGATCGTGACATTGCCGTGACATTCGCGGCGAATCGCACCCCAGTGACGCGCAGGTGGCGGCGGTCACCCACTGTGGAAACGGCCACGGCTGCCACACCTGTACGGCCAGCCCAACCTTCAGCCCCCTATGGTGAGGCAGTGCCAGGAGAGGGGCGGTCCACGTCGCGTGCGCGGTTCGGTTCACCCCCACCGCTGAGGTCGGTATCACCCGGGCAGGGCCAAACGCACCTCGCGGGCTGGGATATGGGGCTGGCCGCGTGCGGCGCTCCTGATGCCGGGGAGTGCCGGCTGCAGCGTGCAGCTCTGGCCAGCACTCCCTCGCTGTGGCTCCAGGGGAGGAAGGTGAGGTGTGCTATCTCTCCTGCAAGTTCAGCACCTCGTTGTCGCCGACGTCGGGTGTCTGCCCAGTCGCCTTGGCCTTGACCAGGCCGATCAACGTGGCCACCGCGCTGCTCGGTGCGTCCCAGTACTCGGCGCTGGTGGCTTCGACCTCGATCAGGGCAATGCCCGGCGTCTCCAACCCCTGGGGAAACCAGGCCTCCAGGAACGGGGTGTAGAGCTCGGCCATCTTCGCCTTGTCGTAGGAGACGCTCGCCCGCCCGGCCAGCGACAGGTAGGTCTGGTCCTTCGGGTTGGCGTAGCCGAGGTTGACCTGCGGCTCGCGCTGGATATCCCGCGCCTTTGGGGAGGTGCCGTCGGCGAAGAACCAGGCCGTCCCGTCGAACTCGGTCTGCTGCGTGTACATCGGCCGGCTATGCAGTGCCCCTGACTCGTCGACCGTGGTCATCATCGCGATCTCGATCCCCGAGATCAGTTCGCGCACCTTGGCAATCCGCTCTTCGATCGGGGCTTCCGCCACCTCGTTGGCCATCGTGATCTCCTCATCCGTGTGGTCGCTCCCGCCGCCGGGACGATCCACCGCACCTCCTTCCGCAAGCCGCGTTCCACGCTCCACGGCGCGGTAATCCTGGTGCAGTCGTCTCGTCCGGATGCTGGCGCGCCACGAGCCAACCGGCATGGCCGGCAGCCCTGGCCAGCCTCCCCCAGCCATCGTCGGGAGCGGTGGGGAAGGCAGGGGGTGGCGCATGACGTCATGGCGCAGGATCACCACTGGCCAGGGCGCGAGTGCTGGCACAACCGGGTGGCCCTGGCAGGGGCACCGGGATGATGACGATCACGCCGGTTGTGCTCGTCGCGACTTTCACCCTTGCGGCCTGGAGCGTCCTGGCGCCTACGGGCAAAGGCTGGGGCTCGTCCATCCTCTGCACCTTGCTCCTCGCCGCGGAGATTGGCGGGCTGGTCAGGGCGAGGTTCGCCCTGCCGGACCGGGCCGGCGTCATCAACGCGATCGGCTAACCCAGCTCCGTCACGCGCGACGCGCCCAGGCCGGGTGGCACGGTCTGCCTACTCCTGCTGGAAGCAGTAGAGGCGGCTAAGCACCCAACAGAGGACGTTCGAGGACCGCTCCGTCCATTGTGCTGAGCTGTACCCGATGTCGCCAACGTTGCCTGGTATGCCTGACATCGTGCTCCAATCGAGGCAGTCCGCGCCAGGGTCATCTCCACCGGTGGTGCCGTCGGCCCGCGTATTCGTCCAGACAGTGGTGCCTGGGCCGGCGGCGGTTCCCGTCTCACTGACGTTCAGTGGGGCATCCAGCGAACCCGAAATCAGGTCCGCCCAGTCGTCGGCAATGGTCACCCCGTCGAGGCGGGTGTAGGGCTGGCCGGAGTGACGGAAGCGGCCGGAGGCTGGCGATTCATTCGGCCCATCCCCGATCGACAGCCAGGCCGCGTACGTGCCGGGCAGCGTGTTGGCATCGGCCCGGGTCTGGCAGATGGCATCCGCGCCGTCCAACCCGCCGAGTATGGCGGTGAAACGTGGGTCGCCGGTCACGAAGGCGAGGCAGGCGCCACACGTCCCTTCCCCATCGCAGCAGCCATCGCAGCAGACGCCATTGCAGCAGATCGACGTCGTGGCCCCACTGCCGGCGCAGACCTGCCGCTGCAGGCTGGGATCGGCGGCGCACACCCCGCTGTCACAGATCTGGCAACTCGGGCAATCGGCGACACACGTGCCGGTTGCCGGATCGCAGCAGCCGCTGGGGCAGGGGTTGCTGGCCGAGCAGGCCACGCACGCTCCCCCATCGCAGACGCCACCGGCACACACCTGGCCGTCCTGGGCCGGATCAGGGACACACGCGCCCACGGTATTCGGCCCGGTCTGGCAGATGAGGCAGGCGCCACAGGGCTCCGGACATGCGCACGACCCGCAGTCCACCGTCTTGCCGCACGTCTGGCGGTTCGTCACCAGGCCGCAGCGTCCGGCGCAGACCTTCCCTCTGCCCCTGGGCTTGCAGCCCTTCTTCTTGTTTCTACCCGGGTTTTTGCGCCGCTTGTGGCGCTGCTTGCGGCGGCGGCGGCGCTCCTTGGCCTCGGCGTCTTCAGGAGCGAGGCGGGCCAGCAGCCCGCCAGCAACCGGCACCGCGGCCAGCATGCCCAGCAGCGACCGCCGGGAACCAGCGCTCGCCAGGGAGCGCGCGACAGCGTCGAGACGATCCAGGTCCATCGTGAGGCTCCCTTGCGTGGCAGGTAGGTTAGTCAGGTATAACAGCACACAGTAGTGAACGCCACACGTTTTGACCCCAGTAAACTCTGCTGGTTTTGCGCGAACAGCGCGGACAGGGGGTGTCCGCGTCCCCGGTGCCTCGCCGCGTGACCCGAGCCGGGCACGGCCGGGCCAGCACCGGTAGCGTCACGGCGTGCCTGGATCAGGACCCGCCGGCGCGTGAATCTGCCCTGGCCCGGCAGGATCCCGAACCCGGCCTGGGCCGCGCCTCGCTCCACCTGGAGCCGCACTCACATCCCGGAGCCCGGTGCTACGTACAGCGGTAGACGTAGAAGTCGCCGGCTGGTGTCAGTTGGCACGTGCCGCTGGCGCACTGCGCGCTGAACTCGCACGAAGCGCCGGCTGGCAACCCGGTGCAGATTGCTGGGATCCCGGAACACTGCCCGGAACAGCAGCAGGCGCAACTTCCCCCGGGACAGTTGGACTGGATCCCGTTGTTCAGGCAGCAGGCACAGGTAGCGGGGTTCTGCGAGGCACGGTCCGGGGCACAGGTGGGTCCGCAGACGCCGTTGCAGATCGTGCCCAGGCAGGTGCAAAGACCCTCCCGGCACTCCCCACTCTGGCACTGTCCGTCAAAGGAGCAAGCCGTGAGTCCATTCCTCCCCCGGCAGAAATTCGACTGGCACGTTCCCGAGCAGCACTGGGACCCAATGCCACACGAGCTTTCCGTCTTGCCGCAGCACTCGCAGGTATCCGGGTTACGCTGCGCGAACCCGGAACATTTCACCCGGCAGGCGCCCCCGCAGACCTCGAATCCCGTCTCGCAGGAACAGATGCCCGCCACGCACACGCCCTGGAAGCAGTCACCGCAGGACCCACCGCATCCGTCGTCGCCACACGACTTGCCGCTGCATCTGGGCGTGCAGGCTGCTGATGCCTTGCGCTTCTTCTTCCTGTGCTTTTTCTTGTTCTTCTTGGCATCCGTTGCATCGTTGAGCATGGCTCCACCGAGCCCAAGCATCCCGCCCAGCCCGAGGAGACCCACGCTGCGGCGGTGAGAACGCAACCTGGTCAAGCGAACGGTCAGGGCATCAAAGCGGTCCAGGTCCACAGCTGCCTCCCGGATGATGGCGCGAATGCTCGAGCACCACGCTACCGGGCCGGGGGGCGCAGGACATCGGGAAATTGCCGTATTTTGGGAGCATGGAGTCAATACCGGGAGAGTGGCAGTGAGCCGCGTGGCTCGCTGCTTGCGGCCCGGCGCTCAGCAGGTCGTCAGGGGTTCTCGCTTCCCATTCCCCCCGCGTGCCAGGGTGTCCGCCGCTATCAGGCCTGCGGCCCACGCTGCAGCATTGGCTTTCCTGGCACAGTTGGCACACAGCGCCCCGGGCCAGCGAGCGCCCTCTCCCTTACCCATGGTCCGTCCTTCGATCTCAGCGGGTACCGGGTGCTGCGAGCAACACCACGGTGGTGATGCCGGCAGCGCTCCGGTCCGGCTACCTGCGGGGACGCCGCTACCCGCCCGTCTTGTGGTGCGGATCGGTGACCTTCTTCGATTCGGGCGAGCCGCGCTGGCGCAGCCAGATCGAGAGGACGACGACGGAGAAGACCGCCAGGAACTCACTCTGCCAGTTCTGGAACGACTGGAACCAGAAGTCGGTCGAGTGCATGAAGTCCCAGACGGTCTGCGGCGCTTCGCCGTGCAGCGTCCGCTCTTCATTGGAAACCCAGGTGCCGCCAATGCCGTGCAGCACGAACGAGAGGACAAAGAAGAGCAGGAGCGCCAGGCTGAGCGAGTTCTCGTAGAGCTTCAGCACCAGCCCACCCTGCCGCACCGGCCACGGAGCATCGGGGTCTTGCCGCTCCTGCTCAGGGTCAGGCGCATCCGTCTCGGGGTTGTCAGGGTCCTTGGATTCCGATGAGCCGCGCTGGAAGAGGAAGACGGTCAGCAGGACGTACGCGCCCATCTGCAGGTACTCGCTCTCCCAGTTCTCGAAGGTGGCCTCGATGAAGTGACCGCTCTGGAGATAGGCGGGGTAGGTGAGCGCCGGCTTATCGTGCTCTTCGCGGTCCTCGTTCTCGACCTGCCAGCCGGTGTAGCTCTGGGCGCCGAGGAAGATCGCGAACAGCACAAACAGCACCAGGCTCAGCCCATTGTTCCGGAAAAGCTGTCGCATCCGCTCTGCTCCAACACCTCTACACGCTCAGCCGGCGAGGGTATCGGCCCGCCGCGCCAGACTGCGGGCATTGGCCGGCGAGGGATAGACGTCGGAACCAAACGTGCTGCCCCGCTCCGCAGACATCTCCGGGAACGGCGAGATGGCTGAAGCATGCTCCGTACCACCCGTCTGCGTGCCACCGGGAACCTGGTTCGCTCAGTTGCTGGTCACCGTTCGGAGGCCGTCTGCAGCCATCCCTTTGCCCAGTGGGTAGCGCCGGCGCCCGCGAATCTCGGCGGCCACCTGTGGGCTGGCAGTCGTGGCTGGCGTTGACGCGCCGAGGCCATGGACCACGGCCTGTGTGCCCCCGCCCCTTTGCACTCCGTGTATTGACTTCTGTGGAAGCAGTGATATGTTGCGAAAGCTACAAGATGTCATCCATATCTGTCATGCAATGAAAGGTGGTCCCGGTGGACGACCGTAGCTTCGACTTGCTGGTCAAGCGATTGAGTGAGCGACGCACACGTCGCACGTCTGTGCGCGCCCTGGCGGGTGGGGCGCTCTCAGCCGTCGTGCTGGCTGATGCCTCTACCGACGCGAAGAAGAAAAAGAAGAAGTGCAAGGCCCCGAAGGTCAAGTGCGGGCGCAAGCTCTGCTGCGCCGCGGGCCAGCAGTGTGTCGATGGCGCGTGCGTGACGCCAACGACAACCACCTCGGTCAAGACCACGGTCACCTCGACCTCGACCACAACCTCGACGACTCCTGCGCCAAGCGTCTGTACGCCGTCCTGCGGCGAAGGGCAGCAGTGCGTTAATCAGACCTGCACCTGCAACGTGGCGCTCTGCAACCAGTTGACCAATCCCAACCAGGGTCAAGTCGGCTGCTTCTGCGACCTTACGGCGGACGGCCAGACTCGGTGTCTCGCCAACCAGCAATGCTCGGGGCATGTGGACTGCGGGGTCGGTGGGAGCTGTCCGTCGGGGTTTGTGTGCCAGACCTTCGGCTGCGGAAACCAACCCACCTGCGTGAAGACCTGCGTCTAGCCACCTGACCACATCGCTGCAGTTCATCAGGCGCCGGGCATGCCCGGCGCCTGTCGTAACGTTGTCCCCACTCGGAGCGCTGAAGTGGGCGTCACGCAACACAGAGACGTCATCGCGGTCTCTGGCACAGTGCACCTTTATCCCGTGCGCGTTGCACCTCCCGCTGTGATCGCGCCATCGTGTGTTTAGCGCCTGGCTGTTCCAGTGGCGTGCCACCTGAGCCCGGCACGGAAGATGCCTAGTCTGACTGCAAGACCATTGGCCCCCAGGTCAGGAGGAAATCATGACCGATCAAGAACAGCACGACGAGCAGGGCGGCGTGCGCGAGCGGTTGGGCGATGTCGTGCACGCGGTGCAGGAGGCGGTCGCGGATCGTGTCGCCCCGGTCACCGATCACGTTGCGCCGGCCATGGACGCCGTAACGTCGGTGCTGCATGAGGCTGGCCACGCGGCCACACATCTCGTCGGGCGCCAGCACGACCCGGGGCAGGAGCCCGCGGCGGAACCAGATTTTGGTCCCAGGCTGGTGCCCAGTGGAACCCAGATCGTGCGTCCGACGAAGGGCGGCACCCAGTTCCTCGCGTGGCGAGAGGGCCAGTGGTCACCCGTGCACCGGGAGCAAGGGACCGGCTGGGTCTGGAGCGCATAGCTCTGTGCTGCAACCGGCATAGCTTGAGGCTGCACTCGCGCGCAGGATGAAACCTGGGCGCGAATGCGGCCTCGACGTACCCGGCCTGGCGGATGGGAGGCGTTCTCTTCTCCGCTTAAAACCACGCACTGGTTGGGCGTGGCCAGAGCCAGGAAGGTGGGGAGTGACCACCTCCGGTTCGCGCGGCCCCAACGAGCCGCGATCAGGACTCCGGGTCGTACCCGATATCCCGCACCTCCTGCGGGCACCGGCAGGCGGCAGCAATCTTGCCCGCCCACATCAACGCATCCTCGCGTGAGGGCACCTCGATGATGGAAAAGCCGCCGAGGACTGCCTTCGTCTCCGGGAACGGGCCGTCGCTGACGGTCCCGTCGGTCGCGACGATGCTGGCACGCTGGCTGGGGAGTCCGCCGCCGAAGATCCACACACCGGCGGCCTTGGCCTCGCGCACCACCTGGTGCGCGGCCTCGCCCACCTCAGGCATGTCAGCCTCGGGGATGATCATCGTGCCGTCATCGAACGAGATCAGGAAACGCTGCATCTGGTGGCTCCTTGTTGCGGCCCGCGGCCGTCCCTTGCTCCCTTGTCGAACGCCGGACGCCGCATTCGACAGGTTGCCCGGTCCGATGGAGCGTGGGCTACCCCGGCCCGAGGCCGCCACCAGCGACCGAACCTCCAGCGGTCTGCAAAACAGTCGGCCCTGGTGATACGGGCTGCGTCTTCGTCGTGTCTCGAGCCTGTCGCGAGACCTCGTCTGCCACGTCCTGGAACGAGGTCTCTCACGCTTGGCGTGAAATGGCCGAGGCGCTCGCACGTCCAACGAGAACCCTCACCCCCCAGCCCCCTCTCCCGGTGCGCGGGAGAGGGGAGACGACGGCGGGAACGTTGGGCGAAACCTGCGTCACGGCGCCAATTTTGGCGCACGCCGCCAAGGTCACGAGCCCCTCTCCGCGTCACCCTGGGGTGAGGGTTCTTCGACGCTGGCACCAACGATGAAGGTATTTCGCACCAGGCGTTCTCGATAAGATGGAGACACGAGGGCTTCCGGCGGTCTGCTGGCAAGTGCTCGTGGTCCGGCAGGCCAGGCGCGTGGCCCCGCGTGAGGCGCCAGCGCTGCGCTCAGGATCCTGCGCGGTGGGCCGCCGAGGTCCCGGGTGCATGGCCGCCTGGCAGGAGCCCGGCGTCGCACTGGTCGCTCACCACGACCGAGACCGGCAGCGTAACGCCCAGCACCTGCGCCAGTGCCGCGCGCACGGCCGGGAGCAACCGGGCGCTGATGCGGTCCCGCGTGGCGCTGTTCGGGGCGCCGAGGATGAGCGAATCCCCCTCGCACCCGATCAGCGCGGCCGGCCGCAACCATGCCTCCAGGTCGGTCGCGTTCACCGCGCCTCGCTGGGCGAGTTCGGCCAGCGTCGCGGCCCAGACCTGGCTGTTCGTCAGCCCAATTTCGGCAATCGTGAAACGACGAGACAGGTCATCTGCAATGACTGGCAACTCCTTCAATGCGTTGTCCTTGAGACTGGGTCTTCCTTCCTGGGGTGTCAGCCTGGCAGGGGAGGGGGTGCCAGGCTGGCGGGGGCGGGGTGACTGGGCAGCAGGGGAGGGGATGTTCACCTGGCGGGGGGTGACCTGCTGGGAGGGCAGCTTCGGGGAGTCCCAGGCGCGCGCGTCCGCCACCGCCTGAGCCCGGGCACCGGGCCGTACCTCGCGCCGGCTGCGGCGTGGCTGGGGCCATCGCCCTGGATCTGGATCGAGAGCCGGGAGTTCCGCCGGCAGGGGCAGCAGGGTGTAGAGGTTGCTCGTCTGCCGGTTGCTGCCCGCCTCGAAGCAGCTCGTCACCGCGACCAGGCCGAGCAACTCCAGCAGCGTCACGGCCCGCTGCACCGTACGCTCGCTGACCCCCACCTGCTCGGCGATGGCGTGCAGGCGTGGCCAGCTTGCGCCGTCCCGGCCCGCGCGTCGCGCCAGCACAGCGTAGACCGCCAGCGCCGCCGCCCCGCACGGGTAGCGGCCCATCACCGGCGCGAACTCGTCGATGATCCGGTTGTCGATCCAGAAGGTGTGGCGCGGGCGCTGGTCGTGGGCAGCCTCTCTCGCGGGCATGGCGCTAGCGGGTCCGCTGCGCGGCTGGCGTCACAGCGCCCGGGTGAGGTGCGGCGTGCGCGCCAGATCGAGTGCGCGAGGCCACACGTGTGTCACTGCTCATGCGGGAGCCTCCCTGGTGAACTGAACGGTTCGCGCGGGCGCGACTGCCCGGGCTGAGCCTGCGCCGGCCCGCGTGGGAACGGCGAGTTGAATGGGTGACGCGGCCGCGGCTGCGCCAAGGGCGCCAAGGGCGCTGATATGACGGTCTCTGAAACTTCGATACGACATAAGGTGGCGGGGCCGAACGCACCAGGCGTCAGCCGAGTGGCTGGCGGGTTGCTTTCGGCCGGCACAGGCTGTCCGGTTCGCAGCCCTCACTGACCCGCCAACGGCATCCCGAGCGGGTGAAACGATCTCGGCTTCGGTCTCGGTTCAGCCTGTCCCCATCGCCTCAGCCATCTCCGTGCGGCACCACGAGCGGAGGCGAGCGATCCCGGCGTCTCCAGGCAGGTGCTCCGCAAGCGCCGGGCAGGGCGTGCGGGCCGTGTCTGTCGACGGGTTGGGTGGTCCGGGATCGCTCGCCTCCGCTCGCGATGAGCTGGTGCGTCGTGGCGCGTATCGCGGCGTTCCTCCCAGCGCCGCTGCCGGCCTGTTCCCCTCAGCCGGCTTCGGCATCACCCAGGGGACGACTGCGCGACGGAGCCTTGGCCGCGGCGCTCCCCTGTTGAGAACGAATGACTCTGTTGACCGAGCGAGAAAAGCAAAAAAAAGGGCACGTCCAGCAGCGCCGCGATGCGCTCGCCCATTTCCCGGTCCACCGTGCGCTCGCCGGCGATGATCAGCGAGACATACCCACCAGACACCCCAATGCGCTCGGCCAGCCAGCGCTGCTTGCGCCCCTGGCTCTCCAGGACGTCCCCGAGGTGCGTTGCCACGTACCGGCGGTAACTGGTTGCTCTGCTCATGAGATAAATCTACTCGGCAAGACGGAATCCGTCAAGTATGCTTCACCCGCACAGGCTCGTGCTCGCCCCGTCACCGGGAGACCTATGGGAACCGATTCCACGATTGGCGCCTGGATCCGCGGCGAACTCGCCCACCGCGACTGGACCGCCGCCGATCTCGCGCGGCGCCTGGGCGTGAGCTCGGGACGCATCAGCGAGTGGAGCAGTGGGCGCTACACGCCCAGCCCGGCCTCCTGCCTGCGCCTGGCCGAGGTCTTCGCGGCCGATCCCGACCGGGTGCTGGCCCTGGCCGGCCATCGGGCCGCGCCGCCCGCGCCGGAGGACGCCAAGGCCCGCCTGATCGCCCTCATCCAGCGCGTCGAGATGACGCCCACCCAGATTGCCGGACTGGAGGCGATGCTCACTGCCTGGGCTGACGTCCAGCCCGCGCCCCCTGTCCCAGACAAGTCCTGATCCTGGAGTTAGCTCCAGGAAATCCCCGTGAACTTTGTGGCGAACGCCTCCCGGCTGGTCCGCACCGAATCAATTTCGTCCATGGCGGTGTGATCCTGCTCCAGGATGAGGTACTCGACGTTCGGCAGGGCGCCTGCGGCGTCGATGATGCTCTGGATTGGGAGCACGCCCGTGCCGATCTCGGTGAAGCAGCGCTCGTCCTTGCGGTCATCGAAGACCGCCATGTCGATGTTCTCAGTCGGTGACACAACGCCGTCGTACAGGTTCAGTGGCTGCGGCGCGCCGGCCGGGAAATCCTTCTGGTGCAGGAGGATGACGCGGTCAGCGCACTTCTGCATCCAGGTGATCGGGTCCTGGCCGCCGCGGTACATCCAGTAGGTGTCCAGCTCCAGCTTGACCAGCTCGGGATCGGTGTTCTGCAGGATCAGGTCGTAGACGTACTCGTCGCCGAAGCGCTGAAACTCCTGGAAGTGGTTGTGATAGTAGAAGCGCATCCCGTGCGCCCGGGCGAGTTCGCCCACCTGGTTGTACAGCTCGGACCGGCGCAGCACGTAGTCGCGATCCCCATACGGGAAGAATTCGATGTCGCACCCGAACTGGGTGTTGCCGAGTTCGGCCTGGTACTCCAGGGCCCGCGGCAGAATCTCCAGATCGAGCGGATTGATGTGGCAGCCGATGATCGAGAGGCCGAGATCGGCGAGTTGGGCACGTAGCTCGGGCGCCGCCACGCCGAAGCCAACGCCGGGATCGGTGCGCGCGTGGTGATTGGCGGCTTCGAGATGCGTGAAGCCCGCCTCAGCCAGTTGGGCCAGCGTGCCCCAGGGGTCACGGGCCAGCGCGTTGCGCACCGAGTAGAGCTGGAGGCCGACACGGAGGGTCATCGGGAGTCCTTTGCGTGATGGGCGGATCGGGGCGGGCGGCCAGGGCGAGAAGGCCCTGGCAGGGAACGTGTGATCCTATCACACGCCGGAACCGGGTCAGGGCGCAACGGCATGCGCCGATACCTCCCCAGTCAGCCGCGGACCGGGAGCGGGGACGGGGATGAGGACTTCTGCCCGGAGACCTGCCCTTTCCTGAATTCGCCACCCAATCAGCCGATGCGCGGGGGAGCGGGAGCCCTCACAAGGACGCAGTCGCGTTTCTGCTGTCCCTTTCATCCACCGCCATTGTCACCGCCGTTGTTCCCGCCACGGCCTCCGCCATCGCCACCGAAATCCGCCCCGACGCTGCCGGTATCGACGTTGCCCGCATCGTTCAGGCCGGGGTCCGGCGCCATGTTGCCGGCGCCAGCATTCCCGGCGTCGACAGGTCCGGCATCCATGCCTGGATTCGCAACGTTCGCTCCCGGCGCGACGCTGTTCGGTTCCTGCCCGCCGAAGCCGGCATCCAGGCCGGGATTGGCCGCTCCGTTCCCGGGATCGACGTAGCTGGGTTCTGGCGCCACGAAAGCAGGCTCCGGCGCCACATCAATGGGTTCTGGCGCAACGTAGGGAGCATCGACCCCGGGATCCCCGGAGCTGGGTTGCGGCGCGCTGTAACTGGGTTCGTTACCTGGGTCGGGCGCCACGTAGCCAGCATCGACGATCCCGGTATCGACATAACCCGGTTCGATGGGGCTGGGATCAGGTGCGGCGTACCCTGGATCCACGCCGGTATCGACAGAAGTGGGTGCCTGTTCCACGTACCCGGGATCGACGTAACCGGGGTCCACATAGGCCGGATCCACCGCCGGATCCGGTGCGACATATTCAGGATCAGGTGCGACGTAGCCGGGGTCGGGCGCGACATAGCCGGGATCGACTTCGGCCTGTTCGACGATCGGCTCCGGTGCGACGTAGGCGGAATCGGGCGCGACGGCGTCGTCCGGCGACGGGGAGGCTGTGTCGAGCGGCGCCGCGACCGTGCCGTCGCCTGGGGACTCGATCGTGCCCTCGCTGGGTTGCGCCACATCGACGTCACTTGCCGCCTGGTCGACCTCGGCGGGCGACTCCACAGACTCCACGGCATCGTCACCTGGCGGCTGCACGGAGTCTGCGGGCGAGGGTTCGATGGCGAGCCCACCGTTAATCGTAAGCGCTGGTTGCGTGCTGGCGGCGAGCAGATCGATCTCGCTGGACGGCGCTTCACCAGTGCCGCCACTGTCGCTTGCCTGCGCTTCGACATCGAGGTGATCGGCCTGGGCGGAGTCTCCCTGCATGAGGTGAGCGTCCGAGTGGTCGCCGTCGCCGTGGCCGCCATCGCCGTGGTCGTGGTTGCCGTGGTCGAACCAGTCGTCATCGTGGTGGCGGTCGGGCGGGACGTACCAGAGGCCGCTGGCGATGATGATGACCGGGTTGCTGACGATCGCGATGTTGTCGCCAGAGCGCGCAATGACCAGGTTGCCGGCGCTGATGATGCCCGGCCGGCCCCAGAGGCCATTGCCGGAGTGACTCGGCCAGCGCCATTGGCCACCGTCCCGGCCGTGATACCAGGGCCAGCCCCCGGCGTTCATGTGACCGGGCCAGTGCCAGACGCCGCTGCTGATGAAGACCGGATTGCTAACGATCGCGATGTTGCCGTTGCCGGAGCCGGCGACCGTGACATTGCCGAGATTGAACTGGTTGGGCCAGAACCCGGCGCCATGGTCGACGCGATTGCGCCAGCGCCAGTCGTCGCCATGGCCACGGTCTGGCCACGCCCAGACGCCATTGCTGATGAAGACGGGGTTGCTGGCGATGGCAACGTTCCCGGAGCCGGAACCGGCGACGGTCACGTTCCCCACGTTGATGGCGCCGGGCGGGAACCGCAGGCCGTCCTGGCCAGGGTAGGTCTTGCGCCAGATCCAGTCATCACGGTTGAACCGGTTCGGCCAGCCCCACAACCCATTGGCGATGAAGACGGGGTTGCTCACAATGGCGACGTTGCCCGTGCCCGCGCGAGCGGGGGCAGCGAACCAGAGGCCGGCACCCCCGCGGTCACGCTGGACATGCACGGTGGTGGTGCGGCTGCTTTCTGGATGTGTATCCCGAATGCCGGAGTCGGAGCGCACGCGGCTGGCCGCGACCGGAATGCCGCCGGTAGCAGCGGGCGCCGCGCGGCGCGTGACGCTGCCGCTGCTGGAGCGATTGCTGCTGGCGTTGAGGAGGTTCGTGCCGCCTCTGGGTGAGATTGGCTCGCAGCCAATGCCATCATGGTCGGCGTCCAGTCTGCGCGGATCCGGAGCGAGCACGGTGAAGTTGCGCTGGTCGGTGATGGAGCACGGCGCGGCGAGCGGCCGCCCCGGCGCGATGCAGGTGCGCGCGTCCGGGTAGGCCGGATCGCACCCTGTCCTGTCCTGCGTGACGGCCTGCGCGAGCGGATCTCCGGCCAGCTTGGCGGCGACCGATGCCGGGACGTTGACGAAGAGCACGGCGGTCGCAGCCGTGACCGAGTCGAGTTCCACCGGGTTGGCGTAGGGGACGCCGTTGGCCATGAGCGTCAGGGGTTCGTACCCGGTCGGCAGCGTCTTCGGATCCTCCCGGACCGAGACCGCGGCGCCGAGTGCGACGGGGACCGACAGGGCGCCATCCGCGCCAGTGGTGAACGGACTGCCCGGGAGCGGTTGCTCGTGCGCCGTAACGGCGATGCCGACCCCCGCGGCTGGCGCGCACCCGCCCGGTGGCGTCCCGCTGCTGAAGAACGATGTCAGTGCCGCCGCTGCCGGCGCGGCGTCGCACCGCAGCGCCACCACCGCCAAGTCGGTCGGCTCACCCACCGCGTCCGCCGGAACCTCCTGAGCCAGCTCGGTGGCGACGGCATGTGGCACGTTGACGAAGAGCACGGCCGCTCCGGCCACGGCGGAGTCGATCTGGACCGGGTTGGCGTAGGGGACGCCGTTGGCCTCCTGCGTGAGAGGCTCGTAGCCGGACCGCAGCGACGCCGGGTCTTCGCTGACCTCGATCGCGGCGCCGAGACGGACGGGCAGCACAGCGATTCCGTCGGCGTCTGTCGTGGCTGGGCTGCTGGGGACGGGCGTGCCCTGCTCGCTGACCGAGATCGTCACGCCCGCGGCCGGCGAGCACCCGCCCGGCGCGGTGCCGGAGGTGAAGAACGCGGTCAGTGCCTCAGTTGCGGGTGCCTCGGCGCAGTCCAGCACTGCAATCGCCAGGTCGGCCTGCTCGCCAGCGTCAGCAGCGGCGTCGCTCTGCGCGAGCGCCGAGAACCCGGCTGGGAGGGGTGCGATCGCGAGCGTGGCCACCAGGGTCAGGAGGGCCGCCCACGTGCGCGTGCGCTGCCTGATCATGCAACCTCCTTGGACAGGAGATGATGCGGTCAGCCGGGCAGAATGCACGACCAGATCAGCGTCTGAGGATCACCCCTGTGATGGCATCTTACGTCTGCGTCGTTGCCGGCGCAGTTAAGTGCTTTACACCTCGCGCTACGGAGTCTCAGAGCGGAGGGAGGATGCCATCTGGGCCAGTGCCTGGCGATTGATGAGGGTCAGGACATGCTGCTCGTCGACGGACAGGATGTCGTGGTGCTTCCAATTGACGATGATTTGATTGACGCGCACGCGGGAGGCTCCCACCAACGCCGCCAGATCCCCTTGTGTCAGGCGAAACGGGATCCGGCAACCTTCGTCTGCCGTGGTTTCGCCGTACTCATCGCCCAGGGCCAGGAGTTGATCCGCCAGGCGGCCTTCGATGTCCAGCGTCGCCAGGGCGACGACGTGCGCGTTGGAGAGGCGCAGGCGCCGGGAAAGGATTCCGGCAAGGTTGAAGGCCATCGCCGGCATCGACCGCAGGCAGTTCCAGAAATCGGCGTTGGTGAGCCAGGCGAGCGTGGTTTGCTCCATCGCCACGACGTTCGCCGAGCGGCCAAAGCGGTCGATGAGGCTCATCTCCCCCGCAATTTCGCCCGCGCGGAGAATCGCGAGGATGACGGCCGTGCCGTCCGGGTGGTGAACCTGCACCTTGACGGTGCCGTCGAGGACGATATAGGCGACATCCCCTGGTTCCTCCGCCGTCACGATTGCGGCGCCCGCGGGGAAGGTGCTGACGCCCAGCAGATCATGAAGCTGGCGTTGCTGGGCCGGCGTTAGGCCCCGGAACAGGGGAATCGTCTCGAAGTCGACGGCGTTGAGGAGTGGCGCCATGCCCGTTCTCCTGCGCCTGGCGATCGCGATTTCGCGGATTGGCAATCGGTGGTCTGCCCGGGGCGCATCTTCCCCGAGGATAGCATCTCGCTTTCCTTCGCCTCGGTTCTCGCCTCGGGACAATCGTAATCAGGGACACCAGGGGCACCCCAAATTGGTGCGGATTGCCTGGCCCCTGCATCTGCCGCACGCCAGAGCCCTCACGCCCAGCACCGCTCCCGATGCGTGGGAGCGGTGGGCCACTGGGGATGTGGCGGTCGCGTTCCATCCTGCCCGGTCCAGGTCAGGTGCGCTCGAGACTGGTTGAATCCCCGCTCCCTGACAACTCCGCGGCCGGTGGGGGTGCGGGCTTTGCGCCGGAAGCTCATGGGGTCCTGGGAATGACACTCTGTGCAAGGTGGTGCACGGCAGGCATGACGCCGGGTTGCGAAACATCCGGCGAACGCCGCAACCCGCACCCTGCCCACTTTCCCGTGTACAGGCTAACCGGGGCAGGGGCGCACGGGCGGTGTGGCCGGAGGCCATGGGTGATGCCCTCGGGCGTGGCGGCGCTGCCCTGCGCGCCGGTGGAGTTGGAGCCGCGCGTGACCTGCCCGGCGCGTTGGCGGGAGGAGGCGCGGCGGTAGGCGGCCGGCACAGGGGAGGGACCGCACGGTCAGCGCGGCACGCGCGCCCGCCGGTCACAGCCGATCACCGCCAGGGCCGGGCTGCGCGTTGGCGGCAGGCCGGCCGCCTCCTGGCCCCGCTGCGCCGGGCCACGTGGCCCGGCGCGCGTGCCCGGCCGCGCATGGGTGCGCGGCCGGATCAGCACCGCGGCCACCACGGGCTTACGGACATGGTCCTGGCAGGCGCTGTCCGCGAAGCCGAAGCATTGCGGCGCATCGTTGCCGCAGATCGTGGTGTCGCCCACGATGGAAATCGTGGCGCCCAGGTCATCCCGGATGTAGACGCCACCGTCGCTGCCGGCCTCGTTGTCGGTGACGTGGCTGTCATCGAGCGTGAGGTGCCCCGCGACATTGAGGATGCCGCCAGCGACGCCCGTGGCCGTGTTCCCCGTCACGGTGCAGCCGGTCAGTGTCGCCTCTCCCAACTCAAGGTGCAGGCCGGCGGCGTTGCCGGTGACCTTGTTGCCGCTGATGTTGCAGCCGGTCATGGTCAGGACAGCCCCGAACGCTGAACATGCCGCCGCCGGCGTCCTGACCGGTGTTGCTGGTGACAGCGCAGTCGGTCATCGTCAGGCTGGGGCTCCTGGCTGAAGATGCCAGCTCCTCCGCCGCTAACCGTGTTGCCGGTCACGGCGCAGCCGGCCATCGTGAGCGCGCCGAGATTCTGAACGCCGGCGCCATCCGTCGCGGAGCCACCAGTGATGCGAGCCCCTGCAAGGAGACGGTGACGCCCGCGTTGACCTGCACGACGGTGCCATTTCCCTCCCCATCCAGGATGGTGTTGCTGGCGTTGTCAGCGCCATCGCCAACTCCGACCAAAGTGAGGTCTTTCGCGATCACGATGGCGCCGAAGGTTCCGGCGCAGATGCGGACGGTGTTCAGCGGGCAGCGTGTCGATGGCGGCCTGCACCGAGGTGAACTGGCAGCCACTGGCGCAGACATCCCCGCACGCACACGCCGTCCCAGCATAGGTCGGGGCGCAGGACACGGGAGGCGCGGTCACGCACACTCTGCTGCCGTTGCAACTGCTCCGGGGCTGGCGCATGTCCCCGTCACAGGCGGCCGCCGCCCCGTGCGTGCCCGCCGCCTCGGGCACGCACGTGCCCGGCGCGCCAGCGTTCGCCTGGCAGGTCAAGAGCACTCGTCACAGGCCGGGAGCAGTCGCAACTGCCACAGTCCACCGCCTTGCCGGCAGGTCTGGCGGCTCTTCACTGGCCCGCACCGGCCGGCGCAGACCGTGGCCTTGCTCTTCGGCTTGCAGCCCTGATTGCCCGCGCTTGCGCCGCTTGTGGCGCTGCTTGCGGCGGCGGCGGCGCTCCTTGGCGGCGGCGTCCTCCGGCGCGAACAGGGCCAGCGCCTCGCCCAGCAGGGGCAGCGTGGCCAGCAGCGCCAACAGGCGGCGGCGGGAGTCCGGTGTGGAGAGGACACGGGTCAGGGCGTCGAAGTGGCGCGCATCCACGGGCTGCCTCCGGTGGCCCGGCGGTGGGCCTGGTGTCTTGTCCGCTACAGTGCGAGATTCGCATCCTACCGCAGTGGCGCGGGGTCTGTCACGCCGCCAGGCGAGTTCACGCGCTGCACCCGGCCCAGGGGCGATCGCGCTTCTCGTCAGCCGCGCCCGGCCTGCCTGCGGCGGAGAAGCGAGCGGGCTGTTCGCGCCCGCCGGCTGGCCGCCCACGGCGTTCCCGGAGCAGGTGTGATTTACGATGGGTGAGGCCCGGGCGCCCCGCGGCGTTCTCGTGCCGCCCTGGCGCGAGAGGACGCCCGCCGGCGCTGCGGTGCTGGGGGCCGGGTAATCTGGCCGGCTGCAACCGCTTCGCGCCATGCCGCTACTCCGCGTGGTCGCGCTCCCACTCGTCGGCACGGCGCTGGGTGACTGCTCCGCTGCCATCGCACAGCTCGCAGTCGTGCCAGGCTTCACCCAGGCAGAGCGGGCAGGGGATGAACTCGCTGGCCGGAGCGCGCCGCCGCTTGCTGACCGGCTTCGGCACCGGCCGCACCTGGGAGCGGCGCGTGGCTCGCTGCATGGTTTTCACCACGGAGCGCATGTAGCGCATCACCTCGCGCGAGCCGCTCACGACCGGTTCGGCCGTACTGGCGCCCGGCGTGGAGACCGTCCAGCGGATTCCCTGTTCGTCCAGCTCGATCCCGGTCGTCGTCGTGAGTTCGAACGTCTCGCCACCGCTGGTCGATTCTCGCCAGAACGTGTGCCCGTCAACGTTGAGCCGGTTCGCGTCCGAACCCATCGTAGCCTCCATGAAGGGGAAATGAGAACATATGTTCGATTTTGCCAGCATAGAGCGCAATGAGGGAGCGGTCAAGCGGTACGAGCGGGACGAGCAGGCGGTGTTCGGTATCCGGGACTTCCGTGTTGCGTGGAGAGCCTGCCCAGAGTGACCTGAAAGGGGTTATCCGTTCCGGGTGGCGCTGCAACCGGCCGGCAGTCGCCATCCCTCTCGGTTCGCCACGGAACACCACTCACGCTCGCTGAGCAGCACAGATTTCGCGATTTGCTGGCATGGCGGAAACGACTTCCCTCAAAGCCGTTTGTGCACCTTCTTATATAGGTAGTCGATTGATGGACGGCGTGCAGCGGGGCGAGCCAGTACGTGACGGTGCAGCGCTGCGCTCACCTCAGGGACCGGGATCAGGCGATCAGATCTTCGTCCCTAGAGAGAGGTTACGTACATCATCAGGGGGATGAACCTCACGCGGTTGAGGTACTGCCCTGCGCTGAGAGCGATTGCACGCTTGCGAGCCGGCGCTCGAGGTAGCGGCGTTCGACGTCGTTCTGGCAATGATCGAGCGCGCCGCGGTAGCACGAGACCGCTTCGTCAAATCGTCCGGCGCGTCGCAGGAGATCGGCTCGTGCCGCGTGATACAGGTGATAGGCCCCGAGCGCGTGCTGCAGAGCAGGCTCCTCGAGCATGAGCAACCCCGCCGCAGGGCCTTCCACCATCGCGACGGCGACGGCGTGATTCAACGCGACAATCGGGCTGGCGACGTAGCGACCTAGCTCGCGGTAGAGCACCGCGATTTGTCGCCAGTCAGTTGCGGCAGCCGTCTCTGGTTCGGTGTGCAGCGCCGCAATCGCCGCCTGGATCTGGTATGCGCCCGGGCGATGCCGCCTCAGCGCGGCTTCAACCAGCGCCAAACCTTCGGCAATCTGGCTGGCATCCCAGCGAGAACGGTCCTGCTCTGCCAGGGGGACGAGATCCTGATGCTCATCCAGTCGCGCACCTCGCCGCGCGTCATGCAGCAGCATCAGCGCCAGGAGCCCTTCGACCTCTGGCTCTTCCGGCATGAGCCGGTGCACCAGGCGCGCCAGGCGGATCGCCTCCATGCAAAGCTCCGTGCGCACGAGCGCGTCCCCGGCCACCGCCTCGTAGCCGGCGTTGAAGACGAGATAGAGCACTGCCAGGACATCACCCGTGCGCGACGGCAAGTCCGCTTCATCGGGGATGCGATACGGGATCCGGGCGTTGCGTATCTTCCGCTTCGCCCGGACGAGCCGCTGTGCCATGGTGGCCTCAGTCACCAGAAAGGCGCGGGCGATCTCACTGGTCTCCAGCCGTGCGACGACGCGCAGGGTGAGGGCGACGCGAGCTTCGAGTGAGAGCGCGGGGTGGCAGCAGGTGAAGATGAGGCGCAGGCGATCGTCAAGCGGTAACGCGTCCGCGGCCGACGGCTCATCCGAGGTTTCATCGGTCTCATCTGCCAGGAGGTTCGCGATCGCGAGGTGGCGGCCAAGTGAATCGCGCGCCTGAGCTGCCGTCTGCTCGCGGCGACGATAGTCGATGACCTTGCGGCGCGCGGTGGTATAGATCCACGCTGCTGCATCCCGCGGCGGCCCGCTGCGTGGCCAGTGCTGCATGGCGGCAAGCAGCGCCTCCTGCAGGGCATCCTCCGCCAGCTGGAAGTCACCGTCGCAGGCACGAATCAGCGTCGCCAGGATGCGAGCCGATTCGTCCCGCGAGATGGCATCGACCGCGGCGAGCGCATCGGGTGATGCGCTCGCCGGGCTGGCTGATTTAGCTGTACCCAAAGACTGGCCGAATTTCGATGTGGCCGGTCGGGGCCCACGGATTGCGCCGGGCGTACTCGATGGCTTCATCGAGATTGGCACACTCCAGGATATAGAAGCCGCCCAGGTGCTCCTTCGTGTCGGCAAACGGCCCATCGGTAATCAGCGTCTCACCGTCGCGAATGCTGACGGTCGTCGCGGTGGCTGTCGGTTGCAGGGCCGCCCCCGTGATCTTGGCCTGGCGCTCGGCCAGGTAGCCTTCGTAGGCTCCCCATTCGGCCATCGCCTCTGGCGATGCATGTTCCTCACGCTCGATGTTGTAGAGCAGGAAAACGTACTTCACCGGAACCCTCCTTGGCGTGCCACCTTACACCGGGAACCCACGTTCCCCCTGTAGCCCCTTGAGGCAGACGATTTCACCCCAGTGGGCCAGCGCATGCCCGACGAGGCCTGCGCTCAGGACCCAGGCCAGGGTGGGCTGGCCAAAGCCCACCTCCGAGAGGTCCAGGGTGGCCGTGAGGTCATCGTCACGGAGCTGAGCCAGGTAGCTATCGGTGGCCTGTTGTACGGCCAGATCGTAGTGACGAAGCGCCGGCAGGTCGACGCGAACATGGCGTCCCCAGTCAAACCACTCCGGGGCAAGGGGGAAGGGGGATCCTGCGGTGGCGAGAGGCGGCGCTTCGCTCGCGCCGGTGCGTCCCGCCCACTCGCCAGCGAACAGAGGTTGACGTTGGACCAGGTTGGCGACGAACGCGTCCTCACCGCAGAGGACATGCGCGTAGGTGGCGCCCAGGGGGTTGGCCAGCCCCTGGGGAATCCAGTGTGCCTGCGCTTCCGTCACATTGGTCACGGCACTGGTGAGGAAGGCGTGGGCCTGGTGCAGTTGCTCCCGTAGCAATTGCGTGGTGTCCATTGCTCTGCGCGCGCTCCGTTCTCCTCGGGGCGACCCGGTGTCGCCCCCTACTCAAGAGACGGATGACTTCGCCAAAATCGACAGGGTAGTTGCACGACCGGGTATTAGACGCAGTCCAGGGGTTTTGCTCGCAGCTACGGCAGAGCCTGCTTTCGGTGCGTTGGTATTACCTCCAACCGGGCCGCAAGTTTGCTCCGTGCCATCCGCTGGCCCAGCGTGCCGGGCGAACCAGCTGGCGGCCTGATGCGCCGTGAACTGGCACGCTCAGGCTTCGACAATGACCGTCCCGAGCATGCCGGACAGTACGTGCGGGATGCAGAAATACGTGTACTCACCCGCGACCGTGAAGGTGTGCGAAAACGATTGTCCCTGGTTAAGGAGCCCGGAATCCCACCCCTCGGCGCCTGGCGGGAGGTGCGCAAGCTCGGGCCGCGTGTCCTTGACCGGGTTCTTCGTGGGATCGCCTGTGGAGGTGTGAGGAATCGGGCTGTCGTTAGTCCAGGTGACGGTCTCGCCCTGGCGAATCGATACGGTAGTTGGCTCAAATCGAAGCTGTGTGGTCATGTGTACCGTCGCTGCGGCCACCGGGGTGCTCGCTGGCGCTGTGGCGCCCGGCGTGGCCGGCGCGTCCTGGAGGGCGAGGGCCCGGGCCGCGCCAGCGAGTGGGAGCACCCCACTGGCGGCAAGAACGAGCTGGAGCACGCGCCGCCGGTGTCGCGTCGTGGCGAGCACGCTGTCACCGCGTCCGTGTTGAGTGTTCATCACGCATCCTTGTCCTGATGCCGTGCCCTGCAACAGCGAGGAAGCTGCGGTGAGTGGGCAACCCGGCGGCCTGGCTGCCGCGGTGGTCGAGCGCATCCGCCGCTGCAGGGACGTGGAGCGCCGTGGGAGCACATGGCCGCCACGGCACGACGGCTCAGGAGGCCGGCTCCTGGACCGTGACGGTGAACTCGGCGTGCCCGAACTCCGCGAAGTTGGTGTGATCGTTCTGTACCGGCTCGATGAAGATCGTGTGTTCGCCGGGACCCCACGCCGTGAGATCGACCTCGAACGTGTTGCTGCCTGGCATCAGGATCATGCCGCCCATCGACATCATCGCCATCTCGTCCATCTCTCCCTCAGCCATGGGCGTTCCCGCCATCTCCGCGTCGTCCATCGCCATCATGCCGTCCATCGGCGTGTCGACGAAGACGTGCCAGTGGCCGTAGCCGGGGACGTTCTGCTTGCCTTCGAGGTCCTGTGAGGGCTCGAAGTTGATCGGGTTGACCTGGATCGTGAAGACCGGGGGCACGGTCTTGCCATCGGCCGCGAGCGCCTGGGCATCTTCCTCGGTCGGGCTCACCAGTTCGACCCCGGGCGTCCCCAGGTCTTTCGCCTCGGGCAACGACACGGGATTTGCCGGTTGGTAATCAAATTCAACCTCTTGCGCCGTGTCCATCATGTCCAGGTGGTCATTCGTGGCGAGGTCGATGATCAGGGTGTGCTTGCCCGGCGCGAGGCCTGCTCCCGGTACGGCAAAGGTGTCACCGCAGTAGAAGTTCGCCAGTTGCGCCATGCTCATGCCGTCAATCATGAGATGGACATGGCCCACGCCATCCTCGTTCGGACGGCCAGCTTTGCTGCAATCGACGGAGAAATTACTGACTGCGACCTGGACGTCAATCTCGTCTGTCGTCACTGTCTCGCCCGGCTGGGGTGAGAGGATCTGGATTGCAGGCGCACTTTGTGCCAGGGCCTCCTGCGGTGACTGGCGCCCGATCATCGCGCTCAGCAGGAGCGCAGCAGCCGGGATACCCGTGTGCCAGAAGCGTCGTTGCGGAGCCGTCACCATCGTGGATCCTCCAATTCCTGATTCTCACCCGGACGCCGCCCTGGAGCGGGGCAGCGGCCGCACACAGGCGGCTGCGTCCATGGTGCTTGCGAACCGGGACTGGCGATGTAGGCGCCCTTACACGTTTTTCGGATGGCCGGAGCGGTGGAGCAGAAGTGAATCGCGTGGCGGGCCGATGAAGCACGGTGGACCGCTGGTTGGCTACTGGTGGATACGTTCCTGAGCGTCAGCTGTTGGCGTAGGCTTCGAGTCCGCGGCGGTCAATCAGGCGAATGCGCTTCGGCTCGACCGAGACCAATCCCTCCGCGCGAAAGCGGCCCAGGAGCTGGCTGACTGTTTCGCGGTAGGTGCCCAGGCGCTCGGCCAGGTCCTGGTGGGTGTAGCCATTGATCGTGCCGTACATGTCGGCCTCGCGTAGCAGCAGCGCGGCCAGTCGCGCCGGTAAACCACGGAACGCCAGCGCCTCAAGTTCATCGTCGCGTTGCCGCAGCCGATTGCCCAGTTCGTTCAGTAGTTTCAGCCCCACCTCCGGGTTGCGCCGGATGAGTGCCTGCAGATCCGAACGGCTGAGCACGCAGATCAGGCTGTCGGCGGTGGCTTCTGCGTAGCAGCCGTACATGCCCTGTCCCAGGAGACCCATCTCCCCGAAGATGGTGTGCGGCCCCAGGGTGGCGACGACCAGCTTGCGCCCATCGGGCGCGATTCGGTAGAGATCGACGCGGCCGCGCTTCAGGATGAAGACGACCTCGCCCGGCTCGTCCGGCGTGTAGAAAACCCGGCCGCGCTCGCAGCTCACCATCGTGGTGCTCTCGGCTAACCAGGTCCGTTCCGATTCTGAAAGCGGCCGGAACACCTCTGTCTCGATCAGGTGCCCGAGCTTTGTCGCTGCGTCGGGGACAACCCGGCTGTCGCGCGCCGGTTTGCGCGCGGTCACCGAGCCGGCGTTGCGCACCCCTGTGCGGCGGGTCAATTCCGCGAGCTTCCGCTGTATGGCGGCTGGGGGAGACATCAGCCGGTGACTCCATGCGGATCCAGACCGAGGTGCGCCAGGAGGTCCGCCTTGTCCGGATTGCCGAGACTGATCACACGCCCATCAAGAACGTACGTCGGTATCGCAAAGACCTCCGCCGGGCGGATGGCATGCGGGCTGCTCAGATCCACGACGCGGACGTCGAGGTTCGGCTGATCGAGGGCACGTACAACGCCAGCGATCTCGCGCGCTGTCTCGCAGCCGAAGCAATCCGGAGCCACGTAGATTGCCAGAATACGCTGAATGGTCACAGTCCACCACTCCTTTTCCCAGACCGTATCACCCGCACCTGGGCCGAGCGTGTAAGCATGCTTACGGCGCACGCGCGCAGGCATCCGTACGATCGGGGGCAGGCAATGGACGTTCGTCCGGCCTCTGGCGCCGAAGCTCATGGAGGACTGTGGAACATGATGCGCCGTTTCGCGTTCGTCGTCGCGCTCTCCGCCGCGGCTATCACCCCGGCGTTCACCCCGGCGCCTGCCCTGGGGCAGGACGCCGCGCCGGAGTGCGCCAGCACCGTCTGGCTGCTGCCGGTTGAGGTGCAGACCGCCGACGCTGTGGAGGCGCCAGACGCCGCGCCCGCCTGGCTGGCCACCGAGTTGACTGATGCGTGCTCGAGCAAAACCTTCGCCCTGGCGGACTTTGCTGGCAAGACGCTCTACATCGAGGCGATGGCGACGTGGTGTCCGAGTTGCCACGGCCAGCTCACGCGGCTCAAGGAAGCGGTGGCAACCTTGCCGGAGGAGCAGCGCGCAGATTTCGTGTTTGTCGCGCTCAGCACCGAGGGAGACTTGCCCCGGGAATCGCTGGCGGAGTACGCCGCGACCAACGAGTTTCCCTTCATCTTCGCTGTCATGCCCGCCGACATGCTGAGGGCGATGGCCGATGACTTCGGCCAGGAAATCGCCGTGCCCCCGGCGATGCCGTACTTGATCATTGCCCCCGACGGCACGATTGGCGACCTGCGCACCGGTGGCTCCTCGGTCGAGGACCTGCAGGCGCTCTTCGCCGAGACGCAGCCCGCGTCATGAACGTCTATCTCGGGGCGTTCCTCCTTGGGAACGCCGCCATCCTCGGCAATGTCTGCATGCTGCCGCTTTACCCCGGGTTGATCGCCTTCCTGGCGGGCAACATGCAGCAGGGAAACCTGCGCCGGGGTGGGCTCCTGCTCGGCGCGGTGGTGCTGGCCGGCGTGCTGACCGTCATGCTCGCGCTCGGGCTCGTGTTGTTCCTGGTTGGGCAGTCATTCAGCCGCATCCTGCCCTGGTT
>JAXLWT010000019.1:0-100374 GCA_046328375.1 Thermomicrobiales bacterium
TGGAGCCAACCTCACACCTTGGACGGGCACAATTCAATGCCTACCAGACAAGCGTGGCTAACCGTGCCCACCGACGCTCGATAAGGTTCCCGGACGATTTCCCCCTCGGATACGATCCCGCATTCCCACGCATCCTGACTATCGAAGACGATCTCGCTTCAGATTCTGACCGGCACCATTTTCCATATACTTGACAAGTAAATACACAATACATAGAATCCGCGTAGTTCCCGCTTCGTCGAGATGCTCGCACATCAGGGAACCTGGCCACGGCGTTGCGAAATGAGCGGATCGCCGAGATCCCCAACCGTGTAGTGCTTCGGTGACGTGAGAGCGAACGCAGTCATCCGTCTTCTCCGGCCGCCCCAGGTGCGCTGAGGCGGCGAGCGGGTCCGCCAGCTGAGAGGTCCGCCCACTCCCTCGCTTGCCATTGCCGACGGTAGCTACTCCAGCCAAAGCTACACGCACGCACCTGCCCGGTTGCGGCATGTCTTGCCGGTCGTGCGCCCGAACGCACTGCAATGCGGCAAGTACTACTCTGGGGCAGACTGAGTCTTCGCCCTGTTAACGAGACAATCCGGGACCCGCTAGAAGAACACCTCCGTCTGCATGTACGTCAGGCACGTCACGTAGTCGCACTGATCGCTGGTGCAGTGACTCTTCTTCCGCTTCTTCCTGGCGCCAGCGGCATTGGGCCCGACGAGCCGGGTCACGGCAGGATTGGGCTGTTCCGCAGCAACTGGTCGCTACGCGCCTTCTACCGAGAGGCCAGCCGGCACTGATACTCGCGCATCGACTCGCCGCCGCGGCACCAGCAGCATGACCACAAACAGCCAGTTCATCAGCACCAGCGAGAGCGGGAACAGCGTCGTCAAGAGCGACAGGGTCTGCAGGGACAACAGCGCCAGGACGAACTTCAACCCGCTGAGAAAGTACATAACGACCGTCTCCTCCCGAGGCCGGCGCCATGATTTGCGGCACGTGGGGAAGAACGCCAGCGCATTGATTGCGGTGCTGATGGCGACCGACAGCAGCGGATCGCTCGTTAGGTACCACAGCACCAGCGCGATCCCGGCGCCGCCGAGGCTGAGCCAGTCCGCCAGCACGACATCCCGCGTGCCCTTGAACAGGCTGAGCACAAAGACCACGAGCGACATGACGGCAGTGAAGCCGGTCACCCAGGCGCCCGAGCCGGCATTCCCGGACACCTGGCCCAGGAACGCGATGCCGGCTAGCAGGCCCCAGAGTAGCCACGAGATGGTGTGCGGCCTGGTCTTGCCCTGGAGCACGTCGCAGAAGTACGGCACATAGCCAACCATCGCGACGGCGACCGCGCCGACCCCCAGCACCTCGTGTATGGCCATCGACGCCTGGTATCCCTTGCCCGAACTGGGCGCAACCTCTGAGTCCTGCGAGACCGGAGCCTATCATGCGTGGGCGAACGTGGCGAGGAGCATGACGGGATACGCCCTCCATGAGCGTGGAGACGATTGCGGCGTTTTGGGTCGTGTCCTTCCTGATGCTGATCACCCCCGGCATCGACTGGACCTACGCCATCGCGGCCGGTCTGCGCCATCAGTCCGTGCTGCCGGCCGTGTCAGGCCTGGTGAGCGGGCACCTACTGGTTGTCCTGGCGGTCGCCACGCTGGGCGGGCTGGTGGCGAAGGTACCAGCGGCACTGGCGATCCTCGCCGTCATCGGTGCGACGTATTTCATCTGGGTCGGCGTCATGACGCTCCGCCATCCCGCCGCGCCAATCTCGGGCGACATGACGGTCTCGATCTCCCGGCGGCAGCAGTTCCTCAGGTTTCGGGGTAAGTGGCCTGAACGCGAGAAGCTCTACCTCGTGATGCTGGCGCTCCTGCCTCAGTTCACGAACCCGGCACTTCGCACGCCCGTGGCGGTGCAACTCATGATCCTGGGCGTGATCCATGTCACGAATTGCGCGGTGATCTACGGGAGTGTCGGGGTCGCGGCAAAGCGCGTCCTGCAAACCCGACCGACCGCCGCGACGGTTGTTGCGCTCGTCTCCGGCGTCGTGATGGTCGTGGTGGGCGTGATCCTGCTTGTCGAGCAGGTGATGCACACCTGGGGATAAACACCTGGGGCAGCCTCGCGCCGCCCCATTCTCTCGTTGCCAGGTTGGATGGCTTGACGTCACGCGGTCCGCGGGTCCTCATCGCTCCACCGCAGGCGAACCCTGGATACATCGGTCTTTACAGTTCTCCCCGATGAACTGGATATCGCGACGTTCGGGCCTTGCGTGAAGATCTCTCAACATGTCCCATGCTCCGTCTTTACCGTACTTGCGACGTGGAGTTGGCACGTGCCTGCTGGCACGTCCTCAGTCCCATCGTCGACTCGCTGTGACCGCGCAGGGCAATCACGTTGACTCACGGTGGCATCTGGCCTCAGCCAGCCCAGCGCTCAGCAAAGCGACAGACGCCCTACTGAGCTCGTCATCGGCGGCAACGACGGCCGTAACGCCTCTGCGCGTTACGGCCCATGTCATCTGGTTACCGGTCAGGACGCGGCCGGATAGTAGAAGGCGTACGTCGCCTCGTAGGGGACCCGCGACTCCGCGTTTGCGTGAGCGGCGTCACACCCCGAGGCAGGAGCGTTGCCTCCTTTGGTGTCGAGCCGCTGGATGTAGCTGATGGTGGAGAGCACGCCGCCCCCCGTATGAGACTTCGCCTCGAGCAGGAGCCAGGGAATTGCCTTCTTGCCTGGCGCGTCAGCGCGTGCGAGAACCGCGGCGACCACGGTTCCGCCGTCGTTGCCCTGCCACGTCGGGCCGGCGAAATGGGTTGCCACGACCTCACCCCGCGCATTGCGCAGTTCGGCTTCCGGCGCCTTGAAGGTCCAGGCGAAGGTCGTGGGGGCTTCAGGCTTGGCTTCACAAGCGTAGATCTGGACCCCCTGCGCCTTGTACTCAAAGAGGAAGACGGCATTGCCCGGCGGCGTCAGGGCCGATGGGACTTTCCTGGTTGGGGCCGGCTTGTTCTGAGCGTGGATGTGCCGGTTCTTGGCGGTCGCCATTCCCGCAAGACCGGCGACCAGCGCCAGGACGGCGAAAAACGTCAGGAAGCGAGCGATGCGATTCACGAGTAACTCCTCTCACGGGTCCGGACGCTCTCCGGCCCCTCGTTCATGACCATCGACGTGCGCGTGGACGAGGCCGCGCTCCCCTGTCGGCGGTGGTGACACCGGCTGCCAATGCGGCACCCGGCACGGTCGCGAATCCGACGTCCCGAGCATATGAGCCTGTGAGACGAACCTCATCGGAGAGATGCCCCACTTCTTGCCAGAAGGTTCCCCAGGTTTTCAGGCGTAGAGTCTCCCCGGGTTGGTGCGAGCAATAATGCCCGGCGACGACGACATGGCGAAGGGGAGCTACCTGGCCCCCTTCTTGTCATCCTTTCGTTGCCCGGAGTGCCGACTATTCCGCTCGCAAGCCCCGATCAGTCCACATCATCCCGATCATGGGTGACCAGGTCCTTGTCGTTCTTCCCGTGGGCGAATCTTCTCACCCACCTTCCGCTTGCTATCCTGCGCGCCTGTGGTCCCGCCAGTGGTGCCACCCGGCAAACTCACCAACGCGGGAGGTTCGTTGACGACGGTTCTGCCCTGCACGGCCGTGCTCTTTGACTGTGACGGCGTCCTCGTCGATTCCCAATCGGTCATCTCCAGGTCCTGGACCCGGTGGGCACAGCAACTCCAGGTCGATCGCACGGCTGTCCTCACTGCCCTCCACGGGCGACGCTCACGCGACACGGTCGCCCAGTTCATCGCAGAGACCGGGTTCGAGGAAGCGCTGGCGCTGATTGATGCCATCGAACTTGACGACGCCGCTTCGGTTACCGCAATCCAGGGAGCGGCCGAGTTGCTGGCAGCCGTGCCCGCCGGGCGTTGGGCCATCGTCACCTCCGGCTCCCTCCCCCTGGCCACGGCCCGCCTGGTGGCGGCTGGCCTGCCGATACCTGATGTCCTGGTGACCGGCCAGCACGTCAGCCAGGGCAAGCCGCACCCCGAGGGGTATCTCGCGGCCGCCCACCTACTCGGTATTCCTGCCGGGCAGTGCGTGGTGGTGGAAGACGCCCCGTCTGGCATTCGGGCTGCCCGCGGGGCGGGGGTAGGGTACGTCCTCGGCGTCGGCAACTTCGATGCCGGTGAAGACCAACCTGACCTCACCGTGCCAGACCTGCGCAGCGTTCATTGGAGCAGCGCCGGGCTCGAGGTCGAGTAGTTCTGGTCTGACGGCGTGGCGTCAGGCTCCGCACGCCCCGCAACTGCCGCCCTGCCTGCGCACCTGGATCGGCGGGCAGGGCACGGAGCCGTACGTGCAGAAGATGCAGCAATCCTCATCCGCTGGGCGCAGGAGTGCGCCACACGCCGGGCAGGTGTAGGCCAGCAGGCAGGAGAACGACGGCATCTGCTCCAGGCGGCTGCTTCCGCACGCCGGACAGGTGACGAGTGATTCGTGCGTGACGCTGACGCTCATGACAACCGCTCCGCGACCCCCATCCCGGCCTTGCCTTTGCCGGAGATTGGGGAGGCTACCCGCTCTCCACTCGATCTGGTGGTCTCGGGGTTGTCGTGAAAGCACTTTGGCTGCTCACGCAGGTGTATCCGACCGGTCGTGCTCCAGCATCAGGGCGAAGCCACCGAATGCCAGCGTGATCGTGGCGCCAGCAAAGGCCACGTTGATCGGCTCTTCGTACCAGGCGTGGGTCAGTTCCAGCTCAGGGCTGTTCGCGACCAGGTCGTCCAGGTGTTCCGCGGATTCCTGCACGCGGTGATCGCCAGAGCGCATGTATGACGCGCCGTAACTGAGGACCCCAACACCAAGCGCGATGACGATGACCAGAAGCACCTTCGTCACAGGCTCCCACCCTTCACGTCAGCGTCGATCGTGACGGATGCCGTATTGACGCATACGGAGTGCCAGGGAGGGGAGTGACGCTCAGGGACATTCATGGCATGGCCAGCCGGAAATCCTGTGCGATATCTGCTGGTGTTCACAGGGAACTGGTTAGCCTGGCAGGGCCCGTCCGCTGCCAGGCTACCCAGGGAAGAAGGGAAGTTAGGCCGCAGTCCGCTTAAGGCTGCGGAGCGGGTGATATGAGCTGAGGTAGAGGGGGTTCCAGCCAAAACCCTCGATGTCCTTGCGCAGCACGGTGTACCAGAGCTGCTGGCCGTAGTAGATGGCGGGCGGGTCCTGCTCCGTGAGGATGTTCTGGGCCTCCTTCATGATGGAGACCAGTTCCTCCTCCTCGGTGTAGACAGCGGCCTGCGCCATCAACTCCTCGAAGCGAGGGTTGACCCAGCGGCTGGCGTTGCCACCACCGATCGAGGCCTCCACGAAGCTGGGGTAGAGCTGGTTGTACGGGTCGTTGTAGTCGGGCCACCAGCCACGGCCGCCGAAGAAGTGGGGCAGCGTCTCCGGATCAGCCTCGCTGTAGATCATGTCGGAGACCGTGGAGGGGTCGATGGAGAGGATCTCCAGGGTGATGCCGATCGACTGCAGGTTGGCCTGGAAGAGCTGGGCCACGACATCCTCAACCGCGTTGCCGGACTCCAGCACGTACTCGAAGCTGTCACCCTCGTTAATCCCGGCGGCCTGCAGGAGTTCCTTCGCCCTGGCCAGGTCGGTCTGGTAAAGGAAGATGTCCGGGTCGTAGCCGCGTACCGTCGTCGGCACCGGACCAGAGCGCTTGATCAGCCCCTTGTAGGCCCCGTTCACGACGTCGTCGTAGGGGAAGGCGTAGCTGAAGGCGATGCGCGCGTCCCGGGAGAGTTTGGTCGCATTCATGGCCACCCAGCTCGCCAGGGTGGAGTCGTAGATCTCCACCTTCAGATCCGGGTTGGCCTTCAGGGTCTCCAGGGACTCGGGCGAGAGGTTGTGGGTGGTGGCGTCGATATCTCCCTGCTCGATCAGTTGCTGGCGCACCGTGATTTCCGGGACGAAGCGCAGCACGATTTCGGAGAACTGATCGGCATCCCAGCCGTCCCGGTAGTCTGCGAAGCGCTCCAGCACGATCCGCTCGTTGGGTGAGTATTCGCTGAGCAGGAACGGCCCGCTGCCCACGATGTTCGTGGCGTAGAAATCGTGCGCCCAGGGGTCGTCCTCGGTGGCGTTCTCCTGCACGTAGCGCGGGTTCACGACCCACGTGCCGAATGCGCCCGCCAGGGCCGAAAGGAGCAGCGGCTGCGGGCGCTCCAGGTTGATCGCCAGCGTGCGGTCATCCAGCACCTCGATCTGGTCCACGGTCGGGATGAAGCGGGTGAGCACGTTGGAGATGCTTTGGCCGAGCCCGATGCAGCGAGCATAGGCATCCTTGACTGATTGCGCGGTCAGGGGGTCCCCATCGTGGAAGAGGATGCCGTCGTGCAGCGTAAACGTGTAGACAGTGCCGTCGGCGTTCGTCTCCCAGCGCTCGGCCAGGGCCGGGGCGAACTCGCTCGTGCTTTCGCCCGCGTACTGGATGAGGTTCTCATAGGTCGCGAGGTGAATGCCGCCGGCGCCCTCGTTGTAATACCAGTAGGGGTCCAGATCGGGGATCGAGTCATCACGCACGAACGTGAAGCGCTGGGCCCCCTCCTGGCGGAATGCTGCGTTCCGCTGGGTAGCTGCCTGTGGTGCGGCAGAAGCACCGGCGACCCCAGCCAGGGCAGCGACCGCCGGAGCAGCCAGGCCGAGCCGAGCGCCAATCTGGAGCAGGTTGCGACGGGTGAGGCGTCCCTGCTGGGTGCCCGGTTCGCCCTGCGGCAGGGTCAACGTGGCAGTGCGTCCGGAAATCGAGATCTCGGACTGATGTGATGACGACATGAGGATTCTCCAGGGGCGACCCCGATCGGCTGGCGCGACGAGATGCTCTGCAACGACGGAGCGTGCAGCACGGTCAGGGTGCGGATGAATGTGTGAAAGAAGAACGGTGCGGGTTGTGGACGGGAATGCGTTCCTAGCCACCGCCGGGGTGGGCATCCCCGAGCAGGTCAGCGTACGAGGTGTAGACGGGGCGGAACGTCCACGCTGCCCAGATCAGGAGGCCGCTCCGGGAGGCCGCCACAGCACGCGCGCTCACGCCGCGTGGCCCTGTTCCCGGGAGACCGAGGCTTCCAGTGCGTGGAAGCTCAGCACACCGTCTCGCTTGGCGACCTGGTAGCGCTCCAGACGATAGTGCGCGAAGAAGGGCAGGCCCAGCTCCATCGCGGCCCGGTGCTCGGGATCGGCCGTGGCGGCCACCGCCTCCTGGCGGGAGCGCCAGAGGCAGAAGGAGAGGCAGTTGCCGTTGGGACGCGGTGTGCCGATGAAGTAGTACATGAAGCCCGGGTGGCGACTGGCGGCGCCGGAGGCTCGCTCGTCCAGCCACGTCAGGTAAGCGTCATCGGCGTCGGGCGCGTGCTTGCTGCGGAAGGCCACCAGGTACCACTCGCCATCATCGACCCCGGCGAAGGCCTCAACCCAGTTGAACCCCTCCTCGATCGGGAGCTCGCTGTAGGCGGGATCGGTTTCCAGGATGGGGCGAAAGGGTGGGGCGATGCGCGAGACGTGCGGTACAGCGTCAGCGATCAGGCCCGCAGCGATGGCACCCTCTCCGGTCCGAACAGCCGCTTCGGCACCTGCCAGCCGGGCGTTCGTCATGCGTCAATCCTCCTGTCTCTAGCGTTCTCAGTATTCCACACTAATTTGATGGACAAACAGAGAATATGAGAGAGGATGGCTGGTGTCAACCCCTTGCCCGGAACTGCCAGGTCAATCTTGAGAACCTCACTGTCCGTAAATTGGACTCCAGTGGCTCACGAGCTACGGCGCACGATCATCGGTTAGCGATTACTACATATTCTTGACAGACAAATACACATAGACTAGGTTTCGCATTCCGGTGGTGATCGCCACCTCGTTGTGAGCAGCTATCGCAGGTCGTCCTTCACGCCTGCACCGTCGCCGGAACGGCACGTTCCGGAACTCACGTATCAGAAAGGCCGCAGCCATGAGCACGCTTCGTGACTACCTCCAGCAGAAGCGCGCTGCCATTGAGGCGCGTCGCACCCACGCCCTGACGGAACCACAGCAACCGCATCTCCTGAAGGCCAGCGTCAGCGCCGAGGGGCGGAGCGGCATCCGCCGCATTCGCATTCGCGACTTCCAGGTCATCAGTGACAGTGGACCGGACTTCGCCGGCTATGACCTCGGACCCAGCTCCCCGGAGCTGCAACTGGGTGTGCTGGGCAGTTGCCTGACGCACGTCTTTCTCATCCAGGCGGATCTTGGGATACCGCTCGATAGCCTCAGTGTGGAAGTGACCGGGCAGATCGACCCACGGGCTGGCAAGCCGGGGTTCGAATCAGTTCCGGTCTATCCCCACAACATCGCCTATGACGTTCGCCTGGAATCCCCTGCCAGCAGTGCCGATATCGCTGCCCTGCACGACGCGGTCGAGCGAGCCTGCCCCATCCTGAACCTGCTCCTCAACCCGCAGGAGATCCGCGGCTCCATCAATCATGTCCAGGCTGCGGAGCCAGCGCTGGCCGGACGCGCCGGCTAAACGCCAGCGACGCGTACCAGAGGAGGATCGGGTGACCGTCCGCGCGACCGTGGTCTGCGAGAACACCGTCTTCGGCGTTGATGGCGCACTCGCCGAGCACGGCTGGTCGGCGTGGCTGGAAACGCGGTCCGGTTCCTTTCTCTTCGATACCGGCTCCGGCAGGACACTGCTCAACAATGTCCTGCTCTTCTCCGTGCCGATCCAAGAGGCGCAGGGCATCCTGCTCAGCCATCATCACAACGACCACACCGGCGGCTTGCTGGAGGCGGTGCAGCTCATCCGGCGGGGATCCGGCGCCGCGGAGGTGCCGATCTACGGTCACCCCGATCTCTTCAAGCAGAGTTTCTACGAGCGCAAGGGCACCCGGAGTTACAGCGCGCTCCCGCTGACACGTGGCGCGCTGGAAACGGCCGGGGCTCGTTTCGACCTGGCTCCGCACTGGCGCGAAATCGCCCCGGGCGTCGCGCTCACCGGCGAGGTGCCGCGTCGCACCAGCTTCGAACCCGGCGACCAGACCCTGAAGCACTACGACGACGCCGGCAACGTCGTGGTCGATCCCATCCGCGACGATCAGACGGTCGTCATCGACACGCCGGACGGTCTGTTCGTGGTGCTGGGGTGCTCGCACGCCGGGCTGATCAATATCCTGACCTACATCACCGAACAAACAGGCGTCTCGCGCTTCCACACCGTCATGGGCGGCACCCATCTGGGCCTGGTTGATCAGGCCCAGACCGATGCCACGATCGCCGCCCTGCGAAACTTTGACATTGGCCGGCTCGGCGCAGCACATTGCACCGGTCCGCGCGTGGCCAGCCGGCTGGTCCAGGAGTTTGGTGACCGCTTCTTCCACTGCAGCGTCGGATTGACCGTCCAGGCGTAACGACCGTTACTTCCGCCCTCTCGTCGTCACCTGTCCCAGGAGTAGCGGCAGGCCGCATGGCTGATCCAGCCGCAAGGGTGCTCACGACTTGGCCTGGCGCCTGGGAGCATTCTGGCTGCGTGAGGGAGGATTGCCGTCACGCGCCTGACCGTTGTCGAGCACGTGATCCTGGGATGACGTGCGTCGATTGGGCGGACGGTTCGGGTGCCCATCAGCTTTAACGTTTCAGCCAAAACGATAAAGCCTGGCGGCAAATTGCCCGAAATCCGCGCAGATTGTGGCGGATTTCGCGGATGTTACCGGTGGGGCTTCGCCATACCGTGGTGGGCAGGAAGAGTCGCTTGCCACCACGAAAGGCGCATCAATGGCCTCCATCAACGTCGTAGCGCTCCGGACAGGACTCCTGACCTCCGCAGGCCGCCGCACTCTGTCGCGCGCCGTTGCTGCCTTCCCGCTGATCGCCGCGGGCGTGCTGCACGCTGACGACGCGTCCGGCAAACGGCGGTCGCGTCGTCACCGGCCAGGCCAGGTCGCGGCTGAAAAGAAGAAAAAGAAGAAGGCGCTCTGCCTGAACGGCCAGACGGTGATGGCAACGAAGAAAAAGCGCAAGAAGTTGCTCAAGCAGGGCGCCACGCTCGGTGCCTGCCAGCAGAGCTGTGTCGCTGATAGTCGTGCCGTAACCTGCGCGGAGCAGTGCGGGCAGGTGGTCAACAACTGCGGCACCCCGGTCGATTGTGGGCCCTGTTCCTGCCAACCATCCCCGTGGGCCTACCGGGCTCAGCTTGGCACCGGGACATCCGGTTCGGGAAACACCCAGTTCCGCGGTCCGTACAACGTGGCCCTGTCGGCTGATGGCCTCACGGCCTGGGTCTCCGACTCGACGAATCACCGCATCGTTGTCTGGACCCGGCCAGACAAAACTAGCACCGCCTGGGCCTACAACACGAAGTTCGGCAGTGGCGGGCAGGACAACGAGGATTTCGCCGGTCCGGGCGGCGTGGCGGTGTCTGGCGATGGGCGAACAGCCTGGATCGCGGACACCTCCAATAACCGCGTCATGGTCTGGACGCGGTCGACACCGACGGAGTGGGTCTTCACCGCGCAGATAGGCTCGGGCACAGCCGGCTCCGGGGATACCGAGTTCACCTTCCCCTCCGGCGTCGCGGTCACCCCGGATGGCCTGACCGCCTGGGTCGCGGACACCGGCAACGACCGCATCGTGGTCTGGAAGCGATCCGGTCCCAGCAGCACCTGGGCCTACAACACCCAGTTCGGCAGCAATGGCACTGGCACGAGCAACCTC
Source organism: Thermomicrobiales bacterium (assembly GCA_046328375.1). Classification (GTDB taxonomy): domain Bacteria; phylum Chloroflexota; class Chloroflexia; order Thermomicrobiales; family UBA6265; genus JACCXM01. The sequence continues at coordinate 10,736 of JAXLWT010000019.1, forward strand.
GATGGCCCGTATGGGGTTGCCGTCACCGACGAGGGTCTCAGGGTCTGGGTGGCCGACTCCTTCAACAACCGGATCATGATCTGGACGCGGCTGGACGCCAACAGCAGCGTCTGGAGCTTCGAGGTCCAACTGGGCACAGGCACGTCCGGCTCAGGGAACAATCAGTTTGCTACCCCCTACGGCGTCGCCGTATCTGAAAATGGCCTCGCGGCGTTTGTTGCCGATGCCGGCAACGCGCGTGTCGCCATCTGGAAGCGGACTGGTGCCAACAGCACCGATTGGGCATTCGACCGTCAACTCGGGAGCGGCGTCCCGGGCTCGGGGAACGCGCAGTTCGATGCTCCGTACGGCGTCGCGGTGTCTGCGGACGGCCTGGTGGCCGCCATCGCCGACCCCAATACCTACCGCGTTCCGATCTGGGCCGAGGTGACCTGCAACACCTGACCGCGCCATCGTCCTCCAGGGAGCCGGGCGAGCAGCCTCAGCGCACTGTTCGCTCGGCGCGAACCCGCTCCGGGTGCGATGATTCGGCGTCATGAACGTGACGAACGTGACGCGGGGTACCACGAGCAAACGAGCAGTCAGGCGACGATGAACGGCGCGCTGATCGATAGCTTCCTGCTTGGGATCGGGATCGCGCTGAATCCCGCCGCGGTGATCGCCGTCATCCTGGTCCTCACGCGGTCCCAGAGCGTACGCTCGGGCGCCGTCTTCCTGGCCGGTTGGGTGACTGGCCTCATCCTGCTGGTCATCCTGCCCTCTCTCGTCATCATGGAAGCGCTGCGCAGGGTCCTCGGCGTCAGTGCCTGGCTGCCAGCCTGGGCCTGGCTGGTGATGGGTGGCGGCCTGCTGGTGGCGGCGTTCCTCTCCCTGCGTGACCGAGCGGGCGAGGTACCCTCAACCAGTTCCCCGCGCTGGCAGAGTCTTGTCGCCGGGGACAGCCAGGGCCGCATCTTCGGCCTGGGGGCTACGCTCTCCCTGGCCAGCCTGCGCAACGTGGTCTTGCTCGCCACCGCTGTGGCGCTGATCAGTAACGCTGATCTCGCGCTGCGCGGCGTCCTGGTGGCTGGCGCCCTGTTCCTGGTCGCCAGTTCCCTCGGCGTGCTCGCTCCCCTGCTCGTTGCCATCCTGGGAGGCGAGCACGCCACGTCAATCCTGGAGCAGGGTGGCTCCTGGCTGCAGCGCAACCTGGTCTGGCTGAAGATCATCATCCTGGCTGCGGTTGGCGCCGGGATGCTCCTGCACGGCCTGCGCCTCCTGGCCTAGCGACCTCCCTGCCCCGAGGCCCGAAGGGGTGACGCGGCGCGTCCGCCCGGTCTCTCCCCTACCCCCGGTCCACCGTCAGGAATGCTTCCGGGAAGCGCCGGTGCAGTGCCGTAATGACGTCACGCCGCATCTCGCTACTGAACGTGAACCAGATCTGGATCGAGGCGGACACCCCAAGCGGGCCGGCCGCTGTGACCTCCACAAAGGGCAGCGTGACACCGGGCCCGGTCACCGCCAGGACCGCCGCCCGGATCTCCGCCTCCACCTCCTCCGGCTCAGCGGAGATCATCTGCATCGTGATTTGCAGCGAATAGGGCGCCAGTTCGGTGCGGTTGATCACCGTCTGGGAGAAGATCAGGTAATTCGGCACCAGCAGCAGTTCGCGCTGCGGGTTGCGCACCTCCGTCACCCGCATCCGGACGTGCTCCACCCAGCCATCCACGCCTTCGTCATCGGGCAGCACCAGCCGGTCCCCGTGCTTGAAGGGCTGCTCCACCAGCAGGTACATGCCCGCCACCAGGTTCTTCAGCACATCCTGCAGGGCAATGGAGAGCGCACCGAGAAAGATGCCGATGCCGGTTACCAGCGAGTTGGCGGGCACCCCGATAACGCGAAAACCAAACAGCACCGCCACCACGACCAGGCTGACCAGGATCAGCTGGTCAATCAGTGTGGCCCGGTTCGGGTTGGCCGGCCAGGCGACGAGCGCCCGCTGGACGGTCCAGCGCCGCACCTTTCGCCCCAGCCAGATGGCCAGCACCACCACCAGGGCGATCCAGGCCAGCGCGACCAGCGTCGAGAGCGCATCCCGCGCAAACCCTGCGGACTCCCGGGCAGCCGTTGTCAGCGACCCTTCCATCAGGTCAAGCAGATCGCGCAGCCAGTCAGGGGGAGTGGTCTGCATACCCGGCACTCATCTTCAGCCGCTCCGTCTGGCGCCCACGGTCATCTCTTGTCCGCGCAGACACAAGCGTAGCGGCTGCCACACAAGACGGTGATGTGCGAAGATGAGTTAGCACCTCAGACGGGGCCCTGGAAAGCGCATTCCGACACGCGTGCCGGGGCGCGCGGTACCTGTTCCGGGCAGGCCGAGGCCCGTGCAGGTGTCTGGACGCAACCCCCGCTTCTTGCTATCTTGCCAGTCGCGGAGGCTACTTTACTGAGCGGGCTTACGAGTCCGAAACCACGAGCGTGCAGTGCGCAGGCGCGGCATGATCGGCGCTGCACGCGCTGCGTGCAGGATGCGGGGCCCACCGCAGTGGTGGCGCCATCCCCTCTCGTGCTCGCGGCGAGCCACCGGCGGTTGCGGCGGAGCGCCGATCGTTCTGCGTTCGCGGCAGCGGGAACTGCGCCGGACAAGGCGCTGGCACAGCTCGCACTCGGACGTTGTCCGCCAGGGCCCCGGCGAGCCGATCCGGACGGGGTGCCCGCGAGACCGTGCCGTCACACTGGCGGCGCAGGCAGGAGTGCTGCAGCTGGCAGAGCGTGCCGGCTGAAGGTGAAGGGAACGAGCGTATGACCTCATCCAGTGACGCGGCGCGCGCCTACTCGCGCCAGCATGGGGAGCGCTTCCTCACCGAACTGTTCGAACTGCTGCGCATCCCCAGCATGAGTGCTGACCCAGCCCACGCCGCCGATGTCCGCGCGGCTGCCGACTGGCTCGCCGCCAGCCTCACGGCCGCCGGGGCCCAGAACGTGGCCGTCATGCCGACTGCTGGTCACCCGGTCGTCTACGGCGACTGGCTCGGCGCGGGCCCCGACAAGCCAACTGTGCTGATCTACGGCCACTACGACGTGGTGCCCGCCGCGGTGGAGGATGGCTGGGATACGCCACCCTTCGAGCCAGTCATCATCGACGGCAAGATCCACGCGCGGGGCGCCACCGACGACAAGGGCCAGCTCTACATCCACGCCAAGGCGCTGGAGTCCTTCCTGCAAACCGGAGACGGCCCGCCGGTCAACCTCAAGTTCCTGCTGGAAGGTGAGGAGGAAGTCTCCTCCCCCAACCTGGGTCCTTTCATCAAAGAGCATCTCGATCTGCTCGCGGCCGACGTGGTGGTGATCAGCGATTCCTCCATGCCCAGCATCGAGCAACCCTCGATCATGCACAGCCTGCGCGGCATGACCTACCTCGAGATCCATGTCACCGGCCCGAAGGACGATTTGCACAGTGGCTTCTTCGGCAGTGCCGTCCACAATCCGGCGCTGGCGCTGGTCGAGATCCTCTCCAAACTGCACAACCCCGATCACAGCATCGCTGTACCCGGCTTCTACGACGATGTGGTGCCGCTCACCGCTGAGGAGCGTGCCGAAATCGCCAAGACCGATATGAGCGTCGAGCAACTGCTCAGCGGCACCGGCTCGCCCGCGCCCTGGGGCGAGGCAGCGTTCACCATCCGCGAGCGCGTCTCGGCCCGGCCCACCCTGGAGATCAACGGCCTGCTCAGCGGCTGGACCGGTCCAGGTCCCAAGACGATCATCCCCGCCACCGCCATGGCCAAGGTCAGTTGCCGCCTGGTCGGCAACCAGGATCCGCACCGCATCTTCGAGGCGATCAAGGCCCACGTCGAGAGCATCACGCCGGACACGGTCACGGTCCGTGTCGAACTAATCACCACTGGCGAGCCGGCCCTGATCGATTTCACCATCCCGGAGATGCAGGCGGCCGCCCGTGCCTACGAGACGGCCTGGGGTCACCGGCCGGTCTTCACGCGAGGTGGCGGCAGCATTCCCATCGTGGCGGACATCGTCAGCCTCATGCACGTGCCGGTCGTCATGATGGGCTATGGCCTGGACACCGATGGCCTGCACGGGACGAACGAGCATTTCAGCGTGGAGATGTTTCAGCGCGGTATCGAGACAGCCATCGTCTACCTGGAGGAACTGGCCAACCTCCCGGCCTGAACGGAAATGGACCCCACGCTCTCACCCGGCTCCGGAGCACCTGTCACGGACGACGCGTTCGTCTCGACCGGTGAGCTGCCACAGCCGGACATCATCCGGGCCCAGCTCGATATTGCCCACCAGCGCTTTGCGGCCATTGACGAGGGTGCGAACTCCAGCGTCTATCCGGCCCTCGCTGCCGTGCCTCGCGATCTCTTTGGCATCTGCATCGCCGGCGTTGCGGGCCGTGTCTACGCCGTCGGGGACGCCGAGCATCCCTTCGCCATCATGAGCGTCTCGAAGCCGTTTGTCTTTGCGCTCGTCTGCGGAGTGCTTGGGTCTGAGGAGGTACGGGAACGCCTCGGCGTCAACGCCACCGGGTTCCCCTTCAACTCCGTCGTCGCGGTGGAGTTCGCCCATGACCATCGCACGAACCCGATGGTCAATTCCGGTGCCCTGGCCACCACGAGCCTCGCGCCGGGCGCAAGCTCCGCGGCGAAATGGCACTTTCTCCACGACGGTCTCTCTCGTTTCGCTGGCCGGGAGCTGACCGTCAATCACGAGGTGTACGCATCGGCCACGGCGACGAACGGGCGGAATCGCGCCCTCGCGCAACTCCTGGAGAGTCACGGCCGCCTCTTTGCGGACGCCGCAACTACCACCGACCTCTACACCCGCCAGTGCTCGCTCGATGTCACCGCCCGCGACCTCGCCGTCATGGGCGCCACCCTTGCCAACGGGGGCGTGAACCCGGTCACCGGGGAACGTGTGGTCGGGCCAGGGTGCAGCAAGCGCACCCTGGCGGTCATGGCCACCGCCGGCCTGTACGAGACGTCCGGTGATTGGCTGTACGACATCGGCCTTCCCGGTAAGAGCGGGATCGGTGGCGGCATCGTCACGGTCGCTCCCGGCAAGGGTGGCTTCGGCGCCTTCGCGCCACCCCTGGATGGCGCCGGCAACAGCGTCAAGGGGCAACGTGCTGCCCGCTTTCTTTCCGAGCGGCTGGGGCTCAACCTGTTCGCCTCGCAGCCAGTTGCCTCACCGCTCCACACCGGGGACACGGCATGATGTGGTCTTCTTGTGCTGCCCGTCTATCGCCACCCCGTTGTGTCTCGAGTTTGTCGAGACAACACAGGTGTTTGCTCCGGCGCCCAACAGGGGCGCGAGCCAGTACAACTTCACGTGAAGAGCACCGGCTCGGACACGCCACTACCAAGGAGCAACCCGCATGACTGACGCATTCAACCGTGACCTTGAGGAGCGCTTTGTTCGCTACTGCCGTATCGACACGCAGGCGGACGAACACGCTCCCACCACGCCGAGCACGGAGAAGCAATTTGCCCTGCTGAACCTGCTGGTCGAGGAACTCCATGGGCTCGGGCTGCAGGACGTCACGCTCACGGACTACGCGGCCGTGCTGGCGACCGTGCCGGCCACGCCGGGCCACGAGCAGACGCCGACCGTCGCGTTTCTGGCGCATGTCGATACATCGCCCGCCTACAAGGCCAGCGACGTCGAGCCGATCGTGCACCGGGCCTACGACGGGGCAGACATCGCGCTGCCAAAGGGACAGGATGCCGTCCTCTCCCCACTCCAGTTCCCCTACCTGGCGACAAAGGTGGGGGAGGACATCATCACCAGCAGCGGGGACACCCTGCTCGGGGCGGATGACAAGGCCGGGATCGCCATCATCATGGCCATGGCGAAGCACCTGCTGGCATACCCAGACCTTCCCCACGGCCCACTCCGCATCTGCTTTACCCCGGATGAGGAGATCGGACGTGGCGTTCACGCTCACTTGCCCGCGGACCTCGCCGCTGACGTCGCCTACACCCTGGATGGCTCAGTGCTCGGCGAGGTCGTCTACGAGACCTTCTCGGCCGACAAGGGCACCGTGGTCATCGATGGCGTCTCCACACATCCGGGCCAGGCCAAGGACACGATGGTCAACGCCCTGCACCTGGCGGCCAAGATCATCATGACCCTGCCGCACGTCACCCTCACCCCGGAGACCACCAGCGGCCGCGAGGGATTCATCCACATCTACCAGATGTCTGGCGGCGCGGCGCAGGCCACGCTCGAGTTCATCCTGCGTGATTTCGAACGGGATGCACTGGAGGCGCAGGGCGCACTACTGCGCCAGGTTTGCGCCACCGTCCAGGCGACGGAACCGCGCTCGCGCATCTCCTGCGAGATCGTGCCGCAGTACCGCAATATGCGCTACTGGCTGGAGGACGACATGCGGCCGGTGGATCTGGCGCGGGAGGCATGCCGCAAACTCGGCATCGAGCCAATCTCCACGCCGACGCGCGGGGGCACGGATGGCTCGCGCCTCACCGAACTCGGTGTGCCCACACCCAATATCTTCACCGGCATGCAGAACTATCACGGCCCGCTGGAATGGGTGAGCCTGCAGGATATGTCGCGTGCTTCCACCGTCTGCATTGAGTTGGCCCAACTCTGGGGACAGGGAGCAGGCGCAGCCAGGGACTAGGGGGAGCCCGGCCCCGCCTTGCCGGAAGAGAGCGTCCTTCGAGGCAACCAGGAGCCATGTCGCGGAGGGGCACCGCAAACGTGTGAAGGGGGAGTGAGTCATGAGCGCTGCGAGCGCCGCTTCGGCGGACAACAGGAACAAGGGCATCCTGGGGAAGATCGAGGAGATCGGGAACAAGGTTCCCCACCCCGCCATGATCTTCGTCTACCTCATCGTCTTCGTCATCCTGCTCTCAACGGTGCTCGGTGTCCTCGGCGTTGGTATCACCGAGGAGATGCTCGTTCCCGCCGAGCCCGAGCAGGTCACCGTGACTGACTGGGGCGGCACCGATGCGCCGATCCAGGTGTATCCGGAAAGCTATGCCCCGGGCTACGTGGTGCAGGAAGTCACCACCACCATCCGGCCACTCCTTTCCATCGAAGGCATCCGCTTCATCTTCACCTCCTTTGTCAACAACTTCGCCGGCTTCAGTGTCGTCGCGGTGATCTTCGTGGCCATGATCGGCGTCGGCGTCGCTGAGGAAGCGGGCATGATGGGCGCGCTCATCCGCAAGCTCGTCGCGGTCGCGCCTGGGAGCCTGCTGACGTTCATCATCATCCTGATCGGCGGCCTCTCCAGCGTCGCGACCGATGCCGGCTACCTGATTCTCATCCCTCTCGGCGCGGCGGCCTTCCTCAGTGTGGGCAAGAACCCCATCGCCGGCGTCGCCGCGGCCTACGCCGGGGTCAGCGGCGCGTTCGCCGTCAACATCCTCCTGGCCCCGGTCGATGCCCTGCTCACCGAGATGACGAACGAGGCGATCGCGATTGCGGCGCCGGGTCAAACGATCACCATCACCGCCAACTACTTCTTCTCCGCAGTCTCCACCATCGTGATGGCGGTCATCATGACCTTCATCACCGTCCGGCTCATCGAGCCGCGCCTGGGTAAGTACGACCCGGTGAAGGCGCTCGGCCAGGTGCCCGGAGAGGGTGGCCCCGATATCGTCACGCCGGACGATGGCCCGGTGGTCGATGAGGCGGCCGAGTCACGTGGCCTGTCTGCCGCCCTGCGCGGCTTCCTGATCGGTCTGGTGGTGATCCTGCTGTTGACCGTCCCGCCGGGCGCACCGCTCCGTCACCCGGAAACCGGCGAGATCATCGGGCAGACGCCCTTCATGGACAGCCTGATCTTCATCATTTCGATGCTCTTCCTCGTGGCTGGCATCGGCTACGGCCGGGGCGCCGGCACCATCAAGAGCAGCAACGATGTCATCGCCGGCATCACGAAGACCTTCGCCAGCCTGGCCGGGCTCGTCTTCATCCTGCTGCTCATCAGCCAGTTCATCGCCCTCTTCAACTGGAGCAACCTGCCGAACATCATCGCTGGCGGCATGGCCCAGGCACTGGAGCAGGCGAGCGTGCCACCGATCATGCTGCTCATCGGCATGATCCTGGTCGTCTGCGTGCTCGATATCATCATCCCCGGCGTCCTCCCGAAGTGGGCCATCTTCGCTCCCATCTTCGTGCCGCTCTTCATGCGCCTGGGGATCGCGCCGCAGACCGTCCTGGCCGCTTACCGCATCGGCGACTCCCCGATCAACGTCATCACGCCGCTGATGGTCTACCTGCCCTTCATCGTCATCGTCGCCCAGCGTTACGACAAGAGCGTCGGCATCGGCACCATCATCTCCCTCATGATCCCGTACACCTTCATCATCCTCATCACCTGGGTCATCTTCTTCGTCATCTGGTACACGCTCGGCATCCCCCTGGGCCCTGGCTACCCCGTGGTCATGCCGTAATCGAGGGAAGACGCGCTCACGCGCTTGGGGCAGACGCTCCTCCGGGAGCTTAGGGAGGACGGCCTGCGGGCCTTAGGGAATAAAGGAGGGAGAGATGACGGTTGACAGTGGACGAGCGACGTTGACGCTGTCGTCTACTCGTCAGTTCCTCATTCCCTTATTCCCTGAGCGCGTGAGCGCGTCTTCCCTAAGCGCAGCGACCTCCCTTGAGGCGTTCTTATGACTGACATCACCATCACCCTCCTCATTCTGCTCGGCGCCATCGTGCTCTTCGTCTGGAACCGCCTGCCGGTGGCCACGGTCGCCCTGCTCGTGGCGCTGGCGCTCTGGGGCACCGGCATCCTGACGATGCAGGAGATCTTCGAAGGGTTCGGATCCCCCACCATCGTCCTGATCGCCTCCCTGTTCGTCGTAGCCGAAGCCCTGGACGCGGCCGGGCTTACCACCTGGGCCGGGCAACTGCTGGTGCAGCACGCCGGCGGCAGCCGGGTCCGGCTCATCGTGTTCACCATGCTCATCAGTGCCTTGCTCTCGGCGCTGATCACGCCGAACGGTGCGGTGGCGGCCCTCTTCCCCATGTGCGTCGTGCTGGCCGTCCGCCTCGGCATGTCTCCAGCACAACTCCTGATGCCCCTCGCCTTTGCCGCCCACGCTGGCTCCATCCTCGTGCTGACCGGCTCGGCCGTGAACGTGCTGATCCTGGAGGCCGCTCTCAGCGCCGGGCAACGCAACCTCGGCTTCTTCGAATTTGCGCTGGTTGGCGTGCCGCTGCTCGCCGGTACCATCCTGGTCGTGGTGCTCTTTGGGGAGCGCCTGCTCCCGCACCGCCTGCCTCGCACGTTCAGCCGGGATCTCAGCCGCCTGCCCCGGGAACTGCTGGATCAGTACATCGAGAACGATGCCCTCGTTCGCCTCACGGTATCCCCGGAATCGCGCTTCGTTGGGCTGTCTGCCGGGCGGGTCAACGAAGGTGAAGCCTTCCCCACCCTGCACATCGTCGGCGTGCTGAACGACCGCGGCACTCCGCTCCGGGATGAGGAGATTGGTTCTGGCGCCGTCCTGGTCCTGCGCGGGCCCAGGTCTGATATCGCCCGCTTTGCCCGCGACAATCACCTCGGCACGCCCGCGGACCCGGACGCCCCATCCGACACGCTTGGCCTGCTCAGCCATGACTACGGCGTGGCCGAGGTCATCGTGGCGCCACGTTCCAGCTACATCGGTGAGGTGGTCTTCCCCGGCATGGTGACCGACAGCGGCAAGCTGGTCATCCTGGCAGTCCTCCGTCATGGCGAGGACCAGGGCGCACAGAACATCACCTTGCAGGCAGGCGACGCCTTGCTGCTCCAGGGCCGCTGGGACGCGCTGGATCAGCACACCAGAGACCCGAATGTGGTCCTGGTGGATTCTCCGGAGGCGATTCGCCGCCAGGCGGCGCCGCTTGGGCCGCGCGTCATTCCGGCTGTCCTGATCATGGCTGGAATGGTGATTCTCCTGACGTTCAACCTGGTACCAGCGGCCATTGCCTGCCTCATTGCGGCCATCGCCATGGTGCTGGCCGGAGTGGTGACCTCGGCGCAGGCGCAGCGCTCCATGAACTGGACCACCCTCATCCTGGTCGCCGCCATGATCCCGCTCTCGACGGCCATCACGAACACCGGCGCCGCGGAGATCCTGGCAAACGGCATCATCAGCGCGGTCGGCGGCGGCGGCCCGTACCTGCTCCTGCTGGGCATCTTCGTCATCACCGCTGTCCTGGGGCAGCTCATCAGCAACACCGCCACCGCGCTCATCATGATTCCTATTGGCATCTCCGTTGCGGGGGACATCGGGATTTCTCCACTGGCCGTGCTGATGTGCATCAACGTCGCCTCTGCGGCTGCCCTGCTGACACCCATCGCCACGCCGGGCAACCTGATGGTGATGGAGCCCGGCGGCTACAAATTCGGGGATTACTGGAAGCTTGGCCTGCCGGTCATGCTGGTGTACCTCGTGGTCGCGGTCTTCGTGGTGCCGATCTGGTGGCCTTTCTGATGGCACAGGCAGTCTGCGCTGCCAGAGAACCGCCCGCGCCTACGCTACGTTTTCGTGTTGGCGTCTTCGCGTCAGACAAGAAGGAGAACAGGAACTGTGGCATTTGGCCCGATCGAATTGCTCATGATCCGCTTCCCCGGTGATCAGATCAGCGGGGACCTTGCGCCAGCTCTCACCCAGCTGGTGGACGATGGCTTGATTCACATCGTCGATATGCTCTTCATCCGCAAGAATACCGAGGGTAGCGTTGCCGTCTTCGAGCTTGGCGACCTTTCGCCAGACCTCGCCGGGCAGTACGCGCCCCTGCTCAACGACGTTACCGAGCTCCTGAACGAGGAGGATGCCTACGAGTTGGCCGGTTCACTCGAGAACGGCTCCTCCGCCGGCATCATGCTCTTCGAAAACGTCTGGGCCACCCGCTTCGCCCAAGCAGTGCGCGCCTCCAGCGGCGAGGTACTCCTGAACGAGCGCATCCCCAACAGCGTCATAGAGGAGGTCATCGCGGCCACCAGCTAGCAGTCCATCCATTGCCCAAACCAGCTACTCACCAGAAAGGAACACCTGATATGCGACGCAAGCGCGGCGGACCCGGAGTCCTTGGAACCATGGCGCAAACGGCCGTCATTGCCGGAACTGCCAGTGTCACCATGAATGCCGTGAACTCCAAGGGGGCCGCCAAACAGCAGGCCGCCCAGCAACAGGCAGCCGCCGCCCAGGCCGCCGTTGATGAAGCGGCTGCCACCCAGGCGCGCATAGCCGCCCTGGAGCAGCAGGCCACGGCCGCGGTTCCGGCGCCAGCAGCCGTGGAAGCTGCCGCTGCCCCTGCCGGCGATGACATCATCGCCCGCCTGCAGCAGGTCGCCGAATTGCACAAGGCGGGCATCCTCAACGACGTCGAGTTCGAGCAGGCGAAGGCCCGTATCCTGGCCGGGTAACTCGTCGCACGTTCAGTCGATGCACAGGGCCTCCTGGTCTCCAGCGCTGAAGACCAGGAGGCCCTGCGTAGACGCAGAGCGCACCGGTCACATTGCCGCTCGCTCTACACTCCACTCTGCGACTGTCTTGCACGCGCAGGCTTTGCGGAGAGTGACCAGTGCCCAGACCTGTTCATCGGGAGAATCAACCCGGCACTGACCCTGAATTGACGCGCCTGCACGAGTTTCGTCATGCCGCGCGGCTCACCGGGATGGTCGGTCTTGCCTTCGGCATCCTCTTCCTGGCGTCCATTGTGATTTTCGCGAACATGCCCCGCCAGGGCGCACCTGATGCCGAAATCATTTCCTACTATCAGACCGGCAGCCACCAGATGGTCCGTATCGGCAGCCTCTACATCCTGCCCCTGGCGGCCATTGCCTTCCTCTGGTTTGTCGCCGCTCTCCGCGCCTGGGTGGAGTTCAGTGGACGCCCCATTGATCGCCTGATGAGCACGGTCCAGATGCTGGGTGGCGTCAGCTTCGTCACGCTCGCCCTGGCTGCAGCGGCAGCCGCCGCCGTTGCCTCCTTCTCCGAAGACCAGTACGTCGTCACCCCAGACCTGGCGAGGCAGTTTCCACTGTTCGGGCGAACCCTGCTGGTGGTGTTCGGCATGCGCATGGCTGCGCTCTTCGTCATGAGCACCGCCAAAATTGGATCTAACAGCGGCCTCTTCCCCAGGTGGTTTCAGGTTGTCAGTGTTGCCGTAGCGCTGGCGCTGTTTGCCTCGGCCTCGTTGAACGTCTGGCTGACGCTCATTTTTCCGCTCTGGGTGGCCTTGTTATGCGGCCTGATCTGGGTGCGCCGCGCGATGAAGCCAACGGAGCCAGACAGGACATTGTCGCTCTGAGGCCGTCCTGGAACTGAGAGCACGCACGACATTCAGCTCACGGCCTTCTGCAAGAGTTCACTGATCCTGGCCTCGTTCTCGGGCGTGAGCGCGGTGAGGGCAAACGCGGTTGGCCACATCGTGCCGTCATCGAGGTGCGCCACATCGTTGAAGCCCAGCGTTGCGTATCGTGCGCCAAACTTGTCGGCAGCCTGGAAGAAACACAGGACCTTGCCGTCCCTGGCGTAGGTAGGCATCCCGTACCACGTCCTGGCTGTCAATGTCGGGGCGTTCTCCTTGACCAGCACGTGCAGCCGCTCAGCCAGGATACGATCCGCTTCTGGCATCTCAGCGATCTTGGCCAGTACCTCGCCTTCCGTGTCCGCCTTCTTCCCCCGTTTCGCGCTCTTCAGTTCCCTGGCGCGCTCCTTCATGGCGTCGCGTTCCGCCTCTGTGAAGCCCTCGGAGCCTTCAGGGGTCTCATCGTTCGACGTCTGACTGCTGGCTTTCTGTGGCGTCATCTACTGATTACTCCTGCGGTTGTTTCACGACAGAGGTTCCGCTTGCCAGTAAGGCGTCGCGCCCTCTCTGTATTCATGACGAATGCCGCGGCAGCGATGTGACGAGCGCATCGGCTTGCGACGTACAATGCCCATGCCCCGGAGCGCTTGAGCGCCAACCGGTAGGGGCCAGGTCCGCATGCCGGAGGCCCCATGCCAGTCGCCCCCATCCTCACCGATGCCTTGATCGCGCGCATCATGCTCGAACAACGCCAGGAACTGCGGCCGCCCAGTGGCTGGGGCTATGCCGCCTGGCCCCTCCGGGCTGAGGCGGCGCTTGGCACGCTTACGCCGGAGGGCTGGTGCCATGTTGGATGGATCGAGCGCGGAAACCATCGCCGGGTGCAGCACCCACCGCGGTACCAGATCTGGTGGCAGGTTGACACTGGGGAGGTGCGCCGGGAACTCCGTGCGGGTACCGAACAGACATACGCAGCGCCCTGACGCTGTCTGCGCTCCGGAAGGTGGGTGCCTAGCTCAGGTCTACTGTGGGCAGCTGCGCGACACGGAGAAGTGGTCTGAAACAATCAAGATTGCTGAGACTCGCGCTATATGACCCGAACCATGAACAGGATGGTCACGATGCCGATGATGGCCAGCACGGCTGAGATCACGTACGAGTAGATCCAGCGGAGCTTCAGGCCCCTGTGAACGGTGGATGCCGCGGGCGAACTTTCGAGATATTGATTGATCAACCAGTAGTTGTAGACCCCAACCAGCACGGCAAAGGTGCCGGTCACGACCAGGGAAATTCCCAGGTTGCGCGAGAAATCACGCAACCTGGGTTCGCCAGAATCTTCCAGGAATCCCGAGTAGAAGTTGAAGATCGTGAAGCCGAAGCCGATCAGCGATACCGCCGTGCGCGCCCAGGACATGAGCGTGCGCAGATTGGAGAGATCGGTTCTGATCCAGGAGAACACATCGGCGATGGGCGGATCACCCGGCCTTGGCGCAACATCATCAGCCATCGCGGTTATTCCCCCAACGCCAGGCGCTCCACCGTCGCGGCGCCGTTACGGCAGCTTGCCGGTGTTGTTCTCCACGATCAGCCCGACCTTGTACTCGATCTCATTCTTGCCGGTGAGCGCCATCAACTGGACCTTCTTGACCACGCGTGCCGCACCGGTCGGTAATGGGTGCTCCTGTGCGTGCGTCTGCTGCCCGGCTAAACCGAGCGAAAGCCCCAGAACCAGTCCCAGCATCATGATGCGTCTTGTCATGGGAACCTCCTGTGTCGTGTGCCCGCGGCTATCGGTCTGGCCGATTGGGGTCAGGCCAGACCGATAACCAGGGCGGGGCGAATTGGTTTGCAGGTCGCTCCCTATCGGCACCTGCCCTTTTTCCTCTTGCCGGAGCAGCAGAGGGCCCCGACGAAGGCGTACTTCCCCCGTCTAAAACAGCCACAGACGCCGTCCCGGCACCGGCGGGAGCAGCACTGCGAGCTGTCCCCACAGGTGTCACCAGGGAGCCGGCATAACCCGAACGCTTCGTCCTCCACCGATCCGGCGGCGGCCACCTGGCGACCCAGCATCGTGGCGCCGAGTCCCGCACCCAGCGCACCGAGCATCTGCCGCCGACTGGGCGCCTGGGCGACCAGCTTGCTCAGGCGCTCAAAGCCTTGCGCATCCATCGCGTTCCCCCTCCTGGCGGCTACTTGCACTCGCCGGTGCGCTTGTTCAGCTTGTTGGAGCAGCACAGCGCCTTGACGGGCACCGGACCCAGCGGGGTCTTGACCAGCGGCTCCTTGCCCTTGTTGATGCAGCCGCAGCGGCCGGCGCCGGTGCACTTCTTAGCGCAGCAGTCCTGCTTGCCGTTGTTGCACTTCTGGCCCGGGAGCTTGCACCCCTTGACCAACTGGCTTTCGTCGGTGACCTCCTGGGCCGAGGTGCCGAGTCGTGGCCAGGCCTGGAACACCACCATGGCCACGGCGGCCTTGCCCAGCAGCTTCAGGACCTTGGGCCGAGGCAGCGGCTGCGCCATCTGCACGGTCAGGGCATCAAACAGATCCTGGCGATCTATCTGGCTCATTGCGTCTCTCCCCTCACCCGCTACTGGCACTTGCCGTTCTGGCACCTATTCGAGCAACAGAACCCGCCTTCCAGCGGATCCCAGCAGGGTCGCCCCTTGCCCGCGCACCGGCAGCGACCCTTGCGGCAGCGCCCGGTGCAGCACGACTGATTCTTCTTGCACTGCTTGCCGGGCACCTTACAGTTGGCAATGGGAATGCCGGCCTCAGCCTCTTCAGCACCCTGCCTAATCAGCAGCGCCCCCGTCAGCCCTGCCGCCAGTACCCCCAGCGCTGCCCGCCGGCTTGACGCAGCGCCAACCTGCCGGCTCAGCGCTGCAAAACGGTTCGCGTCCATCCTGCGCTCCCCTTCCCTGCGTCCTATCCACGAAACTCATCTGTGCGAGGTCTAAGCCAGATTATCATGACAGCCATGGTGTCTCGTGGCATGGTCCAATTTGGACCATTTTTCGACCCGGCAGATGGCAGAATCAGGACCATCGCCTGTTGAGATGGCAGCACTCACTGCTACCACTGACTCTCCCACGACCTTCCTTGTGCATAGGCACCCTTCCCCCAAACACCGACAAGTAGGTGGCGGGCCCTCGCTAATCAATCATGCTGGTATGCGAACGGCGATGAATTGTCTTCCTGTACAGGCAAACCTCGTCACGAAGTGGTTGACACCGGTAGGCAGCATCGCTGGCCGCCCCTTGCTGCTCGGTGGAATGCTTGGCGGTAGTCCATGGTCCATCATCTCCTTCACGAGCAATAGGTTCGTTCCTGCCCCCGAAACCTCGGGATCAAGATGCCAACCTATGCGCTGGCTTCGGCACCGCTCCAGATCGAGATCGAGCGGGACTTTCGCGTTCATCGGCACCAGCACGACGTATCCGCCATCATACAACTCGACCGAGATGTCGTCGGCAAACACGATCACCTGGCTGCCGGCGTCTTCTTTGCGCAGCTGCCCGATCAGGTCTCCCACCGTCATGCTCCTCACCTCCTTTCCCCAGCATGGCCTCTGGCGAAAGCCTGCTGTGCTGTGCTTTCGCGTACGTGATCATCAACAGACGGGAAGGCGAATCGTCACGGGGAGGAACACGGCAAGCGTGCGCCCCGTGGGAAATCATAGGCGCTCTAGCCCGGATTATTCACGAGCGTGACAACGGGGCATCCATCGGGTATTCGGAAGGTGCTGAATCCGCCGAATGCCGGAGATGCCCCGTATGCCCCAGTCTGCCACAGGTGCGCTCGTGTTTGCCCCGCCGGTCACGCTCCCACTCACGGTTGATTTCCAAGGCGGTCGCCTGACCAGTGATGGCGGCTGGTGCTGGGTGGCGGAAGCGGATACCGCCCTGGGCTTGAGCGAGACCCTCGTCGTCGCTGTGCCAGACCATCGCCGTCGCCGCGGCCGACACGCGCTACGCGATCTGCTGCGCCAGCGCCTCTACCAGATCACGGCCGGCTATGCGGACCAGAACGACGCCGACAGCTTGCGGAGTGATCCGTTGCTGAAGCTGGTCTGTGGCCGGTTGCCGGAGACCGATGCCGATCTGGCCAGCCAGCCCACCCTCTCCCGCTTCGAGAACCGCTTCTCCGCCCGGGACTGCTACCGGCTGGCGGAAGCCTTGGGTGCGGTCTACCTGCGGGAGCGGGAGCGGTCGGGCCAGCCCACCCACATCCTGCTCGATCTCGATAGCACGGATGCTCCCGTGCATGGGGAGCAGGAGGGCCGGGCCTATCACGGGTACTACGGCCAGCACATGTACCACCCGCTGCTGGTCTTTGATGGGGAGACGGGCCAACTCATCACGGCCGTCTTGCGGCCTGGCACGGTCCACGCCGGGCACGGCGCGCTGGCGATCCTCCAGCGGATTGTGACGCGGCTGCGCCAGCAGTGGCCGGGCGTGGCCATCACGATCCGCGCCGATGCCGGCTTTGCCAAGCCCGAGATCTATACGTGGTGTGAAGCGCAGCACATGGCCTACAGCATTGGACTCGTGACCAACCCTCGGCTGCTGGCTCTCGCCGCTCCGCTGGCGGACGCGGCGCAAACCGCCTCCGACCAGGCCGGTGGCCGCAAGGTGCGGCTGGTCGACGAGGCTCACTATCAGGCCGGCGCCTGGGATGCTCCCCGCCGGGTGCTCATAAAGGCGGAGATCCTGGCGCCAGGACCGAATACCCGCTTCGTGGTCACCAACCGGACGGAGGAGCCGGAGTTCCTGTATGACGCCTATGTGGATCGGGGCCAGACGGAGAACTGGATCAAGGATCTGAAGCGGGCCTGTTTCGCCGACCGCCTCTCGTGCCACCGCTTTCTCGCCAATCAGGTCCGCTTGCTGCATGCGGCAGCCTACACCCTGCTGCACGCTTTGCGGACGTGGTTGGTCGCCGCCGGAGTTGAGCCGCTGACCCTGGAGACGCTGCGGTTGCGCCTTCTCAAGATCGGCGGACGCGTCCGCCAACTGGCCACGCGTGTCCACCTGCGCCTGGCTTCCAGTCATCCCGGCGAACCGCTCTGGCATCTGCTCGCAACTTACCGGAGCGGTTCATGAATAATCCGGGCTAGGCAGCGACCTCGAGCGGCGTGTTGGCAGTAAGCGCCGGGGCGACAACATCGATCAGCGACGCGGCGGCCTCGTGGATAACGGCCATGCCGGCACGGAACGCGGCGGGATCATCGATCCAGCGGGCCACGTAATCAGCGGAGCGCAGCGCCAGATCCATCCCAAATTGCGAGCAGACGATGGAGGCGACCGATTCGGCAATGATCTAGTGGAGAGCGCGAGTCATACCGGCGGCGGCGTGGGTGATGACATGGACGACCTCATCTACTAGCGTTGCAGCCAAGTCCGAGGAGGCGGTCGCCAGATGATTTGCTGGTGAGCACGGCGCTGACGGCGCGGCTGCGACTGCTGTTCAGCGTATGCTCCGGCATGGCCCATGCGGGCGCACCGCCTCGCGGTACACTGGTCTAGGTCGACTTTAACCGTTTTCCGCTCTTTGCGGTTGGCGGGCGTCTCGTCGCTGATGACGCCCTGAGGAGCAACAAGCGATGAGCGAACCTGGGATCGCCCGCACCAATTTGCCCATCCCGGATCCGGAGCACGTCGGGCTGACGACCTTCGACGCGAAGGATCCGGAGACCGCGTTCCCACCGATCACGCCGCTACGCCCGCCAGCCGGCGCCCCCAACATGCTCGTCGTGCTCATCGATGACGTCGGGTTCGGCGCCTCCTCCGCCTTTGGCGGACCGGTCAGGATGCCGACGGCGGAACGCCTCGCCGGCGAAGGGTTGAAGTACACCCGCTTCCACACCACGGCGCTCTGCTCTCCGACGCGCGCAGCGCTGCTAACCGGGCGCAACCACCACTCGGTCAATATGGGCGGCGTCACCGAGACGGCGACTTCGGCCCCGGGCAACACCTCGATCTGGCCGAAGGACAAGGCGCCCCTGGCCCTGACGCTCAAGCTCAACGGCTACAGCACCGCCCAGTTCGGCAAGTGCCACGAAGTGCCAGCCTGGCAGACTAGCCCGATGGGCCCGTTCGACCAGTGGCCGACCGGCGGCGGCGGCTTCGAGTACTTCTACGGCTTCATTGGCGGCGAGGCCAACCAGTGGTATCCCTCCCTCTACGAGGGGACCATCCCGGTTGAGCCGGAGAAGACGCCGGAGGAGGGGTACCACCTCACCGAAGACCTCGCCGATCACGCCATTGCCTGGGTGCGCCAGCAGAAGGCCCTCTTACCGGACAAGCCCTTCTTCATGTATTTCGCCCCCGGCGCCACGCACGCCCCGCACCATGTCCCGCACGAGTGGATCGACAAGTACCAGGGGCAGTTCGACGACGGTTGGGACGCGCTGCGGGAGCGCACGTTTGCCCGGCAGAAGGCGTTGGGGGTCATCCCCGAGAACGCGCAACTGACGCCGCGTCCCGCCGAGATCCCGGCCTGGGACGCCATGCCGGAGGAACTCAAGCCGGTCCTGCGCCGGGAGATGGAGGTCTACGCCGGCTTCCTCGAGCACACGGACTTTCACGTCGGCCGCCTCGTCGACGCGCTGGCCGGTCTCGGCGTGCTGGAAGAGACGCTCGTCTACTACATCATCGGCGACAACGGCGGCTCGGCCGAGGGTACCGTCAACGGGTGCTTCAACGAGATGGCTACGCTCAACGGGCTGCCCGGGATCGAGACCCCGGCATTCCTGATCAGCAAGGTCGACGCCTTTGGGAGCCCGCAGGCCTACAACCACTACGCAGTGGGCTGGGGCTGGGCGATGAACACGCCCTACCAATGGACCAAGCAGGTCGCTTCCCACTGGGGTGGCACCCGCAACGGCGCCATCGTCCACTGGCCGCATGGCTTCACGGCCAGGGGCGACGTCCGCCACCAGTTCCACCACGTCATCGATATCGCCCCGACCGTCCTGGAAGCGGCGAAGCTCCCGCCGCCGGCCTTCGTCAACGGCATCCAGCAGGCGCCGCTGGAAGGGGTGAGCATGGCCTACGCCTTTGACGACGCGGACGCCGCGGAGCGGCACACCACGCAGTACTTCGAGATCGTCGGCAACCGGGGGCTCTACCACCAGGGCTGGACCGCGGTGACCAAGCACAGCCTGCCCTGGGTCGTCGGCGAGCTGCCGGCGTTCGACGACGACGTCTGGGAGCTGTACGGCCCGGACGACTGGACCCAGGCCCAGAACATCGCCGCCGAAAACCCCGCCATGCTGGCGCACTTGCAGCGTCTGTGGTTGATCGAGGCGGGGAAGTACCACGTCCTGCCGCTGGACGACCGCCGCTACGAGCGCCTCAATCCCGACCTCGCCGGCCGGCCGCAGTTGATCCGGGGGAAGACGCAGCTGCTCTTCGGCGGCATGGGACGGCTCAGCGAGAACTCGGTCCTTAACATCAAGAACAAGTCGCACGCCGTCACCGCTCAGGTCGTCGTGCCGGACGGCGGTGCCACCGGCGTGATCGTCGCGCAAGGCGGCAGCGTCGGCGGTTGGAGCCTGTACGCCAACGCGGGCCGGCTCACCTACTGCTACAACTACTTCGGCATCGACATCACGCGGATCGGCGCCGACACGCCACTTCCGGCTGGCACGCATCAGGTACGCATGGAGTTCGCCTACGACGGCGGCGGCACGGGCAAGGGCGGCGCCGTCACCCTCTACGTCGACGGCGCCCGGGTGGGCGATGGACGCGTGGAGGCGACCGAGCCGACGGTGTTCTCGGGCGACGAATCGTGCGACGTCGGGCGCGAATTCGGCTCGCCCGTCTCGCCCGACTACGGTCCGCGCGGCAACGCGTTCACAGGCTCCGTCACCTGGGTGCAGATCGACCTGGAGGGCGACGACCACGACCACCTGATCGCGCCGGAGGAGCGCTTCCAGGTGGCGATGGCCAAGCAGTAGGACGCGGCGATCGGTCCCAATCCGCCGTGAGTCGTCGCCCGGAGCCGGCCACCGGCTATCCCTTCCGCCGCACCGAGATCAGCCGCTGGCGGTCTTGCGCTCCGGCTTGGGGAGTGGGGTTTGCTGCTCTGCGGTGACGCGCTTGCGCCGTGGCCGGTAGGGCGCCAAGCGCCGGGCCGGGTGCCACTCGGTGTCCGCCAGCGGGGCGAGGAACGGCTGCGGCGAGGCGTGGCTAGTCGGAAAGAAGCGCGGGTCGGAGACCTCGCGCAGCCGCCGTCCATCCGCTTCGACGGCGACGTGGTACTGGGCCAGCGTTTCGGCGGCATGCTCGATGGTGAGCGTCTCGTCCCACACCCAGACCGTGGCGCGCTCCGCGGCCGGGCCCCGTTCCCCGTAGAGCCGCCAGTGGCGGAACCGCACGCACCCGTACGCGATCAGGAGGCGCGTGGCGCGCAGGCGGAAGATCCGATCGGGCTCCGCCGGGTCACACCATATGCCCTGCACCCAGCCGAGGACCGTGGCGGGACTGTGACGGCCATCGGTCCGTTCACGGTGCGCGAAGTGTGCTTGCTGGTTGTATTCCTGGAAAAAGCGCTCGTGGACGGCCTACAACTCGCCCCAGGTCGCTGCCTGAACGTAGTGATAATCGGCCATGCGGCGCATGACGTTGAAGTGCGTCTCGGTGTAGTTCTGCCAGGCCTGTCCGGCGTCGATGTGATGGTGCGCGATCCCCAGCGCGGCGTAGATGGCCTTGGCGTGGTTGGCCTTGAAGACGCTGCCGCTGTTGCTGACCAACACCTCCGGCGCCCCGTGGGTTTCGATCGCCGAACGGAGGACGATCAGGTAGGCCGTGAGGTCCTGTCGCGGCGAGATGGCACTGGCCAGCAGCGCCCGGCTGAAGTTCTCCAGGATGGAGATGACGTAGGCCGGCTTGCCGGTGCCGAGGGCGAGGTCGTCGAGGTAGCGGATGTCGACCGACCAGAACTGGTGCCGCCGCACCGCGGCGAAGGGCATTGGCCGCGGGTCTGCGGCAGGCTCGCCGCGGGTTGCGGCGCCCCCAGCGCCCGGTGCAGCGCCAGGATGCGGCCGCGGGTGCGCAGGGAGAGGTGGATGTCCTGCTGGGCCAGCGCGGCGTGGATGCGGAACTCGCCCAACTCGGGGTTGGCTTGCAGGCGGCGGATGGCCGCCATCGCCTTGAGGTCGCCCTTACCTGCCGGTTTCCGGGGACCCCAGGGATGATCGGCCAGCCCCGGCCAGCCCTCCTCGTCCCAGCGCCGCAAGACGTCGTAGACCGTGGCGCGCGAGGTCTCCAGGTAGCCGGCGATCGCCTTGACGCTCCAGCCGTCCAGATACAACGTCACGACCGCCCGGCGGCGGGCGACGGAATCGGCGCCGCGGGAAGCGCCGCGGCGGATCAAGCGGCAGCGGCTCCGTGGTGAGCACCTGCTTGACCGTGTGGTGACTGACCGGGCGGTCGAAGCGCTCCCGGCAGATCGCGGCGATCTCGCCTAACCCAAAGGCCAGATACTCGGCCTTGAGGCGACGATGGCCTGCCGGACCTCAGCCGGCAGCCGTCGCCGATCCTCCGGCGGGCCTGCCAAGTCGGCGAACAGGCTGCGCATGTCGAAGGTTTCGAAGCGGGCGACCCGGCGGCGCAGGGTGCGCTCCGGGACGCCGGTCTCGCGGGCCCGGACCGGGATCGGTTGCCCGAACAGCACGTTTGGGCGCAGCAGTTCGTAGGCTTCCTGTTCGGGCGAGGCGACGAGCAGGCGCAGTTGGTCCCAGTCTTCGGTGGAGTCGCGACGCCGACGAATCGTGGCAGGCATAGAGGATCCCTCGACACTGCGAGATCGCAAGGCGCGGGGATAGGATCTCTTATCGTGTCGGTGCCGATCTGTCAACTGGCATTCGGCCAGCGATGCTGCCCACCGGTGTCAACCACTTCGTGACGAGGTTTGCTGCACAGGGTATTGATCGCTCACAGTTTCGCATCGCGGCTCCATGGGCGCCACCCCAGGTTGCACCCCTTGCGTGGCGGCGCTCACGCCACGCAGCCAGCAGATGGGGCAGCGCAGCAGGCGACGCTACGGCGCTGGTTGCGCTTCCGGGAAGGTCCAACTTCCGTCCACAACCTCTGGCCTGGGCCGGTACAGCCGCACGAGGTAGTTCCACCCTTCAGAAATCGGGATGCAGTTCCTTGCTCCCCCGCCACATCCCCCAAACTGGATCGTCACCGTGCCATCCGGGTTTGGCTGCGCCGCGTAGTTGTTCAGGGAGTACATGCCCTGCGCGTTCGGCGCAATGTACCCCTCGGCGTTGTAGACGGTGATCGACCAGAAGCCGTCCACGGGAACGTCGGCCGGGACCTGCAGCCGGTAGATCGTTGTGCCGTCGTTCTGCGCCGGCGTCACATTCAGGTACACCGCGTCCTGATCCGGGTTCCCGCCCCAGCCGGACGCCGCGCCAATCAGGTGGCGTACCGGGTCAACCTGCTCCTTCTGGCCAAACGCACGGCGCAGGTCAGGCAGGGTTGAGTTCAGCACCAGCAGTGCGTCTCGCACCATCTTCTGGCTGATAGGGTCCCAGGCTGGCACCTCAAAGGCGCCAGTGCCCGACGGCTGCGAGATCGTCACCGCATCTTGCAGCGCATGGACGAGAGGGAGGTCGTTCGGATCATCCGGGTCCACGAAGGTCCGCAGGGCCAGCATGGCGTAACGGGTCCCGATGTCGTCCCGGCTGAACGTGAACGTGCCTGGGGCATACACCGCAAAGGCGTAGTGGTCCTCACTGATGGTCAACAGGGACATGAAGCGCGTCCCGGGATCGGGCAACGTCACCGTCACCGGCCCAGCGTCGAGATCGATCAGCGCGGTGGAATAGAGCGTGTCACGGTTCGCCCGCACCACCGTCTGGTTGTCGATCGGCATCGGCTCCCGATAGTGGTACCAGCGAGCCAGGCCGCCAGCCATTTCGACGGGCACGGCAAAATAGGTGTCCGTCTCGGCCCGGACAAAGGTGTCGACCGTTACCGCTTGCGTCGTTCCCTCACCCGCCGGCACGGCAGCATCGGCACCTGTCATCTCATCATCCTTTCAGCTCTGATTGCGCCTTGACCGCCTCGTGATGAGCGATCGCGAGTGGCTGCGCGGGGACTGCGTTCCGCGCTGAATCCCACGGCCTCGGTCAACGCTCCCGTTTCAACGGTGGCGCGCTCCACGTACCATCCACCGCCTCCGGCTGCGGCCAGTACAACCGCATGACCATCTGGAAGGCGCCGGCTGGTGCAGGGAGCCAGTTCGCTTCCTTGCCCGCACCTGGTGAGTCATGCTGGACAGCGAGCGTGATGCCGCCGTCAGCGTCCGTGACCAGGTCTGGCAACATCGGGGAGTTGATCAGGTAGCGATTGATGGGATTGGCATTGAGCAAGCTCTCCGGCAACGTGTACATGGTCACCGACCAGAACGCGTTCACGGGCGGCAGCTCACCTGGGGCAAAGCGCAGGGTGTAGCGGTGTGAGCCATCGAGCGGTTGGCCATCGGCGTCCACGCCGTACGGCGGGTAGAGCGCCTCCGCTTTCGAGTTTCCGTAGATGCCAAGCGCCGCACCCGCCATGCGGTAGAGGTAGTTACCGTCGAGGTAATCCCGTGTTCCAAAGAAATCGCCTGGGCTGATCTTCCCGGCGTCAAGACCGTTCTTTACGCCGTCCAGGGCTGCCCACGCATCGGCCATGCCCTCCTGCACCGCCTGCCGGACGCCGGGAGCCAGTGATTCAGCGTTGAAGGACTGCCCCGCGGCAACGCCGAGCGCGGCGAACCGCTCCCGCAGCGCAATCTCGGAGGGCACGACCGGGCAGAACTGCAACAGGAAGTTCAACTCGTCGAAGAACGTCAGCGAGGTTCGCTCCTCCTCAACACCGAGCGGTTGCGGGAAATCGATCGCCGGAGCTGCCGACGGTGCCGGTTCCCCCAGGAAGGCCGAAAGGGGTTGCACGCGGTACTCAGCCTGGATCTGCTTGACGTTCTCGATATCCTCCGGGCTGAAAAGCTGGGTGCGGTACAGCACAAATGCCAGATCTGTCTCGCAGTGGATCACCGTGTCGATGCCATCAGGGGTCTCGCCGTGCCATCCTGGGCCAGCCAGCAGGAAGTGCCCGCCGCCGTTGCCGGTGGCGCGGCTGCCGACGTAGGCGAAGTTGAACGTGTAGAGATCGATAAACTGCAGGCTGTAGTAGCGGCCTTCTTCAATCTGCGGGACCGTGAAGACCAGCGGTTCGGCCCGCAAATCCGCGCCGACGTAGGAGTACGGTGTGTCGGAATTGGGCGTCTGGATGGCCGTGTCGTCCGGCGTGTACACGCGGGCGTTGTTGAAGAGCGTATTCCAGGGGGCCTTGTATTCGGGGCCACCGGCATCCACAAAGTACGAGGAGAGGATGCGGTAGTTGTCAACGATGGGGAAGCCGTAGATGTAGGCATCTTTCGCTATCTCCCGGGCATCGGTGCTCGAGAGCGACGGCTGCCTCGCTGGCGTCATGATTTCTCCATCTCACGGCTACTGCTTCACCCTGCTCGTAGCCATGAAAACACACTTACTCCTCGAAAGGAAACACTTTCCCCCAGTCGTCCTTCATGCTGACCACGATCCAGCCCCAGTCCGGGGCGGCGGCCAGTGCCGTGTCCAGCTTCCCCACCCGGGAATCCCGGTCGTAGGCCACCTCACGCGCCGCGTCATCGTGGTGGATGATCAACCCCAGGCTCGGGCCGTCGCCTGAGGTGACGTACTCCAGCATGGCCTGGTCACCGTCGGAGTTGCCGAAGGCCAGGATCGGCTTCTGCCCGATATGCAGGTGGATATTGACCGGCTTGCCATCCTTGTCGTCATAGCTGTCCAGCTCGGGCAGCTTGGTCAGGGTCGGGATGCCGTCCTCCAGAGCAAACTTCACCTTGCCGCTGGAACCGACCACCATGTCCGGCGAGACGCCATAGACATCCTGGCTGAAGACGCGCATCAGGTCGACCCCGCCACCGGAGACGATGAAGACGCGGAACCCGTTGGCGCGCAGGTAGTCCAGCAACTCCAGTTGCGGCTGGTAGACCGAGTCGATGAAGCGGTGCTTTGTGAGCGGGTTGACGGCGCTCTCCGCCCAGGCGCGCGCCTGCTCGTCAAACTCGGTCGTGGTCATGCCGGAGTGGGCCGCCGCCACCAGTTTGCCCAGGTCTGCCTCACTGAACTTCGCCATCGCCTCGCGGTCGCCCGCCAGCACCGCGGCGTAGGGCTGTTCCGTCTGCCACTCCGGATGCTGGGGCGCCAGCGTCTTGATCTGGTCCAGGATGAAGAAGGCCTGCGCGTACATCGGCTGCTCGGTCCAGAGGGTGCCGTCGTTATCAAACGTGGCAATCCGCGCGTCCTCCGGCACGAACTGCTCGCCGCCCTCCTCCGTCACCGCCGCCACGAAGTCCAGGATCGCCTGCTTGCTCGCACCCTCGTTCCAGGACGGCAGTGGAACACCCTGCGCCATGTTGTTTCCCTCCTTAGCCTGCTGCGCCGCCAGCCCGGCCGCCTCCAGGCGTTCCGGCATTGCGCCGATCGTGAGTCCCAGGCCTGCACTTGCCACAAGCAGGGCACGCCGTGAGAACAACCCGTCCTGCTGATGGGCAGGAGGGCATTGCGCGGTTACCGGTGTCGAGGCGCTATCTGTGCACTCCCCCTGCACACGGCAATTGCAGCGCGCACCTTCCATGAGCGGCTCCTTCTCGTAACGCACGCCCGGACCCGGCCACTATCTTCCGCTACGGAGTTCAGCGTTTCACCCGAGATCAGCCGAAGTCCGCCCCGACCCTGAGGACACCCTCATCGATGCCGTCCGGATCATTCGGCAGGGTCACGTCTTCACGGGCGTCGAGAATGGCGGTCTTCACCTGCGCGGGTGATGCTCCAGGGTGGGTCGAGAGGTAGAGTGCCGCCGCGCCGGAGACGTATGGGGTGGACACGCTGGTCCCTGAGGCGATCTGGTAGCCGCTCGGAGTGCAGAACTCACAATCACCAGTTGGTACCGTCGAGAGAATATCGACGCCGGGCGCAGCAATGTCGACGTCCGCGCCCCAGTTGCTGAATGTGGCCAGGGATTCGTCAGGTCCTTTGGAGGTGTCTGGACCGGGCGCTCCGCCCTGCCCATTGGAATCGGCCAGGGCCGAGACGGTGATCACCTCGTCGTAGGACGCCGGCACAAACCCGGCGGCATCGGCGTCACTATTGGCTGCACCAGCAACCACTGTCACGCCGGCGTCCACCACGTCGCAGTACGCCTGGTGATAGAGCCCCTCCTGGCCAGGCCCACAGACGGAGGTGTCCACGAAGGCAGACGTGATACTGAAATTAGCGACCTCGATATCGCCCAACCCGTCCGCCTGCGGCGTGGCGTGCTCCTTGATGAGATCGAGCCCGCAGATAATCCACGAGGTTTTTCCTACGCCTGCCCCCTGGCCGTTACTGATGAGCGACCTGATCGCCCAGAGGCGGGCGCCGGGCGCAACGCCAACGACACCCACGCCGTTATCCTTCGCGCCGATGACACCGGCGACAAAGGTGCCGTGGCCGTGGTCATCGCTGTTCTCATGCGAGGCGGTGCAGTTCGCCCAGGCGTAGATGTTGAGGTCCTCGTGGGTGCCCTTGCCGGCGCTATCGACCAGGGCGACATCGACATCGACCGGCTCATCGGTGCCATCGATGTCAGCTATCGGGTTCTCGTCCGCGTCGATGCGCCTGATACCGGTAGGGATCGTCTGGGCTGTGGTGTAGACCAGCATATCCGGCACCACCGCCGCCACACGTGGATCGTTGCGGACATCGTCCAGCTTGTCGGCCGGGATGACGGCGGCAAAGCCATCGAAGACGTGGCTGTAGACGTGGGTCGGCGTGACGCCCTCAAAATCGCGCGACATCGTCCGGGCCGAGCGCAAGGGGCTTTCCGCGGCGGGCTTGAGGCGAACGATGTAGCTGTCCTGGACGCTGGGCGTGCCGTCAGGCAGGGTCGGGCTGGCCTCGTCCGCAGCGGGCAACACGCCTGTATCCAGCTTGACGGGTTGCTTCTTGCGCTGGCGGTTGTTCTGCTTGCGGTCATGCTTCCGGTCCTGCTTGCGCTCCCGCTGCTTGCGCGCCTTCTGCCGCTTCTTGTGCTTCTTCGCCCGTGGGACGTGCTGGTTGGCGGCGGCATCACCCGCTGGCCCCTGGTCAGCCGTCGCCAGGGCCGGTGCAGCAGGAGACGATGGCCACGGTGAGAGCAGCAGGCCGAGGATGACGAGAGCCGTCAGGAGCAGGTGACGAGCGCGGTGCATGACGCGTCCTCCGGCGAATCCTGTGTTCACACGTCCCTTCAGACGCTGGCAATGCGAAGCTCCGGGTCTCAACTACAGCCCAGGATGGGATCGCACGATTGACCGGCCGGGCAGCATGAGCCTGACAAGGAGGCGTTGCTCGGCGGACAACACGTTTGGCCAATGGGACAGCAGCCGTCCTTGTCCGAGCTCGGCGGGCAGCAATAGCTACCAGCGCCGCAGCACGCGGAGTTCCGGCAGCATTGGCCATCAGGGAAAGCGGCACTTGCCGGGCAGCACGTGTAGTCGGTGCCGCAGCAGCCGTTGATGCCCAGGTTTGCCGCGCAGCACTTCTGGCCTGCCACGCAGCAGCCGTCAGAGCTGGTGGTGCAGTCGTGGAATCCAACCCCGCAGATCTCCAGTTTTGGGACGCAGACGCCACCCTTGCAAGTCGTGGCTCCGGTGCAGGTCCCGCAGACACCACCGCAGCCGTCAGCGCCGCACACCTTGCCGGCGCACGAGCGGACGCAGGACGGGCAGGCGCCGACAGTCGCGCCGCTCTTGATCAGTTTCTTTTTCTTCTTTGCTGACGCCTGAATCGTCTGGCCATTCAGGCAGAGGGCGGTTTTCTTTTTCTTCTTCGCCTCAACCCCAGGGGTGTTGGGCAAGCGACCGGTTGCGCCGGACAGCCCTGCCCCGCCGAGGCCAAGCGCGGCGAGCGCACGGGCGACACCGCGGCGGGTTGGCCGCGCGGAGGTGGTCGCGAGCAGGCGCACGAAGAGATCGAAGCGTGCGGCATCCATGGCAAGCTCTTCTCTGCACCACAACGATATCAACCGTTGAATACAGGTGCATCATAGCGTGCCTACGCTACACATTGCCGCAAGGGAAGATCTTTCCGGTGCGCGTGGCCGTCACACCATCGTCCAGGACCCCGGTATCTCGCGTTGCCCGGCCAAGGTATGCCTGGCCGGGCAACGCGCGGTCTCTGGTGTGACTCCAGCTAATCGAACTTGCTGGACAGCGTCTGGTTCAGCTTCTCCATCGCCTGGTCGATCGTGAAGCTGGCTGCCCGCTGCACTGGCGGGAACTCCTCGAACGTCTTCAGGAAGGCCGAACAGAGCGCCTGGGCAGCCCCGGCAATGTAGTCGTGATAGAGATACCAGTCCCAGTAGGTGTTGGACGTGATGTCGGCGCGCTCAAAGGGATCGGTACGCAGGTTGTAGATCTTCGGGATACGCAGCACCGTGAACGGCTCACCCCAGATCAGCAGCGTGCCCTGGCAGCGCTGCTCCATGAAGACGACCTTCCAGTTGAAAAACCGCACCGCCACCAGGTCGCCATCATCATTGAAATAGAAGAGCCCCTTGCGCGGGCTCTCGCTCACGTCGCCCGTCAGGTACGGCAGCAGGTTGTAGCCATCGATGTGCACCTTGAAGTGCTTTTCGCCAACATCCATGCCCTGCTTGAGCTCTTCGACAATGTTGGGATCTCCTGCCGCCGCCAGGAAGGTGGGCAGCCAGTCGTGGTGCTGGATGATCTCGTTGGAGACGACCCCGGCGGGAATCTTGCCCGGCCACCGGATCATCTCCGGCACCCGGAAGGCACCCTCCCAGTTCGTGTTCTTCTCACTGCGGAAAGGGGTCATGGCGCCGTCCGGCCATGTGTTCATGTGCGGGCCGTTGTCAGTGCTGTAGATGACTATCGTGTTGTCGGCGATTCCGAGCTCATCGAGTTGGTCAAGGAGCGCGCCCACCACCTTGTCGTGGTCGATCATGGTGTCGTGATAGGGTGATTGCCCGGGGCCCGCCTGCCCCACGCTCTCCGGTTTCGGGTGCGTGCGCAGGTGCATGTGGGTGGTGTTGAACCACATGAACCACGGTCCGCCCGCCGTCGTCTGCCGCGTGATCCAGTCCTGCGCGTGCTCCAGGACCTCGTCGTCGATCGTCTCCATCCGCTTGATGGTCAGCGGGCCGGTATCCTCGATCTTCTGCTTGCCCACCCGGCCGTACCGCTCATCGACGGTCGGATCGTCCTCATCGGTCGCCCAGCAGTGCAGCACCCCACGCGGCCGGAACATCTCGTTGAACTTCGGGAACTCCGCTGAGGGCGGCCAGTCCGGCGCCTCCGGGTCCTCCTCGGCGTTCAGGTGGTACAGGTTGCCGAAGAACTCATCGAAGCCGTGCACCGTCGGGAGGTACTCGTTGCGGTCGCCCAGGTGGTTCTTGCCGAACTGCCCGGTGGCGTAGCCGTGCGGTTTGAGCAGTTCCGCAATCGTCGGCGTCTCCGCCTGCAGGCCAACAGTGGCCCCGGGCATTCCCACCTTGCTCAGTCCGGTGCGAAAGACGCTCTGCCCGGTGATGAACGCAGAGCGGCCAGCCGTGCAGCTCTGTTCCCCGTACGAATCGGTGAACAGCATCCCTTCTTTGGCGATGCGGTCGATATTCGGGGTGCGATACCCCATCAGGCCTTGCGAGTAGCAACTCAGGTTCGTGATCCCGATGTCATCGCCCCAGATCACCAGGATGTTCGGTTTGTCGGCCACGTCACCCTCCTGCTCGGCGTTGCGCGATGTTGCACCACAGTTGCGGTCAGACGCGGGTCATTATCAGCCAAGGCCACCACGCACGCAGGTGACCACACCTTGTCACGAGGCAGTGCCCGAGCTGGCTTCTCCGCGCGGGTGCAACGCGCCCTCGATGAGCAGCAGCACGTGCAGGCAAAGCCAGGTCTGTGCTGGAGATGCGGTCAGGACATTTCTCTCAGGCAGAATGCCCACCTGACGGCGTCACGATGCGGCGCCAGAGCAGGATGATGACCGGCGGGATCGCCATGACCGAGGTCGCTGCCAATGCCTGCAATCTCGGATCCGGCCCAACGAGCAAGGACGGGTTCGCGAAATAGCCAAAGAGGAACACCGTGGCTACGACCAGCGTCACGCCGCGCGCCGTTGGCGCAAAGAAGTCACTCAGTCGCAACCCGAGCGGCAGCACGTTGCGGTAGAAGTCGACGATGGCCCAGAGCACGAGGTAGCTGCCAACGACGTAGATCACCCAGGGGCTTAGCCCAGTACCCTGGATGAAATTGTGCACGTCGCCATCGTCCGAGAAGACGCGCATGGGCACGTAGTCATACATATTCCCCAGGTTCATGAACAGGAACCAGAACAGGAAGTTCGCGGCATCCGGCCGCGTGCGGAACCAGGGTTTCGTGATCAGGTATCGGGACAGGAGGAAGAGGCTGACGTTGGCAATGCCGGGCCCGGCAAATGC
Source organism: Thermomicrobiales bacterium (assembly GCA_046328375.1). Classification (GTDB taxonomy): domain Bacteria; phylum Chloroflexota; class Chloroflexia; order Thermomicrobiales; family UBA6265; genus JACCXM01. The sequence continues at coordinate 41,557 of JAXLWT010000019.1, forward strand.
AGTAAGTGCCACCTGCCAGTGCTTGCCCGCGTCCAGCGCTGCCGTGTAGTCCACATTCTCATCGATGTGGATCAGGAACAGGATGTTGGGGAGGCTGGTGCCACCCCAGTCGATGTTTCCCGGCTGATCCTTGATCCCCAGGATCCAGGCCATGATCGAGTGCGCAAACTCGTGCGGCAGTACCGCCGCATAGTGCGCCAGAATCACCATGATCGGCGTCACCGCCAGCAACCAACTCACTCGCGGACGAGCCGAAGCTGAAGTAACCACGACGGTTCCTGTCCCCTTGTCCTGCACGACGCATGATCGACTGAGCGCTGCCTTTTCCTGCCCCCTGCACGCGTCTCGACGTTGCGGGCGCCGGAGGATCAGCCCGCTCGCATTGTCACCGCAGCCTGCCCGGATTGGGTTCTGCATGGCCGCTCGAATGCATGCTGCATGTCGCCCACGCCACTCACCGCAGCGGTCCGTGCCGTTCCCAAATCTCCGTCCTCTGGCGTCGGGAGGTTCACCTTGCGCGGGAATCGGTTACGCAAGGCCTAAAGCTCCACTAACAGGTAAGATTTACGAGATCACACACTTGGTGAATATCCAGAATGGCGTGACACGGGCAGGGCAAGTCGTGATTGCAACGCAGCCGTCGCACACGCCGGTGACGATCTCCCGGACCAGGCTTTCCCCGCCGCTTATCGCTGGCGTCGCTATCAGCCGTCCTGAACTCCAGGCCCGGCTGCACCGCGCGCTCGCCGTCCCGCTCACAATCGTGGTCGCGCCGGCGGGGCATGGCAAGACCCGCACCCTGGCGGAATGGTCAGCACAGAGCGATTGCGCCACCGCGTGGCTCTCGCTGAGCCCGCGCGAAGCCGAACTCACCCGCTTCGCCGCGCACCTTGCCGCCGCCCTGGATCAACCTCATCCCGGCCTGGCCGGGCAGCTCTACCGCCATCTGGAAGCGCCCGACCGCCTGGATCCACTGGATCTCGGAGAACGGTTCGCCGATGCGCTGTATGACCTCTCGGATGACTTGATCCTGATCATCGATGATTTTCACAGCGCGGATGTCCCGGCCGTGGCGCAGTTCATGACCGGATTGATCCTGGCCGGTCCTGCACGCCTGCACACCGTCATTGCGACCCGCCGCCCGCCTGGCTTTTCGCTGGCCCGGATGCGCGCGCAGGGTATCGTGCAGGAGTTGAACACCAGCGATTTGCGCTTTTCGTCCCGGGACACCGCTCGCCTCCTGCACGAAATCGCTGGGGAGCAGGCGTCACCGGAGCTGGCCGCGCGCATCCACACCGCCGTCGGCGGTTGGCCTGCGGCAATTCGCTTGCTCGCCGTGGGGATCGAGGCCGGCGGTGGTTTTGACGCACCGTCCGGTTCCTCCGCGCTGTTGGGGGCGGCACTCCTGCTCGATTACCTGGGCGAGGAAGTGCTGTCGCAGTTGGCGCCGGCTCAGCGCAACCTGCTCCTGCTGGCAGCTCTGCCAGAGCGTTTCAATGCTGGACTTCTGGCCGCGCTTGCCACGGCGGTCTCCACCTCGTACCAGCCAGAGGATCTGGAAACGCTCCGCAGCCTCGATCTCTTCCGGGAGGATCCCGGACTGGAGGTGACCTGGTACGTCTATCACCCCCTCTTCCGCGACACATTCCTGCGCCAACTCGTGGGCGAGTTCGCCGCCGGACTGGAAGCTCTCCACCAGTTGGCAGCCACCTGGTTTGCTGACAACGGTCACACGCAGGAAGCCGTTTCGCACCTGGTCCAGGCCGGAGACATCACCGGTGCAGGCGCGCTCATCGAGTCAAGGATCGGCGAGGCATTTGGGCGGGAGGACTGGCAAGCCGTTGCCTCCTGGCTGAACCTCATCCCGGAGCCAACGGTGCGGGGCAACCCCACGCTCCTGCTGGCCTCCGCCTGGGTCGCCTTCCTCAGCGGCCGTGGTGGGCGCCTTGTCGCGCACTTGCGCGATCTCTCGGCCATGTCCCAGCAAGGGCTGCTGAGCGTCGACCAGGCGGCTCAGACGGAAATGCTCGCCTTCGGCGCATCGGTCGCGGTCGTCCACGCCCAACGCAGCGCAGACGAGGTCGCCGCTAACGTGCTGCCCCACATGGACCCGGCCCACCGCTATCGGTACGGCTTCGCCCACATGATGATCTGCCTGGCACGCAGCCAGGAGGGTTTCCCCGAGGACGGATTGGCGCGGCTGGAGGCGTTTACGATCGGCGAATCGGCGCGGATCGATGCGGCCTCCATCCGTGGCTTCTTTGGTCGTGTGCTCATACTCTGGCACACCGGGCGCCTCGCCGCCTGTGCCCAGGCAGCGACCGACATGCGGAACCTGTCGCGTGCGCATGCGCTGCCGTTGAGCGCAGGGTGGGCCGAGCTCCTGCTCGCGAATATCGCCCACGAACGGGGAGATGTGGCCGAGGCCGCACCCCGTTTTGCGGCGGTCATTGCTGACGCGGACCGCCTGCACTTCTCCTGCGTGCGGGAAGCCTTCTCCCGGCAGATCATCATGTACCAACTGGAGGGTCTGCCGGAAGAAGCCGACCGTGCACTTGCCCGGCTCCGTGAAATCGTCGTGTCGATCGAAGCGCCCGAGCACCTTGCCGTCTGTGATGCCCTGGCAGCGCGCCTGGCCCTCTTTCGTGGTGACCTGGCATCCGCCACAACCTGGCTGGTGAACACGCACGCGCAACCGGAGCGCTTTGACGCGCTCCTCGTTGAAAATCCACTCCTCACCCGCATCGTGGTGCTGCTCACCCTGGCACAACCGGACCATCTGGCCGAGGCGCGCGAGTTGCTCACCAACCTGCGCCAGCATGCTGAGCATGCCCACGCACACCCGGCGATACGGGATGTCCTGGCCCTGACGGCCTACCTACATGAACTGGTGGGCGACACACAGCAAGCCACGCAACTCATGCGTGAGGGGCTTTCGCTGGCGGCCAGTGAGCAGTCGTTTCACCGCCTGGCCTTCCTGCCCCTGCCCCTGGGTCCGCTGCTGCGTCGCGCTGTCGAAGGCGCCAGTTTCTCCCCGGCCCAACGCATGGCCCTGGAAGTACAGACTGCGCGGCTCTTCGCGCAGCCAACTCCGGTCAGCCCGCGACGAGCCCCCAGTGTCCACGCCTTGACTGAGCGCGAACTGGAGGTGCTGCAGTGCCTGGAGCGCCGCCTCACCAATGACGAGATCGGGCAAGAACTCTTCATCTCGACGATCACCGCGCGCAACCACGTCGGGCACATTTGCAGCAAGCTCGGGGTCTCCGGCCGGCGCGCAGCGGTGACGGCTGCCCGGGCCCAAGGGCTGCTTGCCTGACTCCTCGTACGCGAACTGTCTCGCGGTAGCCAGAAGCAAATGGTTCGTTTCGCACCATGTGACATGGTCTCGCCAGCCGCATGCTGTCGTCCACAGGAGTGTGGCGATAGCTGTTCCGGGGCGATGCCGTGCCCGTGCGCGAAGCCTGTTCGACAACCCAGTGGGCGCTGGAACCGACCCGGCCAGGGATGGTCTGGATTCCGGCGGGCTCCTTCCAGATGGGCGAGAACGCGTCCTACCCGGAAGAGGCTCCCGCGCGCGATGTGACGGTCGCCGGCTTCTGGATCGACCGTCATCCCGTCACGAACGAGCAGTTCGCGCGTTTTGCGGCATCTACGCACTACGTCACCCAGGCTGAACAGCCGGACGGCCTGGGTGGGCTCGTTTTCCAGGCGCCGTCTCCCCCGGCCACATTGCCAGGGGCCAACCCCTGGTGGTCCTGGAATCCTGGTGCGGACTGGCGGCATCCCAGGGGCTCGGAAACTTCCATTCAGGTACTCGCGCAACACCCGGTCGTCCAGGTCACCCTGGATGACGCCCTCGCCTATTGCGCCTGGGCCGGTGGCGATTTGCCGAGCGAGGCTGAGTGGGAATACGCCGCGCGAGGGGGGCGCAAGGGGGCAATCTTCACCTGGGGCAACGAGGAACGCCCCGGCGGCGCTTTCATGGCCAACACCTGGCAAGGGCCATTCCCCGACCACAACACGGCCGAAGATGGGTTCAGCTTCACGTCTCCCGTCGGCAGCTTTCCAGCCAATGGGTTTGGTCTCCTGGATATGGCAGGCAATGTCTGGGAGTGGACGCGCGATCCCTACCGACGGGCCACGCTGGATGACACGGATCCTGTTGTCCAGCAAGCCACGCACTACGTCATCAAGGGTGGCTCGTATCTCTGTGCGCCGGCTACCTGTTTCCGGTACCGCCCGGCCGCGCGCAAGCCCCAGCCCGCCAACACCCCCGCGTGCGATCTCGGCTTTCGCATCGTCATGCGGCCACGACCCGATCCTGGCTAACGCCACGTGGCTGAGGCGAGCCAACGTCCAAATCTCTCAGGAACTCCTGTACTCGTATCGGTTCAGCAGTGGAGGTCATCATGACGGTTCCATTCAAGGGCGTAATCAACGTCGATATTCGCGATTCCGTGGCGGACTGGACGCCGTATGTCGCGCCGAAGGCGCCCGAAGGCGCGCCCAACGTCCTGATCGTGCTCTACGATGACACGGGACTTGCAGCCTGGTCGCCCTTTGGCGGCCGCATCCAGATGCCAACCCTGCAGCGCCTGGCCGACAACGGCCTGATGTATTCGCAGTGGCACACGACCGCGCTCTGCTCACCCACCCGCTCGGTCTTCCTGACCGGCCGCAACCACCACCAGAATGGCTGCTCCTGCATTACCGAAGGCGCGGTCGGCTTCCCGGGCGGCAACGGCCATATTCCGCCCTCCTGTGGGACCCTGCCGGAGGTCATGCGCCAGAACGGCTGGAACACCTTCTGGCTCGGCAAGAACCACAACGTGCCGGTCGATGAGCTGGGCATCGGTTCCACCAAGCGCTCGTGGCCGCTGCAGCAGGGGTGGGACCGCTTCTACGGCTTCCTGGGTGGTGAAACGAACCAGTACTACCCGGAACTGACCGTCGACAACCACAAGGTCGACCAGCCCTACCAGCCCGAGGACGGCTATCACCTCTCCAAGGACCTGGCCGACCAGGCGCTGCAGATGCTCAAGGATGCGCGCCAGACCAACCCGTCTCGCCCGTTCTACATGTGGTTCTGCCCCGGCGCCAACCACGCCCCGCACCAGATCATGAAGGAGTGGGCAGACAAGTACAAAGGCAAGTTCGACGACGGCTACGAGGCGTACCGCGAGTGGGTCCTGCCCCGCATGATCGAGAAGGGCCTCCTGCCGGCGGACACCACCCTGACGCCGCTCAACCCGATGCCGGAAGGCACCTACAGCCCGGCCGACGACGTGCGGCCCTGGGATTCGCTTTCTGCCGACGAGAAGAGGCTCTTCTCCAGGTTGGCCGAGGTCTACGCTGGCTTCTCCGAGTACACCGACCACCAGGTCGGCCGCATCATCGACTACCTGGAGAACACCGGGCAGCTTGATAACACGATCATCATCTACGCCGCCGATAACGGCGCATCTGGCGAAGGCAGTCCCAACGGCTCAGTCAATGAGAACAAGTTCTTCAATGGTTGGCCCGATACGATCGAAGACAACATGGCGCTTATCGACGAGTTGGGCAGCGCGAACACCTACGAGCACTACCCGACCGGCTGGGCTGCAGCCTTCTCCACCCCGTTCAAGATGTTCAAGCGCTACTCCTACTCCGGTGGCACCGCTGACCCGCTGGTCATCTCCTGGCCGGCCGGGATCAAGGCCCGGGGCGAAGTGCGTAACCAGTACCACCACGTCACGGACATCGTGCCGACGATCCTCGATTGCTGTGGGCTGGAGTTCCCCGACACGCTGAATGGCGTGGACCAGGTGCCGCTGCCGGGCGTCTCCATGCGCTACAGCTTCGACGCAGAGCCGGACGGGGCGACCGAGAAGAAGATCCAGTACTACGCCATGCTCGGTACGCGCGGACTCTGGCAGGACGGGTGGAAGGTGGTGACGGTCCACGGCCCCATCTCCAACCTGGGCAACTTCGACAAGGACGAGTGGGAGCTCTACCACGTCGATGCCGACCGCTCGGAGTCACAGAACATCGCCCAGGAGAACCCCGAGAAGCTGAAGAACCTGATCGAGATGTGGTTCAACGAGGCCGGCAAGTACAACGTGCTGCCCCTCGACGACCGCTCGGCGGTCGAGATCACGACCGATCCCCGGCCGCAGCCGGAACCAGAGCGTGACACGTATATCTACTTTGCCGGCGCCTCGGAGGTCCCGGAAGCGGTGGCCGTCAGCGTCCGTGGCCGCTCCTACAAGATCCTCGCCAACGTGGATATTGAATCCCCTGATGCGCAGGGCATCCTCTTCGCGCACGGCTCGCGCTTCGGCGGTCACTCGCTGTTCATCAAGGACAAGAAGCTCTGGTACGTCTACAACTTCCTGGGCATCCCGCCTGAACAGCAGATCATTTCGTCGGTCGAGGTCACCCCGGGCAAGCACACCCTGGGCATGGAATTCTTCAAGGAGAGCACCGGCGAATACGGCGAATCCCACGGCACCGCCAAGCTCTACATCGACGATCAAGAGGTTGGCGAAGGCAAAATCCGCACCCAGATCGGCAACTTCACGCTCTGCGGCGACGGGCTTTGTGTCGGCCGGGACAGCTCTGACCCGGTGAGCAAGGAGTACACCAGCGGGTTCGAGTTCGAGGGCGGCACCATCCAGGGCGTCGCGGTCAGCGTGGGCAACGACGTCTACATGGACCTGGAGAAGCAGGCGGCCGCCTTCATGGCGCGCGACTAATCAACTATTCCCGGGAGGCCGCGTCTCCACGCGGCCTCCGACATCCTCGTGGCTTGCACCACCGTGGCGCCGCCTGTGGCTGGCAGACTTGCCTCCAGCTAGCCGCAGGCACGCCTGGCAGGTGGAAGTGGGCAGCGCCCAGCCCGACCTGCCGGAGGTGCCCCATAACCTCTGGCAGTGAAGGCCATTCGCACGTCAAAACCAGTTAAGCGAGGGATGGATCGTGCCAGCACCCCCTGTTCCAGCGGCGGGCGTCCATGAAGATCACATCTCCTGGGTCCGCACGCGCATGACCCTGGACGCCGAGTTGATGGAGTGGATCCGCCACGGCTTTGGGCTCATCACCGTCGGCTTCGGCAGCTTCGCGTTCCTGGACGGCATCCTGGGCGGCCTGGGCGAACACGCCGGCCGCTCGACTACCGACCCGTCACGCATCTTCTCCATCCTGGCCACAGCCATTGGCATACTGGTGATTCTCATCGCGTTGCGTCACAACCGCATGATGGTCGAATTCGTGAACCAGGATGAGTTCGAAGGATCACCGGCCCTCGCACTCCCCAACGAGAAGCGCGAGGAATACCTGGCCATCGGAGCCATGATCCTTGGCGCAGTCTCGTTCGTCGCTCTGCTGATCCTGCCCTGATCTTCTCCACACAGCAAGGCAACGGGGCGCGGCTCGCGAGCCGCGCCCCGTTGCGTTTTACACCCGAGACCCGCCGGCTACGACGGCCGGTATTCCTCCGGAATCTGCCAGTACGGACCACCGTCAATCAACGACTGCTTGTTCGGGTACTGCTCCAGTTCCTTGAAGTGCGCATCCAGGGCCGGGGTCATGAACATGGACACCGTCCAGCCATGGTCGGCGCCGGAGAAGCGCCCCGGTGACGTCTGCACCTGTCCCGGCGGCATGGCGCCGTTGAACAGCGAGTCAAACTGCTCGCCCGGATCCCAGAACAGGTTGTACATCGCCGGCGCGCTGGTCAGCGGCAGGCTGGGGCCAAGCCAGGTGTCCTTGGCGGTGAACATGAACTTGTAGTTCTCGACGCGGACGCCGCCAAACGACTGGTCGTAGTAATAGAAGAAGGTGTCGCGCGCGCTCGGGCCTTCGCCCAGCAGGTAGGCACTGTTGTCGATGCCATCGAACACGATCGGGTTGCCGTTGTTGTCTTCCCAGATGTGCGGCGGGGCTTCGGCGCCAATCAGCCCAGCGAAGGTCGGCCACCAGTCCATGTGGCTCATCATCTCCGTCGCCACCTGGCCGCCCTCGATCTTGCCCGGCCACCAGGCAATGGCCGGCACCCGGAAACCACCCTCGTAGGCGCTCCCCTTCTCGCCCCGGAACGGGGTGTAGCCCGCGTCTGGCCAGGCATCCACCCAGGCGCCGTTATCCGTGGTCCAGATCACCAGCGTGTCCTCGGCAATCCCCAGGTCACGGATCGCCTGCAGCACCTGGCCGGTGTTGTCATCCATCTCCATGAGGGAGTCAAGGTATGGATGGCGACCCGGCGACTTGCCCTCCCACTCCGGTGAGGGGAAGTTGGGGTTATGCACCTTCATGAAGTTGAGGTACATGAAGAACGGGTCTTCGTCCTTGGCGTGCTCCTGCAACCAGGAAACCGCCTTCTCCCGCATTTCGTTGTCGACGGTCGCCAGGTCTTCCCAGGTGAAATCGCGCGTCTTGACCGCTGGCTCGCCGGCCTTGCCTTCCCACTCGCCCAGGTTGAAGCTGTTCCAGGCTTTCATGAACTCCGGGTTGTCCGCTGGCCAGTCCGGGGTCAGGTTGGTGTCGGAGTAGGCGTACACCCCCGCGTAGTACGGGAGCATGTGGTACATCTCGTCGAAGCCGTTGGCAATGGGGTACGCCTCGTCCACGTCACCCAGGTGCCACTTGCCCAGTTGCACCGTGGTGTACCCCTGCTCACCCAGGAACTGGGCAACCGTCGGCGTTTCCGGCGTCAGGTGATCCGGATCACCCGGCAACAGCACCAGCGAGAGCGCTGTGCGGATCGGGATCCGCCCGGTGATGAACGACGCGCGCCCGGCGGTGCAGCTGGCCTGCCCGTAATAGTTGGCGAAGCGCATGCCTTCAGCGGCCATCTGGTCCAGGTGCGGCGTCGGCGCGCCACGCATGGCGCCGCCACCGTAGCAGCCCAGGTCACCCCAGCCGACATCGTCCGACATGATCATCACGATGTTCGGGCGCTTGCCGCTGGCGGTTGGGCTGGCGGCTGGCGTGGCATCCTGCGCCAGGGCGGTTCCGCCCGGCTGCCGTGCCGTGCCCGAAGCCACACCCAGCGCGCCAAGCGCCAGTCCACTGGCCCCCTTCAGCAGGTTCCGGCGCCCGGTCGAGAGATTCCCCGGTTCATCGCTCACGTTTCCCTCGCAATTCCTGGCATGCGAACAGGCCACGCTGGCCATCAGCGCGGCGTGCGGGATTCATGGGCGGGGTCCACGCGGCATGGTAGCAGGGCGCCCAGGAAGGACGCTCTTGCCGCCAGAACGCTACGTATGAGAAATACGGTATTTTCCGTATGGACACCCCTTACCTCGATGCCCACGATGATCCGTGATACGCGACTTTGCATTGTTTTGCGTTCCTCGCGGGACGGAGGGGTCATGGACGGCACGACGTGGGATCGGTTGGTGGATCGCCTGAAACTGAGCCGTGGCCGGCGTTCGCTCCTGGCCGGGCTGGCCGGGGCCAGCCTGATCGGAGGCACTGGGGGCCATCCAGGAGACGCCGTCGCGAAAAGGAAGAAGAAAAAGGTCACGATCTGCCGCAATGGGCAGACGCTCTCAGTCACCAGGAAAAAGAAACACAAGCACCTGCTGCCCGGTGACACGGCGGGGGCGTGCTCAGCACCCACCTCGACCACGTCGACGACCTTGGGGCCGTTCTGCCCGGATGTGAAGCCAACAGACAACCTGCAGGCCGCGATCAACGTGGCGGAGCCCGGTTCCACGCTGCGCCTCTGCCCCGGCACGTTTCGGGTCACCAGCACGCTCTTGATTGAAAAGGACCTCATCCTGGCTGGCTCGGGAGCCGACGCAACAATCCTCGATGGGGAAGGTCAGATCCGCGTCCTCGCGGTAGGTGGCGAGCGGACCGTCACCGTGCGCGACCTGACGATTACCCGGGGCTTTGCCGCGGGAGAGGAGCGCGGCGGCGGCATCGTCAACAGCGGGGATCTGACCTTGCACCGAATGACCGTCAGCTTCTGCGAGGCGGAAAAAGGTGGAGGCGTTGCGCTCTTCCTGGGCAGCACGCTCACCATGCTGGCCAGCACGATCGAACGCAATACCGCCCGCGACGACGGTGGTGGCATCAGCAACGATGGCACAGTGATCATGAATGAAGGCAGCTTCGTGGCGAACAACGCCGCAGGGGACCAAGGCGGCGGAATAATGACTCTTGTCGGCCCGCTGACCATGAATGGGGGTAGCTTCGTAACGGAAAACACCGCGCTCGACGGCGGTGGCATTGGCGGGTTCGGCCGCCAAGTCACGCTGAACAACGGCAGCACGGTGGCAGGCAACGAGCCGAACGACTGCGATACCGAGAGTGGCGCTTGCGAGTAGCACGCGTGCAGAACTCCAGCGACTTGCCAGGGAGTCGGACCGTCACCCCACGATCTCCGGGTCTCGAGCCTGTCGGGTTCGCTCGGGGTCCCTTGCGCCAGGCGAGTGGCGGGCTGGGGGCTCAAGACGCCGGATACGCCCTGATCCCCACGGCCAAAGCTGTCCATGAGCTTCCGCTTTTGCACACTGGCAGACAGGGGGGGAAGGGTTCATCACAGCCTGCTACGTGCTTCGCTACGTACTCCCACGGCCCGCCGGCGCGCGCGAGACCGGAGGGCGCTGGAGCGCCATCGACCCATGTTGGGCCACGTTGGCCTCTGGTCTTGCACGCCGCCACATCAGCCCCGGCTCCCTGCCGCCAGCCACTGGTGGCCACGTCGCGCCGCCGGCAGCGGGCTCACGCATCCGTTGCGTTGCCTCCGCCAGCCCGCTCGTCACCTGGTGGCCCGGCGGGCGCGGCTGGGTCTGGATCGACGCCCAGCCCGACAGCGCTATCAACGCCGCCAGCACCACGGCCGCTGGCAACGGCGGCCGCCGTGCCGCAGGCCGCTGCCAGCTCAGGGGCTCCGGGCTGCCCAGGTTCCCCGCGCGCCGCGCCCACCACGCCGCTACGCGCGCGCCCACCTGCCACCGCCCGGTCAGCAGGGCGCGAAACGGTGTTTCTACGAACGCCCAGCACAGGTACGAGAGCAGCAGCGTGATCCCCAGGAACAGGCCGAGCTGCGCCAACGATGGCAGCGCAGCGAGCGCGTCTGGATGGTCCATGGCGTAGCGAATGATGATCTGGTGAATGAGATAGCTGGAGTAACTGATCTCCCCCAGGAGCACCAGCAGGGGCAGCGAGAGCAGCCGAGAGATGGCGCCACCCTGCAACGCCAGCACGACGATGAGGATCGCAAAGCCCCCTGCCGGAATGCCGCCATTGGTCAGCCAGATCCACCCGGCCGAGCCGACCCAGTCCTGCCGCGCCGCCGCCGCTGCCCACGGGGCGCTGCCGTACATCAGCACAACGAGCAGGAGCAGCGCCAACCCCTCCCACAGCGTCGCCACGGCGAACCCGGCGCGGCGGCGCGCGGCCAGGCGTTCCCAGAGCACTGCGGCGCTCATCCCCAGCACGAACTCGAACAACCGGATGAGGGGGTGCACGTTCAGCACCGGAATGTTGCGGATGCCTTCCGCAACTGGCTCCGTTCTCAGGAAAACCCCGGCATTGCCAAGGGAAATCAGCAGGAAGACCAGCAGCAGCGTGCCGAACAGCTTCCAATGCCAGGTTCGCCGCCAGTTGATCACGAGCAGCGGGAAACAGAGATAGAAGCCGAGCTCGGCGGAAACGCTCCACGACACGCCATTGAACGAGCTCCACTGCTCGCCGGTCGGTGTCCAGCTCTGCAGGAGCGCAATGTTCGTGAGCAGGTGGCCGGTGGATGCGGCATCGAGGGGAGGGCGGGCCGTGGGCACGAGGAGCAGGAGCAGCAGCAAGGTTGCGACATGGGCCGGCCAGATCCGGGCGATCCGCGCCCGCAAGAATGACCGGGCACTGACCCCTTCCAGCTCGCCGTAGACATAGACCAGGATGAACCCGGAGAGCACGAAGAAGAACGAGACCCCCTGCCACAGCAGGAACGGGCCGCCCGGCGTCTGGCTGATACCGAACTGCCCTGCCGCGTGCAGCAGCAAGATCATGCTGGCCGCAACAAAGCGCAATGATGTCAGCGGGCGTAAATGCCCGCGCGCCGGTGGGACCCCATTGCCCCCACTCACCTCATCCTCCCAGCATGTCCGCGGGGGCGCAGGATTGGCTCCACATTCGCCGGCGCGTCATCCCGCGTGGCGCATCACGCCAACGCCGCGCCGATCACCGCGGCGCGTTCCCATGGAACATGCCATGCAGACCTGGTGCCACAGCCAAGCGACGAGGGGCCCGGCCAGGCCCCTCGTCGCTCTTCGGCTCCGGTTGGGGAATACGCTCCTGTGGGAGCGGTGGGGGAAATACTTTGCCTGGGAAGTACGGTCGTGCGACCTTCTCCGACTACTCTCCGAAGATCGTCTTCCAGTCGTTTTTCATGTCGATGACGAACCAACCCTTGTCGATTGCTTCCTGCATCAGGGCGTCCGTGAACACCCCGATGCCGGAGTTCGGCAGGTCCCCGGCCGGGCCGTAGGCGTACTCACGCTCGGCATCGGTGTGGTGCACCAGCATCATCAGCGTGGCGCGATCGCCGGCTCCGGCCCACTCCAGCATCTGCTGATCGCCGGTGGAGTTGCCAAAGGCCGCGGCTGGCCGTTTGCCAACGAAGAGGGAGATGTCCTCGGGCTTTCCGCCAAAGTTGTCGTCAACAAGCATGACGTCGTCGATCATGATCACGGGTGCGCCGTTGTTACCCATGGTGTAGGTGGTGTCGTAGCCAGTGCCGATCACCTGCTCCGGGGGCACGCCGAAGGTGTGCTGCGCAAAGGAGCGCATGAACATCTGCCCGCTGCCGGACACGATGTAGGTGTGGAACTCGTTGGCGCGCAAGTAGGCCAGCAGTTCCAGCATTGGCTGGTAGGCGAGGTTGGTGTAGAGCGTGTCGAAGCGCGGGTGCTTGGCGGAGGCCAGCCAGATTGCGGCGGCCGTTTCGTAGTCCTGCACCGTGACGCCGGCTACCGCGGCGTCCATGACCTCAACCCACTGGTCTTCCGTCAGCTTCGCCATCTCCGCGAAGTCGCCCTTGGCCAGCGTGGCGAACGGCTCGGTGGTTGCCCACTCCGGATGTGCCGGCGCGATCGCCTCGATCCGCTCCACGGTAAACGTGCTTTCCGTATAGAGCGGCATCTCTACCCAGAGCGTGCCGTCCATATCAAACGTGGCGATACGGTCAGCGACCGGGATAAAGGCGGTGGTGGCCTCATTCGTCGCCGCCGCCACGAAGCTCATGATCGCCTGCTTGCGTGGTCCTTCGTTCCAGGAGGGCAGCGGGTCGGCCATCTGCAGCGCGCGCGCCGACGTGGGAATCTCCACCTCCTGCCAGAGAGCGCCTCCTGGGCCTGCACCCAGGGCCAGCCCTGCCAGGCCACCGCCCAGGGCGCGCAACATGTCACGCCGGGAGACTCCACCCTGCCGCCTGGAATCAGATGGCTTGTTCACGCACACCCCCATTTCACGCTGCACCTATCTTCGTTGCGAGACGTCCGGAGCATACACGCGGCGGGCTGAACCTTCTGCGCCACTCCAGCGTTGCCTCCACAGGGCCACAGGAGGGCCCGCCAGTCATGACCCCATCCGTGCCATTCACGTACCAGACACCTGACTACCTGCTCTGCGTGACCTCCGAGTCTGCCGGCGTCCAGACCATCATCCGCCTTTTCCGGGAGAGGCAGCTCATTGCCGAGCATCGCGGCGTAGACTCCAATGTCACCCTGCGCACCGAACATCACCTGGTGGTCGTGAAGGTCGGGCCGTTCGGCGGGATCACGCAGGCCCTCCTGCTTCCGCCTGGCGCCAACCCCCGGGATGCGCAGCAGGTCGGTGCCGAGTTCGCCGCGCCGCCAGGCACCCATGCCGCCCGCGTGCAGGCATGGGGGAACCGGCATCCGGATCTGTACGCCGCGCGTCATGTGGTGATCGCCATTGGGCAGACCATCCTTGGCGTCATCGGCTTCAGCGCCATCCTGTTTGGCCTGCTCCCGAGCATCCCTTGGCCCGCGGTTGCCTTGCCGGATCTCCTGCTTCCCCTCATCCCGCTACCCCAGATCTCCCTTCCGGACATCCCAGCCCCAGGGATTGCGCTGCCGGCCATTTCATGGCCAGAGATCGCTCTCCCCGCTCTACCTGTGCCCGCCTGGCTGGAGCCGCTGTTCGATGCCCTGAAGACCCTGGCGCCCATCATCGTTGCGCTCTGCATCGCCGTCCGGGAGGCCAGGTTCCGCCGCCAACGCCGATCACGGGCTGCCCAGGAACGAGCCGACCACTCCCCGCGCAGGAAAACGAATACCATCCACGGGGCCGGGGGATAATCCAGCGGTTCCCGGTTTCTCACGCCGAAGATGATCATTCGTTTCTTCGCCGAACGAGACGTTCCGATGCGCGCCTGAGACCAGAACAGCGTTGTTGGGAGGAGAGAGCTATGCCACATCCCCTGGTTGATCAACTGCGCTTTGCGCGCGCCGAGTTCCAGCGCGGGCTGGAGGGCGTGACGCCTGTGGAAGCGCAGGAGCGGTTCCTACCGATGAACTGCATCAGCTGGAACGTCGGCCACCTGGCCTGGCAGGAACAACGCTACTGGCTCATCTACGAACAGGGGATCGAGCTCTACCCGGATATTGACCAGACGTTCCGTTGGAGCGCCCCGGCCTCAACCCCCGCGCTCGATGACGTACAGGCTGCCTGGCGGGCGATCACCACAGCGGCCGATCCCTGGCTGGATACCCTCACCACCGAGTCGTTGCAGTTGCCCTACACCCGCGACGGCGTGAAGCAGCCGTACAGCATCGGCTCCCGCCTCCTGCGCATGCTCTATCACTACTGGTATCACACGGGAGAAAACGCCGCGATCCGCCAACTGCTTGGCCACACAGACCTTCCCGAGTTCGTCGGCGACATCGAGGACCTCACGCCGTACCGCCCGGAGTAACGGCTGTTTCAGGGAGAGCCGGACAGGAACTGGTCTCTCCGACAACCGGGACAACGTGAGCAGAACAGTGATCCAAACTGGCGCCAGCCTCCGTACTCAGAAGAAAGAGGCTTCACCTCTGCCAGCCAGAGATCTGAAGACCTGCGCAGCAAGCCGTTCGGACCGGTACGACTGGAGAGCGAGATGGTTCTTCGCGCACTGACAGTGATGTGCATGGCGGCCATGCTGGCCGGAGCATCCTGGTGGACGCCGCAAGGAGGTGACATTGCGATGGCAGAATCTGAAACCGTCGAGCAGCCGCCGTACGACGTGATTGCAACCGTTGGCAACGTCGAGATTCGGCAGTACGGGCCCCGCCTGGCCGCTGAAACCGACCTTGATGGCGAAGGCATCGAAGCCGGGCAGAATGCGGCATTCTTCCGGTTGGCAGCGTTCATCTTTGCCCAGAACCGCGAGGGGCCTGAGGTCGCCATGACGGCGCCAGTTGAGTTCCAGGCCGCAACCGAGCCAATCGCCATGACGGCGCCGGTCGCAATGGAGCCGGGCGAACGGCAGCCAACCATGCGCTTCTTCATGCCGGCAAAGTACACGCTGGAGACACTCCCCAAGCCAGGCGATGACCGGGTCCGAATCGTCACCGTGCCAGCCCAGACCCTCGCCGTCCTGCGGTTCTCCGGCGAACTCACGGATGAAACCGTGGCCGACCACACAACTGAGCTGCTCCGGACGATTGCGGGCAGCGACTGGACGGTGACTGGTGAGCCAGGCGTGTTTGGCTACGATGCCCCCGGCACTCCACTTGACAAGACGCGCAATGAAGTCTTCGTCGAGGTGACCGGGCCAGCAGTTGCGACGCCCGAGCAGGGAGGCTAGGGCAAACGGAAACGCGCCCTGGACACTCTGCCGGGGCGAATCTCAGCGCAATTCGTCGATCGCGCCAGGGGAGACCTCACGCGCCAACACCAGGTGTTGGCGCGTGAGTGTTGTTTCTCGCGGACCTACTGCGCGAGCAACTCGCGGGCTCGCGCCAGCGCCTGCTCCACTTCGGAGTCCCGGAAGCTGACGCCATTGACGATCAGGGTTGGCGTTGTCGTCGCCTGTACCTCGCGCGCGTTCTCCAGGTCTGCTGCCACCGCCGCTGCGTGCCGGTGGCTGTCGAGGTCAGCGACGAACCTCTCCACGTCCAGCCCCAGCTCTGCTGCGTAGCCGAGCAGATCCGCGTCTTCCAGCGCCAGCGGCGGCGTCAGCAGACGCTCGTGCATCTGCCAGAACGCCCCCTGCGCCCCGGCGGCTTCGGCGGCTTCGGCGGCTGGCATGGCCCGCGCGTGCTTCGCCAGCGGCAGGTGACGGAGTTCGAAGCGCAGCCGGTCGCCAGCCTCTGCCCGGAGCTCCGCCAGCCGCGGCTCGGCATTCCGCACGTCCGGGCACTGGTAGTTGACGTACTCGATGATCGTCACCGGAGCATCCGCTGGACCCAGCGACCAGCGTGCGCGCGTTGCTTCTGCTGAACTCGTCACGAGAACGGTCTCTCCCGGCGCCCTGCGCCATCTTACGCGGCTCGCAGCGCCGCGCCTTCCACTTCACGCCGTGCATCGTAGTACGGCCGGAAGCGGTCGTAGAGCGTCACCAGCAGCGTCAGCAGGAACAGGCCAAAGAGCGTCGCGGGGGCATCCAGCGGGACGCTCATGCCGGGCAGGAAGAGCGAGAAGAGGCCGACGATGGCGATGTTCACCACCGCCATCGCCACGAACTCGCGGACCGCGGATTGCCACGTAACCCCATGCTTGACGAACCACTGGCTGACTACCGTGTTGGCGACGATGATCAACGCCACCCCGTACGCAACGTGCAGGGGCTGCGCCCGGATCGTAGGCAGCACCTCGGAAAAGATAATCGTGATCAGGGAGACCAGCACGATCTTCTCCAGCAGCGCGCCGCTGAAGAGCCGTTGCGCCGCGCGCTGCTGCGCTGCCAGCACCTGCTCCGGCGTCACGCCCAGGCCGTGCGCATCGGCGGAGATCGTGAATCCCCAATCTGCCGGGGGCAGCTTCGCGCTCAGGAGCCAGCGGGCCAGGAACACCAGGACCACGACCAGCACCAGCAGCGCCAGCGTTACCGGGACGTTTGCACCGAACGCAGCGCCCCAGCCGGTATCCGCGGGCACGCCCAGGACGATCTCCTTGAAGGAGTCCGTGAAATCGAGCTGCGCGATGTGGATCCAGTATTCCTGCGGCACCTTGATGAAGACCCAGATGGCGAATGCTGCCGCAATGACCGCAGCGACGCTCAACCGCCTCGGGTTCCAGCGCGTACGCACGCCCTCATAGAAGAGGAAGAAGTACTCGAACGTGTTCGGGAAGAGCAGCAGCATCGCGCGGATCTGGGAGAGTTCAAACAGGAGTACGCCAGCCAGGCGGTAGTACCAGAGGAAGCGGCTCATGGCGAACGCAGGGAGGTTGCTCCAGTTGCGCATCGTCGAGAGGTAGGCGATGGCCAGGTAATAGATATCCAGCGCCTTGTCGTACCCCTGGTACCAGTCCAGGTTCATGTCGGTAAACGCCTGGAAGATGCCCTTGTCCAGGCCATCGATGACCAGGCAGAGGATGCCTGCCGGCAGCGGGTACTTCGGGATCGCCAGCGGCACGAAGAGGCGGAGCCCCAGCACCACCAGCATCACGACCAGGTCTCTGCCCTCGAACATCATTCGTTACATCCCTGCGTACTACTCCCGGACCGGGAGCATAGCAGCGCAGGCTACGGACGAATGATGCAGCGGAAGGAAATGTGGTTTGTGCCCGTGTCCACCGGGTGATGCATGCGGGCCGCCGGGCGATACCGCTTGCAGTAGTTCTCCGCACAGGCAAACGACCCGCCCTTGAGCACCTTGCGCGGGATCGCCGCCGGCTCGTTCGGGTCGATACTCGCCTCGCGTGAGCCGCCGTGCGGATTCACCGTCGCGGCGCCACAGCAGTCGCCCGCGGGTTCATGCTTGCTGGTGTACCAGTCGCTGGTCCACTCCCAGGCGTTGCCGATCATATCGACCAGGCCGTAGTCATTCGGCGGGAAGCTGCCGACCGGCGCCGTCCGGGAGTACCCGTCCAGTTCCAGGTTCTGCCAGGGAAACTCGCCCTGCCAGTAGTTGGCCAGCATCTTCCCCTTTGGCGCCAGTTCCTCACCCCAGGCATAGGCACGGCCCTCGTGCCCACCGCGAGCGGCGCGTTCCCACTCCGCCTCGGTCGGTATGCTCTTACCCGCCCAAGCCGCGTATGCCTCGACATCTTCCCAGGCCACGTGCACGACCGGGTGGCTGTCTCGCCCACTCAGGTTGCTGCCCGGACCGTCCGGGTGCCGCCAGTCGGCGCCCGGCATCCAGTTCCACCAGTTGTAGTGGCTGTCCATGGGCACGCGCCCGGTTGGTTGCTGGAACACGACCGACCCAGCCACCAACATCTCTGGCAATGCTCCGGGGTAATCCGCCGCGTTTGGCACCCGCTCGGCAACCGTGACGTACCCCGTTTCCTTGACGAAGCGGCGGAAGGCACGGTTCGTGACCTGCGTGCGGTCGATCCAGAAGCCGTCCACCGTCACCGGGTGCGCCGGCGCTTCCTCCGGGTAGTGGTGATCTGAGCCCATCATGAAGGTGCCACCGGGAATCCAGAGCATGTCCTTCGCGGGAGCTGGACCGGGTGCGGTGGAAACGAGTTGGGCAGCGGTAAGCGTAGCCATGATGCGATGCTCCTGTCCGCGCGGTGCACGGGCGGCATGATGAACGCGGTCTGATCCGGTACAGTATGCAGTGCAAGGGGTTCGAAGGGGAAAGGCGAGAGGCAAATGTTCGGGATCCGGTTGCTCACGGCGCTGTACACCATCGTATTTGTCGTGCTCGTCGTGGTCGCCATTGGCTCCATCTTCGGTGTCTTTGACAACCCCATGATCGATCCCGGCTTGTAACCCCCTTCAAACAGCACATTGAGCGAAATCCGGGCTGCTCGGCCCGGATTTCGTTGTCTCTACCACCTTGCGTGACCAGCCGGAAACGGATGCAACGGGCAAGATCAACTCACGGCTGGGCTGACCAGAACGCGGTCACTCGTCTCCTGGCACCCCGTAGCTCGGCGCAGCGCCGGGATCGAGCGCCCGCTGCCGGTAGTCCGCAGCCTGCGGCCGCCACAGTCGCCAGAGCGCTGTCAGGTCGTGCACCGGGTCATCTGACCAGTCCACGCGCAGGTCGGTCACCGGCCACGGGACATCCCAGGCGATTAGCAGGCCTGCCGAGTGCACCGGGCCCGCCTCGCCTCCAGCGGCGATCCCCGCTGCCAGCCCAGCCAGCAGGCGGTCACCAAGATCGGCGTCTGGCCGCTCCGCGAACGCGCCGACCATCTCCAGCGGCACATCCTCCGAGGCCAGCAGGTTGGCAGCGGCTACGCAGTCTGGCCCGGTTGCCGTCGCGTAGAGCCCCAGCGTGCCCTGCCCAGACCACATCGCCGTCCCGCCAGCGGCGTCAATCGCCGAGAGTTGCCGAAAGCTGATCAGCGGCTCGCGTGCGACCACTGCCTCCATCGCCTTCCGTGCCGAACTCCCCGCCTCCATCAGATCGAGCAGCCGCGTGCCCAACCGGGGATCGGTAATGTTCTGCGTACACGCCGCCCCCACACCCGCCCGCACCCAGGCGCACCTGGCCGCCACGGCCGGCGAGGACGACGAAATCGCAATCCCAAACTGCCCGGTTCGTTCGCATCTCCCGGCAATGGAGAGGGTCATCTTTGTCGCCTCCTGGTGGTCTGCAATTACGAAGCCCCCAGGTGCGTCACAACAACTGACATGAGGGCGTGTGCCAACAACTTCTCGAGCAAGAGAGACCCAAACGATCCACCGTCCTGGCCACGAAGGAACCGAGAGCCATCTAGCTCTCGCTCTTCACCGCCGTGGCGTCGATCTCCACCACCCACTCTGGCCGGGCCAACGCCGTCACCACGAGGCCCGTGGAGACTGGGTAGACACCCTTCAGCCAGCGGCCCATGACCTGGTAGACCGGCTCCCGGTAGCGGATGTCGGTCAGGTAGACGACGATCTTGACGATGTCCTCCAGCTTCGACCCGGCCTCCTCCAGCAGCATGGCGATGTTCGCCATCGCCTGCTCGGTCTGGGCCGCCACATCCCCGATGCCAACCGACTCCCGCGTCTCCAGGTCCTGCCCGATCTGCCCGCGCAGGTAGATCGTGTTCCCCGCCACCACCGCCTGGCAGAGGTCGTTGTCGAGGTTCTGCTCGGGGTAGGTTTCCTTCGTGTTGAACGGGCGAATGCGCCGGTGCGTCGTCATCGAACGGTCCCCACTTCCGCCACTGGCACGGCCAGCTTCTCGCCCGCGGCCGCGCCGGAGCCGTTGCCCGTACGTCGCGCCGGCTTCTCGTTCACCTTCTCCGAGAGGCCAGCCGACTCCTGCACGATGCGCATCGGCTCGCTGAAATCGAAGTTGCGGTAGACAGCCAGCAGGTGCGCGAAGGGCGGCGACTGCGCGAAGAGCTGGAAGGTGAGCCGGTGCCCGGCGTAGTCCGAGTTGAGGAGGTCGCGCGCGTAGGCCAGCAGCTTGCGCCGGTCCTCAGCCTCCCAGTTCTCGTTGATCGTGTAGAACTTCTCCAGCCAGGGTGCCGTTTCCGGGTCCATGAAGGTCGCGAAGTTCGGTGTCACGCAAATCTGGCCACCGCAGAGATCGCGGGTCAGGTGCATCATCTCGGCGAGTTGCGAGCAGGCCAGCACCCGCCCGGTGTAGAGCAGGCTCTGGTTCGGCATCAGTAGCCCGCCGGGGCTCTCCTCCGCCTCTGCAATCGCGGCGGTCAGGTGAGCGTTGATCCCCTCACGGTAGACCGCCAGCCTCGCCAGTTTCTCCTGGACCGCCTGCTGCTTCTCCAGCCCGGTCTGCCGCGCGTTGTACATCGCGGTGCCAAGCATCATGTCCGCGTAGCGCAGGATGCGCTGCACAAAGGCGAAGGCGCTGTAGCGGTGCAGCGTGGCCCGGATGTAGGAGGCCGCTCGCGTGTGGCGGTAGAAGAGCACATCTTCCCACGGGATCAGCACGTTGTCGAAAATGATGAGCGTGTCCACTTCATCAAAGCGGTTGGAGAGCGGGTAGTCCTCCACCGGCGCGCGGCCAGCAAAGCCGGTGCGACAGATGTGCTTCATGCCCGGCGCGCCCATGTGGGCGATAAAGCCCAGCGCGTAGTCGGAGAGTTCGCTGTCCCCCCAGTTCGCAATGGTCGGCTTGACGAAGGCCTGCTCCGCGTAGGCCGCCGCCGTCTCGAACTTGGCGCCCTTGACGACGATCCCGGCGTCCGTCTCCTTCACCACGTGCAGGAGCATGTCCGGATCCTGGTCCTGCGGCCGCTTGGAGCGGTCGCCCTTGGGATCGGTGTTGGCGGAGACGTGGAAGGGGTCGTTCATGGCCGCGAACTCGACGTGGCGGCGAATGTTCTCCGAGAAGCGCGGATCGATCTCGTTGAGCACATCCTGGCCGTCGAAAAGCGACCACATCTCGCCGACCGTCTCGTCACCGACGCGCGTCACCACGCCGCCGACATCGTCCAACACGGCGTCCACCGCGCGCCGCTTCGCCTTCCAGTCCGCCTGGGAGCGCGGCAACTGCGGCCCGACGGCGAAGCGCTCGCCGGTTTCCGCGTCGACCGTCGTCATCACGTCCTGCGTCGCGGGATCGTGGGCCATGTCGTAGATGCGGGCGCGAATATCAACGACCGGCTTGAACATGGGGTGGCTCGGCACGTCCTCGACGCGCTCGCCATTCACCCAGACTTCGCGGCCGTCACGGATCGACTCTCGGTACTCATCCCCGGTGCGGATCATGCGCTTCCTTCCCCCGGAATCATGCCCAAGCCACCCACTGGCGCAAGCCAGCGAGTCCAGGCATCCCGAATGACGAAATGTGCCGTCCCGTCCGGTGCGACACCCGCACGAACCCGGATGGAGTGGAGGCGGATAGTGTGGCACATCGCCAGCGGGGAGTGCTGTGCCCAGGCGGACACCCAGCGCCATCCCGCCACTACACTCTGCCTGTCGGGAGGAATGCCATGGCGCTCACCAAGCCCGCAGGAACATGGAGCTACGCGGATCTGGCAACGCTGCCAGATGATGGCACGCGGTACGAGATCATCGATGGGGACCTCTACGAGATGCCGTCCCCGACGTGGGCGCATGCCATCGTTATTGCGGGCCTTATCCGGCTGCTCCTTCCGGTGTTGGACCGGTTGGGAGGGCTCTAGGTAACCGCCCCCCTCGATGTCTTCTTCACGGGTGCCGACCCCGTGCAACCCGACCTCGTGGTGCTCCTGCCCGGCGGCAGCGCCCGCCCGGGGAGGTGCGGCGTTGAGGGCCCGCCCGATCTGCTGATCGAAGTCCTCAGCCCATCCAACCGCGCCCATGACCAGGTCCGCAAGCGCGCGCTCTATGCGCGGGCGGGGGTGCGCGAGTACTGGATCGTCGATCCTGACGTGGCCAGCATCGAGATCATCGACGCAGCCGGTGAGACCGTGCAGCGCGTAGTTGTCGGTGCCGACGACAGCCTGACGCTGCGCTCGCCGCTCCTCGGAGATCTCTCCGCCGATCCCGCTACCCTCTTCCCCGCTGACGCCGAGGACTGAGGCGCGGGCTGGGCACTATTGCCCGGCAGGAACCTGGAAAGGGTGGAGGCGGACAGCCAGCTATTGTCGCTCTGACGAGCTTTGATGCTCAGTCAGGCATCTGACTCCGCCTCATGGAGCAACGCGATGGCTTCTGCACCGAATACTGGCACCTTGTCGCGCAAATCAATAATCTCGACCTGATCGCGTACTGACTCCCAGTACTGACGCACCGTGAGATATCCATCAGCGGCGTGGCGCAAATCGAAACGTTCTTTGACGGTTGCATGTTTGGTTAACACGCTTGGGATGGCTCTGCGGCCATTCAGAAAGCGGTCAGGCTCGCGCTTACCCAGCACATAAAGTTGTCGCCGCTTCGTGGTGTCACTGCTAGCGAGGCCGTTGCCTCCTCACGAGTCTTGCCAGCAAGCGTTTGCTCAAGACCGGAAATACGTTTACGCAGACCATGTCCGGTTCCAAGAGCTTGCACAGTCTCAATCGACCAGATGAGGTCGGAATTCGTCGGCCCCGCCGTCTTCTGTCGTCCGGTCATCACCGCAGCAATCTCTCCAACTTGTACAGCAACAGTTGAATTGTTGTGTGGATGTTCAAGCGGGCTTTATAGCGCCTTCCAGAGCAACCCCTTGACACCGTAGAGCAAATACTCTAATCTCGTTCCTAGAGCAATTACTCTAATTGTATGGAAGCTTGGCTGAGGTCGCCCATGTCCACACGCGAGCGCATCATCGATACAGCGGTCCTACTCTTCAATGAAGAGGGCACCGCCGCTGTCTCGACGAACCACATCGCGAAGGCGGCGGGGATCAGCCCGGGGAACCTCTACTACCACTTCCGCAACAAGGAAGAGATCATCCGCGCTATCTACGCCCGCTTGCGCCCCATCTGGGAGGCGACGGTCAGCGTGCCCACCGACCGGCTGCCAACTCTGGCCGATCTGGAGCGGATCATCGACGATCACTTTCGCATTCTCTGGGAGTACCGCTTCTTCTACCGCGAGATGCCCGCCCTGCTCCGCCGCGACCCCGAGCTGCTGGCCTCCTACCACGAGGTGCGCGAGGCAGGCCTGGCCAATGTCGAGGGGCTGCTGCGCATCTTCACGCAGGTGGGCGTCCTGGATGTCGCGGACCCGGACCAGGCACTCCCGGAACTGGCGCGCATCATCTGGATCCTGGCCGACTTCTGGTTCCCCTTCGCCGAGCTTGACCGCCTGACCGGCGGGCACGTCGATTTACAGGACGGGCGCGCCCTGATCCTGCGCGTGCTCTCGCCCTACTACGCCAACGATCCGTAGCCGCACCACCCGGCGGCGTGCAGGCTACCGGGCGCTCAACATCACCAGGCAGATCCCATCCACGTTGAACCCGAACGACCCCCGGGAGGATGCACCATGTCCACGCGCCTCACCATGCCTCGCACGTTCGCAAACCATGCCCTGTCTCGCTCGTTCCTGCTGCGCTGGATGCCCACGTTTCTCGGTTTCCCGGCCGGCGGCTCGCTTGCCATGGTGCTGACCGGGCCGGTCGATGCGCCGGTTCCTGCGCTCCTGGGTGGCATGCTGGCAGGTCTTGCCATTGGTAGCGCGCAGTGGCTGGCCCTGCGTGACCGCCTGCCGGACGCCGCAAGGTGGATCCCTGCGACGGCGCTCGGCCATGCCGCTGGTCTGGCAGCAGGTTCCGCCCTCGTCGGGTACCAGACTGGCCTTGTGCCGCTTGCCATCCAGGGGCTCGTCACCGGGTTGGCGCTTGGCATTGCCCAGGGCCTGCTGATGCGCCGCACCCTGCCGGGCTGGCCGTGGTGGATGCTGGCCATGCCGGTCCTGTGGGCGCTGGGCTGGGTTGTGACCACTGCGGCACAGGTCCAGGTCGAGCGGCAATTCACGAACTTTGGGTCACTCGGGGCGTTGGCGTTCTGCCTGCTCAGCGGCCTGCTCCTCAACCTCCTGCTGCGTGACGCAACGAGGGAGAGGGAGACACCCGCCAGCCTCCCCCTCGCCGCCTGATTCGCTGGCCATCTTTCCTCGTACGTTGCCCAGGGAGTTCCATCATGACCACGCGAAGCCGCACCCTGACCGCCGCCCTCCTCATTCTCGTGCCCGTCCTCTTCAACGTCTTCTTCTTCCTGCTCCAGAGCACGTTTGGCTACCCGGATATCCTGCGTGAGCCCGCGGACGTCATCCTGCACCAGTTCGCCTCTGGGGGAACCGCACTCCTGGCGATCTGGTACGGCTTCGCCCTGACTCCGGTCCTCTTCATCCCGGCGGCCGTGCTGCTGCGCCGCGCTTTCCCGACTGACTTGCCACTGCTCGCACTGGCGACACCGTTTGCGGTGGTGGCCGGGATGGCGCAGGTGCTCGGTTTGCTGCGCTGGCCCTTCCTGGTGCCGGGACTGGCCCAGGCCTATCTCGATCCGAACGCCACAGACACTACCCGGGAGGCCGTGCTGGTCGTGTTCTCCGCCTTTCACCAGTACGCCGGAGTCGCTATCGGCGAGCATCTCGGCTACCTCGCAACCGGGGCCTGGACACTGGTGATTGCGGGCGCCATGCTGGCCGGTGCGCCATTCCGCCCCTGGCTGGGGTGGATGGGAATCGTGGCGGCGCTCGGCATCCTGGCCGGCCTGCTGGAGCCCGCCGGGTTCGCGCTCGCCGGAACGATCAGCGCCTTCGCCTACATCCTCTGGTCGCTCTGGATGATCGCAACGGCGATCATGTTGCTGCGGGCTCCCAGCCACCTGGGCCAGGTGGCTCTCCCGCTCAACCCGGAGCTGCCTGCCGCGCAGCAGGTCTCCCGGTAATGTCCGCCCAACGCACCACCACTGCAGCAGGATCGGACGTGGGCGAGACCGATCTGCGAGAACAGCCCAACGACGGGACGCAAGATCTCCATGTGGTCTTCGGGTCAGGCGGGGCAGGAGGCGCCATCGTCCGCGAGTTAGCCGCGCAGGGGAAGCGAGTGCGGGCGGTGACCCGCAGCCGCCGGGGCAGCGTTCCCGCAGGCGTGGAATGGGTCACTGCTGATGCCGCGGATCCTGCCAGCACGAAGGCCGCATGCGCCGGAGCCGCGGTTGTCTACCACGCCGTCAACGTGCCGTACCCCGCCTGGCCGCAGGTCCTGCCCCCGGTGATGTCCTCCCTGATCGCGGGCGCCGGCGCTGCCAACGCCACCCTCGTCTACGTCGACAACGCGTATGCCTACGGCCCAGTTAACCGCCCGATGACCGAGGCGATGCCAGATGCGGCAACCACGAAGAAAGGTCGCCTGCGCGCCCAACTCGCGGCGACGCTGCTCGCTGCCCACCAGGCGGGCAACGTCCGCGCGGTCATTGGCCGAGGGTCAGACTACTTCGGCCCAGGAGTCACCAACTCCGCGGCCGGCGACCGCCTCTTTCCCGCGATCCTCGCCGGCAAGAAAGCGATGTGGGTCGGCAGCCTCGATCAGCCCCACACGATGACGTTCATTGAAGACTACGCGCGGGTGCTGATCACCCTTGGCACGCGCCCGGAGTCATACGGCCAGATCTGGCATGCACCAGCGGATGAACCCCTGACCGGCCGCCAGTTCCTCACGCTGGCCTGTGAGCTTGCCGGCCAGCCAGCACGGCTGGGAGTGTATTCACCCTGGGCAATCAGGCTGGCGGGGCTGTTTGATCCGGTCCTGCGCGAGTTGCCGGAGCTTGCCTACGAGTTCACGGCGCCCTTCATCCTCGATGGCAGCCGTTACCAGGCAAAGTTCGGTGGCGCGCCCACACCGCATCGTGACGCCCTGCGCGCCACGCTCGATTGGTATGCGTCCCTGCCAGGCGGGCAAGACGTCAAGCCAGGTTGAGATAGACCCGCTGCCCAACCTCACGGAAGCCCAGCTTCGCGGCCACCCGCCGCGAAGCCAGGTTTTCCTCGCTGGTGCCCCAGACCGGAGTACGCCCCCCAGCCTGGACAGCGGCGCAAAGGAGGCTGGCGGCTGCAGTGGCCAACCCCTGGCCCCGGGCATCCTCCCGCGTCACGATACCGACATCGACATAGCGTTCGCCCTGCGCCGCCGTGAAGGCGACGGCCACCAACTCGGCGCCAACGATCGCGCCGGCCACCTGCCCCTCGGCCAAGAGGGCAGCAGCACTTCCGAATCGCCAGCTACCCATGTGGAGCGGTTCTGTCGCTGCTTCCATCACCGGCAGGTCACCCTGCTCCAGCATTCGCACCGCGGGCTGTACGAGCCGCGGCACCGGCGCCTCCAGGGTGAAGAAGAGCTCACGGGAAAAGACCACAGGCCGCCGGGTTGCCCAACCCGCCCACGCGGCCACATCCCGGGCCACGTCGGGGGCAACGTCCGCCGCCTCCCACCCTTCAAGCTGTCGCAGCAGCGTCCAGATAGACCCGGCACCCTGGCCGTAGAGGCTGACGTCGCCGGGAAACTCCTGCGGTTGAATAGCAGACGCCAGCGGCGTCTCCACTGGCCCCAGCACATAGGCCCGGCACACGCCACGCCGCAGTTGCTCCAGGCTCATCAGGGTTTCGGGCGTTTCCGCAATCGCCGTACGCAGCAGCTGGCGCCCAGACGCACCGAGCTCGGTGATCTGCGGCGCTAACCCATTGGCATCGGTGCTCGGATCAGGCGACATCGGCATCCGGCAGGAGGCCATGCTCCCGGTAGAGCGCCATCTCATCTCCGGTGACGAAGGCGAAAATCTCGTAGGTATCGCCTCGCTCGGCCAACATGTAGCTGACCTCGAAGTCCAGCTCGAGCGGGCTCCCATCAGGTTTCACGTAGTGAGCGCGATACGCAACTCGCGCCAGCCAGTGCGCATCGTCAATGCGGGTCGTCGTAACGTCACGCACCGTCATCGCGCGTGTCCCGACCTGGCGGTAAAAGGCAAAGCCTTGCTGCAACATCCCCGTGAAGTGTTCGTCATTCTGACCGCACTGCACGCCTTGCGGTCCTGCGCCAACGAAGCAGGCGCTGAAGTGACGCCGGATGCCTTCCGTATCGACCGTCGCGCCAAGTGACCGGTTGAACGCATCGACATAGCTGGCGAAGAACGTTGTAATGGTCAGGATGATCCTCCTCCCTTCGCGCAGTCCTTCTCCTTACGCCGCCCCCGGGTAGCAGCGTCATGCCTGGCGCTGACCAGTGTGCCCTGGGCAACGTTTGCACGGTTTCTGGCACAGGCTCTGCGATACACCAGGTAAGGGCGATACGGCCCGGAACCTGGAGATTATCCCCATGTCTGCAACCATTGACGCCACCCAGATCAAGCCGCATATGCCGGTTGTGTGCTCAGATGGTGGGCAGTTTGCCACGGTCGACCACACCGACAGCGGCAACACGATCAAACTGACGAAGGATAAAAGTGGCCAGCACCACTGGATTCCGATGTCCTGGGTGACCCGGGTCGATACGCATGTCCACGTTGATCGCCCAGGCAAGCAGGCGATGCAGGAGTGGTCTTCTTCGAACCCCGGCGCCTAGTTCCTGGCACCCCGCGTCGTCAAACCCACCGGGCCGGAGCATCTGCTCCGGCCCGTGTTTTATGTTCGCGGGAAGTGTCGAATACCGCACAGGTAGTCCGCTGTCGTCTCATCGAGCGGAGCTGGATAGGTAGTGCCGAGGTCCTGCGTCTGATGCCAGAAACCGGAACGGATCACCTGTCGCCATGCGCTCAGCTCGGCGCAGCACCCGGCCCAGGACGCCGGCTTCGTTGGTCCGCAGGGGGATCACGCCGGGATCGAGCGCCGTAATGTGACCAGGGCATCGCGCAGCGCGGCTACTGGCTCGCCCTGCGGCACGAACTCCATACCCACGTAGCCCGTAAAGCCGGTGTCCGCAATCGCCCGGTAGATCGGCGGGTAGTTGAGTTCCTGGGAAGTATCCGGCTCGTGCCGCCCCGGGTTTCCCGCCACGTGGTAATGCGCGAAATGCTGGTGCTGGGAAGCAATCGTGCGGATGACGTCTCCCTCCATGATCTGCATGTGGTAGACGTCATAGAGCAGCTTCACCGCCGGAGAATTCACCTGCTCGATCACCTGCACGCCCCAGGCAGTGTGGTCACACTGGTACCCGGGGTGATCGACCCGGCTGTTCAGCAACTCCACGGCCAGCGTCACGCCCGCTTCCTCGGCATCGCGCGCCACGCGCGCCAGACCAGCCGCCGTAACCGCGATCCCCTCCTCGTCGCTGGCGTTGTGCCGGTTGCCACTGAAGCAGATCAGCAGCGGGCAGCCCCACTGCTGGGCCAGCGCGATGTTCTCCCGGATCTCGCGCTCGATGCGGTCGTGGTTGGCCGGGTTGTTCAGGCCATCTTCCAGCCAGCCGTGCCCACGGTGCGTGGCGATCTCCAGCCCCGCCTCGCGGACCTGAGGCCACAACTCCGGGTCGGCCATCTCGACGCCGTCGTAGCCCATGGCCGCACTCTCACGCAGCAGCGTCTGCGCATCAGCCCCCCGCCCCTCGAATGCCCACCACGCGTAGGACGCCTTTATCCCGCTCACCACTACCCTCCACCGTCCCATCCCGAACGACCACCACAGTCACCTTGCACACGCAGGGTAAGCGAAATCGGCCCGTCACCGTCTACAGCGACCATGAGCAATGTCGTGTCAAGTGAAAACATCGCCTACGCTTGTTCGCCAGCAAGCAATGGAGGACATGGGCATGTCCATGTGCGTGCGACGCTTGCGTCGTGCTTGCAGTTCGCTCAGGGCCATCCTGGTGCTTCTGGTCATCTTCACCGGGTGGCTGCAGGCTGTTCGCAGCCAGGAGGCCACGACCTACAGTGGCGGGATGTCCGTGTACCTGGGGCCGGGTGCTGGTCAACAGGGCGATGGCGATCAGCAATTCATCTTCCAGGTCACCCCCGGCGCTCCGCTTCGTGCCACGTTTGGCTTCTTCCAGAGCTCCCCTGAGACAAAGACCTTCCGCGTCTCCTTTTTACTCAACTACGCACAGATTCCGGTCGGCTATCAGGAGATCCCGGCGCCAGATTGGGACGCTCCGCCAGAGGCTACTCCCTCCGCTATCCCAAGCGGGCAGTTGCACCGCGTGCTGGAGTTTTCCGTTGCTCCTGAGATCGAGCGCTACTACACCATCTGGAGCGCGCCCCTGCCACAGGGGTACTACGATCTTGCCCTGATCGTGGCGCCAGACCCGGACCTGAATCAGCGCGAACTCCCGTACTTCACGAGAGCACAGTTCCCGGTCCGAGCCAGCGTCTATGTCGGAGTGGATGCCGCCCCACCAGCGGTCACCTTCCCTCTTTTCGATCCAGAGGCGATCAACGACGGGGTGGCTGCCGACATACTCTGGTTTGGGCAGGAGCCGCACAAAGCCGGACTGAAATCTTCCCAGGCCGTGTCCGCCGGCGCAGACGTCACCCTGACGGTGAACTACCGGCTCGCGCTCAACGCCGGTGCGGACGATCTCCCTGCGGACATCGCCGTCCCGGTCGCCATCGTGGGCATCCTCGATGACCGCGTGGTTCCCATCAATGGGAAGCCCGTGTGGTACGGCTCCGCCATTCCCGGGCGGCTGAGCTACCTGCCGGTTACGGTGCGCGTGCCAGACGCAGCCGGCGCGCACCAGTTCTTCCTGCAGCAATTCCCGAATCCGTACACCGACGTTGCATGGGCTGAAACCAGCGGCCGGGAGCAGGTTGGCGTGTCCAGCCAGCGCTTCATCCTGGACGTGCAATAGGCCCACGCCGCGTGGGGCTTTACACTCCGCTTCATGACTACGGAACTCGACACCGCTCATCTCGCCGCCACAGAGCCGTACCGCGTCCGGTTAGCAACCGCGACCCAGCTCTTTACCCAGGTCGATCAGCGCTGGCACCGTGTTGCCAACTTGCGTCTTGTCGCCTTCGTTGGGGCGGTGGCGGCCGCGGCCTGGGCCATCTGGGGCCGGGCGCCTCTCGGTTGGCCACTGGCCGCGGTTCTGCTGCTCGCCTTCATTGGGCTCGCCGCCTACCACGCCCGGCTCGGGCGAGAGCGGGCACGCCATGCCACCATGCAGGCGGTGCAGCGTGACGCGATTGCCCGCATCGAGCGCCGCTGGGCGGACCTCCCCACGCC
Source organism: Thermomicrobiales bacterium (assembly GCA_046328375.1). Taxonomy (GTDB): domain Bacteria; phylum Chloroflexota; class Chloroflexia; order Thermomicrobiales; family UBA6265; genus JACCXM01. Next base: position 72,194 of record JAXLWT010000019.1, read on the forward strand.
GTGGCAGCCCCACGTCCCATCCGATCACCCCTATGCCTTTGACCTCGATATTGTTGGTCGCGCGTCGCTGCTGCAGTTGCTGAACACCACCGCGACCCGCATGGGCCGGGAGAGACTTGCTGACTGGCTGCTCAGCGCGTCACCACTGCCAGACGCGCGGTCCCGGCAGGGCGCCGTCGCGGAACTGGCCCCGCAGCTCGATCTGCGCCAGGATCTGGAACTCCGTGGCCGCGCGGCCGCCAACGACGAAGCTGATCCCGCACCCTTTCTCGCCTGGGCAGAGGGGCCGGACTCACTGAGTGGGCAGGCCTGGCTGCGTGCGTACGCCTGGCTTGGACCAGTGGCACTCGTCCTCCTGGCTGCGGCGAGCTACCTTGGGCTCACCCCCTACCCGCTCTGGGCCATTCCATTCCTCCTGAACCTGCTGGTTGGGGCCACCGCTGGACGCAACGCCTATCACACGATCTCGGCCGTCGCGGCAGACCACCGGGCCATTGCCGCCTACGCCGGGCAACTGGAACTGCTCACGAACACCCCATTCACAAACGCTCACCTGCAACAGTTGCACGCCACGTTCGGCGCAGGCGAAACCGGCGCGCCGGCGATGCTGCGCCGCCTGGGCCGCATCGCCGGCATGGCGATACCGCCCTCGTCCATGCTCTACCTGCCCATCCAGGCGCTCACGCTCTGGGATGTCCATGTCGTCTTCGCGCTGGAGCGCTGGAAGCACCAGGCTGGCCCCCAGGTGCGTGTCTGGCTGGATGCGCTCGGCACGTTTGAGGCGCTGGCCGCCCTGTCCGGCCTGAGTCACGACAATCCTGCCTGGGTCTTTCCGCAACTTGCAGAAGCAGATGATCGCCTCGCCGCCGGGCAGATCGGCCACCCCCTGCTGCGCGAGGACGTGCGCGTCCACAACGATGTCACGCTCGGCCCTCCTGGCACCTTCCTGCTGGTGACTGGTTCCAACATGTCAGGCAAAAGCACGTTGCTCCGCTCCATCGGTGTCAACACCGTGCTGGCTCAGGCGGGGGGTGCCGTCTGCGCGGCGTCGTACAGCCTGCCGCCGGTTGCCATCTGGACCAGCGTGCGCGTGCAGGATTCTCTCGAACGCGGGGTTTCCTTCTTCCTGGCGGAACTGCAGCGCCTGAAACTGGTGGTTGACGCTGCGACCCAGGCGCACGCCAGCCACGGCCCGCGCGTGCTCTATCTGCTCGACGAAATCCTGCAGGGTACCAACACGGCTGAGCGCAGCGTGGCTGCGCGCCAGATCATCGCCTATCTCGTGCAGCAGGGCGCCATTGGAGCGGTCTCCACCCACGACCTGGCGTTGGCGGATGACCCGCGCCTGGAGCCCATCGCGCACACCGTCCACTTCACAGACACGGTCGGTGAGGGGCCTGATGCGCCTCCCATGTCCTTTGATTACCAACTGCGCCCCGGCGTGGCCACCACCACGAACGCCCTGCGCCTGATGCGCCTGATCGGCCTCGATCTCGATGATGCCGCGCCAGATCCTGCGGCCGTGGCTCGCACCTGAGCTTGGGGGCGCTGCTCCTCGCAACCGTCAGGGATACGAAAAAGGGTGGCCCGAGTTTTCGGGCCACCCTGGACGACGCTGTGCGGATGAGCGTCGGACTTAATTGTTGTTGTTCCGACGCTTGCAGCGCTTGCCACTGCAGCGGAAATTGCGGCAGCAGTCCCGGTTCTTGTCGCAGTAGTCGTTGCGCTTGCCGCAACCCCGGCGGTACGCACAGGTTCCCTTGAACTCGGCTTCCGCCCGCGGATTCTGGAGTTCCTTGCAGATCAAGCCTGTGCAGCAGTCGTTTTCACTGTTGCAGCCGGCGTACTGCGCACCACAGCGGCTTCGCCGGTTGCGGTTTCTCCTGCGCCGGGCATCGATATCGCTGATCAGTGCGCCAACGCCAGTTGCAGCAACTGCGCCAGCGGCAAGGCCACGCAGCGCCGTCCGCCGCGACGTCGTATCACCGAATGCACGAATCAGGTGATCAAAATGCTTGTTGTCCATCCAGCATCCCTTCGTTTCCGGCGCCATGCCCAGCTAGCGTGATCGTCAAATCAAGTATTGCAAAAAGTGAACGTGTCATCGTATGAAACGCCACTGCCGCTACCTGATCCAGAGGTCCTACGCTACACGGAATAGGAAGACCGGGTAGTGCTGCCACTACCCGGCCTCTTCAGCTCGTGAGGTGTTTCGTCAACCCCCGTTCATGACGGGAGCGGCGATGCTACTTGCGCTTGCACTTCTTGTTGCGGCACTTGAAGCCACCGCAGCAGTCGTTCGTGCCCTTGCAGGCGTCGCCCTTCTGGCCGCCGCAGCTCTTCTTGTACTCGCACTTGCCCCGGTTATTGCACTTCAGGCCCTTCTTGCAGTTGGAGTTCTTGTTGCACTTCTGGCCCTTGTACCCGCCCTCGGCCTCGACGTCCTGGCCGAGTGCAGCGCGGCTCAGCGCGCCCATGCCCAGAAGAGCAAGCGTGCCGCCGGCGGCGGTCTTCAGCATCCCACGGCGATCGGTCTGCTCGCCGACCTGGCGGCTGATGTTATCGAACCGGTTCGTATCCACGTGTTCCTCCTGACTTCCAGCCCACATCTGTGCGCGGTTTTGTCACAGTCTAGCCCACAACCCCGCCATTTGCCAACCAACCGGTTGGTAGCGAACCACCCCGCTCCTCCTCAGGCCCAACTCGCCGGGTGTCCGCGCTTTCACACCCATATACGGGGAATATGACGCTGCGGATCATTTGCTGTGAGGAACACACAAAACTGGCTGACGAGATCCTCGCCAGCCAGTTTCCGGGTCCCCAGGGACAGGCCTACTTCTTCTTGCAGCGGTTCTTCTTCTTGTCACAACGGTACCCGCCGCAGCAGTCACCGTTGTCGTTGCAGTAATCCTTGTTGCCGCCACACCCGTTGCGGTAACGGCACTCGTAACGCACCTTCTTGCCCTTACCTTTTTTCTTCTTCTTCTTGATCTTCTTGCAGTAGAGACCCTTGCCGCAGTCGTTGTCCTGCCTGCACTTGTCGCCATCGCCGCCATTGCCCTCGATTCCGAGGTCCTCAGCCAGCGCATCAGCGCCAAGAGCGGCCAGGGCGCCACCCAATAAGGCGCCCATCACGCCACGTCGCGATGGGGCCGCACCGATGGCTGCGGTCATCGCATCGAACTGCTGGAAATCCATCCGCACTCCCCTGACGAAAACCACACCCTGCCCGTTCGGGCGCACGGCGTTAGCCGCGACAAGGCAGCCCCACTCTAACGGGCGAGATTCGGACGCAGTCCCCGCACCATGGGCCACCGGTCCCAATTCGCAGTGAACGGGGTGAACTGGCGGTGAGACTATCGAGGTCAGGACAGCGCTAGGCCGTGAATCTCACCCGACCGGGCGCTCACGGCGCTTCGGCACTCGCTTGCCATCACTGGCTTCGGCAGCGATTTCCTCCGGCACGTCGCCAAGAAGCTCCAGAAAGCGATCGGGGACCGCAAGTGTGATCGGAGCATCTGGCGTGGACTGCACGTAGCCCTCCAGCCGCGATCTCAGCCAGGCACCTGCACTCGCTTGCACCTGGGTCGCAGCCTCTGTGTCGGGTTGCAGCAGAGCTTCCCACTCCTGGCGTGAACGAGTCACGAAACGCTTGCCCATCTCCCTGGTTCCTACTCCCTACTCGCTACTCCCTACCGTGCCCCCTGCTGACGGGGAACGGCATGACGCAGCCAAGCCCGATGTCCAGCCCCTGGACTGTACAGGGTTTCCCGCTGGTGTCGCGCATTCCGCAGGTCCCGATGTGCACGAGGATCAGTACCTACCCCGCCAGTGTTGGCGCAATCCAGGGTGGAATGGTTAAGAGGAAGGCAACGCCTCTGTCATGGGTCAGGTGATCAACTTCTCGCGCCAGCAGCCACGGGAGAAAAGCGCGGTGGCGCTTCGTCCGCGAGGCGCCACCGATCGTCATGTTTGCTGAGCGCGGGCTACGCTCGCCAGGCCGGGAAGGTCTGCGGCGCCAGTTCATCGATACTGCGCCCGGCCCAGTCCCCCTTGTTGACATTCGCCCACATCCGCTCCCCGGCGGCCTGCAGATCCCGGGTCAACGCGGCTTCATCCACGCCGAGGACTTCGCGGTGCTGCATCCGTACCTCGCCGTCGATGAGCACGGTGTCCAGGTCCTCGGCCGAAGCGGAGTAGACGATGTTGCGGATAGGGTCGCGCAATGGCGCCATGAAGATGGAATCTCCACGCCAGAGCAAGAGGTCGGCCTTCGCGCCCGGGGTAATGCGCCCCAGGTCGTCACGGTTCAGCGCCTTCGCCCCGGCCAGCGTGGCGGCGTTGAAGACGTCCCCCGCCGTGGCGACTTCTGTCTGGCGATCCACGATCTTGCTCACCACCGCTGTGTAGCGCAGGCCCTCGATCATGCTCTGGGGGCAGGTATCTGTCCCCAGCGTCATGTTCACGCCGCGCTCGAGGTAACGCGCAAAGCTCTCCATGGCGATGCCGCGACGCGCGAAGACCCAGACGCAGTGGGCCACGTTCGCCCCCGTGTCCGCCAGGATGCCGATGTCGTCGCCGGACCAGTTCGTCCATGTCCCCGGCGCCAGGATGATGCAGTGGCCCAGGATCACATCCGGCCCCAGGAAGCCGATATCGCGCAGCCACTCGATGGGGGTAACTCCGTGCCGGCGCGTCATCTCCAGGAACTCGTTCCCGGACTGGGAAGTGTGGAGCGCCATCGGCACGCCAAGGCTGGTGGCCGCCTCCCGCGAGCGGCGCAGCAGGTCCTCGGTGCAGGTGTCGACTTGCGACGGCGAAAGGAAGCCCTTGATGCGGCCGTTCTGCTGACCGTCATACTCCTCGATAAAGCGCACCGCGCGCTCCATGCCGCGCAGACCTGCCTCTTCATCCCAGGCGTACTTCACTTCCTTGCCGTCATCGGTGTACCAGCGGCCGGAGCGGTAGCCCGGCCCCATGTAGAGGCGCATCCCCACCTTCCCGGCCTGGCGCACCGCCTCCTCCGGGTAGGAGCCAATTTCCATCACCGTCGTTGTGCCGGTGCGCAGGAGTTCGGCCATGGAGTAGGCAAGACAAGCGTGCGCGGCCTCATCGTCCATGGCGGCAGAGCGCACCGGCAGATACTCGAAAAGTCCGGAGAGATAGAACTGCCGTCTGCCCTTGTCCTCGACAAAGCTCTTGTCGAGCGGGGATTCGTAAAGGTGCGCGTGCGTGTTGATGAAGCCGGGGGTCACCACCATCCCCTGCCCATCAATCACCTCGTCCACCGGGTGCTCCCAGCTCCCCTGCGGCCCCACGTGGATGATCTCGTTCCCCTCGATCACCACCACCCCATCCTGCAGGTGGCGATGCCCCCCGTCCTGGTAGGCAATCACGTGAGACGCATCGATGCGCTTGCGGGTCATGACAACGCTCCCATTCCGCTCGTCGAGATACTGGATTCTGACAGGCGCCTATCTCAACATCGCGCTGCACTTCATGCAAGGGGCCGCGTCCCACTGCAATTTCCTTTACGATCGCCCGGGATCGTGAATCTGGGGAGTAACCTGTCCGCATGGCCGGCATGACCGAATCGCTGCACAGTATTTCCGAGGTCGCCATTACCGCTGGGGTCTTTACCGCCATGATGGCGGCCGGCACCAGCGTGCCCATGGGGGCGGTGCTGAACGACCTGAAGCAACGCCGCCTCGTAGTGACTGCCCTGCTCGGCAACCTGGTGCTGGTACCGCTCTTCGCCGTGCTTCTCACCCGCGTCATGCCCGTCACAGAGCCAGCCCAGAACGCGCTGATCCTGCTTGGCGTCTGCGCCGGGGTCCCGATGATGACGCGCCTGACCATCATGTCTCACGGCGAGCGACCCTTCTCCATCGGGATCATGATCCTGCTCATGATCAGCACCGTCATTTACGCGCCGATCGTCGTGCCTCTCCTGCTGCGTCCCGTTTCCGTGACATCGATGGATATTGCCAGCTCCCTGAGCGTGGTGATGCTGCTGCCGCTCGTGGCCGGGCTGGTGGCACGGGGGCGCTACCCGCAGTTGGCGCACATCTCGGAGGCATTGGCGCATATCGCGCGCCCCTGCATGGCCATTGGCATGACGGCGGGGATCGTTGCTGCCTGGCATGATCTTGTCGGGACGCTGGGAAGCTGGATGTTGGTCAGTTCACTCCTGCTCGGCCTGGGTGGGCTGGCCATTGGCTGGCTCCTGGCCTGGCATGCGCCACCCGGCGACCGCCAGGTGGAAGCGCTGGGCACTGGCATGCGCAACTTCTCCGCCGCGCTGCTCATTGCCGGCCGTGACTTCGACACCGAGACCCTGGTCATGACCAGCGCCGGCGCCTTCATGCTGATGGCTATGATGCTCATCGTCGCCGGGGAAATTGGCCGCGCAACCACACCCCCCAACACCAGCGCATCCTGACGCCCGGCTGGGTGATCATTTGCCGGTGGACCCCGCTGCCTGCCAGCATCCCGCCCGCATGGTAGCGAGGCCGTCCGTCAAGGCGCTGAGCCGGCGTCCTCATGAATCTCGTCGACGAGCCACCGGCCATCGACCTGGCGCAGGATCACCGTGTCCGGCTCCTCCGTCCGTGGGTCATCCGGCTCATCGAGAATGATCACCACGCGCGCTCGGCCGTCCGGCAGGAGCTCCACGTCCCCGAGCCCGCGGATGATGCGCTGCTGCTCAACGGGTAGCGGCTGCGGCGGCATTCCGAGAAATGCCGCGAGATCTGCCTGGGGAACTCCTCCAAAGAAGTCACGCAGGAAGGGATCGGTGTAGAGGCTGGCAAACCGTAGAGGATCACCAGCGTTCGCGCAGGCAAACACCTGGAGCAGCGTGGCTTTAACCGCAGCCGAGCTCGCCGCATCAGCAGCAGCGCCCCGTGCAGCGACCGCGTCCGGAGTGGCGTAGGCCGGCGTCGCAGGTGCGGTGTCCAGTACTGCCAACACGTCTGCGGCCGTGCGTGCCTCGACCACGCACGCTGCGGAACCTGGCGCCTGGGGAAAAGGCCCGGGCGTGGCCATCTCCTGCGCGCGCACCCCGCACGGCAGCAAGGCACTGGCTATCAAAGCCCCAATGAGCAGGGGATGGCGAAGTCCTACGTCCATGAAGGCCCTCTGGAGCGCCTGGAGCGCCCCTGTCGTCGCGTACAAGAGATCGGCATGCGGACAGTCTTCATGATAGGCAACAGCAAGGGCGGCCCTGCTGCACACGCCCTGGACAGACATTGACTCGCGCGCAAAATGCGCCGCCACGTTGCCCCGGAGACGAAGGCACAAACTCGTGACCTATCTCGGCACCCTGGTGGACGGTTGCCAGCCGACGGAGCAATTGGTCCCTCTGGACGGCACGTTTGTGCCTGTCCGGCACACCGAGCAAACCAAAGCCCGTTTTCGTGCGTATTCATGGGTAGATCGGCTCACAAGCAGGCAACATCCCGCGTTGCAGAAACAGGTGCCGATTTTCCCATGACTCGCTGGCACGGGGCTTGCGATAAGGGACGCACGAATGGCTACCGCAGCCAGTCCGCTCCCCGACACGGCGGACTGCAATTCCGAAAATACGTTCTAAAACCTCTTGACAAAGAGGCACGGAGGTAGTACATTCGTTCTAGGTGAGGCGAGCCCCGATGGAACCGGTAGACGACCCAGCCACCGTCATCCGATCCACACATCGCCCCCTCCCGCTCCTCCCCCGCGGAGGAACCCAAACCCCGCACAACCGCACCCGTAGAGACAGGCTCCCGCAAGCCTTCTCGCCCCCGCCCTGTTTCAGGACGCACGCCAGGCGGCCGGGACACCGTTCCCACCCCGCCTTGACCCTCCCGGTCGCTGGCGTCGCGTCCCCTGGGCGGCCTGAGGATTGTCGTCACGAGTAACCGCAGCCTGGTCCATACGCGCCGGCTTCGCAGGTTCCGTGGAAAGGGGTTCACCGATGTACGTTTCTCGTCCTCAACGCTCGTGGTCGCACCGTCTCCTTGGATCCGCGCGCACGATTGCCGCGTTCACGCTGACCGCGGTCCTGGCCCTCGCACTCTTCGCGCACTGGAACGAGGCAACCGCCACGAACGCGCCTGCCTTCGTCCTGCCGAACGACGCCGCCGTGACCGGTATTCCGGTCGCTATCGAGGGCACGGTCGTGGGCGCCAGCAATGGGCTCCTCGCACTCACGGAAGATGACTCCACGCAGCCGGTCGCGTTTCCCGTTAACTCCGCCGCCAGCCTGGTTCGAGACGGCCAGAACGTTCCCCTCGAAGCCCTGCGTGTCGGTGATTCTGTCCGCATGACCATTGACGGCAGCTCCGGTGAGGTTCTCCGGCTGCACGCGACCCCGACGCCCACCCAGTTCGCCATCCGCGTCCCAGGGGCTGTCGCGCTCATGGCGGCTCTCGGCCTCATCGCCGGCGGCACTGTACTGGCTATTCGCAACCGGGCGCAGCTTCCGGCCCTCCCGCAGCGCCTCCCAGCGCACGTTGCACAGGCTGCGCACTAACCCAGATTTCTTCCTACCCGATCCGGAGGGTTCCCTCCCCTCCACTCCCTCCCCCTTCTTCCCTCCAGCGCTCCAGGCACCATGACGTGCCTGGAGCGCTGGAGTTTTTGTGTGTCGCGCAGGTTATTGCGCATCGTCGTTCTGCCCCGTACGCTATGGGACAGTACGACAGCTTAGGTGGAGTCTGGGATGGCGCGGCGGCAGTTTGCGTTGGCCCTGCATACGCTTATCCTCCTCGCCCGATCGCCGGGGAGCGCAACCAGCCAAACACTGGCTGGCAGCGTGAACACGCACTCATCGGGCGTGCGCCGCATGCTGGCGACGCTCGGTCAGGCCGGGATTGTCGATGCGGCGGAGGGGCGTGACGGTGGGTACCGCCTGGCCCATCCACCGGACATGATCACCCTGAAGGACATCTACTGCGCCATCTCGAATGAACCGCTGATTCCCGGGCATCGCTCGGTCTCGCCTCACTGCCCGATCAGTGCTGCTCTTGGCCCGGCACTCAACGCCATCGTGGCCGATGCCGAAGCTCGCTTTCAGGATGCCCTGGAACGCCGGACCCTCGCCGATGTCGCCGACTCCGTCGATGGCGCGGCGTCCTGGCTGCACTAGGTTCCCGCCACTCTGACTCAGCGGAGCGTGATATGGTGACGTCCCGGCGTGGCCACGCGATGGTCACGCGCGCTCCACGCTGCTGACACGTTTGCGGAGGATCTGGTGTCGACCCGTCGAATCTCACGCCGGCACGCCCTGGCCGGCGTCGCGTTGATCAGCCTTCATTCGGCGGCAAATCATTCCAGGACCGCGCGCGCCCAGGAACTGGACAGCTTCACCGTTCCCCTGGACTGGTACCCCAACGCCAACCACGCTGGCCTGTTCCTGGCGCAGGAACGTGGCTACTACGCAGAAGAGGGCCTGAAGCCAGAGTTCTACACGCCATCTGACCCGACAACCGTGCTGCAAACTGTCGGCGCGGGACGCGATGCCTTTGGCATCTCATACCAGACCGATCTCCTGCTGGCGCGTGCCGCCGGGGTTCCCGTGACCTCAATCCTGGCCCTCACCCAGCGTCCTCTGCAGGGCATCATGGTCCTCGCTGCGAGTGGTATTACCCGGCCCGCGGACCTCGCGGGGAAGACCATCGGCTACCCCGGCATCCCAAGCCAGGAAGCCTTCCTGGCCACCATGCTGGCCAGTGACGGCGCAAGCATGGATGACGTCGAACTGGTCAATATCGGCTTCGATCTCGTGCCCGGCCTTGTTTCCGGCCGCGTCGATGCGTCACTCGGCGCTTTCTGGACTCACGAGCCCATCCTGGCCGCACAGGAGGGCTTTGCCACGGACATGCTCAAGGTTGATGACTGGGGCGTGCCGCCCTATTACGAGCTGATCATCGTGGCCAACGAGGCGGATCTCAGCTCCCGTCGCGCGCGCATCGAAGGCTTCTTGCGTGCCACTCGCCGCGGCTACGAGGACGCTATTGCCGACCCTCAGGCCGCGTTGGCCGCCCTCAAGACCGCCAGCCCGGAGGTCGACCTCGAGGTGGAGACGGAAGGGCTACGCCTCCTCATTCCTGTCTGGACGGATGCAAACGGCCATTTTGGGACCCAGACCGCACAACAATGGCGAGACTACGCGGCCTGGATGGCCGACAATGGGCTGATCCCGGCTGAACTCGATGTCGAGGCCGCCTGGGCTCGTGATCTGGCGCCGCAGGCAACGCCTACCGCGTAGCGATGGCGCTCCCGGAGGTTTCGCGTGGCCGAGGACATGCCACCCCCCGAGGTAGGTGCCGACGACCCGGCAGCACCGCCGTTTGCCCTTCCAGAGAACCAGCCACTGCCCGAGGGCATCCATCGCAAGTATCTGCTCTCATTCATCCTGACCCTGATCGTGGTGGTCCTGGTGCTGGGCATGCTGCCCAGCACCGCGATCAGCATGGTGCAGGAGTTGCGCACGCAGGCCGAGGGGCAGCTTTTCGACATGTTCACCGGTGAGCAAGTGCCGGTGAACAGCGCCATGGCCCCGCACGCCACCTTTATCAACGTGACCGTCACCAACATCGACGAAGCAGGCATGATGGCCTCACTCACGCTCTCCGGACACCGCGAGTGCCCGATCGCCTGCCCGGAAACCACGGCCACGTTTTACTCCCTGGGCAACGATGCGGCGCGGAGACGCGGGCTCCCGCCCTCGGCCACCGTGACGGTGCCGGCCGACGAGGGCACGTACACCTACCAGGTGCAACTCCCCATCCGCGGCAAGCCGCAGCGATACCCGTTCGATGACTACACCCTGCTCCTCGGCGTCGTGGTGGAAAACACGTTTCCCGGCGGCATCACCCTGCCGGTGACGCGCGCCGAAGTTGCCGCGCACACGGTGTCGTTCACCCTGGAGGATCTCGTTACCCGCCTGGACATGGTGCCGCCGACAGCGGTTGACCCTGCCGACGTGCGCTCTCCGAACGATCCGACCGATTTCATGCTCGTCGATGAGCTTCAGTGGCAGCGCCCGCGCTACCTGCGCATCCTCACCGTCCTGCTGGTCCTGCTCATCTCTGCCTCCGGCATCTTCGCCCTTGGCCTGCGCTCCCTGCATGAACTGGTGCTCGGTATCGGAGGCATCATTCTCGGCATCTGGGGCGTGCGCTCCGTGGTGGTCCAGTCGCCTCTGCCCGATGTCACATTGATCGATCTTGTCCTCGGCTTCGTCATGCTCATCCTGATGCTGGCCCTGGCCGTGCGCGCAGCCCGTTACTTCTACCTGCGCAGCGGGCTGCGCCAGTGGCTCGCGGCACGCCGCGCAGGAGGCACCGCGGCCTGACGTACTGACGCTACCGAAGGGTGTCTCGCTCAGTAGCTATCATCAGCATATGGCGCAGCCAACGTCGTCCACCGCCCTGGGCTCTACCACTGCCCCGGAGCTGCAGGCTCCCTCCTCCGGCCCCATGCACGAGGTCGAACTCTTCGGTGTGCCCCGCTTGCTTGCCGGGCGCGCCCGTGTTCCAGCATCCGGCACAACCCTCGCGGAGGTTGCCGCCGATCTCGCGCTCGCTGCTCCCAAGCTGGCCGGTCCGGTGATCCAGGAAGACACGGGTTGGCTCCTCCCTGGTTACAGCTTCGTGGTCGATGAGCGCTTCACGCGTGAGCCGTCGCAGCCGTTGGCCGCCGGCGCCTCCATCCTGCTGGTCGCCAGCGCCGCCGGGGGCTGACGTGCACCCCTCTCGCGTTGGGGGTGTCCATGGCCGCCTGCTGCGCGTTCACCTCGGTCAGCACGGCTGCGACGCCTGGCCCGAAACCATTCCGGAGCCGCATTTCCAGCACGTGATCGGTGGTATCGGGCTCGCCAGCGCGCTCCTGCTGGAGCACGCTCCGCCTGGAGTCGACCCGCTTGCTCCCGGAAACCCGCTCATCTTTGCGACGTCGCCTTTTGTGGGGACTGGCATCACCACCGCCAGCAAACTCGCCATCGCCGCCCGTTCGCCACAAACGGGGCTCATCGGGGAGTCGCTCTCATCCTCCTACCTGGCCCTGGCCCTCAAGCGCACTGGCTTCGATGCCCTGGTGATCACCGGTCATGCCCCCGCCTGGAGCACCCTGGTCATTGACGACGCCACGGTCTCCCTGCGTCCCGCAACTGAGTTCCTGGGCGCCTCTCCTCGAGCAACCAGCGATCGCGTGCGCGTGGCACTTGGGCAGGAGTTTCGCGTCGCAGCAATCGGCCCCGCCGGTGAAACCGGTGTCCGCTACGCGGCCATTGCCAACGATGGGCGCCTCGCCGGGCGCACCGGGAACGGCGCGGTGATGGGCAGCAAGCAACTGAAGGCGCTGGCCGTGCGCGGCAGCACCTTGCCCCCAGCCGCCGACCCACGTGCGGTGGCCCGGCTTGCGCGCGATCTTGCGCAGCGTAGCCAGGGTTCAGGCACGGCCAAGTACCGGGACATCGGCACGGTCGCGAACGTCGGCTTCTTCGACCGCATGGGTTTCCTGCCGACGCAGAACTTCCAGCGCGGCAGCTTCGCGGGTTCCGCCGCCATCTCCGGCGAGACACTGCACCTCGAGCACTTCACCAGCAAGCATGCCTGTGCTGCCTGTACGGTTGGCTGCGAGCATCACTTCCGCACCCTGGATGACGGAGCGGAGGTTTCCGCGCGCCTGGAGTACGAAACGCTCTTTGCCCTTGGCTCCCTCTGTGGTGTCAGTGATCCGAACGCCGTTCTCCGCGCGTCCGCCCTCTGCGACGACCTGGGAATGGATGCGATCTCGGCCGGGGCGTCGATTGCCTGGGCGATGGAGTGCCGGGATCGCCGGGTCGATCTCGGCGTGGTGCCTGCGGAGATTCCAGCGTGGGGCGATGGCGCCGCAATCCTGTCCGTGCTGGACGCCATAGGCCACCGCCGCGCCGGCCTCGGAGACCTCCTCGCCGGGGGTACCCGCGCTGCCTCCGCACGCATCGGGCAGGGCAGCGACCAGTGGGCGATGCACGTCAAGGGCCTGGAGTTGCCTGGCTACGACCCGCGCAAGCTGCCTACCCTGGCCCTGGGCCTCGCCGTGGCTGCCCGCGGCGCGTGCCACAACCGCTCGTCCGCCTACCAGGTCGATCTTTCTGACCAGCTCGACCCCGAGGCCGATGCGCGAGCCCGTGCCCAGGCCGCAGTCGCCGCTGAAGATCAGGCCGCGCTGTTCGACTCCCTCACGCTCTGCAAGTTCCTGCGTCACGCGCTGCACGACATCCACGAAGAAAGCGCCGCCCTACACGCGGCAGTCACGGGTCTGCCCACGGAGCCGGAAGATCTGCGGCGGGCCGCTGGCGCCATCAACCAGGTCAAGAAGCAGGTCAACCTGGCCCACGGCTGGACCCGCGCTGACGACACACTTCCTCCACGCCTCCTGCAGGACGCCGGAGAGGGCCCGCCGATCGACCCGGCCTGGCTCGACCACCAGATCAGCGCCTACTACCGCGAGCGCGGCTGGGACGAGGAGGGCCGACCGGCGTCTTTCGCCTAGGGCACCGCGCCAGCAACCGTGTCGCCCCGGACCAGCGCAGCAATCCTGGGCAGCCACCCTGCTCACCTCTACGTAGGGCCGGGCTTTACTCCTGCTCGATCTCCATCATGGCGCGTACCTGCTCCTCGGTCAGGTTGAGGTCATGCGCCTCCCTGGCATGCTGCTGCACCTGCACAATCAACTTCTGCTCGTCTCCGTCGCGGAGATTGACACCACACGAGCACCGCACAACCTTGGTCATCTGGATCTCCCTTCTGGCTACCGCTCCGCGCCGGCCGCAGCCTTGCGCAGGCACCTGACGCAACTCTGGTTACATCGCCAGTATGATGAGGGGATCTTGCAGCGATCTTGCAAAAAGGTTGCAGCGCGCTCTTCCCCGACAGACCGTGTTTCACGCCCACTGGTGTGTCATTGATGCCTCGGATCTACATCTGCGGGCGCCTCGCCATCGAAGCCGGTGACCTCCTCGTGCAGGAAGACGACCTCCCCGGGCGCCAGGGCCGCCTCCTGTGGACCTACCTGGTCTTGCACCGCCGGGGGCCGGTTGGCCGCCTCGACCTGGCCGAGGCCATCTGGAACGACGCCATTCCGGACGCCTGGGACACCTCCCTGAGTGCGCTGGCCAGTCGCCTGCGTCGTACCCTGGCGCCGCTTAGTTCAGGCATTGACGCCATCTCAATCCGGGGTGAGCAGGGCTGCTACACGCTGCGGCTCCCGGCTGCGGCATTCGTCGATTGGGAGCGAGCACGAGAGGCCATTCACGAGGCTGATCGCCTGGTCTTCCTGGGGAACCCGGACGCCGCGCTGGCCGAAGCGCGCGTGGCAATGGAGATTGCTGCCAGGGGATTCCTGCCGGGTGAGAACGCTGCGTGGATTCTTGCCCAGCGCGATGCCCTGCGCGATATTCACCTGCGCGCCTGTGAGCGAACGGTCGAAGCCGAGCTGGCACGAGGCAACGCCTCCATTGCGGAGACGGAGGCCCGGCAACTCCAGGCACTCGATCCGCTCCGGGAGGCGAGTTACCGTTGGCTCATGCGAGCGCTCATGCAAGGGGGGAATGCTGGCCAGGCCGCACAAGTCTACGCAGTCTGCCGCCATGAGCTTCAGAGCCGTGCGGGGATGAGTCCCTCTGCAGACACGGAACGCCTGTACGCAGAGATCTTCAATCTGTCGTGAATCCCCACCCGTAATGTTGAGACGCGTGACTCGGCGACTGCCGCCGAGTCATCCGAGCAGAATCTGGTTCGTTCGGACGTTGTCCGGTATGTTGCCGTCGAGCGTAGCGCCGTTCAGGTTGACGTTCCGGCCACCGGTCAAGAGATTTCCGCCGCCCGGAGTTGTCACGGTGGTGTTGTTGAGGATCCTTGTCGCGCGGTCGAGGGCGAGGACACCTATGGATCCATAAACCGCGGTGCCCCCACCACCATCCGGCGTCGAGTTGCCGCTTATCCCGCTCCTTGTGATCGTGAACTCCGCTGACTCCAGCAAGATGCCTCCTCCAAGTGTGGGAGCAGGCGTGCTCGTCGCCTGGTTGCCGCTTACTCGTGAGTTGGCGAGCGTCGCCTGTGTCTCGTCCACGACGAACATCCCTCCACCTGAGTATGTTGTGACCGTGTTGTCCGTAAAGGCGGCATTGCTGATCTGCAGACGACCGCCCATGCAAAACAGTCCTCCGCAAGCTTGCGCCCGGTTCCCATCGAGAACGCACGATGACACAGGCAGGTCGCAATCCTGCACATAGAGGCCTCTCCCGTGCGATCTTCCCGCCACGCCACCATTCACCCGCGCTCCCCAGGCATGAGGAGAAACACGCACTCCCTTGCGGTTTCACAGCATGAGGAACCCCCTCTTCCGCGTGCGCGGAAGAGGGGGTTGAGGTGAAACGTGCTGACTTTGCGCGGTTACTTGCCCGTCTGCGGGAAGCAACCTCTGCCGGCTACGCCCGGGACTTGCGCTCCAGGTCGTCGCCGATGTCTTCAACCTTGTCCTTGATGTCACCCAGGAGCTGCTGGGCCTTGCCCTTGGCCTCGTCCAGCATCCCCTCGCCCTTCAGGCGATCGTCACCCGTCAGGTCACCTACGCCCTGCTTCAGGTCGCCCTTCGTCTCCTCGAGGGTGCCGCGGATCTTGTCTCCGGTTCCGTCACTCATGGTTGCGCTCCTTTGGTTCGCGATCGGGCACGATGCCCTGGGAACCCTGTAGTCTTCGCACACTTTGTGCCACGGACCAGATGAGCAGGGAAATGCTGCAATTCGCTGGCAGAGTGCACGTCCTCCAATCAGGCAGGAGAAGACATGCTTTCTACCCCGGCCTACTTCTTCTCCATCCTGCTCGGCCTTGGGGTCCTCTCCCTCATTGGCTGCATCCTCCTGGGCATTCTCTGTTACCGCTTGATCGTTGATCGAGGGCGGCTACTCCTGCGCGTAGAGGAACTCATTGCCCAACGACCGGGGGCGCACCCGGGTGGGTTGAAGCACGGGAGTTATCTCTCAGATGTCGCGCTACCCACACTCGCGACCAGCGCTTCTGGAGAGACGGGGCGTGTCCTGAGCATTTCACAGGTCATTACCGCGCGTGACCAGCCGCAACTCCTGCTGTTCCTGGACAGTGACTGCCTCTATTCGCGAGCCCTGGCGCGCGAACTCAGCGCTCTTTTCACCCAGCCCCAGCACCCGGAAATCGTCGCGGTCATCGGTGGCGACGAGCCGTCTGGTTCTGAGTTTCCGCCCTTTGCTGGCATCCTCCTGCATGATCCCCAACGCCAGGCCGCATCACTGTATGGTGTCACAGCTACCCCGGCCGGATACCTTGTCGCACCCTCACGTCACACCGCCAGCCCCCTCCTGATTGGACCGGCCATGCTGGTGCAAGCTGCGCGTGGGCAGAAACTGGACAGACACCCGTCACCTCTGGCTGTAACCACCATTCCGACCGATTCCGGGGCACACCGGGAACCACTCTCCGCCGGTCAACCCGTTCCACCTTTCCAGGCGATCTCGAGCACGGGCGAGACCTGCACCCCGGCCAGCCACATCGGTGAGCCGTACACGCTCCTGCTCATCGATCCGGACTGTCCTCCGTGCAGGGAAGCGGTGGACCTCCTCGGAGAGTGTCAGCGCAACGCTTCCTACGTCATAAGCCAGGGCACCCCAGAGGATCCGCTGAACATGCAGGCAGCCGCGTTGCCGGGCGTGTCCTTGCTCTTTCAGGCAGACCGTGAAGCGTCCAGGGCCCTCCAGGTCCTGGAAACGCCGGTTCTCTATGCGATTGACGGCTCCGGGACCATCAGCGCTGGACCGTTCATCGGCCTGCAGGAAATCAGGAATCATTGGGAGAACGAACTCTCCCGTGTTGACCAGGCAGGGGTATTGCCAAGACACTCCTGCCCTTGACACACCATGTCACGCATGACACGATGCCGTCGCGGCCCACATTCACACGATCCAGGGTTTCACCCAACTTCTCCGCAACGTGATGAAAGGAACCCAGTCAATGACGAATCCCCTCGATCAGTTCTCGAAGTCCCTTGCCGCCGGCGCCTCTCGGCGCCGTGCACTTGGTGCGTTGCTGGCCGGATCGGCTCTGGCCCTGCCTTTCACCGCCGAAGGCGGGAAGAACAAGGGCAAGAAAAAGCGCAAGTTGCGCCAGAAGTACGCGCCGTACCAAAACATGTGTGACAACTGGTGCAAGATAAACTCCCAACTTCCTGATGCCACGGTCAACTACGGCCTTTGCATCAAAGCCGCCAAGGAAGGCAAGGGGCCTTGCTTCTCCACGAGCGCAGGTGGCTCGGGCGCCAGTTGCCTCGACAGGTGCCCCAGCGGCCAGTTCTGTTGTCCCGCCCTGGGGCCCGATGGCAAGGTCAATTTCACTCAATGCTGCACGTCTGAGTGTGATCTCTCGCTGAATAACACGCTGATCTGCACCACGTAAGCACCTGCTGGCCAGGGCGACGCTGAACATTCCGCTGCCTTCATGCGCCCACACATCTCCGTCGTCATGGCCACGCGGGACCGGCCGCGCTTCCTGCCGCTGGCTCTAGCTTGCTACCAGCAGCAACTCTGGCCAGCCGTTGACCGTGAGTTGATCGTCGTCGATGACGGCGATCGACATCCGGTCGCGCAACGTGATGTCGAGGCCGCAGGCGGACGCTTGCTTCGGGTTCGTCCAGGCACGCCGCTTGGCAGCAAGCTCAACGAAGGCATTGCGGTAGCGCGAGGGCGCTTCATCCAGAAAATGGACGATGATGACTGGTACGGTCCAGCGTTTCTCTCAGCGATGCAGGCGACCTTGATGACCGCATGGCAGGATAGCTGCCGGCCCACGCTGCTCTTTCTCTCGCCATTTCTGTTCTTCGACCTGGCGGCCTGGGAGTTGCGCCGCAGCGTGGTGAATCACCTCCCGGGCGCCACCCTGCATTTTCCTCGCGCACTCTGGGAGGACAGGCCCTTTCGTCCGCTCTTCGGCGATGAGGACACCTGGTTCTTGCTTGATCACCAGCGTCGCGGCGCAGTCCGGCTCACCTGCGCCGCGCGAGACACCTTCCTGGCAGTGCGTCACGCCTCCGTCACGGACGAGCGAGCGCACACCTGGACACACCAGATGTCTGGCTCCTCGCTGGAGGACTACGCCAGCAAGCTGGAACGAGATCCCCGCCCACCCGATGATCTGCTCCCACCCTGGGCCGTTGCCGCCTATCAACAGATGCGCGCCGGCGCTGCACCAGCGTCTCCCAGAACCTGACGTCTCTCCACGGTGCATGACGACCACGAAAAGCGTGTAAGCTGACCACCGGCACGATCTGCGCGCCGCACCTTGCCCGGCAGCCTGCCCTCGCCCTTCCGCAACCTGCATCGGAGACCAATGTCCCCTCGCTCGACAACTCCGGGACGTGCGCGAACGCTCCGTTCCCGACTGGGAGCCTGTGGCGTCCGGTGATCAACATCGGCCCAGCCTGCTCTTCGTAAGCCAGGTCACGCCTGCTCTCACTGGAAGTGGTGTCGCCATGCGCGCAGGGGCCACCCTGGCAGTGCTTGCCGGGAACTACCGGGTGACCCTGCTGTTGGCGCCTCATGCCAGCGAGGCTGTGCAGCCGCTGGATCCGGAGCTCGCTGCCACGGTGGAGCGCATCATCTGGCCACGGAGCGGCTCACCACTCTCCTCTGAGGAGCGCTTCGACGTCGTGCACATCGCCCGCTCGCCGTCTGCCCCGGCTGCCGCCCCCTGGCTCGCGACTGCTGTCCAGCGGCAGCTTGATCTCGGACCCCTCCCCTCACGGCGAGCCCACCGTCTTGCGGTCCTGGCCCGCACTCAGGGGCATCTCGACGAAGCAGCGCGCTGGCAGGAAGTCGAGGAGCAAGCACTCCAGGCAGAGGACGAAGCGCTGGCGGCGTACGATCAGGTTTTCGTGACCTGGGCCG
This sequence comes from Thermomicrobiales bacterium, assembly GCA_046328375.1. Lineage (GTDB taxonomy): Bacteria > Chloroflexota > Chloroflexia > Thermomicrobiales > UBA6265 > JACCXM01. The sequence continues at coordinate 91,137 of JAXLWT010000019.1, forward strand.
GGGATCAGCAGCGCTTGCAGCAACGTGAGTCGCAGCACGCTGGCATCGTCGTGCTACCAGACACTCTCCCGGTGCCCGGGTTCACGCTGTTTCCTCCGCCCACGCGCGGGGACTACACGCTGCTATTCGTCGGAGACCTCGGTGCGGAGGAAAACGAGGATGCCATGCTGCACTTCTGCACCGCCATCCTGCCGCGTATCCAGGCCGGTGCGCATCGCCCGGTGCGTCTCCGCATCATTGGCGAGGGCGCAGGACCACCCGTGCAGCGCCTGGCCGCCCAGGCAGGCGTAGAGCTCATCGGCCCTGTCCCGGATCTCGAGCCCTGGTATCGCGATGCCCACATCGCCGTTGCGCCGATGCGAGCGGGCGCAGGGCCGTTCCTGAAATCGCTGGAGGCCCTGGCGCTGGGACGCCCCCTGGTCACGACCACCATCGGCGCTGAAGGGCTGGAGGTTGAGCACGGCGTGCACGCCATGGTGGCCGACGACACAGCGCCGTTCGCGACCGCCACGTTGCGCCTCCTGCATAGCCCGGCTCTGGCGCAGGAGATGGCAGAGGCCGGCCACCGCTGCTTCCTGGAGCGGCACACGCGTCCGGTTCTGGCGCGCAGTCTCGCTACACAAAACTGAACGATCTGCACAACTTCCCGCGTCCGGCAACGGAAAAAGGTACGGTACACTTCACCGAAAGGTTGGTCGCCAGGCCACCCCGTTTTGGTGTGTCTCCGGACACAGAGATCTATCGCTATCCACGATGCGACCACGGGCGCAACCCGCCGGAGGCGCGAGAGGCGAGGGCATGTCGACGACGAAGGGCCAGAGCCGGAGAAGAAAGGCGTCGTCCAGCGACGACGGGCCCGTAGCAGTTGCATCAAGCAACGGAACCGCCCCTGATCTGGGGATTGAGGTCTATCTTGACCTCTACCGCAAGATGAACGAAATCCGCCTTTTCGAGGACGCCGCGCAACGCGGCTTCCGGACCGGAAAGGTCGGCGGGTATCTCCACCTCTACAGTGGCCAGGAAGCGGTGGCCACCGGACTTTTGCACTACTACCAGGACATGGACAAGGTCATCACCGCCTACCGTGATCACGCCCACGCGCTGCTGCTTGGGAGTCACCCGAACGCGGTGATGGCTGAGATCTACGGCAAGGGCACCGGCCTGGTGAAGGGCAAGGGTGGCTCCATGCACCTGTTCGATGTCGAGAACGGGCTGTGGGGCGGCTACGGCATCGTCGGCGGGCACATCCCGCTCGGTGTCGGTATGGCCTACGCGCTGCGCTACAAGGGGGAGGATGGCATCGTCCAGCTCTACCTGGGTGACGGCGCCATCCACAACGGCGCCTTCCATGAGGGCGCCAACCTGGCCGGGCTCTGGGGCCGCGACGGCATGAACCCCACCCTCTTTGTCCTGGAGAACAACAACTACGGCATGGGCACCAGCGTCGAGCGCGCCACGGCCATGACCGACCTCTCCGCCAAGTTCGATTCCTACGGTATCGAGCATGAGGACGTGGACGGCATGGACCTCTTCGCGGTCCTGGAAGTCGCCGAGCGCGTTACGAAGATGGTGCGCGAGTCCGGAAAGCCCTACGCCCTCGAAGTCCACACCTACCGCCTGGCTCCGCACGGCGCCGCTGACTTCCTGGAGCGCTACCGCACCAAGGAAGAGATCGCCGAGTGGCGCAAGCGCGACCCCATTGGCATCGCGGAAGCGCGCCTGCTGGAGATGGGGGTGGATGACGACAAGCTGAACGAGATCAAGGCAGGCGCCAAGGAGCTTGTCGATGAAGCGGTGCGCTTCGCCGAGGAGAGCCCGGATCCGCCGCTTGACGAGCTCTACACCGACGTCTACGCCGACACCGTGGTTGCGGACGGCGCGCACGGGTAGCCATTGACCTTGCACCAGTCACTCACCCCGGAGGACGCATGACGGTCATGACCTATCGCGAGGCGCTCCGCTCCGCGATGGCAGATGAAATGGAACGCGACGACTCGGTCGTCGTCATGGGCGAGGATATCGGAGTCTACGGCGGGACCCACCTCGTCACCGACACCCTGCTTGAGCGCTTTGGCCCGAAGCGGGTGATCGACACTCCCATCGCCGAGGGCGGCTTTACTGGTGCGGCGATCGGCATGGCCATGATGGGGATGCGCCCGATCGTGGAGATGATGACCTGGAACTTCTCGTTCCAGGCCGCCGATCAGATCATCCAGAACGCCGCCAAACTGCGCTACTTCTCCGGTGGCCAGGTCTCCGTGCCGCTGGTGATCCGCGGCCCAAATGGCGGCGGCGTGCAGCTCTCGGCTCAGCACACCCACAGCCTGGAAGGGTTTTACGGGCACTTCCCAGGTCTCAAGGTCGTCTCCCCGGTCACCCCGGCGGACGCCAAGGGGATGATGCTGCAGGCGATTCGTGAGCCAGATCCGGTCATCTTCCTCGAGGCGGGCGCGCTCTACGGCACCAAGGGTGAGGTTCCCGACGGCGACGTTGTCGTCCCCTTCGGTAAGGCGCGCATTGCGCGCGAGGGCACGGATGTGACGCTGGTTGGCTATGGCCGCCAGGTGAACATGCTCCTGCGCGTGGCGGAGAAACTGGCGGAGGAAAACATCTCCGCCGAGGTCGTGGATCTGCGCTCCATTCGCCCATTTGACGAAGCAACCCTCATCAACTCGGTGCGCAAGACGCACCGCTGTGTGGTGGTGCAGGAGCAGTGGCGCTGGTTCAGCGTCGCCTCGGAGGTGGCTGCGCTCATCCAGGAGCAGGCCTTCGACGACCTGGACGCCCCGGTGGAGCGTGTCAGCGGCGCGGAAGCCCCGGCGCCGTACGCCCGCAACCTGGAAATTGCCGCCTTCCCGAACGAACAGCAGATTATCGACGCGGCCCACCGCGTGCTCTACCGAAAGGGATAGTCGATGCCGACCGTCATCATGCCCAAGATGGGTGACGCCATGGAGGAGGGAACCCTCCTGCGCTGGCTGAAGCAGGTCGGCGACGAGGTGAACGTCGGCGATCCGCTGGCGGAGATCGAGACCGACAAGGTTTCGCTCGAAATTGAGTCGCAGGAAGCCGGCGTCCTCTCGAAGCTCTACGTCGAGGAAGGGGCAACGGTCCCCATTGGCTCAGCTATCGCCGCCATCGGCGAAGAGAGCGCGGATGTCGCTGCTCCGGCCCCGGAGGCCGCGCCTGCTCCCGCGGCACAAGCCGAACCGGCAGCCCAGGCGGTTCCTGCCGCTGCCGCTGCGCCAGAACCAGTCTCGGCCGCCGCCTCCAATGGCCGGACCGAAGCCGTGCCGGTCACCGTCCCCAGTGAGCCCCTGGTCGCCGCGTCTGGTGAACGCCTGCGCGCCTCACCGCTGGTGAAGCGGTTGGCGGCCGAGCACGGTATCGACCTCTCGGGCATCGCTGGCACCGGCCCTGGTGGCCGCATCGTACGCGACGATATCTCCGCGCTGCTGACCGGCGCACCGCGCCCGGCGGCCACTCCGGCTCCCGCCGCCGCGCCTGCGCCAGCGGCGGCCCCTGCGCCAGCGACACCCGCTCCCGCTCCCGCTCCGGCCGCTGTAACGGCGCCCGTCGCTGGTCCTTCCGGTCGCCCAGCCGGCATCCCGCACGACCTGAGCAAGATCCGCCGCACCACCGGCCGCCGCATGCTGGAGTCCAAGACTAACCAGCCGCACTTCTACGTCACGGTGGAAGTGGACATGATCAAGGCGGGCGAACTGCGCGAGATGATCAACGAGCAGGCTCCGGAGGATGGCAAGGTCTCCTTCAACGACCTGATCGTGAAGGCGGCGGCGCTCGCCCTGCGCGAGTTCCCGAACCTGAACTCATCGCTGGAAAATGACCAGTTGATCGAGCACCCGAACATTGACATCAACGTGGCGGTGGCCATCGAGGGCGGCCTGATCGCGCCGTTCATCCCGGATGCGGACAAGATGGGGCTGATCTCCATCGCGCGCATGACGAAGGACCGCATCGGCCGCGCCCGCAAGGGCGGCCTCACCCCGGACGAGTACCAGGGCGGCACTTTCACCATCTCCAACCTGGGTATGTTCGATGTCGAGGAGTTCATCGCCATCATCAACCCGCCGCAGGCGGCGATCCTGGCCGTGGGCTCCATCAAGGACGTCCCCGTGGTGCAGGACGGCGAGATCGTGCCGGGCAAGCGCATGAACATCACGCTCTCGGCTGACCACCGGGTCACGGATGGCGCGGAGGTCGCCCGCTTCCTGCAGGTGGTCCGGCGCTACCTGGAGAACCCCCTCACCATCGCCTTCGGGTAGGTCTCAGAACCCTCACCCTACCCCGCTTCCTGCACGCAGGAAGCGGGGTTTTTTCTTCGGCGAGCCGCTCGTGTTCGGCCGGGGGTGACGAACAATCTCGGCCTTCGGCCGCCACGGAAGGCCCAGCGCGAGAGTTTTCTCGCCTGGGCCTTCATCCTGTCCAGGAAGCCCACGCGCAGCGGCCAGGTGTTCCAACCCATCAGTCTCGGAGGAACAATCACCCAACCGCAGGCGTTGCAGCCGACTGTGCAGTGGGACATGTCTCCGGCAGCGTCACGGCCTGCTGCACCTGAGCCATCCCGGCCAGGTACTGCTCGACACCCGGCGCATCCAGCGATGTGCCCGACAGCAACTCCTCGGTGCACCTTCGCTCGTCGCAATACCCGCCAAACGAGCGAAACGGCCCCTGCTCCACCACCTCGCACTGGCAGGTTGCCAGGGCTGGATCGCGCGGGTCCATCTCGCATGGGTAGTCAAGGCAGTTCACCCACGCCTCCTCCTCGGGGCACGCCAGGATGCCGAACTCGCTGTTGACATTGGCCGTGGAAAACGTGGACCAGAGGCTGGTTCCCTCCTGCGCCCGCTCGTCGCAGGTCTTGAAGCCCATGGAGTAGCCGCTCAGGACCACACAGTGGCACGTGGCAACACTTGGGTCATCCGCCGTCCGCTCACAGACGGCCGTGTTGCACAGCGCGTACGTCTGGTTGCAGAACCATGTACCGTCGATGGCGATGGCATCAGGGTACGCACCAACCGGTGTTGCCTCGGGCGTCGCCTGGAGCGCGGGTGCAGCTGAGACGTCGATGCGCCCCGCGACGGCTGCCCCAGTCAGCGCGGCCACCCCGGACCCGACCGACCGGAGGATCCTGCGCCGGGAAGGCCGGGATCGCGCCCAACGCATGCTGAGCGCATCGAAGTTCCGTGCATCCATGGTCACCATCTCCATCTTGGCCGGCGGTGGGTGCCACGCGTCCTCTACGCGACCCCAATCGACCTACTCTACCGACGATCACTCTCGCCGGTGAAGTGACCTTGGCTACCGAAGCGTGGTTACCGGTCATTGGCCGGCGGCCTGCTTCCAGCAGGAACCACAGCGCGAGCGTTGGCATGCTGTGTCGCCTCAGGCTCGTAACATCGTCGTCTGCCGGGACTCCCTCCCGGTTCTCAAGCGTGCAACTCCTGCATGAGCGTGGTTACGAGGGTTGCTGCCGGAAGCTCTCGCGCGAGCGGTGCGCCTTGCCCAGCCCACTGGGCGGCAAACTCGGCGTTGCCCTGCTGCATCGCGGCGGCGTTGAGTTGCCGCGCGGCGTCGTACGCAACGGGATAGGCAGCAGGCCGTGGGCTCCCGGGCGCATCGCCATGGCGAACAAGCCGATTCACCATGCCACGCGCGGGTCGTCCCGAAAGCGCAGGGGTCAGCCGGGTCACCTCTGCGCGTTCACTCTTGAGGTTTGCGCGATAACTTGCATTCGCCGCTGACTCGGGACACAGGATGAAGGCCGTCCCCAGTTGGACGCCAGCCGCCCCCAGGTCCAGGGCAGCCCGCATGCCGGCCCCGTCCATGATGCCCCCTGCCGCGATGATGGGCAGGCTGCTCTGCCGGGTCAAGAGCCGCACGAGGACACTCGTGCTCAGGCGTTCATCCTCGACCTCGGGATCGAACATCCCCCGGTGACCACCGGCCTCGATCCCCTGCGCCACGATGGCATCGATACCCGCGGCTTCGATCACGGCCGCTTCTCGCGGATTCGTCGCTGTTGCCAGGGTGCGGATGCCCGCCGCGCGCAGGTCAGCAAGATATGCCGCCGGTGGCAGGCCAAAGTGGAAGCTGACAAACGCGGGCCGCAACTCCAGTACCAGGCGCTGCATCGCCTCGTCGACGAGAAAACTGGTCGAGATCTCCTTCAGCGTCGCTGGCGGCTTCGCCCCCGTCTCGGCGAAGAGTGGCGCCAGGTGACGAATCCAGGCCTCCTCGCGGCCGGCATCACGCGCCGCTGGCTGATGGCAGAACAGGTTGACGTTGAATGGCCGGTCGGTGAGTGCCTGGGTGTCAGTGATGAGTTGCCTCGCCTGGTCCACGGTGCTCATACCCAGACCGAGGGATCCCAATCCGCCCGCGTTGGAGACTGCCGCTGCCAGCCCGGGTGTGGCGACACCCGCCATCGGGGCCTGGATGATTGGCGTTGCCAGATCAAAGGGCCGGCCCGGATCGTACATTGCCACGCCGCTTTCCTTTCATCATTGTTCCGACATGATTCTTGGCCCACAGGAGTCAGGGGAGGGGCCCGATCCTGGATTCGGCATCGAGATCACTTCGGAAGAGCTTGCCTCTCACCGGCTGAGCCACCAGGCCGCGATCACCCCGCGCCAGCCGCAATCAGGAAGAAACCAACACCGCTGAAGATCGAGACCGTATTCGCACCGAGCGCCAGCACCCCAGGCAATCATGCTGCCTCACCGGAGAATCCAGCCGCGAGGCTGCCAGCGCCAGCAGGAATGGCCCGGTGACGAGGGCAGGCAACACCCCTGCGATGAGCCCTGGCACTGCCGGCCAAAACGCGAGCGGCAGTGCGGAATGCCGGAGAGGCAGGGGCGGGCAGTTTGCCATGTGCCGCCGGGATTGAACCAGTGGCGGCGCCGCGCGACCTTGACCCTCTCCGCCATCCGGCCTAGAGTCGGTCCGTGGAGAAGTATTGCCAGATCAGATGCCGAACCGGCCGCCACGGCCGGTTCCTCACCAGTGTTGCAACGCGAGGGAGCCAGTTCATGTCCACACCGTCATCCGAGCCGGGAGCGCACAGGCTCTCTCGCCGTACCGCCATCGGGGCCGGCAGCCTGGGCGCTGCCACGATCGCCGTCGGTGGCATCGCGAAGAGCGCTGCCGCGCAGGACGCCACGCCGGTGAAGGTGGCGGAGGAGTCAACCATGCGACCACTCCTGAGCGACTACGAGATGTGGGAAAGCTTCGGCATGCGGGCGCTTGCCTACGCGCTGGACCGGGGCGCGGACTTCGGGGACTGCCTCAGCACCATCTCGCGCATCCCCGACGGGGATCATGACGCCTGGGCCCGCGAGTGGAAGGCCACTGCCGACCGCATGGTGGCGCTCGCGGAAGATGCCCTTGCTGCAGGTGATCACGTCAGCGCCCGTGAGGCGTACTACCGGGCGTCCAACTACTACCGCGTGATCCAGTACCCCCTCTACGGCTACCCGGTCGATCCGCGCCTCCTTGACGCCTTCGAGGCCGAGACGGCTGCCTTTCTCAAGGGCGCCGCGCTCAGTGATTTCCCGATTGAACCCGTCGAGATCCCCTTCGAGGGCACGACCCTGCCGGGCTACCTGGTGCTGGTCGATGACTCAGGCCGGCCGCGTCCTACCATCGTCCACACCAACGGCTATGACTCAGACATCCAGGAGATGTTCTTCGCCCACGCGGTGGCAGCAGTGCGGCGCGGTTACAACGTTCTCCTGTTTGATGGCCCCGGCCAGGGCCGCAACCTGATCATCGACAACATGCACATGCGGCCTGACTGGGAAACAGTCGTAACGCCAGTCATCGACTACGCACTCACCCGGCCAGAGATTGACCCGGACAAGATTGCGCTCGCCGGCTGGAGCTTCGGTGGCTGGCTCGCGCCGCGCGCTGCCTGCTTCGAGCACCGCATCGCCGCACTCGTGGCCGATCCCGGCCAGTACGACGAGAAGGACGCGCTCCTGCAGCGCCTCCCGCTCACCGACGAGCAAAAGGCCGCCTTCCCTGACATCGACCCTTCGTCACTCGACGACATGCAGGCCTACCTGCAAAGCCCGGACGCCCCGCCCATGCTGCACTGGAGTTTCATCCAGCGCGGCTACTGGGTGCATGGGGTCGATAGCGTCTTCGCCTACGCGGTCGAGTTCGCCAAGTACAACATCTCTCCGTACGTCAAGAACATCACGACGCCAACCTTCATCACCCAGGCCGAGGATGACGCGGTCGCCGCTTTCGCGCCTGCGCTGTTTGATGCGATCGAGGCGCCGAAGGTACTTGAGGTCTTCAAGAGCGAAGATGGGGCTGGGATGCACTGCGAAATGTCGGCGCGCACGCTCTACCACCAGAAGTTATTCGCCTGGCTGAACAAGACGCTGGGTGTGACACAGCCGTAGCACCTGGCAAAAGCCCCAGGGGGAGCGGAGGGCCGGGACGTTGTCGGGGCGGGCGCGAGCCACGTCGCGAGCAACGTCGTCGGTTCCGGTCTCGGCCCTCCGCAGCCCCACGATCCCTCTGCCACCTGCCTTCTGGCTACGCGACCAGGAACCTGAAGATGAAGCACTCCATTGCGCCGCCGGCGTCACAGGTCTTGAGCGGAGCGCAGCACTCGCGCGCGGCTGCGAGGCATTCTTCCTGGAACATCGGGTCTGTGCAGAAGTCTGCAAATGCGGCCTCGCAGGTCGAAACCTGCCTGGGGCAGCGATCCTGGGCTTTCCGCCGCCCCTTCTTGCCTTTCGCCTCGGTGGTGACGGACCCGGCAGCCATCGCCGTCACGCCAATGCCCAGGGCGCGGAGCGCCGTCCGGCGCTGCACAGCCCGGCGCTCCGCCAGCGCGCTCACCATATCCACGTCCACTCTCCTCTCATGCTCCTGGTTCAGCCTGGTTGAGCAGCAACGGCTCACGATGAGCGTATGGCCAGCGTGTTGTTGCGGCTGTTCGATGGGGGATCGGCCTGGTGTCAAACGGAAGACATGGCCCGGCCCAACGCCTTGACGCGGTCCAGGCGGTCGCGCTCACATCTTCTGGGTAAAGGCGTCGATGACACACTGGATGCTCTGACCACCGTCACACGTGCCCAGGGGTTGGCAGCAGACACCAAGCGCCGTGCGACAGCGCGCGGGATCGGAAACGTTCGCGCAGAACGTCGCGGCAACCGCCTCGCACTCAGCCACCTGGGGCAGGCAACGGTCCTTCACCTTC
>JAXLWT010000002.1:0-388108 GCA_046328375.1 Thermomicrobiales bacterium
GAAATCCACTGGCGAGGTGATGGGTATCGACCGCAACTTCGAGGCGGCCTTCTACAAGGCGCTCGTCGCCGCGGGCCTGGCTATCCCCCCACATGGCTCCATTCTTATCACACTCGCTGACGAGGACAAGGCAGACTCTGTTGAGATGATCCGGCAACTTGTCCGGATGGGGCACAAGCTGTATGCCTCGGAGGGCACCGCGGCGTTGATCGAACGTCACGGCATGCCGGTGCAGATGGTGACGCGGCGGATCGGCCGCGGGCACCCTGACACCCTGGACGTCATCCTGGACCGCACGGTGAATTGCGTAATCAACACGCCGGGACCGGCCGACAAGGAGATTCTCGACGGCCTGGAGATTCGCCGTGCCGCCGTGGAACGGGGCGTGCCTTGTATCACGTCGATCGATACGGCCCGTACGATCGTAGCGGCGATGTCGAAAAGCGATGCGGTTTACAGCGTGCAGCCCTATCCTGAGTACCGGCAGAGCGGCACTGGCTACTAGCACGCACGTCACGAGGTTCAGGTGGTTCAGCAACTGGCGACGCAATCACGCACGGGGAGCAACCGCGAGTTCGACGGAACCATTGTTTCCGTCGAAACGATCATGGGTGACGCCCTGCTTGTGTCGGTGACTGCGCCGCCGCACGTGGTGCAGCGCCTGTTGCCCGGTCAGTTCTTCAACATCATCTGCCGGTTCCCAACTTCGCTCGATCCGCTTCTGCGGCGCCCGTACTCGGTCTTTCGCGTCGATCACGCAGCCAGCATGCTCACCTTCCTGGTGCGTCCGTTCGGGAGAGGGAGCGCCTGGCTGGCGGACCGCAAACCAGGCGAGGTGATCGGACTCCTGGGACCCCTGGGGAACAGCTTTACGGTCAACGAGCGCGCGCAGCGGTTGGTGATGCTCGCCGGGGGTGTAGGCGTGGCGCCGCTTGTGATGCTCGCTGATGAGGTGACGGCCAGGGGGCTCGACGTCGTGTTCGTCATGGGCGCCGCCAGTGAAGAGGGACTGTTGGCTCCGGCCGAACTGCCGCCGGGCGTCGAGTTCCTGGCGGCGACAGATGACGGCAGCCGCGGTCATCATGGCCTGGCGACGGACGTGGTTGCGGACTATGTGACCTGGGCGGATCAGATCTTCGCGTGCGGGCCGGAGCCGATGTACCGCACGCTGCGGGATGTCGTAAACCCCCTGCGGATCAACCGTAAACCCCCTGTGCAGGTGTCGGTTGAGCGAGGCATGGCGTGCGGGCTTGGAGCATGCCTGGGCTGCGTTGTGGAAACCAAACGCGGCATGATCGCCTCTTGCGTGCAGGGTCCGGTGTTCGATCTCGATGACCTGGTGATCCTGTGAGCGACTCGACGATGACGATCGATCTCAGCGTTGACCTGGCGCCTCGCAACCCGCGTGAGTTGGTGTTGCGCAACCCGGTCATCCCGGCGTCGGGCTGCTTCGGGTACGGGGAGGAATACGCCAGCGTCATCGACGTGCAGCGCCTGGGTGCTTTCGTCAGCAAGGGCATTACTCCTGAGAAACGTTCCGGCAACCCGATGCCACGTATTCTCGAAACCCCGGCCGGCATGTTGAATGCCATCGGCCTGCAGAATCCTGGCATCCGCGATTTCGTGCGCAAGTACCCGCCTATGTGGGAGTCGTGGGACGTGCCGGCCATCGTGAACATCTCGGCCGAATCAGTTGGCGACTACGCCGAAATGGCTCGCGTCCTGGACGAAGTTCCCGGTGTGGCGGCGTTGGAGGTGAACGTCTCCTGCCCGAACATCGCACGAGGTGGCTACTGTTTCGGCTGGGACCCGGATATGACCGCCGATGTGACACGGGCGGTGCGGAATGCCACAACGCTGCCCGTGATCGTCAAGCTGAGCCCTGGCGCGACGGACATCGTTTCCGTGGCACAAGCCGCGGAATACGGTGGGGCAGACGCCGTCTCGCTGGTGAACACGCTCGTCGGCATGGCGATTGATGTCCGCAGGCGGAAGCCGTTGCTGGCGAACCAGACTGGTGGACTCTCCGGCCCGGCGATCAAGCCGGTCGCCGTGCGGATGGTGTACCAGGTTGCGGCCGCCGTCGACGTCCCGGTGATCGGGATGGGCGGCATCATGAACCTGAACGACGCGCTGGAGTTCTTCATGGCGGGCGCAAGCGCCATCCAGATTGGAACCGCGATTTTTGTCGATCCAGGCTTGCCCATCCGGCTAATTGACGAACTGGGGGGCTGGCTGGAGCAGGAAGGGTTCCCCTCCCTGGCGCAGGTGGTGGGTATCGCCAACCCTGGCTTCCGGGCTGGAGTAGCGCCGGCACTGGCGGTGGACTCGTGAAGTACCTGATGCCGCTCCTGCTGCTCGTGCCGATCACGTTCTTCCTGGAGCGGACACACACCGGCGGTGAGACCGCAGTCTTTGTCGCCTCGTCGCTGGCCCTCATTCCGCTGGCTGGGCTGCTCGGCAAGGCAACGGAGGACGCGGCGCACTACACGGGCCCCAGGATTGGCTCCTTGCTCAACGCCACATTGGGCAACGCCGCGGAGTTGATCATCACCATCATGGCGCTGCGGGCCGGGCTCTTCGGAGTGGTCAAGGCCTCAATCGCGGGTTCCATCGTCGGGAACATCCTCGTCGTCCTCGGGGCATCGTTGCTCGTTGGCGGTCTCAAACATGGCATCCAGAGGTTTGACGCCCGATCTGCCGGCGCGAATGCGACAATGATGATCCTGGCCGTGGTGGCATTGACCATCCCGGCCGTCTTCGCGCACAGCAGCTTCCAGGGCGAGACAACGGACAGCGAGCACATCCAGCTCATCAGTGACGGCATGGCTGTCGTCCTGATCATCATCTACGTCCTGTACATCTTCTACACCCTGCGCGCGACTCCGGAAGCCGATGATGAGCCCCACCCGGGGAAACCTGGCCTATCCCTGCCGGTCGCTATTGGCCTGATGGCCGCCAGCACCATTGGTGTGGTCTTCATGAGCGAAGTGTTGGTTGGGTCAATCGAGCCGGTGGCTGAGGCCTGGGGGCTCTCCGAATTGTTTATCGGCGTCATGCTTGTGCCATTGGTGGGCAACATCGCCGAACACATTGTGGCCGTGCAGATGGCATACCAGAACAAGATGGACCTCAGCCTCGGCATTGCGGTTGGTTCTGGCCTGCAGATCGCGCTGTTCGTGACCCCGGTGTTGATCGGCGTGAGCGTGCTGCTCGGCACGCCGATGACGCTGGTCTTCAATCAGTATGAATTGGCGGCACTGGTGGGGGCGTCCCTGATTGCCGCCATGATCTCTGTGGACGGTGAATCCAACTGGCTGGAGGGGGCGCAATTGCTCGGCCTCTACCTGATGCTGGGGATCGCCTTCTTCTTCGCGTGACAGATCCAGAGGAGGAGGTCCGGTGTCGGTCGAAAGCGACGTCCTGCAGAATCTGCGCGCATCTGGCGCTTTGAAGGAGGGTCACTTTCTGCTCTCGTCTGGCCGCCACAGCGATCGCTATGTGGAGAAGTTCGACCTCCTCCGCCAGCCCGCAGCGACGTCGCGTGCCTGTGAAGGGTTCGCAGAAGCATTTCGTGAAAGCGGCGCCGATGTGGTGGCCGGGCCCACAACGGGTGGCATCATCCTCGCGTTCGAGGTCGCACGGCAACTAGGAGTCGCGGCAGCCTACGCCGAGCGCAAGAGCGATGGCCCCGGCCGCGAGTTCCGGCGCGGGACAACGTTTGCGCCTGGTACCCGCGTGCTGGTCGTCGATGACATCCTGACGACGGGCGGCTCCGTGCGAGAGACGCTGCAAGCCCTCGAGGCTCAGCCGGTCGAGGTGGTTGGCGTCGGAATCCTCGTAGACCGCAGCGGCGGATCAGTCGACTTTGGGGTGCCGATGCGGGCGTTGACCACGATGGAGATCGAGACCTGGGCACCGGAGGATTGCCCGCTCTGCGCGCGGGGCCTACCGCTGATCAAGCCCGGAACGACGCCAGGCGCAAGCGCCTAGCCGTGCCCCTCCTGGGCGTGTTCCATGCGGGTCCTGAGCTCGTCATGGAGCGCTTCCAGGTCGGTCATGCGCTGGTCGATTTGCACGAGCAGGTCAGCCCGGGGGCGCTGCACGTACTCATCACGTAGCTCGATGATCATCTGGGCCAGGCGGCCGATGGTGCGCACGGTGTGCACGGGATCACCTTCCCGCGACGCATAGCTGTACCCGCTCACGATGCTCCGTCCTTGTCGCCGGGCAACGGTGCCCCAGCCAGCACTGCAACCAGTTGTGCCTCATCGAGGACCGGTACGCCCAACTCGCGGGCGCGCGCTTCCTTGCTGCCGGCGTCTTCTCCGGCAAACACGGCCGCCGTCTTGCGCGAAACGGACCCTGCCACATTCGCACCCGCGCGACGGAGCGCCGTTTCCGCCTCCGAGCGGGACATCCCTGAGAACCGCCCGGTGATCACCACCGTCTTGCCGGCCAGCGGACCGGAGGCGGGGCCGTCACCGGCACCTTCGTCGGCCATGCGCACGCCGGAGCGACGCAACTTCGCGATGACCTCCTGGTTGACCGGCGTTTGCAGGAAGTCGTAGACACCCTGCGCCTGGACTGGCCCGATCCCCGGCACGCTTTCCAGCGTCGGAATGTCCGCTGCCATCAGCGCGTCCAGCGAATGGAAGCGGTCGGCCAGGAGCCGAGAAGAGCGCTCGCCAACAAACGGAATGCCCAGCGCAAAAATCAGGCGCTCGAGGGGCCGCTGCTTGCTCGCTTCAACAGCGTTGCGCAAGTTCGTGGCACTGATCTCGCCCATGCCTTCAAGCTGCGCAATTTCATCCCAGGGCAGGTGATAGATGTCCCCGACATCCCTGATCCAGCCGAGGTCTACGAAACGATCTGCCAGTTTGGAGCCAAGGCCGGAAATGTCCATGGCGCCGCGCGCAACGAAGTGCTCGACATGCCGCTTGAGCTGAGCTGGACACGTTGAGCTCGGGCAATAACGGGCGGCCTCGCCTTCGGCGCGATGGGTCTCCGTGCCGCAAACTGGGCATCGGTCCGGCATGACGAACGGAACTTCCTGGCCCGTGCGACGCTCGAAAATGACCTGCGTGACCTGCGGAATGACGTCCCCGGCGCGCTGCACTACGACCGTATCACCAACGCGAATGTCCTTGCGCGCAATTTCGTCCTCGTTGTGGAGGGACGCCCGGCTGACGATCACGCCGCCAATGTTGACGGGGTCCAGGATCGCAATCGGCGTCAGCGTCCCGTTGCGGCCGACGCTGATGATAATGTCCTGGATGCGTGTGGTGACCTGGGTTGCCGGGAACTTGTAGGCAGTCGCCCAGCGAGGCTCACGCGCGGCAAAGCCCAATTCCTCCTGGTTGCGGAACTCATCCACCTTGATGACGACGCCGTCGATCTCGAACGGAAGATCTGTCCGCCGGGTCTGCCAGAATTCGCAGCGCTCCCAGACCTCGTCGATGGTGTTGCTGAGCGTCGCCTCAGGTGACGTCTCGAAACCCAACTCGCGGAGAAGCTGCAGCGCTTGGTCCTGTGTGCTGACGTCAGGACCGCCACGCGCGAACCCAATGCCATAGGCGTAGAGACGGAGGGGCCGCTGGGCGGTGATGCCAGGATCGAGCTGGCGCAGCGAACCGGCAGCGCCATTGCGGGGATTCATATAGGTGCGGCCTCCACCAGATTCGATTCGCTCGTTGAGCGCCTCGAAATCCGGGCGGCGCATATAGACCTCGCCGCGCACTTCGATTTCCGTGGGCACGCTACCGCTTACGGGCGGGCGCAGACGCAGAGGGATGTTACGCACGGTCCGCAGGTTGAGTGTGATGTCTTCACCGAAAACACCGTCTCCTCGGGTGGCGCCGCGGTGAAAGGTGCCGTCCCGGTAGGTCAAGGCCACAGCCAGGCCATCGATCTTGGCTTCCGTGACGTACTGAAACCGCGTGTTGGGCAGGATGCGCGTCAGCCGCGTGTTCCAGGCATCCAGCTCCTCCCGGCTGTAGACGTTGCTGAGGGAGAGGAGGGGAATGGGATGCTGGACCCGGGTGAAGCTTTCATGCGGTGTCGCGCCGACGCGCTGCGTGGGCGACTCCGGCGTAACAAGTTCCGGGTGCGCCGCCTCCAGCGCCCGCAACTCGCGCATGTAGTCGTCATATTCTGCGTCGGTAGCGGTGGGCTGATCGAGGACGTGGTAGTCGTAGTTCAATTTTTCGATGATGGAACGGAGCTGGTCAGCGCGTCGCTCGGGATCAATGTCAGCCATCGCGCCTTCCGGCATCACACTCGGCTCCTGATGTGCAATAGTACAAGCGTTCGCTTTCCGGGTACACTGCCGGGCGGGTGTCCGTACACCCGAGGGTACCACAGGGTGCCGGTGGTCCCCGGATGTCAACGACGTATGCACCCGCAATGCCATGACTGATTCCTTCGAGTACGAGAGTGAAGAAGCGACGCCCGATGTCGTGGTGGCGGAAGGCTCAGCGCCATTTGCCAGCCTGGTGGAGCGTGCCGAGGCGTTTGTCGTCGGGCATGGCGGACGGGCGAGTGAAGACCTCCTCATCTCGCATGTTTTTGGCTCAAGTGGCTCGCCGGCGCTGTGGCGCCCGCTCCTGCGGGACGTGCTTGCGAAGCACGAAAACCTCACACTGCGGGCTGATGGGTCCTGGTTCCTGGCCAACCAGCAGGTCGACACGGCCGCGCCGCTGGAGGAGTTCGTCGTTCTCGACGTGGAGACGACCGGGTTGCAGGCGAGCCGCCAGCGCATCATCGAAATTGCCCTGGTACGCATGGCGCATGGCCAGGTCGTTGAGCAATGGGAGTCACTCTGCCAGCCAGGACGGCGCGTGCCTGCCTACATCACCAAGCTCACGGGCATCGACGATGAGCGCCTGGATGATGCTCCCGCTTTTGGAGAGGTTGCCGACGCGGTGCTGGAGCGCCTGGAAGGCGCCGTGATCGTGGGGCATAACGTCGCCTTCGATATCTCCTTTCTCAATGAGGAACTGAAGCGGATCGGGCGCGATCCAGTGGTCAACGAGCACCTTTGCACACTCTCACTGGCGACTCGTCTCATGCCAGGATTACGCAAGCCGACTCTGCACGCGGTCGCCCAGCGCCTGGCCGTGCCTGGACATTCGCGGCACAAGCACCGGGCGGGGTCGGACGCGCGCGTCACCGGGCTGGTTGCGTGCGCGCTCCTGAGACAGGCGGCAGACGCCGGTTTTACCTCCCTGGACGAACTGAAGCCGATCTCGCGCTCGGCAACGCGACGGCCAAAGGAGCGCATGCCTCGCGCAAGCGCAATAGCCGACCGATCGCTCCTGGCCGATGTGCCGAAGGCGCCGGGTGTCTACCTATTTCGGGACGTCACCGATCGCGTCGTGTACGTTGGCAAGGCCAAGAATCTGCGCGACCGGGTCGGCTCCTATTTTTCTCAGCCCCTCGGCTACACGCGGAAGATGGACGGCTTGATCGAGGCGCTAAAGAGCATCGAGACCGTCGTCGTGGGATCAGAGATCGAAGCACTCCTGCTCGAATCGCAATTGATCCGCCGCTTCCAGCCTCGTTACAACACCGCGCTACGCTCACACGAGCAGTACCCGTTTATCCGGATCGATGTCGCGAACCCCTGGCCACGGGTTAGCCTGGCGAAAGCGCGCAAGGATGACGGTGCCCTGTACTTCGGGCCTTACCGGAGTTCCGCCACCGCGCGAAAGTCAGTGGAATTGATCAACCGCGTGGTGCCGCTGCGGACCTGCACGCGCTCGTTCCGCGACGCACGCTCTTACGGCTCGCCATGTATCCAGCTCGACATCGGCCAATGCATGGGGCCATGTGTCGGCCGTGCGAATCGAGACGAATACATGGCCCTGGTCCGGCGGGTGGTGGCCTACGTTGACGGCCAGGATGATGCGCTGCACGACATGCTCTGGCAGGGGCTGGAGAGCGCCGCGGCAGCGCTGGACTTCGAACGTGCGGGCCGGCTGCGCCGGGATCTTAACGCCTCCCTTTCGCTTACGGCCGTGCAACGGAGAATGCGTGAGTCAACGGAAGCGCACTGGGGTTTGCTGGTCACGCGCTCGCCCGATGCCGGGAGCCGAGAGGTGATGCTCCTGGTCCAGGGACGCGTGTGGGCGCAGTTTCGAGTCTCGCGCGCGGCGGGCGCCGAGGACCTGGCGGATCGGCTGGAAAGGTCATGGAGCCGATTCCGTGCCCACGGACTGGGTCCCCTGGACCATGATTCCGTCGACGACCTGCATATCCTGAGTTCATGGTTGGCCAGGCACGAAGGGTTTCCGGCGCTGATTCCGCTCGATGATCGGCTGATTCCCTCGTGGACGCAGTTAGCCACCCAGGTTCTCGCGCTCTCGAGTGACGACCTTGACCCTGACGTATGGCGCAAAACGCGTGACGCGGCTCCGGTCGAATGGGAGGATGCGCTGCTTGAGCCGGAAGGTGACGAGGTTCCGGCCGAGGTGTGAATGTCTTTGCTACGCTCAGGCCAGAAGAGCCAGCAACAGTGATACAGCGAGCATGAGTAGTTGGAGTGGTGGGAAACGTGGCTGCATCGGCGCAGGAAAAAGAGGCGGTGCTGGACGAGATTGCGGCCGAGATCCGGGTCTGCACCCGGTGTGAGCTACACCGCACGCGCACGAACTCCGTGCCTGGCGAGGGTCCAGCCGACGCCCGCATCATGTTCATCGGGGAAGCGCCGGGCTGGAATGAAGACCAGCAGGGGCGTCCGTTTGTCGGGGCTGCCGGCAAGTTCCTGGAGGAATTGCTCGGGGCAGCAGGCCTCAAGCGAAGCGACGTGTTCATCACCAACGTCGTGAAATCGCGCCCACCCGGCAACCGCGATCCGCTGCCGGACGAGATCGTTGCCTGTGCCCCGTTCCTACAGCGCCAGATCGACACCATCGATCCCGACGTCATCGTGACGCTCGGCCGCTTCTCCATGGCGAAGTGGTTCCCGGGGGAGCGCATTTCGCGCATTCACGGCCAGCCGAAGAGAGACGGCAAGCGCCTGATTGTCCCCATGTATCACCCGGCGGCGGCGTTGCACCAGCAGGCGCTGAAAACCACTATCCTCGAGGATTTCGCCAAACTACCTCGCATCCTGGCGGAGGCTGAGGCAGCGCGCGAAGCGGAAGCGAAGGCAGACGAGCCGCCTCCGTCCCAGATCTCGATGTTCTAGAGGGGGAGGGGCTTTCGGCGCTCTTGAACGGTACGAACGTGCCAACCACTTGACAGTTGCGGAACCTACAGAGGCGTATACTGCGTTTAACCCGTTAGCATCAGGTTTCTGGCATTGTCGCGGAGAAACGGGCATGGACGCCGACCGATTTGACAGTCTAACTCGAGGCCTTAGTAGAGGTAAGACACGACGGCACGCGCTCGCCGCCCTTGCCGCGATTCCTGCTTTGTGGATGCAGCGTGGACGTGCGGCGCAACTCGGGCCGCCTTCGTGTGGTACTGCCGGCAAAGTCTGCACGATGCTGGCCGGCTGCTGCGAGGGCCTGACCTGCGTCACCTCGGCCATCAATACCAACTACGGTGTCTGTGTTTCGGGCGGTGACGGTGGCACGGTCGCCAGTGGCACCTCGCTCGTCTCACCTTTCTCCGAGTCAGCGCAGGCGACCGGCACGGTCGACTCACCAACCAGCAGCACCTCGACAACGACCTCGACTGGCACAACCACCACTGGAACCTCAACGACGACCACGACCGACCCCAAGGCTGAGCGACAGGCGAAGCTCCAGGAGCGGCGCTCACGCCGCAGCACGCGGCGCAACAAGATCCAGTCCCGGCGCAACACGAAGGCGACATCGCGTAAGACGCGACGTGAGGATGCAAACAAAGCCGAGGTGCTTGCGGCAGGACCAGAACTTGAATTTGATTACTTCGTCAAGGAGCCGACCGGAAGCGGTCCACAGGAACCGTATGAGGAGTTGCTTGTCACGAATGTAAGCGACTTCTCGGCGATTCTGTCCTCCGTGAAGCTTATTGGCGACAAGTCCAGTGGGACCTCTCTTTCAGGCAAGTCGGTCACGAGTGGTGATTCGTTCGGCCTGGTGTCCGGGTTACTTAACGGCGACAAGTTGAGCTCCGACCAGTTCTGGTGGGCGCAGGACGATGTGTGTCAGAACGTGCCGGACCCTGCTTCCCGCGGCTGGATCGTCAAAGCGGCATTCTCCGGAGAGGCCGAAAACCGGACCTACACGATTCTCTGCGACGGCTCGGTGAATGGCGTGCCCCTGACGACGGACGATGGGACGTCCAACAACCGCAAGAAGCGCAAGCGGAAGCAGCAGGCTGCCGCGCGCCGCAAGAAGCGCAAGCAGAATAAGAAAGATCACTCCAACCGCTGATGTCTCAGTCCAACCCTGATGTCGTGATCGTCGGCGGCGGCGTTGCCGGCGCGTCCCTGGGAATTGTGCTCGCCCGTTCCGGAGCCAGTGTGACGCTCGTCGAGCGAGAGGCGACCTTCCGCGACCGGGTGCGCGGCGACTCCATGTTCCCGTGGGGAGCCGCACTCGCACAGGATCTGGGTATCCATGACCTCCTGACGGAAGGTGGCGCGCGGCCGCTGCCGGTCTGGCAGGTCTACGAAGGCGGCACCCCCAGCGAAACCTACGTTTGGGGGAAAGACATCCCAACGTCGGATGTCCTGTGGGGCGTCTACCTGCCGCAGCTGCAAGAAACCCTGCTTGATGCCGCAAGAGACGCTGGTGTCACGGTCCTGCGCCCGGCACGCGCGGTCTCCGTGGCTCCTGGCTATCCTCCGGCTGTCACGGTCGAAAAGAACGGCGACAACCTGCACCTGACGCCTCGTCTGGTCGTCGGCGCTGACGGCCGCGAATCCAGGTTGCGGCGCGTTATAGACGCCGCAACGACCCACGCGCCGACGCACCATATGCTCGGAGGCTGCCTGGTTTCGGGGATCGGGCTGGACCCTGACACGGGCCACATGGGCCGCATCGACGGCGGAAAGGTGATGGTCTTTCGCCACGCTGGCGAGAGCGCGAGGCTGTATCTCATTTGTTCACCGGACGTCGTCGAGACGCTGCGGCCTGGCGGTTTTGAACGCTATCGAGCGCACTGCGCCACCGCGTTTCCTGCAGATGCGCTCAGTAAGGCCGAGCCCCTGGGACCGGTCGCATTCTTCCCCGGCATCGATGTCTACCCGGACCGCATTGCCGGGAACGGCGTCGTGCTGATCGGTGATGCGGCGGGCGCAAACGATCCTTCACTCGGCTCCGGGACGGGCCTCTCCCTGATCGACGTCAGGGAACTCTCGGGCCTGTTTCGGGAAACTGACGACTGGCAGGCGGCCATCGAGGAGTTCTCCCGGCGCAGACCGTCCTGGTACGAGCCTATGCGAGCGTTCGGCGAGTGGATGGGCCCGCTGGATACGGATACCGGTCCTGAGGCCGACGTCGCGCGCGAGCGGGCTAGTCGCGCAAGTGAGCTGGACCGCTGGCGTAACGGGTACGGTGGGTTCTTTGCGTTCGGGCCACGCGGACTCCCTGTTAATGACGACGTGCGCGCCCACTACCTTGGCCTGGACTTGCCCGCATCCGCTTGATCGCGTGCCTACTGGCGCGGCGGCATGCTGGGGCGTGGGCCATGAACGGGCCGGAGGTCAATCAACTGCCCGGCGCGTTGCCGCGCGGCCTTGTAGAACCACGGCCCGGCCAGTGAGACGTAGATCCGGCCTTCGAGCGCGTCAATAAGCCCCTGCGGAATGCCCGCCGCGCCGCCGCTGGCTCCGGACAACGCGCCAGCCAGTGCGCCGCGGGTATCGGTCGCGCCACCGGCCTCAACGGCGGCAGAAACGGCGTCCTCGAACCGGTTGCCGCCTACCGCGGCGGCGACAGCGGTGGGTATGACTTCCTGCGCGAGGATGTCATCGCCGAACGCCCTGACGATCTCGCTCATCGTTGCCGTGTCGAGTAGCGTATCCAGTCGCTCAAGGCTGCTGGCAACCTCGCCGGATCCCAGGAACCTCGCTGTCTCCCGTGCGAAGTCACGGGCAGGTACGCCTGTGGCCGCCAGCCGCGTCAGATATGCGACCGCAGCGACCGCCTCGGCTGCCGCCGGTGAGCCATCCGTGAGTTGGGCTGCAGTGAGTGCGTCGGCATGCAACCGCGCCGGATCAAAGCGGCCGACCGCGTGCATGAGACCAATGGGAACCCCGCGCGAGGCGACGTCTCCTGTCGCCGGCTCCTGACCGCCAGAGAGGGGGAGCGTGAAATCCAGCGTCTCTCCAGCGCGATCCAGCGCGCTGGCTGTTGCTGCCTGGAGCCAATGGCGAGAGGCGCCAGTGGCAAGGTGGACCATGCGCATGCCCGCTGTTTCGGGATCGATGCGCCCTCCGTTTGCGGTCATGGACTCGACGAGGCAGAGCGCGATCTCGGTCTCGTCGGTGAACTCCCCGCGGTGCGTCTCGCCGCTTGCGGGATCCGTGAGCGGCAGATAGGAGTTGACGCTGCTATAGCGCTGCGCAATTTCCTCGCCGGTCAGGCCGATCAGCGGCGCCCCGAGCGCGTCGCCGATTGCCATTCCGAGCAGAGCCCCCAGGAATGTGTTTTCCGTTGCGTTGGTCACGCGGTACCTCGTTTCCTCTGGGCACTTCAGGATGCTGCTGCCATTGACGGCCCAGCGATTGGCCCATAGACTGCCCCACCGGAACATAGCACCAGCGAGGCTGGTCAGGAGCATTTGGTTGACTTTGCACGATGCTTCATCGCCTGAATCGCATGAGCAGGCGATGGCTACCCGCGTGGTCCACGCGGGGGAGCAACACACAGCGCCCGCAGGAATCTCCACCACTCCGCCTATCTATCCGGCAACTGCGTTCGTCTACGAGAGCGCCGAGGATCTGGAAGCTGTCATTGCCAAAGAGCAAGGCGGCTACGTCTATTCCCGCTGGGGCAACCCGACAACCCGTGCCCTGGAAGAGGCGGTTGCCGAGCTGGAGGGAACGGACGACGCCGTCGCGTTCGGCTCCGGGATGGCAGCGGTCCACGCAGCGCTGCTGCTGGACGCACGGGCGGGTAGCCACATCCTGGCATCACCGGATGTCTATGGCGCCACCTACACCATGCTGACGGGTCTGCTGCCGTCGCTCGGGATCGTCACCAGCTTTGTAGATATGCAGGATCTCGGGGCAGTAGCGCAGGCTCTGCAAGAGAAAAAGACGGACCTTGTCTTCCTGGAGACGATATCGAATCCGCTCCTGCGCGTGGCGGATCTGCCAGCCATTGCGGCACTCGCGCATGCGTCAGGCGCAAAGGTGGTCGTGGACAACACGTTTGCCAGCCCCTGCCTGGTCCAGCCGTCACGGCTTGGGGCGGATACCGTCCTGCACTCATCGACCAAGTACCTGGCTGGCCACGGAGACGTCACGGGCGGGGTGGTCGCCGGCAGCGCTGAGCGGATCAGTGCGCTGCGTGACTTGAGCAACCTCCTGGGTGCAACTCCAGGCCCCTTCGAGTCATGGCTGACGCTGCGGGGCCTGCGTACGCTGGCACTGCGGATGCGCCAGCACAGCGAGAATGCGCGTCAGGTGGCCCAGTGGCTGATGAAGCAGCCTGGTGTTGCCGCCGTCCACTATCCGGGCGAGGGAACTGCCGACCACGTCTTCATTGGAAACGACCGTGGTGGCATGGTGGCCTTTGATCTGGAGGATGCGAGCCAGACGGATGTCTTCCGCTTTCTGAACGCACTGCAAATGGTCAAGGTAGCGACCACCCTGGGCGATGTGCACAGCCTGGTGCTCTATCCCGTCATGTCATCTCACCGCTGGGTGCCCGCGGAGACCCGGCGGAACCTGGGCATCACCGACGGCCTGTTGCGGCTTTCCGTCGGCATCGAGGACATCTCGGATATCGTTGTGGATCTTGAGCGGGGACTGCGCGCTGTCGCGCAGGGAAGAGGAGGAGAGAAGTGATGTCGGCAACGGTGGCGACGAGCAAGCTGGAGACATTGCGCGGCCAGATGCCCGCCCTGCAGGCAACCGGGTACTTCAACGCGGGGACATTCGGCCCAATGCCGCGGGTTGGGGTTGAGGCGGCGCAGGCACTCCTCCACTCTGATCTTGAACTGGGGCGGATCGCACCCGGCGGGTACGAGCGCGCCGGAGAGCGCAATCGGTCGGTGACTGAAATCGCAGCCGGCATGTTCGGAGCCGACGCGCGCGAGTTTGCCCTGACCCACAGCGCCGGGGAGGGCCTGAATATCGCGCTGATGGGTATCGAATGGTCGGCGGGCGATGAAGTGATCACGACTGCCGAGGAACACCCCGGACTCCTGAACCCGCTGGCTCTCCTCGCGCGGCGTGCCGGAGTCGTCAACCGTGTCGTGCCGGTCTCCAGCGACGCGTCGGAATTCCTGGACAGCATCGAAAGTCGGATCACCTCCAGCACGCGGGTAATCGCCCTCTCTCACGTGTTGTGGTCCACCGGGACGGTTCTGCCCCTGCGGGAAGTCTGCGAACTTGCCAGGCAGCACGAGTTATTGGTGATCGTGGATGCAGCACAGTCCGCGGGACAGGTACCGCTAAACCTGCATGACCTCGGCGTTGATGCCTACGCCATGGCGGGCCAGAAATGGCTCTGTGGACCCGAGGGCACAGGGCTGCTTTACGTGCGCTACGATCGGTTTGCCGACATCTCCCCAACGTACGCCCGCTATGGCCAGGCCGATATGACTGGCTTTTTCCTGCCGCCACCCACCGCGCACCGGTATGAATCGGGCGAGTTCACCGGGCCGGTCATTGCTGCGCAGGCCGCGACGCTCGCGTGGCTGCGTGACGAGGTCGGGATGGATTGGGCCTACGCCCGGGTTGCGGAAATGGGCGCTCTGTTCAGGAGCCTGCTCGTCGAGATTCCCGGCGTGAGCGTTGTTACGCCGGCGAACGCCATGGCCGGTATGGTGAACTTCAATGTCTCGGGCATGCACCCGCGGCAAGTGGCAGACGCACTCTACGATCGAGGCTACACGATCCGCTACGTCGAGTACGCGCCGTGCGTTGTTTCCGCCCGCGCCTCGGTGAGCTGGTGGAACAGCGAGGCTGAGGTACGAGGGTTGGCCGACGCGGTCGCCGATGTTGCGTCTGGGACCGGGAATGACTGAACCCGTCCTGCGAAAGTCAGCTTGCACGTGAGGCATACTGAAGGACGTGAGTAGTTTCCTGCCTGACCTTTCCTTTGTGGTTCCGGCTCGAAATGAGGCGGCCAACATCGGCGCGTGCGTCGATGCCCTCTTGCTGCAAGGTGACAATGCGACGGTAGAAGTCATCGTCGTCGATAACGGGTCGAGCGACGACACGGGCGCTATTGCCACGGCGTGCGGGGCCCGTGTCGTCCACGAACCTCGTCCTGGTCTGGCGCACGCTCGCCAGGCAGGACTGGTGGCCGCCCAGGCTCCCATCCTGGTCTTTGTCGATGCCGACACGATCGTCCCCGCTGGGTGGGCAGCCGCTGCGATCGCCGAGTTCCGGCGTCACCCGCGACTTGTGGCCTTTTCTCCAGCGTTTTACTTTCATGACGGGCGACTCATCGACAATGCCGGGAATGGTGTCTTTCGCGAGTTTCTGTGTCCGTTGACGAACGCCGTCTTGCTGGCCCTGGGGCGTCCGGGAATCCTGATTGGTTCAACCATGGCGCTGCGCGCGGACGCGCTCAGACTGGCTGGTGGTGTGGACCAGGGATTTCAGTTCTACGGCGAAGACACCATGATTGCGCGGCGCCTGGCGAAGTTCGGGGAAGTGCGATACCTGCAGCGTCCGCGCCTGCACACGAGTGCCCGCCGTTACCAGGATCGCGGGCTGATCAACGTGGTCTACCGGTACTTCACGATCTTCCTGTTGATCCAGTTGGGGCGCATCGGTATGGCGGGGCGTCTCGCGCGGACCTTCTACGACTGTGATCGCGGCGTGATGCGCGGCGACCGTTGCTGGGCGATGCTCGTGGCGGCTTTGCGCCGTGAGCAAGAGCAGCATGAGATTGTTCCAGTCCACGAGGAGTTGGCGCCAGGAGAGTCTCTCCTGGGCCTGGATACCTGAGCGAGAGGCCGGTTGCAGGCGTTCTATACTTGGCGCAGGCTCCAGTAGCTCAGGGGACAGAGCATCCGCCTTCTAAGCGGCAGGTCGCAGGTTCGAATCCTGCCTGGGGCGCCACGCACCGCGTCATTGAGCTCGCTCACCCACGACACCGGCAATGCCGGTACACCTGTCCCTCCGGCCCCCGCGTTTTCCCGGCAAGGGCAGCAATTTCGGCCACGCAGGCGAAGTGCCTCGGTCTTGCGCACGCGTCCAGCGCAGGTGGAGCGGGGTGCTGCCTGGCCCTCCCTGCCGGATCGCATGTGACTTTGTGTCTCGAACCTGTCGAGAAGCCCTGCTAGCGATGCGTCCCTGGCGAGGTCTCACGACAAGCTCTTGACACCGTGAGGCTGCTCTAGCTGAGGTAGGGCTTCACCACGGCCTGGGTCACTGCGGACGGCACCACTGGAACGACTTCGATGTCGACGAGTTCGCCCCAGCTCAACACCCATTCCTGCAGAAGCGCGGCATCATCGCACTCCATGACCTGGAAGCACCGGGCCAGGTCTGCTGTGATCCAGCTAGCCTGATAGGTCAGGCCATCAGGCAAGGTGCGTCCGCGATCTTTCAATCGTTGGTAGATAGCGGGGACAGTGCCGGGTTTGAATCGCTCAATGACCATGAAGAGCATTTTCTTCCGCCTTTCTTGGTAGACTCCGCGAGTGTTTATCTTTCCTGACTTGCATGACTTGACGCGGCTGTGATCGCGTTTCCCGCATTCGCAGCCGTGGTGGCCGCCCTCTGCGCTGCCAGCCTGGTCTGGGACGCCATTCAGCGGCCCCGTCCAGAGCGTATCACCTGGGCAGTGGCGTTCATTATCTTTGCGCTTGCCGCCGCGTCAGAGGTGATCGGCGCCGTTCTTGGATGGAGCCCATTTCTCGCACGCACCTACTACCTGTGCGGAGCAGTGCTCGTCGTCGGTGTGCTGGCGCTCGGCGAACTCTACCTGCTCTTTCCGGGAAAGTTGCCATCGTTTACAACAGGCCTGGCGCTCCTTGTCGCTGCCCTCGCAGCGACTGTCGTCTGGTCGGCGCCTATCGATCAGCAGCGGTTACAGACCGAGGGCTGGCACGCGATCGAGCGCGGACCGCTCTTGATCGCCCTGGCGGTTGCCCTGAATGCTGGTGGGACCGCGATCCTGGCGGGAGGCGCACTCTTCTCGGCCTGGGCGATGCGCGGCAAGCCAGAGTTGCGGCGGCGGGCAGCCGGTTGCCTGTTGATTGCCATTGGCACGCTGACGGTGGCATCGGGGGGTACGTTGACCCGGCTCGGTCGCCCCGAATTCCTTTACCTGGCGATGTCTGCGGGCATCGCGATTATCTTCTCTGGTGTCCTTTTGACCCGGAGCGGCGTATCGCGTCGCAAGGCTGCATTCCCCGGTGCCACTGCTGGGGGTGCGCACTCACGCCTGGTCGCGCTGCCGCGCAGGGCCGAACGCCCTCTCCCCGATCGCGACGAGGGGCTGGTGTTTGTGGGTCAGCGTCTGCAGGAACTGGATGCCGCGAGCCTGGCGGCATTCTGCAGGCAGTGGAGCGCTATCCCACGTGATTCGGATGACCTCGGCCGTGGCGACGCGCAGCGCGTGTGGCGGTTGCGCATTCTCCTCCCGCCTGAACAGCAGGCTGCGCTCGACCGCCTGCCGCTGGCGACACAGGCGCAACTGGCTGAGCTTTACCACGATGTCTGGTCAGCAGCGCTGCCGGCCCGTGGCGCCTGAAGCCGCTCACGCTTCGCTATACTCATCGTCAGGAATTGTGGGGGTCCGGAGGGAAGATGAACACGTTCGATTTCGGCGACGTGGTGCGCGTGCAGATGCCCAAAGGCGTGAACAAGCGCGGCGTCGTGGGCATTACCGTGCTCTACACCACCTGGCCTGAAGCCAAGTTTGATGGCGCCACCGGCACGGTTGTCGGTATCGAACCGCGCAGCCGGTACGGCATCCCCCAATACCTCGTGGATTTCTCACAGCACAAGAATCGGGTTGCGATTCCCTGGCAGCGGCAGTGGTTCCGAGGCGAGTGGATCGAACACGTCGAGGAACCGAAGCCACAGCCAGTCTCTCCGGACGGCTCGCTTGCTGCTGCATCTGGGCAAGCGCGGACATCGCTTGAGGGTTCTTCCTAGATCCGGCGGCTTTTCCGCCCGTGACTCTCGTTCTCGCCGCCTCTCCCGGTTCTGCGGGGGAGGTGCGTCGTTGTTCGCCGCAGCGGTCAACTCGGTGCGTTCTCCCAAACTCTGACCTGCGCCACGAGTTCCGCGGCGTACTCCCGGATTGCCTCGCATAATTCCGGCGGGGACTCAACCACAAACGGTAGGCCCGATCCCGCCAGCGTGCGCGCCATCCAGCGCAAGTCGTCGACCTCGACCTGGACGCGAGTCGTGCCATCCTCGCAGGCAGTGAAGTGGCCGGTCGAAAGCGCGACGCGTGATTGTGATTCCTGGGTGGCGGCCATGAGTTGCACCGATACCGTCCACCGGCGGGGAACGCCAGCAAGCGCGGCTCGTATCGCCTGAAGAGGGACGAATCCACGACTCGGCAGAAACGTGTCCGGCAGGGACGTGATGGCCGTAATGCGGTCGAGCCGGAACAGGCGCGCTGATAGCCGAAGGTGGCAGTACCCAATGGCGTACCAGGCGCCGTCGCACTCCGCAACACCGTAGCAATCGAACTTACGAACGGTACGTGGTCCCGAAGCAGGCGTGTACTCGACGCGCACCCGACGGCCGGTGTGGGCCGCCTCTGCCAGAAGACTGATGGTCTGCGGTGCGGGAGTTGGTTTCGCAGAGGCGGGTTCCAGATCTATCTCGCCGGCAACCGCGTCCACCCGCAGGCGGGTCGCCTCAGGCAGAACGCGCGCCATTTTTGCCAGGACTGCGTTGAGGTGAGCTTCATCCGCGAGTCCCGAGCGCCGGGCACTGAGCAACCCAAGTACCACAGCGACGGCCTCGTCTTCGCTGAAAATCAGAGGTGGCAGCTTCGCTCCGGGACGCAACTGGTATGAACCCGCCCGACCGCGCGTGGCGTCAATCGGCACTCCCAAATCACGCAATGTTTCGATGTAGTTCCTGACCGTCCGCCGATCGACCTCGAGCCGGTGCGCCAGTTCCGCTCCGGTCATTTGGCCATGGCCCTGGAGGAGCTCCAGCGTCGCCAGCACCCGTGCAGTTGGCCGGTAAACCATCACATCTTCCCGCTGCCCGACGCCTAATAGGAACGATTACACCCTATTCACACATTAGGATCAATGGAGGAAACCACGATCGGGTGAAGCTGAGGGCGTTATGGACGAGAGCCATTCGGACGGAGTGCACGGGTTCGACTTCCTGTGGGGCAACTGGCGCATCGACAACCGCCGGCTGCGCTCACGCTTGACCGGAAGCGGCGATTGGGAGGAGTTTGTGGCCTATGGCGCTTGCCGACCCATCCTGGGCGGTAGCGGCAACGTCGATGACTTCGTGCCGGTTGGAGAAAGCGAGTGGTCAGGATTCGAAGGTGGCGCCCTCCGGCTCTTTGATCCGGCGACTGCCTTGTGGTCGATCTACTGGTTCGACAACGTTGGCCACCGGCTGCTTCCGCCACTCCGGGGCACGTTTCAGAACGGCATCGGCGAATTCTTTGGCGTTGACGAGCACGTCGGCCGGCCGGTTCAGGTTCGATTTCGCTGGGCAAGCGACGGCCCCAACGGGGCGCGGTGGGAGCAGGCGTTCTCCGTTGACGATTGCCACACCTGGGAGACGAACTGGCTCATGAACTTCACCCGGCTCGCATCTGAGGAGGCGTAGGGTAAGACCGGGCCGCGGTTCTTTCATAGAGGCCGCGTGATCGGCCACCGCAGGGCCTCCACTGTCGCTGGGGAAAGCAAAACGGGTGGGCCGGGATGCCGGCCCACCCGTGTGCACTGACGTGAGACTGGATCAGGACGCTGCGAGCGCCTGGTCCAGGTCCTCGATCAGGTCGCTAACTGTCTCCAGTCCGACGGAGAGGCGGACATAATCAGGCGTAACGCCAGTTGTGGCCTGCTGCTCTTCGTCAAGCTGTGAGTGGGTCGTGGTTGCCGGATGAATGACCAGCGACTTCGCATCACCGACGTTGGCCAGGTGCGAGAAGAGTTTGGTGGCATCAATGAACTTGCGGCCAGCCTCGAGGCCGCCCTTGATCCCGAAGCCGAGGATCGCGCCATACAGTCCATTGCGGAAGTACTTGGTGGCGCGCTCGTACGCGGGATGACCCGGGAGTCCAGGGTAATTGACCCAGCTCACCTTCGGGTGCTCACTCAGGTAGCGGGCGATCGCCAACGCATTCTGGCTGTGCCGCTCCATGCGCAGCGGCAAGGTCTCTACGCCCTGGAGAAACAGGAAGGAGTTGAACGGGCTGAGTGCCGCGCCCGTATCACGAAGACCTTGCACACGAGCCTTGATGATGTAGGAGATGTCTGCGCCGAAGTTTTCCTTCGTAAAGACGTCGGTGAAGACCAGGCCGTGGTAGCTCTCATCTGGCTGGGTGAAGCCGGGGAACTTGCCCGACGCCTTCCAGTCGAACTTGCCGCCGTCCACGATGATGCCACCGATTGAGGTGCCGTGACCGCCGATGAACTTGGTGAGCGACTCGACAACGATGTCCGCGCCGTGATCCAGCGGCCGCACCAGGTAGGGGCTGGCCAGCGTGTTGTCGATGATCAACGGGATGTTGTTGCTGTGGGCGATGTCAGCGACAGTCTGCAGGTCGAGCGTAAGCAGGTCCGGGTTGCCGAGCGTCTCGGAATAGACCAGCTTGGTCTTCGGCGTGATTGCCGCGGCAATAGCCTCTGGGTTTGGCTCGGCAAAGTGAACCTTTATGCCCAGCTTGGGCAGGGTGTGCTTGAAGAGGTTGTAGGTACCACCGTAGAGGCTGGTTGTCGAAACAATTTCATCGCCAGCTTCAGCGATGTTGAGAATCGCCAGCGTCTCCGCTGCCTGGCCAGAAGCCAACGCGAGGCCCATTACGCCGCCTTCAAGTGCCGCGATGCGCTTCTCGAGGACGTCGGTGGTCGGGTTACCGATGCGCGTGTAAATGTTTCCGAACTCGCGCAGGCCGAAGAGGTTCGCAGCATGCTCGGTGTTGTTGAAGACGTACGACGTAGTCTGGTAGATCGGGACAGCCCGGGCATTCGTGGTGGCGTCCGATTCCTGGCCGGCGTGGAGTGCCAGCGTCTCAAAACCCGGATTTGCGACAGCAGTTGCAGACACGGTTGGTCCTCCTGAATTTCGTCCAGCGGCCACATGCCGCGGGCGCTCTGAACACTGGTGGAGCGATGAAAAGGCGGGTCAGTGCGCGGCCGGAGCCGCGTCAGGCATGACATCCTTGGCGCCCCGTGGTGGGCGCTCAAGATCCAGTGGTGTTGTCATAAGGGGTGAGCGACTCGCTCTGCGACGAAGCCACTGATGGCCTCCGTCATCTGGTCCCACTCCTTCAGGAACGCATCATGGCCGTGAGGGGAATCCAGCTCCGCGTAAGACACGCTCTTGCCCAGGGCACGCAGCCGTTCGCCGAGCGCACGGACGGCATCTGGTGGGAACAACCAGTCTGAGCGAATGCCGACAAGCTGCACCGGCGCGTCGATCTTGCCGAGCCAATACTCCTCGCCGCCGCCCCGTGCGACGTCGTACAGGTCCATCGCTCGCGTGAGGTAGAGGTAGCTATTGGCGTCGAACCGCTTGACCAGCGCGTCGCCGTGATAGTGCAGGTAGCCCTCAACATCGAATGTTGGGCCGAAGGAGGGGTAGAGGACTGGACGAGTGGCCAGGTTGCGGCCAAACCGCATGTCCATGCTCTCTTTGGAGTGATAGGTCACCATTCCCGCCATGCGGGCGATGGCCATTCCGCTCGCGGGAAACACCCCCTCGGCCGCGTACGCGCCGCCCCGCCAGTCAGGATCGGCCATGATGGCGCGGCGTCCGATTTCGTTGATGGCAATCCCCTGCGCGTCCAACGCTCCCGTCGCCGCTACCGGCACGACGCCGCTGACCATGTCCGCGTGGCGAGTTGCCCATTCCAGCGCCTGGAATCCACCAATGGAGCCGCCAACGGCCACGACGCGGGTTACTCCGAGGTGCTCCAGCAGCCGGCGTTGCGCATTGACCATGTCGCCGATGGTGACGAGCGGGAAGCGCATGCCAAGTTGCCGGCCAGTGAGCTGGTCCTGGGATGCAGGACCGGTGCTGCCCTGGCAGCCGCCAAGGATGTTCGAGCAGACGACGAACGCATGATCCGTGTCGAGAGCCTTACCAGGTCCAATAAGCGGTTCCCACCAACCTCCTGGACCTCCGGCGGCACTGTCACCGGTCAGCGCGTGCAGCACAATAACGGCGTTGTCGCCTCGTTCGTTGAGTTGTCCCCACGTGCGGTACGCAAGCGTGACGCTCTGCAGGCTCCCACCCAGTTCCAGGTCCAGATGACCCAGGTGCACCGAGCGTAACGGTGATTCACTGCTGACAGCGTCTGACTCGTGCGGCGTTATCACGTGCAGCCGCGAGCGACCTTCCTTGGTGCCCGTGGCGTCCCGGCTCGTGCGTTCTTCACTCATTGACTGCGTACTCCTGAAGGCGTCAGTTATGTATCTGGCGCCGGGAAGGTTCCGGGAAGACAACCCCTGCCACTCCTCTGCGCCCATCATCCCGGGCGCAAGCCTTCCGCGCATCCTCAAAACGATGTAGCGACGTATGTACTTCGCCCTGACTCCAAGGAGCTCTGGAACGACAAACCCCCGCCGAGGCAGGGGTAGCGTGAACGCTTACCCTTATCTCGCAGATCTCTCTGCCGGATTTGGCACCTTGCGTACACGTCGCAGGCTGCCGGGCTTCACAGGGCCGAGTCCCTCCACCCCTCTCGATAAGGATGCACTCTTGAGTTGTTGACCGAAATCTACGGAATGACTATGTCACTGTCAAGTCTCTGGCGGCAGTCGCGCGGCAATTTCTTTCTCCCATTCCGGATAGCGCTTGCGGAGGACACCGAGATTGCCCAGTTCGAAGTCACGATGATCGAAACCAGGCGCCATCGTGGTGCCCATCAGGGCAAAACCGTATTGGCTTCTGTCGAGCAAAGCGCCCTGCCAAACGCCTCCGGGTACCACGACCTGCGGCCGCTCTCCCGCAATCAGATTGCTGCCGATCGTCACCATTTTGCTCGTACCGTCCGGGAAGAGCTGCAGTTGCCGGACGGGATCGCCCAGGTAGTGGTGGAAAACTTCGTCGCCCGGCAAGAGATGCATGGCCGACATGGTGTCGGGTGTGAGCAGGTAGTAGATCGCCGTTTTCAATGAGCGATGATCGTCGGTCGTCCAGGGCAGGTGCTCCTGTGCAATCACGCCTGCCCGGTGGGTCTCCGCGAAGTAGCCACCCTCGAACAGGAGCGGCTTCATCCCCAGGAGTTCGATGATTGCTTCAGCCGTGAGCTTTGGTGCAGTCGTTTCAGGCATGCTTGCTCCCGCTGTCCTACGCTAACACGATGCGGTCGACACTGTATTGGAGATGGTATTCGCAATGACGACAACTGCCACTGCGGCCCGAGCTGAACTTCCCCGCTGGGACCTCACCCCGATCTTTCCCGATCTCGATTCGCCAGCGTTTGCGAATGCGTTCACGGCGCTCCTTACCGACCTGAGCAACCTTGACGAGGTATTGCCGGCTGGGGTTCAGTCGCAAGACGATCCCCGGGCGACGCTGGAAGAGGCCCTCGACCGCCTCAACGACGTCTCGGAGCGCCAGGAAGTCATCTGGGCGTACCTGTACGGCCTCATCACGACCAACTCACGCGACGAGCAGGCGCAGTCCCGATTCAGTGAGCTGCAGGCGCGCAGTGTTGCCCTGGAGAAGGCATCGACCCGTCTTGACGCCTGGTTGGCCGGACAAGATGTGGAAGCCCTGATCGCAGCGTCGCCCGTTGCCAGGGAGCACGCGTATTACCTGCGCCGTGCGGTTGCACGAGCCAGCCACCTGATGAGTCCGGAGGAGGAAGCGCTGGCGGCTGATCTTGGGCCAGCGGCGGGCAGCGCCTGGGGCCGTCTGCATGGCAACCTGAGCTCTCAGATTCTTGTCGAAGTCGATGGCGAGAAGGGGCGAGAACGCCTCCCCATGAGTGAGGTGCGCAACCTCGCCCATCACGCTGACCGGAAAGTACGCGCGCGCGCGTGGCAGGCTGAGTTGGACGCATGGCGCGTGCACGCCCTTCCCCTCGCCGCAGCGTTGAATGGGGTGAAGGGCGAAGTGGTCACCCTGGCGCGACGGCGCAGGTGGGATGGGCCGCTGGATGAGGCGGTCTTTGCCAACGCGATCGACCAGCCGATCCTGGAGGCACTGGTCGGGGAGGCACGGGCATCGTTCCCGGAGTTCCGGCGCTACTTCAAGCTCAAGGCCGAGGCGATCGGGGTGCCTGCGCTCGCATGGTACGACCTGTTCGCGCCGATGGGAGCTACTGATCGGGTCTGGACGTGGCCGAATGCGACATCGTTCATTGAGGAGCGATTCTCGGCGTTCAGTCCACGGCTGGGGGAGCTCGCACGGCGAGCGGTGGCGGAGCGCTGGATAGACGCCGAACCTCGTGCTGGAAAGGCCGGGGGCGCCTACTGCATGTACGTGGGAGGACCGAACTCCCGGATCCTCCAGAACTTTTCGACGGGGTATGACGGCGTCTCAACGCTTGCCCATGAGCTGGGGCACGCGTACCACAACCTGACGCAGGACGGGCTGGAGCCGCTCCGGCACGCGACGCCGATGTGCCTGGCGGAAACGGCGAGCACGTTCTGCGAGACAATCATCAAGGAGGCCGCGCTCGAGGACGCCAGCAGCGCCGAGCAGATCTACATCCTGGAGCAATCGCTGCAGGGCAGCGCGCAGATCGTCGTCGACATCATCAGTCGCTTCGACTTTGAGCAGGCTGTCTGTGAGCAACGCCTGGCTCGCGAACTCTCGGCGGACGAGTTTTGCGAGTTGATGCTGAAGGCACAGCAGGGGACCTACGGTGACGGTCTCGATGCAGAGGCTCGCCACCCCTACATGTGGGCCGTCAAGGGGCACTACTACCGGCCGGAGCAATCCTTCTACAACTTCCCGTACCTGTTCGGGCTGCTCTTCGGTCTGGGGCTCTACGCCGAGGCTCGGCGCGATCCGGCCGGATTCCCCGGGCGCTATGACGCGCTCTTGAGGGACACGGGTAACGCGACGGCCAGCGAACTCGCGGAGCGCTTTGGTATCGATCTGCGCGCACCTGCGTTCTGGCGCGCTGGACTGGATGTGGTGCGTGCGGACATCGATCGGCTGGAGGCGCTCCTGCGCGCCTCCTGACCGCTAACGGCCGCCGATGATCGAGCGCTTGGTCCTCGCGCCGCCGTACGACTCGTCCAGCAGCTCCACAATGTGACGCACGCGGGTCTCGCTGCCATTCCGGCGCAATGAGGCCCGCACCTGCATGTGGCACCCCGGGTTCGCCGTGATGACTTCCGTCGCGGGCGTCTCCATGATGTGGAGCGCCTTGCGATCGCCCAGTTCGTTGGCCATTTCCTCGCGAATGATGTTGTAGATACCGGCGCTGCCGCAGCAAAGCGACGATTCCTTCATCTCCACCAGGTTCAGACCGGGAATGGCGTGCATGAGGTCGCGCGGCTGCTTACTGATCCGCTGCGCGTGGGCGAGGTGGCAGGGCTCCTGGTAGGTCACCGTGCGCTCGACGCGCTGTGTGGGAGGCGTGAGCGGATGCGCTGCCAGGTACTCCGTGACGTCACGCACACGGTCACTGAAGCGCTTTGCCCGTTCGGCGTAAACGGGGTCGTCCTTGAGGAGATGCCCGTATTCCTTGAGTGCCGCGCCGCACCCGGCGGCGGTGGTCAAGATCGCGTCGTCGCCGGATTGCTCAAAGGCATCGATGTTCTGGCGAGCCAGGACGCGTGCTTCCTCCATCATGCCAGCGTGCACATGCAGCGCGCCGCAGCACTGCTGCCCGACCGGCACGTCGATATCGGCTCCATTGCGTGCCACAACGCGGGCAGCCGCCCGGTTTGTGTTGGCGAAGACGGTGCCCATGACACAGCCGTTGAAGAGGTGGGCCTGCCGCGGTTCACCATTTACCCGGTCGGCTTCCCAGCGCTCGTCTCCCGGGATGAGCGCCTTGCGGGAGATCTGCGGCGTCAACGCTTCCAGATCCGCCATTCCCAGTTTGCTGAGTAAGCCGGTCTTTCGTACCAGCGCAGTCATGCCGGTGCGCTCGGAGAGGCGAAGAAATCCGACAACCGCCCGCAGCCGGCGGGAGTCGCCGAAGAGCCACTCCATCCCGATCTTGCGCGCCACCTTGACGGATACCGGGCGCGGCCGGTGCTGCTCCAACTGCGCTCGGGACGCTTCGACCAGGGGGCCGTACTGGACGCCAGATGGGCAGACAGCCTCACAAGCACGGCAGTTCAGGCACTGGTACATCTGCTCGTCGAAGAGTGGGTCGAGGAGGTCCAGCCGTTCCTCGGCCACGGCCTTCATCAACCAGAGACGGCCGCGCGGCGAGGACATCTCCTGGCCAGTAATGCGGTACGTGGGACACGAAGACAGGCACATTCCGCAGTGCACGCAGTCGTGCAGCAGGTCATCCTCTGGCACATCCGTACCAGAGAACCCGCCCAGGCGGATCAGATTGGCATCGGCGGGTTCCGCCACGACCATGAGAACTCCATTCCAGGACCAGTGATCGGCGTCAGCACGCGATCACAGCGTTGCGTGTACGTGTTAGAGAAACCCGGCGAAACGTCCCGGGTTCAACGTGCGATTGGGATCAAACTGCTCGCGGATTTCCTTCATGACTTCCAGGCCGGCCGGAGGCGCGCCCCAGACGTCGATTCCCTGTTTCCACTCCGGCGGCGCGGAGAGAATGGTGGCTGATTCGGCCAGGTCGAGCGCGATGCGCTGCACCTCCGCCAGGCCTCCGCTGCTGCCGTCACCGAGCTGGAGCCGCACAATCACCGAGCCGACGACCGGCGTCGCACTCACTCGTGTGACCACAGCGCCCATGCTTTGCAGAACCGGCAGCAGACCCTCTACGAGGGCTCGTGTGGCACGGGGTCGGATGCCGAGGCGGATGGTCACTTCGTTGGGCGCTGCGGCCGGATCCAGGCCGGCGACGTACCTCTTCCACCAGGCCGCGCTCTCGGCCTGTTCCAGCGTTTCGCCAGCTCCGGCCAGCCGTGAAATGCGACCGGTGATGGCCCGCGCTGTTTGTTCGCGCCCTTCGACGCGAGCCGCCAGCACCCACTCGTCGCCATCGAAACCGACCTCCAACGACGCGGTCGGATCTCCGCTGTCACGTACTCGGGTCGCGGCAGCGAAGGTCTCCTCCGCCGATGCGAACCTCGCGACGAACGTAGACTCCGCACGCGGACGCGGCAGGACCTTGAAGTTGGCTGACGTGATCACACCAAGCGTTCCGAGCGAGCCGTGGTACAAGCGCGGCATGTCGTAACCGGTGACATTCTTGACCACCATGCCACCGGCCTTGGTGACCGTGCCGCTCGGGTGTGCGACGGCGATGCCGATCAGGAGATCCCGGAGGGTGCCGGCACTGTGACGCAGGGGTCCCCAGCGTGCCGTGGCGATGAGGCCGCCGATGGTGGCATCGTCACCGCCCGGCGGGTCGAGCGGAAGGCGTTGGCCATGCTCGCCCAGCACCGCCTGCACATCGCCCAGTCGCGCTCCTGCCCCAACGGAGAGCACAAGATCGGTCGGCTCGTAATCGAGGACCTGGGCAAGAGCTCGCGTTGAAAGGGCGAGGTCGGCACTGCGCGGCGCGTTTCCGAGCGACAGGCTTGTCCCGCCACCAACAGGTATCACGGATTGCCCAAGGTTTGCGGCGTCAGCCAGGATCGCAGCGATCTCCTCTGCCGATTCGGGAACGACACTGCCACCAACAGGAACGCCATCGACCGCGTGTGGCATGCGAGGCTCAGAGTGCATAGATACCGTGCTTCTGGGCCATGGCCTGCATGCGGAGGGAACGAACTTCCCCGCACATGTATCCCTTCGGGAAGATTTTTTCCGGGTTGAACATACCGGCCGGATCAAAGCTGTTCTTGAGGCCGGCCATCGCCGCCAGGTCGTCGGCGGTGTACACCAGGGTCATGTAGCCGCGCTTTTCCGTGCCAATCCCGTGCTCTCCCGAAAGCGCGCCGCCTACCTCGACACAGTAGGAAATGATTTCCTTGCTTGCCAGCAACACACGCTCAGTGTCACCGCGTTTGCGCCGGTCGAAGAGCATCAGCGGATGCAGATTTCCGTCACCGGCGTGGAAGACGTTGGCAATCGGCAGGTTGAAATCCTGGGAAATCTCTTCCACCCGCTTGAGCGTGGCAGGGAGTTTCGAACGTGGCACAACGGTGTCGTGCAGGTAATAGTTTGGAGAGAGGCGGCCCATGGCAGCAAGCGCCATTTTGCGACCCTTCCAGAGCAGGTCGCGCTCGCCCTTCTCCGTGGCACTGCGCACCTCGGTGGCGCCAGCCATGTGACAGATGCCGGCAATTTCCTCGCCGGTGCTCAAGACATCGTCCTCGATGCCATCGATCTCGATGAGGAGCACGGCCCCCGCATCCATCGGGTAGCCGGCATGGTAGGCCGGTTCCACCGCCTGGATGGTCAGGTTATCCATCATCTCCAGCGCCGCGGGCACAATGCCCGCCGCGATAATCTGCGATGTGGCCTGCGATGCGGTCTCAATGTCGGGGAATGCGGCCAGCAACACGAGTGTCACGTCGGGGTTGGGCGTCAGGCGCACCAGGGCCTTCGTCACGATACCGAGCATGCCTTCGGAGCCGACGATGGCTCCTGTCAGGTCGTAGCCCGGCGTGCCAGGCGAGCGGCCACCGGTCCAGATAATGCTGCCGTCCGGAAGGACGACCTCGAGACCGAGAATGTGGTTGGATGTCACGCCGTACTTGAGGCAGTGCGGCCCGCCTGAGTTTTCGGCCACATTGCCGCCGATGGTACAGGCGCGCTGGCTTGAGGGATCGGGCGCAAAGAAATAACCGAACGGTGAGGTTTGCTCGGTGAGTTCCAGGTTGATCACGCCTGGCTCAACGAGCGCTGTGCGGTCCTCGCGGTCTACCTCGATCACCGAGTTCATCCGGGTCAGCGCGATGATGATGCCGCCGTTCTGGGGCACCGCTCCGCCGGAAAGCCCGGTGCCGGCACCCCGCGCCACCACCGGCAAGTTCGCGGCGCGCGCCAGTCGCACCACCTCCGCGACCTCCGCGGTGTTGCCAGGCAGGACGACGGCAGTCGGGGCAGCCGTTTCCACGGCGCCATCAACGCTCCCGTCATATTCGTAAACCAGCAGGTCTGCCGGCCGGGAAAAGACCGCGTCGGGCCCAACAATGGCCTTCAGCCTGTCAATCAGCTGTTCGCGGTTCACAACGTTGCTCCCAGGGAAAATGATGCGAGTGTGTTACCGCGTTATGGTAGCGCGTTCGTCCTTCCGAACGCCTTGGGCCGCGTGACATACTGACGACATGCCCCGCAGGTGTTTCCCACCGGGCGTGAGGAGAAATCAGACGATATGGCAGAAGCTGAGACGCGCACTGGGTACTGGATCGTTGTTGGATCACCAGGCAATTTCGCCAAGACGGCGGAGTATGGGTTTACGGTCCAGGGCCTGAAGTCACGCCACCGCAAGAAAGCGGAGCGCATGAAGCCAGGCGACAAGATCATTTACTACATCACTGGGCAGAAGGCCTTTGCCGGGGTGGTGACCGTCGAGTCGCCGTATTTCGAGAGCCACGAGACGATCTGGGTATCCAGCGATCCCAAGAAGGCGGCCGAGGATTACCCATTCCGCGTCAAGATTTCGCCGGATGTCATCCTCGGGCTGGAAAGCGCTATCCCGGCCGAGCCGCTGGCAAGGCAGATGCAGTACGCCGCGAAGTGGCCAGAGAAGAACTGGACGCTCGCCTTCCAGGGAAACGTACATGAGATTGGCGAAGGGGATTACCAACTGATTCGACAGGCCATTGAAGCAGCTGCGCTCGCCGGCGTCGGTACCGGTGACTGACCGCTTCGGAGAGGCGGGGGGATCACGCTACCGCGTTCACTTGTGTTTCGGTCCAAACTGCAGTGAGCGCGGCAGCAAACAACTCTGGCCAAAGTTGGAGGCTGCGATCGCAGAGGCGGGCTTAACCGGCGAGGTGGAACTGCTTGCCACTACCTGCCGCAATCGCTGCGATTATGGGCCCTCCCTGAACGTCTATCCCGGGCCGGTCTTCTACAACGGCGTCGATGCGGAGGCTCTGCGTGAGATCGTGCAGGAGCACCTCAGCCAGGGGCGTGTTTGCCAGCGGTGGGTGTTTCGACCAAAACTCTCCCGGTCCTGATTGCCGACCAGGTCTTCGCGTAAGGAAGCAAATTCCGTGGCCTCAGTAACCACCCGCTATGTCCCAGGCACCACATACCAGACCAGCATCGAGACAGCGGAAGTGACCTTGACCGGGGATGAACCCGCCGCGAGTGGCGGTGACGGCGCTGGTCCCAGCCCGTACGAGTTTCTGCTTGCCGCATTGGGCCACTGCACGGTGCTGACCATGATCCTCTATGCCAGGCGCAAGGAATGGCAGATTGACAGTGTCTCGGTCCGCGGCACGTTCGAACGCATCATTACCGGTGATCCCGTCAACGGCCGCACGCGCACTGAGCGTATCACGCAGGAGATCAGCCTTGACGGGCCGCTCAGCGACGAACAGCGCGCTCGCATCCTGGAGATCGCCCACAAGTGCCCGGTACACCGCACGCTGGTCAACGGGCTGGAGATCGTGACGCTGGAAATGAGCGACGATGTGGTGGTCCTGAGCGAATGAGAAAGGGCGCTCCCATTGGGAACGCCCGTGTGAGGTGGAGATGGGGGGAGTCGAACCCCCGTCCAGAACCGCCAGCCGGCAAGATCCTACGTGTGTAGTCGGCATTTTGTGTGCTGCAGCAATCTCCTACCGACGGGATTCCGCTGCAGTGAGCCAGACTGCCTTGGGTGATCGCGCTCTGGCGAACTAGATCACCGCAGCCTTCCTTGGTGACGCCTGACCCCGGCCCCAGAAGGCGGAGGACCGGACAGACGCGCTACCTAGAGGTCAGTGACTTAGGCAGCGTAAGCAAGAGGAGCGTTCGCATCTCTTGGTTGCCCGTTTTTACGAGGCTACGGGCGCCTCGACACGCACGTACCTGACAAACGACCCTGTCGAAACCAAACATCCCCGAACGACAGGAGTATACGCGGAACAGAACATAATTTCCACTCAACGCTGGCTGGGGTGGCTGCCCTAGAGAGCGAGTACCATCGAGGTATGGCAAACGCAGTGTCTCCCCCCGTGGGTTCCACCTTCAACGCCTGGATGCTTGCCGCCCGCCCCAAGACGCTCCCCGCGGCACTGTCGCCCGTCATCGTGGGCTCAGCGGTTGGCCTGGCCGAGGGACATTTCGACCTCCTCGTGGCGATCGCCGCCATTGCGGTGGCGTTGCTGCTGCAAATTGGCGCGAATTTCGCGAACGATGTTGCGGACTTCCGCAGTGGGGCCGACACCGAACATCGCCTGGGCCCGACGCGTGTCACCCAGAGTGGGCTGCTCTCACCGAGACACGTGGAGGTGGCGACGGCCATTACGCTGCTGCTGGCGGCAGTCCCGGGGCTGTTCCTGGTCTGGCGAGGGGGCTGGGTCTTTGCGGTATTGGGGCTCGTGGCGATAGCCGCTGCAGTGGCCTACACGGCGGGCCCCGCCTACGGGTACGTGGGACTGGGAGATGTCGCGGTCTTTCTTTTCTTCGGGCCGGTCGCCGTCGCGGGCACTGCGTACCTGATGACCCAGCAGCTCACGATGCTCTCACTGCTGTCCTCGATCCCGATGGGTTGCCTGATTACCGCGATCCTGGTGGTCAATAATCTGCGTGACGTCGAAACTGACCGCGCGGCCGGAAAAATGACGCTGGCGGTGCGATTGGGTAGGAACGGAGTGCGAGCAGAGTACGCGCTTCTCCTGGTGATCTCGTACCTGGTGCCGGTAATTGTCTGGTTGGGTGGTCTTGCGCCGGTTTGGGTGCTGATCTGCTTCGTCACGGCACCGCTGGCGTTGACTCTGCTCCGGCGCGTGCGGAACGACGAGGGCCGGGCCCTGAACCCTGTCCTGGCCGGCACAGCGCGGCTGTGCCTCTTCTTCGCGGTGGCGTACGCGGTCGGGATTGTGTTGTGAGTGTTGCCAGTTCTGGCGCCGTTCCGGGCGCAATCAAGTCGAGCGAAGACGTCCGCCAGATGTTCGATGGCATCGTGCCGCGGTACGACCTGCTGAACCGGCTGATGACTGGCGGGCGTGACGTCGCCTGGCGCAAGATCGCGGTGCGTGAAGCGGCGCGACATCTCAACCCGTCGACAGCGTCCGTCCTCGATTTGGCCACAGGCACCGGTGACCTCGCCCTGGAACTGGAGCGAGCGGGGTTCGCCAGCGTCGTTGGTCTCGACTTCTCGGCGCCGATGTTACAGGAGGCGGAGCGAAAAGGACGGGCTCAGCCAGGGGGAGCGTCGCTCGTCTCGTGGGTGCAGGGAGACGCGATGGCGCTGCCATTTGCCCCCAATACCTTTGATGCCGTCACCGTTGGCTTTGGGCTGCGCAATATGCCTGACTATCTCGGCGCCCTGCGCGAGGTGGTGCGAGTCCTGAAACCCGGGGGCACCTTCGTTTGCCTTGAGACCTCACCGCTACCCTCACCCGTGTTGCGCTCGTTGTTCGAAACAGCGATGCGGGCAGGGCTGCCCGTCCTGGGCGGAGTGCTGAGCGGTGACCGTGAAGCGTACGCCTACCTGCCGCAGTCGTCGGCGGTATTCCCGGACGCCGACGCTCTCGGCCGGCTCATGCAGGTTGCCGGGCTCAGAAACGTGCGTTACTTGCGCCGTGGCCTGGGTGCGGTGGCGATTCATGTGGGTCGCAAACCGCCGTTGAGCACAGCGAGTGCGGCTACGGCGACGCGGTAACGTAGCGTCGCCAGGGAAGCACAACTCGCTCGACCAGGCCCACGAGGGCGAAGAGCGACGCGCCCATGACCGCCAGCAGGAAGATAGCCGCAACCATGCGTGGCGTCTCGAACTGCGCGATCGAGCGCGTGAGCAGGTAACCGAGCCCAGCTTTCGCGCCGACAAGTTCGCCGAACACGGCGCCGATGACGCAGATCGCGACCGCAATCCGCGCGCCGGCGAAGATAGATGGCAGAGCCGAGGGAAACTCGGCAAGCCGGAAGACCCGACCTGGTGGGGCCCCGAAGGCCCGCAGCAGGTTGACGACTTCGCGATCCGTGCCGCGAACTCCCTCGACGGTGTTCACGACAAGAGGAAAGAAGCCAACCAGCGCTGTGACGAGCACCTTGGGCAGCAGGCCGTAGCCAAACCAGACCAGGAGCAGCGGCGCGATCGCCGGAACCGGGACTGTCTGGCTGGCGATGATGAGTGGATAGAGCGCGCGGTCCAGCAAGGGGAAACGGGTGATCAGGATACCGCAGCCCACGCCGGCCATGACCGCGATCACAAACCCGATCAAGACTTCCCAGAGCGTGACAACGGCGTTCTCCGCGAGGAGGCGACGATCCTCCACCAGGGCAACAGCGACGTCGGTTGGGGCTGGGAGTAGCCACCTCGGCACCCCGGTCAGGCTCACGGCGGCTTGCCAGAGGAGGAGTAATCCCCCCAACAGGGCCAGGGGCGCGACCCAGCGCTGGAAGCTGACCTGGTACAGACTGGAGGATTGGTTCATGCGGGAATGCCCAACGCGCTGAGAACCTCGCGGCGGGTCGCCAGGAATTCGGGAGTGAACAGCATTCCTCGCTCCCGAGGGCGTGCGAGCGGCACGGTGAGATCGAGACATACCTGGCCCGGCCGGGGCGTCAGGACGACGATTCGATCTCCGAGAATGATCGCCTCTTCGACGTCATGGGTGACGAAGAGGACCGTCGCCTGCTGCTGCGCAAGCACTTCGGCCAGCCAGAGTTGGAGTTCAGCTCGCGTCAGCGAATCGAGCGCGCCGAATGGCTCGTCGAGCAGAACGAGGTCGCGTTGTGGCAGGAGTGTGCGCAGGACTGCGCAGCGTTGACGCATGCCGCCCGACAATTGGCTGGGGTAGGCGTCTCCGAATCCGGCGAGTCCGTA
This sequence comes from Thermomicrobiales bacterium, assembly GCA_046328375.1. Taxonomy (GTDB): domain Bacteria; phylum Chloroflexota; class Chloroflexia; order Thermomicrobiales; family UBA6265; genus JACCXM01. The sequence goes on from JAXLWT010000002.1 coordinate 34,272, forward strand.
ACGAGGGAGTTGCCCGGCCGCCGCTGATTCTGCCGCCCGGCGAGACACGCCGCTGGCTTCCAGGCCGAGGGCAGCGTTGCCCACGGCAGTCCGCCAGGGGACCAACAGATCACGTTGCCGCATGTAGGCCGCCTGCCCGAGCCGATCTGCCGCTGATGTTGGGTGGCCCCACATGAGGACCTGCCCGGAGTCAGGAGCCAGCAGACCGGCCACGAGGTCGAGCAGCGTGCTCTTGCCGGAGCCGGAGGGGCCAACGACGGACACGAACTCCCCGGGCAAGACCGAGAGTGAGAAATCCTCGAGGGCGGTCAGGCGCCGTTTCCCTTCGACGTACCGCGACGTAACGCGTTCCAGTGCGACGCGCGCCGCACCGACCACGGATAGCGAGCGGGAGTCAGGCAGGGCCATGGGCCAGGTCGTCGTTGACCAGCCGCGCGATATCGTTGCCCAGGCGGACGCTGTAATTGGTTCCCCGATCTTCCGGGTAGATCTGCGTGGTGTTGGCCAGGTAGAGCCCCGGCAGCCCGGTGCGGTGATCAGGGATTTGCTCGCTGTAGTGCAACGGGATGATCGGCTGCGCCGCCCGCTCGCGGAAGACCCAGGAGCGTTCGATCCAGGAGGGATTGAAGTTCGGGTTGATACGCCGCAGGTGCGGCATGTAGGCGGCGAGGATTTCCTCGTCAGTCATGGTGAAGTAGGGGTGATCCTGTTCGAGGTACTTGGAGAGATAGACGAACCGCTTTCCGTCGTACTCCTTCGGGTCGATAAAGTTCGTGTGCTCGATGATTCCCGTGAATGGCAGGTCGTTGTCGGCGACGTTCAGCCAGTAGACCGGTGAGAGTTGCCGGGAAAGTTGCAGCAGTACAACGATCGCGGCTTCGTATTCCAGTGCGGAGAGTTTTCTCAGGTAATCAGCAGGCAGCCCGGAAACTAGCCTAGGCAGAATTGGCGACGGGGTCGTGACCACCACCGCATCAAATGGGTAACGCTCGCCGTTCACCGTCGCGATCCAGCCACCCGCGCCGGTTGGTTCCAGCTTTTCTGGCCCGGAACCATTGTTCAGCGACGCCCCTGCCGCTCGACCCGCTGCCACGAGGGCGTCGATCAGCACATTGAAGCTACCCCGGAAATAGCCGAGACGCTCCTGCTCGAGCGGTGAGCGGCGAGAGGTGGTGCGCAACCAGATCTTGCCCCAGAACCAGACCATCGCGACCTGGTCGTGGTAGCGGCCAAATTTGGCCCTGAGCTGAGCACCGAACGTCTGGTCATAGGCGCGTGTACCCAGCGCCCGCATCAGCCAGTCGTGAGCGGTCACGTTCTCGAGCGGCTTCCAGTTGCGCACGCGCTGCAGGTAGGCGGTCACCAGCCCAACGCGCACCCGATCGTGAAACGGAATGGTGCCCAGCTTCAACAGATCTAGCGCGCCATTGAGTGGCCAGACCTTGCCCTGAGCAAAGTAGCCCACATTCGAAGGGAGCCACATCAGCGTATCGCCGATGCCGATCTCCTGGGCCAGCGCCACAATTTCGCGGTCACTCTGGAAGAGGTGGTGATAAAAGCGCTCCAGGTAGGTGCCCGCGACCGGGAACGCATTGGCCTGCCCGCCGAACTGCGGCGAGCGCTCCCAGAGCGTGACCCTGTGCCCCTGTTGGGCGAGGCGAAAAGCTGCGGTGAGGCCGGCGATGCCACCACCAATAACGGCAACACGCTTGCGGTCTGTCATGCGGTAACGCTAGCCCAAATGAGGCGTTCAGGCCCACCAGAGTCGGCGATGGAGACAACAACGCCCCGCGCCGGTAACGGCGCGGGGCGTTGCAGAGGGCGTGCTAGATGAAGAGCGACGCCATGACCAGGGTAATGGTCGCCATCAGCTTGATGAGCACGTGAATGGACGGGCCGGCCGTGTCCTTCCACGGGTCCCCGACCGTGTCGCCGACCACCGAGGCGGCGTGGGCATCTGACCCCTTGCCAAGGACCTGGCCGTTCGCGTCCTTGAGCATGCCGGCCTCGATCATCTTCTTGGCGTTGTCCCAGGCACCGCCGCCGTTGTTAAGGACGTTGGCGACCAGGATGCCGGCGATGGTGCCGATCATCAGCATGCCGGCCGCGCCTTCCCAGCGGAGCGTCACGCCGACGAGGATCGGCACCGCAACGGCCAGCAGGCCCGGGGCGATCATCTCGCGGAGGGAGGCACGCACCGCGATGTCAACGCAGGAGGAGTAGTTCGGCGTCGACGTGCCAGCCATGATGCCAGGATCTGAGCGGAACTGACGGCGAACCTCCTCGATCATTGCTCCGGCTGCGCGCCCGACGGCCCGCATGGCCAGCGAGGCGAAAACGAAGACGAGTGCGGCGCCGATGAGACCACCGACGAAGACTCGTGGGTTGGCCAGGTTGACCACCTGGGCCTCGATGGCATCGCCGCCGAAGCGGGTGACCTCCTGCAGGTAAGCAGAGAAGAGGAGGAAGGCCGCTAGGGCAGCGGTCCCGATGGCGTACCCCTTGGTCAGCGCCTTGGTGGTGTTGCCGGCCGAGTCCAACGCGTCCGTGGTGTCACGCACGCTCTCCGGCTGGTTGCTCATCTCGACGATGCCGCCGGCGTTGTCGGTGACCGGGCCGAACGTGTCCATCGCCAGGATGTAGGCGGCGGTCATCAACATGCCCATGGTAGCCACGGCTGTGCCGTAAATACCCGCCGACTGGAAGAGCCCGGTGCTATCCGGAAACGCGTCGGTGACGCGGTTTCCGACGAAGTAGGACGACAACAGCGCCACGGCGATGACGATTGCCGCCGCGCCGGTGGTTTCGAAGCCGACCGCGATACCGGAAATGATGTTCGTTGCTGGGCCAGTGCGTGACGCTTCCATGATGTCGCGGACGGGGCGATAGCGGCCGCTCGTGTAGTACTGGGTGACCCACACGAACACGAAGGCGGTCAGGACGCCGATAATGCCGCAGAGCAGGTACTCCATCTTGCCGTACGGCAGCATCCAGAAGGCGGCGACGGCGAGGCCGACGACACCCAAGGCGGCCGATACGTAGAAGCCCTTGTTCAGCTCGTTCATGGGGTCAGAGGGCGTCGCTGGCGGCCGCACGGCCAGCAGGCCGGCCATCGAGGCGAGCAGACCGAGCGCGGCCAGGACGAGCGGGAAGAACACAAAGGCTAGTGCCTGATCGTTCGCCGTACCGACCGCGGCGGTAAAGAGCGTGGCGCCGAGGATCATGGCGCCGATCATCTCGGCCACGGAGGACTCGAAGATGTCCGCACCACGGCCCGCACAGTCACCGACGTTGTCACCAACAAGGTCGGCGATCACGGCAGGGTTGCGCGGATCGTCTTCGGGGATACCCGCTTCGACTTTGCCGACGAGGTCCGCGCCGACATCAGCCGCCTTGGTGTAGATACCGCCGCCGAGCTGGGCGAACAGGGCGACGAATGACGCGCCGAATGCAAAGCCGACGATCCAGAATGGCGTTTCAGCGGCGGGTGGCAGTGTGCCCTCGACCATCGGGTAAACGACCCAGTACATGACCAGGACGCCAAGGAGACCGAGCGCCACGACGAGGAAGCCGGAGACCGCTCCACCACGGAGAGCCACCGTCAGCGCCTCACCGAGGCTGCGGCGCGCTGCCGACGCCGTGCGGATGTTCGACTTCACCGCGACGTACATACCGGTGTACCCGGCAATGCCGGACAGAAGGGCGCCGAAGAGAAACGCGCCGGCGGTAATCGCTGCGCGCGTGGTCTGGTGGTCCTTCTCCGAGAGGCCAACAATTACGCCGATAACAATCGCAATGACGATGGAGAGCATCGCGATCGTGGAATACTGCCGCTTCAGGAAGGCGACGGCGCCAACGTAGATGCGGTTGGAGATGTCCTGCATGGCTGGTGTGCCGGTGTCCCGAGCGAGGACGTCTCTGGCGAGCCAGCCCGCAAACAGGATGGCCACCAGGCCGCATACCAGCACCGGCAGCGAATAGAGCTCCCGAGCTTCCAAGACCCCCTCCTCAAAACCCTTTGCGCTGCGCAGCGCAAAAGACTTCCCCCCGTATCACCGGTCTCCCCGGTGTCACCTGGCGACTCCCTACATCTTTCCCCGGACGTAAGGTTCCCTGAAGCCGTGCGGCACCGCACGGAAGGCGCACAAATGCACACGTCTCAGGTCATGCGCGGACGTGGAGTTTACCACGCTATCTGGAAATCTCGATATCGCGGACCGCTCAGGATGCGGCTGGCTGCGGCGTCTCGCGCCGGGTCAGACGGCGATACAGCGACTGAATTTCGCCGTTCTCCCAGGCCACCAGTAGCTGGCTGGCGTTGAAGATCGAGGAGTAGGTCCCACTGATGGTGCCGATGAGAAGGGCAAGGACGAAGACACGGGTCGATTCGCCCCCAAAAAGCACCAGGGCAAGCAGCGTGAAAATGACCGTCAGCGAGGTGTTCAGTGAGCGAACGATCGTTTGTGCGAGCGAGTGATCAACGACGCTCTCGAACGATTCGTTCGGGTTCAGGGCGAGATTTTCCCGGATGCGGTCAAAGACCACGATCGTGTCGTGCACGCTGAAGCCAATGACCGTCAGCAGTGCCGTGATGAAGAGTGCATCGACGCGGACGTTGAACAAGACGCCAAGGATCGAAAAGACGCCCAGCACGATCACCACGTCGTGGAGCATGGCCACAAGGGCTGAACTGCCATACAACAGGGGATTCTGCGTGTTGCGGAAGGCGTAGGCCATGTAGAGCAGGATGCCGACCGAGGCGACCGCCACGGCAATGATGGCGCGGTTCCGGATCTGGGTCGAGACCGCCCCGCCGACGGACGAGAACTCGAGTTCCGTGTAAGCACCGAGTTCGCTGGTCAGCTTTTCAGCAACAACAGCCTTCTCAGGCGACCCTTCCCGGATTTCTGGTACGCGAATCAGGTAGGTCTGATCGCTCGCGTTCCCCGTCTGCTGGACCACCACCTGGTCATAACCCGCTTCCCGGAAGACGTCCTCCACACGCTGGGTTGTCGTCGGCTGATCGAACCTCACTTCCCAGAGTGTTCCGCCGGTGAAGTCGATGCCGAGTTTGAGGCCAAACAGGAGCAGCGAAATCAGCCCGGGAATGATCAGGACCAGGGAGATCGCGAACCAGAGTTTGCGCTTGCTGGCGAGGTGTTCCATACGAGTGCGCTGCCTGCCCTTTCGCTGCTAATCCGCCGGCGCCGCTTGGACTGACGGAGGCGCGGAACTGAACCACCAGCGGGGATTGGTGAGCCCCAGCGAGACGACGACCTGGAGCAGGGTGCGACTGACGGTGATCGCGGTGAACATGCTCACCAGCACACCGATAAAGAGCGTCAACGCGAAGCCCGTGATGATCGATGTTCCGGTGTAGCTCCCGAAGACGTACAGAATGAAGGTCGTGATCATGGTCGTGATGTTCGAGTCCCGGATCGACGGCCAGGCGTGCGAGAAACCGGAATTCAGGGCCTGCGTCAGCGTTCTGCCGCGGCGGATCTCATCCTTCATTCGGGCGAAGATCAGGACGTTGGCGTCAACAGCCATACCGATCGACAGGATGAATCCGGCGATGCCCGCGAGCGTCAGAGTGACCGGAATGAGCTTGAAGATGGCAACGGTCAACACCGCGTAGAAGAGAAGCGCGATGACGGAGACGAGTCCAGGCAGGCGGTAGTAGAGGATCATGAACAGCGCCACGATGAAGAGCCCAACCGAACCCGCAATCAGGCTCCGCTGCAGGGAATCCTGCCCGAGAGACGGGCTCACCGTCTGGCTTTGCACGACCTCCAACGGCACGCTGAGCGCACCCGCCTTGAGCTGAATGACCATGTTCTGGACTTCCGCAGGCGGGATGCCCTCGATAATGCCGGAACTGGAGATCGCCCCATTGATGGTCGGCGACGAGATGACCTGCTTGTCGATGACGATCGACATTGGCTGGCCAAGATGGCTGCTGGTGTACTCGAAGAAGCGGCCGGCCGCATCGCTTTGCAACTCGAACGCGACAACCTGGCCGATGCCGGTGTTGCCCTTGGTGGCGTACGCGTCCTTGAGGTCTGCGCCGCTGACGATGGTCTGGTACACGGGGCCAGAAGGGCCGGTATCGCCCGCGGCCGGTGTGGCCAGCGGACCGGCTACAGGTGTCGCACTACCGGCGCCGGGCGACCCAACCGGTGTCGCCGCGGCGTTGCCGTCACGGTTGGCGGATCCCAACGAGGTGTCTACGATGGTGCCGGGAGGCAGCCTCTGCCCCTGCGGATCGATGATCTCCAGCAACGCCGTTTTCTGCATGACCTGGACAGCATCTTCGGGATTCTTGATGCCCGGAAGTTCGATGATGATCTGGTCGCTGCCACGGGTCTGGATGAGCGGCTCACTCACCCCAAGCGCGTTGATGCGTCGTTCAAGCGTCTGGCGCGTGCCTTCGAGCGTATCCGCGTCAAGCGTTTGCCCCGCGACAGGATTCGCCTGCAGCACGACCTGGAGGCCGCCCTGGAGGTCGAGCCCTTCGCGAACGGGATGAGCGGCCCGGAAGCCGTTGATGTCGTAGTTCGAGCCAGGGAGCGCCACCCAGGTGGCGAAGATCGCCAACAGGATGATGAAGACAAGCGTTATCCAGGTTCGCGACCGCAAGCGCGTACTCCCAGGGAACAGCAGCGCGTCAACGCGCGGGAAAGCACTGAGCGGACATAACGCTCAGGAAGATAGCGACGGCGCGGAGTATAGGCTGATCACCGGATGAGGGCCAGAGAACCTCGCTTTCAATTCAAGACACGGTCGGAGCTGCGGATCTGATCGCAGTGAGCCAGGTCTCTGGAGACGAGGCTCACGATGGTCAACCGCCTCGGCCTTGACCGGGCGTTCCCGCGCGGGACATTTCCCGTGTCTGCCCGGCAGCACCTTCTCGCGTCTGAGTTGCGGGTGCTCGTGACAGGCACCTGTTGACGACGCGAGGTTGTGGCGGCAACATCAAGCGTGCCGGATCTCCGGCGCAGGCGAGGAATCTCAGTTGATCAAGGAGTCCCCATGACCGCCACCGGTGCCGACCTGGATGCCCAGGCACTCGTCGCATCCGCACTGGAACACTGCGTCTTCCCGCTCGCGCCGGCCGATGACATCGCCAAAGATGGCGTACGCATGTGGGTCAGGGGCGATGGCGTCCGCGTGACCGACGCTGGAGGCCGGGAGTACCTGGATATGATGAGTTCGCACGCACGGGCGAACTCTCTCGGCTACGGCAATGCCGAAATCGCGGACGCTGTTGCTGCGCAGCTCAAGACCATGCATTACGCGGGGACCGTGAACAACATGGCGCCCCCAACCGTGAAGCTCGCCGACAAGATCGTGGAGCTGACGCCCGAAGGCCTTTCCAAGGTGGTCTTCGTCAGCGGCGGATCCGAGGCGGTGGAGTCGGCAATCAAGATCGCCAAGCAGTACCAGATCCACGCCGGAAAACCGCGCGCGTTCAAGATCATCTCGCGCTGGAATGCCTACCACGGGGCGACCATGGGGGCGCTGGGAGCCACAGACTGGCTGGGCACACGGCATATCTCTGAGCCAGGTGTTCCCGGGTACTCCCACATTCCAGGCCCCATGCGCTACCGCAATCCCTTTGGCATGGAGGAGGAGGCGTACTACGCGTTCTGCGCGGAGTACCTGGAGAACCAGATCCTGCATGAAGGCCCAGATCTCGTAGCGGCGTTCATCGCCGAGCCGATCATGCAGGCGCATGGTGTGCAGGACGGTTCGGCCGAGTACTTCGGGCGGGTCCGTGAGATCTGTGACAAGTACGGCGTCCTGCTGATCATCGATGAAGTGATCACCGGGTTTGGCCGGGCCGGTTCCTGGTTCGCCAGTGAGCAAATGGACATCAAGCCGGACATCATGACGATGGCCAAGGCGATGACCGCCGGGTACATGCCGATGGGAGCGGTCGTTGCCCGGCCCGAGCTCATCGACGCGCTTCCGGTCTACCGACATGTCCATACCTACAGTGGTCACGCGGGGGCGGCGGCCGCGGCGAACGCCGTGATTGCCATCAACGAGCGGGAGAACCTGATCGAGCGAGGGCGCGAGATGGGGGAGTACATGCTGGACTCCCTGCATGAGTTCCTCGATCCGCACCCGATCGTCGGCGACGTTCGCGGCAAAGGCATGTGGCTGGCTGTTGACTTCACGGCAAACAAGGAAACCAGGGCACCCTTCACAGACGACACCGTCAAGGCGGTGGTTGCCCGCATGTATGACTACGGAGTGATCGCCAGCGCCATCGGGACATCCTTCGAAATGGCGCCGCCGTTGATTTCCACGAAGGCGGATCTGGACGAAGCGGTTCGGGTAGCCGCCCAGGCGATCAACGAGATCGCCGCGGAGCGGAAACTGGTTTAACGAACGGGGACACCCTGAAGATAGAGCCCGTGGTCTCGGATGTACCGGGCCACGGGCTCGACGGTGAGATCTTCTATCGGCAGTCCAGCTGCGACCCGCTGGCGAATCTCCGACGACGAATAGGGAAGCTCATCGAGCGACACGAGATGGACCTTGCCGGCGAGCGCGGGGAGCGCACACTCCAGGCCGGCCAGGTCGGTGTCGATGCCGGGACGCCCAACCACGCCCAGATCGGCGAGTTCGAGGATGCGTTCAGGGTTGCGCCAGGTCGGGAAATCCCGCAGGGAATCCTCCCCCATCAGGAAGAAGTAGCGAGCGGGGCCAAGCTCGGCCGTCAACTGCTCTAGCGTGTCGACCGTGTAGGACGGGCCCGGCCGATCGACTTCGACGCGGCTGACGATATCTCCCGTCGAATCCCCCAGGGCCAGGTGCACCATCGCGATGCGGTCGTTATCGTCGCTGACGATTTGCCCTCGCTTGTGTGGAGGTTTGCCCGCCACCACCCATACGATCTGGTCCAGGTTCAGTTTTTCCCGCAGTCCCTGCGCAATGTGCAGGTGTCCAAGGTGAATGGGATCGAATGTCCCGCCGAAAATCCCCACGCGGCGCAGGGGGCCCTGTTTTGTGGCAAGGTGCGTCACGGATACTCCCGATCGGACGTGCAGGCGGCAGATTGTATCAGGGCCGTTGTCGTCACTCTTGGGTTCGTCGCGCCATTGCTATAGTTCCGGCGTTGGGAGCCGTTCGGGACGAGAGGCGAGGGCGTGTTCGATTACCACGTGCACAGCACATTTTCCGTTGACTGCGCAATTCCCATGGAGCAGTCCTGTGAGGCAGCAATTGCCTCAGGCGTAACGGAAATCGCCATAACGGATCACGTTGACCATGTCCCGGCGGACCTGGGCTATGGCTTTTACCGCCCGGAAGCGTATCTGCGGGAGCTCGACGAGATGCGAGAGCGTTTCGCCGGGCGACTGACCGTTCTGCGAGGCGCTGAAGTCGACTACAACGACAGCACCATTGACGACGTTGAGCGATTCCTTGATCGCTACCGCGACGAGTACGATTTCATCATCGGCTCGGTGCACTACTTCAGTGACGGGGCCATGATCTTCCCGGACTACTTTGCAGGCAAGTCGCTCGACGAGGTCTTCCTGCCTTATCTCGATCAAGTGGAACGGGCTGTGGAAACCGGATGGTTCGACTCCATCGGGCATCTGGATCTTCCCAAGCGATACGCGCCGAAAACGCACCGCGACTACGATCCCCTCCTGTTCAAGGCACGGCTGGAGCCGATCTTTGATCGCATGATTGCCAAGGGCGTGGCCTTCGAGATCAACACCTCTGGGCTCAGGCAGACACCGCGCACGAGCATGCCAAGTGGCCTGGTCGTGCGCTGGTACGCCGATCGCGGCGGGAAGTTGATTACCACCGGCTCGGATTCGCACGCGGCCCAGACGGTTGGCGCGGGCATTCCGCTCACGCTCGATATGCTGCAACTCTGCGGCATCGAGCATGTGGCATCGTTCAGGAAGCACCAGGCGTCATTGGTGCCGGTTTCCACGCTGCAGACGCGCGCCGCCTGAGACTGTTCCAGTCACCATTGATGGCTGCCACATCTGGCCGGGTGCCACAACGCCAGTCGCCACGCGCTGTGACGGGCGGTCGAAGTGGACGACGTCCCGGCCGTTCGAGCGAGGGGAGCCCCCGCGCCTCCTTCACCAACACGCTCTGGAGAACGGCTCCGCACTTTCTTGGGGGAGCGCTGGCGCTGGCTGGCGCCGTGCACTTGTTGCCTGCTCCTCCAATCGCTGCGCCGCTCCGTATGATCCTGGTCATCGTCGTCTTGCTGCTGGGTATCGGCGCCACGTTTGTCTTTGACCGTGCGTCCGCCCGCCCGTACTGGCAACTCGTGCTTGCGGTCATGGTGGTCGAGATGCCGGTCATTGCGCTCCAGTCCTCAGCGCTCCGCGCCCCATTCGTCGCGCTGGGACGAGGGTCAGCGGGACCCGTCATCTGGTTGACCATGGCGAGCTTGCTCGTCCTGGGAGGAATGTGGGTCGTGGGGCTGCTGCAACAGCGCGACCCGGCCGAGAACGCCGCGCTCCTCCTGCTGCTGCCGGCGCTGATCGTCCCTGCGATGTTGGGTGCTGGGTCGAATCTGGATGAGTCGGCTTCGCTGGCGATGTTTGGACAATCCGCGCTACTTGCCGGAACCGCCGCGTTCTTTGCCCTGCTTGGACCTGCCGACTGGCGCCCACTCATCGCGACTGCGACCTTTGTTCTCCAGTTCGCAGGCCTCTGGCTTTCTGGTCGGGGAGCGGTCATTGGCCCTGAAGCCGGGTTCGTCAGTTTCGTCAGCGTTGGCCTCGTGCAGTTGGCTGCACTGTGCATGATGATCGCGGCCCCAATTGGCGCGCTCTTCACGCGTCGCTTCTTCCAGACCGTCGACGAGAAGTCAGGAATAGCAACGCCGGCGAGCGTTCCCCAGAGGGGTGCTCGCCGGCGCAGTGATACCTGACCCGCGTCAGGCGATGGTGTCGGCGTGCCCGTTGCCGTTTAGTGCTGGGAGGGCCGGGTCGATTTCCTCTTCCTTCTTTTCCACGATCGTCATTGTGGCCACGCTCTCATCGGCATCGAGCTTCATCAGCGTCACGCCCTGGGTCGTGCGGCCGATCGTGGGAATCTGGGAGACTGGCAAGCGGATCACCTTGCCCGAGGTACTCATCAGCATGAGCGCGTGCTCGTCATTCACCATGCCGGCGCCGACGATCTGACCCGTCTTGTTGGTCAGTCGCATGGCCAGGACACCCTTGCCTCCTCGTCCCTGCGCCGAGAAGTGTCTGGTGGCAGTTCGCTTGCCAAGACCCTTCTCGGCCACGACGAGGAGATCAAGACCGTCAACCACGACCTCGGAAGCAATTACGCGGTCGCCATTGTCCATACGGATACCAATGACGCCGGCGGCCGGGCGGCCCATCGGGCGCACATCGTCTTCCCGGAAGCGGATCGCCTGACCGCCCTGACTGACGAGCACAATGTCATCGTTGCCGGTGGTCATGCGAACCCAGGCCAGCTCGTCCTCGGGGTCAATGCCGATGGCGATCAGCCCGCTGGAGCGCACGGACCGGAACTGTGACAGTTCCGTGCGCTTGACGCGACCTAGCCGGGTGGTGAAGAACAGGTACTGCGCCGAGTCGTAGTCCTTCACCTTCATCAGGGTCGTGACCGTCTCATCTGGCTGCATGTTGACCAGGTTGATGATCGGCATGCCCTTGGCGGTGCGGCCGGCGTCGGGCAACTCGTGCACCTTCAACTGGTAGACGCGGCCACGATTGGTGAACACGAGCAGCCAGTCATGGCTGTTAGCAGCCAGGATGTGCTGGACCGCGTCTTCGTCCCGCATCTTGACACCCGTCACGCCACGACCGCCACGGCGCTGGGTGCGAAAGACCTCGTCGCTACTGCGCTTGACGTAGCCACGGTTGGTCAGTGTAACGAGGACATCGACCTCCGGGATGAGATCCTCTTCGGAAATGGCTCCCGAGATGTCCTGGATGCGCGTCCGGCGCTCATCGCCGTACTTCTCCTTGAGCATCTGGAGATCTTGTCGTACAACGCCGAGGATCAGGCGAGCGTCGCCCAGGAGGGTCTCCAGGCGCAGAATTTCGGCGAGGACCTCTTTCAGCTCGTCCTCGATCTTCTTGCGCTCCAGACCGGCCAGACGTGCGAGCCGCATGTCGAGGATGGCGGTCGCCTGGACCTCGGTAAGGGTAAATTTCTTCATCAGGTTCGTGCGCGCCGTTTCCGTGGTGCGCGACGCCCTGATCGTGGAGATCACCTCGTCGATGTTATCGAGCGCGATCTTCAAGCCCTCGAGGATGTGGGCTCGGCGGCGTGCACGCTCGAGTTCGAACTCGGTCCGCCGGGTGATGACCTCCTGCCGGTGGCTGACATACTCCTGCAGGGCACGCTTCAGGGTGAGCGTGCGGGGCTGCGTTCCGCGCTCAACGAGCGCGAGCATGTTCACGCCAAAGCTCGACTGCAGTTGCGTGTGCTTGAAGAGGTTGTTCAGCACCTTGGTCGGTTGCGCGTCGCGCTTCAGCTCGATAATGGCGCGCATGCCAGTGCGGTCGGATTCATCGCGGAGGTCGCTGATTCCGTCCAGCTTGCCCTCACGCACCTGGTCGGCAATGCGCTCCAGCAGGACCGCCTTGTTGACCTGGTAGGGTAGTTCGGTAATCACGATCTGGTAACGGCCGCCGCGTGCGGCTTCCTCGACAAACGCCTTGGCGCGCACGACGATGCGGCCGCGGCCGGTCGCGTAGGCTGCCTTGATCCCCTCCCGCCCGAGGATGATGCCACCGGTCGGAAAATCCGGACCGGTGACCGCCGTCATCAGGTCCTCAACGGTCGCCTCCGGGTTGTCGATGAGCATGGTGGCGGCGTCGCAGATCTCGTTCAGGTTATGCGGTGGAATGTTGGTCGCCATGCCGACGGCGATGCCAGCACTGCCATTCAGCAGCAGGTTCGGCAACCGACCAGGCATGACGCGTGGCTCTTCGGTCGACGCGTCGTAGTTCGGCATGAAATCGACGGTGTTCTTGTCGATATCAGCCAGGATTTCGTCCGAAATCGCTGTCAGGCGCGCTTCGGTGTAGCGCATGGATGCCGCGCCATCGCCATCGACCGAGCCAAAGTTGCCCTGGCCGTCGACGAGGGGATAGCGCATGTTGAAGTCTTGCGCCAGGCGAACCAGGGTGTCATAAACGGAGGCATCACCATGCGGGTGATAGTTCTTGAGCACCTCTCCGACGACACCGGCGCTCTTGCGATAGCGGGTGTTGGAGCGCATGCCCATTTCGGCCATGGCGTACAGGACACGGCGGTGCACCGGTTTGAGGCCATCGCGCGCGTCCGGAAGAGCGCGCTGAACGATCACGCTCATGGCGTAGTCGAGATACGACTGGCGCATTTCGGTGTCGAGACTTGCCAGCCGAACGTTTCCAATCTCCACGAGCGAAATCCCCTGTCTCAATGCAACAATGCAAGCAAATAATCTGACATAAGTTTACCACGAATCGCCACTTCCATCAGGTGAAATGTGGCGTCCGTACGCGGAATTCTGATCTTCACCGGGCAACGAAACGGCCGGGGAATGCTCTGCCCCGGCCGTCGTCATGATGCTCTTTCTGGAAAGATTCAGGGACGCTTCTTCTCCCCCATGATCTTCTCAGCTTTGCGTTTGGGGGCGTCAACCTGGTGCGAACCGCCCTCACTCGCTACGGCGATATCAGACCCGCCGAGACTGGTCGACATCCCGGCGTCGGTTGGTTCCCAGGTTGGTGACGGCACCGAGACCTCCGGCGTGACGACCGGCGTGGCGGGAGCAGCAAGCGCGGTCTCCGACCCGGCCAGTGTTGGGTCCGAAGCCGCGAGGTCGGGCTCGCTTCCCGCGAGCTCGGGATCAGCTTGCTCCGGCGCGCCATCCATCCCCGGCTGCGCTGGATCCATCTGGGCCTCGGCGTTCCGCGACTGCCAGGGCACCAGCGTGCCAAGCGCCAGCGCGGCGCCGATAGCGCTGCCCACACCAAGAGCCAGGACGGTTCGCCGGGACGAGAGGGCGCTGTTCATTTACTCGGAAGCCGCCAGGGAATCGTCTCCGCCAGTGGAGGCGCCTACAGACGACCCACCGCCAGAGAGCACGCCGATGTCCGTGCTGTTGCCAACTTCACCGCCGTTGATCGTGACCCCGGGAGCAAGAATGACGCTCGTGCCACCCTGGACACCACTAACACCGCCGCCGATGGTGACGACTGAGCCAAGATTGTCCTGGGCCATGGCTGCCCCGGCTCCCGCCGCTGCCAGCATGCCCCCGGCTACCACCGCAACTGCCGCCCGCCGCGCAAACTGCATCGTCATGGAATCACCCCTTCCCTGGAAGTACGTATGCGCCCACGCGCATTGTCGCGGCCGACGCACGTCCAGGCCAACCGTCAGTCGTCCTGAAATCGGACGAACAAGCGTTACGCCTGGAGGCGCTGACCGCAGTTCGGACAGAACTTCGAGCCTGCCGGAACCGTCGCATGACAGTTCGGGCACTCAATAGTCCCTCCACTCTCAATACGCGCCGGTTGATTGAGCGTTTCGCGGAATGTCTGGGCCATGGCCTGGCCGAGACCGAGTCCTGCCCCGAGCTCCAGTCCAGATTGAGCGGCGCCAAGGGCCGGGCTGCCTTCGCCGGCGTTGCCAAGCGCCTTTGCCGTCTCGAACTGCAGGTACTTCTGGGGATCGCCCAGAATGGCCATACCCGTACGCTCGTCGATGCGCTTCTGCACTTCGTCCGGCGGTGTGATGGCGGCAACCTGGAAGCTGGTCAGGTCGAGGCCGAGGCGTTGAAAGCTGTCACCGAGCGAATTTCGCATTGCTGCCGAAAGATCGCTGAGCTGCCCGGGCAAGTCGAGCAGCGAGACGTTGACCGAGCCCAGCATGTCGTTGAACTCGGTGACGATTACGCTCCGCAGATAGTCTTCGATCTGAGCCGTCGTGTAGGCGCCACGCGCGCCAACCACCTGCTGCACGAAGAGAGCTGGGTCGGAAACGCGCATGGCGTATGTGCCATAGGCACGTAGGCGGACCATGCCAAACTCGGCGTCGCGAAATACGAGCGGCTGTGAGGTGCCCCACTTGAGGTCGTTGAACTCACGGGTCGAGACGAAATAGACCTCGGCCGTGAAGGGCGAACGACCGCCGAAGAAGACGCCGGTCAGTCCGCCAAGGAGGGGAAGGTTGTTCGTCGATATGGTGTAGCGACCGGGCCCGAAGACATCGAGTGCCTTACCATCGCGGAAGAAAACAGCCGCCTGCCCCTCGCGCACGATGAGCTGGGAGCCCATGGTGAATTGGCCGGCACCCTGCTCGGGGACCCGGGTGACGAGGTCGTCCGCCCGTTGATCTGGAAGTTCGATGACATCAATCAAGGCCATGAAGGGCTCCCTTGCCGGTCAGCTAGGCGTCTGAACCGCCGCCAGCCGTGAGCTTCGGGGCTTCCACCCCTAGTGAGGCTTTCAACGCGGCGAGTTCGTCTTCGACATCAGATTCAGCCTCGAGGGCCCGAAACTGGGCGTCGAAGCTCTCGTCACCCATTTCCAGCGAGGCCATGGCCTGCGCTTCCTGGCTGCGAATCTTGCGCTCCATGCGGTCCAGTTCGGAGGAAGGATCGAGTGGCGTCACGACCACGATGGCGTCTGCCACCTGCTTGGTGGCCTGGGCCCGGCGCTGGCGAGCAACCAGCGAGTCGCGTGCGCCGAGGGTGGTCTGGTACTTGGCCTCCAGTTGGCGCAACTGATCCTTCAGCTTGGCTACCGCCTGCTTCTGGATATCCAGTTGCTGCTGGTAGATCGCAGAGTTCTCATCGTTGTCCCGCTTGCGGCGGAGCGCCTCGCGAGCAAGATCGTCTTTGCCAGCACCTACAGCGCGCTCGGCCTTCTTGCCCCACTCGGCCGCGAGCTTGGTCGTCTCGGCGACCTCAAGCTCGAGTTCCTTTTCCTGCGCGATCATCGCTGCGACCTGGGAACGGGCGGTGACGATGCTCTCCTGCATCTCCCGGATGATCTGGTCGATCATCTTCTCCGGGTCTTCCGCCTGGTCGATCATATCGTTGATGTTTGCGCGGACGAGGCGAGTCAGGCGATCCATGATTCCGGCCACTGGTTTCCTCCTCTGTTATGCGCTACGTCGCTCAGTTCTGAACCGGCGCTTTACGGTACAGCTCGATGTCCATTGCTTCGACAGGCTCACCGATGAAGGACTGTCGCTCGCCGTCCCAGTCCAACGCCACTCCGCCGCTGGCGGGGTTGGCCTCATCGCGCAGGAGAGCGTAGCGCACGGCGCGCAAGGGGCTCCTTGAGTCTCCACTGACGATCTCGCCATCGCCGGTGCCAGCGCTGACCTGCGCGAGGTTTGCCGCGGCAATACCCAGCGTCTCGGGAGAGGGCTGGGCCGGGTGCACGCGCAAGACCGGTCGTGCGGAGTCTGCGTTGATGAGCAACCATTCTTCCGGGTCACGCGAGAGCCGCGCCAGCTCGAAGGAATCGGGCCGACCCTTGACGGCAATAACGGCGTCGACCGAGTAATCCGTTCCCAGGATGGATACTGCGTCACCCGGGCGGAGTCCGCCAAGCTCAGGCGCTGGCAGTGCCGGCGTGTTCGGTCCGAGCACTGCGAGCGCGCTTTCGGTGCTGACGGCCCGCCCAGAGTCAACGACATGTTGCCGGGTGTCCAGCCTCAGGAGCTCGCGTTCGGTTTCCGCCCCGATGGCACTCGCTGGCTCCCCAAGAGGCCCTCCTGCAGTGGAGGCACGTTCGAGCGCGTCAACCTGTGCGCGGAGATCAATCACACCCTGCATGAGGCTCTCGTCGAAGAGCCGGAGTTGATCGAGGGCAACGCCATCGATCGGGTTGTCGCTGAAGAGACCACCATATCCGGGTGTTTCGGCACGAACGCGATTGATCAGGAGTCGCAGTCGCTGGCTAACGTCCTCGATGGGAGCCACGTCACCAATGCGGCGCGCCTTGGCCAGGTCGCGGCCGATCCGCTCAACCCGGGCCAGTTCCGTCTCGTACGCCTGGGCAACGGCCTCCCGGACGCGGCGGTCTGCGTCTCGACGCTGCTCCTTCAAGCGGTAGCCGCGGTAGCCGGGAATCTGATCGAGCAGCGCCTCTGCCCGGCGCTGCAACTCCTGTTCTGGGTCGTCGGTCACCTCTGACCTCCTGTCGATGAAATCGCCGGGTTCGTGCCCGGTTGCGCAACCTGCTTTGCGCCGTCCGGCCCGAGGAAGATTTCCGCACCGCAGTAGGGGCACTTGACGAGACCCTTGCCGGCGAGCTCGAGAATGCCCCCGCAGTTGGGGCAGTGCTGCTCCCCCTGCAGGCGGGCAGCTTCGACAGACTGCAGGATGCCCTTGTTCCAGTCCACGTATCCAGTGAAGAGGCCCATTCCGACGAGGTCGTAGAGATCGCCTTCGATCTCAGCACGGCTGAGCTTGAGCTCCTGCGCGATATCGATGATCGAAATCTTGCCGCGGGTACTGACCATGTCGAGCAGGCGCCGCTGCGCGCGCGCGCGCGCCGTCGTCTGCTCCTCGGCACGGCCCCGGGTCAGGAAGAAGATGCCGCCGCCGACGAGCGGCGCCACGACGACAAGAAAGAGAAATGCCGCACCAAAGAGCGCGCCTGATCCGCGCAGGTTGCCTTCGCTCATCCCTGACATCAGCCAGAGGCCGGAGAGCACGCCAATGACGACGCCAATAGCAATCAGGATCAGGCCAATAACCCGACCGGAAGCAGTCATGCAGTTGCCCGAGATGCGATCGGATGCTCCATGGCGCCAAGTCTACGGTACCCGGGGCCTGTGAGGTCTTATCCCTGCTTCAAGGCTTCCGGCAAGTCGACCAGGGCAAACATGATGTCGCCTTTGCAGGCCAGGTCACCGTTGACCGTGGCCACTCCGGCGCCGATCCCCAACCCTCGCCGGATTTTCTGGACCTCGACCTCGATGCGCAAGGTGTCGCCCGGCTTGACCTGCCGCTTGAAGCGAACGTTGTCTATCCCGGCAAAGAGCGCCAGCTTGTCCCGGTACTCTTCGGCCGCGAGCACGGCCACGCCGCCGACCTGTGCCATGGCCTCGACGATGAGGACACCGGGCATGACCGGGTAGGTCGGGAAATGCCCCTGGAAGAAGGGCTCGTTGATGGTCACGTTCTTGATGCCGACCGCCCGCGCTGGCGGGTCGATTTCAATGACCCGGTCCACGAGCAGGAACGGGTAGCGATGGGGAAGGATGCGTTGAATTTCCTCGGCCTCGATCACCCGTCCCGTGCCTTCAGTCATGTCAGCGGCTCCTGCTCTTCGGGTCCGTCCTACGCCGTAGCGGGTTCGCGGTCCTGTGCACCAAATCGCACCAGTTGGTCGCGGGCCGGGCCGACGCCAACTTTAGTGATGGGCGCGCCAACCTGGTCTTGCAAGAAAGCAATGTATTCGCGGGCCTGGCGAGGCAAGTCTTCCGGCGAGCGGGCGTCGATCGTCGACGTCCGCCAACCTTCGAGGGTTTCATAGACTGGCCGGACGCGGCTCAACTCTTCGATGCGCGCGGGCACGGTGTCGATACGCCGGCCATCCAGCTCGTACGCCACGCAGACGTTGATCGACTCAAAGACATCAAACACGTCAAGCAACGTCAAAGCGATGTCAGAGACACCATTGAGCTGGGCCACGAACCGGGCCGCAACCGCGTCAAACCAGCCGGTGCGGCGCGGGCGGCCGGTCGTGGTGCCGTATTCGTGCCCCCGCTCACGAATCAGGTCGCCCGTGGCGTCCAACAACTCAGCCGGAAGTGGGCCAGCGCCGACGCGCGTCGAGTAGGCCTTGTAGACCCCCAGCACCTGATCGACCCGGATCGGGGCAACGCCCGCTCCCTGGCAGGCGCCCGCGGCGGTGGTGCTGGACGACGTCACGAAGGGGTAGGTCCCGTAGTCGATATCGAGCATGGCGCCCTGGGCACACTCCACCAGGACGCGCTTACCCGCGGCTAGGGCGCCCGAGACGACCGGCTCAGTCGGCGCAACAAACGGTCGTAGGCGCTCGCCCATTTCACCCAGATCGGTGACCAGGTCCTCGAGATCCAGCTCGTCGGCGCCATAGACACCGCTGAGGAGACGGTTCCAGCGCGGCAGTTCGCGTGCCAGGCGATAGCGCAACGTATCCCGGTCGACCAGATCGGCCATGCGCAGACCTCGCCGCGCTGCCTTATCGCTGTACGCGGGACCGTTGCCGCGGAGCGTCGTGCCGATCGACCCTTCCAGGCGGTCGGCCTCCTCCAGGCGATCCAGGATCGGGTGGTACGGGAGGACAACATGCGCTCGCTCGGAGATGGCCAGGCGATCGAGCGAGATTCCGCGCTCCTGTAGTTTGTCCATCTCGGAGAGCACCTGGCGCGGCTCGATGACGACGCCGGCGCCGACGACACACTGCGTGTCAGGGTTCAGGATGCCGGAGGGAATCAGGTGCAGCTTGAAGACACCCGCATCGGTCTGGACGGTGTGGCCAGCGTTCGCGCCGCCGTTCGCCCTGACGACGATATCTGCTTCGGCGGCCAGTGCATCCGTGAGCTTGCCCTTGCCCTCGTCACCCCATTGGCCGCCCATGACGATGGTCGCGGGCATCTCGCTGGTCCTTTCTCTGGAGGCAATCGCCGTCGCGCTGCTACCGGTCACTCTGGCCGCGCAGGGCCATCAGTTCCCGTTGCAACGCGATGATCTGTTCGCGCATTTGAAGTACCGCGGCCGCCCCGGCGATGTTGACCCCAAGGTCGTCGATGAGGCGTTGCGCACGCATCAGGCGGTCGAGGTCAGCCTCGGAATAGAGCCGGTCCCGGCCGCTCCGGGACGGGTTTACGACTCCCCACTCTTCGTAGCGAAGAAGGGTGGTCCGCCCCAGGCCGGATCGGGCCGCAACCAGCGACATGGCGTACTTGGGTTGCGTCCCTGGTTCATCCTCATCCGTCAGCCAGTCAGTCAACGAGACGCGGATGACGTCAGTTGAGTGCTGGGAGGTCATCGGATCTTCTCCCCTGAGCGCAGGCCCCGCAACTCTTCATAGAGCTCTCGCTCCCGGTTTGAGAGTTTTGTCGGCACAACGACCCTGGCGCGGGCCGTGAGGTCACCGCGTTCCCCCGGTTTCCCTCTCAGTTTCGGCATTCCCTGTCCGCGCAGTCGAAAACTGCGGCCATTTTGTGTCTCCGCAGGAATGGTGAGGGCGACACGGCCGGTTGGCGTGTTCACTTCCACTTCCCCGCCAAGGACCGCCGTCGTTACCGGCACGTCGACTTCCGTCTTCAAGTTGTCGCCATCGCGTTCGAAGCGCGGGTCGGGCCGGACCGTGATGACCAGGTTTACATCACCCGCTTCACCGCCGTTGATCCCGGGGCCACCTTGACCTGCCATGCGAACCCGCTTCCCGGAGGCGATGCCAGCCGGGATCGACACTTCCAGGGTTTTCGTGCGCCGAACTGTCCCGGTCCCGTCGCACGTGGGACAGATTTGGCCGCGCACTTCGCCGAGGCCGTGGCAGGTAGGGCACTCCTCGTTCACCTGGAGCTGAATCTGGCGGGTCGTGCCGCGGAACGATTCGTCAAAGGAGATTTCGACGGGCACCTCCGCGTCCTCACCGCGACGAGCCCGGGCTGCACGTGGTTGCGTACGCGTGCCGAAGCCGCCACCAAAATCAAATCCACCGAAGCGGGAACCGCCACGCGAACCAAAGAGCGTTTCAAAGAAGTCGGAGTGAGAGCTATCGCTCTCGTCGCCACCGTAGAACGTGTACTCGGACCCGCCGCCGCCCTGGCTGCTGTACCAGCGACTGAAATCGTTGGGATCGAAGGTGGAGGTACGACCACCGCGTCCGCTCGCACCTGGCGGGGCGAAGTTCTCGTCGCCGGTGAATCCGGCGTCACGATAACGCTGCCAGTCCTCGCCGAACTTGTCGTAGAGCTTGCGCTTATCGGCGTCGGTGAGGACCTCGTGGGCCTCATTGACCTCCTTGAAGCGTTCCTCGGCACCGGCATCACCTGGATTGAGGTCCGGGTGGTACTGACGGGCCAGCTTGCGGTAGGCCGTGCGGATCTCTTTTTCGGTGGCCGTGCGGGGCACACCGAGAATCTGGTAGTAGTCCTTGACTTGAACGCTGGACATATGTGTCCCCCGGCAGTTGGGCCGGCGTACGTGCGAATCTGGCGGACACGCAAACGCCTGGATCAAGCGCTGCTGCGTCGTGATCCGCGCACCTTGCTGATCAAAAGAATAGCGGAAACCAGAAACATGGCGAGAATCAAGATGACGAGGAGAGGCAGGAAGATGGCCACGAGCGACGCAACCACGGCGATTCCATCCTCTGCCATGCTGACGAACGGATTGAGGATGCCGCCCGTACCGACTGTAAACGCTGGGCGTGACGTTGCCTTGACCGCATGGACGGATCCGGCCAGCACGAGGCCAATCAGCACCATGATGGCGGGGCTGATCGAAACGACGCCGCTGGTCGATGCCAACGCCACGATGACCCCGGCGGCAGGGCGGACAACGGTCTGGATGAGGTCGTTGACGTGGTCGATGCCGGGCACCTTATCAACGGCGATTTCAATGGAGAGCAACAGCACGAGAAGCGCGATGCCAATGTTGGATGAAATCGCGTCATAGGGAGCGTGCAGGGTGATGCGGTCAGTCGCGCGGTCCGCGAGCGCCAGGACGAGGAGGGGAATATAGGCATTGAGGCCAGCCGGCATCGCGAGCCCGGCGCCCGTGAGGATCGCGGTTTCCACGCCACTGCTCCAGTGTCCAAGGCCGCACGACGAGAGACGGGGTAGCGAACCCAGCCCGGCAGTGTATCACCCGCGGTAGAGAAGCGGTGCGAGCCAGCCGCTCATCGGACACAAAAAAGCCGCGCGTTCTGGAACTCCAGGACGCGCGACAAGTCCTGCAAACCTACATTGACCGAAGAACGGTCACCAGGCGGCCCTGGACCGCCACATTCTCAGCTGGCGTGTAAATCGGCTCCATGGTGGAGTTCGCGGGCTGAAGCCGCACGCGGTCTCCCTCAAGATAGAACTTCTTGAGCGTGGTCTCTCGCTGATCCTTCAACCAGACAGCGACGGTCTCCCCGTTCTCGCACGTTTCCTGCCGCTTGAGGACCACCACGTCGCCATCGTCGATGAGGGCGTCGATCATCGACTGCCCCTTGACGCGAAGGGCAAAGAGGCCCTGGCCCGAGCCGCGCACCATATCCGAGCCAACTTCGACGATCTCGGCCATGTCCGAACCTTCGAGATCGCCCGGGACCGGAATCGGAAGACCAGCGGCAATACTGCCGATGATGGGGATGGAAACCACATTCCGCCGTGCCGGCCCACGATTCACGAGTTCAATGCCCCGCGAGATTTTGCTGTTCCGGCGAATGACGCCACGCGCCTCCAGTGCCTTCAGGTTGTAATCCACGACGCTGGTTGAGGAGATGCCGAGCTCGTTCTGGATGTCACGGATGGTCGGTGGGTAGTCGTTCTCCTCGAGGAATGTCTCAATGAACTGGAGGATGGCCTGCTGTTTGCGGGACAGGTCTTTCATGGTCCGCTCCTGACGCATTCTGTGTGCAGCGGCCGGGTACGGGTGCCAGAGCGGCGCTGCAATCGCCCTGGAATGAGGGCGAGCCGTATTGCTGTGGATCATACGTGCGAACACATGTTCGTGTCAATAATGCGGAACCGCTGCTGGTCCTGACCTTCGCAGTAAACTCGACACAATGACAGAGACCACTTTCGGGGGAGACCCCGGCATGCACGAACACGTCCTGGCCAAGTTGGAGTTTCCCGAGATTCTGCGGCGCCTGGCCGAGCAGTGCCGCTTCAACGTCGCTGCTGAGCGGGCGCTCGAATTGGGTCCAAGCGGCGAACGGAGCGTGGTGATTTACCTGCTGGAAGTCACCGCGGAGGCCGTCGATCTGCTAACCAATTTCCCGGACATTTCGATCGGCGGAGCGCGTGACGTGCGGGCGCTGGCTGAACGCGCCGCAAAGGGGGCGCGACTCCAGCCGCTTGACCTGCTGCAGGTTCTCGACATGCTGGCCGCCGCTCGCACGCTGCGCCGGGCCTTCCTGCGCTTGCCGGACGTCGACGCGCGGTTTCCGCACCTGGCCGGGTTCGCCGAACACCTGATTGAGATTCCCAACCTGGAGGCGGACATCGGGCGGGCGATTGGCCCGCGGGGTGACGTCCTCGACACCGCCAGTCCTGATCTTGGCCGGATTCGGCGCGAGGTCAGGGTGGCCCAGAGCCGGCTTACCGAGCGCCTGAACTCACTTGTCAACGGCGGCAAGTACGCAACCGCTCTGCAAGACAGCATTGTCACCATGCGGGACGGGCGCTACGTGGTGCCGGTGCGAGCCGACGCGCGGGGACAGGTCCCCGGCGTGGTGCATGACACCTCCGCCAGCGGGCAAACACTGTTCGTTGAACCGCTCGAAATCGTTGAACTCAACAACAAGTGGCGCGAGCGGCAGATCGAAGAGCAGCACGAGATCAATCGCATCCTTGATCAACTCAGCAGCAAGACGGGTGACCGTGCGGACGCCCTGAACAGTTCGGTTGAGGCCGCGGCGGCATTTGATCTTGCGATGGCCAAAGCGAGGCTGGCGTTTGCGATGCACGCAAACCGTCCGCAGGTGTGGCAGGGAGCCCAGCCAGACGACAATGGTCATCCGACGCAGCGCATCGTGCTTCGCCGGGCGCGGCACCCCCTTCTGGACTCGGAGACGGTTGTCCCCATCGATGTCGACCTGGGTGAACGTTTCCGGGTGCTGTTGATCACCGGCCCGAACACGGGCGGCAAGACGGTCGCCCTGAAGACAATCGGCTTGCTGACACTGATGGCGCAGACGGGGCTTTTTATTCCCGCTGATGACTCATCGATGGTGTCCGTCTTTCCGGCCGTCTTCGTCGATATCGGTGACGAGCAGAGCATTGCCCAGAGTCTGTCCACGTTTTCCGGGCACATCCGCACCGTGATCGGGATGTTGCGCGAGGTCGGCTGCGATGATCTCGTGCTGCTTGACGAGCTTGGCGCGGGAACGGATCCGCAGGAGGGGTCCGCCCTGGCGCGCGCCATTGTGGCCAGGTTGCTGGAGGCGGGGCCCCTGGTGGTGGCAACCACGCACTATCCGGAGGTCAAGGCCTACGCGTTTGCGACCCCGGGCGTGGAAAACGCGAGCGTTGAGTTCGATGTCGCCACCCTCGCTCCCACCTACCGGCTGATGATCGGCGTCCCGGGGCGCTCCAACGCGATCGCGATCGCGGGCCGCCTGGGGATGCCGAAGGAGATCCTCGAGCAAGCGCAGGGGATGCTCGATCCGGATGAGCTGCGCGTGGATGCGTTGCTGCAGGACATCCGGCAGCGACGCGAGGAGGCCGAGGCGGCTCTGGAACGCGCCCAGGAGCGCGACGCGGCGGCCAAGCGGCTGCGTGAGCGAGCGCGGTTGGAACTACGCGATGCGGAGCAGGCGCGCCGCGCCGCTCGCGAAGAAGCGCTGGCCGAGGCTGAAGCGGAACTGGCGGCAGCACGCGAGACGATGAAGCGCTTGCAACGTGACCGTGATGCGCTCAATCTTTCGCGCGAGCACCTCGAGGAGCGGAGGCGAGAAGTCGACCGAGCGACCGACGATCTACGCACGTTCCGGCGGGAACGGCCGGTCGCTCCTCCGCCGCTCCAGGGGAAGAAGCCTATCGCTGTGGGCGACCGGGTCAATATCGTTTCGCTGGACCAGGAAGGCGTTGTCCTTTCCGTGAGCGACGACTCGGCGGACGTGCAACTCGGATCATTGAAAACGCGACAACCACTCGCTGGGCTGGAACGTCTTGGGCGGGCACGATCCGAGCCGGAGGGACGTCAGGTCGTCATCGCCGCCGCACCGCCAGCAACAGTCGACCTGGAACTCGACCTGCGCGGATATCGGGCGGCAGAGATTGAGGCGATGCTCGACCGATATCTCGAAGATGCTTACCGGTCGGGAATGCCGTTCGTGCGCATCATCCACGGAAAGGGCACTGGGGCTCTACGCAAGGTGGTGCGAGACTTCCTGGCCGCGCATCCGGCGGTGGCCAAATATGAGTCGGCGCCGGCAAACCAGGGCGGTGATGGGGCGACGGTGGCCCTGCTGCGCGCGGTCTGACACGCGCCGCCCGGCTTGAATGGGCCGGAGCAATGTGTCATCCTAGTAAAGCAATAGGATTTGTGGGGATGTACGGCCACTCTCGTGCTCTGTCCCCGGGTGTACCGGCGCTGGGATACCGGTGCACTGACACAATCCCACTCAGGAGGAGGCTCGTCTTTGTCGGCAACCACGTCACGCGCGACCCTGATTTCACCGTATGGCGGGGAACTGGTCGACCTGATGGTCCCGAAAGAGGATCTGGCGGACGCTCGCGCATATGCTAGCACTCTGCCATCCCTCCAGATATCGCCGCGAGCGGTTTGCGACCTGGAGATGCTGGCCACCGGGGCCTTCTCGCCACTGAAGCAGTTCATGGGCGAGGCGGATTTTCGAGGCGTCGTCTCCGAGATGCGCCTGGCGGACGGAACACTCTTCCCGATGCCGGTGACGCTGCCGGTGCCCGCGGACGCCGGACTGGCGGTCGGGACGGACATCGCCCTTCGTGACTCCATGAATGATCTTCTCGCCATCATGACGATCGAGGAGCTCTACCCCTGGGATCCCGCGGTTTTCGCGCAGCATGTCCTGGGCACGCAGGACAGCAAGCACCCGCTGGTAAACGAAATGAGCCGCTGGGGGCGTCTCAACGCTGCCGGCAAGTTGCGCGTGCTGCAGTTGCCTCGCCACTATGACTTCCAGGACCTGCGGCGGACTCCCGCCGAGACGCGGGAAGTGCTGGCAGAGCGCGGCCGGCATAACGTTGTGGCTTTCCAGACGCGCAATCCGCTCCACCGCGCGCACGAAGAACTCACCAAGCGTGCCACTGCCGAGGTCGATGGCGTGCTGCTCCTGCACCCGGTGGTCGGTATGACCAAGCCCGGTGATGTCGATCACTTCACGCGGGTGCGGACGTACAAAGCGCTTGCCCAGAATCACTACGATCCCGACCGCATCGTGCTCTCGCTGCTGCCTCTGGCCATGCGGATGGCCGGGCCGCGCGAAGCGCTCTGGCACGCGATCATCCGCCGCAACCACGGCGTGAATCATTTCATCGTCGGACGCGACCACGCCGGCCCGGGTGCGGATTCGACGGGTAAGCCGTTCTACGGCCCATACGATGCCCAGGAAATGGTGCGCACCCACCAGGATGAGATTGGCGTCAAGATGGTGCCATTCTCGGAGCTCGTGTACCTGCCGGACGAGGATCGGTACGAAGAGACCAGCAAGTTGCAGCCGGGCGCGAAGACAGCAAACATTTCCGGGACGCAAGTTCGCGAGCAGTACCTGGCCAAGGGGCAACTGCTGCCCTCGTGGTTCACACGCCCGGAGACGGCCGAGATCCTGGCTGAGGCCTATCCGCCGCGGCACCGCCAGGGGCTGTGCATCTGGCTGACAGGCCTGAGCGGCTCCGGCAAGTCGACAACAGCTGCGGTATTGAGCGTGCTGCTCCTCGAGGCGGGCCGCCAGGTCACCGAGTTGGACGGAGACGTGGTCCGCACCCACCTTTCCAAGGGGCTCGGGTTCTCGCGCGAAGACCGTGACACGAACATCCTGCGCATCGGCTTCGTCGCGAGCGAGATCGCTCGACACGGAGGCACCGTGATGTGTGCAGCGGTATCTCCCTACCGGGCGACGCGCGACGCCGTGCGGGCCATGATGGACGAAGACCAGTTCATCGAGGTCTATGTCGACACACCGCTTTCCGTCTGCGAAGAGCGGGATGTCAAGGGCATGTACGCGAAGGCTCGCCGTGGCGAGATCAAGGAGTTCACCGGAATCAGCGATCCGTATGAGGCGCCGCTGAGCCCGGAGATTACGCTGGACACCGTGGGTCACACCCCGGAGGAGAACGCTCGCCGCATCATGCGTGAGTTGGCCAAGCGCGGTTTCGTCAAATGGGATGAGACGGCACAGGCATAAGCCTTATCTTAAGACGAGCACTGAACAGGGCCGCCCACAAAGGCGGCCCTGTTCCGTTTTCTTGCCGGTCACGTCGCGTAAAGCCCCGTGCAGCCCCTATGTAGGTCAGCAGAAAGAGCGGGAATGCGTTAGGCTGGGGGCTCGCCAAGGAGCCCCCGCCATGGTTCTCGATCTGACTCGCGAACAACGTGCTGAGCTGGAGGACGCCGCGGCCCACGCCCGGCAGACGCGGAGTTGGAAGCGCTATCAGGCGTTGCTGCTGCTGGCGGATGGCCAGACGATCACCCAGGTCAGCACGGCGCTGCGGTGTGGCCAGAGCACGATCTACCGCTGGGTGGCACTCTGGCGGGAGCAAGGGGTGAAGAGCTTGGCAGAGGGCTGCACTCCGGTCGTGCGCACCGGCTGATGCGGCCGCCGCACGGCTTCTGCAGGCACTGCTTGGCAGTGACCCACAGACCCACGGGCACCACGCGACGGGGTGGACCGTGCCGTTGCTGCTCGGGGAGATGGCCTCAGCCGGGTGGGTGGTGCATGAGCACACCCTGCGCCGCACGCTCAAGCGGCTCGGGTATCGCTGGAAACGTCCCCAGTATGTGCTGGGGCGGCCCGATCCGGCGTACGCCGAAAAAAAGGGGCCGTGAGCGAGGCGGCAACCGCGATGCTGGCCTCAGGTGGGGAAGTGTGGGTGGCCGATGAGACGGCGTTGCGGGAATTCCCACCCCTGCGCGCGAGCTGGAGCCGGGTGGGCCAGCCCGCGCTGGTGAGCATCTCCGGCCGCAATGCGCGGCGCACGCTCTTCGGCGCGCTCAACGTCACCACGGGCGACCTGGTCTGCTTGCCGCTGCTGCGCTGCCGCACGGAGGACGTCGTGGCGGCGATGACCGCGGTGGGACAGGTGCGACCGGGGGTGCCGAAGCTCCTGATCTGGGACAACGCCCCACCCCACCATCCGCACCGGGTACGCGATGCGGCCGCCGCAGCGGGCATCACCCTGGCCTTCCTGCCCTTCCGTTCGCCCGAGTTGATGCCACTCGAGGAGGTGTGGCGGGGACTGAAGCAGACCGTGGCGGCCAACCGCTGCTACGCCTCGCTCGAGGTGTTGGTCGCCCGCGCCCTGGCCTGGCTGACCACCATGTCCAACGCGGAGCGGCGTCGCCGCTGTGGCCTCCAATCCTCTAAGTTTGAATGGCTACCTACTTAGCGCAGACTCGCGGCCAGCTCGGGGTGTCGCGGCAGAGCGACCGTCGATTTCTCGATGGCCTGCAGCACGATTTCCAGCGCCTCCCGCCACGGCATCGCCAGGTCCAGGAGGCGGATACGGATGGAATGCCTGGTCAGCTTCACTGCGAGACCGAGCTGCGACGTCAGTGCGCGTTCCATGCCTTCCGTGTTGACCGGGCGAATCACGATTTCGCGCTCTCGCTCGATGATCGACTCGATCCCGAGTGCTTCGACGCGAATACGCAATGCGATCAGCGCCAGCAGGTGTTCGACCTCGTCCGGAATCTCGCCGAAGCGATCCTCAAGCTCGTCGCGAATGTCGTCCAACGCACCGAGCGATGTGATTGCGGAAATGCGCCGGTACGTGGCGAGACGGAGCTCCGTGTCCTGGATGTAGTCCTGTGGGATCAACGCGGTAATGGGCAGGTCGAGGATGATCGGTCCGTGTTCCTCGAACGGCTTGCCGGAACGGATCTCCTCGACCGCCTGGGCGAGGAGCCGTACGTAGAGCTCGTAGCCCACTGCCGCGATATGCCCGCTCTGCTCCGCGCCGAGAATGTTCCCGGCTCCCCGGATCTCCATATCGCGCATGGCAAGCTGCATGCCGGAGCCCAGCTCAGTAGCCTCCTGGATTGCCACCAGCCGTTCCTGCGCCTCTTCCGAGAGGGCCTTGTTCGGGCTGTACAGGAGGTAGGCGTAGGCCCGGTTGCTCGAGCGGCCGACGCGCCCGCGAAGTTGATAGAGCTGCGTCAGCCCGAGCGTATCGGCATTGTCGATGATGATGGTGTTGACGTTCGGGATATCGACGCCCGACTCGATGATGGTTGTCGAGAGCAGGACATCCGATTCCTTGCGCATGAACCCGAGGATGATCTCTTCGAGGACCTCCTCGTCCATTTGGCCATGTCCGACCGCAAAGCGCGCTTCGGGTACGAGTTCCTTCAAGCGCGCGGCAAGCCGCTCGATGCCCCGGACCCGGTTGTGGACGAAGTAGACCTGCCCGCCGCGGTCGAGTTCGCGCAGGATCACTTCGCGGATGAGTTGGTCATCAGACGGCGTCACAAACGTCCGAATGGGCAGGCGGGATTGCGGCGCCGTGTCGATGATGCTGATGTCCCTGATGCCCGCCAACGCCATGTGCAGGGTGCGGGGGATAGGAGTTGCGCTCATCGAGATGACATCGACGTCAGTGCGCAGCTTCTTCAGAAACTCCTTCTGGCGTACGCCGAAGCGCTGCTCCTCGTCGATGACGACCAGCCCCAGGTCCTTGAACTTGACGTCGTCCTGGACCAGGCGGTGCGTCCCAATCACGATGTCGACCGCACCTGTCTGGAGATCCCTGATGATGTCCCGTTGCTGCTGCTTGCTTCGCAAGCGCGAGAGCATCTCGACACGCACGGGGAACGCAGCCAGTCGCTGGCTGAAGGTGGTGAAGTGCTGGAGCGCAAGTACGGTTGTTGGAACGAGGATCGCCACCTGGCGCCCGTCGTTCACCGCCTTGAAGGCGGCGCGGAGTGCTACCTCAGTTTTCCCGAACCCGACGTCGCCAACGATCAGGCGGTCCATTGGCGCGGGTGACTCCATGCTCGCGCGCACCGCGTGTATTGCGGCCAGCTGATCACGCGTCTCCGTGTACGGGAAGGATTCCGCGAGGCGTTCATCCCAGACCGTGTCAGGGCCGAATGGCTTGGCCTCCGAAGCCTCCCGCCTGGCATACAGTTGAACAAGTTCCAGCGCCATCTCGCGTACGGCGCGTCGCACACGGCGGCGCGTCTGCTGCCACTCGCCGGATCCCAGGCGCGTGAGCGTTGGATCGAGTCCTCCACCGGAGTACCGGGCGATGCGGTCAGTCTGGTCCACCGGGACATACAGACGGTCACCTTTGGCGTACTCGATGTGCAGGTACTCGCGCTCGACCCCGGCGGTGTCCATGCGCACCAGGCCCTTGAAGCGGCCCACGCCGTAGTCCACATGCACGACGTAGTCGCCGGGCGTCAGCGAGGACGAAAGGGGTGCGGATTCCGCGTGGCGGCGATGATGGGCGCGCCGGGTTGACTTGCTGAAGCCGAAAAGCTCGTAGTCGGCGAGAACCATCAACTTGATCGCCGGCGCCTGCCAACCCGCCGCCTGATCGGAGGCCCGAATCTCCAGCGCGCCGGCCGGCAGCGGTGGTGCAATGGAGTGGACATCGCGGCGGCGGTCCTTGCGGGGGAAGATGTCGGCGTCTTCGAAGAGCTCGGTCAGGCGTTCCACCTGATCGGTGGCAATCGATACGCTCCAGCCACTGGCAAGGAAGTCCTGGACGGCGGTGACGGCGTCGGCCATGCGCCCCGCGAAATGGGGCGGCTCGGTGACGTCGAGTTCGTGCAACTCCGAAACCGGTGCAAATGCTGTGTCGCCGAAGCTGAGAGCACGGCGCTCAGTCAGTGCGGTCCGAAGATCGGACCAGAGGGCAATTGGACTGCGCAACCCGGCGGGAAGTTCGCCGTTGGCGACAAAGGCCGAGCGAAGTTCGTCGGCCTTCTGCTCCAGTTGTTGGGCTACCAGGTCGACCGCGGCGGGTTCATCAATGATGACCAGGCTTTCCGGGGAGAAGTGGTCCAACAACGTCGCGTGCTTGCCGCCAAGATAGGGAGCAAACAGATCGAGTGACGGAGGCGTCCTACCCTCCCGCATCAACTCGAGCGTGCGTCGCCATTCTGTCGCCACTTCGGGCCGGAGCGAACTGAAATCCAGTGTTTCCAGGGCGCTACGCGCTGCCCGAAGCTGGGTGATATCGACTTCGGCCGGTGGCAGAAGGCGGAGTTCCTTCAGGCGATCCCTTGAGCGCTGCGACGTTGGATCAAAGGTTCGGATCGACTCGACATCGTCGCCGAAGAAGTCAACGCGGACCGGCAAGTCTGCATCAGCCGGGTAAACATCGACGATGCTGCCACGCCGCGCGACCTGGCCCGGCTCATGTACCAGCGGGACGAGTTCAAAACCGTGTTCCAGGCACCAGGCGATCAACTCTGGCTGTTGCAGGCGGTCGCCCAACCGGATAGTGCGAGTGGCGTGCTGGAAGTCTTGCGGCGGCATGATCTGCTGCATCAGACCTTGCGGCGGGGAGACGACCACTGGCGGGCGCGCAGCGTGGTCGATGAGCTGGCCCAAGATCGACGCGCGCTCAACGGACGTCTGCAAATCGAACGGCAGTTGCTCGTATGGGAGGGCGTCTGGCGCGGGCCAAAGCAAGACGTTATGCCCCGGCAAGTGCTCAGACAGGCTCGCCGCGAGGCGTTCAGCGCGGTCAGCGCGGGAGGCGATGACCAGGACCGGACTCGCCTCCTGCGCAATAGCCGCGGCAGCCACAGCGGAGCGTGCTGCTGGCGGCAGGTGCAGGATTTCGACCGGCTGCGTTCGAGCCGAAGAAAGAGCTGCTGCAACAGAAGGTTCGCCGGCGAGTTGAGATGCCAGGTGCGATAGCGTCATTGGGCTCCGGGGTGGAAGTAGATCGAACGGACCCGGGCTGGCCGTTGCCGGGCGGGCGGCGAAGACTACCACGGCGTCCCGCAATAACTCAGCCGCTCATTTCGCATAGGATTCAGTCACGTCACCTGTGCCAGAAGATGAGGATGTGTGGTGAGCCTGACGCGCATTGGAGTGGCGATCGTCGCGATCTTGGCGGGCGTGGCCGTGGTGTTTGCAGCCGTCCGGGCCATCGATGAACGGGCTGCGCCACCAATAATCATCGACAATTCGCTGGTACAACCGGGACTCGTGGTGGATTTGCGTGGCGAGGTCACCCGGCCGGGAGTCTACGAGCTTCCCGCAGGCTCCCGTCTCGATGATGCCATCGTTGCGGCGGGTGGCTTGACTGACAAGGCGGACCTGACCCAGCTCAACCTGGCCGCTCGCTTGCAGGATGGCTCGATCGTCACTGTGCCCAGCGTGGCGGCCCTGGCCCCGTCAAGCACCTCGGGCCAAGGCGGCGCAAGTCAGCCAGCGAATGAGCCTCAACCTGGCGCACTGGTCAATCTCAACACCGCGAACGCAATCGAGCTTGAATCGTTGCCCGGAGTTGGAGAAGTTACCGCTGGCCGCATCATTGCCTACCGGGAAGCCAACGGCCCTTTCCGGTCCGTCGATGATCTGGTGCACGTGCAGGGGATCAGCATGCGCACCATCAATGGGCTGCGCGAGTTCGTAACGACCGGACCATGATCGGAATCGCCAGCGGGATTGGTGTCCTGTTCGCCGTGGCATTCGGTGTCTGGGGTGCGCTCGCATTCATCGCCGGTGCGGTCTTCGTTTGCGCCCTTACCCGGTCGTTACCAACGGTGCTGCCGAGTGCTGTGGTTCTTGGACTTCTGGCAATCGGCGTTTGGCGCCACGTTTCGGCTGGCGATCATTCACCCGTCATGACGCAGAAACCGCCGGACTTGACAGCGCTCGTGGTCATCTCTCATCCAGACCCTGGTGGTCAATTCCAGCAGTTTGTCGCTGCCCCCGTCGAAGACCCCGCCATTCGCCTCTGTGTCTCGGCACGGTCGCTGCCGTCCGTGTCAGCCGGTGACCACATTTCAGCGAAGGGGTCACCCCACCGGCTGCAAGACGAGCCACTTCGAGTGCAACGCTTCCTTACGTCGCGCGGCTGCAGCGTTTCGCTCTTCGCGGAATCGGTCCGCGTGATCCGGTTACGGAGCGACGACGATTGGAGTTTCGCACGTGTCCGTAACGCGTTCAGCGAAAGCTTGCGACGCCTCGTCCCAGGTGATGCCGGCGCACTGCTGGCAGGGCTCGTCGTCGGTGACGACACCGCGCTCTCCCGGGAGCGAGAGCGTGCCTTTGCCAACACGGGCACAACTCATCTGACGGCCGTGAGCGGATCAAACCTGGCGCTGATTGCCGGCATGCTGGTGGCGCTCGGGCGGGCATCGGTCGGGCAACATCGGCTTGGCTGGCAAGTGGTGACGATCTTCGGAGTATGGATGTTTGCCTTCGTCAGCGGCGCCGAGGCTCCAGCGGTGCGCGCGGCAATCGTGGCGACCGTCGCTCTCCTGGCCGTTCGATTTGGCCGCGCACCAGATTTCCCAACGCTGATCCTGCTGGCTGCCGCGGTTATGGCGTTGATCGATCCAGGCCAGGTCGATCGTCTCGGATTTCAACTGTCGGTCGCGGCGTCGCTCGCTCTCGCCCTGGCGATGCCTGCCTTTGCCATTCGGAGCCGGCTCGGCATGGTTTCTGGCCTGATCGGAGCGACGGTCGTGGCCCAGATCGCGACGTTCCCGCTGATCCTGGCGGCGTTCGGCACGGTGACGACACTCAGCGTTCCGGCCAACGCGGTCATTGCACCGCTTGCGGCTGTGGCAATGCCGATGGCAGGGTTGGCAGGTCTACTAGGAATCGCGAACTCACGACTGGGCGAGATTGCAGTTACCCCTGCCTCGCTGGCCGCAGATCTGATGATCGACATCGTTGACCGGTTTGGATCGCCTGATGCGGCGATCCCTGTCGGAATCCCGCCACTGGGAACTTCGTTCGTACTGGCTGCCACCTGTGCCGCCCTCGTCTGGATTCTGTCCAGGAGAGAAAGCAGGTAGCGGATACAAAGAACGGCCCGGACCTTTTCAGGCCCGGGCCGTTCTGGGGAGGCAAAGTCGACTACCGCCGCCGGCGCTGGCGAGAGTCCGACGGGAAGACCCAGCGGACTCCCTTGGAACTGACCTTCGCCACGCGGAAGAAGAGCCAGCCGGCCAGGAAGTACGTCATGAGGTCACCGATGATCGGTACTGTGCCCAACGAGTCGCGGGAGATGTTGTCCGGCATGCTCCAATAACCGGCGCGAGAGAGACCCCACAACACCAGGACAAACGCCAGCAGGATGCCAACAAAGGTCTGGCGGCGGCGGCGCATCTGCGCGTAGTCGTTGCCGCCGAAGTAGTTGAGTTTTTCCATGCGGGAAGGTGGCTTGGCCTCAACATGGACTTTCTTGTGCACGGCTTCAGCGGCGTCGGTATCGGTCGCGATGACAACCTCGTTCACCGGGATGCCAACCGCATCAGCGAAGTGCTGCCGCAGGATGTCTCGTTCGGCAGAGAGACGACCGATGACACGGTGGGCAGCGTTTAACTGCTGGCTCGTCAGGCTCAACTGGCGCACGAGGAGCAGATTTTCTTCGCTCGGCGCCGAGGTGTTCTTGCGGCGAGCCTTATCAGCCGTATTGGCGCGCCGGCGATTGGCTTTGCCGGGCCTGGTGGGCTCAACGATCGCGGAAGCCGCGACGCCTTCCAGCTCGACACCGGCTTGCGGCTCCGTCAGCTCGACCGCAACACTCCCGTCCGTATCGACGGCCTCACGCGCAGAGTTACGAGCCTGCCGTTCGGCGCGGACACTGGACTCCGGGTGCTGGCGCGTCTCTCGCGACATCCGCCGCATTTCGGCGTCGATCATCTTCTGAGTCGGCGCGACTTCCCGCGGCGGCGTCGCCTCCGCAGCGCCAGAAGCATCAGCAGCTGCGGCCTGCGGCCCGTGATCTGCGCCAGGCTCGACCAGGTGCAGGTTCTTGCGACGAGCCCGCTTCTCGCGACGGGCCTCTTGAGCAGAAATCAGCTCAGCGGCGGACGGCACACCTTGAAGCGGCGTCTCTTCCGACACGGGTGCAAGGTCTGCAGCGTGAGAGAGCTCACTATCGCTGCGCAATGGTTCAGACAGCCTCGTTTCCTTTCGTCCCAAACCCCTTATTCCAATGTCTCGCATAGTAGTGCAGATTGATGAGTTTGTCTAGAGGTTTTCTGAGGAAGTGGATAGGAGAAAGCGCGCCTCGTGTAGCGTGAGTCATGAAAGTTACGGATGATAAAGAGGAAAATGATGCTTAGAACCTATTCTGTAATTTCCTTGGCGTTGGCCGGCGGTACGCGAAGTCCTGACCTGAACCGGTCCGGCAGCGTTGACGCGGGGTTGCGCCATCCTTATCATTCGTCCTTCGGGGCCCCCATAGTCTAGTGGCCCAGGACGTCACCCTTTCAAGGTGAAGATCGCGGGTTCGAATCCCGCTGGGGGTACCTTTCTACCGTCAGCACGCGGCCGGAACCATTGACAGGGGATGGCAACGGTGGTAGCGTGCGGTTTAACCGAAAGGGGACGCGACGCGCCTCGGCGAGTCGCAGAGGGGCGGTCGCGAGCGACCTGCGAAGGGGGTTAGGATGGGTCTCATCAAGGATTTCTTCGGCGCCGATGAGAGCGTGACCGATGTTGCCAGCGCCGGTAACGGTGGCGTGGCGACGTCGAGCGCCAACGGCGGTGCAGTTGCACTGGGCGATGTAAATAGCGGCGGCAACGCCGGCAACGCCATCGGCGTTGGTGACACGGTCGGCACCGTGGGCGTGGACGGCGGCACCGTTGCGAACTCGACGGATCTTTCCGTCTCCGCAAACGGCGGCACCTCCATCTCGGATGCGAGCGGCGGCAGCTACAACCTGGCTTTCGTCAGCTAGCCAGCTCGCACTTACAACTTTGCGTCCCTTTGGGAAGGGTTAGGATCGGGGAGGGTTTTCGAAATGCAGTTCATTGATACCGCGAGCGCTGGTAACGGTGGCGTCGCTACTGCCGCCGGAAACGGTGGGGCCGTTTCTGCTGGCAACATCAACAGCGGCGGCAACGTCGGCAGCGCAATCGCTGTTGGCAACACCTACGGTCCGGACCCGGACGTGTATGGTGGCGACAGCATGAACGCCACGAGCCTTGGCGTTGCAGTTGACGGCGGCACCGGCATCGCCGATGCTACCGGTGGTAACAACAACCTGGCCTTCGTGAGCTAGGTCCGCCGTAAGGCAACTTTCAGGGGCAGGCGTTACATACGCCTGCCCCTGAGTGTTTCTGGAGTCACGTCTATCGCGGTGCCTGTTTCCTTTCGCTGCCGTGATTCGTGGACCGGCTCGAACCTCCTGAAGCCCGATCATCGCCACTCTGGGCTTGTATTCAGCGTGCTGCGTTGGCCCCTTGGGCCGAATTCTTTCCTTCCTCTCGAGCGGCATGCGACGTTCGTGCTTCCCTCCCTGATTGGCAAGAACTGACCTCCAGTCACCGAAACGGGTATAGTCGCCCGTACGTACATGAGTCGAAGGACTCGTGTTCGGAACTGTGTGCCAATCAGAACACGACGAGGCAGCTTTTCGCCGCTGGACACGCCTGGCGTGGTAAGGCTGCGGTAGCCATCAGGTCTTTTCCCAAGGGAGGTACCCCACAGTGACTGACGTCCGAAAAGAGCTAACCGCGCGCCAGCTCCGGCTGCATCCCGGCCTCATGCGAAAGCGGGGGCTCGCGCTAGCGGTGCTCGTCGGAACAGCGCTCAGCGCCGCACCACTGGTGGAGGCTTTCTACCAGACTCCTGCCGACGCATCTCCTGAGTCGGGTACCGCGCAGGTCGTGGCCCAGGGTGTCATGGAACTCAGTGACGGAGACCTGCGATGGCAGGTCACGGACAGGGTCGCCCAACTGCCGGGCAATGCGGCGCCGATCGAGAGCGACCAGGGATTTGTCATCGTTCAGTCAGGAGTACTCCTCCTGGAGGATGCGAAGACTGGTAACCAGTACCGCCTCCCGGCGGGTGAAGCGGCCCTGACGGGAGTTCAGGCAAGCCAGGAGCGTGTCGCGCTGGGTTCTGATGTCGCGTCTTACCATGACGTAGCGCTGGTGCCGTCAGATGACGCAGTGCCGGCTGACGAAACGGTCATTTATGCCAGCGAGCCGTTTGCTGGCCCTGGTGCCCGGCATGACGTGGATCTGTTGCAGGACGTGCTTCCCGCTGGCGGGCAGTGGTCGGTACCGGCGGGCAGCCTCCCAACGCTCGTACTTGTCGACGCCGGGACGGCGGATGTCGCCACCGAAAACGGTGACGTCGTTTCGCTGGGGGAGGGCGAGGCGGCCTCGTTCAGCGGCCAGGTCATCATTACGGCAGGCGCGGACGGCGCCAGCGTCTCTGCGGTGGAAGTCGGACCGGCTGTCCCCCTGCTCAGCCAGGCGGCACAAACGACCCGCTCCACGCCTACCTCTTCCGGCTCTGTGGCCACCCCTGAGGCACGTGTGATCGAGGTCGAGGGCGCGGTGACGGCAACTCCTGCTGCCTCGCCCCAGGCGGGAGCAGGGCAATCGGGCAACGACGCTGACGGCGATGGGCTCAACGACCGTCGCGAGGCAGAATTGGGAACCGACCCCTCCCTCGCGGACACGGATGAGGACGGGCTGACGGACGGAGCCGAGGTCAGGGACCACCGGACCAACCCGCTCGCAGCAGACAGCGATAACGACGGCGTGCTGGATGGCGATGAAGTGGCGCTTGGGACTGATCCCAATGACCCCAACAATGGTGCGCCGGCCGAAGACGCTGCCTCCGCAACTGATGGAGCGGTTAGCGAGGAGCCAGCAGCCCCGGTGGAAGAACCGGCGCCTCCAGTCGAGGAGGCTGCGGCGGTCGATGAGGCGCCTGTTGCCGAGACACCCGGTGACACCGATGGTGACGGGCTCGAAGACACGATAGAGGTTGAACTCGGCACTGACCCTTACTCGGTGGACACTGACCAGGACGGCCTGACCGACGGCGATGAGTACTACGTCTACGCCACCGGAACACTTAACCCTGACAGTGACGGTGACGGGATTCTTGACGGAGACGAGGCGGCCCAGGGGACGGACCCGAACGTGTTCAACTAGTTGCTGTTGGGACTGACATGGCCGTCATCTGACGCGCAGCCCGGGCTGCGCGTCAGATGACAATCCAGGCAGCGACCAGGCCGATAGCCAGCAGGAAGAGCAAGGGCGATGCTGCACCCATTCCCCAGACGGCCCAGGCCAGTACAGCGCCGAGGAGCAGCGC
Organism: Thermomicrobiales bacterium; assembly: GCA_046328375.1. Taxonomy (GTDB): domain Bacteria; phylum Chloroflexota; class Chloroflexia; order Thermomicrobiales; family UBA6265; genus JACCXM01. The sequence goes on from JAXLWT010000002.1 coordinate 72,411, forward strand.
CGAGAGTACAACGAAGTACCACTGGATGAGATGACTGCCAAAGTCGGCACCAGGGACGGTGGAACGCTCCGGCGCGCGGGTCGCCAGTTGATCGCCTGAGAGAATCTGCTTTGTGGCACGACCCGGTGCACGGCGGCTCACGAAACGCTCCCTCCAGGCTCATGCTGACGCTCGCGGATGCCGGGCCGGTGAAGTGATGTGCGCCACACGCGAAGCACGATCAGCTTGACCACCCCTGACCAGACAAGCATCGCTCCCAGGATCGTCGCAATGGGATCGAGTAACCCCAGGAAGCGGGCAAGAATGCAAGCAACGCCCGCTACCACCATGAAAACGGAACTGATCCACAGGTAGCGCATAAGAGCCGTCCTAAGCGAGCCACGGGCCGAATCTGACCATCCTACTGTGCTCAGTCGTAGCACGGCAATTCGTGACCTGTGCATCATTACGCCACGAAAGCCATTCAAGGCAGCAGACGGTCATTTGCAATCACGTCAAGGAGCAGGATCCATGCTGAAGAATCCCATGGCGCGTGAGATGCTCAAGCAGGCTGCAACACAGGTCAACCAGGGCGTGAAAGAAGGGGCTCGCCAATTCGTAGAGCGCGAGGTTAACCCGATGCGTGAGCGGATCGACGAGCTCGAAAGCAAGGTGGCTCGCCTGGAACGGCAAGTCGCGGAGTTGCTGCGTGATCGGGACCGGACACGCTAGTCCGCTAGGTGGGAGGCAACGCATCCAGCGCAGACTGAACGTCACTGACCAGGTCGGCTGGTGCTTCAAGTCCCGCCGAGATGCGGATGAGGTCACTGTTGGGCCACGGCCAGGCGAGTGACCCGGTATCACCGAGGCTCACGGCAATCGTACAGAGTTCAAGGTGGTTCAGGAACGGACCCTGGTCTTCCGGGCTGCGCAGTCTGAACGAGAGCATGCCGCCGAAGCCAGTCTCGCCAAACAGGCGAGTCGCTACCTCATGGTGTGGGTGGCCAGGGAGACCCGGGTAGTTGACTTCGGCCACGGCAGGATGGGCGGCGAGTAGGTCTGCCAGGGAACGCGCGTTCTCGCTGTGGCGCGCCATCCGCAGGGCCAGCGTGTGGCTACCCGCCAGCAGGAGCCAGGCGGAAAAGGGCGGCATTGCCGTGCCCAGGATCTGCATCTGGTTGACCACGCGCTGCACGATCTCTCTTGGGCCCGAGACGACCCCACCCTGGACCTGACCGTTACCTGACAGGTACTTCGTTGCACTGTGAATAACGACGGTCGCACCATGCTCGAGTGGTCTCAGGATCGCCGGGGAAAGGAAGGTGTTGTCGACGATGAGCGGCAGGCCGTGTTCACGCGCAACCCCAGCCACCATCTCAAGATCTGAAACGCGCAGCAGCGGATTTGAGACGGGCTCCGCGTAAATGGCACGAGTCTGCGGGGTAATAGCGCGGGCGATAGCAGACGCATCGTTGATATCCACAAACGTTGCCGACGCGCCGAAGCGGGGTAACTCGTCGCGCAGCAGCTCGCGCGTCAGGTCATAAACGTGGTCCGAAGCCACAATGTGCCCGCCGTTGCCGGCGACAGCCAGGATCGCGCCGGAGATCGCGGCCATGCCTGAGTTGAGCGCGACGCTCGCCTCGGCACCTTCCAGGTCGGCAATTTTTGCTTCCAGGCAGCGCACGGTCGGGTTGCCGCGCGGCGAATACGAAAAGTGCGGCCGTTCGCCCGAGCGCATCGCCTCTACCTGACCGTACGTCTCGAAGGCGTAGGTCACATTCTGGTAAATGGGAACGCCGTGAGCCCCCGTGGTGGGATCGGGCGCTTCGCCGGCGTGGACGCACCGGGTTTCAAACGTGTGCATACGCTTTGTTCCTCATCTTGCAATTGAAGGCCCTTTCCGGTAAGCCTAGTCCAAACCCGCCTCCTGCCTCCTGCCTCCTCGACCGAGGATCACGGCGCAGGGTTTCGTCGTTGCTTTGCTGGACGCCCACGGTGGGGCGGGAGTTCCAGATCAGGAAACTCACGCGGGCGCAGTTGGAGGAGAAGTACTCGTGAGTGAGAAAGACGGCAGCTGGGACGAGTTGGTGGACAAGCTTCGAAGTTCGGTAAACGACCTGCGAGGAGCGGTAGGCAGGCCCGTCGCAACGAATTCCGGCGAAGAGGCCGCGGCGCAACGGCTGCGTGCAGATCTCTCCCGCCTGGAGGAAACAGCCGCGCGGCTCCGTACGTCTCTGACCTCGAATATTGATGCGCAGAAGAGCGGGCTCGGTGGTGAGGAGCGCGTCAAGGTTGAAGAGTCGGCCGGGCAGCTCAAGGAGTCCCTCCAGGAGTTGCTGGGCATGGCGCGAACCGTGGCAACTGACGTCAAGGCAGGCGCCCAGGCTACCTACACGCAATCTGAACCTGAGTTGAAATCGGCGATCAAGTCCCTGGAAGAGGTGGCTGTTTCGACTGGGGTATGGATCAAGACGGTGATCGATCCACAGAAGCAATCGAAAGACCGCACCTAGCCATTCACAATGCGTCCGCGCCGCCGGTTCTTCTTGTGGCGGCGCGAACGCTCGCGTTCCTTTGGAGCGAGGGGCTCGTCCTCGAACTGCCGGCAAGTGGTGCCCCGGCACGACGCCAGGTTCGCGACCAGATCACGGTAGCGCCGAACAAGGTCCTCGTTGATATCACTGACACGGTTCTTTAGTTCGGCGGGATCATCCCGCTTGTCATAGAGCTCACGTTCGCCAGTGGCGTACTCGGCATAGAGCAGCCCGGATCCGCGAAGTGCGCTGAACGGCGGTGTCATCGTCTCGCCAGCTTCGTGCTCTTCCGTCTCTTTGCCGAATCCCTCCAGTAGCAAGTAGCGGCGTTCCGCTCCGCTGTCGCCGTGGATAACCGGCAGCAATGACCGGCCGTCGGGCTCAGCCGAGAGCGACGCGCCAGCCAATTCGAGAATGGTCGGAACCATGTCCGTATTGCCGATGATTGAGGTAACGGTTGTTCCGGCCGGGAGATCGGGGCCGACCACCGCGAGTGGAACGCGGGTGGCTGCGTCGTAGGGCGCGTCCTTGCCGTGAGGTTGGCGATGCTCGCCCAGGAAGTATCCGTTGTCAGAGAGAAAGAACACGTAAGTGTTTCCGGCCGTTCCGCTGGATTCAATCGTGTCGAGCAGCTTGCCAATCGCGCGGTCTGCCGCCTGGAGCGTCTCGAGGCGGTCTCGATAGTTCTCGTCGAGCTTGCTGATGCGTGTCTCAGACAACAACGGCGATTGCCGTACCCAGCGCGGTTTCTTCTTGACACGCCGCTCGTTAAAGGATCCGCCACGGGGCGCTTTTGCGCCCGCAAACGAGTCGCGATCCTCACGCGCCGGAAGAGAGGGCGAGTGGGGGGCGTACGGTGCGAAGAACAGGAAGGTTGGTTGGCTTGGCAGCGCGTTCGTCAGGAAGGTCATCGCGTGTCTGGCGATGACGTCTGTGAGGTAATCGTCCCGGGAATTGCCGTACTGAGTGACCACGCCGTTCTCGTTGAGTTCGTAATTCTCACCTGTGTAGGCGGCATGGTCAGCTCCAGCGATCCAGGTGTCCCATCCCTCTGGCAACCGATCAGCCGCCTCGTCTGACGCGGGATACCCATTCATGAACTTGCCAATGAGCGCTGTTCGGTAACCCGCGCGTCGGAGCGCTGTCGCCACGGTCTCCCCGTTGAAGGCGCGGAACGCTCGATACCCAGCGTTCTCGCCGGTGTTGCGCAGCACACCATGGTTGTGCGCATAGAGGCCTGTCAGCAGCGTTGCTCGCGAAGGGGCGCAGAGCGGGGTTGTGGCGAAGAACTGCGTGAAGCTGACGCCACGGGAGAAAACGCGCTCCTGTGTGATCGGCATGTACGCGACCGATTCGGCGTCGAGGTCGTCGAGCAGGATTACGATGATATGCGGCTTCGATGCAGCGCGCGTAGCCGCGGTCTTCTGATGCCGCAGGAGCGAAAGAGCGGCCAGGGATCGCAGGAGCGTCCGCCGTCGGAGCAAGCGAGAGAGTCCTTGGTGGCAAGGCTGACGAATCGGATTCACCGAAGTGCGGAGAGTGTAGCGGACCGGCGCTCGTTCCTCGATTCTGCGCGACATATCCCTAGAGAATCTCCCGGCAAGATTCGCCTGCAACGCATTTCGCCTGCAACGCGTGGTGGGCGGAACGGATATGATCGGCGCCGAGAATCGATCGTAATCGGGCCGGGTGCGCCCCTTGAGGAGTGCTGATGTCTGACGATGTCGCGTTTCTTTCAGCCGAGGAGTTAGTCGCGGCGTACCGTGCACGGAGGCTTTCGCCCGTCGAAGTGACGGAGACGGTTCTGGCGCGCATCGACCGGGTCAATCCTGTCGTGAATGCGTTCACGACCATTACTGCGGATCGGGCGATGGAAGGCGCGCGTGCCGCCGAAGCTGCTTACGCGGCCGGAGACGCTGAGCCCCTGGCCGGAGTGCCATTCTCGATCAAGGATTTGACTCCAACGCGGGGAATCCGGACCGCCCGTGGCTCGCTGGTTGACCCGGATTGGGTGCCAGATGAGGATCCGCCAGTCGTCGAGCGCCTTTACGCAGCCGGTGGGGTCATGCTCGGCAAGACGAATACGCCGGAGCTTGGGTGGAAGGGGGACTCGGGTAACCGGGTCTTTGGCCCGACATACAACCCGTGGAAGCTCGATCGCACTGCAGGCGGCTCGAGCGGCGGCGCTGGAGCGGCTGTGGCGACGGGTCTTGGCCCTATTGCGCAGGGTAGTGACGGAGCTGGCTCAATCAGGATTCCGGCATCCTTCTGCGGGATCTATGGATTGAAGCAGTCGTTCGGCCTTGTACCGCAATTTCCGCCGAGTGCTGTCGGCGATCTGTCGCACATCGGACCAATGACGCGCACGGTAACTGACGCGGCGCTCATGCTGAACGCTATGGCCGGTGCCGACGCGCGCGACCGTCTCTCGTGGTCCAGCGGCATCGACTATACCCAAGGTCTGAATGACGGCATCGCGGGACTACGCATTGCCTTTTCCCCGACGCTCGGCTACGTCGATATCGACGATGATGTGGCGCAGGCGGTGGGCGAGGGAGTGAAGACGCTGAAGAGCCTCGGTGCTGAGGTGGTCGAAGTCGATCCAGCCGTGCCCGACCCGGCGGATATCCTGGACACGCTGTGGGCCGGCGCGATGGCCGGCTACTTCTACGGCCGCCTGGATCAGGTCGCCGAACTGATCGACCAGGGACTGCTGGCGACAGTGAAGCGTACGGGCCATCTTACGGCCGCTGAGCTGGCGAACGCCCAGCAGCGACGCAACACCTACTACACCGGGATGCGCGAATTCATGCGTGACTACGACTTGCTGGTCACGCCATCGATGCCGTCAACCGCCTTCACGGCAGGGCTAGACGAGCCCGACGGCTGGCAGCGCAAGACAATCGCTCCGCTGGACTGGACACCATTCACCTTCCCGTTCAACATCACGGGCCAGCCCGCCGCGACGCTGCCGGTTGGGTTTGACCGACAGGGGTTGCCCATTGGCTTGCAACTCGTCGGTCGCTGGCGGGATGATCCGACGGTCCTGCGCGCTTCACGTGCGTTTGAGCGTGCCCAACCCTGGGCCGGCCTGCGCCCGCCGATTGGTTAGCTGCTGAACGCCAACGAGGGGGACGGCGGGATTGCCCGCCGTCCCCCTCGGTCATGCCTGGGATCGAAACGCGCCGCGCGAAGCGCCCAAGGTGAGTACGGCCTCAACGTCGATGACGCGGGGTCCCTTTGGTTGCAGGCGCACGGCCAGCGCCGAGCGTCCGTCTCGCACCTCGATTTCGCGCTCGCCATCGAGCGCGATGGTGCAGGGGCCGGGAGCAAACGGGATCACATCGCCGGGATGGATAAGCCGGGCGTCTGCCACGGGAATCTGCCGGATGAGCCCTGGCGCGATCGGGACGGTAACCGTGCTCGTGGCCTGCTCTGTCCTGGCGACGGTGATGAATGCGCCGTTGCAGCTACCGCATTCGGCGGGGAAAAGTGGACTCCCGAGGCTTGCTATCCCGATAGCCGCCGGAATCAGGCGCGACAGCGCGACCTCACGCAGGTGGGTAGGTTCCCAGATCGCCCTGGCGCCGATCCACGACTGCGTCGAGGTTACGGCATCGATCAAAGCGATATCCCGCACCTCTTCATCGACGAGGATTTCCAGCCGAGGCACGCGCCGGATAACGGTTGGGCCGCCAGGCGTATTCGACGCGACGCCAGTTGCGACGAGCCCGGCCGCGAGACCAGCAAGCGTGCCTTCGATCATGCGTGGGAAAACATTGTTTGTGCCGGTGGAGATAGGCAATAGCGGCACGTCGCCACACCCTTTCGCCACGACGCGATTGGTGCCGTCGCCCCCCAGGGTGACAATGACGGCGGCGCCAGCGTCACGCAACCGCTGTGCTGCCTCGGTGGAGTCCGAGGAGTTCGCGATGACGGGCATCTGGAGCGGCGAAATCTCGAGTTTCGGCTTGGCGGCGTGTGCGGCGCGTTGCACGATGCCGTAATCGTCAGGCAGGTAAGCCACGCGCGAGACGCCCGCCGCGTCCAGTCCCAGCAGGACGCGGCGGACGATATTGATTTTCTCGTTGTTATCGAACGCGGAACCGTGCGCGACCAGGCGCCGGATGTCCTTGCCCGACGCGGGGTTGGCGATGATCCCGACGAGCGCGCTCTCCGTCACGATGCCGGAAGCGTGGCGAGCCAGCGTTTGACGATGTCGGAAAATGCGCCGCTCGCCTCGATCTGCGGCACGTGTCCGATGCCGTCCAGCAGTTCGAACCAGGCTCGCGGGACGGCCTTGGCAGCGGACACGCCGTGCGCCGCGGGGAGCACCGCGTCCCGCTCACCCCACACGATCAAGAGCGGCTGGGTAAGTTCGCTCAGTCGCTCGTCGTAGCGGATCGTTTGGCCCTCACGGCTGAATGAGGCGGCCGCGGCCGCCTTCACGGCTGCATCGGCCCCGGGCGCGGTCCGGCTGGCGTACATGTCGTCAATGCCGCGATCAAGGACGAAGCGCTTGTCGGCGAAGAAGAGTTCAAGCAATCGTTGCGCTTCTTCACGCGACGGCTCGGCCTCGATCCGGTCGAGGAGATCGCCGCTTACCTCCGCGCCGAGACCAGCGCTGTTGACCAACACCAGGCCACGCACCAGCTTCGGCCGGGAAAGTGCCAGGTCTAATGCGGCAGCGCCGCCGAGTGAGTGCCCAACGAGAACGGCTGGAGCGAGATCGAGCTTTTCAATGACTTCGCCGACGGCGGCGGCAAGGGCTGGCAGCGAGTAATCACCGCCCTCGTCGGGCGATGGTTTGCTGCTGGCGCCATGGCCTGGCAGATCAAGTGCCACGACGCGGGCGGATTCCGCGAAGTTGCCAAGAACTGTGGCCCATGTCGTTTGAGAACCGCCCAGGCCGTGCACAAAGACGAGCGTGACCGGAGCGTCGCTTGCGCCAGCAATGAGCGCACTGATGTCCGTGCCGTTATCCAGCGTAATCGTTTCGGCGCGTGGTGCTGCGGCAGCCACAGCCGCGCTCGCCGCCGCGCGCTCGACATCTTCGCTCGTCACCCGGCCGTTGGGACCCGAGGCCTCAACCGTGGCCAGGTCGATGCCAAGCTCCGCTGCCAGCTTGCGCGCGGCCGGTGACGCGCTTACGCGGCCGCCAGCGTCGGCAGTTGCTTGCCGGCGTTCTCGAGTTGTTCGCGCCCCGGCAGCGCCCGCCCCTGCGCTTGCTGCCGGCCCTGACGACGCCAGCAGGGCTGCCAGGTCATCGTCGCTCAGGTCTTCTCCTGGAGCGACGATAACCGCGACTGCGCCCATCACAGGCACCTCAGCGCCAGTGTTCGCCACGATCTTCCGCAGCACGCCGCTGGCGGGGACTTCTACATCATCGACGGCCTTCTCGGTCTCGACAGTCAAGAGGGGTGTCCCCTCACGGACGGCGTCGCCTTCCTGATGGGACCAGCCGGTGATCGTGCCGGACGTCATGGTCAGGCCCCACTTCGGCATGGTGACGATTGTTGGCATCGTGGCGCTCCTGAATTGCGCGGGTAACTAAACGATCTCTCGGACCACGTCCGCAATACGCTCGGGGCTCGGGACGTAGAACGCCTCCATTGGCGGGCTGAAGGGTACCGGCGTGTGCGGCGCCGTTACCATCTTGATGGGGGCGTCGAGCGTATCGAAGCCCTTGTCAGCGACGAGGGCAGCAATGTCGGCGGCAGCGCTGCAGCGCGGGTTGTCCTCGTCCACGATGACCAGGCGATGGGTGCGGGCCACAGACTCAAGGATCGTGCTTTCGTCCAGCGGCGAGATGGTGCGCGGATCAATGACCTCGACTTGGATTCCTTCGGACGACAGGATATCGGCCGCGGCCAGCGACTGCTGCACCATGCGGGAGAGCGCGACGATTGTGACGTCGTCGCCAGATCGCTTGATATCCGCGACACCAAGCGGAATTCCCTCGTTTCCTTCGGGGACTTCCCCCTTCGTGCCGTAGAGCACCTTGTTCTCGAAGAACATGACCAGATCGTCGTCCCGGATGGCGCTGAGGAGGAGCCCCTTCGCGTCTGCCGGCGTGGACGGGATGACGCACTTGATGCCCGGCATGTGCGCGAACACCGAGTAGTGGCAGCCAGAGTGCTGCCCGGCCGCGCTGACGCCGGCGCCGATCTGGGTGCGGATCGTGACGGGGCACGTGGCCTTGCCGCCGAACATGTAGCGCAACTTGGCGCCCTGGTCGAAGATTTGGTCCATGCAGCAGCCGAAGAAGTCGACGAACATCAGTTCGGCGACCGGGCGTAGTCCAGTGGCAGCCGCACCGACTGCGGCGCCGATGAAGCCCGCCTCGGTGATCGGCGTGTCCAGCACGCGGTTCCTGCCGAACTCCTGGACGAGGCCCTTCGTCACGCCCATCGGACCGCCCCAGGCGTCCTCGTTGATCAGGTGATCGACGGCAGCGCCGCCGGCTATGTCTTCGCCCATCAGGATCACGGTCGGATCCTCGCGCATGGCAATGCGCAGGGCTTCATTGATCGCTTGCTGGTAGGTCATGGTGCGGGTAGCCGTTGCAGCAACCATGAGATCCCTTGCTCCTTGAGTGGCGTCGTTGCCTCTGCTGGCCTAGTAGCTTACGTAGACGTCGGTCAGGGCCTCTTCCGGCGCCGGGAAGGGGGCAGCCTTGGCGGCGTCCCAGGCGTCGTCAAGTGCTTTGTGGACCCTGGCGTCAATCGTGTCCAGTTCTTCGGCGCTGGCAATGCCGCGCTCGATCAACGCGCTGCGCAGCGACTGAATGGGATCGCGCTGCTTGAAGGACTCGAGCTCTTCGGCAGTGCGATAGGTCACCTGGTCACCCTGAAAGTGACCATAGAAGCGGTAGGTCTTGGCTTCGATCAGCGTCGGGCCCTCGCCTCGTCGTGCGCGGGCGATGGCCTCGTGCGCGGCCTCGTAGACGGCGAAGACATCAAGGCCATCGACCACGACGCCCGGAATTTCATAGGATCCCGCCCGGTTCGCGATATCGCTCGTCGCACAGTGGTAGTGGAACGGCGTCGCTTCGGCGTAGCCGTTGTTCTCACAAACGAATATGACCGGCAAGTCCCAGATGGCGGCGAGATTCAGCGACTCGTGGAACGTGCCCTGGTTGGAAGCCCCGTCCCCGAAGAAGCAAACGGCAACGCCGCCGGTGCCGAGTGTCTTGGCGGAGAGCGCCGCACCGCAGGCAAGAGGCAGGCCGCCGCCGACAATGCCGTTCGCGCCGAGCATGCCCTTCTCGACGTCGGCGATGTGCATCGAGCCGCCCTTGCCCTTGCAGACACCGGTGCTCTTGCCCATCAGTTCGGCCACCATCCCGGGGATATCTACGCCCTTCGCGATGCAGTGGCCGTGACCGCGGTGATTGGACGTGATGAAGTCGGTGTCGGTGAGTTGCGAGCAGATGCCGACAGCCACGGCCTCCTCGCCAGCGTAAAGGTGGACGAAGCCGGGGATGAGACCGGCGGCGAAATTCTTGCCCGCCATATCCTCGAAAACCCGGATCTCCATCATCCGCTCGTACATGCCAAGCAGGGCATCGCGGTCGAGTTCCACGGCTCCAGCAACCTCTGCTGCTGACATGGTTTCCTCCTGCGGGGTGTCCGCGTCGTGGCGTTCTTGCCGTTGCGGCGCTGCAACCGGCCAGTCGGTTTCCGTGGACTTATACGGCAGTTGGGAAGTGTCGGCAAGCGTCTTCCAGCGTTGCCTCGCTGGCACTCTGATTGGGTACCATGGACTTCCCGTTCGCCCCCGCCGCAGCGGCGGCGCAGACAACCTACACCTGACGCCATCCCGTATGGCGAGGCCGGGGCACACCTGGCCACGCCTGGAGTTCTGCTATGCGCTCTCTTGACCGCCGTTCACTTCTGCGCGGGGCTGCTGCGATCGGGGGGCTCGCCGTTGCCCCGGCCCTGGCAGCCTCGCCACTTGGTCCCATTGCTCGAGCTGACGAGGCCTTCGACCTCTCGGCTGGCGTCCCAGGCTGCGGGCAGGTTGCTTTCATGTTCAACGTTGGCTCTGGGTATGACCCTGCGTACGGGATTCTCGACACGCTCAGCGCCTACGGCCTCGTCCAGTCGATGTTCGTAATGGGGTGGTTGGCCGATCAGAACCCGGGACTGGTGCAGGCGATTGCTTCGTACGGGCATCCCGTCGGCACCCACGGCTACAACCCGCCCGAACTGACTCTTCGCTCGGATGACGACATTTCGTGGGACATCCAGTCGGGCATCAACGCGGTCGGCAATGCCCTCGGGTATTACCCGTCACCCTGGATGACGCCATTTGCCAGCGCCAGCGACTGGCGAGTGCGCTCCATTGCCAATGCCCTTGGCCAGGTCATTGTGGGGTGGAGCGTGACGTCGGGCGATTGGAGCCCGGACGCAACGGCCGACGCGATCTACAGCCGCATTGTTGGCGGCGCATTTGACGGCGCGATCTTCGAGGTTCACCTGGACTCGCAGAACAGCACCTGGGCGACGGCGACGGCGTTGCCCTGGATCATTGATGATCTCACCGCGCAGGGGTATCGCTTCGTGACCATCCAGCAAGCGGCAGCGGGCTGTTAGCGCAGCTTATTTCACCGCGCCCAGGGTCAACCCACGCACGATGTACTTGCCGACCAGCAGCGCGATGACCAGCGGCGGCAGCATCACGACCAGGCCCTGCGCGGCGATGTCCCAGTAGCGGGGGCCTCGCAGGGTCACGTTGCCCGCGATCTGCACGGGCAGCGTTTTGGCCTGGTCGATGGTGAGGGTGAGCGCAAACAGGAACTCATTCCACGCGAACACGAACGCGAACAGGAAGGCGACAACGAGGCCAGGAAGCGCCAACGGCAAGGCGATGCGAAAAAACGCGCCGTACTGGGTGGTGCCGTCGACCATCGAAGCCTCTTCTATCTCGATCGGCAGGTCCTGGAAGTAATCGCGTAGCAGCCAGATGACCAGCGGCAGGTTGCCCGCGGCAAAGACCACGATGAGCGTGGTGACCTTGTCGAGTTGACCGATGCGCCCGAAGAGCAGGAAGTAGGGGACGACCAGCGCGATCGGCGGCATCATGCGCTGCGAAACGAACCAGAACGCGATGTCGTTGTTCTTCCAACGCCGGTACTGAAAGCGACTGAGCGCGTAGGCTGCCATAGCCCCGAGCGTGGTCGCAATGAGGGCGGAAAAGAAGGCGGAGAGGAAGCTGTTCCGGAAGAGTTGCATGACGTTACCCATGCCGCTCACACCGTAACCTTCGCCCTCCCCGAAGATGTCGCGGAAGGGTTGCAGCGTCGGTTGATACTGCAGCCACGGGATGAACAGGGGGGTCGGGGACGCGACCGCGCCCTGCGGCTTGACGGACGTGATGAACATCCAGTAGATCGGGAACAGCGTGAAGACGGCGAAGACCGCCAGCACAATGTAGGAAATGGCCGTCGCAAGTCGGCTCGCGCGCGTCCCCATGTCAGGACTCCTCGATCCGGCGAAATGCACGCAAGAAGAGCAGGAACACGATCGACATGACAATGACGATCGTCCAGGATATCGTCGCCGTAAAGCCCATGTTGAAGGGACGGAAGCCCGCAACGTACGCGTAAAACGTGAGCATTTCGGTCGCCGTACCAGGACCGCCGCCAGTGAGAATGTAAATAGTGTCAAAGACCTTGAACGCATCAATGGCACGCAGCAGGACGATGGCAACAAGGTATGGCTTGATGAGTGGCAGGGTGATGCTCTTCAGCATCTCCCACCGCGATGCGCCATCGACGGTGGCAGCCTCGTACAGCTCGACCGGTAGGGACTCCAGCGCGGCAAGAGCGGCGAGCATGATGAAGGGCGTCCATTGCCAGAGGTCAACGATGACCAGGGAGAGCAGTGCTGATTCCTGGCCCGCCAGCCAGGCGACTTTCGGTAGTCCGAGCTCAGACAGGAAGTAGTTGACCGGTCCCCGGTTGAAGTCGAAGAGCATTTTCCAGGTGAAGGAAACTGCAATGGGCGGCAGGAGCATCGGGAGTGCAAAGGCGACCCGCATCCAGTTTTTGCCGCGAGTCACGTTCTGCAGTGCCAGGGCAACTCCACAACCGATGAGAAGTTCGAGGCCGGCGGCCAGTGCTACGAACGCGAGTGTGCGGCCAAGTGAGCCCCAGAAGCGCTCGTCTGCCATCAGGCGCTGAATGTTGGCGAGACCGACCCAGGTGACTTCCTTTTGCCCGGCATTCCAGGCGCCGAAGACCAGCCGCAACGAGAAGAGCAAGGGAAACACGCCCAGCACCAGCAAATAGAACATGGCTGGCACCAGGAACACGTATTTGGCAGACGAACGGAACGCCCTTCCCCCGGCCGTGGGTCTTGCGACCTGCGGCGTGGTCAGCGAGCCAGCAGTCGACATGGCACTCACCCGGTGTCGGAAGCGAGCGCCCGCGTCTCAAAGGACGCGGGCGCAGCGGGAAGAGCGCTAGGAAGACATGCCAAGGTGCGCGCGGTACGCGGCAACCTGGCTATCCCGTCCGAGCTCATCCGTGATGGCGTTGAACTCGGCAGCGCACTGGTCCATGGCCTCCTGCGGCTGCAGTTCACCGGCAATCGCGCGGTTTGTGTACAGCTCCAGGGTGTCCTGGTATCGCGCAGCGCCCGGGATACGCGGATCGAAGACCGCGTTGGGGTGGTCCGTAGCTGCCAGGATGTTCTCGATGTACGCCTTGGCGTCGGCCTCGTCCCAGCCTGCCGAGATCCATGGCTCCAGGTTGGTGGAGTGGGATTTCCGCCAGGGCTGGTATCCAGAGTCAGCTGACGCGACGTCGATGGCGCTGATGCCGGGGCTCCCTGCGAACTTGATCCACTGCCAGGCCGCGTCCTGATTCTGCGTCTGGTTCGTGATGTAGTACGACCAGCCGTTGTACGCGTGCGTCGGAGTCTGGTGGATCTTGCCCTCCGGCATCGTGACCCAGGTCTTGTTCATCCAGTCGTAGTACTCGGTCACGCCCGGCGTCTGCGCGAAGCCGAGGAGGTTCTTCACCATCGAGCCTTCGGCCACGGAGGCTGGACCGGTGTCTCCCCAGTCCAGGGACATCAGGGTCGTGCCGTTCACCATATCGTTGATGACGGTGGTGCGATCCGAATCAAGCCCCGGCTTCATGGCGCCATTGATGGTGTCCACGAATTCGGTCAGGCCGCGCACGTAGCCTTCGGTGTTGATGATCGGGTTCATATCGGGATCAAAGATGTAGATGCCAGGAATCTTGTCGGGAGCGTTTTCGGTCGGGAGCACCGAGTACGGCGCCGTCCAGGGATAGGAGTACCAGTACGACTGCTGGCCGCGCAGGACGCAGGTAATGAAGCCATACCCGGTGCCGGCACTGCTCCAGGCCGCGCCGCCACCGTTCGGTGAAAAGAACTTGGCAACTTCAGTGAATTCCGTGAGCGTTTGCGGCGGGTTGGGCAGGTCCTTGCCGGTTGCGGTCTTGTACGCCTCCTGCCACTTGGGATCACTCAGAACGTCCTTGCGGTAGAACATCGTCTGGTTGTCGTTATCGACGATGTAGGTGTAGATCTGGCCCGCCCAGGAGTTCTTGCGCTTGATACCGTCCGGAATGTCGTCCCATGCCAGCAGCTCGTCGTTGATGTCGCGGTCGACCAGCTCCTGCAGCGAGACCGCGTAGCCCAGGTTCACGAAGTCCGGCATCCAGGTGTTCGCCAGAAGCAGGATGTCGAAGTCGCCAGATCCAGTCTGTGCGACCTGCTGCGCGCGGGCGAAGAGGTCTGCGTTCGGAGACTCGACGGCCTGCACATCGGCGCCGTACTGCTCCTTGAACTCTGGTGCATGGAACTTGACCGGACCGGAGATGAAAGGACCGGTCTGTGTGAAGACCCGCAGCGTCACGCCGTCAAACGTTGGTTCTGACTGCGCGGCCACTCCGGGGACATGAACGCGACCACCGCCAAGGGCAAGCACAGCCGCGGCTCCAGCTCCCTTGAGAAGCGTGCGCCGGTTGGCCGCCAACTGCTCGCGCGCCATGTTCCGCTTTTCGATCCAACTCCAGAAAGCCTTGTCACTCGCCATTGAGCGCCTCCGGAAGGTTGCGGGCTGCACCGCCCTATGGTTCTCCCTAACCCAGGGAGTTGTGCGAATTAACCATGCGCGACCAGCGCTGTCAACAGAATACCGGGGCCCCACTTTATACTTATCGGGTGTCTGTTCGAACGTTGAGCAGGACAGGCAACCTGGGTGTGTGCTCGCAAACACGATGGACGGGGAGTCGGCTGTGGCGGATGCGTTTTCGGCGTTGCTGGACGCCATAGTCCGGGATCTGGTGATCGTCGACCTCCAGAAGGACGTTGATCTCAATTCGGCCCCTGAAATCGACGGAAGTGTGATTGAGGCGCAGAAGACGGAGATTGCCGCTACCTCAGAGGCGCGAGCCGCCGACCTTGAGGGCGCGTTCCGGGAGGGAATCGTTCTCGCCTACGAAGCCCAACAAACGGGCCATGCCGAGATTAGCCTCGATGACCGCCAGGCTGAGCAAAACGCCATCGCTGATGCGCTCATCACCTACCTCGTGCGCTACGACCTCGCGGAATCGCGGAGCGAGGAAACCGATCCGGGGCACTACATCTACTTCGTCTCCGTGACCTGGAGCTCGCTGTACCAATTCGCAGAGGCGAATGGGCTCGACCTTCCTGCAGCCCTTGCGGATGCCGCAACGATCCCGGGGGGCTGATGCTGGCTCCGAATCGACTTCGTCAACCAGAGGATGAAGCTGAGGCCAAGCCTGGTCCGCGGCTGCCGCGTCCCATGGGATCCGACAACGCAGCTCGCCTGGCGCGGCGGCTGCGCTTTCGCTTTCGGGATCTGGGATTGTTGCGAACCGCGCTCACCCACCGCTCGATCCTGCACGAGGTGGCGCAGGCCGGAATCAGCACTGCCCGGACTGCGGCCATGACCAACGAGCGCCTGGAGTTCCTGGGGGACGCAGTTCTCGGCGCGGTTGCTGCGGAGTACCTGTACGTAAACGACCCGGACGCGGACGAAGGCCAGTTGACGCGGAGACGCGTCGCACTGGTGCGGGCAGAGACCCTCGTGCAGTGGGCGCGAGAAATTGATCTCGGCTCGTATCTCTACCTGGGAGCTGGAGAGAAACCGGGCCCTGGAGCGCGGGACCGGATGCTGGCCGGTGCATTCGAGGCGGTCATTGGTGCGATTGCGCTGGATCGTGGGTTCGGCGCCGCGCGCAAGTTCGTGATGCAGTTGCTGGAACGTGATGCAGACCTGCTCCTCTCGCAGGCGGAGGGGGCAGGCAACCCCAAGGGACGCCTGCAGGAATTGCTGCAGGAGCGGCACCGGCAGGGGCCAAAGTACCGCACGATCGGCGCGGAAGGCCCAGATCACGCCCGCACCTTTTCGGTTGAAGTGCTGTTCGGGGATGAGGTGCTGGGTACCGGTAGCGGACCATCCAAGCGCGAGGCGGAACAGGCGGCCGCGGCGCAGGCCCTCCTCGCCCTGGACGCCGGTTAGTCGCGCTCGCTCCACCAGCAACTCCCTGTCGGGCGCGCGTTTCTCTTCCTGACCCGCTACGATGTTGTATGCAATGACGCACGCGGTCGCGGAGTGCGCCGCCGAGACGGATCCGGTACGGACGGAGGTGGAACGTGGCGGGCCACTACGACCAACTTTCCGTGTTCTCTGGTAACTCCAACATCGAGTTGGCACAGGAAATTTGCCAGTATGTCGGCATCCCGATGGGGCGAGCCGATGTCTTCAAGTTCTCGAATGACAACACCTTCGTCCGTATCAACGAGAGCGTGCGCGAGAACGATGTCTTCGTCGTGCAGTCATTCTCGGATCCGGTCAACGATTCCATCATGGAAATGTTGATCATGCTGGACACGATCAAGCGTGCTTCCGCTGGCAGAGTCACCGCGGTGATTCCGTATTTTGGATACGGGCGCACGGATAAGAAAGACCAGCCACGAGTGCCGATCACTGCCCGCCTCGTGGCGAAGCTGGTCGGCGTGTCTGGAGCTGACCGCGCCCTGCTGCTGGATCTTCACGCCGGGCAGATTCAGGGCTTCTTCGACGTGCCTGTCGACGAGATGAGCGCCATGTCCCTGACGGCGACCTACTTTGCGCAGAAGCGATTGCCGAACCCGGTTGTCGTCTCGCCTGATCTTGGAAACACCAAGCGTGCCCGAAACTTTGCCGAAATTCTCGATGCCCCACTGGCGATCATCGAGAAGCGGCGCATGGGGAACGCTGACCGCACCGAGGTGCTGAATCTCATCGGCTCGGTCGAGGGTCACCAGGCGGTTCTCGTTGACGATGAGATCGACACCGCCGGTTCCATCACCCAGGCAGCGCAAGTCTGCCTGGACTCGGGAGCGACTGAGGTCTACGCCTCCGCCATTCATCCTGTGCTCTCCGGTCCGGCCATTGAACGGCTCCAGGCCAGCCCCATCAAGGAGCTTGTGGTGACCAACAGCATCCACGTACCGGAGAGCAAGCGCGTGCCGAAGGTGACGGTGCTGTCCGTTGCCGCCCTACTCGGTGAAACAATCCAGCGCATTCACACCGGCGCCAGCGTCTCTGCCAGCTACCGCACGCATGAAGCGCTGGTCGCGCACTAGCCGGGTCTAGCGCGCGGCGCCGACGAGGCTCCGTGCGGCGGCGTCAATTCGCTCCAGGGCCCGCGTGAGGTTTTCATCCGAGTTTGCGTAGGAGAGGCGCAAGTAACCCTCACCATGGTCGCCGAAAGAAGTGCCGGCAATTGCCGCGACCCCGAAGTCATCCAGGAGCGTATCGGCGAACCCATTGCTGGTGAGGCCGGTGCCCGTGATGTTCGGAAACACGTAAAAGGCGCCGGCAGGAGTCAGGCAGGAGACTCCCGGGATTTCATTCAGACCCTCGACCATGAGATCGCGGCGACGGCGGAACGCGCTGACCATGTCGCGGACGGCGTCCTGCGGTCCGGAGAGCGCTTCGATGCCAGCGCGTTGCACCATTGACGCGGTGCATGACACGCTGTTGACCATCAGCCGGCTCACCTGCTCGGCGATCCATTCTGGCATCACGCCGTACCCCAGGCGCCAACCGGTCATGGCGTACGTCTTGGAGAAGCCGTCCAGGATCGCCGTGCGCTCCACCATGCCCGGGAATGAGGTGATCGAGAAATGTTCGCCGTCGTAGATGATCTCAGCGTAGATCTCATCCGCCATGACGAAGAGGTCATGCTTGACGGCCAGGTCCGCAATCGCCTTGAGGTCGGCCTTGGTGAAAACCCCTCCGGTGGGGTTGGCCGGGCTGTTGATGATCAGAAACTTCGTGCGCGGTGTAATCAGGGATTCGAGTTCTGACACGTCGAGCCGAAAGTCATTCTCTTCGCGAATTGGCAGCGGAACCGCCTTGGCTCCAACAAAGTCGATCATGCTGCGGTAAATGGGGAAACCCGGGTCCGGGTAGATCGCCTCGTCGCCTTCCTCGAGCAGGGCAGTGATCAGGAAGAACATGATCGGTTTGCCGCCCGGGGTCACCACGACGTTCTGCGGGCCGTACGCGTTGCCCGTGCGGGCGTTGATGTAGTCGGCAATGACCTGGCGCAGATCGGGCTGCCCTGAGGCGGGCCCATAGTGCGTCCACCCCTCATGAATAGCATTGGCGCCGGCGGCACTAACATTGGCGGGGGTGTCGAAATCGGGCTCACCGATTTCAAGGTGGATGACATCGCGTCCCTGCGCTTCCAACGCACGGGCTCGCACCAGAACCTCGAACGCCGTCTCTGTGCCAAGGCGCTGCATGCGCGACGCGAGCTTCATCACTCTCTCCTGCCAACCGATGCCAATCCGCGTAAGGCCAAGGATAACGGACAGAGCTCTCCCGATGTGCCTGTGCGATGATCTGGCGATTGGTGTGAATGCGCAGTGTCCGGGAGGGCAGCAATGTCTTCATCAAGCGGTACAGGTTGGGAGTACATGATCCTGGAACGATGGGAAGCGGATCGCCTGAATGACCTGGGGCGGGACGGCTGGGAACTCGTGACGGTGGCGAAGGCCGACGACGGTGTCGAGCTGTATTTGAAGCGACCGCTGCCCGGGTTTCGCGAGCAGATTACGCTCGATCAGCGGAGTTCCTACGTCGGGGAGGGAGTGGAATGAGGCGCGGAGGAATCCTGAACCCGGCGCTGGGCCACCTCCTTTCCAGCACAGGCCACACGGATTACTTCACTATCTGCGACCGCGGATTTCCCGTCCCGGACGGCCCAGAACGTATTGACCTGGCGCTGGTCGACGGCATCCCGACCGTGCTCGATGTCCTGCGAGCTGTCCACGCCGAATGGGTCATCGACCGGGTGTTGATCACCGAGGAAATGGAACAGGTCAGCCCCGAGCGGGTGACTGAGATTCGCGCGTTGGTCGGCGGCGTGCCGGTGCAGACTGTGACGCACCTCGAGCTGAAGCGCCTGGCTCCGGAAGGGAAAGCGACGGTCCGTACCGGAGACACGGTGCCTTACGCCAACATCATTCTCGTTTCTGGATAGGCATGACGATTGGGGGGAGGAACAATGAGCCTTGATGCGACGCTCTTCGACCGTATGGCGCGCGACCTCTACGTGGCCGTTATTTCGGACATGCTGGACGGGATAGGACTGCGGAACCAGGTCATGCGGCCCTTCGTGCGGCCGATCGATCCCTCGCGGGCGCCAGTTCTGGTCGGCCGGGCCGCCACGGTCGTTGTGGCGCCACAGTTTGAAGTGGTGGAGCAGCCATACACGAACCAGATTGCCGCGATCGACGCCCTCACGCCGGACGACGTCGTGGTGATTGCCACGGGTGGCAACGACGAAATTGCGGTCTGGGGGGAACTCTTCTCAAATGCCGCGCTGGCGCGCGGCGGGAGAGGCATGGTGACTGACGGGTGCCATCGCGATACGCGCATGATCCAGCAACTGAATTTCCCCGTCTTCTCCCGTGGCTCCCGACCCGTCGATATCTCGGGGCGGGGCACCGTCGTGAGCTACGGGCGACCGGTTGACGTCGCGGGCGTGCGTATTGTGCCGGGCGACATCGTTTTCGCCGAGATTGACGGAATTGCGGTGATTCCCCAGGGCGTGGCGGACGAGGTCGTCCAGCGGGCCTTTGAGAAAGTCGAGAAGGAAGATGGCGCACGCGAGGATCTGCGGAACGGCGCGCTCCTCGCGGAGGTATGGACCCGCTACAAGGTGCTCTAGGGAGCTTGTGTCGTAAAATCCTTGCTGAAAATGAAACAACGCGAGAACATTCCATTCTCACATTGTGTGCAGCGCAATAACGCGGCCGATCTTGACGCCAACGCTGCTGAGAAGGTTAGAAAAAAGGACACGCTGACATGGAACCCTCGAAGCCTCGCGGTGAAGGGCTGACAATTGCGGCGCGCGGCTCGTCTGAGCCGGTCGAGATGCTCGATGTTGCGGTGCTGTTGAACCCCAATGACGCCGTCTTCATTGCCAAGCAGCCGCTCCTGCCGCGCACGGTCGTCCGCACTCCTGCAGGTGAGATCAAGGTCGCGCAGATGATCCCGCCGGGACACAAGGTTGCGCTGAAGCAAATCCCGGTCGGGGGTGAAGTGCGTCGGTACAACCAGATCATTGGTTTTGCCACGCAGGAGATCAACCCCGGTGACCATGTCCATTCCCACAACCTTTCGGTGGGGGAAGGGCTCGAACTTGATTACGCTATCTCCAGTGAGTACGCGCCGGTGGAGATGGTGCCCGAGGCAAAGCGCCGGACCTTCATGGGCTATCGCCGGAAAGATGGCCGCGTCGGCACAAGAAACTACGTCGCGATCCTTGCCTCGGTCAACTGCTCCTCATCGGCCACCCAGCGTATCGCGAACTATTTCCGCGATCCAGAGGTGATGAAGGAGTACCCAAACGTTGATGGGGTGATCCCGCTGGCGACGAAGGGTGGCTGCGGTTCACACTACGGTTCCTCGGACCTCGGCGTGCTGCAGCGGACCATGGCTGGTATCGTCGAACACCCGAACGTGGCGGCCTACGTCGTGTTGAGCCTCGGCTGCGAGGTAAACCAGCCGACCGACCTGATCGACGCGACCGGGATGGGCAATGGCCACAAGCCAACCGTGCTGACGATTCAGCAGGATGGCGGCTTCCAGAAGACAGTTGAAGCCGGGATCGAGGCGGTCAAGAAGTTGCTCCCGGTCGCCAACGAGGCGCGGCGCGAGGAGGTGCCGGCGTCTGAACTCGTCGTGGCACTGCAGTGCGGCGGCTCTGACGGGTGGTCGGGCGTGACGGCGAATCCTGGCCTGGGTAAGGCTGCGGACGAGATCGTGCGCCAGGGTGGCACCGTGGTTCTCGGCGAGACCACCGAGGTCTACGGAGGGGAGCACCTGCTCACGCGGCGCGCCAAGAGCGAGAAGGTGGCGCAGGACCTGATCGATCGCATCCACTGGTGGGAGAAGTACACCGCCATGTTCGGAGCGTCGATCGATAACAACCCCGCGCCGGGCAACAAGCTGGGCGGCCTGACCACGATTTACGAGAAGTCGCTCGGGGCCATTGCCAAGGCAGGTAACACGCCACTGAACCAGGTCGTGGGGTACGCCGAACGCGTGACCGAGCGCGGTTTCGTGCACATGGATACCCCTGGCTACGACCCCGTGTCGGTTACGGGGCAGGTGGCGGGCGGCTGCAACATGGTCGTGTTCACCACCGGCCGGGGCTCGGCGTTCGGTTTCAAGCCTGCGCCCAGTATCAAGATCGCAACCAACTCAACGCTCTACGCCAACCAGGAACCGGACATGGATATCAATGCCGGCAAGGTCCTGGATGGCATTACCCTGGACGAACTCGGCCAGGAGATTTTCGATCGCATCCTGGAAGTGGCGTCCGGGGACAAGAGCAAGAGCGAAGCCGCCGGAGTGGGCGAAGAGGAATACAACCCCTGGATCCTGGGGGCGATGCTCTAGTGCCCTCCGGTAATCTCAGGTGACTGACGAACAGCGAGGTGAATTGCTGACGCTGTTCCGCTCGCGCGCGGAACCTCTCGGCGTGGTTGTCCACCAGGGCGACCACGCCGCGCTTGCGCGTGAGTTCGTCGCGTGGGCGGCAGACGCCGATGCGCCATTCGTCATCGTCGCGGAGGAGTTGCGGGCGCGGTACCCGGCGTTTTGTGATGCCGTGGCGGACCTTGGTCTGTCGCTTCTTGCACCGCAGGGGCCAGACCAGATGCGCGACGCCGCGCTGGGAATTGGCATCGCGCGAGCAGGGGTTGCGGAGACGGGATCGGCCCTGATGGCGGAGGACACGTTGGCGGACCGCTCGATCGGCATGCTGCCGCGGGCGCAAGCGATTGTCATCCCGACTGGCGCGCTGCTTCCGTCTCTCGACGAGGCCGCGCCGATCCTGCGCTCGCTCGCCCTTGCCCCGGGCCGGAACATGGTGACCCTTGTCACCGGGCCGAGCCGCACGGCTGACATCGAGCGGGTGCTGACTGTGGGCGTGCAAGGTCCTGGCCGGATCATGATCCTGTTTGCCGACGACCTCGAACCCGTGGAGACGTAGCGTGGACGCTCTCGAAACCCGCGTCATCCATCGCGACCTTGCGCGCGCCTATCCGACCCTGGTGAAGGGCGAGGGTGTCTATCTCTACGACACCAACGGAAATCGGTACATCGACGGCAGCGGCGGGTCGGCCGCCGTGACGGCAATCGGCCACGCGGTGCCCGAAGTGCTCGCAGCCATGATGGCGCAGGCGTCGCAACTGGCCTACGCGCCGACGCACGCCTTCACGACGGAAGCGATCGAGACGTGCGCGAGACTCATCATCGAGGAGTTTGCCCCGCCTGATTTCGGCAAGGTCTGGTTCGTGTCTGGTGGCTCCGAGGCCACCGACAATGCGATCAAGATGGCGATCCAGTACCACCGGGAGCGCGGCAACGGCACGAAGCACCTGATCATTGGACGCCGGCAGTCGTTTCACGGCGCCACGATTGCGGCGCTGGCGGTTGGCGGCAACGCGGGCAGGCGCAAACCGTTCACCAGTATCCTGCCACCGGGTGAACATATCTCTGCCTGTAATCCGTATCGGGACGCAGATCCTGACGGGAGAGCGGACGAACTGGAGCGAGCGATAGCTCAGCTTGGCGCCGAAAACGTTGCGGCGTTTATTGCCGAGCCAATAGTGGGAGCAACGCTTGGCGCAATGCCGGCCTCGCCTGGCTACTTCACACGCATCCGGGAAATCTGCGATCGGCATGATGTATTGTTCATCGCCGATGAGGTGATGACCGGATTCGGCCGCACGGGAACGCCCTGGGGGCTCGATCACTGGGGAGTGACACCGGACCTGATCACGTGCGCGAAGGGGATCAGCGGCGGCTACGCACCTCTGGGCGCGGTGCTTGCGAAGCCTGGGTTCGTGGGAGAGATCCGTTCACGTAGCGGCTCATTCGTTATTGGTCACACCGCAAGTGGTAACCCACTTTCTACCGCAGTGGGTGCCGCGGTGCTCTCCTACATTCTTGAGAACAACCTCATTGAGAACGCGGCCCGAGTCGGGGCGTATTTCAAGCAACGTCTGCGGGAGCTGGCCGACTACCACGACATGATCGGTGATGTCCGTGGCGAGGGGCTCCTCCTGGGTCTGGAACTGGTTATTGACCGGGAGCAGAAGACCCCTTTCCCGCCGCAGTGGAGCGTCGGTAAGCGCATCGGCGCAGCTACCCTGGCGCGAGGTCTCGTCTCGTACCCCGGTGCTGGCACGTACGACGGCGTGATCGGCGACCATCTGCTCTACGCCCCACCACTGACTATCACCGAGGCGCAGGTCGACGATCTGATCGCGATCCTGGATGAGAGTCTGCGCGTCGTGCGGTCCGACCTCGCCCGCTCCTGCTAGTTGCCCTCGAACCACTCGCGGACCTGACGTCGTAGGAGTTTTCCCGCCGGTGAGCGCGGGAGCTCTCCAACTTCCAGGAATCGGTCTGGCGTCTTGAAGGCGGCGAGTGCCGTTCGACAGTAGCTCGTGAGTTCCGTGCTCGCCTGACCTGGTGCACCAGTCCAGACGACAGCCGCGACCGGCCGGGTCCCCAGACTTCGTGGGTGACACCGACGACCGCGGCATCGCGCACAAGGGGGTGGGCGAGCAGCGTGCGTTCGACTTCTGCGGGATAGACATTTTCGCCGCCGGTGATGATGAGATCGCTGCGGCGGTCGACGACGTAGAGATAGCCCTCATCATCCAGATAGCCAGCGTCTCCCGTGGCGAACCAACTCTCCGGGTTGCGGTCTGGCTCGCCCAGGTACCCGGCAAAGACCGACGGCCCGCGAACGGTGATTTCGCCGATTTCTCCCCGAGTTGCTTCGACTCCGTCGACAACGACGCGTAGCTCTGTCAGGGGCAAGGCCCGTCCGGATGATCCAAGGTGCGGTGCGACCTCATGAGCCCGCAGGGTGGCCGCCTGGGACGAGGTCTCGGTCAACCCGTAGGTGGGAAGGACAGGGATACCCGCGCTCAGGCTGCGCTCGACCAGCAGAGCCGGAGCAGCGGCTCCGCCGAGAAGAACGCCCCGCAGGGTGCGCGGCCAGCCGAACGGAGGCGTGGCATTGTCCAGGACACGCTGCAGCATGGTGGGGACGAGGGAGGCGTAGGTCGTGCCTGCCTGGACGGCGGCGAGCACTGCCTCGGGTTCGAATCGCTCGTGGAGGTCGACGGTTCCGCCACCGATGGCAGCACGGTAGAGGATGGAGAGCCCGCCGATATGATGCAGCGACAGGACTGCCAACCAAACGTCGCCTGGGCTCTGCCCAAGATAGAGCGCGGAGCCGGTTGCACTGAACCAGAGATTCCCATAGGTGATGCGAGCGCCCTTGGGCCTGCCAGTGGTGCCTGATGTGAAAAGGATGGCCGCTTCTCGTTCCAGATCGATCGGACGAGCCATCGGGGAAGTGGTTGCAGGCGGGGTCGCAGCTTCGAGGTCAGCAATTTGCACGAGGCGTACGCCCAGGTTCGCTGCCAACTCGCCTGCAAGTTCGGAACGCGGCTCGTCGTAGACAAGGGTTGTGACGCCGGCCCGCGTGATTTGCCACATCAGCTCATCAGCGGCCAGGCGCCAGCCGTGTGGGACAAATGATGTCCCCATCCGCGCGCTGGCGTGGGCGGCGAGCACCACGCCGGGGCGGTTGGCGCTGAGCACGCCAACTCGCCCGGCATGGTGGATCTCGGAGAGGAGTCTCGCCGCTGAGCAAACGCCGTCCTTGAGTTCTGCGTAGCTCCATTCACGACCGCCGAAGCGCAAGGCAACCGTGTCAGCGTAAAGTCGAGCGGCCGTGTCGATGAAGTCCGGAACCGCGGTCACAAAGCGCCTGCTCTCGAACTACGGGAGGCGTGGGAACTTCGAGAAGTCAGGCTTTCGCTTTTCCAAGAATGCTTGCTTACCCTCGCTCCCTTCCTCGGACATGTAGAAGAGGCGCGTGGCGTCGCCCGCCAACTGCTGGATTCCCGCCAGGCCGTCGGTGTCGGCATTGAAGGAGGCCTTCAGGAAGCGGAGCGCCGTCGGGCTGAGAGCAAGCGTTTCCCGGGCCCACTTTTCGGCCTCAGCCTGCAGTTCGTCAACTGGGACAACCGTGTTCACGAGCCCCATGTCCAGCGCAGCCTGGGCGTCGTACTGGCGGCAAAGGAACCAGATTTCCTTCGCCTTCTTTTGCCCCACCGTCCGCGCCAGGAGACCTGCTCCGTAGCCTGCGTCAAAACTGCCCACCCTGGGGCCGGTTTGCCCGAACCGGGCGTTTTCGGCGGCTATGGTGAGGTCGCAGACCAGGTGCAGCACATGGCCGCCGCCAATGGCGTAGCCGGAGACGGCAGCGATCACGGGCTTCGGCAGGTATCGGATCAGGTGCTGCAGATCGAGGACATTTAGCCGTGGAACGTTGTCGCTGCCGACATACCCCGCGTCACCGCGGACCTTCTGGTCGCCGCCAGAGCAGAAGGCTTCCGGCCCCTGCCCGGTGAGGATCACTACCCCGACAGCCTGGTCTTCTCGCGCATCAACAAACGCGGTGATCATCTCGTTGACGGTCTGCGGGCGGAACGCGTTCCGAACGTGGGGCCGGTTAATGATGACGCGGGCAATGCCATCGGAGGACTTCTCGTAGATGATGTCTTCGAACCCGGTCGCCTGCTGCCACGTTACGTCAGTCACGATCACTCCTTTTCATTTTCTTATCCACGCCAGTTTGTTCCAGGAACAGCGCCACGCGTTGCACGTACTCGGCCGGCTGCTCCAGGTGGACGGCGTGTCCGGCTCCCGCAACGATTTCCAATTGAGCCTTCGGTATGACCTCGGACATCCTGGCAGCAATCTGGGCAAACTTCAGGTCCAGTTCGCCCGCGATCAGCATTACCGGTGACTTCAGTTTCGCAAGGTCCGCCCAGAACGATTCCTGAGCCCCGGTGCCCGTCGCGAGAAGGTTGGCCGCAAGGCCATCCGAGGTGTGGCCAAGACGAGTCTGCCGTTGTCGCTCACGAACCACATCTGGGATAGCCGCCTGGGATTCCCACATCGGTAACGCCTCCCAGTACGCGACGAACGTCTCCACGCCCTCGCGCCGGATACGCGCTGCTAGGTGCTCGTCCGCTGCCTGGCGCTGCCGCCGCTCCCGCCGGTCAGCGATCCCTGGTGACGCGCTTTCCAGGACCAACCGCCGAACACGTTCAGGATGTTTCGCGGCGAGCGCGAGGGCGATGCGGCCACCCATGGAGTAGCCGAGGACGTCGGCGTTGCCACCGGGAAGCGTCGCGATCATCCACGCGAGATCATCGACAACAGACGCGAAGGTCCAGGACCGTGAGTCGGGAAGCGTGGACATGCCGTGACCAGGGAGATCAAGCGTGATAACCAGGTGGTTTGACGTGAAGTGCTCTGTGAGATCCCGCCAGGTCTCGTGGCTACCGGTGAATCCGTGCAGCAGCACGAGGGGCGTCCCGGCTCCGGCCTGCCAGATTGGATAGCCGATTCCGCTCGGCGCCGCAATCATCTCGTGCTTCACGGCAGTTGTTGATCCGCGAGTTCAGCCAGTGCCGCCGCAGCAATCCGGCGATGGAGCGCCAGGTTTTCTTCCCTGTCTGTGCGCACCTCGACGATCGTTACTCCCTGTTCTGCAAGACCGTGGCGGAAGGCACTACGCAACTCATGGAGCGACGCAGGCCTGTGGTACATGCAGCCGAACAATTCAGCTGCACCCTGGATGTCTACGTCCGCAGGTGTTCCGAAAAGGAGCTCAAACGTTCCGGAGCCGACCTGCGTGTGCTGAGGCAGGAAGGAAAAAATTCCCCCGCCGTTGTTGTTCACCACCACAATTACCACCGGCACTCTGGCGTACCTGGCCGCCTGCAATCCTCCCAAGTCATGCAGAAACGAAAGATCTCCAACGAGGAGGACCACAGGCAAATCGGCGACCGCCGCGGCGCCCAGCGCCGTCGAGGTCACGCCGTCGATCCCGCTTGCACCCCGTGTCCCGGTCACACGGAGGTCCCGGTTGCCTCCAGCAGCAAACGTGTCGATATCACGCACGGGCATACTGTTGCCGACCACCAAGGTGCTGCCGGCGGGCAAGACATCGACGATGCTGGCGGCGATCACTGGCTCGGTCAGTGTCAGCGTGGACGCGATGTTTGTGTCGATCGCGTGCCTGGTCCGGGCGTTGATCGCAGCCCAACGGGGCAGCCAGTCCTCCCGCCCGGGAGAGTTGCCATCGAGCTCTGAGGCCAGGGCGTTCACCGTCGTGACTTCGTCTGCAACCAGGTGCCAGGCCGCGGCGTGGCCGGGGTCACGAAGTGGACCTGGATCAACGACAATCACCGGCGCCTCCTGCCGGCCGAGGTACTGCGTCAGCGGTTTGGACGTTGGCATACCGCCAAGCCGCAGAACGAGGTCCGGTGTGAGCGTTGCGGCAAGACGAGGGTCGCGCAGGAACAGGTCATACGCGTCGATCAAGCCAGATGGCGCGGGCCACTCGAAGCGCACCGTCGAAAGGGGATCGGCCAGGCAAGGGTAGCCAGTCTGCGCCGAAAGGGCTGCGGCCGCTGCTCCAAGTTTCGGGCCGGTGTGTGGACCGCAGACGATAATGCCTCGCGGGTTGGATTTGACGAGGGAAGCAAGGCGCTCCAGATCGGACGGCGACGGGTCTGGTGACCGAGTCTGCGTGCCAGGTACACCTCCGTCCGAGGCATACAGATCCTGGAGGATGCCCAGTGGGTCGCTGTCGGGTGGAATCAAGGGCTCGCGGTACTGGATGTTGAGATGAACCGGGCCGGCAGGTGGTCCGCTGGCCAGTTTCATCGCGCGCGTGGCCACCGCCCGTGCAAAGCGGACTTCCATGGCATCGCCGACCGGCGCCGGAACATCGCGGGACCAACGCGTATGACTGCCATAGAGGCCAACCTGGTCGATCGTCTGAGAGGCGCCCCAGTCCCGGAGTTCGGCCGGGCGGTCTGCGGTGAGCACCAGCAGGGGGACTCGGCTCAGATATGACTCGATGACCGCCGGTGCAAAATTGGCGGCAGCGGTACCTGACGTGCAGATCAGGGCGACCGGCTCACCCAGTTGGCGCGCCATGCCCAAGGCGAAAAACGCCGCGGACCGTTCATCGATCAGGACGTAGGTGGTCAGCCCGGGATGGAGCGCCGCCGCCAGCGCGAGAGGTGTCGAGCGCGACCCCGGGCAGATGACTACGTGGCCCAAACCGCTCCGGACCGCGCTCGCCAGCAACCTTGCCGAAAAGGCAAGGTTCGCGTGCCCGTACTCCACGCTCAGGCCCCGCCAAGGGCAGCCAGCATCGGCCGCAGTTTCAGTTTCGTTTCGACAAACTCTGCGGCAGGATCGGAACTCGCCACGATGCCGCAACCCGCGTAGACGGTAGCTGTTTGGCCATCGATCAGGGCTGACCGTATCGCCACCGAGAACTCACCTGAGCCATCCAGATCGACCCACCCAACCGGGCCGGCGTACCAGCCGCGGTCGAACGTTTCCAGGTCGCGGATCAAGTCAAGTGCGGGAGCTGTCGGAAACCCACCGACGGCAGGTGTGGGGTGAAGAAGGCCGGCCAGCTGCAGAACATCGGCCTCGTGGTGGACGGTTGCTGACAGCGGTGTTTCGAGGTGTTGCACCGAGCGAGCCTGGCGCAGGCGTGGCGTTCCTTCAGCGCGCGTCACTTCGCTGCATGCGGTCTGGAGCGCCGCGACCGTCGATTCCACGACGATTTCATGTTCGCGCAGGTCCTTGGCGCTGGACAACAGTTGCCGCCCCAGCTCGGCGGTTTCCTCTGGCGTGTCTCCGACAGCAACAGAGCCTGCGAGGCAGGTCACGTCCACCCGCCCGTCGCGGAGCCGGATCAGCCGCTCCGGCGTCGCCCCAATGAAGCGCGTCTCGTTGCCCGCGAATGCGAACAGTGTGGCGCCGGGATGCTCCTCACGCAGGCAGCCGAGTGCTGCGTCGGCCGAGATAGCGGCGTTGGCGCGAAGATGTTCCGCGCGCGCGAGGACGACCTTCGACATCTCTCCCGACCGGATGGCGGTAATCGCCTGGGCAACCTGGTGCTCCCAGGCACACTGATCCTGCTCAGTATGGGCGGACTGCGCAAATGCCGGTACGCACATCATCCTGGGCGCGGAGAGCCACGCAAGCGCTCTCCTCAGCAATGCTGCCAGCTCTCTGGTGGTCACTCCGTCTGTCGTCCTCGACGCGGCTGGCAAAGTGACACGAAGATGGGCATTGTTCGGCGTTTCCTGAAGCAGCACCATCGGAACGGAGAGACGCCCGTCGGGGAACTCACGCCATTCGGGATCCCTGCCAACAGAGGCGTCAAAGGCGAAGCCGCCGATGAGGGGGAACAGCTCGTTGTCCTGGCGCACGACCCGCTCTCGGAGGTCCCGGAGGTTCGCCGAAGCTGCTGTAAATCGGTTGGCGCCATGAAACGTGAAGACTTCGGCGAGGCCAGCGCCGGCAAAGGCCATCTCGGACTCTGGTTGTGCCCAGAGGATGCCGCCACCGAGTTCTGCGGAAGCGCGCGCGAGGAAGGCCACCGGATCCCCGGGATCCGCGATCGGAAGCACGAGGGAGTGCAGGTATGTCAGGTCCGTCCTGGCGTCGAGTGCCGGTGGTTTGACTTCAAGCAGCGATCCCGTTGCATTCATGAAGTTGCCTGTTCTTTCTCTCGCCCAACCACGCCGACCAGCAAGAGATCGCGCAGGAGCGGGAACGTGCCCTCGAGGTCTTTGGGCTCCCCACTTTGCAGCCAGTGCAGCACGGTGTGGTTGACCGCGCCGTACCAGGCGCGGGCAGTGAATCGGGTGTCCAGCGGGGCGATCTGTCCGACAGCGACCGCTTCATCCAGGCAGGCAGCGATCAACATTGCGAACCGCTCATGCATGTCTGACAGGGCCAGGTTGAAGTCGCGGCCTGCCCCGGCGGCTTCCACCAGGAGGAGCCGGGCGAGGAGACGATGCGCAGCGAACGACGTGATGACGGCACGCAATGCGGCTTCGCCGCGCACAAGCGGGTCCATCTCACCGGCCATGGCGGCCTCGACGTTTTCCAGCAAGGCCGCGCTGGACTCTTCGAGCAACGCGAGAAAGAGTGCCTGCTTGCTGGGGAAGTGGAAGTAGACGCCGCCCTTCGATGTGTCCGAAGCGCGGGCAATGTCGTCAATTGGAGTCGCGTTGTAGCCCTGTTCGGTAAAGACCGTCAACGCGGCATCGAGGAGCCGTTGCCGTCGTGATTTGCTTCGGTCCTGCGTGCTCACGTAACCCGGTGCCCCGAACTAAAACCGACTGACCAGTCGGTCGGTAGTATACGTCGTGCATCGCCTCTGTTGCAGGTGAACGAGCTACGAGACGGAGAGCAGAGACGCGTGGGAGACAAGCCAGTCATCGCATTTGTGCACGGCGATTTTGGCAACGCCGAATCGTCGTTCGGCAAGGTTGTTTCGGAAATCGGTGATGAATACCGGACCCTCTTGCTGGACCGCCCCGGGTTCGAGCCAGGTGCTGAGCACCCTGATCGCTACACGTTTGTGGGCGATGCCGTCGCCTTGCTTGACAAGCTCTCCGGGGAGGGCGTTGCTGCTTTTCACCTGGTGGGCCACTCGTATGGAGCGCTCGTCGCCCTCGCTGTTGCGGTGCGGGCGCCGGAGAGGATCAAGAGCCTGCACCTGATCGAGCCGCCACTATTGCGCCACCTGGACAACGAGGATGCCGGGTTGATGATGCAACGGGTCGAAGAACTGCAGGCAGCGCATCGCGACGATGATCTCGATGCGACGACCACCGCATTTTTCGAGATGATCGGCGCGAGTCACGTGCCTGAACGGCTTCGTGACACGGAAGAGTGGGAGATGCTGAAGGCGTTCGCTCCCCGTTTCGCCCGTAACGAGCCACCTGGCGAGTTTCCGCTCGAGCACTGGGCGGCTCTCGACCCGACGATCCCTGTCCTCGTTTACAGTGGCGGGCGTAGTCATCCGGCGCTGCAGGGCGTTACCCGGCAGTTAGCGTCCACCCCTCGCGTCCACAGGCATACGCATATCCCAGGCGCCGGGCACGCGGTGCAGATGGCCGGGGAGCCGTTCGTTCTGCCGTTCCTACAAGAGGTCGCTGCCGCTGAGGCGGCCTGGGCTCAGCGCCGTCCCGGGGCACCGGTACCGATCAATTGAGGCTGTGGAACCGGTTGTGGCAGCGAAACCACGTACGCCGTTGTGATCCCAGGGATTCCCTTCAACTCTTCAAGCGCTGCGGCGGGCACGACATCGTCCACATTCAGGACCATGATGGCGTCGCCGCCTCGCCGCGGGAGATGCCGGCCGACCTGCATTCCGGCAATGTTCACGTCGTGACGACCAAGGATCATCCCGACAGCGCCGACGACACCGGGCTGGTCGCGGTGGTGGGTAATCAAGACATCGCCGGCCAACGGGCTGTTCAGCGTGAAGCCATCAACCTCCATGATGGCCGCTTCGTTGCGATCCCAACGCACCGTGACGTGGTGTGACTGCGGGCTGCCGACAGTATCGATGACTTCGAAAGAGAAGTGGGGAACGATGCCTTCGTCGGCCGAGCCGCGAATGACACGGACGCGAATGTCATTCTCATCGGCCAGTAGCCGGGCGTTGACCGGTGTTACGCGCTGGCCTGTCCAGCGGTGGAGCGCCTCGCTCAGCGCCGCCACCACCACATGCTCGGTGATGTCCTGGGGTACCTGACCGTTGACGGTGACCAGGAACGAACAGGGGATCGCTGGTTCAAGGACTGCCAACAGGCGGCCCGCCGCTCCGGCACTCGTGGTCAACCGCTGCAACTCTGGCGCGTGCAGGGAGGAGGCGGGCAGGTTGACTGCGTTGGGAACCGCCTCACCGCGCAGCGCAGCTAGGGTGGTAGTGCTGATGACCTCACCAACTGCCGCAAGTGCCTCGGCGCTTGAGCCGCCGATATGCGGTGTCAGGACCACGTTTGGTTGCGTGAAAAGGGGGCTTTCCGTGCACGGTTCACTGGGAAACACGTCGACGCCCGCGCCAGCGATCCGACCTTCCGCCAATGCGTCAGCCAGAGCGTCCTGATCGACGACGCCGCCCCGCGCCGCGTTGATGACGATCGCGTTGGGCTTCAGGAGTTGCATCGTCTCCCGATTGAGCATGTGGAAGGTTTCGGCATTCTCGGGCACGTGGAACGTCACCACGTCCGCCGAGCGCAGGAGCGTTTCCAGGTCGACCGGCGCTGCGCCCTGTTCCGTGAAGCGCTGCGGGGTGATGTACGGATCGTAGGCGATGACACGCATGTCGAACGCTCGAAGCCGCTTCGCCACACGAGATCCAACACGCCCGAGGCCGACGACGCCGAGTGTGCGCCCAGCGAGATCGATCGGCTTCATTTTCTTGCGTTCCCAGCGACCCGCTCGCGTCGCCGCGTCTGACTTCGCAATCTCGCGCGTGACACCCAGCAGAAGGGCAATCGTGTGTTCCGCCGCCGAGATCGCATTGGCGCCTGGAGCGTTGAGCACCAGTACTCCAGCCCGCGTCGCTGCGTCGAGGTCGATGTTATCAACGCCCACACCAGCCCGAGCAACCACACGGAGGTTCGGAGCCGCGCGCAGCACGTCCTCCGTTACCTCGGTCTCGCTGCGCACCACCAGCGCGTCCGCGTCATGGATGGCGGCCAGCAGGGCGGGGATGTCCGTGCCATCAACATCAATAATCTCCGCAGCAGCCGCCAGCCGTTCGCGCGCCTGCGGGTGAATTGCATCGCTGATGACGATGCGCGGGCGCTCCCCAGCCGCAGCCTCGTCATTTGCACCGGGGAACGAGTCAGCGTGCGCGCCATTGCTAATGGCCGCCCTCGTCTTGCTGGCAATGAGCTTCAGGACCGAGTTCAGGTCATCAGACGAAGAGATCCGCGGATCGTCGAGCTGGTGTTGGCCTGCCTTGACCAGAAAGCAGTTGACGCCGGCCGCAGCGTAGTTGCGAGCGTGGCGCAAACTGTCCTCGATGGCATAGCCAAAACCAGAGCGAAGCGCTTCGGCTGCCTTCAGGTCCGTGAAAACGATGGAGCATTCGGGGAAGCCGTGCTCGCTCAACCAACTCCGCGTCATTGCCGCAGAGGTCTCCGGGCGGGCGGTGATAATGCTGACGTTTTCTGGTCCGACGAGCTCCAGGAGTTTGTGCAGGAATTCCGCGGCGTCTGGATCAGGCGCCAGGCGGGAGGCCGGGCCGTCCGGACCGTAGACCCAGTCGCGAACCTCGTCTGGGACGTTGAGACCAGCGGAATCGACAAATGCACTTTCCGGCATTTCCACACCGAAGCGTGCGGACGCTGCCTGGGCGAGTGGTCGGGGATGCTCGGTCAAAACGCCATCAAGATCAATCGCCAGTCGGAAAGTGTCGGTCACGTGTGCAGATCCTGCCTGGTGCAAAACGTCATTCTTGGCATGCCACGCCCTCCACGGGGCGGCGGCGCGGCGGAGCGTAGCATTCCCTGCGGGAAGATGTCACTTGATTGGACGTGCTGTCCCGGCGTGAGTTGGGCAGTTTGCCCTAGGCAACACCGCCCTTGAGATGCACCCTGTCTGTTCCGAACTCGCTGATCTGGTTTGTGGCGTAGGACGTTCCGTCGGAGAGCGTGATCGTGT
Organism: Thermomicrobiales bacterium; assembly: GCA_046328375.1. Classification (GTDB taxonomy): domain Bacteria; phylum Chloroflexota; class Chloroflexia; order Thermomicrobiales; family UBA6265; genus JACCXM01. Next base: position 106,097 of record JAXLWT010000002.1, read on the forward strand.
CGACGAGCCCCATGTCCCCGAGAGCAAAGCTTTCGACCCGGCCGAGACCGTGTCCATCGCTGGCGAGCACTTCCGTGTGCCGGGTCAGCTTGACCTCATTTTCTCCGATGTTGGAGAGGATCTCGACCGGCGGCGGATCGATCGGGGCCATCTCGAAGAAACTTGAGTCGTCCGGGTACGGGCCTGTGACGTTCGGCTCCGTTGCGTAGACCGGACCCCCGACGCCCGCCGCCGGGATGAAGGTTTCTTCTGGCTGCACGCGCTGGGCAAAGGCGACTTCTTCGCTCCCCACGATCGTTGATTCCGCCGCTGCTCGCGGTCCCGTTGTGTCGAGGTGGAGGCCGCGCTCGTCCGTGGTCCCGATCCCGACTACTCCGATGATGCGCTCAGTGTGACCAAGCAGGCCCGAGTGCACAAGAATGCCGGTCGCTCGCATCGTGCCGGCATCCACGACGACGCCTGCAATCTTGCCAAGTTCCTTGCCGCCTACACCGAAAACGGAGTCACCCACTCGTACCAGCATCGCCAACCTCGTTTCTTTCCCGCGCGAGATCGCCGCACATGTGACAACGGAATAGGCAGACTATGGCACGTTCGGGCGTTGGCTGCACGGGCAGAACGCACAGAGCGGAAACAGGTGCAGCACCCTAGGCGTTCTTGAACGTGTCACACGTAGCGTGAAATCCGGGGACCCGGCGTGGACGCCAGCGATTTCGGGCAGAATTGGTCACATGGACGCGAAGCAATTTGACCGCCTAGCTCTCGTGCTCTCTCGCGGCGTGACTCGCAGGGCAGTAAGCGCCGCCGTGGCGTCCTTCGTCACCACCCTTGGTATTCGCCGGACGGCGGCGCTGGATGCGTGCGGCGGCTGCTACGAGGGGGAAGCGTGCATCGACGGGGCGTGCTGGAAGGCGTGCGAGTCCAACCGCGACTGCCGCAGCAAGCAGAACGACGATCCGTGCGTCAATAACAGTTGTGTTGACGGCATCTGTGTCATGGCTTTCGCCGACTGCCAACCCGGCTATGAGTGCTGCTTCGGGGAGTGTTGCAACAAGCACTGCGAGACAGATGACGAATGCGCGGTCTTCGATCCGTGCCGCACTGGGGCCTGCATTGATGGCATTTGCCAGTTCACGGTTGTCGACCCCTGCAATCCATGTGTCAGCGATACGGACTGCCTTGCCAGTGGCATGAACACCCAATGCTGCGCGGGGATGTGTCGCCGCCCTTGCCCCGAAGGTCTAACCATGGGGAAGGGCTGCGAGTGCCAGGTCAATGCGGACGGCACCAATAACGGTCTCGTCGTGCGGGACGATGCGAGCGGCTAACGTGCTGCCCGCCTCACTGTGCGCCGTCGCCCGCGAGGCGTTTGAGCTCGTAGAGCCGATTCAGCGCTTCCAGCGGCGAGAGCGAATCAACATCGAGTGACTGGAGGGCCTCGACAGCTGGGCTGGGCGGAGAAAACAGCGTCAACTGCATGGCGCCTGCTTCAGGTACCGGTCGAGCAGACCTGGCGCGGCGCTCTCGTGCTTGCGGCGCCGCGGGTCCTGCTTCCAGGTCGGTGAGGATTTCCCTGGCGCGTCGAGTCAACGCACGCGGAAGACCAGCGAGTTCCGCAACGTGAATGCCATAGGAGCGGTCAGCACCGCCGGGCACGACGCGGTGGAGAAAGACCACGCGGTCCCCCTCCTCCAGCACATCCATCCGCGCACAGGCGACACCTGGCAAGTAGTCCGCCAGGACGGTGAGTTCGTGGAAGTGCGTGGCAAAGAGCGTGCGGCACCCGAGGCCCGGCGCATTGTGCAAGTGCTCGACAACGGCCCGCGCGATCGCCAGGCCGTCCCAGGTCGAAGTGCCGCGCCCAATTTCGTCCAGCAGGACAAGGCTGCGACGTGTTGCGTGATGAACAATGTTCGCAGTTTCGAGCATTTCGACCATGAACGTCGATTGCCCGGCGGCGATGTCATCCTGTGCGCCTATGCGGCTGAAGATGCGATCGACCAAGCCAATCCTCGCGCGGTCCGCCGGGACGAACGATCCCACCTGCGCCATCAGCACAATCAGGCCACATTGGCGCAGGACGCTGCTCTTGCCCGCCATATTGGGACCGGTCAGGATGGTGATTGCCGCTCCTTCAGCGTCGAGCACCGCGTCGTTCGCGACAAAAGTCCCTGGAGCCAGGATGGCTTCCAGGGTTGGGTGACGGCCTCCCCGGATTTCAAGGGAGACCGAATCATCGACGACGGGGCAGGTGTACCCGCGGGTAGCCGCAGTTTCACTGAACGCAGCCAGCACATCGGCTCTGGCCAGGGATGCCGCTGCGTCGAGCAACGGTGCACGGCGGGCGGCGACGAACCCCACCACACGCCGGAAGACATCTGCCTCCAGTTGCGCCAGGGTTTCCTGAGCACCGAGGACACGGGCTTCGCATTCCTTGAGGTGGGCAGTGACGTACCGGGTGGCGTTTGCCAGGGACTGCCGGATCAGGTAGTCGTCAGGAAGCGAAGTGGGACCGTCTTCCGATCCGTTATCACGGCTTCGCGCGAGGAGCGCATTCGCCGTAATCTCGATGAAGTAGCCGCTGACCCGGTTGTAACCGACCTTGAGGGTACGGATGCCGGTGCGTTCTCGCTCACTTCGTTCCAGGCCGGCAATCCACTCCCGGGCCTCTCGCACGTTCTGTTCGTGTTCGTCGAGTTCAGGGGCAAATCCTGGCCGAATCACGCCGCCAGCTCCAACGGAGGCAGGTACGTCATCGCAGAGCGCGTCCTGCAGGAAGGCGGCAGTTTCAAGGCACACTGCACGGGAGGCATCCGGAAGGCTCCACGCAGGGCCGGCATCGTCTGGCCCAATGTGCGAGAGGGCTTGGAGGGACTGGCGGAATGCGACGAGCTCGCGCGGCGTGATCGTGACGAGCAGAGCCCGGTTCGTAAGCCGCTCGATGTCTCCAATCCGGCGTGCCGCTTCACGAAAACTGGCGCGCGCAACCGGGTTATCGCAGAACCACTGCACGGCCTGCTGTCGTTGCCGGATCGCGTCCGGATCGAGGAGGGGTTGATTCAGCCACGTCCGGAGCAATCGGGCGCCCATCGGTGTCGAGGTCTGATCCAGGACCGCGATGAGACTGTGACGCCGCTCACCGCGGCCGCTCTCGAGCAGTTCCAGATTACGACGAGCCTGGGCGTCCAGGACCATGTAGCCGTCGGTGCTGTAGTGGTGGAGGGTCGTCAACTGCGCGAGCGAGGAGCGCTGCATGTCCTGTACGTAGGCGAGGAGCCCTCCAGCGGCGCGGATCGCACACGGCAGGTCCTCTACACCGAACCCGTCGAGCATCGAGACGCCAAAGTGATCGCACAGTAGATCGCGCGTGCGCTCCAGACGCCATCGCCATGGTTCCGTCGTCGAGACCGTGGTGGACTCAGGAATCCAGGCCGCGTGGAGCTCGTCGCTGCTCAGAATGACTTCAGCAGCCCCCAGCCTCAGGATTTCCCGAGCAACCGCGGCTTCGACTTCCTCCCGATTCGCGGCGCGCATCTGGGTAGCGGCGAAGACGCCGGTTGAAAGCTCGGCGTACGCGACGCCACCACGCTGTTCCTCGACGACGGCGGCAGCGATGTAGGTGTGACGTTGGCCGTCGAGCATCGATGGATCTGTGACCGTGCCCGGTGTGACCACACGCGTGACGTCGCGCTCCATGAGGCCACGTTGCGCAACGCCGACCTGTTCGCAGATGGCCACCTTTCTGCCCGCAGCGACGAGCCGGGCAATGTACGACTCAGCAGCATGGTGTGGAATGCCCGCGAGCGGCACGCGGGTGCCTTTGCCCATTTCACGGCTCGTCAAGGTGATGTCAAGGAGGCTGGCGGCGTCCCTGGCGTCCTCCTCGAAGGTTTCGTAGAAATCCCCAATGCGGAAGAGGAGGATCGTGTCCGGGAATCGCTGCTTGATCTGCAAATACTGGCGCCGGACAGGCGCCATCTCGCGAGCACCAGCCTTTTCATGAGTGACGGTTTCCGGTTGCAGGAGGGTTGTCGTTCCGTCTGACACCAGGGCGCGCTCACGTTCCGCGGGTATGATGCTGACGTGTCACTTGCGGGATTGCTAGCCTACGCGCACCGCCAGTGTTGCCGCAAGCAGGTCGCAAATACCTGCCGCATTCGGAAAAATCCTGAGGGGGAGGGAACACGCGTGGCAACGTTTGCCGTCGTTTACACATTCGCTGACAACGAATCGGTCCGCCTGGAGACCCGGCCCAAGCATCGGGAATACCTGAAGGGTCTCCTGGAGGCGGGAAACATTCTTTTGTCCGGGCCATTCCTCGACGACACCGGCGCGTTGCTGGTCATCGAGGCGGACTCGCGGGCGCAGGTGGATGAATTCCTGGCGAATGATCCCTACCGGGATGCCGGCGTCGTGGACAACGCACTGGTCAAGGAGTGGAACATCGTCATGCGCGGTCCGCAGTAGCTGTCGCGACCGGATGCTAATCAGGGGCTGGGGAATTACATCCCCAGCCCCTGGTTTCTTGGTCCGGCTCGGAATCTCTCGACCTGCTCGAGAGGAGACTGGTGCAGGCCGGCGCTAGAGCTCCTGGTGGTAGGCAAACAGGCGGTCACCATCGAGCCTCCGCAGCTTCTGGAGCGCTTCGTTCTCGATCTGGCGCACGCGCTCGCGGCTGATCTGCAGTTGCTCGCCGACCTCGGCCAGCGTGTGCTGATGGCCGTGGCCAAGACCAAAGCGGAGTTGCAGGACCAACTTCTCGCGCGGGCTGAGCGTGTCCAGCGCGGCGTTCACGTCTCGCTTGAGCATCGACTCCGAGGCTGCCTCATACGGCGTCTCGGAGACATCGTCGGCGATGAGATCACCGAGGCTCGTCTCATCCTCGGAGCCGATCGGGGTCTCGAGGGAGATCGTGCGCTGCGCCGCCTGCACGATCTGGTGAATCTTCTCTGGCTGAACGCTCATGGCTTCAGCCACTTCCTCAGGCGTTGGCTGCCGGCCAAGTTCCTGGGCGAGCATGTTCAGTGTCTTACGGTAGCGGGAGATCGAGTCACCCATGTGCACCGGCAGGCGGATGGTGCGGCTCTGGTCGGCGATGGCGCGCGTGATCGCCTGGCGAATCCACCAGGTGGCATACGTGGAGAAGCGGAATCCCTTGCGCCAGTCATACTTCTGGACGGCGCGCATGAGACCAATATTGCCTTCCTGGATCAAATCAAGCAGCGTAAGTCCACGATTCACATAGCGCTTCGCAATAGAGACCACTAGTCGCAGGTTCGCGCGGACGAAACGCTGCGTTGCGTCCAGATCACCCCGCTCAACCCGCTTCGCCAGTTCAATTTCCTGGGCGTGCGTCAAGAGCGGTGTTTCCGCGATTTCTCGGAGGTAGAGCCGGACCGGATCATTGATGAAGTTGGGATCGAGCCGCTGCAGGACGTCGAGATCCCGCTCGATATCGACCTCTGGCTCGATCTCGTCGGCCATCTGGGTCTGGATTTCTTCGGGAATATCGATACGGTCATCAACCACGCCACTGACGACAAGGTCATCGATCTTGTCCATTCCATAGGTTTGAATTGGATCGCTCATGGGTGCCATACTCCTGTTGACAGACGATTCATGTTCCGATAGTGGCGGGTGTCTGAAACACCGGTATCGTGAGTGCGGTAGCGGTGAGCGGCTCCCGGTGTATCCGCGCGCGCGCGGAACTCCTTCCAGGTATTAACGATCCTGGCCTCTCATTGGTTCCCTGCACACCCCGTGCCGGAAGGGCCAATGACGTACTGCGATCATATCAGGCCAAACGCGGAACACCAGCACACGATTTCGCCAGCGCCGCGGGTTCTTGGCTCACGCGCACGTCAAAAGCCGGCGGCACCAGCCGCCGGCTCTTCATTGCAGGGAAGACGAGCGAGGACTAGTGTCCGCAGCCGCAGCCCTGCGCCGTGCCTTCGTTGGCGCCGGCGTTGAACGAGTGACCGCAGGCGCACCCGGAAACAGCGTTCGGGTTGTGCACGGTAAAGCCGCCGCCCATGAGTGAATTGACGTAATCTACCTGTGCGCCGTCGAGGTACATGGCGCTGAAGTTATCAACCAGGAGGCGGACGCCATCAGTCTCGATGACTTCGTCGCCCTCTTCAGCAATGTCCTCGACAGTCATGCCGTACTGCAGGCCGGAGCAGCCACCGGGCGCCACGAAGACGCGCAGCGCAGCTTCAGGCGTGCCCTGGTCGGCGAGAAAATCCTTCAGCTGAGCCACAGCCTCCGGGGTGATGGTGATCATGAATGGTCCTCCGCGCTCGAGCGCGCCGCAAGCGCTGCTCGAGAAGTGCATCTCGTCTCGTCTGAGTGTACGGCACGTCCGGATGCTGTCAAGCAACCTCGCACCAATACAACGTCAATTGGTAACCAATGTTCCGCTCACGGGCTAGCCCCGGGCGTGTTGCGGGGCGAAGAAAACCAGGATAGATAGGTCTTCGGAGATGTCAACGAAGCGGTGATCAACGTGCTTCTCGACGAAAATGATGGATCCTGCTTCAACTGGCCGCAGTTCGCCCGCGACCAGGATGTTCCCTCGCCCTGAGACAACGTAGTAGATCTCGTCCTCGAGGTGAGGAGTTTGCGTGTCCTCCGAGCCTGCGGCCAAGACGTAGAGGCCCAGGCTCATCGAGCCGCGATTGATGAACTGGACATAGGACTCCTCGCTGGCGCGCTGGCCAGCGAGGATGTCGCGATATTCGTATGCCTCCACGGTAACCTCCCGCGTCGTTGCGGCGGCAAATGGGGACCTGAGTTGGCCGTTAGTCCGCGACTACGGCAAGGTCCACGCTCTCGCGAGCGGGGGCCGGTGTCAACCGGAAGTGGTCCATGGTCAGGCACTCCGTCGGGCACCAGTCCACGCAGAGTGCACAGCGGATGCAGGCTCGTTCGTCAATCAACATGGCCGCCGCGCGCGGACCAAGCTCTGCGCGCGCCAGTTCCGCCATTTCCACATCCCCATCAATGGAGTGGATGCGGTCTGGCGAGACCATCTCGATGACTTTCACCGGGCAGACATCGACGCAGCTTGCGCAGAGAATGCAGCGGTTGCCGTCGATAAAGATGTTGAGCTGGCACTGTAGGCACCGCTTGGCCTCTTCGAAGCCGATTGGCTTTGTGTAGCCAATTTCTGTCTCGATCGTCGTATCGCCGAGACCAAGGCCTCGGTCCGCGAGCGGCATGGCGGGCATCAACTGCCGGCCGACGCTTGTGTAGTTGTCGCCCCAGACCAACCGGCGGCTGGTCGTGGAGAGCGTCCACTCCGCGATACCTTCGGAAACCAGCGCGTTTGGCGTCGAGATGTACTCGGTGGGGACACGGGTCAGTTCCATGTCCTTGACCTTCGGCTCGACCCCGCGCAGATCCTCGTCGATGAATTCAGCGACGCGCTTGGCCTCACCGATCGACGAGATGAAGTTCGTCGGGTTGGTAACGTAGTCGCCGGCCGCCCAGACATGCGGGAGCTCCGTGCGTAGTTGCTCGTCCAGCAGCGGGACACCGCGCCGATCCGTCTGGACAGTCACTCCGTCAAGCAGCGTGTTGTCCTGGCGCTGGCCGATGGCAACGAGCACCATGTCGCAGTCAATAATGAACTCTGACCCAGCAACCGGTTGCGGACGCCGCCGGCCCTGTGCGTCGGGCTCCCCGAGTTCATTCCGGATCATCTCGATGCCGGCCACACGACCATTGCCATCATCGACGACCCGGGTGGGGGAGACCATGTACATGATCTCCACACCCTCAATTTCGGCCTCTTCCAGTTCAACCGCGTCGACCGGAATTTCCAGGATCGAGCGGCGATAGGTCATGATGGACTCTTCCGAGCCCATGCGCAGGACCGTGCGTACACAGTCCATGGAGGTGAAGCCACCGCCGACCGTGACGACCTTCTTGCCGACCCAGACATCTTTCTGGCCCAGGTTCACATCTTCCAGGAACTGCAGACCGGAGACGACACCCTCCAGGTGCTCGCCGGGGACACCGAGTTCCTGAGGGATCTGGCAGCCCGCGGAGATGATCACCGCGTCGTACTCGTCCATCAGGTCCTGGATCATGACGTCCTTACCGACTTCGGTGTTGTACCGGATGTCAACGCCGAGATCGGTGATGAGGGTGGCCTCATCCATGATGACGTCGCGCGGAAGGCGCCACTCCGGCACACCCGCCCACATGACGCCACCGGGAACGGGGTAGCGCTCGAAAATCGTGACCTTGTAGCCCTGGCGTGCCAGTTGCCGCGAGGTCGTCAACCCGTTGGCCCCGGCCCCGATCACGGCAGCGGTCTTACCGTTCCAGGGCGGCGCCACCTCACGCCGCGTCTCGCCGCGATAGTCAGCGGCGACACGCTTCAGGTAGCAAATGCCGATAGGGGCGTCGATCTCCTTGCGGCGGCAGGCATCCTCGCAGGGGCGCGCGCACATGCGGCCGAGGCAGCCAGGGAAGACGTTGTGCTCGCGGTTGACTTCATAGGAGTCCGCGTAGCGCCCGTCAGCGATGAGTGCAATGTAGCGGGAGATATCCGTGTGGGACGGGCAGGCCGTCATGCACGGAATGTTGTCCTGGAACCACTGTGGGTCCCCGGTGTAAATGGGCAGGCGCGGCCCGCTGCGCGAGATGAAGTTCGTGTAGAACGACGCATCAACGAACGCCAGAAGCCGGATGCGCCGCGTGTAGTCAACCTCGATCTCGTCGAAGCCCTGGCCGGCAATGCCATACGATGACAGCGCTTGCGAGACCTGGTCGACCTCCATGGCGTCCATGGGGCGGAAACGATCTGGACCCGCGCCACAGGAGACGCACACATCCGGCGGTGCGTCACCATCATGAATCCATCCGCAGGCTTTGCATCGGAACATGGGGAGCTACTTTCCTTCAGTGAGTACTTGCTAGCACGTCCGCGGTCAGAGCCGGTGGTTGGTTGCACGCGCACGTATCGGCAGTATAGCCGGGAGTAGGGCGAGTTACGTGACCGGTTGAAGCCAATGAGGATCTGGCTACACGCTGCAGTGGCGCGAAGGTCGGTGCGACGGCTCGTGGAGTCATCCCTGGAGCACGCGACTCACCGGTGAGGCCAGTCGTCGTCGCCAGGGAAGCGGCCCGTCGCCGCGTGCAGCGTGCTGTTACCGTTCAGGCGCGGTGCGCCAGGGCAGCGTCGTAGTTGACCGAGGCTGGCGGCTTTTCACCCCTCAGTCCAGCCAGCAAGTTGCGAGCCGCCAGTGTGGCCATGGCGTCGCGCGTCTGGACCGTCGCCGAGGCCGTGTGCGGCACAACGATGCAGTTGTCCATGTTGACAAGCGGATGATCCGCTGGAAGTGGCTCGGGGTCGGTGACGTCGAGGGCCGCTGCGAGAATCTCCCCAGTGTTCAGCGCCGCTACAAGCGCCTCGGTGTCGACGACAGGTCCTCGCGCGGCATTGATCAGGATGGAGGTGGGCTTCATTTTCGCGAACTCCTCCGCTCCGATGAGGTGCCGTGTTTCTGGAGTCAGCGCGACATGGAGCGTCAGGAAGTCTGCCTCACGCAGGACGGTGTCCATGTCGGTGTATTCGACAGCGTTCCTGGCGGCGAAGTCCGCGTCCTGGTACTCGTCGTAGGCAATGACGCGCATGCCGAAGCCGCTCGCGCGCCGCGCGACCTCTTTGCCGATGCGCCCTAACCCGATAATGCCAAGCGTTGCGCCCGAGATCTCCTGGCCCAGGAGCAAGAGTGGACCCCAGGTCCGCCACTTCCCCTCCCGCACGTACTCGATCGATTCTGGAATTCGGCGCGCCGCGGCCATGAGAAGGGCCCAGGTGTGGTCGGCGGTAGCCGCAGTCAAGACGTCCGGCGTATTGCAGACGATAACGCCGCGCTCCGTGGCGGCGTTGGGATCGATGTTGTCGTAGCCGACGGCGAAATTGGAGACGACCTTGAGGTTGGGGTGACGATCGAGCACTGCGCCATCGATGCGATCGGTGAGCAGGGTGAGCGCGCCATCGGCCTCACCGAGCAGGGTGTCGAGTTGCTCTGCGGAAGGCGGAAGTTCGTCTTCCCAGACCGTGACCACGCCCTTGTCGCGGAGTAGGTTCAAACCTGCCTCTGGAATCTGGCGAGTGACGACGATCTTCCAGTCCTGTGCCACGACAACCCTCCGGCGCCTGCGCCTCTGTTGCTACGTGCGAATCCACTAGCCCTATTGTCACCCGATTTGCCAGCGCGCGGGGTCAGCTCGGTGCGACCAACGCCGGGTGGAAGCGTTCGATTAAGCTGACTTCAGGGGTCGGATATGTGGTATCCTACACCTCGCAAGTGAGACTCATTCTCATCTTGAGCGGCGAGAGGTCAAGTCGTGCCAGGTATCCGGTTCAAGAACACAGCCCAGCGCGCCGCAGTGCTGGAGGTCGTCCGTCGGTCCGAGGCGCACCTCACCGCCGGGGAGATTTTTGAGCGTGTGCGCCGTCATGATCCGCATATTGGGTACGGGACGGTGTATCGCACGCTTCATCTGCTCGCGGAACACGGACTGATCCAGGAACTGACCTTCGCCGACCAGGCGAGCCGCTACGACGGCCGGGTGGAACGGCACGATCACGTGCACTGCCAGACCTGCGGCGTGCTGCTTGATGTGGATGTCCCGGTTGCGCTGATGGCCATGCACGTGGCTTCAGAGCAGAGCGGCTTCGACATCGACAGTCACCACACCGTTTTCCTTGGCACTTGTCCGACCTGCCGCAGCGGCCGGCAGCAGGAGAGGATGGAGCCGCCAGTGCGTGGAGGTGCCGCGGAGAACCGCTAATCAGTTTCCAGGTGGAGATACCGCGCAGCAGGACAGTGGCAGGCGACTGCCAAGAGGGGGATCGCAAACGTGAGTGCACCGATGTTCGAGATCGAGAATCTGCATGCCGAGATCGAAGGCAAGGAGATTCTCAAGGGCGTGAATCTCGTTGTGAACGAGGGTGAGATTCACGCGTTGATGGGGCCCAACGGTTCGGGCAAGAGCACACTGGCTTATGTCATCGCCGGGGACCCCCGTTACGAAGTCACCGAGGGCAGCATCCGTTTCCATGGCGAGGACATCCTTGAATGGGAGCCGGACGAGCGGGCGCGCAAGGGTCTCTTCCTCGCTTTCCAGTACCCGACGGTCATCCCCGGTGTCTCGATGGCGAACTTCCTGCGCATGGCGGTGACCAACGTGCGTAACGCGCGGGCCGAGGAAGCGGCCAAGGATGGTGGCGAAGTCCAGAAGATGACGCCGCGTGAATTCCGCCGCCTGATGCGCGAGAAGATGGCGCTACTGAAGATGGACGATGCTTTCGCCACCCGGTACCTGAACGAAGGGTTCTCCGGCGGCGAAAAGAAGCGCGCCGAGATCCTGCAGATGGCGTTGCTCGAGCCGAGCATGATGGTGCTGGATGAGACCGACTCCGGCCTGGACATCGACGCGCTCAAGGTCGTCTCCGAGGGTGTTAACAACCTGGCCAGCCCCACGAATGCGATGCTGCTAATTACGCACTACCAGCGGCTGCTCAACTTCATCAAGCCGAACTTCGTTCACATCATGATGGACGGGCGCATCGTGCAGAGCGGCGGCCCGGAGTTGGCGCACGAGCTGGAGGCCAAGGGCTACGAGGGGATCCGCGAGCAGTTGGCGGCATCACAGGCATAAGGCCCTCATCCCTAGCCCCTCTTCCGATGCGCGGGCGAGGGGAGCCGGCGGCGAGACACGATAGGAGCACACCATGGTTGCCAAGCCACAGATTGACATTGGTGATTATCAGTACGGGTTCCGCGACGAAGAGGATTACGTCTTCAAGAGTGAGCGCGGCCTGAACAAGAAGATCGTCGAAGATATCTCGAAGATGAAGGACGAGCCGCAGTGGATGCTCGACTTCCGGCTGAAGTCGCTCGACCACTACGAGAAGCGCCCGATGCCGAACTGGGGCGCTGACCTCTCTGGTATCAAGTTCGACGACATCTTCTACTACATCCGGCCGGCTGAGAATATCGGCCGCACCTGGGATGAAGTGCCCGAGTACATCAAGAACACGTTCGAGAAGCTGGGCATCCCGGAAGCGGAGCGGAAGTTCCTGGCCGGGGTCGGCGCGCAGTACGAGAGCGAGGTCATCTACCACTCGCTGCGTGAGGACCTGGAGAAGCAGGGCGTTATCTTCCTGGACATGGATTCGGCCGTGCGCGAGCACCCGGACCTGGTCAAGAAGTATTTCGGGACCATCATTCCCTACAACGACAACAAGTTCGCCGCGCTGAACTCGGCGGTCTGGTCGGGTGGCTCATTCATCTACGTGCCGCCGGGGGTCAAGGTCGAGGTTCCGCTGCAGGCCTATTTCCGCATCAACGCGGAGAACATGGGCCAGTTCGAGCGGACCCTGATCATCGTCGACAAGGACGCCTACGTCCACTACGTCGAGGGGTGCACCGCTCCAACCTACTCTACGAGCAGCCTGCACTCGGCGGTGGTTGAGATTGTGGTGCTTGAGGGTGGCCGCTGCCGCTACACCACGATCCAGAACTGGTCGAAGAACGTCTACAACCTGGTCACCAAGCGGGCCGCGGCCTACAAGAACGCCACCATGGAGTGGGTTGACGGCAACCTCGGCTCCAAGGTGACCATGAAGTACCCGGCGGTCTGGCTGATGGAAGAGGGCGCCCGCGGCGAGATTCTGTCTGTCGCCTTCGCCAGTGACGATCAGCACCAGGATGCTGGCGGCAAGGTCGTTCACGTCGCGCCGAACACCTCGTCCCAGATCATCTCCAAGTCGATCTCCAAGGGCACGGGACGCTCGTCGTACCGCGGCCTGGTCAAGGTCTACAAGGGCGCGGAGAACGTCAAGAGCAACGTCGTCTGTGACGCGCTGCTGCTGGACGAGACGAGCAAGACGGACACCTACCCGTACATCGAGGTGGAAGAGGAGCGCGCCTCCATCGGCCATGAGGCAACGGTGTCGAAGGTGGCCGAAGAGCAGATCTTCTACCTGATGAGCCGTGGTCTGACGGAAGACGAGGCGATGAGCATGATCGTGAACGGCTTTATCGAGCCGATCGCGAAGGAGCTTCCGCTGGAGTACGCCGTCGAGTTGAACCGGCTGATCCAGCTCGAAATGGAAGGCTCGGTCGGCTAAGTCGCTCGCTGTCATTCCGACGAAGGAGGAATCTCGTCCGCTATCCGCAGACATACGCAATCGGACGGGATTCCGCGCAAGCTCGCAATGGCAAGGGCGGCGCCAGGATCACATCATCATGGAGCAGATCAGCAGATGAGTACTGTTGCAGATATTGCCCAGGAGACAGGATTCTCCCGGGAAGGCGTGGAGGTCCTGGCGCGACAGCGCCAGGAAACCGATGCGATCCGCGAGGCGCGCCTGAAGGCGTGGGAGATCTACGAGAGCCTGCCCATGCCTGCGCGAAGCGACGAGGAGTGGCGGCGTACCGATATCCGCGGCCTGAAGCTGAACCGGGTCAAACCGCTTGCGGGCATCGATGCCGTCAGCGTCGATCCGCTGGCTGCCCTGCAGGAAGCAGGCGTTGAGCACGCTGATGCGCAAATCGCTCTGGGGCCAAACGCGGGCGTGGTGGTGCAGCGTGACGCTGCCACCATCGTCTCTCAGATTGACCCGGCAGTCGCCGCCCAGGGCGTGATTTTCAGCGATCTCAGCACGGCGATGCGTGAGCACCCGGAGTTGGTCGCGAAGTACTTCATGACCGAGGCGGTGCCTGTCAACTTCGGGAAGTTCGAAGCCCTGCACGCAGCCTACTGGCAGGGTGGTGCGTTTCTGTACGTGCCAGCCGGGGTCAAGGTGGAGGCTCCGTTCCGCGCCTTCAGCCTGATCTCGGAGGAGGGCGCCGCCGTCTTCTCTCACACGCTCGTGGTGCTGGAGGATGGCGCTGAGGCCTTCGTAGTCGACGCGTTCCGCTCGCCGTCCAACGAGGTGCAGTCATTTGCCTCGGCGGTTGTGGAGCACTTCATCGCGGCTGACGCGAAGCTGCGCTATGTGCAGGTCCAGGACTGGGGGCGTGCGGTCTGGAACTTCATGACCGAGCGCGCCATTTTGCACGACGACTCGCTGCTGAACTCCCTCCACGTCACACTGGGCAGTAAGTTTTCGAAGGCGTCGGTCGCTTCCCACCTGCGGGGCCGCAACTCGCTGGCGGAAATGCTCGGTATCTACTTTGCCGACGAGGACCAGTTCTTCGATCACCACACGTGGCAGCTGCATGAGTCGCCGTATGCGACCAGCGACCTCGAGTTCAAGGGTGCGCTGAAGGGGCACGCGCGCTCGGTGTACTCGGGCCTGATCAAGGTGTCAGAGGGCGCGCAGAAGACCGACGCTTACCAGCAGAACCGCAACCTCGTCCTCAGCCGCACGGCGCGGGCAGACTCGATCCCGAACCTGGAGATCGCCGCGAACGACGTGCGCTGCACCCACGGCGCGACGGTGTCCCAGGTCGAGGAAGAGCATCTTTCTACCTGCAGGCACGTGGGATTCCGCGTTCCGAGGCGCAGAAGTTGATTGTCGAAGGCTTCTTCCGGCCGGTCATTGACCGGATCCCGGTTGAGGAGATCCAGGATTTCCTGGAAGGGGCGATTGCCCGCAAGGTCGGCATCTAGCTGGCCAACCGCATCCACGCAGCCGGGCGCCAGCACTGGCGCCCGGCTGAAGGACTTCTCCCATGGTGAGCACTCTCGAGCGCCCGGCCATCGATTGGCAGCAGGTGCGTGACGACTTCCCCGTTCTCAATTCGACCAACGCCAGGGGACAGCGGCTGGCCTTCCTGGATAGTGCGGCCAGCTCGCAAAAGCCGGAAAGCGTCATTCGTGCGCTGGATGCCTACTACCGGGAGTCCAACGCGAACATTCATCGCGGCGTCTATGACCTCTCAGAGCGCGCCACGCAGGAGTACGAAGCGGCGCGCGGGAAACTGGCCCGATTCATCAACGCGGGGTCAGAGCGAGAAATCATCTTCGTCCGCAACACAACCGAAGCTGTCAACCTGGTGGCGCAGACCTGGGGGCGCCGGAATGTCAGCGCAGGCGACCTGGTCATCGTCACCGAACTCGACCACCACTCGAACATCATTCCCTGGCAGTTGCTGGCCGAAGACAAAGGTGCGCGACTGGAAGCGGTGCGCATCGATGACCATGGCCGGCTCGACCTCGAGCACCTGAAGGCGTTACTGCGCGAGAAGCCAAAGCTGGTCGCATTTCCGCACGTCTCGAACGCGCTCGGAACGATCAGTCCGGCGGCGGAGATCATCGCATTGGCACACGCGGCCGGGGCGGTGGTGCTGGTGGACGGGGCGCAGAGCGTGCCCCACATGCCGGTTGATGTCCAGGCCCTGGATGCGGATTTCCTGGCGCTCTCCGGGCACAAAATGCTGGGTCCCATGGGTTCTGGAGCGCTCTACGGCAAGCTCGCCCTGCTGGAGACCATGCCGCCATTCATGGGCGGCGGTGGCATGATCCGCAAGGTTTCACTGGCGAAGTCGACGTGGGCGGACGTGCCTGCGCGCTTCGAAGCAGGAACGCCAGCCGTGGGCGATGCCATCGGCCTCGGTGCGGCGGTTGATTACCTCACCGAGATTGGGATGGAGAACGTACAGGCCCATGAGCGGCAGTTGACGGGGCTCGCGTTGGAGCGTCTCCGTAGCGTGCCGGATCTCGTACTTTACGGTCCACGCGATATTGCGGACCACGCTGGCGTCATTTCCTTCCGGCTCGGAGACATTCACCCCCATGACGTCGCGGCGATCCTGAACGAGGAGAATGTTGCGGTACGAGCGGGCCATCACTGCTGCCAGCCACTCATGGAGCGGCTGGACCTGCCAGCGACGACCCGGGCGTCTTTCTATGTCTATAACGACGAAGCTGATGTCGAGCAGCTCGTCGCGGGGCTGCAGCGGGCGCGCGACATATTCGGCGCCTAGAAGAAACGTAACGATGACAGATTCCATTTACCGGGAACAGATCCTGGACCACAACAAGAATCCCCGGAATAAGGGAACACTTGAGAATCCCCAGTTCACCTATCAGGATGTGAACCCGCTCTGCGGCGACGAGATCCGCATGGACGTGCAGACGGACGGCGAACGGGTCACGGATATCCGCTTCTCTGGCAGGGGATGCGCGATCAGCCAGGCGGCGGCTTCGATCCTTACCGAAATGGTGGACGGCCAGACGCTGGATGATGTGAAAGCGATCTCCCGGGATGACCTGCTGGACGAACTTGGTGTCCCGATCAGTCCGGCGCGTATGAAGTGCGCCATGTTGGGCTTGAAAGTCCTGAAGGCGGGCATCTACGGTGTGCCACCTGCGGATGACGCGCTGTAGCCGAACGAAGGATGCCTGTGAGCACGGATGCCAAGCGCTGGTACGACGTGGCGCGCACTTCGGACCTGGGGCCGGGAGAACTGATGTACGTCGAGGTTGGCAGCGACCCAGTGGTCCTGGTGAACCTCGACGGCGAGTATTACGCGCTCAACGACATCTGTACGCACCAGGACGCCTCGCTCTCCGACGGAGAGATCATCGGGGATGAACTGGAATGCCCGCTGCATGGCGGTGCGTTCGACATTCGTACGGGCATGCCAGCCAGCTTCCCGGTGGTGGTGCCTGTGGAAACCTACGAGGTGCGTGTTGACGGCGACATCATTTACGCGGCCAAGAAGTCATGAGTGACGTAGCGGCGGTCCCACACGGTTCCGGCGGAGCGCTGGGGCGCGAAGCAATCGTGGCCCGTCTCGCCGGCGATCGGCCGCTCATCAGCGGCTATCTCTCGCTGGAAGACCAACTTCAGCCGAACGGCTTCGACCTTAGCGTTGCGCAGGTCAGCGAGTTGACCGGTCCGGGCGCCCTCGGCCGTACGAACGCCGAGCGGGTGGTCCCGGAGGCGAGGGCACTTGCGTTTGACGCCGAGGGCTGGCTGGATTTGACCCCGGGCATGTACCAGGTGTTGTTCAACGAGATCGTGGCGCTGCCGAATGACCTGATGGCCCTTGGGCGGCCACGCTCCAGTCTTTGTCGCTGTGGGGCAACCCTGGGCACGGCTGTGTGGGACGCGGGCTACACCGGACGTTCAACGTCGTTGCTGGTGGTCACGAACCCGGCTGGGCTCCGTCTCGCCCGAGATGCCCGCGTCCTGCAGCTCGTGTTCTTCACTCTGGACCTCCCGACAGCGGAGGGCTACTCCGGCGTGTACCAGGGTGAAAACGTGGCGTTTCGTCGAGAGGCGTAAGCTCTAACCGCGTCGCGAAAAGTCGGGGCGGCGTGGACTTACCTCCGGGACGGGTATCTGCGTCATCGAGAGCTCACGCTGGGCGGTCTCGTTGCACCCCTGCACGGGGCAGTAGTAGATCACCGTGTAGCTCTCGTTCTGCTGGTAAGTAAAGCGGGCCGGCCGGCCAATGTAGCCGCGCAGCTGCATCGGCGTGTGGTGATCCGGGCACAGCGGGACGTCGGGCTCAACCCGCTCACGCCTGAAGACCCAATCCAGCACCTGCTGCACCACGCGAAATACTCCTTCTGAACGCAAATCTGCCAGTTCCAGCCTACCAGAGAGGGCTCATCTCGCGCCCGCTGTGCAAAACGCGCAAACTGGTTTATCAATCGGCGGTGCATTGGAGTGACCCGGGAGGGGCAAGACGCCCACATGCTGGACGATATCGTAGACCTTCTTCGTGCTCGCTACGGTGCGGAGTGGGGCAAGGACACCGATGCGAATATCCGCTTCGCGATCGAGGCAGAACGCCTCGTCTCGGACACAGCGGACGCCCACCTGATTGGGGAGCCCGAACTCGACGACCATCACCTGACGCTGCAGTTCTGGGTCGACCGCCCGGTCAAGGATCTCATGACTGCCGACCAGGTCGCGTTTGAGATCTTCGCCCGGATCAGCACGGAGATCTTCTACTCTGAGCGCAAGTTCGTCGAAGGGGCGGTCGTGTACAGCTTTGTCACAGGGACATCGCGGCACGGCCATTGCGGATCGGTCGTGCTGGCGGGACCACACGCGGCGGAGTTCTCCGAGCGATTCCGGCAGCGAACACTTGGTGGTCCGCGCTTTCACGCGTAACGCTCTACAGAGCGGGGGAGGGGACGTGTCACAGATTGAGATGGAAGGCATTGGGGTGACGACCGCGCCAGACGGGCAACGGTTGGTCCTGGCCATCATGGACGCTGGCGTCGATATCCTGCATCGCTGCGGCGGCAACGCGCGATGCACGACGTGCCGTGTCCAGATTCTCTCGGGGGATCCTGGTCCGATGACAGAAGCGGAAGAGGCCAAACTCGCGACGCTCAGCGAGCTCCCGGAGAACATGCGGCTCTCCTGCCAGGTGCGTTGCTGTGACGATTTGACGGTTCGCGTCCTACGCCGGCTGTCAGAGAATCCGGATATGAGCGATGCTGGCCCGCAACCGGACGAGTGGCCTTTGGAGTGCCCGTCGCGGTAACAGGCTTTGCTGTTATGTCATGGCGTTGGGACACCGCCCTGGGTATACTTGGCGGCTGATCGTGCTAGATGGGGAGCTGGCGGTGCCCTGAACCCGCAACCCGCCTTAGCGGGGTTGAATTCCCCTTCGAGGTCCGGTGCTTCGGGGCTGGCGGCGATACGTGATGTTGATGGAAGGGTCCCTCGCGGCGGGGAACGGCGAACCCGGTCAGGACCGGAAGGTAGCAGCCGTAAACCGACCTCCCTGGGTGACGAAGGGACAGCCCGACCGGAGTTAACGACCGTCGATAAGCCGGAGTGGCGTGATCGACAAGGGGTGCACGGTCTACCTCATGAACGCCTCGCTCACAACAGAGCGGGGCGTTCTCCTTTTCTCTTCCCGGTCGATAGCTTCTGGCCACGCCTGGCGTTCACGCACGGCCGGCAAGGCAGTTTCGCAGACGCCAGTTTGGAGACCAGGTCGCAAACGGGAGGGATCGCAGCAAGCGATCCCTCCCGTCCATAGCCTCTGTGATGCGGCTGAGCGCCGCTAGACCTGTTCCAGCAACAGGGTCCGCTTCACGTCCTCAATGATCTTGGTCACTTCGATGTCGCGCGGGCACGCCTCGGTGCAGTTGAAGACGGTGCGGCAGCGCCACACGCCCGACTGCGTGTTCAGGATTCGCAATCTCTCAGCGGCACCTTCGTCACGGCTGTCGTAGATAAAGCGTCCCGCGTTCACGATCGCAGCAGGACCAACGAAGCTCTCGTTCGTCCAGGTGATTGGGCAGGAAGTTGTGCATGCTGCGCAGAGAATGCACTTCGTCGCATTCTCGAATCGCTCAACCTGCTCTGGAGTCTGCCGGCGTTCTTCTCCGGCAGGGGCCTCGCCCGCGATGAGGTACGGCTTGACCGACTTGTAGGCGTCGAAGAACGGGTCCATGTCAACGACGAGATCCTTGACGACCTTGTAGCCGATCAGGGGCTCGACGGTGATCTTCTTGCCGAACTCTTTCATCAGCGTCTTGCATGCCAGATAGTTGCGGCCATTGATGCGCACTGCGTCTGAACCGCACACACCGTGCGCGCAGGAGCGGCGATAGGTCAGCGTGCCGTCCTGGTCCCACTTGATCGCATTCAGCCCGTCGAGGACGCGGTCAGTCGCCTCCAGGTTGAGCGAGTACTCCTTGAAATACGGTTTGACGTCCACGTCGGGGTCGTACCGCTTGATCCGAAAGGTGTATTCCACGAATCTGCTCCTCGGAAGACGTTGGCCCCATACCGCAAGTATCGGACACCAGGACCGCCAGTGCTGGGCAGCGTCTAGTACTTCCGTTCCTTGGGCTGGAACTCGGTGATGCTGACATCGCGCTTGGTCAATTCCAGGCCGCCCGAGGTCCGCTTCACCATGGTGTGCTTCAGCCAGTTGACATCATCACGCGATTGGTAGTCATCACGGAAGTGAGCGCCACGGCTTTCCTCGCGAGCCAGTGCGCCGACGACCAACGATTCGGCGCAGTCGAGCATCGCGCCGAACTCAAGCGCCTCGGTCAGGTCTGTATTGAAGGTTGCGCCATGGTCGTCGATGCTGACCTTTGCGTAGCGGTCGCGCAGTTCGCCGATGGCAGTGTTGGCGGCGGACAGGCTTTCAGCCGTGCGCACGACGGACGCCTTGTCCATCATCATGACCTGTAGGTCACGGCGCAGGTCGGACACGCGCGCACCCTTCGGGCGGGACATCATCTCGTTGACCTGGGCCTTGGCGTAGAAGTCGGGATCCGGCGGTAACGTCGGCAGGTCGGCGTGCTTGACGTAATCAAGCATGTCACGACCGGCGCGACGCCCAAAGACGACGAGGTCTACCAGCGAATTGGTCCCGAGACGATTGGCGCCGTGCACGGAGACGCACGCGTTCTCACCGGCGGAGTACAGGCCAGGGATCGTGTCACCCGCCGCGTTGCTCAGCACCCGCCCGTTGAGGTCAGTGGGCAGACCACCCATCGCGTAGTGCGCCGTCGGCTGAATTGGCATCGGCTCCCGCTTCGGCTCGATGCCCAGGTAGGTGCGGGCAAAGTCCGTGATGTCCGGCAACTTGGCATCAATGACCTCGTCAGGCAGGTGCGACACATCGAGATAGACGTAGTCCTTGCCGTTGACGCCACGCCCCTCCTTGATCTCCTGGTAGATGAATCGGGAGACCATATCGCGCGGCGCAAGGTCTTTCAGGGTTGGCGCATAGCGTGCGGCGAAGGCCTCGCCCTCGCCGTTCAGCAGGATGCCACCTTCGCCACGGGCCGCTTCGGAGAGCAGGATGCCGAACTTGTAAATGCCGGTGGGGTGGAATTGATAGAACTCCATGTCCATCAGCGGCACACCGCGCCGGAACGGGATGGCGAACCCGTCGCCGGTCCCGGCCATAGCGTTGGAAGTTACGCTGAAGATGCGGCCGAACCCGCCGGTGGCCCAGAGAACGGACTTGGCGTGGATCGTGTGAATCTCGCCAGTTCGGAGTTCGAGCGCGATAACGCCGCAGGCGCGTCCATCTTCACTTATGAGCAGGTCCAGGACGTGAAACTCGTTCAGGAAGTTGACGTTGTGCTTGATACCCTGCTGGTAGAGGGTTTGCAGAATCATGTGACCGGTGCGGTCCGCCGCGTAGCAGGCGCGCTTGACCGGCCCCTCACCGAAGTTCCGCGTGTGTCCGCCGAAGCGTCGCTGATCGATCCTGCCGTCTGGTGTGCGGTTGAACGGCAAGCCCATGTGCTCCAGCTCAAGCACCGCCTCGATCGCGTCGCGGGTCAGGACTTCAGCGGCGTTCTGGTCAACGAGGTAGTCACCACCCTTGACCGTATCGAACATATGCCACTGCCAGTGGTCTTCCTCGACGTTGCCGAGGGCAGCGCTGATGCCTCCCTGCGCGGCGCCGGTGTGAGAGCGCGACGGGTAGAGCTTGCTGACAACCGCTACGTTCGCCTTGCCGGCCATTTGAATCGCCGCCATCAGGCCAGCTCCACCAGCTCCCACGATGACGGCGTCGTATTTGTGATAGGCCACGTTGGGTCCTCCGTGGGCTGGTTCGCTGCGAGGCGAACAGGGAGAAAGACATGCTCAAGCTTCGGCATCCGCGGATGCCCCTTCCCCGGCAAAACTAGTGCGGTTGTGTGAGGGTGTCAAGTTGATCATGCGCGACGTGGTCACGAGCGTCATGCGGGGGCTCACCTGGCCTGGGGAGCAGCTTGTTGTCAGTGCACGGGTAGGGGATTTTGTCAGGAACGGTGCGGCTTTTTTGGTATCATTGGAGTCGTTTCGCAGCCAGCGAATCGAGCGACTCCGGGTCTCTGCGGAGATCACGATGGCGTGATCCGTGCCGGAACAGCGAGCCGGAGTAAGCGTGATTCTTGATGCTCCTGACCATGTTTATGCCCTGCGCACCGCGGCTGAAATCCTCTCGCGGGACGTCCTGGTCCTCACGCGAGAGATCGCTGAGATTCCGGCGCCAACGGGTGATGAAACGCAACGCTCCCGCTACTTTCTGAAGCGCGCAGAGGAGATCGGGCTTGCAGCAGAGCGCGACGACCTGGGCGATGTTGTCGCTACGATCCAGGGCAGGCTCCCCCGCGGAAAAGGCACAAGGTGTCTGCTGATTGCCGCCCATATGGATACCGTTTTCGGGAGGGACGTCCCGCTGCAGGTGACCCGCACCGAGGGCCGACTGGCCGGACCAGGAATCGGCGACAACAGTCTTGCCGTTGCAAGCGTTCTCTCGCTGCCCAGGCTGTTCGAGAAGGCAGGCTTGAAGCCAGCGGTCGACATCCTGATCACCGGTAACGTTGGTGAGGAGGGTCTGGGCAATCTGCGCGGGATTCGCGAGGTGATGCGGTCCCGCCCTGAGGTTGGGGCGGTCGTTGCCCTCGAGGGTCACAACCTCGGTCGCGTCACTCACGTCGCCGTTGGGAGCCGCCGGTACCGCATCACGGCGGTCGGACCAGGTGGACATTCATGGGGTGATTTTGGACAGCCCAGCGCCATTCACGTGTTGGCAAAGTTTATTGCCGACCTGGACAGCATCCCATTGCCTCGCATGCCCAAGACCACACTGAATGTCGGGACAATCGAGGGAGGTGTGTCGGTCAACACGATCGCACCGTCGGTCTCGTGTTTGCTTGACCTCCGCTCCACCGATGAGAACGCTTTGCAACGTTTAAGTGAGCGGGTAACCCGGCTGGCCACGAAGCACAGCCGTCCAGACGGCGTAACCATCAATCTCGAGACGATCGGGGAGCGGCCAGCTGGCGTCGCGCCGGTAGATAGCCCGGTGGTGAAGGTCGCCAGTGCAACGCTCAACGTCCTGGGGGTGGACGCAACACTCGACGCCTCCAGTACTGATGCCAACGTTCCGATTGCTGCCGGTATCCCTGCGGTTTGCATCGGATTGACGACTGGCGGGAATGTCCACCGCGTCGACGAGTTCATTGACACCGCATCTGTGCCACTGGGGCTGGCCCAGTTGGGGCTACTCTCACTGGCGATCTGCGAACTTCTTGCCGCGCAGGTGATCTAGAAAGCCGGAAAACGTCCACCCGATGTCTCTCCCAGCCTATGTTGCGCTCAGCGTGACGGTCTCAGGTCTTGATCCACGACGTGACCGCGTTCAGCGGGTTGCCGCTGTGGACGTGAAATCCACCGGAGCTCGAAGCGAGTTCCACGCGTCGGTCAGTTCGACAACAAACCACAAGGGAATGGCCCAGGCGCCGGCCCTCTCTTCCCGGCGCTGGGCCGACATCGCCACTGACCTGCGGGATTTGATCGCTGGCAAGGCTGTGGTCACGCACGACGCCGATTCGGCGCTGGCGGTGCTGGCAGCCGACGGCGTGCGCCTGCACGAGGCCCCGATCGATGTAGCAGCGCTAGGATCGCTCGTCATACCGGGTCTGCCTGCACCAGATGTGCCGTCGTTGCGGGAAAGTCTGGGTTTGCCGGTGATCGATCAAGACGATGCGCAGCACATCGCCGACATCTTCGAAGCCCTGCTGGTGCGTATTGCCGAATATGACGACCTGACGCTGGAACGGATCCATCTCCACGCGACTGAAGCGGAGTGGCCTTTTGCAGCACTGTTCGAGCCCGCCCGCAATACCCGCCTGCGTCAGGAGATTCCGGTGCGGCGGCTCGATCCGCCAGAGCTGCAATTCCTGCGCGACCGGCCGCGTGAAGATGAACTGGAACCGACCGGCTCGCTAGAGAACATCCCGGACGAGGCGGTCCAGCAGATCCTGGGGCCGGGCGGCCCGCTGACCGGGATCATCCCAGGGTTTGAGCGTCGACGGCAGCAGGAGCAGATGGCGGAAGCGGTTGCCCACGCAATCAACGAGAGCGGTCAACTTCTCGTAGAGGCGGGAACCGGGACCGGAAAGAGCCTTGCCTACCTGGTGCCAGCCGCTCTGTCGGCGGCTGAGCGGGGGCAAACGGCGGTTCTCTCCACCAATACGCTGGCACTGCAGGATCAGTTGTTGCGGAAGGATGTGCCCGACCTGGCTTCGGCCTTGGAACGCGCCAGCTCCGGGAAACCTGTCGGCGTTGTTGCGGTCAAGGGACGGGCGAACTACCTCTGCCTGCGTCGCTGGTTTGCCTGGGAGCGACAGCCTTCCCTGGAGATTGAAGAGGCGAGCCTGAAGGGCAAGGTGCTTGCCTGGCTGCCGCGCACCCAGACAGGTGACCGCGCCGAATTGCGCCTCACCGCTGGCGAAGAGCGGTTCTGGCGCCAGATCGCGGAGGAGGAAGGCTCCTGTGATCCGGGTTCATGCGTCTTCCATCATCGCGGGCAGTGCTTCCTGTTCCGCGCCCGGCGGGCCGCGGAAGCTGCGCACCTGGTCGTGGTGAACCACGCGCTACTGCTGACAGATGCGGCGTCGAGCAATCGCATTCTTCCCCCCTTTGACACCCTGGTTGTGGATGAGGCCCATCACCTCGAAGACCAGGCAACGACGCAATTCACCTACACGCTGCAGGAGCGCGACATCGTCGAGTACGCCGATGCCGTTGCTGTGAGCGATGGGGTGGCGGTGAGCGGAGTCGCTGCCGGCGCCATGAGCTTCCTCCTGGGCGCAGTTGAGGATGCCGAAGGCCAGAAGCGAGCCCGGGATGCGCGGCAGCACGTCGACGCAGCCTTAGACGTGGCGACGCGGCTGCGTAACGCGGGCCGGGAGCTCTTCGCCGCACTGGAAGTCGTCCATCAGGAAGCCGGCGAATTCTCCAGTGGTGGAGAGCGAACACGCCGGGTGACCTCCGCCACGCGGACCCTCGAATCCTGGGAGGCCGTTGAATCAGGGTGGGACCGTTTGTTGGGCGCCCTCAAGGATGCCGAGAAGGAGCTGCGCTGGTTCCTGACGGCAGTTGATGCGATTGATGATGTCGCGGTTGCTGACCTGGCCGAGGCAGGGGAGCGTCAGGAGTTGCTCCTCGGCGACCTCCAGAGCACGATCCGCTTTGGCACGGAGATGGCAGCACGCTACGCCGGAGCGTTCGACACGCCGGAAAGCGACCGCGTCTACTGGTTGGAACGAGTGGGTGTCACCGACCGGCTCGTGTTCCGATCGGCGCCACTCGATGTCAGCGGTCTCCTGCAGGACAAGCTCTTCAAGCGGCCACGGACGACGGTCTTGACCAGCGCCACGCTGGCCATCGACGGGAGCTGTGACTACGTCGCGCGCCGGCTCGGGATACCGGACGCGCAGTCGCTTATTGTGCCTTCGCCTTTTGACTACCGGCGCTCGGTGTTGCTCTACCTCGCTGATGACATGCCCGAGCCCACGAGTCATGCCTACCGTGACGCGCTCGAGCGAACGCTCATTGAGACTATTGCTGCAACCCAGGGCAAGGCGTTGGTGCTCTTCACCTCCCACGCGTTGTTGTCGGACATGGCGCGCGCGATCTCCGGACCGCTCCTGGAGCGAGGCATCACGGTCCTGGCCCAGCGGCGGGACGGCTCGCCACAGCAGCTCACGGAGCGTTTGCGGCGAGAACGAAATGTTGCCGTTCTTGGCACATCGTCATTCTGGGAAGGTGTCGACGTCGCAGGTGAAGCGCTGAGTTTGCTCATCATCACCCGCCTGCCGTTCAGCGTGCCAACAGATCCCGTCTTTGCCGCGCGCAGCGAGGCGTTTGAGGACGCATTTGCCGGGTACGCCGTGCCGCAGGCGGTGCTCCGCTTCAAGCAGGGGTTCGGTCGCCTCATTCGCTCCAGTAGCGACCGGGGTGCGTGCGCTGTCCTCGATCGTCGCATCCTGACGAAGCGCTACGGGGCTACTTTCTTGCAGTCACTGCCAGAGTGCACGGTGGAAGTCGGGAGCGCCCACGAGCTACCGCGCGCTGCGCGAGAATGGCTGCCGGTCGACAAGGTGTCTGCAGCAGGCATGCAACCGCTGCTCATTGCTGAGGAAGGTTGATTCCGATGGAACGATTCATCAACCGTAGTTTCGCGCTGGAGCTTGTGCGCGTCACCGAGGCAGCCGCTCTGCAGGCTGGTCGGTGGATGGGCCGTGGCCAGAAGAACCTGGCAGACAAGGCGGCGGTTGATGCCATGCGCATGGTCCTGAACACCATTCCCATGGACGGCGTGGTCGTCATCGGGGAGGGCACGAAAGACAAGGCCCCGATGCTCTACGAGGGCGAATACGTGGGGAGCGCATCTGAGCCAAAAACGGACATTGCCGTCGATCCCATCGACGGAACCCGTCTTCTTTCGCAAGGCATGGCCGGCTCGATAGCGACATTGGCCGTTTCCGAACGGGGCACGATGTACGAGTCGCCGTACGTGGTCTATATGGACAAGATCGTGGTCGGGGCGGCGGCAGCCGGCGCTGTCAGCATTGACGCGACTGTTGAAGAGAACATTCGCAGTGTGGCGGCGAAGCTGAATAAGTCTGTCAACGACGTGACCGTCATTCTGCTCGACCGGCCCCGTCACACCGAAATTGCCGAGCAGATCCGTGCGGCGGGCGCGCGCATTCGATTCATCATGGATGGCGACGTGGCTGGTGCCGTCATGGCTGCTACACCTGGCACCGGCATCGACATCCTGATGGGGATTGGTGGCGCGCCCGAGGCTGTTGTGGCCGCCTGTGCACTTCGCTGCCTGGGCGGGGAAATCCAGTGCAAGCTCTGGCCCCGCGATGAGACCGAACGATCGAACGTCCTCGAAGCGGGCATTGACATCAATGCCGTCCTGAATGCAGAGGACCTGGTTGGGGGCGATGACGTGTTCTTTGCGGCAACTGGCATCACGGATGGTGACTTTCTCAAGGGCGTGCGGTATCTCGGTGATGGCGCAACGACCCAGTCCGTGGTGATGCGCTCTCGCTCGGGAACGGTGCGCTGGGTTGAGGCTCAACACCCCCTCAGCAAGCTGGAAGCGTTCCGCGCCCTGGGCAGCTAATAAAACTGGTCACGGCGCGCAACCGTTCGTGAGGGCCCGTACGTATTGACTGCCCCCGGCGCACGTGTTAGACTCGCCCTTGCCACGCCGGGGGCACTGATCGCCACGCCCTCCGCTACTCTACACACGCACATTCTGGAGCGCCGGACGT
This sequence comes from Thermomicrobiales bacterium, assembly GCA_046328375.1. Lineage (GTDB taxonomy): Bacteria > Chloroflexota > Chloroflexia > Thermomicrobiales > UBA6265 > JACCXM01. Next base: position 133,142 of record JAXLWT010000002.1, read on the forward strand.
TGCGTTGCACTTCCCCAGAACTGCCTGAGGGCTCGTGCGCTTCCTACGATGCGTAAGAGGACTGAATGGTCTTCGCACGACGCCATGCCCCATCTCTTGTGCTGAAGGGCGATCCTGTGCATTCCCGATGATGTTGCATCCAATTGGAGGAAACTCTCTTGACCGTTGAGGAAACAATCGAGGTTGCGGCGCCGCCTCGGCGTCGCACCACGCGTACGCGAGCCGCGAAGCCAGAAGCCGAAAACGCCGACGGTGCGACCGCCGTGGCGACTCCGGAGGCGCAGCCCGAGCCTGTCTCTGACGAGGCGCCGGTGGCGGAGGCGAAGCCTGCTCGGGCACCGCGCACGCGTAAGCCGAAGGTTGTCTCCGAGGTCCCGGAAGCTGCAACCGCAGCCCAGGAAGCGCTGCCGTTGGTCGCTGGCGACGCAGCGAGCCAGGCGACCGTTTCGGTCAGGGAAGAGGGCTCCGGCGTCGTGGCGCCGTCGGCGCTCCCGCAGGGTGAGCCCGCCACTGCCATCGCAGAACATGCGTCCACGCCTTTCGCGCCGGCAGGATCAACACTCCAAGAATCGAACTCATCCCCAGAGGTAGCAGAAGCACCCGCTCTCGCAACCGATACGACCGTCGCGCCGCCGGAAACCGCGCAACGTGAGACGGCCAGCGAGACGCGGAATGGAGATCGTCCAGCGCGCACGGAGCCTGCACGACCTCCTCTGGCTCACCTGGATCCCGCGCTGCGTGAGAGCGTGCTGGAGCCTCTACACGACAACGGGATCGATCCCCGGCACGACATGCAACGGAGCCGTGGTCGCGACAGCCGCAACCGGCGCGGACAGCGGCCTCAGGACCGCCCGCAGGGCGAACGAACCAACGGCGCCGACCGCTACGGGAACGATAACCGCGGAGGCTACGTCCAGCATCAGCCACAGGGACAGCCGCGCCCGCCCCGCACCAATCAACCGTACAGCCAACAGCAACAGGCGCCGGTGCGCAGTGGCCCGCCGCATCTGACCATTCTCGATCTCGAGGCGAAAACGGCTGACGAGTTGGCCGAGATGGCGCGTGAACTGGAAATCCAGGGCTTCTCGCGTATGGCGAAGCCTGAGCAGTTGGTGCGTCTGCTGCGGGCCCAGACCGAGAAGGATGGCCAGATCTTCGGCGACGGCATCCTGGAGATTATCGAAGACGGATTTGGGTTCCTGCGCGGACAGCGCTTCCTGCCGGGACCGGACGACATCTACGTCTCGCAGTCGCAAATCCGCCGTTTCGGACTTCGTACCGGTGACCGTGTCTGTGGCCAGGTGCGCCCTCCCAAGGACAACGAGAAATTCTTCAGCTTGCTGAGGGTTGAGGCTGTCAACGGCATCGATCCCGAGACAGCGCGGCGGCGGCCGTCATTCGATTCGCTTACGCCGATCTTCCCGCTGGAGATGATCCATCTCGAAACTGCACCGAACATTCTCTCCACCCGGTTGCTCGACCTGGTGGCGCCCATCGGCCGGGGGCAGCGCGGTCTCATCGTCTCCCCGCCAAAGGCCGGTAAGACGATGCTGCTCAAGGCAATTGCCAATGGCGTGAGCACCAACTGCCCTGATGTTCACCTGATGGTCTGCCTCATCGGCGAGCGGCCGGAAGAGGTCACGGACATGCGGCGCTCGATCGACGGGGAGGTCATTTCTTCCACCTTCGACGAGCCGGTCGAGGACCACACCAAAGTCGCCGAGATGGCACTGGAGCGCGCCAAGCGCCTTGTCGAAGGCGGGCGGGACGTCGTGATCCTGCTCGACTCCATCACCAGGCTGGCGCGGGCGTATAACCTGGCTGTTCCACCGAGTGGCCGCACCCTCTCCGGGGGTATCGACCCCGTGGCACTCTATCCGCCGAAGCGCTTCTTTGGCGCCGCGCGCAACATCGAAGGCGGGGGAAGCCTGACGATTATCTCCACCTGTCTCATCGATACAGGCAGCCGCATGGACGATGTCATCTACGAGGAGTTCAAGGGCACCGGCAACATGGAACTCCACCTTGACCGCAAGCTGGCCGAGCGACGGATCTACCCGTCGATCGATATCCAGCGCTCCGGGACCCGCCGTGAAGAGTTGCTCCTCGACGAGTCCACCCTGCGGCAGGTCTGGACCATGCGGCGGATGGTTTCCATGCTCGGCGGGAGTGAGGGCACCGAGTTGGTGCTGGGCCGGCTCTCGAAGACGACGAAGAACGAGGAGTTCCTGGAGACCCTTAATCGGGATATCTAGCCAGACCGAGATCGGCGGGACCCGAGAGGGTCCCGCTTTTCTTGTTTACGGCGCCGGAACGAAGGTGCGATCGAGGAGCAGCGGCTCGCTCATTGTCGCGTCCATCGCCGCGTAGGTCTTATCCGGGACAGTCGAAACTGCCGCATGCCGGCCATCGCGATCCATGGCGACAATGTTCACTTCGCCCCAGAAGGGATCCGCCAGCTGGTGCAAGTCCTCGGCCGCGCGCCTGAGAGCGTCTTCCAGTGTGAGCCCGCAGCGCATGAACGTGACCACGCTGTGCGCGGAGCAGAGCCGTTGCGCCATTTCGCCGCGGCCCGTGCATGCCGCGGCTCCAAAGCGCTGGTCGGCATAGTTGCCAGCCCCGATGATTGGAGAGTCGCCAACGCGTCCCGGATACTTCCAGGCCCAGCCGGAGGTGCTGACGCCGCTGGCTATGTTGCCTTGCGCGTCCCGGGCAATGACGTTGACGGTCCCGTGCGACTCGAGCGGCCGTTCAACGTCACTCGTGAGCCGGGCCGCGCGTTCGCGCATGGCAACGGTAAACGCGTCGGTGGCATCGATCCGGCTCTCCCAGATCGCCCGCGCCTCGGGCGTGAGCAAGTCCGAAGTGGGGAATCCCGACTCCTTTGCCAGCATTTCTGCGCCGCGCCCGACAATCAGGACATGCGGAAGCGTTTCCATCACCGTTCGCGCGGCGTCGATTGCGTCCTGATAGTTGCGCATAGCGGCGACCGCCCCGGTCGCGAGGGTCGCACCATCCATGATGCTGGCGTCGAGTTCCACTTCGCCCAGGAGATTGGGAAGGCCGCTGTAGCCGACAGAGTGGTCGTCAGGGTTCGCCTCGACGCGGCGTATGGTTGCAACCACCGCATCGAGCGCTGGACCCCCGGCCGCAAGTACGGCCATGCCGTCAGCAAAACCCACAACGGCGTTGCTGCTCCCGATGAGTTGCACGGTCACTCCTTGGTCATGGTATTGAGACGAGCTATCTCGTCGACAGCAAAATCGGGGAGAGGTTCGACAACGCCATCCCGCGTGATCCTGAATTCCTTCTCCTCCGTCAGCACTCCGATTTCTGCGACGGGGATGCCAGATGCCCCAATCGCCACCCGCACGTCTGCAGCCAACTTGCGGGACGCAGCAATCAGGAGGGACCCCGATGCGAGCAGGCCGAGCGGATCGAGACCAAGTGCCTCGCAAATCGCGACCGTTTCCGGTAAGACGGGGATGTGATCACCAAGCACAGATGCCCCGAGACCGGCCGGCGCTGCGATCTCCCGGATCGCCGTTGCCAGTCCTCCTTCGGTGGGATCGTGGAGTGCGGTGACGCCCTTGACGCTCAACGCGGCCGCGCAGTCTTCGACGACGGAGATTCCCGGATCGTGTAGCAAATGACTGGCACGGCGAACCAGATCCTCGCCGATGAGCGGAATCAGTTGCTCGGCTCGTTCCTGAGCGAGCAGCGCCGTTCCCTCAACGGCCAGACCTTTGGTCAGCAGCAGAACGTCGCCGGCCCTGGCTCCGCCCGGTACCACCAGATGCCCCGTGGCGGCTACTCCCAGCATCGAGCCGATCAGGAGCGCGCGGTCGATACCGGGGACGATCTCCGTGTGACCGCCGATGAGTTCAACGCCACGTAAGCGGCACGCCTCGGTCAGTTCCGCAAAAGACGACAGGATATCGGCTGGTGTGACGCCTACTGGCTGCAGGCTCGTGACAAGCAGCCATCGGGGTTGCGCTCCCATGCAGGCGAGATCGTTGGCGTTGACCTCGACCAGGTGGAAGGCGGCGCGCTCACTGGCAAAGGTAATGGGGTCCGTCTTGGCAACGACGATCTGGTCGCCTATGGCTACCGCGGCAGCGTCGCAGCCGACGCCTGGCCCGACGAGGACCTGGTCATCAGAGATGGACGTGGGGAGGACCTTCTTCAAAAGCCAACCGGGTAGCTTACCGGCGGGAAGGGGCTGGAGCAGCTTTTCGGATTTCATCTCGTGGCACCAACTACGCGCGATTCGCTACTCATGTCCGGTATCTTGCCAGATGCTATCACTGTCTGACGATATGCCGAATGCATCATGCAGCTCGCTCACGCGCAGCTCGGCGTTCCGCAAGAGCACTTCGCTGCGCTGGGCAAGGCGGAGGCCAAGCTCATACCAGGCGATTGCCTCGTCGATCGGCAATAGCCCACGCTCCAGGTGCTCGACTACCACTTCCAGGCCCTGGAGGGCGGCCTCGAAGCTTCCCGACGTCGCCGTCTCGGCCAGTGAACTGTAGGAGAGTTCGCGGCCGTTGCTCTCACTCATGTCACGGTCCTGAGTATGGGTACAGCACGGCTGTTGCCCAGGGTGATCTCAATCTCACCATCCGACACCCGAGCCCGGGCCCGGGCTCCTGGCCGAGCCTGCCTGACGCTGTGAACCGCCTGGCTCTCGCCGGGGAGTGAGAGTGCCGCAAATCCGCGGTCAAGGACCGCCGCTGGACTAAGTGCCTCGAGCACGGCTGTGCGTGCGCGGAGCCGGGCATTCGCTGGAACGAGTGTTGCCGTCACCCCATTGTCGAGGCCGTGACACGCACGTTCGACGTCCTGCAACGCTCCTGCAATCCGGGACTGCGGACCTGCTGCCAGAAGGCGAGACGTATGGCGTTGCGCTCGAGCCCGACCTCCGGCGAGAGAAAGCACGGCAGATTCAACGAGTTGCGAGTGCAGTTGTCCGATGCGCAATCCCAGGTCTGCCTGGGAGGGAACGCAGAGTTCAGCAGCCGCGGAGGGCGTCGGAGCGCAGACATCCGCTGCGCCCTCAACCAGTGTCTGATCTGACGCGTGGCCAACGCCGGTGACAACCGGCACGTGAGACGCGAACACCGCCCTCACAACCGCTTCGTCGTTGAACGCCGACAGGTCGTCGTTGGATCCGCCGCCGCGGGCGACGATGATGACGTCGACACTCTCGACAAACTGGAGCATCTCGATGGCAGTGACGATACTCTCGACCGCGCCCTGTCCCTGCACTTGCGCGTGGGCAAGCAGGAGCTGTGTCAGCGGGTAGCGACGAGCCACGACGGACTGGATGTCCTGCCAGGCAGCTCCGCTGCGGGAAGTCACGACCCCGATTGCGCGAGGCCACGCTGGCAGCGGACGCTTCCTGGAAGTGTCGAAGATTCCTTCCTGCTCCAGACGCTGCCGCAGGTATTCCAGTTCCAGTGCCGCCGCGCCCTGACCAGCCGTAGTTACAAGATCGGCAATCAGTTGCAGGGAGCCAGAGCTCGGGTAAAGCGACAGACCGCCGTGAACAGCGACTTGATCTCCCACGCGTGGCCGGCGCGGCGTCTGCATGACCTGGCGGCGAAACATGACACACCTCAGGAGGCCATCGCCGTCACGCAGGGAAAAATAGATGTGGCCCTTGCTGGACTGGCTGAGATCGGAGATCTCACCTTCCAGCCACAGATCGCTGTAAAGCGGGTCAGCCTCGAGCGCTTCGCGGAACAGGCAGACAAAGGCGCCGACTGGCAAGACGTAGGCGGGCATGCCAGCTAGCCGCGGGTGTCGGACACACGAATCAGTGGGGAGCCGTACTCTACCGGTTGGGCGTTTTCTACCAGGAACTCCATCACGAGGCCCGAGCGGTCGGTCGTGATCTCGTTCATGATTTTCATGGCTTCGATGATGCCGATCGTTTGGCCGGCAACGACGAAGTCTCCAACTGCCACGAACGGCGGAGCGCTCGGCGTGGGCGACGCGTAGAAGGTTCCGACCATCGGCGCGCTGACAATGTGACCGGGCTCGACGTGCCGCGCTGCTTCCACATCGGCAACGGCCGGGGCGCTGGCCTGCGCGGGCGCGCCAACGGCTCGGCGCATGCGCAGGGTTAGCGCGCCGAGCTCCAGGTCCAGCTCGGTCACCGAATCCTGCTGCATCACCCCAGCCAGAGCGCGAACAAGATCAGCAACGCGTTCCGGCGAAGGGCTGGCGTCATATTCCTCCGGCAAGGTCACCTAGTTGACTCGCTCGATGTAATCGCCGGAGCGGGTGTCCACCTTCAGGTTATCGCCGATGTTGATGAACAAGGGGACACTGACCACCAGACCGGTCTCCAACGTTGCCGGCTTGGTGGCGCCGCTGGCCGTGTCGCCCTTGAGCCCGGGATCAGTCTCAGTTACCGTCAGGATCACCGCCGGGGGCAGCTCGATATCGATTGGTTCGTCGTTGTAGGTGAGGAGGTCAACCACGTCGTTTTCGCGAATGAAACGCGCGTTATCCCCCACTGTGGAAGCGTCAAGAACGATCTGGTCGAACGACTCGGTATCCATGAAGTAGCGATGATCGCCGTCGGGGTACAGGTATTGCACGTGCTGACGCTCAAGGCGCACCTGTGGGAACTTGGCTCCTGCCTGGACCGTGTGCGTGGTCAGCGAGCCGGTTCGCAGGTCGCGCAGCGTCATGCGAACCTGAGCTGAGCCTCGCCCCTGCTTGTTGTGCTGGAAGTCAACAACCTTGACGAGGCGGCCATCAAGATCAAACGTCAAACCCTTGCGCAGATCCCCCGTGTCAATCATCGAAGCAATCGTCTCCTATTTTGGTGAATTGGACAGAATCTCGAGACCGGATTCCGTGACCACGGCAAGATCCTCAATGCGAATCCCACCCCATCCGTCGAAATAGACTCCAGGCTCGATCGTGACGATGTGGCCTGGCTGGAGCATATCCCCCGATGCTTGCCCAAGTGAGGGGGCCTCGTGAATCAGGAGCCCAACTCCGTGCCCCAGGCTGTGGAAGAACGCCTCACCTGCGCCCGCCGCCGAGATGACATCACGGGCGGCGGCATCCACGTCCTTGCCGGAAACACCCGGCCGGATGGCGTCGAGCGCCGCCTGCTGGGCAGTCAGCACCAGATTGTAGCGTTCGCGAAACAACGGTGTGGGTTCACCGACCACCACCGTGCGCGTGAGGTCCGCGCAGTAGCCGTTGACCTTGGCGCCCATGTCGATGACAACGGGCTCACCTTCGACGATGGGGCGATCCGACGCAGAATGGTGGGGCCGGGCGCCATGGGGACCTGCGCCAACGCCAGTTGAGAACGCTGGTCCATCCGCTCCCAGATCACGCATGGATGACTCGAGCATCCAGACCAGTTCCTTTTCGGTGGTTCCTGCCTTCAGTTGTGAAAGAACCACCTGCAGAGCCTGATCGGTAACCTCAGCCGCGCGGCGAATACTCGCAATCTCACGGGAGTCCTTGATTTCTCGCAGCTTGTGAACCGCGGAGGCCGCAGGAACAAGTTCTACTCGCTCTGCGGCATCCCTGATCCCGGTGTAGTCAGCGACGATCAGTGCGCGATCTTCAAACGCAACCCGGCGATACCCCTGCTCTTGCAGGTGTTTCCCAAGCGAGGTTTGCCAGGGGCGCTGCCACCCGACGACGTCGATCCCTGAATTGGACGACGCCATAGCCCAGGGCAGATTTGTCGGGCTGACCAGCAACTTCGCTTCGACGTCTGAGAGGAGCAGGACACCGGACGTCTCATCAGGGGCGTGATCTTCATCCGGGAAACCCGAGAGATAGTGCCGGTTCGCAGGATGACTGATCAGGATTGCGTCAACGTCCAGTTCAGCGAGAAGCTGTCGTCCTCGCGCAAGGCGATCACTCATGAGGACTGATCCTCCAGCTGAGACGCGTGTTCCAGGAAATAGGCGAGTGCCAGTCGGTACCCGGTGGCACCAAGCCCAGCGATCTGCCCTTTCGCAACTGCCGCGATGAAGGAGTGATGCCGAAACTCCTCACGAGCGTGAATGTTGGAGATATGCACTTCAACCGTGGGCACGCCGACGCCAGCAATGGCATCGCGCAGGGCGATGCTGTAGTGAGTCAGCGCTCCCGGGTTGATGATCAGGCCAATCGCCCCGGGCCCGTCCTGCTGGATGGCGTCGACCAGAATCCCTTCATGGTTGGACTGCAGATGCCTGATCGCAACCGGTGGCTCCGCTCGTGCCGCGTCGGACTCGAGTGTCTCGATGATGCCGGCGAGCGTGGTGCGCCCGTAATGGCCTGGTTCCCGGGTACCGAGGAGATTCAGATTTGGCCCGTTGAGAACGAGAACATACCTCGGAGTCACCCCGCTCATGAACTGAGCACCGGGTCGACCTGCGTGATGCGCCGCAGCTCTACAATCTGGTCACGAAGTAACGCCGCCTTCTCGAATTCCAGGTCGCGCGCCGCCGTCTTCATCTGGGATTCCAGTTCCTTGATCATGCGCACCAGTTCATCACGGGGTATTTCAGCAATGACGCCTGGCTTGCCGGATCCGCCGGCCGAATAGCCAGCTTGCTCCTCCGCAACCGCCTTGACGCGCTCCGTAATGTCCTTGATTTCCTTCACGATGCCGCGCGGAACAATCCCGTGCTCTTCGTTGTACGCCATCTGAGTGGCACGACGACGGTAGGTCTCGTCAATTGCGGCTTTCATGGAGCGCGTCATAACGTCGGCATACATGATGACCTGGCCGTCGACGTGTCGCGCCGCGCGTCCGATGGTCTGAATCAGCGACCCCTCAGAACGCAGGAAGCCCTCTTTATCAGCATCGAGAATAGCGACGAGCGAAACCTCAGGCAGATCGAGCCCCTCGCGCAGGAGGTTGATTCCGACCACCACGTCGTAGACACCGAGCCGGAGGTCACGCAGGATCTCGACACGCTCCAGGGTATCGATCTCGCTGTGGAGATAGTGCGTGCGAACGCCCATCTCCTTGAGGTAATCCGCGAGGTCCTCGGCCATGCGCTTGGTCAAGGTAGTAACCAGGGCACGCTGGCCCAAAGACACCCGCTGATTGATTTCGCCCAACAAGTCGTCGATCTGGCCCTTTGTGGGGCGAACCGAGATCGCTGGGTCGATCAACCCGGTCGGGCGGATGACCTGTTGCACCACCTTCTCGGAGTGTTCCTGCTCATAAGGTCCCGGCGTGGCTGAGACGAATACTGCCTGCCCGAGAAGCCGCTCGAATTCGGCGAACGTCAGCGGGCGATTGTCCCGCGCGGATGGGAGGCGGAAGCCGTGCTCTACCAGCACATCCTTGCGTGCCCGATCTCCGGCGTACATGCCACGCACCTGTGGTAAGGAGATATGTGATTCATCCACGAAGAGCAGGAAGTCGTCCGGGAAATAGTCCATGAGTGTTGAGGGCTGTTCACCGGGTTTTCGGCGTGACAGGTGCATGGAGTAGTTTTCCACGCCTGCGCAGTAGCCGGTCTCCTGCAGCATCTCGATGTCGTACATCGTTCGCTGCCGTAACCGGGCGGACTCCAGAATCTTCCCGTCGGCGTCAAGTTCGGCGATTCGCTCTTCCAGTTCCAGTTCGATGTCGCGGATGGCTGCCTTAAGCTTGTCTTCCGTGGTCACGAAGTGCTTTGCGGGATAGATATCCAGTTCGAGACGCTCGACGAGAAGCTCGCCTGTGAGCGGATCGACTTCGACGATCCGTTCAACTTCGTCACCGAAGAACTCCACGCGGACCGCAATGTCCTCATACGCCGGGAAGATCTCCAACGTATCGCCACGCACCCGGAAGGCACCGCGGACGAGCGTCATGTCGTTGCGGTCGTACTGGATATCAATGAGCTGTCGCACCACCTTGTCTCGCCGGGCACTCCCGCCGCGACGCAGCGAGATCACTGTCTGCGCGTACTCCTCCGGGGAACCAAGGCCATAGATGCAGGAGACTGACGCCACGATGATCACGTCACGGCGGGTCAGCAACGCCCGTGTTGCGGCGTGGCGAAGCTTGTCGATCTCCTCATTGATGTCAGAGTCCTTCTCGATGAACGTGTCCGTCCGTGGGACGTACGCCTCTGGCTGGTAGTAGTCGTAGTACGACACGAAATACTCGACAGCGTTGTGGGGAAAGAACTCCTTGAACTCGGCGTAAAGCTGCGCCGCCAGCGTCTTGTTATGTGCCAGTACGATCGTGGGCCTGTTGACCCGCTCGATAACGTTGGCCATGGTGAAGGTCTTGCCGGAACCCGTCACACCGAGAAGCGTCTGGAAGCGCTTGCCTTCCTGAAGTCCAGCAACAAGCTCCTCGATCGCTCGAGGTTGATCTCCGGTGGGTTTGACGTCGGCAACGATCTGGAAATCAGGCATGCGTTCTCCCGCTCGACCTGTGAGGGCACAGGGATGTGACCGAACTATTGTAGAACGGCTGTGCTGCCGCTACCGGATACGGTAGAACTCGGTCGTTGACCCGCCAGCGCCGATAACGTCGGCTATGTGGCGAACTGACCAGCGTTGACCCGACCAGAGGAGGCGGGCCGCGGCCTCGTCGCGTTCGCACCACTCGTACTGGACAAAGTCGATCCCCAGCGCGATCTGAGAGGTCGGCGGAACTTCAAACGCCAGGACGGGGATAAAGACGATGGCGTCCCGGCCATGGTCGAAAATTTGATTGACGTAATCCGCACTGTAGACGATGCCGGGCGCCATGCCAGTGGTGTCGAACAGTGCGCGCTCCGCGGCTACGACCGCGGACTCCTCAGGCTCGATGCGAGCATGAATCGCCTGCCACGATCCTCCGAAAGGCGCATCGCCGCGTCGCTGGAGGAGCAGGAACTGGAGCCGGGCGTTGACGCGCCGCACGACGTACGCATCGACGGCATCAGAGACCAGGGAAGGCATGGGTGAAGGCTACCAGACGTCGTAGAAACGCCGTCGGATGTGACCTCTAACTCAGGTCGCGGCCCCGCCAGCGCGGTCTGTGGGACGACATGGGACGGGAGGTTGGGAACCAGAGGGAAAAGAACACCAGGAGGCTGGCGATGGCCGCCAGGACGGCCAGCAAACGTGAGAGGTCACCGACCAGCGCCGCGACAATCGCCAGTCCCAGCGCGCCCACGATGCGCAGAATCTCCGGTGTGAAGAATCGAGAGCGTGTGGGACGTGCCGCAGGGCGCTTCAGCCGCTGCCGCGCATCAAGCTTGCGCCGGTGGACCGACTCATTGAGGTGGCTGATCGGTGAGCGCTGTGCTTCAGCGCGCTCCAGGATCTCGCGCACTTCCTGTTCAAGACGAGAGGGGCGCTCCGGGCTCTCGGTGGTCACGGACGCTTGTCCGAGGACGTCCCGCGGGAGGCGGGCTGCCGGAGTTTCTTGGCGAAACCGCCGAGAAACATCCTTCCCATGTGGTCGCTCACACTCTCTGGAGAAAGCTCAGCGGCGGTCGCCTGCAGGAGTTCACCTTCGCGGGTCGTTTGCGTTGCCCAGTCTGCGCGCGCGTCACGCGCCTCGGAAAAGAAGGCCTCGAGTTTTTCCGGAGCGCCTGGCGCATCGCTGGCCAGGTCCGCACGAAGTTCGCTGAGCGTGGCGGACATGGCGTCGATCCAACGCAGAACGGCGTCACGATTGGTTACGAGGATGTCCCGGTGCATCGTGGGGCTTCCCGACGCCAGGCGAGTGGTGTCGCGAAACCCACCGGCGGTGAGTTGCTTCATTTCCCGCCATGACACATCGCGGGAAACGGCGTTCATCAGGGCAGCGCTGAGCGCAAAGGGGAGATGGCTGACCCCGGCGACGTATGCGTCGTGCTCGTGCGGATCAACAAAGTAGGGCTCTGCGCCGGCTGCGGCAACGAGGCCAAGCACAGTCCGGACGGCCTCTTCAGAGGCCGACACAGACGGGGCGATGCACCACGTGGCGCCAGCAAAGAGGTCAGCTTCAGCGCCTTCAATGCTCTGGGTCTTGCCAGCCATCGGATGACCGCCGACGAAGTGCACCCCCGCTGGCAGGGCGTTGCGTGCCCATTCCATAACCTGGGCCTTGGTCGATCCGGTATCCGTGACGACTGCTCCGGGCTGCAGGTGAGGCGCGAGATCTGTCATGGCCTCGCGCATGGCGGCCACCGGCATCGCCAACACCACCACGTCGGCTTCGCGAGCGGCCTTGGCGAGGTCCCACGCGCCACGATCAACAGCACCGACCTTTTCAGCGGCCCGTTGGTGATCAAGGTTGGGATCGAACCCGACGACTTCGAGCGGCTTTCGGTTGTCGACCTTATGTTCCTCGGACCACCGCCGCAAAGCCAGGCCGATGGAGCCGCCAATCAAGCCGAGGCCGACGATCAGGACGCGTTGCATGGTGGGTGCTTCTCCTTGGGGTGGGCGGGACGCGGGCCCGGGGACTACGGCTGATACGTGGTCGTGTCTATCTCGCGGACCCAACCTTCCTGACCGTCCTCGGTGCGGAAACGCATCCAGCGGTCGCCGTCCGAGGGGTTGGTGGTGGGAGCGTCCTCATCGAGGTATTGCAGAGGCGTAGCTGGGGAAAGCGCTTCGATAATGCTGTCACCCGTTGAAGGACCTGCACGGAAGTTCACCGACTGCGCCGCGCCGATCTGATGGGTAGGTTCAAAATCGTCAGCTGCCGGCGTCGTCGTGGTGTCGGCACTTGGCGCAGCCGTGGGCTCTTGCGGCGCCACCGTCGGCTCCTCGGCAGCCGCGATTACCTGATCACTACCTCCGTTGCTGTCTGACTCGGGCGCCGCCGTCTGCACGGGAGCCACTGAGCCGGCCATCGGGATGAGATCGGAGAAAGGTTGAGAAAGCGCCGCGAAGAGGGCGGCCGCTCCAAAAATACAGATGGCAATGACGATGCCCATCGTCACGCCAACCATCAGCCCTGCACGACGGTGCTGCTGTCGTAAGCGCGTACTGAGCCCGGAATCAGTCATGCTGGTGGTGTCTCACCCGTTGCGTGGCCGGGCGTTCTACAGGAGGTCGAGTCATGCCAACGCCAGAGTCTAGCATGACGGCGTGCGCACCTTGATTTTCCTGCCGCGGTGTCTTGAGTTCATCGCCAAAGATCGGTAACCTCGGACTATGCGCAAATCTCTACCGGTCGCGCGCTTCCACGGAGTAGAAGTACGGCTCCATCCAACCTTTGTGTTGGTGTTCCTCTGGGTGCTCATTGACTGGCGCCGGTTTGGCTTCGCCGCAGGTCCCTCGGTGCTTTTCTTTACGTTCGGACTGGTCGCGCTGGTCTTTGTCTGCGTCCTCGTCCATGAATTTGGCCACGTTTACATGGCGCGACAGCAGGGTGTACACGTCCATGATGTTTCCCTGTCCGCGGTCGGGGGTGTGGCCCGCATGGACCAGATGCCGGAGGATGACGCGCGTACCGAGGTGCTAATCGCGCTCGCTGGACCCCTTGCAAATTTCGCGCTCGCCGCGGCGATCCTGCCCGTCATCCTGGTTGTCGGTGTTTACAGCGGCTTTTCCCACCTGGAGCACTACGCCAGGACCGTTTTCCAACCATCGCTCGCGGGGCTATTGACGACCCTGTTTTACGCCAATCTCTTGCTGCTTGTCTCCAACCTGCTCCCGGCGTTCCCGATGGATGGTGGCCGCGTTTTCCGCGCCAGCCTGAGCACGCTGCTCGGCCGGCAGACCGCCACCCGGGTGGCGGTGGGAGTTGGCGTTGGGTTGGCGGCCCTTCTGCTCCTGTTCAGTGTGCTCGTGGTGCAAAGCGTGGTGCTCGCGCTCATCGCCATCTTTATTGCGGTGGTTGCCCTGGCTGAGGACCGCGCGGTGCGATTGGAATCGACCCTCAAGAGAATGCGAGTTGGGCAGTTTGCGCTCTGGGATATGGGTGGCATTGCTCCCGATCAGCCCCTGGCGTACGCCCTACGTGGCGGTCCCCGGGATATTGTGGTCACCAGCGGAGGCCGCGTCGTCGGGATGCTCTGGCGGAACCGTCTCCTCGCCGAGATTGGGGTTGGCGTCGGCAGCCGGATGGTGCGCGATGTCATGGAGCCCGATGTCCAGACCCTCGACGTTGACGCCTCCGTCTATGACGTCCAACGGATGATGGCTGAGCAGCAGCGCTGGGCGGTTCCCGTGACGGAGAACGGCGTTTACCGGGGAATATTCACCGGGGACCGCTTCTTGCATATTTACCGCCAGATTTCGCCAGACCCGATGCAGCGCTTCCGGGCGCTCTGGGAGGGAGGACTTCTGGCGTGGTTCAAGAGTTGAAACGCTGTAGCGGATCAGCGTGCCATCGACGATAATGACATTGCTCCGCACGGCGTTTCGCGGTACGCTCTGAGCCGAATCCTCCCTAGCGCCCTGCCAGGACTGCCATGAAAGTTTCAACACGCGGAGAATACGGACTTCGGGCGATGGTCGCCCTGGCCAAGCATCACGGTCAGGGGCCGATGTCTATTGCCGCGATGTCGAAGGCTTCGTCGGTGCCCATGCCCTATCTCGAGCAGCTGATCGGTCCGCTTCGGCGTGCCGGCCTCGTCGAGAGTACGCGCGGCGCCCGGGGCGGTTACCGGCTCACCAGGTCGCCAGAGACGGTCAAAATTGGCGATGTCTACCGGGTAATGGAAGGCCCGGTGGCGCCGATGGAGTGTGTCTCAGAAGACCTGACCGAGCAGGTCTGCCCGCTGATCGACGGGTGTGAGACTCGCCCGGTCTGGCTACGCATGCGGGATGCGATCGCGGAGACACTTGATTCCACGACGTTGGCCGATTTGATCAAGGATTCCCCACGGAATGGGAGTGACGTGAGAGAGCCGGCTGCTGCTGCTAGCTGAGTCGTCGCTTCCGGATGCCTGAACTCCTGAGCCTCACATGACGTCAGACAACCAGGGCGTGTACCTCGATCACGCTGCGACGACGCCGCTCGATCCGGCTGTTCTCGCGGCAATGCAGCCATTCCTGACGTCGTACTTCGGCAACCCATCAAGCATCTACCGTCTTGGACAGGAAGCTCGCGCCGCCGTTGATGCTGCCCGCGCGCAGGTGGCAGGTGTCCTTGGCTGCGCTCCGGGTGAAGTGCTCTTCACGAGTGGAGCAACCGAAAGCAACAACCTCGCTCTGCGCGGAGTCGCCTGGGCCGCCCGGCTCGCCACCCCTGCCGATCCTCCTCCGCATCTGATCACCACGGCTATTGAACACCACGCCGTTTTGCACACGGCGGAGTCGCTTGCTCGCCAGGGCTTTCGGGTGACATTCGTTCAGCCCAATGAAGAGGGGATCGTTTCCGCGGGGGCTGTTGCTGCCGCCATCGAGCGAGACACGTGCCTGATATCGGTGATGCTCGCCAATAACGAAACGGGTGCAGTTCAACCCGTCGCCGAGATTGCAGAGATCGCGCGGACGAGCGGAATTCCATTTCACACAGACGCCGTGCAAGGTGCCGGGCTTCTCTCGTTGAATGTCAACGAATTGGGAGTGGATCTCCTGGTCCTGTCGGCGCACAAGTTCTACGGACCCAAGGGGGTAGGACTGCTCTACGTGCGCCAGGGAACTCCAATCGACTTCCAGCAAACTGGCGGGGGCCAGGAGCAGGGACGAAGAGGGGGCACGGAGAACGTTGCCGGTGTCGTTGGCATGGGCGTCGCTTTACAACGAGCCGAGAGCTTCCGGGGACCGTACGCTGCTCACTGTCGGGCCATGCGTGATCGACTGGCCGCCGGGATCTTCTCCCGATTGCCCGAGACCGTACTCAACGGACCTGCGCTCGATGGACCGCGGCTCCCGAACAACCTGAACGTCTCGATCCCCGGGGTCCAGGGCGAAACCCTGCTCCTCGCGCTCGACCTCCTGGATGTCTCGGCGTCGGCCGGCTCGGCGTGTACAACGGGCAACAGCGAACCAAGCCATGTCCTGATGGCCATGGGTTTGTCACCAGACCTGTGCCGGTCCGCGTTGCGATTCACGGTCGGGCGAGAGACTACTTCCGATCAGATTGACATTGCCGTGGAAGCCGTCGCTGAAGCCGTGGACCGAGTGCGCTCACTCGCCGGAAGCTGAGGTCGTCTCGGGAGAGTCCTCGGAAGGAACAGCAGCTTCGCTGTACACGCGTTCGCGAGCGTCTTCACCCAACTCGGCAAGTGGTGGCAAGTCAGCCAGCGATGCCAGGCCGAACTGTTGCAAGAAGGCAAGGGTCGTGGCGTACTGGATCGGGTTGCCGACCGTTGGCAGCCGCCCAGCGATCTCAATGAGCTCCCGCGCGTGCAGCGTCGCGAGCACCCCCGACGAATCGACACCGCGCAGGGCATCAATCTCAGCACGGGTAACCGGTTGCCGGTAGGCGATCAGCGTCAGCGTCTCCAGGGCTGCTCCAGAGAGCCGAGATTCCCGCTCGATGCGGAGAAAATGCCGTACGTGCTCGGCCCAGCGGGGTGCAGTCGAGAGATGAGCCGTGCCATGGTGCCGAATCACCGTCCATCCACTGTTCATGGAGGCATTCAGCTGGTCGAGGGCGTGTTCTACAGCGGCTGTCTGCACGCCGGCTGCGCGGGCGAGGTCCTGGATCGACGCAGGCTCAGGCGACACAAGCAGAAGCGCCTGCAGGAGGGAGGGTAGATCCTCAACCGGCACTGGCAACTGGCTCTGGGTCGGCGACGAGTTCTCGGGAGCGGCGAGTTGTGGCGAGAAGTCAGCCACCGTCGCGGCTCACTTCCATGTCTTGCGCTGCGACAACGGCGGGACCCCCAGCAAGCCGCGTAAACGTGATCTCCCCGAACAGGTCCGGCTGCGAGGCCTCCACGGCGTGCCGCCGGATGAGTGTCAACAGCGCGAGGAACGCGAGGGCCCGGTCCTGTCGCTCGGGCACGCGGGCCACAAATGTCGAGAAATTGCCAGTTCCGTCGGCTGCCAGGAGCGAAAAGACCCGTGACACCATCTCGCGAAGGGTCGTCGTATGGCGGCTTGCAACCGTGAGTGGAGAGGAGGGAACGCGCGAAAGCCAGCGGCTGAGTGCGCGCACAAGCACCCGGACTGACTGAGGTGGCATGGGGGTCATGACGGGCGGAGGATGTTCGATGCTGGCTCCGCGCCCGTAGCCGCTCTCACCGTGGTTGGTCGAGAGCAAGGCCGCAGCGAGCTTGATGGCGCGGTACTCCTCCAGTTGGCGAACGAGGTCCGAAGGCTCATCTTCGTCAATAGTCGGCGCCGGACGTGGCAGCAGCTCCCGTGATTTCAGGAGCGTCAGGCGACCAGCAATAGCCGCGAACTCCGCGATCTCGCCGGGTTCCGGTGCGATCCGCCCACGGATGTATTCCAGGAATTGATCGAGGACGGACATCAGGGAAACGTCGCTGATCGGCAGTTGCTGGCCTTCGATCAAACGAAGCAGGACGTCAAGCGGCCCCTCATACGCCGGGAGCCGGAGTTGATAGTCATGGAGCAATGGGGTTGCTGGCAGAGCGGTAACCATGCAGCGAGTCTACCGGACCATGCGCCAGCCTGCGGACGTGCTAGAAGAGACCGCCAGCGAACAGGTTCATCAACAACTGGCGCACGGGTTCGGTGATACTGCCGATGATGCTGCCGCCAATGTCACGCCCAATGAAAAGCAGCAGAAAGAGCGCCATGATGCCGTAGCGCTCAAGCGGGGCTAGCACGGGCCGCCAGAACGGCGGCAACAGGGCTGTCAACAACCGCGATCCGTCAAGTGGTGGCAACGGGATCATGTTGAAGGCGGCCAGCCCGAAGTTGACGAGCATGAAAATCCAGAGGAACTGGACGATCCCCTGCTGAGGCGCCGGCGACTGCAACACGAGCCGCAGCACGCCGGCGGCAAAGGCTCCCATGACGATGTTGGAGAACGGCCCGGCCAGCGCCACCACAGCCATGCTGCCCGGGCGCCCAAAACGGCCCAACGGCCGCAACCGCGATTCGTTGACCGGTACGGGCTTACCCCAGGCGAGCGCTGGGAAGCCAATGGCAATGAGCAGAAACATGATCGCGCCGACTGGATCGAAATGCGAGGCGGGATTGAGCGTTACCCGCCCCAGCATTCGACCAGTGTCGTCGCCGAGCCATGATGCGGTCGCCGCGTGCATGCACTCGTGGACCGAGATGGCGATGAGAAACGTCGCGACGAGATAGGCAATCGACTGGACGTCGAGTTGCCCCAGTCCGAAAGTCATGCTCTGCTGACGCTACCCCGCTAAATGGCCTGGAACTTGGCGGCGCCACCCGGTGCATCTTCCGCACCGGAGTTCGCATAAAGGTGACAGGCGACGAAGTGCCCGTTCCCCTGGTCCGCGAACGCAGGATCGACCTGGCGACACACTTCCATGGCGTAGGGGCAACGGGTATGGAAATGACAACCCGAGGGTGGATTGATGGGGCTCGGGACGTCACCCGGCAGGATGATGCGCTCACGACGCTTTTCAATCACCGGATCGGGAATCGGAACTGCGGAGAGAAGCGCCTTCGTGTACGGGTGGAGCGGATCCGCATAGAGGTCATTGCGGTTCGCCATCTCCACGATTTTCCCGAGGTACATCACCGCCACGCGGTCGGAGATGTGCTTCACCACGGAAAGGTCGTGCGCGATGAACAAGTAGGTGAGGCCAAAGCGCTCCTGCAAGTCCTCCAGCAGGTTGACGATCTGGGCCTGGATCGACACGTCAAGCGCCGAGACCGGTTCGTCAGCGACGATAAAATCGGGGTTCGCGGCGAGCGCGCGCGCGATACCGATGCGCTGCCGCTGGCCACCCGAGAACTCATGCGGATAGCGGTTCGCGAAGTACGGGTTGAGACCGACGGTTTCCAGGAGTTCCTGCACGCGCTGCGTGCGCTCCTTCTTCGGGACCAGGTTATGGATCTGCATCGGCTCGGCAACGATGTTGCCAACCGTCATGCGGGGGTTGAGTGAGGCGTAAGGGTCCTGGAAGATCATTTGCAGGTGACGGCGCATCTTGCGCATGTCCCCGCTGTTGAGCTTGGTGAGGTCCTTGCCCTTGAAGACCACTTCGCCATTGGTTGGTTTGTAGAGCTGAAGAATGGCGCGGCCCGTCGTCGACTTGCCGCATCCAGACTCGCCCACCAGGCCCAGGGTCTCGCCAGGCATGACCGAAAATGACACACCATCGACTGCCTGTACGGCTCCCACCTTCCGCTGGAAGATGATGCCGCGCGTCAGCGGGAAGTGCATTTCCAGGTCGGTTACCTGGAGCAACGGCTCCGTGCCATTGCCATTTGACTTTGGCGTTGACGAGGCCTGGGAGGCGGCGCCAGTTGTCGTTGCGGTCATGAAGTGCCTCCTGTTCAGACCCGGTTAGTGTCAGGATCTGGGGCGTCCGGGAGCAGCGGGTTATCCGGATCGAGGACTCCGTGCGACCCCGGAATGACGGTTTCAAGCGAGTAGTCGGTGGTGTCGGAAGGCAGGGGCTTGCCGTGCTCCAGGGCCACCTTTTCCTGGTTGTCTTCCTTGCTGACTTCTTCCCAGAACCAGCATGCTGCCCAGTGGCCCTTGTTGACTTCCAGCAGCGGTGGGTTCTTCTGCTCGCACTTCTCGCGCGCGTAGTTGCAGCGCGGCACGAAGGGGCACATGTCGGGGAGATCGATCAGATCCGGTGGAAGGCCACGAATCGGCTCGAGTTTTTCCTTACGCGTGGCGTCGAGGCGTGGGATCGATTTCAGGAGGCCGACGGTGTACGGGTGGCGCGGATTCGCGAAGATTTCCTCAGTCGAGGCCGTCTCCACGATGTGTCCCGCGTACATGACCTGGATGCGGTCGGCCATACCAGCGACCACACCCATGGAGTGCGTGACCAGGATCACGCCCGTGTCGCGCTCTGTTTGCAGCGTGCGCATCAGGTCCAGGATCTGCGCCTGGATCGTCACGTCGAGCGCGGTCGTCGGCTCGTCAGCGATCAACAGCTTCGGGTTACAGGAGAGCGCCATGGCGATCATCACGCGCTGGCGCATACCGCCTGAAAACTGGTGGGGGTACTGATCGACCCGTTCCTCGGCGTTTGGAATCCCCACCATTTTCAACAGCTGGATCGTGCGCTCCTTGGCCTGGGCCTTGTTCATGCCCATGTGCAACTGCAGGGCCTCGGAGATCTGGCGGTTGATGGTGAGCACCGGGTTGAGGGACGTCATCGGGTCCTGGAAGATCATGGCAATGTCATTGCCACGAATCGACCTCACCTGGTCGTCCGACATGCGCAGGATGTCGTCGCCGTTGAACAGGATCTCGCCGGCGACAATCTTGCCCGGTGGGCTGGGGATCAAGCGCATGATCGAAAGGCCGGTCATGCTCTTGCCGCACCCAGACTCACCCACCACGCCAAGCGTCTCGCCTGGCATGACGTAGAAGGAGACGTCGTCAACCGCCTTGACGGTGCCGTCCTGCGTCTGGAACTGGGTCTTGAGATTCTTGACTTCCAGGATCGGTCCTGAATGTCCGTTTGCGCCGTTGGCCGTGCTGGGCTTGGCCTTGCGCTTGGCGACCATGCTCGCTCCTCTCTCGCCCGCTGGGTTGGCGGGGGTGCGTCCACTGAGTGCCAACAGCGGCCGTGCAGAGTACCGCTGCGGCCACCAACGCCGGGACTCGCGACCGGTCGCAGGTCGCGCAAAAACTGTGAAATCTGATCCCTAGCTGGCCCCGGAGGATACCACAGCCCCTACTCCGTCTCAATCGGTTTTACATGGCGAAGAACACAATTCACACGATCAGTTTCTGTAAGGCCCACGTGAGCAGGCGCTCGCTGTCTCTCCTGCCGCGGAACGCGGATGCGTCGTCGCTGAAATGGCCCAACACGGTGGAAGAATCTGACTGAGAGCGTAATCCTCCCGGGAAGCCCGCCCTGTGACCGTTCTGTTCCGCAACAGAGTTCCAGGAATTGAAATGCGTGAAGAAGAGGCTAGGAAGCATGGTCGCCATGCTTCTCCCACCCCATCACGAGTCGAGTTGGCGGATAACGGCGTCACAAACCGCGCTCTATATCGGACGCATCGTGTGTGGGTTACTCACGATCGCTCGACGGCGGCAAGCAGATCGCGGCTCGCCTTCATGAGCAAGCCTGGGGCGTTGGGAACGATCATCTGGAAGCCCTGGGCGATGCGCTTGTTCACCGTCGCAATGTCCGGCGCGACGATAGCCAGCGCTACGCCCGTTCCCTTCGCGGCTTCGATAACCTGCTGGATTACTGCTTCCACTTCAGGAATGCCGTACTGCCCGCCATAGCCCATCGACTGGCCGAGGTCTGACGGACCGACGAAGAGGACATCCAGGCCGGGAGTGGCGAGCATCGCATTGACGTGAGGCAGGGCGTCGATATGCTCGAACTGGGCAATCGTCAGCACGCGTTCATTGATCGCTCCGATGAGTTCAGGCATGGGGCGTCCGACACCGTAGTCAAACGTACGGCCGCCAGCCAGACCACGAACACCTTCGGGGGCGTAGCGCATGGCGGCAACAGCCTCGGCCACCAATTCCGGCGTGCTGGTCTGAGGGATCATGACCCCCGAGACCCCGAGGTCCAGATATTTCAGAATCACCTGACGATCATTCTCGCCCACCCGGACGAAGATCGGAACATCGCGGGCCTCGGCGGCCAGGATCATGGGATACGCGTCGTCCGGGGAGATGCGCCCGTGTTCTGCATCCAGCAAGATGAAGTCGAATCCCGCGAGCGCCAGGATCTCCACCACGTCGGGAGAGGGCATGGGGTTGAAGACACCCATCACCACTTCGCCGTTCCGCAGCTTCTGCTTGACGACGTTTTCGAGACGCATCGTTCACTCCCTGAGGACCGCGCTGTCCGCGCTCACAGTCGAGACACCAGGGCTGCATTCTATCGAAGGTGCGCACCGCGCGGAGCATCGAAAACACGGAGAGTGTCCGTACAATGCAGAGGGAAGGAGGCAGAGCACGGGTGGTCGTTGAGTTCCTGGCAGATCGTCGCGAACCCCTTGAACATGACCGGGAGGCCGCGTTCTGGGCGGCGTTTGCCAACGTTCGCCACATCGGTCCCGTCCGGATCGCGCGCCTGTTGACGCAGTTCGGGGCACTATCCGACGCGTGGCAGGCCCCCGCAGACGCATTGCGGCTCGCCCTGGAACCCCGGGCACTAGCGGAGTTGACGTCAGCGCGGCGAACTATTGACCCGGAGCGGCAGCTTGAAGAACTCTGGCGGCGAGAAATTCGCGTTCTTCACGCGGAACATCCTGAATACCCAGCGTTGCTTGGTGAGGCTTCCGGTCGACCAACGGTTCTCTACATCCGCGGCCAACTACTACCTGCGGATGCGCGCAGCGTCGGCATCGTCGGAACGCGACGTTCGACCCCGTACGGCCGGGGCATTGCCGAGCGCATAGCGCAGGCCTTGGCAGCGGCGGAGGTGACGGTCGTTTCCGGTCTCGCCCGCGGCATCGACGCGGTTGCGCATCATGTCGCACTTGAGACAGGCGGGCGAACCGTGGCCGTTCTTGGCTCAGGAGTGGACGTCATCTATCCCTCGGAGCACCGGCGCCTGGCGGAACGGATCGTCGAAAACGGCGCAGTCATATCGGAGCAACCTCCCGGCGCGAAACCTGATGCACCAAATTTCCCCGCTCGGAACAGGATCATCTCGGGCATGTCACTTGGCGTTGTGGTGATCGAGGCTCCTGCGCGCAGCGGAGCCCTGATCACGGCCGGCTTTGCGGCGGACCAGGGCCGGGAGGTCTTCGTGGTCCCAGGCAATGTCGGAACACCGACCAGCGAAGGTACGAACCAGTTGCTCCGAGATGGTGCGCGCATTGTGCGTGACGGCGAGGATATCCTGGCCGACCTGGGCATCGGCGGCACTCAACCCGCTCAACTCGCGCTGCAACTGCCGGCAACGGCCGAGGAGACGCGTGTGCTTGGGGTCCTGGGAAGCGAGCCGCTGCACATCGACGAGATTGCGGAGGCGGCGGATCTGCCCGGTCGTGAGATCGCGGAGGCACTGCTCATGATGGAATTGAAAGGAATGGTACGGAACTGCGGAGCGCAGTATTACGTTCGTAGATAGTCCAACGCGCTTGACACCTTGCTGCCTCCCTGCCTAACGTTCCGGGCCGCTCTGTTGCCGGTAAACCTCGCAGCATTGTTGGATCGGCGCAGGCGTCCCCATTTCCCTTACCTGGAGCTCAAACGCAAACATGGCGACAACTCAGAAGACGACAACCCGAAAGCGCACAACAAGCGCGACGTCGCGCACCAGCAAGGCGACCGCCGCGGCCAAGCCTGCCGCCGGCCGCGGGAAGCTGGTGATCGTGGAATCTCCGGCGAAGGCGCGCACCATTGGCAAGTATCTCGGCAGCGGGTACACGGTCAAAGCATCGATGGGCCACGTTCGTGACCTGCCGAAGAGCACGCTCGGCGTGGATGTTGATGACAATTTCAGTCCAACCTACCTCGTCCCGCGCGACAAGGCCAAGCTGATCAAGGAACTCAAGGCCAGCGTACAGGGGGCACGAGAAATTTATCTGGCGACTGACCCTGATCGCGAGGGGGAGGCGATCGCCTGGCACCTGGTGCAGGCCACGGGCGCAGCGTCCAAACCAGTGCACCGGGTCGTCTTTCACGAGATCACGCCCGAAGCAGTGAAAGAAGCCATGGCTGCGCCGCGCGCCATTGACCCCGACCTGGTCGATGCGCAGCAAGCCAGACGCGTGCTGGACCGGCTCGTTGGTTACAAGGTCAGTCCGCTGCTCTGGAAGAAGGTCAAGCGCGGTCTCTCTGCCGGGCGCGTGCAGACAGCGGCTCTGCGGATCGTCGCCGAGCGTGAACGCGAGATCGCGGCCTTCGAGCCCGTCGAGTATTGGTCGCTCGAGGCTGAACTGGCCAAGCAGACCGGCGGCGAGCCGAAGAAGAAAGACATCTTTCGTGCCGCGCTGAGCCGGGTAAACGGCCAGAAGCCAGCGCTGGACAATGAGGAACAGACCCAGGCCATAGTGCGCGGGCTCGATGGCGCCAGCTACCGTGTGCAAGACGTCAGCCGCAAGGAAGTGCAGCGGCGGCCCCAGGCACCATTCACGACCAGTACGCTCCAGCAGGAAGCCTCTCGCAAGGCGGGCCTCGCGGTGCGCCGTACGATGCAGTTGGCGCAGGAACTGTATGAGGGCGTGGACCTGGGTTCCGCAGGTACGCAAGGGTTGATTACCTACATGCGTACGGACTCGACCAACATCGCCGCCTCGGCGCAGCAGGCTGCACGGGAAGAGATTGCCCGGCGCTATGGCGACGAGTACCTGCCGGAACGTCCCCCCGTCTATTCACGCAAGGCCAAGGGAGCTCAGGAGGCTCACGAAGCCATTCGCCCCACGTCGCCCCATCGCGATCCGGCGAGTGTCAAGCCCTTTCTGTCTACCCAGCAGTTCAAGCTGTACCAGTTGATCTGGCAACGTTTCATGGCCTCGCAGATGCGCCCCGCCATTCTCGACCAGACGGGAGTCGATGTGGCGGCCGGTCCGGAAGCGGTTATTGCCGCCGGCGGAACGGCGCCGTACCTGTTTCGCGCTACCGGTTCTGTGGTCAAGTTTCCCGGGTTCATGGCCGTCTACCAGGCGGGGAGGGACGAGGGCGACGCAGAGGATGAACTTGAGAAGGGAGCGCTGCCTCAACTCTCGCCCGGAGAAACTCTGAATCTGCTGCAGTTGCTGCCAGAGCAGCACTTCACCCAGCCGCCCCCGCGCTACACCGAAGCGTCCCTGGTCAAGGCGCTGGAAGAGCAGGGGATCGGCCGTCCCAGCACGTACGCTCCGACGGTTGCGACTTTGACTGCCAGAGGTTACGTGGCCACCGAGCAGCGTAAATTGATGGCGACCGAGCTCGGCCTGATCGTCAACGATCTGCTGGTTGAGCACTTCCCGCGGGTCTTCGACGTTGGGTTCACCTCTCAAATGGAAGAGGAACTCGACGAAATCGCCGCTGGCGATCGCTCCTGGGTGCCGACCCTCCACGAGTTCTACGGGCCGTTCGTCGAAACGCTGCACCGAGCAGAGCAGACGATGGAGCGCGTGAAGCTCAAGGATGAACCAGCCGGTGAGGACTGCGAAAACTGTGGTCGTCCGATGGTTATCAAGTTAGGAAAATACGGCAAGTTCCTGGCGTGCAGCGGCTTCCCGGAATGCCGAAACGCACGTCCACTTCTGACCCGGATTGGCATGACCTGCCCGACGTGCGGGGAAGGCGAGATCGTGGAGCGGCGGTCGCGGAAGGGACGCACCTTTTTTGGCTGCTCCCGGTACCCCGAGTGCGATTTCGTCTCGTGGAACAAGCCGGTTGCGCGGCCTTGCCCCGCCTGCGACAGCCCATACATGGTGGAAGCGGGGAAACGGGGTCAGGCAAAGTGCCCGGCGTGCGGCGCCACCGCGGAAATCGCACCTGAGCTAGCAATCGCCGGATAAGGTCCGCCGCCCCGGGTATCTCCTGTACTATTGCGTGTCGCGTTACGAGAGGCCCAGACGGCTGAAGCTTCTCCTGACGCGCCGCGCTCGCAGGGATTAGCACATCAATGCCCCGTTCTCACCAATCAGCTTCTCGTCGCTTCGCTGAACCGATCCACGCGACGACGATCCTTGGCGTGCGGCGCGACGGCGTCGTGGCGATGGCCGGAGACGGCCAGGTCACCATTGGCGATGTCGTGATGAAGCACGGCGCACGCAAGATCCGCCCACTCGCCGACGGCACGGTCATTGCCGGATTTGCCGGGGCGGTTGCGGATGCGCTCACGCTATTTGCCAAGTTCGAAGCGCAATTGCGCGCAGGCGACGGCAATCTGCGCCGCGCCGCAGTGGAGTTGGCCAAAGAGTGGCGGACCGACCGCTATCTGCGGCGGCTTGAGGCGCAACTCATTGTCGCCGACGGCGAATCTATTCTCGTGCTTTCCGGCGAGGGCGATGTCATTGAGCCAGATGACGGCGTGGCAGCCATAGGCTCCGGCGCGCCTTACGCAACGGCGGCGGCGAAGGCACTGCTCGCGAACACTGATCTGCCGGCTCGCGAGATCGCGGAGCGGGCCATGGAGATCGCTGCCGACCTCTGCATCTTCACGAACAACCGCTTCACGATTGAAGAGGTCGGCCAGGCGGAATCCGATGAGGACGCCGAGCCGGACGCTGAGTCCGAAGAAGAAGCGGAGTAGGCGACGTGGTAGAGGCAAGACCGCGCAAGACCGCGCCTGTCCCGTTTGTCAGAACCGCGGATGGAGCGTCGGAAGAGCCGCCGGTCGAGAACCTGACGCCGGCCCAGATTGTGGCGGAACTCGATCGCTACGTGATTGGGCAGGCCGACGCAAAGCGGGCGGTGGCAGTAGCGCTGCGGAACCGCTACCGGCGGCAGTTGCTACCCGATGAGTTGCGGGGCGAGGTCGTACCCAAGAACATCCTGATGATGGGGCCAACTGGCGTCGGCAAGACCGAGATCGCCAGGAGGGTTGCGCGCATTGTTGACGCCCCTTTCGTCAAGGTCGAGGCCACCCGCTTCACCGAAGTTGGTTACGTCGGGCGGGATGTCGAATCAATTGTGCGCGACCTGGTAGAAGTCGCCATCGACATGCTGCACGTGCGGCGCCTGGAACAAGTGCGTGACGCGGCAGCCACGGCCGCGCGACAGCGGTTGCTGGACATTCTTTCCGAACAACTTCTCGATCAGCGGGGACCGGGTGAGAGGACTCCCGCCGCGTCGCCGCAGCGGAAGCGAAGCGCGACAGCAGTGCGGAGACGAGAGCAGGAGCAGAACAAGCTGGTCGAGCTCCTTGACACCGACGCGCTGGAAGACGAAACCGTCATCATCGACATCGAAGAGTCCTGGGGCGATGGCGGGTACGACGACTTTGGACCGATGCACCCCGACGATGTCTATGAAGCTTTGCCTATGTTGCTGAGCGATGCGTTCTCCCCGCAACGACATCGCCGCTTGAGAGTCTCGGTGCGTGAAGCGCGCCGCATCCTGGCGCAGCAGGAAGAGGATCGGCTCATCGACTGGGAGAGCGTGATTGAGAGTGCCGTGAGGCGTGTCGAGAGCGCGGGCGTTGTGTTCATCGATGAGATCGACAAAACCATCAACGCGGAGGGCGAATACGCCGGTAGCGTGTCCGGAGAGGGCGTGCAGCGGGATCTCCTGCCCATTGTGGAAGGCTCGGTCGTCATGACCCGTTACGGGCCAGTTCGCACCGATCACATCCTGTTCATCGCCGCCGGGTCGTTTCACGCCACTCGTCCCGCAGATCTCATCCCCGAGCTGCAGGGGCGGTTTCCCATACGCGTGGAGTTGCAAAGCCTGTCGGAAGATGATCTCTACACGATCCTGACGGAGCCCGAGAACGCCCTCACCAAGCAGAGCGTCGCCATGCTGGGCACGGAGGGCGTCGATCTCCACTTTGAGGACGAAGCCCTGCGAGAAATGGCCCGGCTCGCGACGCTGGTCAATCAGACCTCTGAGGATATTGGTGCGCGTCGCCTGCACACGATCATTGAGCGAGTGATCGAGGACATTTCGTTCGACGCACCGGAGCGCCAGGGCGAGCGCATTGTCATTGACGCCGGTTTTGTGGCTGAGCGCGTCGGTGATGTGGCTGCAGATGAGGATCTTTCTTCCTATATCCTCTAGGTCAATTCCACGTGACCGACTCAGTCGAGAATCGTGACCGGTAGCGTTTCCCCGGTTCTTGACACAGAATTTTCACAGGTGCTATGGTCCGGCAATCCTGAAAAACCGGTGTTGGGACTCTACTTCGTACCCAGCCGATAGAGACGCTCAGTTAGACTGCACAGGCTCGACACCACGTGCGTGCCAAACCCTGTCGCTCCGGGACTGCGGAGATGACTGGGAACGGTCAGAGGTAGACCCCGCATGCTGCGATTCGCGCTCAACCGTATCTTCTGGCTGGTGCCGACGCTGCTAGCCATGGCGGCGATCACGTTCGGCATTATGCACGCGACGCCGGGCAGCCCGTTCAACGTCAGCGACAAGCAGCGACCCGAAGATATCGCCCGCCTGGAAGCGCTCTACGGGCTCGATAAGCCGCTGCCGGAGCAGTTCGTCCGGTACGTGTGGAACGCTCTGCACTTCGATTTTGGCATCTCCTACTCTGCACGGCCGCAGACCGTCAACGACATCATCGGCCGTACCTTTCCGATCTCCCTGCACCTGGGCACCATGGCGCTGGTCTTCGCGATCGTGATCGGCATGCTCCTGGGGGTGCTGGCGGCCGTTCACCAGAACGGCTGGATTGACTATTTCTCCGTGACGCTGGCGATCCTCTTCTACAGCATGCCCAGCTTTGTCATGGGCTTCCTCCTCATCCTCATCTTTGCCGTGTATCTCCCCGACCTTGGCGTCAATCTTGGATTTCGCGTCGGCGGTTGGGAGCGGCCGCAGGACTGGATTCTGCCGACCATTGCTCTTGGAGCGGCGCCCCTGGCCACGCTTGCCAGATACACAAGATCGAGCATGATCGAGGTGATCCGATCAGACTTTGTGAGAACGGCCCGGGCGAAAGGACTCACCGACCAGGGCGTCGTTTCCAAGCACGTGTTGAAGAATGCGCTCATCCCGGTGGTGACACTGATCGGACCCATCTTTGCCGCGATTGGTACCGGCTCCTTCTTCGTGGAGGAGGTGTTCAATATCCCGGGCATGGGCAAGTTCTTCGTGACCAGCATGCAAACGAAGGACCAGACCATGATTCTCGCCGTCGTCCTGCTGTACGGCGTGTTCCTGGCGGTGATGAATCTGCTGGTTGACCTGCTCTACGGCCTGATCGATCCAAGAATTCGCTACTAGTCGATGTGTGGGAGGCTGACCGGCCTCCCATGACACTTTCGCGAAACCGAGGGACCTCGCATGGCACAGTCGCAATCCCAGGGTCAACCAATGACACCGCTTGGGCTGTCGCTGCGGGAAACCGACACCGCGATGCCGGCGCCCAACTGGGATGTCGAAGAACTCATTGATGAGGAGCGACAGCCAGGGCACAACCGGACGGCCACGACGGCCCTGGGCGGTGATCTCACGGCGCGCAAGCAACGGAGCCTGTGGAGTGACGCCTGGCGGCGGCTTCGCAAGAACAAACTTGCGGTCCTCGGACTGATCATTGTCCTGACGTTCTCGGTCATCGCCATTCTCGCGCCAGTCATAGCGCCTTACGGCCAGGCAGAGGTGGTTGACTTCCGGCTCGCGCGGCATCATCCGTCATGGACCTGGCCGATGGGTCTGGACGCGAACGGTCGCGACATTTTTAGCCGCATGGTCTACGGAGCCCAGGTTTCCCTCGTCGTAGGTGTCCTGGCGCAGGCTATCGTCCTCCTCATTGGCATTCCTCTCGGCGCGATTTCCGGCTACTTTGGTGGCATGACCGACAACGTCCTGATGCGCCTTGTGGACGTGATCTACGCCATCCCTCAATTGTTGATGGTGCTCCTGTTCGTGAACTGGTGGGGACCGGGCCTGCTCAACATCTTCCTGGCCATCGGTCTGGTGGGATGGGTAACAGAGGCGCGACTCGTGCGCGGGCAGTTCCTGTCGTTGCGAGAACAGGAATATGTCCAGGCAGCGAGAGTAGCCGGCGCTGACGGTGGCTACATCATCCGCAAGCACATGCTGCCGAACAGCCTTACGCCAATCATCGTCGCGCTGACATTCGGCATCCCGACCGCCATTTTCACGGAAGCGGCGCTCAGCTTCGTCGGAGTCGGCATTCGACCACCGCAGGCAAGCTGGGGACAGATGGTCGCGGATGGGGCCAAGCCCGGGTATATCGTGACCGACCCGCACATGTTGCTTTTCCCAGTCCTTGCCATTGGGCTCACGATGTTGGGGTTCTCCTTCCTGGGAGACGGTCTGCGCGACGCGCTCGATCCCAAGGGGAGCCGGGGGTGATGCCCTGCCCACACTTCCGAAGCTGGCTCGTGGGGTGAACCGAGACAGCCGCAATGCCTCAAGCCCGGAGCGCAGCGGCAGTGAGTGACCTGTTCATGTCGTTGGAGGAACATGACCAGGGTACCCGGCGAACGGTAGTCAATTGTGTAAAGATACCGAAACGGATACATCAGGAACGTGAACCGGAACGCGGATACGCAGAAAGGGAGCGTGCAGATGGTTAGTCGTAAGGACGAACAGCTTGGCATTCTTGCCAAGCGCTTCAAGAGTGCGGGCGTGGCTCGTCGCGATTTCCTGAAAATTGCCGCGGCGGCTGCTGCCGGGACGGTCACCACCGCCGGCATGGAGAAGTACGTCGGACCCGGCGCCTCAGCTGCGCCGCGCCATCGTTTCTATGCCATGCAAGCGAGCGACGAGCAGACCCTCTACCAGTTTGGTCGCCAGGACGATCCGACGTCATTTGACTTCAACCTGAACCTCTACTGCAACGCAGAGCCGGCGGTTTACTCCGGCCTGCTGACGTTCGATCCAGACCTGAACGCGATTCCGGACTGGGCCTCCGAGTTCACGTCGAACGACGATGCTTCAGTTTGGACGTTCAAGCTCCGCCCGGACAACAAGGGTTGGACGAACGGTACGGACACCCGTCCAGTAACCGCCCAGGACTTTGTCTTCTCTTGGGAGCGCCAGCTCAACCCAGCCAACGCTGCGGCGTACGCGGGCTTCCTGTTCGACATCAAGAACGCCGAGAAGTACAACCTCGGTGAGGAGGGTGTCGCTGCCGAAGATCTCGGCATGAAGGCATTGGACGATTGGACGCTCGAAGTGACCATGGAAGGGCCCCGCGCCTACTTCCCGCAGGTCGCTGGCTACACGGCCGCCGTTCCTGGCGCGCAGTGGGCGATCGAGGAGTATGGCTCCGACGGGTGGGCGAACGGTGACGTTCCGCTCTGGTCGAATGGCATTCTCAAGCTCGACAAGTGGGAGCACGACGTCGTCATCGAGATGTCGAAGAACGAAGGCCACTGGGATGCCGAGAACATGCGCATCACCAAGGTCTTCGAGCCAATCATCCCGTCGGAATCCACGGTCCTCGCGTTCGAGCGCGGCGAAG
This sequence comes from Thermomicrobiales bacterium, assembly GCA_046328375.1. GTDB lineage: Bacteria > Chloroflexota > Chloroflexia > Thermomicrobiales > UBA6265 > JACCXM01. Next base: position 164,155 of record JAXLWT010000002.1, read on the forward strand.
GGGATCAGAAGCTGGACTGGGCTCCCATTCCTGCGTCGGACCTGACCCGCTACCAGGATGATCCGGCTCTCTCCGAACTGCTGCGCAAGTACGTCTACCCCGGCATCTGGATGCTCGTGCCGTCAAACGGGATCGAGCCGTTCCAGAACGATGAGGTCGGCCTCAAGGTCCGCAAGGCCCTCAGCCACGCTGTGGACCGCAGCCGCCTCGTGGCGCTGACAAACGGCCAGGCGGCCGAGGCGTACTGCATGGTGCCGACCGGCGTGTTCGGCTTCTTCGACGATCCCGAAATCAATGACATCCAGAAGTTCGATCCGGCACTCGCCATGGAGCAACTGGTCGGTACCCCGTACGAGGGCGGAAAGAACTGGCCGGAGATCACGCTGAACATGCGTGGGTCCGAAGAGGTCTACAACTCCGACCTCATGGCGAACGACATCGTGGCGCAGCTCCAGGAAAACCTGGGCATGAACATCAACATCCAGGTCTGGCCTGGTGAGACGTGGCGCCCGGAACTCTTCAAGAACGAGTTCCAGCTCATCTGGATCCGCTGGTGGTACGACTACCCGGATCCGAACAACGGCTACGGCGACATGTTCTACAGTCAGAAGTCGTCGGGCAAGCGCCAGGCCTGGTCGAACGCCGAGTTCGACGATCTGGTGAACCAGGGCAAGGCCGTTCCCGATCCGGATGCTCGCCTGGAGATCTACAAGCAGGCTGAAAAGGTCATCCAGGAAGACGTTGGATACATCCCGGTGGTGTACCGCGTGGACAACTACGCGTTCAAGCCGTGGGTGAAGGACGTTCCGGTCAACCGACAGGGCTTCACGGTTCCTGACGGCAATATCTTCGTCCAGATGATGGCCAAGGTCGCCATCGAAGGCCGCGAAGAGTAGCCCACGCACGGAGTCGTAGAGAGGACCGGGGTGGCTTGGCCGCCCCGGTCCTTTTTTGTTCTCCGCACGACCGCCCAGGAGCCGTGATATCGGGCAGCCGGCCGTGACATACTTCCGCACCGATTGTGCAGTTCCCGGTGCAACGCTGCGCCGGACAACCAGGAGGCCCTCGTGTCCCAGGAATCCAGGAATCCCGCATTTGTTTGGTGGAACGGCGCGATCCGCCCCTGGAATGAATGCACCATTCATGTCACAGAGCTCGGATGGTCAACGGTTGGTGCTGTTTTCGAAGGAATTCGAGCATATCAAGGTGACGATGAGCTGTATATCTTCCGCCTGCGGGAGCACCTGGAGCGCCTGGAGCGCTCGATGCGCCTTGTTCGCCTCGGCCTCGAGTACAGTCTCGAGACTCTGACGGATGTCTGCACGGAGCTGCTCCGCATCAACGAAGTCCACGAAGACACCTATGTACGTCCCCTGGCCTACGGTGCGGGCTCTGGCAACAAGCGCTTTTCGCAAATGAGCGAGCAAGCGGCACTGCTTATCAACACGGATCCGATGGCGACGCACTTGAAATCGGGCGTCAAGCACCACGCCCGGGTGAGTTCCTGGCGCCGCATCTCGGAAGATGTGATGCCGCCGCGGATCAAGAATCTCTCCAACTACCGGAATAGCCAGTTGGCGCGCATGGAGGCCATTGCGGACGGCTATGACACCGCTTTCCTGCTCAACCACCAGGGAAAGGTGTCCGAGGGGCCGGGCGCCTGCGTGATGATGGTGACACAGGGCAAGTTGGTCACCCCTGACGTGGGCAGTGGCATTCTCGAAAGCATTACGCGTGATGCGCTGATCGTGCTGGCGCGCGAGGTGCTTGGCCTGGAGGTAGAGGAGCGGCAGGTCGATCGCACCGAACTCTACCTCGCGGACGAAATGTTCACCTGCGGCACTGCCGCCGAGATCACCCCGGTGGTGAGCGTGGATCACTACCAGGTTGGCAACGGCGAGATCGGGCCGATCACGAGTGCTCTTGAGCACGTCTTTGATGACGCTCTGCGTGGCAGGGATCCCCGGTATCAGCACTGGGTGACGCCCGTCTGGGCGCGAACTCCCGCCGCCGCACGCTAACCTGCGCGAGAATCTGGACTGCGGCGGCTCGGCATCCTGAGCCGCCGCGGTGCTTGTGCGTAGGGACGCCCAATGCGGCGGTAACGGTCATAGCGGTCGTTCACGACCCTCTCCACCCTTTTCCGCTGCAGCCTCGCCAGAGAATCAGCAATCGCCGCGGCAAGCGACGCGGCGACGGACGCAGGTTCCGCGGAGAGAGGCTCCGAGATGATTTCATCGACGATGCCAAGCTGTCGTAATTCGTGCGCCGTGAGCTTGAGCTTGGATGAGACTTCGGGAGCGCGCTGCACATCACGGTAGAGGATCGTGGCGGCGCCCTCTGGCGCGATAACCGAATAGATTGCCCCTTCGAGCATCAGTACGCGGTCGGCGACGGCCAGTGCAAGCGCCCCTCCGCTGCCTCCCTCACCGATCACCGCGGAAACGATCGGCGTCCGCAGGCTGCTCATGCGTGCCAGCGAGGCTGCGATTTCGCTGGCGAGACCTCGCTCCTCGGACTCAATTCCTGGGTAGGCGCCGGGAGTGTCGATGAGTGTCAGCAGCGGGAGTCGCAGCCGCTCCGCCAGATCCATGATCCGGCGCGCTTTCCGGTAGCCCTCCGGATAGGTCCTCCCTTCGTGACGTCGCACGCGATCATCCCCGTGCCCACGCTCCATAGCGATCACGGCCAGTGGATGCCCCTGCAGCGTTGCGAGGCCAGCAATGATGGCGGGGTCATCTCCGGACGACCGATCACCGTGCAGTTCAACGAAGTGTTCAACCATCATTCGCAGGTAATCGGCACTGGTAAGTCGATCGATGGCGCGTGCGCGCTGAACCGCGTCCCAGGCGACGACTTTCGATGAGGGCGGATCGCGCCGGATCCGCCGCGGACGGCGTTCGTGACCTTTGCGGGGCGCGGTAAGAATTGCCAGCAGCGTCGACAGGTACTCGCGCTGCTCTGGGCGCGACACGATGGCGTCGATCATGCCGCGCTGAAGCAGGAACTCCGCGGTGTGCGTGCCCGGCGGCAATTTCGTGCCCATCACTTGCTCGGCGACGCGCGGTCCGGCAAACCCGATTAGCGCGCCTGGCTCGGCGAGTGTTACATCGCCGAGGTTGGCAAACGATGCAAAGACGCCGCCGGTTGTGGGGTTACGCAGGATGGAGATATATGGAACACCACTCTCGTGCAGACGCTGGACCGCGGCAGCGGTCTTCGCCATCTGGAGGAGTGAGAGCATGCCTTCCTGCATCCTCGCGCCGCCACTGGAGGAAACCGTAATCAGCGGTGCTTTGCGCTCGCTGGCCTGCTCGACGATGCGAGCAAGTTTTTCGCCAACGACAACCCCCATGCTTCCCCCGAGAAAGCTGAAATCCAGGGCTGCGATCGCGACTTCGACGCCGTTGATACGGGCCAGGCCGGTGACGAGGGCGTCGCGCTCACCCGTTTTTTCGCGCAGATCACGTAGGCGGTCGCTGTAGGCTGTCTCGTCTTCGAAATGCAGGGGGTCGGAGGAGACCAGGTCTGAGTCGCGCTCCCTGAACGTGCCAGAGTCGACAAGCCTTGCGATGCAGGAGCGCGCGGATTCCGGAAGGTGATGGCCGCAAGCGAGACAGACACGAAACTGGACGAACTCCGCGGTGTCGCCTATGTCGGCTCCACAGGCCGGGCAACGTAGATTGGGAGCGACTGGCTCCTTGGATGCGACCTCATTTTCCGGCAGGGATAGCGTTTCCTGGTCCGGCATTTGCAGCGCCCTCACTGGCCGCGCCGGGGACAACGCACCGTCACGGTGCCCCGACGACGCATGTACAATCGTCGCTCAGACCATAACATCACTGGCCGAGGGATGGCATTAACGTGGTTCAGGAAGATGACGGATCGGTGCGGATCGAGGTGCTGCAACGCCTTGCCGAGCAGGCCATGAGCGATCCTGCCTTTCGTGAAGAAGCCAACACAAATCTGGAATCTGCGCTCACGCGGTATGGATATGATTTGCGGCCCCAGGAACTTGCCCTGGTGCTGCGCTTTCGACGATCGCTCGAAGACGCAGGTGTAGATCTCGACCTTGTTTCCAGCATGGGCGAGGCTCAACTCATGGCGATCTTCGAGAACCTGCCGCTGCGTGTGAGACGGGTAGAGGGCGTTTAGCTCGGCCGCGCGAGGCGTGCGGTGAGAATGAAGACGGGGAGTTTACGTGCGCATTTGCCAGTTCACGACCGGAGACGATGCAAAACCACGGTTTGGCGTGGTCAACGGTGACGAAGTCGTTGACGTCGCGGCGGCCGGGGGACCGCCCAGTCAAGCGGAAGCGCTTACGCTTGATCGGGAATCGATGATGAACGCCCTGGCGAACGCCGCGACGTCTGGGTCGGGTATGTCGCTGTCTTCGGTCACGTTGGCCGCACCCATCGATGCCCAGGAAGTGTGGGCGGCTGGCGTCACGTACCTGCGCTCTCGCAATGCTCGCATGGAAGAGTCGTCCCAGAGCGATGTGTACGACCGCGTATACGACGCCGACCGGCCCGAAATCTTCCTGAAGGCCACGCCGAGCCGCGTGGTGGGTCCGAACGGAGCAGTAGGTATTCGCAGTGATTCAGGTTGGGATGTCCCGGAGCCTGAACTTGCGCTGCTCATCAACTCCCGCGGAGAAGTTGTGGGCTACACGATCGGCAACGACGTTTCATCACGCTCGATCGAGGGAGAGAATCCGCTCTATCTTCCGCAGGCCAAGGTGTACGCGCAGTGCGCTGGGATTGGGCCGGTGGTAGTCCTGGTGGACGAGATTTCCGATGCAACAGACCTGCCGATCAGGCTGGAGATCTTGCGCGGCGGCGAGGTGCTTTTCTCCGAGGAGACCGGCACCTCTCGCATGCATCGGACCTTCGAAGATCTCGTCACGTATCTTTTTCGCGGTAACGCATTCCCGGCGGGCGTTTTCCTGATGACGGGAACGGGGATCGTTCCGCCCTCCGAGTTCACGCTCCAGGCTGGCGACACCGTGACGATCACGATTGAGCCGATCGGCGCGCTCACCAACCCTGTCGATCGCATCGAGGTATGACCGAAACTCGTGACCCAAATTCTTTCGCGCCGCTCGCCATCGAGTTGGACGACGTGTCCGTTTGGGTGGCACACGGCCCGACCATCCTGGATCACCTGACGTGGCACGTCCGTGCCGGGCAGCGATGGGCGCTCCTCGGACCGAACGGATCCGGGAAGAGCACGACACTTACCATCGCTGGCGCCGTGCGCCACCCGAGCAAGGGACGTGTCTCTGTCCTTGGGTCTCAGTTTGGCAAGACCGATATTCCGAAGCTTCGCGAATCGATCGGCTACGTTGAGTCAGGCGCGCAGTCGCTTGACTGGCTCACGGGCGAGGAGGTCGTGCTCACCGGCATCGGCTCCACGCTGCGACCCCTCTGGTGGAACTACAGCGAGGCCGACCGGGTGCGGGCCCGTGAGATGCTTGATCTCCTGGGGTGCGGTGCGCTCGCAGACCGGGAGATCAAGACGTGTTCTCAGGGAGAGCGTGGCCGGATTCGTATCGCTCGCGCCTTGATTACCCAGCCCCGCCTGCTGCTGCTTGACGAGCCCGCAGTCGGCCTGGACCTGGCAGCCAGGGAAGCGTTGATTGCTGCCCTTGATCACCTCGCACTCGAACACCCTGAGATGACGATCGTGATCGTCAGCCATCACCTCGAGGAACTGCCTGGCAACACGACTCACGCGCTCCTCCTCAACGGGGGACGAGCCGTCGCAACCGGAGAAATTGACGACGTCTTGACCAGCGACAACCTCAGCGCCTGTTTCGGTCTGCCCGTGGTCTGCAGGCGTGACGGTGACCGCTGGTTTGCACGGGCTACGGCATCCTGGGCTCGCGATGTGGGTACGGTGGAGTCGGTCGTGCCAGGAGACAGGCGTGTCTGAAGATCACCCAAGTGAGTTGACCCACTTCGACGCGAGCGGGCGTGCCCGGATGGTTGATGTCGGGATCAAGGACGAGACCATTCGCACGGCTGTTGCGAATGGCCGCGTGGAGATGCAGCCGGACACGGTGCAGTTGGTGCGCGAAGGACGGGCAGCAAAAGGAGACGTGCTGGCAGTAGCCCAGGTGGCAGCCATCATGGGCGCCAAGCGCGCTCCGGAACTGATTCCCATGTGCCACCCGCTCTTGCTAACTGGCGTGACGGTGGAGTTTGAGCTTCAGGAGCGGGCTGTTCTCATCGCGGCCACAGTGACCACGCGAGGCCGGACTGGCGTTGAAATGGAAGCCCTGACCGCCGTGGCGGCCGCAGGTCTAACCATCTACGACATGCTCAAGGCGGTTGACCGGGGAATGGTGATCGGCGCTATCCAACTCGAACGGAAAGAAGGCGGACGTTCCGGAACGTGGGAGCGGGGGACCGACGTCCCGGGCCGCTAGCGCTTCAGGGGCGCGTACAATGTCAGGACAGGCCCTTCCAAATGTGAAGGCCTGTAGGCTGAGTCGAAAGGGACAACGCGTGTCGTCGGTTGCAGAGGGGCGCCGGGTAGGTGGCGCTGGCATCACCATTCCGGGCGCGGAGCGCCTGATCTGGTATTTCATGCGCATTTCTGGCCTGATGCTCATTCTGCTGGCGGGCGGCCACCTCTTCATCACTCACTACCTGAACGTTCCGTCCGACACAACGTTTGATTTTGTCGCGGGCCGTTGGGCGAACCCCTTCTGGCGCACGTTTGACTGGCTCCTGCTGATGATGGCGCTCTGGCACGGTGTGCTGGGACTGCGTTACTCCATCCAGGATTACCTACGGCATCCGGCGGTGCGCACAGCGGCGTTTGGCTTGATGTGGGTCGTGGGCATCGTCTTCTTTGCCCTGGGCACCATTACGATTTTTGTCTTCGATGCCGCAGCCGCCGGCGCCGATCAGGGTCCGCTTGCGAACGCTCTGTGGATCGCCGACGTGATTGGCTTTTCCCTCTATGCCTTCGCGGTTGTGACCTACGTCGGTGTTTTGCTACTGCTCGTGTGGGTGGGGCGTTCACTGTTGCGCGGCGAGGTTCCCGTGTACCACGGAGGCCCCGGTCAATACGCCTGGGTGCTGCACCGGGCGTCGGGCATCGGCGTGTTGTTCTTCCTGCTGGTGCACATCATCGACATTGCGCTCATTGGCCTTGGCCGCAGCGTCTACGACGCCTCGGTCGAGTTCTATGCCCAACCAGCACTTATCCCAATGGAGATCCTGCTGGTCGGTGCGGTGATCTATCACTCACTCAACGGTTTGCGGGTCATTTCCGTCGATTTCACCGAGAGCGGCTACCGGCGTGAGAAGAGCTCTTTCGTCGTCGTTCTCGTCCTGACCGTGCTCCTGACATTGCCGTCTGCGTACATGATCTTGCAGTCGGAACTCATGCACTGATTCACGGTAAGGGAGTGATCGAAGCTGGGGCCCGTCGATGAGACGGGCCCTTTGACACTCTACGCTTCGAGATACCTCAGGAGCGTCAGGACGCCAACGCCAGTGGCTCCTTTGGGTCCGAGCGACGTTGCGCGTTCCTGGCGTGCAGCGCCTGCAATGTCCAGATGCGCCCAGGGCAGTCCCTCTCTGAAGTGACGCAGGAAGAGAGCGGCGGTAATTGCGCCACCCGGGCGTCCGCCGGTGTTCTTGAGATCGGCGATTTCACCCTTGATCTTGCTCTCCAGATCTTCGATCAAGGGCAGTCGCCACATTCGTTCGTCTGCCGCGGCTGCAGCCGTAAGTAGTCTTTCCGCCATGCTGTCGTCAGTTGCGAACAACGCAGAAGTTCCGTTGCCGAGTGCAACAACAGCCGCCCCAGTGAGCGTCGCGAGATCGATCATTTCGGTTGCACCCCGTCGAGCAGTGTCGACGAGTCCGTCGGCCAGTACCAGTCGGCCCTCGGCGTCGGTCGATGTAATCTCGAAGGTAACGCCATTCATGCCACGGATAACGTCACCGGGTCGAAATGCCTCCCCGGAAATCATGTTCTCCGCCGCGCAAATGGTGCTGATGACCTTGTAGGGGCAACCAATCGCGCTGAGGGCGGACATCGCGCCCAGCACCGCTGCGCCGCCTGACATGTCGCTCTTCATGTCCAGCATGCCCTCGTAGGGCTTGATTGAGTAGCCGCCGGTGTCGAACGTGATCGCCTTGCCGATCAGGCCGACGACGCGGTCTGCAACCGGGTCTTTGGGAGAATAGGTGAGCCGGATCAAGCGCGGAGGGTGGGCGCTGCCGCCGCCAACAGCCAGCATGGCCTCTGCGCCGAGTTCAGCAAGTTCCTGAGGTCCAAGGACCTCGACCTCCAGGCCGGCTGCGTCCGCTACCGCGACAGCCCGGTGCGCGAAGGCCTCCGGCGTCAGCGATTTTCCGGGTTCGTTACCCAGATCGCGTGCCAGGTTGACGCCCGCCGCAATTGCCGTGGCTCGGTCCACTGCTGCCATACCGGCCGCTGCGTCGACGGCGGGAGCGGCGAACACGATTGTCTCGATCTCCTTGTTGCGCTCTTCCTTGCTCGCAGTTCCCCGGTACGTGTCAAAGCGATAGAGCGCCATCTGGGCCGCGAGCGCCGCAGAGGCGAGCGCCACGGCGTCCGGGATACCTGGCAGGGAACCTGGCAATGCAACGACCACGGAGCTTGCACCGCGCGCTCGCGCTTCGCGCAGAGCGGCGCCGATGGCCCTGGCGAGCGTGGACTCTGTGACAGCGTCCACATCGCCGATGCCGGCGACCATCACCCGAGCGGCGGAGAGTTTCCCGAAGGTGGGCAGGATGAATGAGGCTTCTGCCTTACCCTTGAACTGCTCCAGTTCCGCTGCCGTCGCCAGGTTTCCGTCCAGAGCGCTGTTGGCCGCCGCGCCGGCTTCGGACCAGGCCAGGCCTTCGTCCTTGCCGGCCGTCACAACCAGGAGGTCGCACTCGATCCCCAGCGGTTCCTGGGATGAAAAGGCAACTTTCATCTACAACTTCTCCGGCATACACGATCTTTGTCCACCAGAACTCTACTCCCTCCACCGATGCGTGTTTGATCCGTTGTGTAGTCCCCAACCATCGTAGTAGCATCCGTTCGCAGTGTCCGTACACTTGAGGTATTGGTGTAGAGCGGAGCGGGCGAATGGAGCTGGTTGATTCGGGCGCAACAACACGCGCAGCAGACCTGATCTGGCGATCCGTGCTTGTTGACTTGCAGGCGACTTTGCCAGCGAGTGCCTTTGAATGGCTCCGAAACACCCAACTGGCCGGTATCGATGAGATTGGCACAGCCGTCATCCTGGTCGCAGATCGGTCCGCAGTCGAGCAGGTCAGCCGCAAGTTTCGCGGAGACATCGAGCGGCGGCTGTCAGAACGTATGGGACAACGCATTACGACCGAGTATCGCGTCGAAGGCGGTCAGCAGGACATCGCGCCTCTGCAGCCCAGAACGGCCCAGCGGCAGTCGAGACAACCTGAGCCGGCTCGGCCGATGCAAATGTCGCTCGAGGCGCCGCGTGCCATTGGCCTGAACCCAACCTATGTGTTGCGCACCTACGTCGTGGGGTCATCAAATCGCTTCGCGCATGCGGCAGGTGTTTCCGTCTCGGAACACCCCGGCGGCAAGTACAACCCGCTCTTTGTGCATGGCGGGGTAGGGCTCGGCAAGACGCACTTGCTGCACGCCATCGGTCACCGAGTCCTTGAGCTTCACCAGGACTTGCGCGTCTCGTACGTGACGTCCGAAAAGTTCACCAATGATCTGATCGCCGCGATCCGGCAGCAGAAAACGGATGAATTTCGGGCTCGATACCGCGAGATCGATGTCCTCATGATCGACGACATCCAGTTCATTGCCGGCAAAGAGAGCACGCAAGAGGAGTTCTTCCACACTTTCAACGCGCTCTACCAGGGTGGCAAGCAGGTGATCATTTCCAGTGACAAGCCGCCCAAGTCCATAGCGTCTCTCGAAGAGCGGTTGCGGTCGCGCTTTGAGGGAGGGCTCATAGCGGATGTGCAGGCGCCAGACTACGAAATGCGTCTCGCCATTCTGCGAATCAAGGATGAGGAATTGCGTCTCTCGCTGCCACCCGAGGTGACGGAGTACATCGCCGGGAAGGACCTCAAGAACATCCGGGAGTTGGAGGGCGCATTGAACAAGGTCGTTGCTCGTGCCCAACTCACCGGAGAGTCGATGTCTACCGAACTAGCGATGAAGGCGCTGTCGGATTCGACTCCCGACGCACGTCGGGTCCTGGTCACCAGGGACGACGTTATTGCCGCCGTTCTCGACTACTTCGGCGTTGGCAAGAAGGAACTGGCGGGGAAAAGCCGCACGCGCGAGATTGTCGTGCCGCGCCAGGTCGCCATGTACCTGCTTCGCGCCGAGACTGATGCGTCGCTTATCGAAATTGGGGGAGAACTGGGCGGGCGCGATCACACCACCGTCCTGCATGGCATCCGCCAGGTAGAGAAGTCGATCGCATCCGACGCAGCACTGCGTGCTCACGTGCACGCGATTCGTGAGCTCCTCGTCGCGTAGACGAGTTAGCTGCCTGGAGCTGAATGCAAGTACGCGGCGATATCGGTCACCTGCTTGTCCGAGATCTCGGTGGTCTTGTAAGGGCCCGGTGGCGTGTGGCCTTCGCCCTCCCGGATCATTGCCAGGAGCGTGGCCGGGTCCACGGTTGAGCCGGGGCTGCCTGGCGAGAGGATATCTGGACCAGCGCCTCCAGGACCGTGGCAGCCGATGCACCAGGTGTTGAACTGGCGCTTCCCGGCGGTGACGTCACCTGCAACCGCTCCACCGGCCGCGCCCGGCGAGGCCAACGCCAGTTCCTTTGCAGCCGCCGTCGCACTGGCGGCCGCCGTCGACTCGGCGATCTGCTCCGCGCTCATTGTTGCCGTCGGCGTGATTCCCAGTGCCTGGTTGATCTGTTCCTCAGTGGCGCGACCACACGCCGCGACCGTGAGCGCTACAGCAATCACCGTGGTCATCAAGCCCAGACGCTTCAGCAACGCAGCAATCCTCTCCGGGATGTCGGCGATCCAGGACGGTGTATGCCACCGTTTCCGCGACGTATTTCAGGGTTGCCGCAGCGTAGCAAGTTGCCAGAGCAGCGTCAATCCGCCGCTACTGGACTGGCGCCATTCCCTCGATGCGATCCCGAAATCCGTGGAACGAGCAGGACGAGCGCTCCTGCCGCGACAAGCAGCCAACTAAGCCAGAACGCGGCGGGCAGAGGGCCGATGTAGAGACTGTCCGTCCGGATTCGCTCGATGAGAAATCGCGCGAGTCCGTAGGTGATGAGATAGATCCCAAGGACGTCGCCGTGACGGAGTGTGCGTGACGAGGGAACTCGCAGCGCAAGCCATCCCAGCAGCAACGCGTTGGCGAAGTTGAAGAGGGATTCATACAGGAACGTGGGGTGGAACGTGGCAACGCTGGCAAATTGCGGCGGTCGGTGGGCGGCGCTGATGGCCACGCCCCAGGGTAGCGTTGTCGGCGTGCCAAAGGCCTCCTGATTCGCCCAGTTTCCCCACCGCCCGATGGCCTGCGCCAGCGCGACTCCCGGCATCGCGACATCAGTCCAGGCAAGGACGGGTTGGCGATCTCGCCGTGCGAGGATAACAAACGCCGCGGTTCCGGCCACCAGGGAGCCATGAAAGGCCATCCCGCCGAGCCGGAGGTTGATCGCTTCGGCTGGGTGCTGCGTAAAGTAGTCCGCCCGCAGCAGCACGTAGTAGAGACGGGCACCGACAATTGCGGCGAGGACGATCCACGGCGCGGCGTCCCAGACCCAGTCCGGTTCAAGGCCGACCCTGGATGCGAGCCGCCGCGTGTATACGAGACCCGCGACCAGGCCCGCCAGCAGGAACAGCGCGTACCAGCGCACATCCAGCCCCAGCACCGAGAACGCGATTGGACTCGCGGGCGAGGGGATCATGTCAGGCCGGCAACGTGCAGCCCTGATACCGCACGCAATCGCCTAGGCACCAAGGAACGCTTCGAGTTGGGCGCGAGAAGGCAGGCCGTCCCAGGCCCCGCGTCGCGTGGTTGCCAGGGCGCCCGCTGCGGACGCGAATTCCACGTCCTCGCGCTGGAGGGGCTTCCAGCCTGAGGCCACAGCGCGAGCGATGATCGCTGCAGCGAAGGCGTCGCCAGCTCCCGTAGGCTCGATGGCTTCCACACGATATGCCGGGACGAACTGGACATCGTCATTCGTCCCGTTCACGAACCAGGACCCCCGCGCCCCATCGGTGAGTACGACAGACGGAGCGCCGAGTGCGAGAACCTTCGCGCACGCAACCTCCGGCGCGACTCCAGCCCCGAAAAGGCCCGTTGCGTCATCCAGGCTCAGCTTCACGATGGATGATCTGCTTGCCACGGACTCGCAGAGGGCGAGAGCCTCTGCCGGATCACTCCACACCGAAGGCCGCAGATTGACGTCGAAGACCACCGGCACACTGCTCGACCTTGCCAGCGCAACCGCGTGCAGGACTGCCGCTCGGGATGTTGGTGCGGCGAGGGAGACTGACCCAAGGACCAGCGCCGTCAGCGTCGCGATGCCGGCGCGATCCGCATCATCGGGAGAGATATCCAGGTCTGCCCCGCGCATGATCCAGAAGCGGCCGTCGCCGCGGGCATCCTTCCAGGCGAAGGCAATGGTGGTTGGCGCCACGTCCGTCTGCCGCAAGCGGGAGACGTCCACCTGTTCGGCCCGAAGTTCCGCAATGAGACGTTCTCCCAGCGGATCAGCCCCAACGACCCCGCAGAATGCGCTCGCTACACCAAGTCGAGCCAGGGCCACGGCCACATTTGCGGGAGCGCCACCGGCCAGGGCAACGAACTCGCGCGCTTCCACCAGGGAGGGAGCGCCGTCGGTGGCGATGATGTCGATCAGCGTTTCGCCGATCGAAAGGACCGGCGGGGTGGATGTGTCCATGGCCGCCATTAGTGGTCCCGTGAGCCACGTTGGGGCGGCGCACTCGCCTCGCGACGCACTTCGTAGACGTCTCGAATGCCTTCCAGCTTCTGCAGGATTGTGCTCAACTGCCCGATCCCTTGCACTTCCACCGTGGCATACAACGTTACTGTCCGGTCATCGTGCGTGTTGGTGATGACGCTCAGGATGTTAACCCGTTCGTCGGCCAACAGGGTGCTTACATCCTTCAGCAACCCGACACGATCCCAGGCGTTCAGGCGAACCGTGACTGGGAACGTGTCCTCCGATTGATCTCCCCATGAAACCGGCACGAGCCGTTCAGGTTCCGAGACATTTTGCACGTTTGGGCAGTCAGCGCGGTGGACGGTGACGCCTCGGCCTCGGGTCACGTATCCGATGATCGGGTCACCGTTGACCGGCCGGCAGCACATGGCGAGATTGGTCAGCAGGTCGCCGACACCCATGACCTGGAGACGCGGCGGCGTCTTCGGCGCCTGGATGTCCGGAGCCTGGAGGAGCGACTCCTGCTCGTGCTGGTTCGCGAGCCTGACGGCGATGCGCTGGGCCGGAACCGCGCCGTACCCGATGGCGGCGAGCAGATCATCCATCTTCGGATACTGCGGAAAGACCTTCAGCAGTTCCTCTGGCTTGACGTCGACGCTCAGGCGACGCATCTCGCGCTCAAGGATTTCGCGTCCCTGGGCGATGTTCTCGTCCCGTTCCTGGCTGCGGAACCAACGCCGGATCTTCTCCCGTGCGGAGGCGGTCGTTACGTACTCAGAAGATGAAAGAAGCCAGTCACGGTTCGGCCCGGTCCGGGTCCTGCTCGTCAGAATGCGGACCATCTGGCCGTTTTGCAGCCGGTAATCCAGGGGCACGAGTTGATCGTTCACCTTGGCACCGACGCACTGATGTCCAACTTCCGTGTGAATCCGGTACGCAAAATCGACTGGAGTCGCTCCGGCTGGAAGTTCAATGACATCTCCGGCCGGCGTAAAAACGTAGATCTGCTCCTTGAAGACGTCCGACTTCATCGATTCGACGAATTCCTCGGCGTCTGCGACCTGGTCCCGCCATTCCATCAACTGTCGGAGCCAGGCCACCTTGGCATCGGCGCGAGCGTCGGACTTGCTGCCCTCCTTATACCGCCAGTGCGCCGCGACACCATGCTCCGCGATGCGGTGCATTTCACGGCTTCGAATCTGGATTTCGATCACGTGACCTTCAGGACCAATCACCGCGGTGTGCAGCGATTGGTACATGCTGTCTTTGGGGGTAGCGATATAGTCGTCGAACTCGCCGGGCAAGGGGTGCCATTTCGCGTGGACGACCCCCAACGCCCCGTAACAGTCTTTCCGGTCGCTGACGAGCACGCGAATGCCGATGACGTCGTAGATCTCGTCGAGATGGCGGCCCTTCATGTTCATCTTGCGATACACAGAGTAGATATGCTTGGTGCGGCCGGTGATTTCCGCCTCGATCCCGGCCTCTCGCAACGACTGCAGGAGCTGGTGCTTGACAGACTCGATGTACGGGGCAGAATCCTGCGCGCGCTTCTCGAACTCGCGGCTTAGCGCGAAATAGGCCTCCGGGTTGATGTAGCGGAAGGCGAGGTCTTCGAGCTCGGACTTGAACTGCCAGATTCCCAGACGATTCGCCAGCGGCGCGTAGATCTCAAGCGTCTGCAGGGCGATGCGCTTCTGCTTGTCGGGCCGCATGACGTCGAGCGTGCGCATGTTGTGCAAGCGGTCCCCGAGCTTGATGAGCACGACACCGATGTCGTCGATCATCGCCAGGAACATTTTGCGCAGGTTCTCGGCCTGATGGGCCTGCTCTCGGGATCCACCGGCCGCGTCATCGTCTCGCGTCCAGGGGATGCGCCCGAGTTTCGACACACCATCGACGAGACGTGCGACGCGTGGTCCGAACTCGGCTTCGATCTCTGACAGCTCGACCGGCGTGTCTTCAACGACATCATGGAGAAGGGCGCCAGCGAGAGTCTCACCGTCAAGCTGGACCCGAGCCAGGATCGATGCCACGGCGATCGGGTGCATGACGTATGGCTCGCCAGACTTGCGCACGTCGCTGCTGTGTGCGTGCGCGGCGAATCGCGCAGCTCGCTCAACCAGTTCCAGATTGGCCGCAGGTGAATACGTGCGCACATCCGCGAGCAACGACGCAATTCCCTGCTCGACGGATTCAGGAAGTGGCTGGGAGTCTTCGAGAGCCGCGGCTGCCGTCACCTCGTGCAGGTGCCTGGCAGTCGGCGGGTCCGTGGCTGGCACGGCGGAGCGTCTCGATGCCATCGGTGCCGGAGCCTTCAGTGGGTTCTTTCCGTGATCGGGGAGACAAACAAGAACACATAATGTAGGCGAAAGCAGGAGCGCTGTCAACGCAGCCGCGATGCAGTTTGCGCGGTCTGTGGCCATCGGTGCTGGAGGCGCGTCACGCGTAGACTTGGTCAAGCATCACAGGGAAGGGGACCTTCATCGACACTCCACGCTCCGCAAACGATCTTGACCGCATGGTGCACCCGGACGAGGCACGCTCGATCATCTTCGCGAACCTGAAGCGGTCGCCTGTCGAGCTCGTTCCACTCGCCGCAGCGGCATGGCGCGTCCTGGGCGAGCAGATCGTCGCGCCTGACGATCATCCGCCCTTCGCGGCCTCGACGATGGATGGCTACGCTGTCGTGGCAGAGGATCCATCACCGTGGCGAGAAATCGTGGGTCGCCAGACCGCCGGTCATGTCGCGCCGATCGAGGTCCACATTGGGACCGCGGCCTGGGTGACCACTGGCGCGCCGATTCCGGCGGGAGCGGACGCGGTCGTGCCGGTCGAATCGACCGAGCTGGCCGAGGACCACGTCATTATTCACAGCGACGGACTGAAGCCTGGGGACTACGTCCGGCCAGTGGGCGTGGATATTGCCCGGGGAAGTCTCGTTCTGCAGCCAGGTGTGACGATTGGGCCGGCGGAGATTGGGCTTCTTGCTGGTCTTGGGTTCGATCCCGTTCCGGTTTCACGACGGCCACGGGTTGGCATCCTTTCAACTGGTAACGAATTGGTCGATCCCCGAGCAACTCCTGGCCCAGGCCAGATTCGCGACTCCAATCGCTTCAGTCTCGAGGCCGCGGTCGCTGAGGCTGGGGGCGAGGTGGTCTGGTCCGGGCGCGGCGCAGACGACATGGATGCGCTTCGTGAGACCTTGAACCGGCTGATTGCCGACTGCGACGTTGTCCTGACCAGTGGCGGCGTCTCGATGGGGGATCTCGACCTCATCAAACCGCTGTTGCTGGAGTTGGCAGACGTCCACTTTCGCAGAGTGTTCATGAAGCCTGGCAAACCATTGACCTTTGCAACCGCTGGGCAGACGATTCTGGTCGGCTTCCCCGGCAATCCGGTGTCAGCGATTGTCGGATTTGAAGTCTTTCTCCGTCCTGCCCTGAGGTGGATGCAGGGCTGCGAGCGGATCGACAGGCCGCGGTTGCGAGTGGTCCTGGAAGAGCAGGTGCGTCCCTCTGACCGCATCGAGATGCAGCGAGGCGTTGTCAGCCTGCGTAATGGCGCGTTGGCAGCCCGCACTACCGGTAGTCAGGCGTCGTCGCGCTTGAGTTCGTTCGTGGGCGCCAACGCGTTGCTGGAAATTCCCGCTGGGACCGAGCGACTGCAGCCAGGCTCGCCTATCAACGCGATCCTGACCGGCCCTATAGTTGTCGAGTGAACAGGTCAGGTGTCGTCACCGAAAGGAGCCGCGAACCATGGAGTCAGGCACTGAGCGTTACGGCGTACCCGACATTGTCTACGACATCGTCCAGACGGTCGGCAATCTCCTGCAGGGGCAGGAGAAGTTGCAGGAGTACGCCGTCGATGCGGAGCGAGCAAGCGACGAAGAGGCGGCAGCCGCCTTTCGCGCGATAGCTGAAGCCAACCGGGTCGGTGCTCAGGTGCTCCTCAAGCGACTGCGCTTCCATTTGAATGAGGATCAGGACTAGTTCACGTGCCAGAGACCATCACCATTGATCTGCGGTACTTCGCGGCCATGCGCGAGGCGCTCGGCCGTACCTCGGAGCGCCTCTCCGTTCCCGCCGGCACGACGGCGGCGGAAATTCTGGATCGCCTGGTTGCCGAGCAGCCGAAGCTGGACCGCATGCGCTCCGTTGTGATGGTCATGGTGAATCAGTCCTATGCGTCGCCAAGCACCGCCTTGAGCGACGGTGATGAGGTTGCGTTCATTCCGCCGGTCAGCGGCGGCGCCCCCGGCTTCTACCGTGTCCAGGAATCCCCGATCGATGCTCGAGAAGTCGAGGCGATGGTGATGGACGCGGGAGCAGGGGCGGTCGTCACCTTTTCAGGGACCGTTCGAGACCACGGTCGGGGACAGAGCGTTTCCTTGCTGGAGTACGAAGCGTACGCGCCGGCGGCAGAGCGAATGATGGCGCAGGTCGGCGATGAGATTGCCGGGCGCTGGCCCGTCATCAAGGTGGCTATGGTCCACAGAACCGGCGCGCTGCCGGTTGGCGAAGTCAGTGTTGTTATCTGCATTTCTTCAGCCCACCGCGACGCGGCCTTCGAGGCCAGCCGTTACGCTATTGAACGGCTCAAAGAGATCGTTCCTATCTGGAAGAAGGAGCATTACGCGGACGGAGCAGCTTGGCTCGGTTCGGAACATGACTACCAGGTGGAAATCGGCCGCATTCCGGACAAGTAGTATCGGCGCATTGAGAATGTTGATCGATAACTGTAGAATAATGGGTAACCTAGGTGCCTTGATTTCCGAAGGAGCATTCACGTGTCTGACGTCCTCTCGACGACTCCTGATCTTAATCTCGAACTGACATCCCGTCGCCAGCGCGCGAAGATTGCCGCTGACGCCACTGAGTTGATCGGCAACACGCCTCTTGTGCGGTTGTCCCGGTTCGCACCGAATACGCCCGGTATCCTGGTTGGCAAGCTGGAGTCTTTCAGCCCGGGGTTCTCCGTCAAGGACCGCATTGGCGTGGCCATGCTTGACGACGCCGAAGCGCGCGGCCTGATCGAACCCGGCAAGACCGTGATTGTCGAGCCGACAAGCGGCAATACGGGTATTGCGCTGGCCTGGGTGGCGGCCGCACGGGGTTATCGTCTGATCCTCACCATGCCTGAAAGTATGAGCCTCGAGCGACGCGTGCTCTTGCTCGGATACGGTGCAGAGCTTGTCTTGACTCCTGCATCTGAAGGCATGGCTGGCGCCGTGCGCAAGGCTGAAGAGATTCTTGCCAATACGCCTGACGCCTGGATGCCACAGCAGTTCAATAACCCGGCCAATCCTGAGATCCACCGTCGCACGACCGCGGTGGAGTTGTGGGAGGACACCGACGGCCAGATCGACATCCTGGTCGCGGGCATTGGCACCGGGGGTACGATCACGGGAGCTGGCCAGGTCCTCAAGCACCTCAAGCCAGAACTGAAGGTGGTCGCGGTTGAGCCTGCCGAATCGCCGCTACTGGCGACGGGTCAGTTCGGGCCGCACAAGATCCAGGGAATCGGCGCCAACTTTGTGCCCGAAGTGCTGGACCGTGAGATCTACGATGAGATCATTCACATCGACGCCGCCACCGCCATCGCCGCGCAGCAGGAGTTGATGCGGACTGAAGGACTGCTCAAGGGTATCTCGTGTGGTGCGGCCGCGGCGGCTGCCCGTGAAGTTGCCCGGCGCCCCGAGAATGAAGGCAAGCTGATCGTCGCGATTTTGCCGGATACCGGTGAGCGCTACCTGAGCACTGTTGCCTTTGCAGAACTCCGTGAACGCGCATCGGCGATGACCGCCGGGTAAGCGAGCGGTCTCAACGGGCGGGAGGCGGCGCCGGTCGCCCCCCGCCCGTTTCCATTTCGCGCCAGGTGACTTGCAGTCGAAAGCGTCGCAACATCCGGACGACTGGTGGCCCGGCGAGCACGAGTAGCGCCGCGGTTGCGATCGAGCGGGCAGCGTCGTGCACCAGCGAGGTTGTGAGGTAGAAGCGCCAGTAGCGCTCCGCGGTTTCCCCGAAGGAGAGTCCGGGCGCCCAGTACAGACTCTGTACGATGTCGGTCCCTGGCGCGGCGAGTGGCCAGGTGTAAAGGTTCATCAGTGCGCCAAAGAGCAGCCCGACCAGCACGCCGTATCCGGCCAGCACGGTTCGTTGCGCCCCGGGTCCGGCCAACGAGGGGATGAGCCCCGCGCCCGCGCCGACCCAGGCGGCGCAGATCATCTGAAATGGCAGCCAAGGACCGATTCCTGCCGTGATGACCGCGGAGAGGAGCAGGGTGAGCGCTCCCATTGCGAATCCAAACGCGGAGCCGAAGGCGTACCCGACGAGGATGATCAGGACGAAAATCGGAGACGCGCCGAGCAGTGATGGGATGAGGCGCAAGGCTGCGTCGAGTGCGACCAACACTCCGAGAAGGGCCGTGGCGCGCGAAAGATTCCCGGGGCCGGCCTGACGAGCGAGTTCACCGAGCGCAACGAGCAACGCAGATGCTGTCACGATGCCCAGCAGTAACGATCCCTCAGCCAGGCGCGAGGAGGTTGTCGATCCCGCTACGGCAAATGGGAGTGCGAAGGCCGCCGCCGCCGCGAGCGACGCGAGTATGAGGAAGCCTCCGCGCAACAACTGTTGAATGTGGGTCAACCGGGTACTCTGTGCGTGTGGGGAGCGAGTCGATGATATTGTTAACTTTTACCAGAGTTGGCAGAATTGAACAAATCGCGAAGGCGAGGAGTACAGCTCGCATCGTGGGAAGACAGCGACGCGATGGACGTAACGCTCGACGACCTCCTCATTATTGAACCGCGCCTGACCCTGCTTGATTGCAACGGCGCGACCAGCCCTGTCTATCGCGGTCCGCACGAAATTCCAGCGTCCTGGGCAGTCACAACGCGTGCACTTGCACCTCATCTGCCGACGCTGCGGGGCGGAGAAATCATCCTGGCCTTGCCCCGCGTCGTGACCGAGCTGGGCGAAGGATTTCGCCTGCTCTTGCGCGAGGCGGCGAGCCGCAATGCCAGCGCGGTAGTGGTTGCCAATGGCACTTCCGCTCAGGCGGGCGAGGCTGCGCAGGCGGTAGGACTGCCGGCGTTGGTCTGGCGTGGCGAACTCGCCCTCGACACCGAGACCGCCATTAACCGACGGTTGACGGAATGGCGCGGCTCGCTTTACCGCATTGGCAGCGAGCTTGAACGACAGGTAGCTGATATCGGCGGCGCCTCTGCCGGTGTGAATGCAGTGTTGCGGGTCGCCTCCAACGTGTCGGGACTCCCTCTGTCAGTGACTGACGCGCACGGCCGCCAGATTGCTGCGTATGGTGCGCAGCAACTGATTGCGTCGCCGCTGCGCGAACAGTTTCGAGTTGAAATCGATGGCGAAGGGACTCTTGTCATTGGTCCATTTGAACTCGACCAACGGCCGCTCGCCAGATTCCTGAAGGACCGCTTTGCGTCGCTGGTTGATGCGGCTCTTCGCCATGACGAGGCGGCCCGGCCGCGGGGCGCGCGACGGCTGGAGGCGACTGAAGCCCTCCTGAACTGGCGACGGGGCAACGCGAGCGAGTTGCGCGCGGCAGCGCTGGCGCTCGGTCTGGACCCCGATGCCCACTTTTTTGTAGCAGTCGCCCACGCCGGAAACGAGCAGGCACTTTTGCGTGCTCTGACGCCACTGGGAGCGGTCTATCCTGCCGGCGGTGCAAACGGCAAACGCGCCGCCCTGGTTGCCGCCAACAGCCGTGCTGCCTCGAGTTGGTCCGCCAGGGTTGCCGACATCAAGCGACGCTGGGAGCAGGATCACAAGGCCGATGGAGCGACCCTGGCACTCTCTGCCCCAGCATTTGGGGTCGCCAGTGTCCCTGGCGCGGCGTGTGAGGCCGAATTTGTTGCATCACTGCAACGCTCGCCGGAATTTGCGCGGCGAGCTGCGTCGTTTGACTCGGTGGATGACGTTGGCGCAATGCGCCTGCTCTACCACCTGCGGGAAACTCGTGAACTCCGAGCGTTCGTTTCGCAGGCGCTGGGTGGACTCGAACAACGCGACCAACGCGGAACGCTGAGACAAACGCTGCGAACGTTTCTCGAGAGTGGCGGATCACAGGTGGATGCATCGCACCGCCTGGGGATACACCGGAATACCCTTGCTTACCGCCTGCGGCGAATCGGTGAGCTGGTGGGCAGAGACGTTGCGGACCCTGGAACCTGGTTGACACTCCATCTGGCGCTGCGGGCGTCGGAAATCCTGGATGTTGCCAACGAAGATGCCTGACGCAGCGACTGTTCCAGTGCTCCTCTTGAGTGGGGAGTTGTGGCTGTCGGTGTTGAACCACCTTCAGGCGTGCCTACCCAACGAAGGCGTAGGTCTTCTCTCGACGATTGACACTCCCGAGAAGGTTCAGGCTTTGCGCTTCTATCCTGGGAGGAACCTGAACGAATCCCCTACGAGGTTTACAATGGACCCACTCGACGTGTTGCGAGCGTGCGAGGACATGGAGAGGGAAGGCACACGTCTTGGCGTGGTAGTGCACTCCCATCCATCGACGCTACCGGAGCCTTCTCACACCGATGTGCGAGAACTTGCAATGCCGGGAGTCGTCAATCTGATCGTGCAATTGCAGCCGCGCGTCTGCGCGCGTGCGTGGGAAATTACGCCGGAAGGAACGTTCGAAGTTCCGATACGGGCTGACGTCTTGGTGTCTGGAGAGGGAAGAGGAGTATGAGCGAGCCGGGAGGCGGCGCCATCCACACGCGACTGCAGATGGTTTCGGCCATGTCCAATGACGCGCTCATCGTCGATCTGCTGCAGACCATCAATCATCTCTCTCGCTGGTTAACCCCGATTCACGACCAGGCGCGCCTTGACTGGACCTCCCGCCGCTCGCAGGTGTCCGTCAAGGACTTGCTCCTGGGGCTACGCGACAATGAGGTCAAGGTCTATTCGCTCATGAACGCGATCGCCACCCAGATCAACCCAGACCTGGATAAAGTACCGGTGCGGCAGCGGACGCCTCTGCAGCTCGAGGCTGATGCCCAGGCGAGTGCGCTGGTCGTGATGGCGGAGTTCCGGAGGGTTCGTGAGAGCAGCACATCGCTGCTGCGCGCCCTTCCAGACAACGCGTGGTCGCGCGGAGGCTACAGCCGCTCGAACAGGGACTGGACCATTCGTGAACTGGCGGAGTCCCTGGCGGTCAACGACTGGGAGCAGCTTGGCCGCATTGATCTCGCGCTGGATGACAGTGGTCTGCGAAAGAGTGTTGCCAGGGTTTCTCAAGTTTCGCGGGACAGTCTGCGCGAGCCTTACCTGGCTGCGCTTGAGAGCAGGTAGCCTGACGGATGGATGCGAGCACGGCCAACCCCGCCTCTGCGAGTGATCTCGCGCGCGAGTTCTTCGCAGCAATCGACGCGCGCGATCCTCGCCGACTCAGGGCAGTGCTGGCCAACAACGCATCCTTCCGCGCGTTGCCGCACCGGGAGGTTATCCGTCCCGCCGATGAAATCGTCGCGTACTTCGGGACGGTCGTCAGTTCGTATCCCACCGCTCGCTGGGAAGTGACCGATGTCATTTCAGACGGCGAGCGTGCCGCAGTGCAATTTACCTTACGCGAATTTGCGCCTTCCCTTGGCCGGGAACTCCTTTCGGAGCAGATGGCGGTCATGCGAACGAGTGGCGGCAAGATCACCAGCGTCGTCGGGTACTACGACGCCGAGGAGTTCCGCGGCCAGTTCTGGAGTGACACCGTCGCCTGAGGCAATACGTTCCTGGCCGCCAGATTGGACTCAACGTGACGCAGTCAACAATTTCACCGTCCGCATCGCCCGGCGAGAAGGATTCTGGCTCCTCGACTGAGTTCTCCAGCGTGCTCGAGCGGGCCATCGACAACCCTCAACTCAGCGCGAACTTGACTCGGTTCCAGCAAGCCTGGCGTGCGGATCGCGACCGTGCGATGGGAGAAGTGGACTTCGCTGTTCTGCGCCAGCGCATGAAGGCGGCCAAAACCGCGGTGACGGCGGATCTTGATGGGTACCTGGCGCAGTTCCAGCGCGCGGCTGAAGCGGCAGGGGCGACGGTCCACCTGGCTGAGGACGCGGATCACGCGAACCGCATAATTCTCGACCTCGCCAAGCGTCGCGGTGTGATGCTCGTCGCGAAGTCGAAGTCGATGGTCAGCGAAGAGATTGAGTTCAACCACGTTGCGGAGGACGAAGGAATCACCGCGGTCGAAACAGACCTTGGCGAATGGCTGGTGCAGATCAGGCATGAGCGGCCGAGCCACATGGTGATGCCGGCAGTGCATCTGGCGCGTCAGCAGATCGGCGCCGACATGACCGCGGTGCTTGGCCGTGCGGTTTCCCAAGACGACATATCCCAACAGGTCGAGATCGCCCGCGACGAAATCCGCAAGGCGTTCTTCGCGGCCGGCATGGGCATCACTGGCGCCAATGCGCTGATTGCCGAGACCGGCAGTGTCATGATGGTGACCAACGAGGGAAATGGCCGCCTCTGTGCCTCAGTTCCGCCGGTCCACGTCGTCCTCGCCGGCATTGAGAAGCTGGTGCCGACATTCGAGGACGCGATGGTGCAGGTGAGGCTGCTGGCCCGCTCTGGGACCGCTCAGCGCATTACCAGCTACACGACCTTCACGACGGGCCCCACGCCCGGCCACGAATTGCACATCGTGCTGGTGGACAACGGGCGGCGCACCATGGCGAGCCTTCCGGAGTTTCGCGACGCCCTGCACTGTATTCGTTGCGCAGCGTGCGCGAATGTCTGCCCACCGTACCGCGAGGTTGGCGGGCACGCGTTTGGCTACATCTACACCGGGGCAATCGGGCTCGTCGTCACGGGCTTTCACCACGGACTTGACGCCGTCGCCGGCCCGCAGAGCCTCTGTCTGTCCTGCAACGCCTGCGAGACCGTTTGTCCAGTGGAGATTCCGCTACCCAGGCAGATTCTCGACGTGCGGGCGATGGTTGACGAGGCCTTTGGAATCAAGCAGCCCAAGGCCACCATTCTCTCACTCTACGCCCGCCCCAAGATCTCGACACTCGGACTGCGTATCGCGCGCCGGGCGCAACGGTTGGCAATGCGAAATCGGACGCTGCTCCGGGTTCGTAACGCCCCGATCGTGCGTGCCCAGACGCGATGGCGATCGATGCCCTTGCTGGCAACTCGACCCCTGAGCGCGCGGGTCACGCCAGGTAGGGTGCAAGCGCCAAGGCCGCCGGTTGTCCCTAATGGACTGGATGGCAAGCGGGTGGCCATCTTCCCTGGCTGTATGACGGAAAACCTGTATCCGGCGCAGGGCGATGCCATCATTCACGTCCTGCGCGAACTAGGAGCTTCCGTCGTCTACCCGCAAAATCTGCACTGCTGCGGGCTGCCCGCGCTTAACTCCGGCGACGTACACCACGGCACCTGGATGGCCAGGCAAACGATCAAGGCGCTCGAAGCGGTAAATGCCGACTATATCGTCTCCGGCAGTGCGAGTTGCGTGGCGACACTCACGCAGGACTACCTGCATGTGTTCCGGCATGATCCGGTTTGGTATGAGCGGGCGGCCGGTGTCGGGAACAAGGTGATCGACTTCACGTCGCTGATCGATGAGGTGGCCCAGCTTCCTGCAGGAGCGCTGGCGCATCCGGCGCCGCGCGTTGTTGCTTACCACGACTCATGCCAGGGGTTGAACGCGCTTGATCTGCGCGCTGCTCCGCGTCGCCTTCTCCAGGACGTTCTGGGTCATGAAGTGAGGGACTTGCGCGAATCTCGGCTCTGCTGTGGCTTCGGTGGAAGCTTTTCATTCGAATACCCTGAAATCAGCGAGCGCTTGATGACCCGCAAGCTGAATGACGTGGCGGACACCGGTTCGAACGAAGTGGTGACTGACAACCAGGGCTGCATCTTGCAGCTGAGAGGTGGCGCAGATGCCCAGGGGCGACCGGTGAACGTTCGGCATATCGCCGAGCTGGTGGCTGAAGGTATCGACGCCGCACGCGGGAACGCTCGTGATCGCGGCTGAGCCGTTCGATCCCATACCCCGAGCCATTCTGCTCGATTTGGACGACACGCTTTGCGACTACGCGACCGCTCGTAAACGCCGTCTCCGGATTGCCCTCGCCGGCGCAACGGGACTGCCGAGAGATGCGCCGGAGCTGGACGCACTCATTACCGCGTCGGTCGCCATGCAACCACATGGCGCGGACCATTTTCACGACCTGCTGGCTCAACATGGCTTCGCAACTGACAACCGGGTAGGCGATGCAATCGCCTGGTACCGGGAAAACCGCTTTCACGGGTTGGAACTCTTTCCCGACGCGGTCAGGGTGCTGCGGCAGTTGCGTCAGCGCCCAGGCAATCTTGCAAATCGCCCGCTGGGAATCATCACGAATGGACCAGCCGACGTGCAGCGAGACAAGATCAACCTGCTGCAGATTCGACATCTGGTGGACTTCGTGATCATATCTGGTGAGTTCGGAACGAGTAAGCCAGATCCGGCGATTTTTACCGAAGCGCTCAGGCGCGCGGGAGCAACGTCCAGCGAAGCGGTGTTTGTCGGTGATTCCGTGGACTACGACATGTTGGGAGCGCAGGCCTCAGGCTTGCGTTCAGTCTGGGTAAATCGTGACGGCAGGACCTGGTCCAGGCCAGGCCCCCCGCCGGATCGACAGGTTCGGCACATTGGTGAGCTTCCCAGGATCGTCGGTAGCGGCGAATGAACCGCCAGGCTCGTGCTACCCGGAAAGGACACCGTTTTGAGGTTTGACCGGCACCTGGTCAGTGGCAGTGTTTTCCAGATGACGCCGACACTCAGTCGCCGCCGCCTGTTGGCCGTTGCCTCAGCGGGAGTCATGTTGGGAAACGCGCGAACCGGGTTCGCCCAGGAGCTAGCCTTCACGCCGGCAGCATCTCCCGCTCCGCTTGCGACGCCGGTGACTGCCATGGCTCCCAGACAGGGCGGGTCGCTGCGCCTCGTTCGCCCGGGCGACGCGATGCGAAACCTGAACCCCGCGGCTTTTGTCGTCGACTACCAGGTGACGCTGAGCTATCTCGAGCCCCTGATCATGCCCGACGCCGTGACCATGGCGCCCACGCCCTGGCTGGCCAGTGAGTGGGCCTGGCGTGACGATGGCCTGACCCTGGAGTTCACCCTGCGTGACGATGTCACCTGGCACGATGGGTCACCGTTCACCGCTGAGGACGCGGCCTTCTCCCACACCGTGTACCGGTCAGATGCCGATTCGGCGGTCACCGGGTTCTACGAGCTTGCCGAGTCATTCGAGGCAACATCGGAGCAGGTCCTGTCAGTTCGCTTCCGGGACCGAGATGCGAATTGGCTCCTGAATGCGGCGACGTTGCCAGTCTTTTCACACAGTCAGTACGCCAACTTCTGGGACGCGCAGACTGGAGGCCGCTCCCTGAGTGGTTTCGACTGGACGACCGACCTGCCCGTAGGGACTGGGCCCTGGGAGTTCACGAACCTCGCGGAGAGCGAGGCGCGCTTCGCGCGATCGGCGGATTACTGGCAAGAGCCGGCGTGGGCCGACACGCTCGAGATTACAGTTGAACCCGGGCGGCAGGACCGCTTCACGGCATGGCAGGACGGTGACTCGACGCTGCTCTGGCCCGTCAGCGTGCGCGAAGCCAGCGCGGTCGACGAGGCAAGGATCGTGACGGCGCCGGCGGCGTCAGTCATGTTTGCCGCGTTCAACTTCGCTAATCCTGACCTGGCGAGTGGGAGCTACTGGACAGATCTCCGCGTGCGGCAGGCGGCAACGCTTGCGCTCAACAGGGCGCGGTACGCTGCGGAGGTCTTCGGTGGTCGCATCGATGCGAGTGCCGTTGGTGTCGTCGCCCAACCATGGGCGCACGACCCCACCCTGCGCAATCCCGAGCGCGATGTGCTGGCGGCCCAGTCACTGCTGGCCGAGGCCGGCTGGCTCGATTATGACGGGGACGGAGTACGTGAAGACCCCAGTGGGCTCCCATTGCGCCCCACGATTATCGTGCGGGACGATGCACGCCCTGAGCTTCACGCGGTTCTGGCTCGTGTAGCCCGCGACCTCTACGACGCCGGATTCGGTGTCACCATTGAGTCACTCACGCCTGATGATTTTGACGATCGGTGGATCAACGCGCGTACCTACGACTTGATCGCCTATGCCTACGATCAGGTTCCAGGTTTTACCGACTACGATCTTATTGGATCGCAGTGGGACATTCGGAGCAATCCGGCCGGTTGGAACCCAGGCGGCTACATGAACGCGGAGGCGGACGCCGCGATCGACGCGTTTCTCGAGGCGGTGTCGCTGGAGCGTCAGCGAGCGGCGCTCCAGCAACTCCAGGTGGCAACGAACGACGACCTCTTCGGCCTCTGGTTCGGCTTCCCTCAGGACACCATCCTGATGCAGGCGGACGTGCAGGGGTTCAAGCCGGCCATGACCTGGCAGACGGCGAACACCTCAGCGCTCTGGCTGACTGACGGCGCCTCCAGTTGATTCGCCATCCGGATCGGCCGTTGCCCCGGAGAACGCGGGAGGGTCACTCGCGGGAAATGACTCAACCGCTGCCTCGGTGACTTCTTCCTGCTTCCGGCTCTTCTCCGCGGTGGCCGAGTCGTCATCCACCGAGTAAATCACCTCACCCAGTCCGGGTCGCTTTTCGTTATTCGTCACGTGTCGATCCTCTATATCTCCCGTCGGGTGACTGGCCGTCGGGTTACTTGACCGAGCCTGCCGTGAGGCCCTTCACGATGTAACGCTCAAGAATGATGCCAATGATTGCGAGCGGCGCAATGGCAGCCACGGTGAGCGCGGCCATGGACCACCACCGGATGCCCTGGGAGCTTACCTGTCCGGCAATCAGGAAGGGCAAGGTGACCGCGTTGGTAGAGGCCAGGACAAGCGCGATGAAGTACTCGTTCCAGCAAAGCACCACGGTCAGGATGTAGGCGGCCACGAGCCCAGGCCCGGCAATGGGCAGGATGATCCGGAAGAATGCGCCCCAGATTGACGCGCCGTCCACCTGGGCTGCTTGTTCCAGTTCACCGGGAATGGAGTTGAACTGGTCGTACATGATCCAGATAACTATCGGGAGATTCATGACGGTGTAGATCAGGATGAGGCCCTCACGCGTGTCCTTGAGGCCAAGGTTGATGAACATGAGCAGAACCGGAAGGGCAATTGCCGCCGGCGGCAGGATGAGTTGCGCAAGGAAGAAATTGCGGATCTGGGTGTTGTCGTAAGGTCCGTACTGATACTGGTAGCGGGAAAGCCCGTAAGCGGCGAGCGAGCCGAGGATGACCGCCAGCAGTGCAGCCAGGAGGGACACCACGAGTGTGTTCTGGAAATGCTTCAGGAACGTCGAACGCGCGCCTGCCTCGTAGAGTAGGGGAAACCATCCCTTGTTATCAGGCTGAAAATCCACGTAGGGAATGTACTTTGGCCCCTGGATCACCGCTTCCCGCGATTTCACCGAGGTCGTGACAGTCCAGTAAATCGGGAAAATGCAGATGAAAGCCCAGATCGCCAGGAGGAGATAGATCCCAAGGCGCCCGAGCGCTCGCTGAGGATCGCTTCGCTGCGAATGGACACTTGCGGTGGTGGCACTCATGTCGTTTCCCAGGCTAGTAGACGACATCGCGCACGCGGCGCGTGCCGATGACGAGAAGCGCCGTGACGGTCACCAGCACGACGACGAGGAACACCATGGCCATCGTCGTCGCGTACCCGACGTTACCGCTCTCCACGCCTTCGCGATAGATGTACAGCGACACCGTGTCCGTGGCGCCGCCGGGGCCGCCGGCGGTCACGATGCGAACCAGGTCGACCAGTTTGAATTCAAAGATCACCCGCAGCACGATGGCGGTCAATGACACCGGGAGCATGAGCGGAAACGTCATGTCCCAGAACCGCTGCCAGCCGGTCGAACCGTCGATCTGCGCCGCCTCGAACACTTCGGTCGGAAGGGCCTGGAGACCCGCCAGGAGCATGACCATCATGAACGGCACGGCGATCCAGGAATCCATGGCGACGATACCCAGGAAGGCCGGCAACTTCTGATCAAAGAAGGAAACGTTCTGGATCCCGAGGCCGTCCAGCACCCGGGGGACCACGCCGCGGTTGGCATCCAGAATTGATCGCCCCACCATCCAGCCAACCGCAACCGGACTGATCATGAATGGCAGCAGGAAAACAACGCGGAAGAACTTGAGCGCTCGTACCTGTTGATTGAGAAGGAGGGCGATGCCAAACGCAATGACATACTGCACTGGCACCGCAACGAGCACAAACTTGAAGTTGTTCGCAAGTGCGTTCCAGAACTTGTCGTCATTGGCCAGGTAACGGAAGTTGTCCAGCCCGTTGAAGACCGGGCCGGAAACACCGCCGATATCCCACTGGGTGAACGACACAGCGATACCGAACAGCGTCGGGAAGATCACCAGCGAGAGCGTGATCTGCAGTGCGGGAAGCAGGAAGAGGAGCTTCTGGCCCTTGGGACCACCGTTCACGAAGACGTTGACGTCGACGACGATGAACCAGATCAGGACGACGTAGGCAACATTCCGCCATGAAGCGAGTGGCTGCTGAATCACCCCGACCGTGTGCCCGATTGCCAGGACGACCGCTGCCAGCATGAGGACCGTCGTGCCCCATGCAAGCCACCGCACTGCGGGCACCCCATTGACCGTCGTACCCTGCTTGGTCGTGCGTGGCGGTGACAACGCGATATCCGTCACCTCTTACCCTTCCTCGATCTGGCTCCATCACGAGCGAACGGCGTCACACCAGCGTGCCCTGCTGAAAGGCAGGGCACGCGGTGGCCGTTCGTGCGAAAGCTCGCTACAGGCCGAGGGCGGCCTTGTAGAGCTTGATCTGGCTCTCGCGGTCGTTCCGATCGGTGATTTCGTTCCACTTCTGCGCAGCGGCGTCGAGCGCCTCCTGCGCTGACTTCTCACCGGCCACGGCGAGGGCAACTTCCTCTTCCGCGGCGATGTAGTAGTCGAAGATGCCCGGAATTCGCGGCTCAATCGCCCCATTGGGGTGGTTGTACGAATCCCGCGTCGAGGCCAGGTAGCTTTCGGCGTATTCCGGCGGATAGTTCGCGTCTACCCAGAGCTGCTGCTCGAAGTGACTCTCCCGGTACGGCTGGAAACCGGACGGGTAGAGGGACAGCCAGGTCGAAATGTCCTGCCCACCCAGGTGTGCAGCAAGGTCCCAGGCTGCCTCCGAGACGCCACGCTCCTCGGACTTCTGCATGACATAGAGACCCCAGCCGATGTAGGCCTCGTTTGGCGAGAAGTTCACCTGATCCTCGCCAAGAGTCACCCAATCGCCCTTGACGTTGTCGTAGTAGTCAGGCGAACCGGGCAGGATGGAGAAGGCAATCTTGTCCTGCACGATGGACGTGTCGTTCGTGTAGACGTTGGAACCAATGTCACCCCACCAGGCGGCCATCGCGCCCTGGCCACCCAGCATTTGTGCAAAGGTTGTCAGGAGGTCCGCATTGATCTGGTCGGCCGGCTCGAGCGGCACGACATCGATCATGTCCTGCAGAGCGCGTACAAACGCCGGATTATTGATGTACGGCGTCATGTCGTCCGGGCTGAACAGCCAGGCCGGGGAGTCCGGGCTCTTCGCGTACGCGGTCGCGCGACTCGCGAAGAAATACCAGCTGAATCCGCCGCCCGGCTTCACGACATCCACGTATCCGTAGATATCGTTGCCGTCAACCTGTTTGCCATTGAGAAACTTGGTCTGTTCCTGGACCTGCTGCCAGGTCGTCGGCACACCCCAGTCTCCCTGCCCGCCATTCGACGCCCACTCAGCGGCGAAGTCTGGGTTGGAGAACACGTCTGAGCGGTAGTTGAAGTTATGGCAGTCACCATCGATCGACACGCGGTAGGTCACCCCGTCCCAGGTGCCGACTGGTGCCTTGAGGAGGTTGACGTAGTCGTCGATGACGATCTGTTCCTTGACCCAGTCCGGCATTGCTGAGCAGAGGCCGCGGCCGAGGAGATCGCCCTCCCAGGGCGCTCCGCCTTCGAGAAGGTCGAACTCGACCTCGCCAGTGGCCACACCCTGCTGGACCTTCGCGAAGATCTCGGCCTGCGGCACGTCGATCCACTGGATCGTGGCGCCGGTGTGCTCCTCCCACGCGCGGGAGAGTGGGCGAAAGATGTTGTTGTGCGCGTTGGCGTTGTTCAGCCCGATGAACGTGACAGTCTGGCCGGCGAACGCACCAGCTGCCTTCGTCGAGCGGAGACAGAGTGACCCCACCTGTTCCATGTCCGCTTCAGTGGGCTGCAGGCCAGCGCCGGGAATGGCCAGGATCTGGGCCAGGTTCGAATCCTGAGCCAGCGCGCGCTGGTAGGACTTTCCCGGAACACCGAATGCATACATGCCCGCGGCGGCGCCCGTGGCGGCCTTGAGCATATTGCGGCGGCTCAGCTTTGGAGATCGACGTCGATCGAACAACACGTAGCTGCCTCCTTGAACGCCGGTTCGACCCGGCCCAGGTCTATTGCCCTCGTTGGCGTGTACGCATTGTTCGGGTCATTGACTCCGATGTCAACCAGCTAGAGTGGAGACTTTGAGCGAATTTTTCAGGAGCCGGTCGGCGTAGCCCGGTCTGAACCGGTCAATGGCACGATATTCGGTGGCAGCGACTCCTCTTCCTCGCTCCCCTCTTCGCTCTGTTCGCGGATCAACTGCTGGATGTCATTGACCTGGTC
Organism: Thermomicrobiales bacterium; assembly: GCA_046328375.1. Taxonomy (GTDB): domain Bacteria; phylum Chloroflexota; class Chloroflexia; order Thermomicrobiales; family UBA6265; genus JACCXM01. The sequence goes on from JAXLWT010000002.1 coordinate 195,806, forward strand.
CTCGAACCAGGTCGCCACGTCATCTCCCTCGACTTGTCTTCGCAGCCCTTCTGCGCGGCGTCGCCGTTCAGCGAGCGGCATGGTCAACGCCTGATAGAGGGCGTCTGCCGTACCTTCGACGTCGGTTGGCGCGATCATGATCGAGTGCTCACCCAGTTGATGGACAGCGCCCGCGCCCTCGGAAAGGATGAGGACACCGTTCCGCTCATTCAGGAGGGCTCCCTCCTTGGCGACCAGGTTCATGCCGTCGATGATGGAGTTGACGAGAAGCACGTCGTACCACTTCATGGCGGCGAGGGCGCGCGGGTAGTTTTCACCCATGATCAGGTGAATCGGCTGCCACCCTGTTTCGACATTGGCGTACTTGGCGTTGATGCGGCCGACCACCGCGCTGACGTCGTCGAGGTAATCCTGGTACTCCACGACATCCATGCGCGATGGGACCGTGATCGCGACAAAGTTCACTCGGCCCTGGAACTCGCGGTGTGACTCCAGAAAGCGGTCAAAGGCCTGGAACCCGCGCACAATGTTCTTGCTGGGCTCGGCCCGGTCGACGCGCAGGATCGTGAACTCGTTCCAGTGATTCGGGAGATAGCGATCGTGAGAGCGCGCTTCCTTGGAGTACGCGAGACGACGGACCGCCTCACTATCAATGGAGATGGGGTAGGCGCGGACCTTGATCTCGCGACCCTGCCAGAGAATGCAGGAGCGTTGGTAGTCGATATCCACGCCGGGCACGTACGCCTGGCAGGTATACATGAAGGAACGGCCGTGGTCGGGCGTCTGGAACCCGACGATGTCATTTCCAAGACAGCCCTCGCAGATCGACCGTCGCATCTCCAGCGGCAGCAACCTCCAGTAGTCCGGGTCGGGCCACGGGATATGGATAAAGAGCTGGAGGTGGGCGTTCGGGCGCTTCTCGCGGATGAAGCCCGCGCAGAGATAGAGATGGTAGTCCTGGAGCATCACGAGCGGATCGCCATCGACCTGGTCAATGGCGGCAATGATCTCATCCGCGAACTGCCGATTGACCGAGACATAGCCGTTTCGCCACGCGTCCCAGATGTCGTAGGTGATGTCGGGTGACCGTGGGGTGTCCCACAAGTAATGCTGCAGGAACCAGAGCAGTGGGTTGCTGATGATGTTGTAGTACTGGTGGTACGCCTCCGGCGTGGGAACGACGAAGCGTAGGCGGAACTCAGGTGGGTCCCCGTACTCGATGAGTTGCTCGCCGTCCTCTTTGGCGAAAGCGGCTCGCTGGCGATCGCCATCCGTCATCGCCGCCGCAATCCAGATCGGCTGACGCTCACGGGCAACTGCGCTCACAGCGGTGACAACGCCACCGCTTCCCTTACGGGCATCGAACGAGCCCCCGGTACGCCGGGAAAAGGTCACCGGACCGCGATTCGAGGCAATGATCAGGGGCCGCGGCGCATCAGGATTCTGACTTGCCTGACCTGACGAGCCGTTAGATGTTGCAGCATCTCGCCGGGACATGGCCTCTCCTTTGCACAGGCGCTGACGTTGTCTGCAGACCGACTCCAGTATTATCGCCTAGCCCTTGGCTGCCTGAGACGACCTGAAGCACAGACGCTGATCCGGCGCACGCTTACGGACGGCGGAGCCTTCGCTGGTACACTCTTGAGAGACACGGACGCGACCAGCACGGAGCAGAAGGTGACGGAGCGGGCGGAGCTTCAGCCCATAGCTCGAACCTGTCCCTGGTGTGATTCGCCCAATGTGCAATTGGTGCAGCGAGGATACGCCGGGCTAACTGATGAGCGCGATCAGTTCCTGATCTGCGCTGCGTGCAAGCGCACCACGTTTGAGATCGTCGCCAAGTCGTCGCGCGAAATGCGCATGGGACGCTACAAGGCCGGCGATGTTTACCAGGATCGTGCGCAGAACACGCGCTATACGATCAGCCGTGTCCTGCGCTCCGGTTCCAACGAATTCCTGCTCTACCTCAAGCCCTGGCGAGAGCAGACGGAGAGCGCCGTCCCCTGAACATGCTCACGCGGGACGCGCAACCGAAATCACCAGTTTCTCCGGATCCAGATGCTCAGCTGCTGCTCGCAGGATGTCCTGCTCCGTGATTGCCCCGATGATGGCGGGATAGCGATCCAGGTAGTCCAGACCTAGTCCGTACTCCTCAAGCGAGAGGAGCGAGGCTGCCACGCCATCGTTGGACTCCAGGGCGAGCGGAAGGACTCCGATGAGGTAACTCTTGGCATCCGCCAACTCGGTCTCGGAGACCGGTTCCCGGCGCAATCGCTCGAGTTCCATGCGAATCGACGCCAATGCCCGCTCGATGTTGGAGGGATCGACTCCGGCACGAGCAGACCAGAGCGTGCCATCCCGGCGTGGTTCAACCTGGCTGAAGACGTAGTAGGCGAGGCCCTGCTTGTCTCGGACCTCGGTGCCGAGTCGCCCCATCAGGCCGAGGCGCCCCAGGATCAGGTTCGCGACATCCAGCGGAACGAAGTCCGGGTGCAGGCGCGGAATGGTTGCTAGTCCGGCCGCCAGGTCTGCCTGGCTTTTTCCAGGAATAGCCTCTTCGACGATTTCCGGGACCGGGTTCGTGGCGTTGAGGTCAGGCTGCCGATCTCCGGTTCGGGCGTCCACTCTCCAGTCGCCAAACGCTGACTCCAGGATTGATGTGACCTCTTCGCTGCCGCCAATGCCACCGACAACAGCAAACGCCGCTCGCCCGGGCGTCACTCGCCGCGCATGAAACCGCCGCGCGTCTTCTGCAGTCAGTTGCGTCACCGTTTGCCCATCGCCAAGCGAGGAGCGGCCAAGCGGGTTGGGCTCCGGGTAGAGCTTCCGGCGCAGTTCACGGTCAGACACCGCTCGTGTGTCGTTCGCCGCGTCCTTGATCGCGCCAAGTTGCTCCGCCCGTACGAGTTCAACCTGGTCTGCCGGGAAATCCGGCCGCTGGATCGCGTTAGCCAGGAGCCCGACCATCTCCGGCAAATCGTCCCGTAGGCAGCGAATACGCCCTTCCAGGAACTGCCGCCCCGCATCTATACCGAGCGAACTGCCGAGATCGTCGGTACGGTCGCTGATCTCCTCGAATGTCATTCCGGCTGAGCCGCGGCCCATCGCCCTGGCGGTCAGGTGTGACAGGCCGGCTGCGTCACCCTCTTCATAGATCGATCCCGCGGGAACCCGAAAGCGCAGCGCGACGGACCGGCTGTTCTCGCGTTCCTGGCTGAGAACCACAATGCCGTTGCTGAGTTGGTTACGCGCGAACCCGTACGAGTTTTGCTCATGCTCTACGCCGTGAATGCTCCAGGTTACCGGTCCAAACGGCGCAACGCCTGCCGGAGCAACCCCGTTGCTGCTCCTTTCACCTCCGGGCGCAGACGGTATCAACCAACCAGCGGTGCTGCGCTCTGGCACAAGGTATTCGCCAGCGACTCGAAGAATGTCTTCCGCACTGACCGCCTGGATCTCCTCAGGGAGACCGGCTGCGCGTCCCAGGTGATCGACGATCTCCCACTGTCCAAGCCAATACGCCTGGTTGGTGACACCCTCGGCAGAGTAGGTGAGTTGGGCGAGTAGCTGGCGCTTGGCGCGTTCCAGTTCGGCCGCGCTCACGGTGTCCGCGCGCAGGCGCTCGATCTCCTGGGCAACGACACGCTCGATCTGCTCCAGATCACTTTCCGGGAGGCCGGTCACGGCAACCTGGAAAAGGTACGGATCGATGGTGACGCTCATGTCACTGCCCGCGCCGCGCGCCAGGCCCGAGGAAACGAGCGCGCGATACAGGCGAGACGAACGTCCCATTCCTCCACCACCGCCGGAAAGCACGGCCTCCGTGACGAGCAGCGGGACGAAATCCGGTGAACTGGCGGCGGGCGCGTGGAATGCCAGCCGAAAGAGTGGAGAACCGGCCGGTTTATGAATCTCCACGCGGCGTTGACCGGGCTGGGGCGGTTCCGTCACGCCGATATCGCGACGTACCTGTTCGCCCGTCGGAATATCACCGAACGCTCGCTGGATCCTGCCCAGGAGTTCAGGCGCCGAAAAATCCCCGACGGAGACAATGAATGCGTTCCCGGGGTGATAGTGCCGTCGGTAGTGGCGGTAGAGGTCCTCGCGCGTCATTGCCCGGAGGTCACCCTCGTAGCCGATCACCATGTGCCGGTATGGATGCGCGTGGAACGCCGTGCCGGAGACTTCTTCGTACAGCGCAAATGCGGGCCGATTCTCTGAACCCTGTCGCTCTGACAGGATCACTGTGCGCTCGGAATCCACCTCAGCAGCGTCGAACAGTGAATGGCTCATGCGGTCGGCTTCGATGCCGAGTGAGAGATCGAGCTGTGCGACGGGGAGCGTCTCGTGGTAGGCGGTCCAATCCTGTGATGTCAGGGCGTTCAGCGTCCCGCCGACCCGGGAGACATCCCCGAAAATCTGGCCCTTGGCAATGCGCTCAGTGCCCTTGAACTGCATGTGCTCGACCCAATGGGAGATACCGGTCAGCCCGGGCCGTTCATTGCGGCTCCCAACGCGGTACCAGGTCCAGAAGGTGGCGATGGGCGCCGAGTGGTCCTCCACCAGGAAGACCTCAAGGCCATTGCCCAGACGCTCATGCAGAATCGCCGGTGGTGTTTCAGTCATACGTTACTGGTCCCATCTGGAAGGCGACGCGACGGCCGCCCCGAAGACCGTGCCGTCGGAGGTTCCCGGCACGTGACAAGAGGGCTAGAATGGTAGCGGTCAGTGGCGGAAGGCGCGCTGACCGCTGTGTGATGTGGCAGACGCGGAGAAACCTGTGGCGCAGATCGATCCGGAAAACCGGTATAGTGATTGGTTGGTCGAGCGGGTCGTGGAATACCTGCAGACCCGCAACCCTGCCATTTTCCCCTTCACGGCTGCCTTCGACGAACACCGTGAGAAAGCCTTCGTGCGCGATCTGCGTGAGGGGCTTGGTAACGTCAATGACTCCGGCAGCGCACGCAAGACTGCTGCAACGGGCTTCGTGGCGACGGACCGCCAGCTGCGTAAGGTCGTCGAGGAATGGGCCGCGGCCGGCGGCGACTGGCCCGAGGGTTCTTTCCCCGAGGCTGCTGTCACCGGCCTGGGCTCATCGTCCGACGCTGACTCTCCAGAGGGAGATCCGGCACAGGTTCGCAGCTACCCGCGCCGGGTTGTCCTCAGCCCCCTGGTGCGTAACAAGGGTTAATCGGGTTAGCCGGCGACCCCCGCCGTCTCGAATCGGTTCAACTTGAATCGGCTTTGTGCCTGGTATGCAGAGTCGGTCACCAGGTTGGACAATACCTCGCCGATCGCTGGCGCGAACTTGAAACCGTGCCCTGAGAAGCCGGCGCCAATAGCGACGTTCGGCAACGAAGGGTGTCGGTCCAGGATGAAGTCGGTGTCCGGCGTCATCATGTAGAGGCAGACAGCGCTCTTCACCACCTCCGGCGTTACGTCCGGGAAGATTTGGGCAGCCAGCGCCACGACATCTGCATTCTCTCCTGGATGCGTCGTGCGGTCGACAGTATCCGGGTCGACGACGTTTCCCTCGAGATGGTTGGCGATCTTCAGGCTCGCGCCGTCCACACACGGAAAGCCGTAGATTCCCCCGATATCTGAGTCAGTGATGAACACTGGCAACTTCTCGGGGGTGAATTGGTCCGGGTGACGGAGCCGCTGCCACCAGAGCGTCTTGCGCCGCACGTGAAGGGGCAACCCAAGGTCCTTGAGCACGCGACCAGCCCAGGCGCCAGCGGTGATGATGGCCGCGCCAGCTTCGATACGTCCGGCCGGTGAATCGATCCAGATCTGGTCGCCGTCGTGGCCCCACGCGGTAACGGGTGTCCCGGTCTTCACCACTGCCCCGGACTGCTGGGCAAGGGTCATCATGCCGCGAATCGCCGGTTCTACGTTCAGGAAGCCGCTCGCATCGCTGTAAAGCACGTCCCAGTCATCCGGCACGGAAATCTGGGGCCAGCGTGCTCGGGCTTCGGCAGGCGTGAGCCATTCGTACGAAAGCCCGTGGATGTCGGCGGCTTCGCGTGCTGAGCTCGCGTGCACGTACCCGGGCGCGGAAAGCTCCAGTCCCCCGCAACGATTGAGGACCGTCTCGCCAGTCTCGGCCATCAGGTCCTGCCAGAGTTCGTCTGCTCGCAACACCAGAGGAACGTAGTCCGGTGATTCGGCGTAAGCATGCCGGAAGATACGGGTATCGCCGCTGTGGCTACCCTGGTCATGCACCACCGAGAATTGCTCGAGGACCACCGGCCGCAGGCCCTGTTTCGCCAGTGCCCAGGCAGCGGCAGAACCCATGGTGCCACCGCCGATGACCGCAACGTCGAAGCGCTCAACCCCTGGCATCGTCGCCTTCCTCCTCGCTCTCAACCCCCGGATTACCGACCGCCGGATACCTCGTCGACATCCACTTCGCAGCCGAGTTCGGCCGAGCGGTAGATTGCCTCAATCAGTCGCACGCGCTCCAGTCCCTCCTGGCCAGAGGGAGACATCGGCGCGCCCGTCAGGATGCTCGTCACGAAACCCTTGAAAATCTCGCCGTGGCCCTGCGTCTCAAGGAGCTTGGGCTCCGTGACCGTGGGAACACCCTCCAGGTCGCCGAAGAAGCGGAGCGTTCCCGTTTGCGCGTAATCCTGCGCCTTGATCTCGGCGCCGCCCTCGCTACCCAGAACGATAAGGCCGAAGTCATCACCGTGACTCGTGTACGCCGCCCACGAGGCATCGATCTGCAGCGTCAGGCCGTCCTCGAAGCGAATGAACGCTGTTGCGAGATCCTCGACATCATAGGTTTCACCGGGGTTGAAGGGGAATCTTCCACCCAGCCACTGACCCTTGCCCTTTGGCCCGAGCTCGGCGTACGTGGCCGCGGAGACACGAGTAGGCTTCGGGTTCCCAAGCGCCCAGATAGCCATATCGATCACATGGACCCCAAGGTCGATCAATGGTCCCCCGCCTGCCTTGGCCTTCGACGTGAACCAGGTCCCGAGCCCCGGGATGCCCGAGCGCCGCATCCAGTACGCCTTGGCGTGATAGATGCGGCCAAGCGCACCCTTCTCGATCTGCGACTTCAGGATCTGCATGTCGTGCCGGCCGCGCCGGTTGAAGATGACCCCAAGCACGCGGTCCGTTCTCGCCGCGGCATCGAGGATCTGCTGCGCTTCGGCAGCTGTTGGTGCGAGTGGCTTCTCGACGATGACGTGCTTGTTGGCCGCCAGAGCCGCGAGCGCGACCGGGAGGTGCAACGTGTTCGGGACCGCCACCGTGACGGCTTCCACATCGGGATCGGCCAGTAGTTCCTGGTACTCCCGGTAGATGCGAGGCACGTTGTAGGTTTTCGCCAGTTCCTGGCAGCGCGCTTCGTCGAGCCCCGCGATGGCGACGATACTCACTCGCGGATCTTTGGCGAGGCCTTGCAGGTGCAGGACACCAACTCCGCACCCCACAACGCCGACGTTGACCTTGCCCTCAGGACTCACTCGTTGCCCCCCGGCCGTTCTTCCTGCCACTGTTCGACTTTGTCATGTTGATCCGCTGGAAGATGCAGGCTGATGAGCGTGACTTCCGGGGCGCAACGATAGCGCAAGGGAGGGCGGTAGGCGCCAACTCCATGCGACGTGTAGACCGGCATGCCGCTCGCGTCGTACAGACCCGAAACGTAGCGCCGGCCGCCTGATGGAGCGGCAATATGCCCAACGTAGGGAAGCCTGACCTGGCCGCCGTGGCTATGCCCTGATAGCTGGAGGAGAGCGCCGTGAGGAGCAACCTCATCCGCCCGATCTGGCTCATGCCAGAGCGCGACAACCGGGTCGTTTGGCGGAATCTGCTCGAACGTCGCGCCGACGTCAGGGGTCGAGAGGATGGCGTCGTCAATTCCGGCGATCCACAGCTCCACGCCCGGTAACCGCGCGGCTTCATTGCGGAGGACGCGAACTTCCTGGCTCCCGAGCAGCCTTTCCATGCGCGGCGCATCGTTCGAGTAGTCGTGGTTGCCAAAGACGGCCAGGGCGCCGAGCGGGAGGCTGCTCGAATAGTTGCCGATGACGCGCGCGGTCTCCGGGAGATACCTCGGTGACTCGGACACGTAATCACCACCAAGGAGCAGCAAATCCGGCTCTTCGGCCATGACCAATTGCATGGCTCTGTCCAGGTCAGCCGCTGTAACTGTCGGTCCGACGTGCGTGTCAGTTACGAACCCGACGCGGAGCTCGGTTCCAGGAACGTTAGGCGTACCCAAGCGGAGATGGCGGAGCTTGACGTCACGCGGCGCCCGGTGCCGCGCATGCCACGCTGCTGCACCGCCAAGCAGGCCCGTGGCGAGGCCGGCGGCCACGCCGCGCGCGGGTAAGGCTCGCACCGGTGGATCAAACCGGAGTCAAGCGCAGCGACGGTTTCGACGGCTGGTATTGCCCGGTGACCTCAGCCTCGTAGGTGCCGTTGCGCCGCTCCTCCAGGACGAGTTCGATCTCCTGCTTGAGGGCGTCAAGCATGTCTTCCTCGGCCACCGTCTTCACGATCTTTCCCTTCCGGAAGATCACACCCTTGTTGTTGCCGGCAGCCAGACCAACATCTGCGTCGCGCGACTCGCCCGGGCCGTTGACTACGCACCCCATGACTGCGACACGGATCGGTTCGCGAACAGATGCGAGGTAGGCATCTACCTGGTTCGCCAGCGTGAAGAGATCCACTTCGACTCGCCCACACGTCGGGCAGGCGATCATGGTGGCGCCCTTCTGCCGGAGTTCCAGGCTCTTCAGGATCTCGAAGCCGACGAACACCTCCTCAACAGGGTCCGTCGTCAGTGAGACGCGAATGGTGTCCCCGATCCCAAGCGCGAGCAGTGTCCCAATGCCAGTGGCAGAGCGCACGCTCCCGGCACGAGGTGTACCTGCCTCCGTCACTCCAAGATGCAGCGGGTAGTCATTGGGGAGCGCGGCGAAGCGCCGGTACGCCTCGAAGAGGACCGGGAGTTCGAAGGCCTTCAGGCTGACCTTGGTTAGCCCGAAGTCAAGATCTTCGAGGATCTTGATGTGCCCAAGTGCAGATCGCACGAGCCACTCAGCTCGCAACTCGACCTGGGTCGCATTCTGGGCAGCCATTTCGTCGACAAAGCTCTCAGGCATGGGCGCCACCGAGCCGAAGTTCACCCCGATGCGGATCGGAACTTCGCGCTCCTTGGCCATGGCCACGACTTCGCGCACGTCTTCGGCCTTGCGGATATTGCCGGGATTGAGCCTCAGGCCATGGATACCCGCTTCGAGAGCCTTGAGTGCCAGCGTGTGTTCGAAATGGATGTCCGCGATCAGCGGGACTGGCGAATAGGGAACGATATCAGGGAGCGCGGCTGCCGCTCGCCGGTCAGGCACCGCGACGCGCACGATTTCGCATCCCGCTTCGGCGAGTTCGTGGATCTGGCGCAGGGTCGCGGCCGGGTCACGCGTGTCAGCGGTGGCCATGGACTGAACGACGATCGGGTTATCACCGCCGATCGCGACATCACCGACGTGGAGCACACGGGTGCGGCGTCTGGGTGCGAGCAGGGACATGGAAACTCCAGGGTGAGTTGAGCGCAAGAGCTCAACTACGGCAGGAAAGACTTGCCTTCGTGGATGCGCAACGCGTCGAGAACAAAGATGATCACCATCGCGCCAACAAGCAGGACGAGCCCAGTGAAGTGAACGACTCCCTCTCGTTCTGGCGCAACCTTCTTACCGCCGCGCAGGATTTCAATGATGACAAACAACAGGCGGCCACCATCGAGCGCTGGCAACGGCAGCAGGTTCAGGAGGGCAAGGTTCAATGAGAGCAGGATCGCCAGGTTTGCCAGGGTGACCCAGAGCGGAAGGGGACTCGCGCTGACAATTTCGCTCGTTGCCTGGCCCATGCCGAGTGGGCCCGCAATCTGGTTCAGCGGCGCGCGGCCGGTAAAGAGATCACGCAATCCCCCAAGCATTTGTCCGGTCTGTTCCCACGCCTGGGCGATCCCGACGGGGATTACCTGCAGCCAGGGAACGCGCTCAAAGATTGGTTGGACAGAAAGATCGAGACCGAGCTGCTCGAGGAGATCGTTGCTTTCATCGAGCGCCGGGAATGGGATATCAAGGGTAGTCTCGCCCGTGCTTCGCTTCACAACAACAGGCACGGTCTTGTCACTGGAGTCGGAGAGGGCCGTCTGTAGCCGGAAAGCGTCCGTGATGGGCTGGCCGTCGATGGAGACGATCTCATCGCCCGGCTGCAAGCCGGAATTAGCGAGCGGCGAGTCCATAGTCAGGCTTTTGACTTCAAGGTGTGCGGGCGCGACCTCGCTAATCGTTACACCGGTCGGACCCTGGCCGGCTGGCGGGTTGCCGCGTGGCGTCACCGTTGTGTCGATGCGCTGCCCGCCACGCTCGATAACAACGCTCATCGGGCTGTCGGCGAACTCGCGTGCGTGAGCGCTGATGTCTCCGGAGCCCTTCACCGGCACTCCCGCGACCTCGACAACGCGATCGCCAGTTTCCCAGTTCGCGGCCGCCGCCGGGGAGCCCGGCTCGACACTGGCAATGTAAATGCTGGATTGGGAAATGCCCTGCGCGCCGACCACGATGATCATGAGCAGAAACGCGAGCAGGAAGTTCATGGCGGAACCAGCCACCAGGAAGAAGGCTCGCTGCAGCGGCGACTTGTTGTTGATCGAGCCTGGATCGTCCGATTTCCCATCGTCGCCCAGAACTTTGACGAAGCCGCCAAAAGGCAGCCAGTTGATTGACCAGAGGACGCCGTTACGCATCCAGCCCTTGATGCGTGGCGGGAACCCGATGCCGAATTCTTCGACCTTGGCTCCGATGGCACGAGCGGCGGAGAAGTGGCCTATCTCGTGAACGAGAATAAGGATCGCCAGGATGGGGACGATATAGAGACCGTTGATGAATCCCTGTGACACGCTTTGTCCTGAGTGTGGCTTTGGCCCGATGCGAAAGGGCAAAGCGTCCGAGCGTATGGGACGAGTTTACACCGGATTTCTCGCGGGCCGGGAGGATTGCTATTTGACGATAACTCCCGGTGGCGCTAATTGAGTTGAGACAGAGCTATCTGTTATGTATGATAGAATCCGGCGTCTGGCGCTGAGGATAGCGTGGCGGCGGGAACACCTGGAGTCCTGCGGTTGTCTTTCGCGCACTGAGGCCCATTGCCGATGCTGATCGGGGTTCCGACGGAAATCAAGGACCACGAGTTTCGCGTTGCCCTGACTCCGGCCAACGCCCACGAGTACGTGGTGCGGGGGAACGAAGTCCTGATCCAGGCAGGCGCTGGTGCGGGCAGCGGCTTCAGTGACGCCGAGTACGCCGCGGCGGGCGCCACGATTGCCCCAGATGCCCAGAGCGTTTTTGCTGCTGCCGACATGATCCTCAAGGTCAAGGAGCCGATTGCCGCTGAATATGATCTGCTGCGTCCGGGCCAGATCCTGTTCACCTATCTCCACCTCGCGGCTGACCTGGATCTCACCCAGGCCCTGATGCGGAACAACGTGCGTGCAGTGGCGTACGAAACCGTCCAGGTTGCTTCCGGCGTGCTGCCGCTGTTGACTCCCATGAGCGAAGTTGCGGGTCGCATGTCCGTGCAGGTGGGGGCACATCACCTCGAAAAAGCGCATGGCGGAAGAGGACTACTCCTGGGCGGAATCCCTGGCGTGCCTCCGGCCGACGTGGTGATCGTTGGCGGCGGCGTTGTCGGAACCAACGCGGCCGAGATTGCACTGGGCATGGGCGCCAACGTCACCATCGTCGATCTGTCTCTAGACCGGCTACGGTATCTCGACTCGGTGCTCCACGGGCGTCTCCACACGCTTGCGTCCAACCGGGAGAACATCGCACAGGTCGTACGGGACGCCGACCTGGTGATCGGAGCTGTGCTGCTACCTGGTGCGAGAGCGCCCAAGCTCGTGACGGAGCAAATGGTGGCCTCCATGAAGCCCGCCTCGGTCATCGTGGATGTGGCAATCGACCAGGGCGGATGCATTGAGACCGCTCACCCGACGACCCACAGCGATCCCATTTTCATCAAGCACGGCGTGGTCCACTACTGTGTGACCAATATGCCGGGTGCTGTGCCCCGCACGAGCACGATTGGGCTCGGGAACGCTACGTTGCCATTCGGCCTGCAACTGGCGGAACTGGGACTTCCGGCCGCGGCCGTTGCAAACGAGGCGCTCGGCAAGGGCGTCAATGTCTTTGACGGCAAACTGACGCAAGCAGGGGTAGCAGAGGCGTTCGGGCTCCCGTACACGCCGCTTGCCGACGCAATTGCTGCGTAGAGCTCCATTCGCGCGTTTCCCGGAAACACGCCTTGGTCGCCGAAGAGGCGTGGGAGGGCAAGATGCAAGAGAAAATTGACGATTTCCTGAAGGTATTGGAAGCGGAACGCGGATTCTCCGTCAACACCATTTTTGCCTATCGCAATGACTTGACCCAGTTCCTGAGCTTTCTGCAAGGCGACGCAGAGGCCCAACCTGCGGGCGACGATGACGATACACAGGCACTCGCGGACTTGATGGCATTACAGGCTGTCGGGTCGTGGTCCGACCTGACGGATCAGCACCTGACGAGCTACATGCTTCATCTACGGGGCCGGCAGTACGCCTCGTCGACAGTGGCGCGCAAGATGGCGGCGATCAAGTCCTTCTTCAACTACCTCATTCAGGAGGGCCAACTGCGCGGTGATCCTGCCGCTCGCATGTCCTCTCCAAAAGTCGACAAGTACACCCCGCGCTCCATTTCTGCCGACGAAGTCGAGCGGCTGCTGGCGCAGCCGGCGAAGGATGCCGCCTCGCTGGGGGATCGCCCGGAGACCTCGCGTGACCGGGCCATGCTTGAGGCGCTCTACTCGACAGGAATGCGGGTCAGTGAGTTGGTTGCGCTCGACACCGAGGACGTCGATCTGGATGCCCGGCACTTGCGCTGCGCCAGCCGGACGCTGCGCGAGCGGCGCGTTCCCCTCCGGCCGACGGCGATCGAGGCGATCGGCCACTATCTGGAGAACGCACGGCCTCGCCTTGTCCTGCGAGAGGAGCACGCGCTCTTCTTGAACCACCGCGGGAACCGGCTGACCCGGCAGGGCTTCTGGTTGATCCTGAAGTCCTACGCAAACAAGGCGGATATCGCTGATATCACACCGCACACGCTGCGTCACACGTTCGCGACTCATGCATTGCGCAGTGGCGCGAATCTGCGCGACGTGCAGCTCCTGCTTGGCCATGTCAGCATTTCAACGACCCAGGTCTACCGCCGGCTGGCGAATGATGCGAGCAACGACGAGTCTGAGTCTGGGCACCTGAGGCACTGAGCCCGGCAGGGGCTCTGACCACGCAGCCAGGCGAACGTCGAACGAGAAGATCCAAGGAGTTTCGGTGGCACTTCCCCAGACCGAGCGTGTAGCAACCATGGAGAAAGTGGCCGCGCTGTGCAAACGCCGCGGCTTCGTGTTTCCGGGCTCGGACATTTACGGCGGGCTGGCAAACACCTGGGACTACGGGCCGCTAGGTGCCGAACTGAAGCGGAATGTCAAGGATCTCTGGTGGCGGAAGTTTGTTCATGGCCGCCGGGATGTTGTCGGATTGGATGGCGGAATCCTGATGCATCCCCGCGTGTGGGAGGCATCAGGTCACGTCGAGGGCTTTAACGACCCCCTCGTTGACTGCCGCACCTGTAAGTCGCGTTTCCGCGCCGATCACCTGATCGAGGAGAGGCTGGGGGAGCATGCAGAAGGCAAGTCTCCAGCCGAGATGACCGCCATGATGGCCGCTGCCGGGCTCAAGTGCCCGGTCTGTGGGAACGCCACCCTGACCGAAGCTCGCCAGTTCAACATGATGTTTCGCACCACGATTGGCCCGGTTGAGGAAACCGGGACGCTGGTCTATCTCCGTCCGGAAACGGCACAGGCCATGTTTGTCCAGTACAAGAACGTGGTGGCGACAGGCCGGGTCAAGGTCCCTTTCGGAATAGCCCAGATTGGAAAGGCATTTCGCAACGAGATCACGCCGGGGAACTTTATCTTCCGTCTGCTTGAGTTCGAACAGATGGAGATCGAGTACTTCACCAGGCCTGATGGAGCGGCGGAGGCGTTCGAAGAGTGGCTTGCCGCGATGCAGGAATGGTTGGACCACATTGGCGTGAGGGGCGACTTCGTGCGCATTCGCGAGCATGCGGCAGACGAACTGTCCCATTACTCCAGCCGCACAGTCGACTTCGAGTACCAGTTTCCCGGCGCCATGGGCTGGCGGGAACTCTACGGTCTGGCGAACCGCACCGATTTTGACCTCACGCAGCACCAGGCCGCCAGCGGCCAGGACCTGCAGTATTTCGATCAGGCTGAGAACCGGAAGTACATTCCGTACGTGATCGAGCCGACGTTTGGCGTGGACCGAACCATCCTGACCCTGCTTATCGACGCGTACGACGAGGAAGCTACAGTGGATGTGAACGGCAAGCCGGACGTGCGTACCGTTCTGCGCCTGCATCCTCGCGTGGCGCCGTACAAGGCCGCGGTCTTGCCGTTACTCCGCAAGCCAGAGCTGGCCGCGCCCGCCCAGGCCTTGTTCGACGCGATCAGGGCAGAGACAGGCGCCTTGATCGAGTACGACGAGACAGGCAACATCGGCAAGCGCTACCGCCGGCAGGACGAGATTGGAACGCCGTTCTGTTTCACCGTCGACTTTGATTCCCTCGAGGACGCGAGCGTCACGGTGAGACATCGCGATGATATGTCGCAGGAGCGGCTTCCGATTGCCGATGTGCCCGGCTGGCTTGCCAGGGCTATTGCCTGATCGGGATTAGCGCGTGGAGTGAAACGTTGCCAGCGGATCGTCGGCGGACGCGCGTCCGCCGCTGACCACGGCGTAACGGAGCGCGAACGTCCCGGCAAGGGAAAGCGTTGCGGCTACAACCCGGCCAGCCCGCCCCCAGCGTGGTGCGCTGTTCGTCACTGCCTCAATGATGAGCGGCGCAACGACGCCGGCCAGGACACAGCCTTCTCGAACGATGTGGCCTCGCTGCCCTCGATCGACGGGATCGGCCACATCCCCGAGTGACGCCACCCAGGCGGCCAAAAGTCCGGCCTTGGCGAGCGACGCAACGGTGTCAATGACCGCCAGGGCGTCATCGACGTGTTCATCACCGCGCTCTGGTGGCAACGCAAGTGCTGTTGCGGCGCAACCAGACGAAATTCCCGATGCGAGAAAGAGCGGGCCGAGGAGTCCTGGCCGCCTGGCCCAGAGTGGTACCGCAGTCGCCGCCAGGAGTGTGCCGGTGTAGCCGGCAAGGAAGAGCCCGGCGATGCCATTCGCCGCAAAGAGTGACTTCTCTAACGAGCGCGGAAGATTGAATCGTTCTCCCGTAAACCAGCGAAGAAAAACCACGGCCATGCAGGCGGTTTCCAGCAGGGAGAACAGGTTGAGGCCCCAGGTGCCCATGGACATGGGCGAGCTCGGGCGGAACGCACGGACCATGTGGTGAAATCGCTGCGGCCGGCCCAGATCCAGAATGAGCAAGACCGGGCAAGGCAGAAGCGCCGCAAACGAAACGTAGACCGCGCGATCACGCAGGCGTACGGCTCGAGAATCTCCGAACAGGTCGGCTGCGGCAGCCAGCGCGGCGGCACCGCCGGAAATGCCACCGGTGAAGAAGTAGCCGATGATCAGCCAATTCCAGTGCGGGCCGTGAATAGCCGGTTGCCCGTAGTACCCAGGAGGGGCGGGTGCTGCTGGTGGCGAGGTCCGCGTCATGAGCGGAACTTGAACGCGCACGCGGCCACCAGCGCAAAGCCGAGTGCCGTCGCAGAGGTGGCCAGCGCGGCCGGTCGGATGTTTCGCCGTGGCAAGTGCGGCCGAGCCGGGAGGTTGAATCGCTCGGGCGGTGCGTTGAGCACAAACATGGCGTGCAGGTCGCCGATGCCATTGGTTCCGCCGAGGTCCTCGTCTCCATAGAAGTACGCGTCTTCACCTGCCGCCCGGAGTTCCTCCACGCGGTTCAGGCCAAGTTGCTTGAGCTCCTGAACCTCGCCGAAGCGGATCGAGTTTGTTGGACAGGTGTTGGCACAGGCGGGTGTCAGGCCGCCGCGCAGGCGGTCATAGCAGAGAGTGCACTTGTGCGAGCCACCGTCCTGGTGGCTCAGTTGCGGAACACCGAACGGGCAGGCTGGGACGCAGTAGCCGCAGCCGTTACAGACGTTGTCCTGAATGACGACGGTCCCGAATTCCGTGCGCATGATCGCCCCGGTCGGGCAGGCGTCCATGCAGCCAGCGTGGGTGCAATGTTTGCAGACATCGCTGACCATGAGCCAGGCAACATCAGGTCCCCGCTCCTGTTCGATGAACGCTACGTGCCGCCACGTCTCGGCGCCAAGGTCCACGGTGTTGTCGTAGCTGAATCCGGTCAGTGTAAAGGGCGCCGCCTGTTCATCCGCGGGCAGCTGGTTCCACTGCTTGCAGGCGACTTCGCAGGCCTTGCAACCGATGCAGATGGTCGTATCCGTGAGGAAGCCCATGATGGCCGGTTCAACTGCGGTGCTCATGGATGGCGGCTCACAGTTTCAGGGAAGTCGAATTCGCGAGTCGAGCGTAAGATCCGGCGCTTCGTCGTAGCCCGGACGGTCCTCGGCGAAGGCAGCGAGTCCGTCGCGCTGCAGCCCTCGAACCAGGTCCGCCAGCCAGGGCAAATCCGCTTCGCTGAAATCCTCACGCAGCAATGGCCCGAGGTTGGCGAGCGGAATACCGTTCACATCACCGGTGGGTAGATCCCGCAACCGCTCAACGATGCGTCCCCGGTAGAAGCGCGAGCTGGTTTCGAACCGTTCAGTTGTGTGGGGGCGTGCCCTGGCCTGGACAAGCGCCCCCTGGATAAAGGGAAACGCCACGCACTGTTCAGAGAGCGGGCAGACGATACACGCAGGTTTGCGAGCAGTGCACTGCAGCGCGCCAAATTCAATCAGGGCCTGGTTCCACTCCCAACCGTGACCAGGTGGAAGGAGCTCTCCGGCGGCTGCCAGGACGTCGCGTTCGGGAGCACCCTCTGCGCCGAAGACCAGGCGCGTGACAACGCGTCGCATGTTGGTGTCGAGAAAGGCAACATCGCGTTCGAAGGCAAAGGCAGCGACGGCGCCAGCGGTGTACGGGCCAAGGCCCGGCAGCTTACGTAGCTCCTCCGGCTCGGACGGAAACTCACCTCCGTACTCCTCCACTACCGCCTGGGCCGCGCGCTGCAGGTTCACCGCTCGACGGTTGTAGCCAAGACCGGACCAGAGCTTGATGACATCTGCCACTGGTGCTTCCGCCAGTGAGGGAGCGTTTGGGAACCGTTCCAGGAAGCGGGCGTAGTAGGGGAGGACCCGATCGACTTGGGTCTGTTGCAGCATGACCTCCGAGACGAGGATGGCATACGGGTCACGCGTCCGACGCCAGGGCAGGTCTCGCTGCACCTCCCGGAACCAGCCCAGCAGGCCCGCACGAACGCGTTGCACCTTGTCCTGTGAAAGCGGCAGATCAGGCACGTACAGCCTACCGAGCCGGGCGACGTGTCCGCTTGAACTCCCGATAGTTCGGGCGCCCTTCGGCGGTGGCGACGAACTCCCGCCAGAGTGGTACCGCTTCCTCTGCGGTTGGAGCCGGCAGGAGCTGCAGGTAGACGGCTGATCCGGAAGGGAACACGAACGTTGGCGTCCCAAACACGCCGTGCTCTGCAAGCCCGGTCTCATAGTCCTCGCGGACGATGTCGAGGAGGTCGTCGTCTTCCAGATCCTCTTCGAACTGGGCCATATTGAGCCCGGCGCGCTGCGCAGCCTCCGTAATGCTGGCGCGCTTCCCGTGATCCTTCCCCTCACTGTGCTTGAGCTTCATGAGTTCCAGGTTGAAGGCGTCGAAGGCGTCACGGCCCTGCTGAAGAGCCGCGGCGCCGGCCTGCATGCTGTGCCTGGCGGGAGACCGGTTCTCGCGTGGCAAGTCCCAGATTGCCTCCTCAACGTCAGCAGGAGCGTTGACTTGCTCCAACGGAAAGAACTTGAACTCGAACTGGACCTCGTCCCCGATCTGCTTCTTCAGTTCGCTGACCCACCGCGCTGCTGAATCAGCGAATGGGCAGGCGTAGTCGAAATAGACGTCAACCTTTTCTGGCACGCTCACGAATGGTCCCTTCCTGTAACACAACGCGTTTCCGGTTCAGCGGCAAACGCTTCCAGGCGCGCCGGACATTGGCGCGCATCTCGTCGAGTGATCCAGAGTTGTCGATCACCTCATCAAACAAAAGACCGTCCGGCAGTGATGGCTGTGAGACGACGAGGCGTTCACGCGCTGTGGTTTCGTCAAGCGAGTTGCGTGCCATCAAGCGGCGCAGGCGAACCTCAGGCTCTGCTGTCACCAGCCAGAGAGCGTCGACGTCGCTGGCCATCCCGGATTCGACAAGCCGGATGGCTTCATTTACGACCACGTCCGCCTGCGAGTTGGCAATGCGACGGCGGACCTCTGCGATCACGACCGGGTGTGTGATGCCCTCGAGCGCCGCCAGTTCACGGGCATTGTTGAAGACCACATTGCCGAGTGCCGCGCGATCCAGCGCTCCCGACGCATCCAGGATTTCTGGGCCGAACCGCTCTGCAATACGGTCCAGGAGCGGCGAAGGCGGCGTAATCAACTCGCGGTATACGGCGTCTGCGTCGATCACTTCCGCACCGAGTTCCGCCAGAAATGCGGCAACCTGCGATTTGCCCGCGGCAATTGGCCCCGTAAGCCCGATGACCAGCGGCCGATCTCGCTCCGGCAGCGTCACGAGGTGGCGACCAGGTTTGCCTCAGCCAGTGCGGCGTTGACCTCTTCCCATTGCGCATATGCGTTATCAAGTGCCTCTTGCGCCGCCGCGTAGTCATCGCTGAGCTTCGTAAGGGCACCGAGATCCGTGCCGAGACCGGCGATGGCGATCGCATCGCTCAGTTCGTTGAGCTTGCCCTCCAGTTTGCCAATTTCGCGCTCGATACCCTCGAGTTTGCGCTGCAACCGCGTCGTTGATTCGCCTCCAGAGCGTCTTGGTTCCCGGGTTTGCGGCAACTCGGGCGCCTTTGGCGCGACGGGCTCAGCGCGCTTGGCGGGCACTTGCGTCTCTGGCGTTTTCGCGCGCGCCTTCTGCCGTTGAGCATCGGAGTAATTGCCCAGGTAGGTCTGCAGCCGCCCAGCGCTAACCTCCCACACCCGGGTCGCGACGCGATCGACGAAAAACCGATCGTGCGAGACGAAGACGACCGTACCGTCGTACCCCGACAGCATTTCCTCCAGCGTCTCGCGAGACTGGATATCAAGGTGGTTCGTCGGCTCGTCGAGAATCAGCAGGTTCGCGCCTTCCACGAGTAGCCGGGCGAGGGCCAGCCGTGAGCGCTCACCACCTGACAGCAATCCAATGGAGCGGTCTACGTCGTCGCCACTGAACAGGAAGCGCGAGAGGTAGGAGCGTGCCGATTCTTCTCCCATGGGTTGGGCGTCAAGGAGCACCGACATCGGCGTGCCTTCCGGCGGCAGGCTCTCGTGCCCCTGCGCGTAGTACCCAACCTTGACATTCGTGCCGAAACCGACTCGACCCTTCAAGGCCGGAAGCTCGCCAACGATCGTCTTCAACAAGGTCGATTTACCACTGCCGTTGTCGCCGATGATTGCGACGCGATCCCCCCGCTCAACCCGAAGTTCGGGCGTGGTCACGAGGACCGTTTCCCGGACACCATCCGTGTAACCCACCCGCAATGGTGTCATGGAGATCACGTCACGCCCACTGCGCATCGTCGGCGATGTGCTGAGTTTCAGGGCCGTGTGCAATTCGGGCCGGTCAATGCGCTCCAGTCGATCCAGCCGCGTCTGACGGCCCCGAGCTTCTCGGGAGCGCTGCCCCGCCTTGTAGCGGCGAATGAACTCTTCCGTCCGTGCGATGAAGGCCTGTTGTTCTTCGTACTCCTGCATGCGGCGCTCGAAGCGTTCTTCACGCAGGACGAGATACCGGGCGTAAGCCGCAGGGTAATCCTCGAGGCGGCCGAATGAGAGATCGAGCGTGCGGGTCGTCACCTTGTCCAGGAAATAGCGATCATGGGACACCACCAGGAAGGCGCCGCGCCAGGTCACCAGGAAGCCCTCAAGCCACTCGAGCATGCCGAGGTCCAGGTGATTTGTGGGTTCGTCCAGCAACAGCAGGTCCGGTTCGGAAAGGAGTGCCTTGGCGAGGGCGACGCGCGTGCGCTGACCACCGCTCAGCGTTCTGACCGATTGGGTCATCTGCTCCGGGGTAAAGCCAAGCCCGGTCAAGACATCATCCGTGCGGTGCTCGATGTCGTAGCCTCCGGCGACCTCGAAGTGGACACTGAGCCGTTCGTACTCCGCGAAGTACTCGTCGAGTTGGTCACCTTCGGCAGACTGCATTGCGAGTTCAAGTTCGCGCATGCGGGCCTGGGCGGCCAACGCGTCCTCGAACGCAAGGCGCGCTTCGTCGCGGACACTGCGGTCGACGTCAAAGCGTGGGTCCTGTTGCAGCACAGCCATTCGCGCACCGCGGGCTACAGCTACTTCACCGGAATTCGGCGCGTCGGTTCCGGCGATGATCTTGAGCAGCGTTGACTTGCCAGCGCCGTTAATCCCGACGAGGGCAACATGCTCGCGGTCAGCGATCTGGAAGGAGACGCCGCGAAAAATCTCATCGGGACCGAACGACTTGCTCAGGTCCGTTGCAGTCAGGACAGTGGCGGGAGGCATGGTGGCAGTGCGCGTTCTTTCGACAATCGAATGGCATACTGAACAACGGGCATCATGCCCGGCATCGATCGTCAGTATAGCGCCGTCAGTGTTGACGCCGGACCCTGGATGAGGACATGCAGCATCTGACCACGAGTTCTCGTACCGCCTGGCCTGACACCACCGATCGCGACACTGCTGGCGTGATGCGCATAGGCGGCGTGTCGCTGCAGCAGTTGGCCCAGCAGTTCGGGACGCCGCTGTACGTTTACGACGAGGTGACGCTGCGCAGCCGGGCCCGCGAAATCCGTGACATCTTCAGGCGGGTGTACCCCAGATCCCGCGTCGCCTATGCCGGTAAAGCAGGAATGTCGCCCGCTCTGGTCCGAATTCTCGCCGACGAGGGATTGGGGTTGGATGTCGTCTCCGGCGGCGAGATCTATGCAGGTCAGCAGGCAGGCATGGATCCGAGCCGGATGATCTTTCACGGCAACAACAAAAGCCGGGCAGAGCTTGACGAAGCCTTACGTGCGGGAGTGGGGCTCATCGCGGTCGACAGCGAGCACGAACTCGACCTGCTGGAAGAAGTTGCCCGGCAGCTCGAAGCACACCCTGAGGTCGTGCTTCGCCTCAATCCCGGTGTGGATCCTCACACACACCACAAAATGCGCACCGGAGCGACGGATTCCAAGTTCGGATTTCCGATCTGGGATGGACAGGCCGCTTCAGCTGCGGCGCGCGTTGTCGCGTCCGCAGCGCTTCGTCTTGCCGGCTATCACGCACACGTCGGCTCGCAGATCTTTGACTCCGGCCTGGTGGCGCGGACGCTCTCAGCCATGATGGAGTTTGCAACCGACGTGTATCTGCGTCACGGTATCGCTCCTCGCGTCATCATCCCTGGAGGTGGATTTGGTGTCGCCGACGACGCATCGGGAGCCGATGTGTCGATTGCCGATTGGGCAGCAACTGCGGCAGCAGCGCTGCGCGAGCAGGCTGCTGCAGGCGGCTACGAACCTCCAGAACTGGTTGTCGAGCCTGGCAGGGCAATCGTGGGCCCCGCCGGCGTAGCGATCTACGAAGTTGGGGCACGCAAGGAAATCCCAGGTGCGCGGAACTACGTCTCGGTGGATGGCGGGATGTCCGACAACATCCGTCCATCGCTCTACGGTGCGAAGTACTCTGCGGATCTGGCCAACCGGGACGGTTCGCGTGATCCACATGAGACGGTGACCATAGCTGGCAAGTACTGTGAATCCGGGGACGTTCTGATCGAGAATATCTCGCTCCCGGTGCTCGCCAGCGGTGATTTGCTCGTCTTGCCGATGGCCGGCGCCTACTGTCTCGCCATGTCAAGCAACTACAATCTTGCGCCCCGCCCAGCGGTGGTACTGGTCAACGAGGGGAACGCGCGCCTGATCCGACGTCGTGAAACGTACGCGGACATGCTGCAAAGCGAGATTTACGATGCGCGCACTCTGTAACCTCTCCCGCGGCGTCCAGTTGTCGGCAGGGACGAGTTCGTTGTAGCGTACAGCCCGCCCTGATCGGTCTCCGTAATGTGCAGGGGGGTCGTCGGCGACCTGCGCTCGTCTGGTTCGCATCCGTGCAAGAAGGCCGTGTGATCCGGCCTCCCGCCAAGCGGTCAACCAGCCGATGATGCCGTCGTCCATGAGGCAGCCGAGGGGTTGGCCGCAGACGCAAGGTGGTTCCTCCGAGATGTCCAGGCCCATTCCACGGGAAAGTTCAGTAACAGAAACGGTGGCGACGCCGCGTGGCGGAGTCAACGGCCGGGCGAACCAGGCCAGGATCGATGGCGTCCTTATCGAGGATGAAATCATCGGCGACGAGGAAGAAGCGGACGAAATGATCGAGTCCGCTGAGCCGAGCCTGGTGCCTGCTGTCGATGAACTGGCGGCGCCAGATGTCTTCGCCCTCGATGAGTTGCTTGAAGAGTTCCCGGATCCCCAGGCCAATCCGTTGGTGCCCGCCGATATTGCGCTCGCCTTGCAGTCGGTAGACCTGGACGAGTCGGCTGCTCCCGAGGCGCTGGTCACACGCATCGAGCGTTCGTCCGTCGTCGACTCCCGGGCAGCCGCACAAGCTGTCGACGCCGGTCTCGCGAATCTCGATGATCCCGTGCGGATGTACCTGCGTGAGATCGGGCGGGTGGCCCTGCTGACCGGTGAGCGCGAGGTGGAGCTGGCCCGTGCGATGGAGCGCGGCGAATATCTCCGCGCGGTGCGCGCCCGATTGCGAAACGAAACTGGTTTGCAACCGGAAGCAGAAATGGTGGGCCTGGAGATCTACCTGGCCCTTCGCGCCGGCTGGAAGGACGCGGCAGCTCTGGCTGCGGCGGTGAATCTGCCGGAAGCCGGCAATGTGGCCGAGTGTCTTAGCCATCTCTTGCCGATCACGCGGTTTCCCGAGGATGCCGTCAAGAACACGGCGCAGGAACTGGGCCTGACGCCAGAGGAACTGGAAGAGTCGCTGCGCCTCCGCAATGTCGAGTGGGATCTCCTGCCGCCACAGGTCAAGTCCTTGATCGCTACGACCGCGCCTGGGGCGTGGCCAGAGGCCGACTCAGTGCTGGCCGCACTATCTGCAGACGTGGTTGCTCTGCGGCGCACATGGGACCGGCGTGTGCAGGAAGGTGACGCTGCCAAGGTTGCGCTGACGGAGGCGAATCTGCGCCTTGTGGTGTCCGTGGCCAAGAAGTATGTCGGGCGCGGAATGTCGATGTTGGACCTGATCCAGGAAGGCAACCTGGGTTTGATCCGCGCGGTGGAAAAGTTCCAGCACCATAAGGGCTACAAATTCAGCACGTACGCAACGTGGTGGATCCGCCAGGCTATCACGCGCGCGATTGCCGACCAGGCTCGCACGATCCGCATCCCCGTGCACATGGTGGAAACCATCAACCGGCTCATTCGCACCTCCCGACGGCTGCAACAGGAACTTGGGCGAGAGCCAACGTCTGAGGAGATCGGAGCGGAACTGCAGATCGACGCGGACCGCGTCCGCGAGATCATCAAGATCTCGCAGGAGCCGGTTTCGCTGGAGATGCCGATCGGCGAGGAAGAGGACAGCAGCCTCGGTGATTTCATTGAGGACCATAAGGTGTTGGCCCCTGCCGACGCGGCCTCCCGCAAAATGCTGAAAGAGCAGATGGACGACGTCCTCGGTACGCTTTCCGAACGTGAGCGCCAGGTCCTGGCTATGCGCTTTGGTCTGGATGACGGTCGCACTCGTACGTTGGAGGAGGTTGGCAAGGCCTTCGGCGTGACGCGAGAGCGCATCCGGCAAATCGAGGCCAAGGCGTTGCGCAAGCTGCGCCACCCGAGCCGCTCCAAGAAGCTCAAGGATTACCTCGACTAGCGTCTAATCGACTCGGCCAGCTCGTGACGGTAATCGCGCCGGGGCGCTGCTGCGCTGTGTAGTGGGAAGCAGGAACGACAGTGCTGGTTGATCGGGCACGTATTTGGGTCCAGGCCGGAAATGGTGGTAACGGCTCTTCATCCTTCCGTCGAGAAAAGTACGTCCCGCGCGGAGGGCCAGACGGTGGAGATGGCGGGAATGGCGGCTCTGTCTACCTCAGGGTAATGCCGAACCAGACGAGCTTGCTGCCGTTCCAGTTCACGTCTCGCTTCAAGGCCGAACACGGCGGACCGGGCCGCAGCCAGCAGCGCCACGGGAAAAAGGGGCAGGACCTTTACATAGACGTTCCTCCCGGCACGGTGGTCTGGAATGACGAGACGGACGAACTCCTGGCGGACCTTACCGATGACGGCGAGATGACCCAGGTTGCGCGGGGCGGCAAGGGTGGCCTGGGAAACGTTCACTTCAAGAGCTCGACGCGCCAGGCGCCTCGCATAGCGGAACTTGGCGAGCCTGGCGAAGAATTCTGGCTCAGGCTCGAACTGCGCATGATCGCTGATGTCGGCCTGGTTGGACTGCCGAACGCCGGCAAGTCCACGTTGCTTGCCGCAGCCTCGGCCGCCCGTCCGAAAATCGCTGACTACCCATTCACCACGTTGGAGCCGATGCTGGGCATGGTCCAGGTGGGCGGTCCGAGTGGTCAGGTCTTCGTGATGGCTGACATCCCGGGCCTGATTAGCGGCGCGGCGCAAGGCGTTGGTCTCGGACTCGAGTTCCTCCGCCATGTGCGCCGGACGCGGGTCCTCATTCACGTCCTGGACGCGTCCGGCGGCCTGGAGGGGCGGGATCCGCTGGCGGACTTTGACTCCGTCAACGCCGAGCTGCAGGAGTACGAAGTCAACCTTCTCGACAAGCCGATGCTGGTTGCCCTCAACAAGAGTGACATTCCGGAGGCGCAGGAGAAGATCCCGGTCCTCACGGCGGAGCTTGAGAAGCGCGGCTACCAGGTTTTCCCGATTAGCGCCGCATCAGGCGAGGGAGTCCCGTTCCTGATGCAGGCGACCGCGGCGACACTTCGCGAGGTCGAACAGCGGGCCGCCGAAGAGGAGAAGCCGCAGGAGCGCCGCCGCTACACGCTTGGGTCCCAGGACGAGCAGGCGTGGGAAGTGACCAGGCTCTCTCGCCACCACTTCGACGTCAGCGGGATTGGCATCGAACGCTTCACGAAAATGACGAACTTCGAGAATGAAGAAGCGGTCGAACGCTTCCAACGTCGCCTCGAATCAACGGGAATTTCGGCAGAACTGACGCGCCAGGGAATCGAAGATGGCGATGTGGTGCACATCGGGAGCTTCGAACTCGTCTGGGGCGAGCAGGAGGAGACGGGCGAGCCGGATCGCAAACCACGGCGCACCGCGCGTCAGCGGCTGGCGGATCGTACCGTGTCACCGGACGACGACATGGTCCCCGAGGACGAATAGACACCGCGATACGGTTCCGGGAGGAGCTCGGCGACACGTGTCATGATGAGGCGCGTCGCTTCGTCTGCCGTTACTCGCTTGCCGTCGACGTGCTTCGGTACAGTGAAGGGTTTGCCAAAGCGCACGCCAACGCCGCGCGGTACACCCGGCGGCCGGCCGAGAGGCCAGTCCCCGTTAACTGGATAGACTTCGGTCCCGGTGAGCGCGACCGGCAGCACCGGTGCTCCAGATTGCAGCGCCAGCAGTCCAACCCCGGGCAGACCAGGCCGCAGCGCGCCAGTCTTGGACCGCCCACCCTCCGGGAAAATGCCCAGGGCAATGTCCTGGCTCAGGACCGACAAGGCATGGCGCAGCGCTGCGCGGTCCGCCGTGCCGCGTTCGACGGGGAACCCTCCGAACTTGCGCACCACCCAGGCCAGAACCGGGTTGCGAAACAACTCCGACTTGCCCATGAAAAAGAGTGGACGCGGGAACGCCACGATCAGGATTGGCGGGTCGACGTTTGACAGGTGGTTGGACACGACAATGAGCGGACCATCCTGGGGAACGTCCTCCGTCCCGGTGATTCGGAGCGGCAACGCTGGAGTGATGACTCGCCGGACGGTGCCAACAACAACCGCCCGCCAGAACCCGCTGATCGTTCCTTCGTGCAGGTTTTCCGACACGTTCACCCCAGGTCAGACCAGACATGCGTGCCATCTGGGGCCCGTAAGGCTCGAGCAAGCTCAATGATGACGTCCGCCACTGCCGCCGCGTCCAGATCGTCAGTCTGCACTAGCGTTGCATCTTCGGCCGCCCGGAGTGGGGCAGTAGCGCGGGCGGTGTCAATGGCATCGCGAGCGAGTGTCTCCTGGCGTACTTCGTCCAGTGTCACCGACGTATCGCGCACACGAGATTCGAGGTACCGCCGGCGTGCGCGTTCGTCAGGTGAAGCGTCCAGGTAGATCTTCAACCCTGCGTCCGGCACAACGACAGTGCCAATATCGCGACCGACCATCACGACCGGCCCTGCCGCAGCAATACGTCGTTGCAGTGGCAGCAACGCGGCACGAACTTCAGCGTGCTCGGACACCTGGGACACGATGTGACCGACATCGGGGTCACGGATTCGCCAGGTCACGTCTTCGCCCGCAATCAGGACGTCGAACAGGCGACCGTCCTGCACGCTGGGGGGTCGAATGTCGATTCTCGTCGTCCTTGCGAGTTCACATAACGCTTCTTCGTCGTGGGGGTCGACGTTACTACGTAACGCGAGGAGCGCGATGACGCGGTACAGCGAACCGGTGTCGAAAAGCAGCGCGCCAAGTCGTTCCGCGACGGCTCTCGCCACGGTGGATTTGCCGGCAGCCGCCGGGCCGTCGATGGCAATGACCTGCCCATGCTCTTCAGATGTCGTGATGGTACGTGAACTCACGAGTTCCTCTCGCGTGATTGCGGCGAACGGGAGCGACCCTGTTGGGCGGCAGTGGTCGAGTCGTCACGCTCCAGGTGGAGTGCCTGCAGGAGGTTGGCCAGTTCGCCCTCGGTGAGATCACGGTGCCCACCCCGCGGGATGCCCGCGACAGAAAGGGGACCGATACGCTCCCGGCGCAGAGAAGCGACCTCGATGCCTGCATTCTCCATCATGCGCCGCACCACCCGGTTCATGCCTTCGTGAACGACGATCGAAAGCAATACTCCGTTGCGCGTCTCTCGCATGATGCGGAATTCATGAGGTTGCACAAGCTTGCCGTCGATCTCGATTCCCTCTCGCACCCGCCGCATCACGGACTCCGGCGGCTTGACCGGAGTGGTGATCACGTACTCCTTGGTCAACTGATAGCGCGGGTGCATGACGCGATTCGCAACCTCGCCGTCGTTCGTGAAGAGGAGCAGCCCTTCGGTGTCGCGATCCAGGCGGCCGACCGGCGTCAGCGGTGGTCGCGATGGAACCAGCTCCATGACGGTGTGCCTGTCTCGTTCGTCGCTTTTCGTCGTGATGAATCCGGATGGCTTGTTCAGCATGACGTAGCGATGAGCCTGCTTGCGCACGACCTTGCCGTCGACCTTGATGGAAGCATTAGGATCGACGCGGGTACCGAGCTCAGTGACAACTTTGCCGTTCACCGAAACTCGTCCCTCGCGTATCAACTCCTCCGACTTGCGGCGGGACGCAACGCCACGCGCTGCCAAAACGCGTTGCAGCCGATCACCCGATGGTATGTCGTCTGGCTCAGCGGTCATGCCACAGCCTGGCTGGCAACAGTCGCCGGCTGCGAGAGCAACAACGCATCGCCGACAAACACCTGCAGTTCGCCCGCAGCACCATCCGCACTGTCAGGCGGTCCGAGTCGTAACCGGTAGCGCAACTGGGACGTATCCTCGACTGGCACGGGAACCTGGAGTTGCTCCGGAATCGCGACATCCCAAACTGCGAGTTCCTCATTGAGTCCCTTCAGCGTCTCGGGAGAGGCGAGATCCAGCCAGACGAAATCACTCTCGGCCGATGAGATCAATGTGCGCGTGTCCGTGAAGCGCTGGCTGTAATCAGGGAAACCCTCCGCGTCCTCAGTGAAGGTGCTTCCCAGCACGACGGACACGATCTGCCCCGGACCGAGATCGAACGATGTCGCAAGGCAGCCGCCGGCCTGCGGAGTTGAGCCGGTCTTCACACCATTGACCAGACCTTCGACAAGAAGATCGTTTGTCGTAAAGATCTCGTATCCCTCAGGTCGAACTTGCGAGGGCAGTGTGGCCCGTTGGGTACTGACAATTTCAGCGAAAAGCGGATTCTCGAGCGCGACGGCAGACGCTGTGGCCACGTCTCGCGCACTCATGACATGGCCCTCTCGGTCGATCCCGGTTGGATACATGAGATGAGACGAGGTTGCACCGATTTCAGACGCCTTGTCGTTCATCATCTCCACGAAGCGTGCAATTGCCTCGTCGACTGAAGCGTCCTCTCCAAGATCGGCCGCCCCAATGGTACGAGCGAGGGCGATCGTGGCGTCATTGCCCGACGGAATGAGCGCACCGAACAGCAGGTCGCGCACGCTCAGGCTGTCACCGGCTACCAGCCCAACTTGCGACTCCTCGGGGCTGACCAGATCCCCTTCCTGGATCGTGATCATCTGACTCAGGTCGGCGCGGTCCAGGACGACCAGCGCCGCAACGATCTTCGTCAGACTTGCCGGGGGCAGCGGAAGATCGGCGTCGCGCGCGAACAGGGGCACGCCACTGCGCCGGTCGAAGACGTAGACCCCCTTTGCGCTGATAGATGCCGGTGGAGGCACCTGCAACGGCTTGGTGTCTGCTGCCAGGGCGCGCGGTGACTTCGTCCCACCGATGGCACACGCCACCAACATCGCGCCCATCGCGCGCCTGCTCAATCGCACGCGTAGCCCCTTGTTCCCAACTCCCGAAACGCGGGGGATAGCACCCCTGCCGGTCAGTATACGAGCCAGCCAGAGGCTGGCAGCTATCGTGTACCCTTGCTCCATAATGATCGCGTCAGTTTCCCATCCAACTCCCGCGTCGCTTGCCCCTCGCAGCCCTGGGGTACGCGTAGCGGCAATTGGCGACCTTCACATGAAGGCGGACGGCTCATCCTTGTCGTCTCCGCTCACAGACCTGCGTCAGCGCGCTGATCTCCTGCTTGTGGCAGGCGACATGACAGACACCGGTCGCATCGTCGAAGCAGAAGCAGCGGCGGAGTTTCTGGCCGATGCATCCGTGCCGGTCATTGCTGTGCTCGGCAATCATGACTTGAGGACGGTTCGTCGTGTTGCCTTCCGTCGCGTCTTCGAGCGCCACGGCATCACCGTCCTGGATGGCGGGACGCGGCACCTCACCACGAGTTCCGGCGTGCGTATCGGGGTAGCCGGAATCACCGGGAGTGGAGGAGGCTTCTGGCCGATTGAGGGCCCCAACGCCATTCACGCCCGCACCTTGAAGCGCCTGGCGCTTCGCTCCCGCCGTGAGGCGCAGGCGCTGGACCAGTCGCTCTCGAACCTGGACGCCGACGTCACGATTGCGTTGATGCATTTCTCGCCGACAGTAAGCACCCTCGGTCGCGAGCCGATCGCCAAATACTGGATGCTGGGCAACTGCGAACTCGGCCTGGTCCTGGATCGCCACCAGCCGGACATGGTCATCCACGGTCACGCGCACCTGGGGAATCTGGCGGGCCACACGGTCGGCGGTGTTCCGGTCCGTAACGTCGCCGTCTCCATCATTTCTGAGGTTTACGTTGAAGAAGCCGTCCCTCGCGCTGTTGGGGTGACAGCGTCACCAGGCACGGGGATCTGGCGCCACTGACCATGAATCGCTCAAGATCCTGGAAGGACTCAGGCGCGCAGGGGCGCGCAGGGATGATCGACCTGAGCCGGGTCATCCCGGCCATTGCTCCCACGGTGGCAGTCTCTGACGCACTTGTTCACGGTGTCGAGGGGAGCGAGGACCTGCAGGAGACCCTCCTTCGCCAGCGATTAGCGACACACTACCGGCTCGCGGAGCGCAATCTCGTCCTGGTAGACAACATAGACGCCGCTTTGACTGGCATTGCAGCGCGGAACTCAGGTCCGCTCATTCTTTTTCCACCGTCAACGACAGTCGATCTTCTCGCATCTGCGCCAGGGAAACGTGACGTCGTCAACGTGACGCGCGGCCTTGGCCGGGATGGCTCCATCTCGCTTGAGACCGCAAGTGACCTGCCCCACGAGGGCATGGCGATCATCGCCTCGCCCGGAGATCCGCTGGGCAACGTGTTGACGGCGAACGATGCGGTACGTCTCGCTCGCTCCTGCGCCTGGTTAGTCATTGACGAGCGGTACGCCGACTACGCGGGCCAATCGCTGCTGAGTGTGGCGAGCGAGTTTTCGAACGTCATCGTGCTCCGATCGTTTCAGTCAAGACTTGGCGACGCGGCGACCAACGCTGGCTGGGCCGTTGGGTCGCCACAAGCCAGAGATTTCCTGGCGGCTGTGACGTCGCCGCTGCCCCCGGGGGTAGCGCGGGCCGCGACCATTGCTAGCAGCGGTAAAGCCTCCAACCAGATGCCGCTGTCGCTCCTGCGCGAGGAACGATCTCGTCTTTACCGGGCGCTTCGCAAGCTCTCGTTCCTGCAACCTCTGCCAAGCTGGGGTCCGTTCGTGGCAGCGCGCGTGGAAGTGGGTGAACGTGACACGCTGCTGGCACTGCTTGCGGCCCAGGGTATACAGGTCCACGCCCCCCAAGAGCGGGGGCTGGAACAGTTCGTCCGCTTCGGGATTGGCACCAGAAGCGCCATGGAGCGGTTGCGGGCGGCTCTGCTCGAGATCGCGCCCCAGGTGCTCGGGGATCAGCTAGCGAGTAGCGGTTGCGATCCGTATCGCCTCACGTTGCGCGGCAAAGAGTTCGGCGAGCCCGAGTTCCGCCAGGTCGAGAAGCGAGCCCAACGCAGCGCGTGAGAACGCCTTGCCCTCGGCGGTCGCTTGAATCTCGACGAACGCTTCATCTGACGTGCCGATGACATTGCAGTCCACGAACGCGGTGCTGTCCTCGGCATAGTCGAGGTCGAGCACTGGTTTCCCCTTCACAATTCCGACGCTGACAGCGGCGACAGCGGTCTGTATCGGATCGCGGTTCAACTTGCCCAGTTGGCGCAGCTTGGCCAGCGCCAGCGCCAGCGCAACGTATCCCCCGGTGATCGCAGCGCACCGCGTGCCTCCGTCAGCCCGGACGACGTCGCAGTCGATGATGATCTGGCGCTCTCCGAGGGCCTTCAGGTCGAGACTCGCGCGGAGCGAACGGCCGATCAGGCGCTGGATTTCGACGGTTCGTCCGCCCTGTTTGCCGGATGCAGCCTCGCGATTGGTTCGCTCTTTGGTTGCGCGCGGCAGCATGCCGTACTCGGCAGTGACCCAGCCCCGGCCCTGGCCTCGCATCCAGCCGGGAACCCGCTCGTCCACCGACGCCGAACAGAGAACGTGAGTGTCTCCCAGGCGGATGGAGGCGGAGCCTTCGGCAAACGGCATGGTGTTCGGAATAATCTGCAAGATGCGGAGCTCGTCCGCTTCGCGGCCACTGGGTCGCGTCATGTGTCCTCCCGGGGTGATGGGTCAGGGTCTTCGTGCTCGCTCGTGGCCGCGTAGATCGCGCGGATGTGTTCGAGGCGTGCGCCCAGGTCTCGTTCCAGACCACGCTCGGTCGGATGGTAATAGCGGCGACCGGCCAGGTTGTCCGGCAAGTTCTGCTGGCCGATGATCCCTTCCTCGTAGTCGTGGGCATAACGATAGCCATCGCCGTAACCCAGAGATTTCATGACCGAGGTGGGTGCATTGCGCAAATGCAAGGGGACGGGATCATTTCGTGTCTGACGCACGTCTGCCAGGGCATCGCTGTATGCCCGGTAGATGGCGTTACTCTTGGGGGCTAGCGCAAGGTACACCGTGAGTTCGGCCAGCGCGAGGGCACCCTCAGGCATACCGATGAAGTGCACCGCCTGTTGCGCCGACATGGCCAGTTGCAGCGCTCGCGGATCGGCCAGTCCTATGTCTTCGCTCGCGAAGCGTACGAGGCGCCGCGCGACATAAAGCGGGTCGTCGCCTCGCTCCAACATACGCGCCAGCCAGTACAGCGCTGCGTCGGGATCTGAACCACGCAGGGTCTTGTGGAGTGCGGAGATGGCATCAAAGTGCGCGTCGCCGCCCTTGTCATAGTTGGCGGCTCGTCGCTGCGCCGCTTGCAAGACTCGCTCTTGCGTAATCCGCGCGCCCTGGTCCAGGCCGGCGGCGGCAAATTCAAGCGTGTTCAGGGCGAACCGGGCATCTCCGTTCGCCAGGTTGACCAGCGCGTCCCGCGCGTCGGCGTCGATCGTGAGACGGCGATTACCGAGGCCACGATCGGCGGCTGTCAGCGCGCGGTCGATGATGGTGCCTAGATCGTCGTCTGTCAGGCTCTGCAGCACGACGACGCGTGACCGCGAGAGCAACGGTGCGTTGACTTCGAAGGACGGGTTCTCCGTTGTCGCGCCAATCAGGATGATCGTGCCGTCTTCGACGTGTGGCAGGATCGCGTCCTGCTGGGCCTTGTTGAAACGGTGAATCTCGTCGATGAAGAGGACGGTCCTCTGCCCATACATGCCGAGCCGATCCGCGGCTTCCTTGACGATCGCGCGCAAGTCCGCGACGCCAGAGGAAACGGCGCTAATGGCGACGAACTCGGCTTTCGATTGCGCCGCGATGAGGCGGGCAAGGGTCGTCTTTCCGGCTCCCGGCGGGCCCCACAGGACGAGCGAGAAGAGTTGGTCCGCGTCGATGGCTTGCCTGAGGAGGCTGCCGCTGCCGAGGATTTCAGTGTGACCGACGATTTCGTCGAGCGTTCGTGGCCGCATGCGCGCCGAAAGCGGAGCCGCTCGTTCGAGCGTCTGGCGGCGGTTGGATTCGAAGAGATCCATACTACTCAGGAGGTTGGCTCCGCGTCGTCGCCGATTTCTGCTTCGAGCGCATTCATCAGGACGACAAGATCGTCGCGTGTGGTGACGCCGAGCTCATCAAGACCTTCAAGCGTTTCCTGGGCCAGGTCCAGTCGGTTCAGCGCGTCCTCCAGGTCACGCGGCCGCTGCGAGCCCGGCTTGTTCCCTGTTGTCATGCCGTCACCGCCAGGATGACGAACGCAATGAGCGAAACCATCCCGTACTCGAGTGCATCACGCAAGCGCAGAGTCCCGTTGGTAATGACTGCCTGGATTACGCCGACAGCGATGTAGAAAGCCACGAAGAGGACAGCGCCTCCGGTCCAGCCATGCGTGAGCCACCACATCAGTGGCGTCGCCACGGCGGCTACGGCTGATCCGGCAAGCAGAGCCAGGAGTAGCTTGCGGCTTGCCAGGACCGGGCGTCGCTCGAGTGACTCCAGGATCAGCAACGCCGTCACAACTCCCGCCAGCAACGCCACGATGGGTGTTGGCAGCTTGTTGAGGTAGATCGCGCTGAGAGCAAGGAACGCGATCGAATGGACCACGAGCGTGTGAATGGTCGTCGCGGTTTTCAGTGCGGTGTCGTCTGCATCGTCCAGGAGATCTCGTGAGAGCAATGAACCCGCATTGCCCACAAATGCGATGAGCGGACCCGCGACGATCATCATGGTGTTGTGATAGGTGGCCACGAGCAGGATGGCGGCGGCGGTTGCGACAGCAGGCACGATCCAGGCCGTGTTGAACTCCGCCGCAACCTGCTGATCTTCGAACTGAGTGCCGCGGAAGGCGGTCCGATCCGCGTAGACGGCCCCGAATCCGGCTGCGGCAGTGATGGCCAGGGCGACGATCCAGAACAGGGCATTTGTCGTTTGCGCCAGTGGTAACGGGTTCGCCGTTGGGCTGCCAGTGGCATAGATCGCAAGAACGAAGACTACCGCGGCTACGGCGACCGAGATGATGAGTCCAAGCCCGGAACCCGGCTGGTTGCCGGATTGTGGCCCAGGTGCTGGTGGCCCGAGATCGGGACGAATCGGGGCAGAGTCAGGACCTCCGGTTTCGAGCGTGCGCTCTCCGGCCTCATCCAGGTCGGAGTCACCCGTTTCTGCGGGCGGCTCCAGGTCTTCCCCACGACTGAAACTGAAGCGGGGCCTCACGAATTGCCACCTTGCATATCATGACCGTGCCTCATCACCGGGAGATCATACCGCGCCTGTCCGCACTCCCGTTCATATCGTGCCAGACACTGGTCACCAGGTGACCTGGAATGACCCCTTCCCGGATCACCTGAAGGTGCTGGCCCCTGATCGAGACAATCGTTGAGGGGAGGGGACCGGAGGTTTGTCCGCCGTCAACGACGGCTGCCAGGTGCTTAAGGCGCGATGCGAGAACGGTTGCTGCAGATGTGGCGGGCGGATCCCCGGAGGCATTCGCGGAGGTCACGGCCAGGGCGCCACCTGACCGCCGGCAAAGCTCCCGCATGACGTCGTTGTCGGGCAACCGCAACGCAACAGTTCCGCATCCGTCACTCTCTACAGTGACAACTTCGTGAGGAAGACCAGGCCGAGCCGCGGTCACGACGGTAAGGCCGCCCGGCCAGAATGCAGCCGCGAGCGCCATGACCGTCTGCGGAGCCTCCGAAAGATCCGCAGCGATCTCCTCGTCACCAAGCAGAATGGGGATCGCCTTGGCCTCCGGGCGGCCCTTGGCGAGGAAGAGCCGGCGCAGTGCTTGTGGGCGGTCCAACCGCGCCGCGATGCCATAAACGGTGTCGGTCGGCGCCGCAACGATGTTGCCCGACGCCAGCAGATCGACCGCCTCATGGATGCCAGTGTCGTTCGTGCTGAGCACCACGGGCCCCTCGGCGCCCACTAGAGCGCAGCCTTGATCTGCTCGGCAATCGCCCGTGTCATGCCTGGCACGGAGGCCAGCGCCTCGGCGTCTGCTTCCTGAATGGCCTTCAGCGAGCCAAACTTGCGGAGCAGCGCCTGCTTGCGCTTGGGACCAACGCCAGGGATCTCGTCAAGGCGGGATTTGAACGAGCTCTTGCTCCGGCGTTGCCGGTGGAAGGAAACCGCAAAGCGGTGCGCCTCGTCGCGCACGCGCTGCACGAGAAAGAGCGCTTGCGAATCCCGAGGCAGAATGACCGGTTCCGAGAGTCCAGGGAGATAAAGCTCTTCGTTCTCTTTCGCCAACGCCACGATCGGCTGATCGTGCCACCCGGCGTCTTCAAGTCCAGCCAACGCGGCGCTGAGTTGGCCCTTGCCGCCGTCCACGATGACAACGTCGGGAATCGCCGCCCATTTGCCTTCCTGCTCAGGATCCGCCGCGTGCTTGAATCTCCTGCCGATCACTTCCCGCATCATGGCAAAGTCGTTGCTGCCTGTGACTGTCTTGATGGTGAACTTCCGGTACTCCTTCTTGGCTGGCCGGCCATCCTGGAGCACGGTCATACTGGCAACCGGGTTCGTGCCGTGCAGGTTGGAGATGTCAAAACACTCGACCCGCCGCGGTAAGCGAGGCAGATCGAGGGCTTCCGCCAATTCCGTCATGGCGGCGGTCATTTTCTGCTCGTCGGAGAGATAGCGGAGGCGGCTCTGCTCCAGATTTTCCGTAGCGCTCTTGGCAACCATTGCGACCAGTTCACGCTTGCGGCCCCGCTGCGGGGTGGTGAGTTGCACTGTGCCGCCGCGCCGACTCGCCAGCCATTGGCTGAGGAGTTCGCGCTCACTACCGGGTAGTTCACGGTCGAGCATGATCGACGGAGGAACGACCGCCGCGTCAGCGTAGAACTGGCCCAGGAACCCCGACAGGACTTCCTCCGGGGGATCCTCGATGCGGGCCTGCATCGGAAAGAACTCCGACCCAAGGAGACGGCCGCCACGGAGAAACCCGACCTGGACCCCGGCGTCTCCACCTTCGCCACGTGCGACGGCGACAATGTCGGCGTTGTCCTGGCTGGGACTGACAATTTTCTGCCGCTCAAGAACGTGGTCAATGGCCGAAATGCGGTCCCGAATCTCCGCGGCCCGCTCGAAGTTCCAGGCATCTGATGCCTGGTCCATCTCCTCTCGCAGGCTCTCAAGGATTTCGTCTGCCCGCCCATTGAGGAAGAGCGCCGCCGATTCGACCGCCTTCATGTACGTCTCGCGATCGACGGCGGCAATACAGGGTGCCGTGCACTGATGGAGGTGGTAGTACAGGCAAACTTCCTCATTCCCGGTGATGCGCTTGTCGCATTTGCGGTAGGGAAAGAGGCGGTTCAACAGATTTAATGTGCGGTAGGCGGCTCCCGCCGAGGTGTAGGGACCGAAATACTGCCCGCCGTCATCGACGATGCGCCGGGTGGAGACGATGCGCGGCCACTCCTCGCTCGTAATCTTCAGGTACGGGTACGTCTTGCTGTCTTTCAGCATGACGTTGTACCGGGGCAAATAGCGCTTGATGAGTTCGTTTTCGAGGATCAGAGCTTCCGTCGGGGTGTCGGTGCGGATCACCTCAAAGTCGATGATGTGACGCACAAGTTCACGTGTTTTCGCATCAGCATGGCCGCGCGGCTGGAAGTACGAGCGCACGCGGTCACGCAGGCGCATCGCCTTGCCGACGTAGATGACGTTGCCCTGGTCGTCCTTCATCAGGTAGACGCCAGGGGCCTGCGCAAGCGCACGCAATCGTTGCGAAAAGTCAGGAGAGGATGCAACAACCATGGTTCAAGTGTACGGCGTACGATCCTCGTATTCCGCTCGCGGCGCTGCAAACCAGGAGGCGGGGAGACCAGTTACTCGTCAGTGAAACCGCGTACCACTCCTTGCAGCAATTGCCCTGACTCCGCCATGACAAAGCGCAGGCTGTCGAGGTAGATCAGCACCTCGAGGAGATCCTGGCCCTCCAACTGCTCAACCGCCTCCGCCAGCTCTCCACATTCCCGCAGGGCCGCCACGAGGTTGATCCTGGCCTGCGCCGCCCGTGCAGCGACGCCAGAGAGGTCATCGGTCACGAATGCACTCCTGTGAACTGGTCATTCCGCAACAGGGGAGGCAGTGTCGCCTGCCAGCCGAGTGCGCCTTCCAGGACGCGCCCGATGGCAAAGAGATCATCCTCCCGGCCTGGTGCGCCAGCAAGCTGGACGCCAATTGGAAGTGTGGCTTCGTCAAAGGCTACCGGCATTGCGAGTACAGGCTGCCCGGTCGTGTTGAAGGGCATCGTCAGGCGAGTCCAGGCCGCTCCGATTCCCTCATCCAGCCCGGTGCCGGTGATCGCCATGTCCGCCGCCGTGACGGCTGTGGTAGGTAGCGTTGGCGCAATAACAGCGTCGAGGCGGTGCTCCCGGAAGAGTCGCGCCATCGAGTCGCGAACTGCGCCACGCTTCCGCACCGAATCGACGTAAAGCTGCGAAGGAAGAATGCCGCCCGCAGCGACACGCAGCCTGAGGTCCGGGTTGTACTTGGCGAACCTTTCCGGGTCTTCTCGAGCGATCTCGCCGTGGACGACGGCTGTTTCCGCGCGATTCAGGAGGAATCCGATCGCCCGCGCGGCCGGGGCTTCCGCCCAGGGCGCTTCGACAACAACGGCGCCGAGACTCCGCATGGCATCGACCGTTGAGGTCATGGCCTCGCGAACTGCCGGTTGGACGTTGTCGAAAAAGAACGCCCCCGGCAGCCCAATCCTGAAGCCCTTCAGATCCTCCCGGTCGAGCGGTGTAAACTGTTGGCCGGCAAGGAGAGCCCAGGTCAATTGGACATCAGCAACTGACCTGGCGAGGGGCCCCACCGTGTCCAGGGACCATGACAGGGGGAACACTCCGGCTTCGCTGAGGCTGGCGTAGGTGGGCTTGAATCCCACAACGCCGCACGCCGCGGCGGGGATGCGGATGCTCCCGCCGGTGTCGGAGCCCATGGCGGCGAAGCAATTGCGAGCGGCGAGCGCCGCGGCCGATCCGCCAGAGCTCCCGCCGGGAATCCGCGCCGGATCCCACGGGTTGCGTGCTGGTGGACTGATTACGCCAGCCGCGAACTCCTGCGTCACCGTCTTGCCGAGCAGGACCGCGCCACCGGCCCGGAGTGCAGACACGGACGCCGCGTCTGCGGCCGCCACGGGATGATGGGCACGTGCGGGTGAACCACAACGGGTCGGCAAGCCTTCGACATCGAAGATGTCCTTGATCCCGACAGGCACGCCATGCAGCGGCCCGCGATCAACTCCGCTGCGCATCGCCGCTTCGGCGGCCCTGGCGGTTTCACGAGCGGTTCCTGCGCTCACTTCGACCCAGGCATGGAGCATTGGCTCTGTTTGGTCGATGGAAGAGAGACACGCGTCGGTAACTTCGACCGGCGAGAGTTCGCGGCGCCGGTACGCTGACCCGAGCTCGGCGATCGATAGGGAGAGGATATCGGGCTTCATTCGTCTGCTCCGTCCGGCCACTCAGCATTGAACGGGATAGCGTGGGCCGAGCCGGCGACTTCCAGCGAGCGAAGCGCGGCCGCCATCGTCTCGATCTCGGACAGGTAGCGTGTGATCGCCGCATCCGACGCAGTCGGATCGAGCTCCCTGACATAAGCTGAAACAAACGCGAATTGCGCGTCTCGGACTTCGGCTGACATCTCGCTCATCCCTGGCTCTCCGTCGCGAATGCCACCAGCAGGGCGACCGCTGCCTCGAGATCTTCCTCGTTGACGGTCTCAATCGGGGAATGCGTGTATCGGGTCGGGTACGTGAGAAGCGCGCATTCCACGCCACGCCGGATGAGCGACGCTCCGTCGCTGCCATAGTTCTGGAACACAGCGCGCTGGACGGGCAGCCCGTTGCGGCGCGCGGTAGCGAGGAGGCGGTCGGAGAACTTGCGCGAATATTGCCCCGAGACGTCCTGGTACACGACGATCGGGCCCGCGCCGAGTTTGCAGGGGAAATCGAGCTCGTCAACGCCTGGAATGTCACCGGTGAGACCCACGTCGAGTGCGATCCCCAGGTCAAAGCTCTCTTCGTCCTGCAAACTGGCGGCGCCAATGAGGCCGTTCTCTTCCTGGATGGTGGATGCCAGCCACACTTCGTAGGCGAGATCGGCGCGACCTGCGAGTCTACGGCCTGCCTCTGTCGCAATGGCCAATGCGGCACGGTCGTCCATCGCCTTGCCGGTAATGTTCTTGCCAATGCGACGTGTGGGCGGGTTCCAGATGACCCGCGAGCCAGCCCCGATCCCCAGGGCTTCCGCTTCGGCCCGCGTGTTCACGCCGATGTCGATAAACCAATCGTTCCATTCAGGATGTTCCTTGCCCCCGGTGCGGCCGCCTGCGACGTGTCCGCTGGCCGTCGCGAAGATCCCTTCCGTCAGGCCGTCCGACGAGACGACCAGCGCGGGCTGGCCAGTTGCTGAGAGCCACGACGGTGGCCGCTTGACGGTGTCGCTGTAGTACGGCCAGATGTGCAGGAAGCCCTCGTCGGAGATGCTCTTGACCATGAAGCAGATTTCGTCTGCGTGCGCGACGAGGACCAGCTTCTTGCCGCTGCCTCCAACCTTGGCCAGCACGTTGTCGACCCGCGTGCGCCGGACGCTCTCGCTGAAAGTTGCCCAGTCGTTCGCGACCCAGTCCTGAACCGGGTCTTCATGTCCAATCGGCCCTGGAATTTCGCTCAGTTCCTTGACCAGCGCAAACACTCGGTCGGTCTCCAGTCCTTGGCTGACTCGCTTGTCGTCACTGGACCGGCAGAATACGACTGTGACGGGTCTTCGGCAATTGGCCCCGGCGTCACGGAGAGCGCATTAGCGGACTTTTGCGGATAAGAAAGCTTATCCGCAAACGACGTGTGCGTTGATGTCCAGGCTCGATCATCGGCCGTGTTCCCTGACCGGGAGGTCACAGGAGGCTCGATCGCCGGACGCAACGTCCTACCGGTACGTGAGAGTGATGCTACAGCCGCCAACGCTCATGGGCTCGTGGGTGCACGGCCTGATTCCGAATTGCTGAAAAAGAACACCTCACCAGCGGCAAGTCACATTCCGGTAGATCGATCAGCCTGATTCACGCCGATTCTGTTGGATGTGGTGGCCAGGATATCTGGGTGTCCGGTTGAGGATCGCGTTACAGTGGAGTCTTTCCGGCTGACATCAGGTCTGCGCGATGACCGCCAAGGCATGCGGTGCCAGCACTCTGCCTGTCCAGGTGCTGCACGCGTCAATCCGCTGACCCGTGCCGGCCCCTGTATCGCCCGAGACACCACAATATGTGGTCAGGGCGGGGAAAAAGTTCCCCGCCCTCCCTTACCCGACGAACTTCCGCTTGTTCGCGACGTAGTCGACGAGGATGTATTCCCCGAGCCGGTCAGGCGTAGCCACAAACACCCGGCCGCCGTTGATCCGCATCAAGTCATTGATGAACTGGACCATGTATGGTGACCGTTCCAGCATGAACGTGTTGATCGTAATGCCGTCGCGCGTGCAGCGAATGACCTCCCGCAACGTCTCCTGGAACGTGCGAGGTGTCGGTGGGTAGTTGAAGCGCACGTGGCCGTCGTCGAAGTGCGCTGTTGGCTCACCGTCCGTGATGACGATGATCTGCTTGTTCGCACCCTTTTCGCGGTTGAGTGCCTGGCGGGCCAACTGGAAGCCATGCTGCATGTTGGTGCCGTAGTTGTATTCGTTCCAGTCCAGGGACGGCAGTTCCGAGGGCTTGATCTCCTGCGCCAGGTACGAAAATCCAATGATGCTCAACTGATCGCGCGGGTACTTGCCGCGGATCAGGGAATCAAGCGCCAGCGACACCCGCTTGGCGGCATTGAAGCAGCCGTTGTAAAGCATCGACCGGCTCATATCGACCATGAGGACGGTCGCGGATCGTGTTGAGTACTCCGTGCGGTAAACCTCGAAATCGGGCGGCGCAAGCTTGATGCCCGATCCTGACTCAGAAGGTGTTGCGCCCCGCTGCACGGCGTTCATAATCGTCTTGGGGATGTCGAGCAGGAAGGGATCGCCGAACTCGTACGGCTTGGTGACATCCGTACGGTCCCCGGCGCCGCCCTCACGCCGCAGGTCGTGCTGGCCCATGCGGTCCCGCTTGAGGTCCGCAAAGATGTCAGTAAGCGCCTTTTCCCCGATCTTGCGTACGCCCTGGGGCGTCAGCTCGTAGCCGCGCCGTGTCTTGCGGACAAAGCCGGCGTCCTCCAGTAAACGCGCAATCTGCTGCAGTTGCTGCAGTTGCTCGCCTTCCTGCTCGCCCAGCAAGTCGCGGATCTTGTCGTCGTCCAGTTCGGCCAGGTCGTTCCAGTCGCGAACATCCTTGAAGTCCGCTTCGAGCTTGTCGTACTCGTCGAGGCGCTCCATGAGCCGCATCGCCTGCTCGAGCGTCAGGGATTCGTCTCCGGAGAACTGGTAGCCACGCCGCCAGTCTTCCGGGCTCATCATCTGGCCGAGGTTCTGACCCAGCCGATCCATCTGCTGACGCAGCCCTTCGTCCTGCATGGCCGCCTGCATCATGTTCTGCAACTGGCTGCGCTGATCTGCGCTCATGCTTTGCATGAGTTGTCGCATGGCGCCCATTTGCTGCTGCATGTGCTCGATCAGGTCATCCAGCGAGTTCAGGTCCGGCCCGAAGTGATGTCCCCAGCGGTGCATGAACTCCTGGAAGCCAGGGTCCTCACCACGCTGACGGGCTTCGAGCATCTCATTCAACTCTTGCATCATCTGGCGCATGTCGGCCAGGTCTTCCGGAGACATCTGCGAAAGCGCCTGTTGCATCCCCTGGAACATTTGCTGGCTCATCTGCTGCTGCAGCATGTCCAGCAATTCCTGGAATTGCTGGCGCGCTTCAGGCACCATGAAGTCATAGTCCTGCAGCGCGCGGATGGCGCCAGCCGGGTCCTGCGGCAGCGCATCGAGCTGCTGCAGGTGTTTGTTTGCCATTGACTCGAGCAGTTGCCGGAGGGCGTTGTTCTGGGAGGACGAGTCCGCCAAACCCTCGCCAGACTCCCCTGCGCCCGGCTGCTGCGCCCCCAGTTGGGATTCGCCTGGCTCGCCCTGGTCCGCACTTTGCTCGCTCTCGGATGCTTCAGTTATGTCTTGTTTGCCGGCGTCTTCCAGACGCTGCGCTATACCCTGCTTCTCGGTCTCAATCACCTGGTCCAGGCGATCGATGATGTCACTGAGCATGGACTGCATGTCGAAGCGCTCGAGTTGCTCCTGGCGACGCTCGCGCAGTTTCTGCATCAGCCCCTGCAGCCCTGGCACCTGCTCTCCGTCCGGGCGCTGAAAGCCCCAGCGAAACAGGCGCTGCAGAGCACGGTTGACGTCACCATCCTGCATCAGGTCGTCGGACATGGCGCGCATCAGGTCCTCGGCGGACAGCGCCTCGATCTGCTGCGTGCCGTCCCAGCGCGAGTAGCGCGTACCGTACCGGTGAATGGGCATGACGAATCTCCGACGCGTTCCTAGAGTGATGTCGTGACTAGCGGTGGTAGCGCGCGGCTCCCGTCGCGCTGCTCTCGTTCTTGTTTAGCCGGCGATTCAGATGAAGCCCCTCGAGAATGAACTCAACGCCAGACGCCACCGCGGCCGGGTTCCCCCCGACATCGAGAGTGGCGACAGCTTCGGCCACGCCATCGAGGTGGCTGAGCTGATGAACGTAATCGAGGGCCGGCATCATCTCGGACGCTTCGACCGTTAGCCCGTTGTCGAACGCCAGGACAAGACGGTCAAAGTCCCGCACCGAGAAGCGCCGGTTGAACACCGACAGAACGGCATTCTGGATGAGCTTGTCGACGATCTGGTCCTCGCTGACTTCGCCGAGACCCTCGATCTCGATCTTGCCGGTGGTCGACGCAAGGACCGCGGCCAGGTCCGAGATGCGCGG
The DNA here is from genome assembly GCA_046328375.1 of Thermomicrobiales bacterium. Taxonomy (GTDB): domain Bacteria; phylum Chloroflexota; class Chloroflexia; order Thermomicrobiales; family UBA6265; genus JACCXM01. The sequence goes on from JAXLWT010000002.1 coordinate 238,654, forward strand.
CGCGGTTTGTCGCTCTCCAAGCCGGATCGCACGGCGGACGGCATTCGAGACCATGTTTTCGTAGTTGGCCACGCTCATGCGCACGGAAACGCCGGAGCGTTGGGACACGTCGTGCGAGCGTCGCGCCAGATGCGTCAGCTCTGCCACGACCTCCTTCATGAACTCCGGCACAGTTACCGCGATGCCATCGTTCTCGAACACCGCACGTTCCTGATCCATGATCTCGATCTCGAGATCGATCGTCTCCGGATAGTGCGTGCGAATCTGGGAGCCGTAGCGGTCCTTCAAGGGCGTGATAATGCGGCCACGGTTCGTGTAATCCTCGGGGTTTGCCGAGGCGACCACGATGACGTCGAGCGGCAGGCGGATCTTGTACCCGCGGATCTGCACGTCGCGCTCTTCCATGACGTTGAGCAGGCCAACCTGGATGCGTTCTGCCAGGTCTGGCAGCTCGTTCAGGACGAAAATGCCGCGGTTGGTGCGCGGCACGAGGCCGTAAGAGATGGTCAGCTCATCTGAGAGGTAGCGGCCTTCAGCCACCTTGATGGGGTCCACCTCGCCGATAAGGTCGGCGATCGTCGTGTCCGGCGTGGCCAGCTTCTCGCCGTAGCGCCGCTCTCGCCCGACCCACTCGATTGGTGTCTTGTCTCCCTTGTCGGCGACGAGATCGCGCGCGAAGCGAGAGACGGGGTTGAAGGGGTCGTCGTTGATCTCCGAACCTGCCACGATCGGCAGGGCTTCGTCGAGCAGGTTGACCAGGGCGCGAGCCAGTCGCGTCTTGGCCTGGCCTCGCTCACCGAGAAGAATGATGTCCTGGCCAGACAGGATTGCGTTCTCCACCTGGGGAATCACGGTGCGATCGTATCCGACAATGCCGGGAAACAAACGATCCCCTCGGCGGATACCGGCAATGAGGTTTTCCCGCATTTCTTCGCGGAGCGTGCGGGAGCGATAACCGGATGCCTTCAGTTCTCCAAGGGTTGCGGGCCGTGCGGCCCCGTCGGCCAGCTGTTCGGCGACGTCGCTCACGGGCGGTGTTCCTCTCTGTTGTTTCTTCGCGTGGATACGCCGGCTGGGCGCCGGTGTGGAACGCGGGAGGGGTTCATGGCACGGCTCCAGCGGCCGTGTGTCACGTGATGCTACTCCCCCGCCAGACTCCGCTCAAGGTCATTTGCTGGGCGTACTGGGTGCCGGGCGCTGATTTGCACACGGAGATGCCGCGGATTACTTCGTGGACGGCCGCGGCGCGTCGTGCCTGAGGAAGGCGATCAGCGCGGCGCGGGCCTCCGCTAAACGCTCAGGTGACAATCCTCCGGGCAGGTCGCCTGGCTGCAGTTGGTCAATCGAAACGCCGCTTGGGGCTTCCGAAAGTTGCCAGAGGCCTGTGACTCGCCTGCCTCCCCCACCGGGTACCGGCTCAACAAGTGCCACTAGCCCGATTGCCGCGAGTGCTTGTGCGGGCAGACGGAGTGGGCTGCCCGTCAACGAGGCCAGGAAGTCCACCACGCTTTGACCATGTGCCGTTGCCAGGATCTGGTATCCCGCTTTGCCGGCGGCCAGTGTGCGGCCGACGGCCTTGCCCCACAGGTAAATCGGCAAGTGAGGACTCAACTCGTTGACAAGCAGGGCTGATCTGCCGGGCGTGAAGTGCGGGTCATCCAGGAACGCGAAGGTCTCGTAGCAGCCACGCAGGTAGAGACGCTGTGTGTCCGTGGGCAAGGATGGCAGGAGCGCGTGGAGCAAGGTGCTCTTGCCCAGGCCACTTGGACCGCCAATGACGGTCAGCGATTGCCGGCCGCCGAGCGCCGCCCAGAGCGTGGTTGCCAGTTCCAGTTCGATGGTGCCCTGCTGCACCAGGTCCCGCAGATGGAGTGTCTCTGCAGGGGCCGGGCGTGGCCCCCACCAGTGGTATGGCTCGTCGTATCTGCTGGTGCTCGTCATGTGGCTGCTGGGTCACGCATCCTCGGGCAGCACTGCGGCGACGTGCGGAAGGTCGCGGAACTCGCCCCACCGTGAGAGTCCGAAACCAGCCAACGTCACGTCAGGCGCGGAGAATCCCCGCAGGGCGACCGGCACGTCGAGAATGCGCGCCACATCACGGTCGAGAAGCGTGCAAACATCAACGCTGGTTGCACCGTGTCGCAGTAACCACGCCTTGACAAAGGCAGCGCTCAACCCCGAGCTGAGGACCTCCTGCACCACCGTCACCGGTCGGTGGACGACACTGGTGCGAGGCGACCGCTCGACTCTCACCCGGCGGGAAGGTTCCGCTCCGTCGGGGACAGACAGAACAATGCTGTCCTGATCGACAGGGACCCCATTTGCGCGGACGTGATTGCTCAGCAGGTCCAGGAAAGTCTGTGAGCCTCGTCCCAGTCCGAGCAAAAGTGGCCGGACCGCGCGCTCCTCTGTCGCCTTGTTCGCCCAGAGGTCAATGTAATCCGCTGCCAGTTCCTGGATCCGGTTGCCGAGTTGTTGAGCGTCGTACACGACTTCGCCAAGGGTTGGATGAGCGTGCGGGTTGTCGTGGCCGTACGTGCGGCGGAGACGTTCGAAATCACGCAGATAGAGAATTCGCACATTCACGTTGGGATAGTGCTGCCGCAACAGGCGAAACTTGCGATTTTTCCGCGTTACAAGCCGCTGCCGCATCGTCGTGAGTTCCAGGTAGCAATCGTGGTCCGGTAAGTAAAAGTCCGGCGTCACGAACTGAAGCGGTTCACCGTTTGGTCCCCACCGTACAGCGAATGTCGTCGGTTCGTACGACCACCTGACGCCATAGAACGTCAGGAGATGCGACAGGTGCGTCTCGGCCGGATGTGCGAAGCGGCTGTCATCTGGCTGCATGAGCCATCTGAGCGGTGGCAACGATTGCTGCTCTGCCACGTCACAACCTGGGGATGCGCCCTCATTGCAGCGCGCGTCGAAGTGCTTGCGCGCATAATCAGTTTCGTCAAGGAGGATCGCTTCCCTCGCCATGAGTGCCTCATGCCGCCGGCCAGGGATCTGTACCTCCCCTGCCACGACGACCTAGCTGGTGCGCTTCAGGTTGCGGGGGAATGGGCAGATTGTGGCACTGTGGGGCGGCTATCACAACGGCCCATTAGGCACGGTTTTCTACCCGCTTCCCGGTCGGTTCGGTCGCGTCTCGCTGAAAGCGACAATTGATTCGCAGAGCACCCTTGCTGCCGAAGGCTCACATCGAACGTTGATGCGCCTGGGAGGGCTCTGATTGCTCAAGGATTTCCATGTGTCCTGGGGTCAAGATCGACAGGTGCGTAAAGTCCTGATCGGGTGCGGCCCCATGCCAGTGGGGCGTGTTCCTGGCAATGAACGCGACATCACCCACCCGGAGACTCAGCGTCTCATTGTCGCTCGCGACAACGCCCTCCCCGCTCGTCACCACCAGCACCTGGTCGGTGGAGTGCATATGGCGCCTGTTCCGAGCGCCGTTGCGGAAGGTCACCGCCGTGACGCGGAGGATGTCTGCCACGCCTTCTGGAACAAGATCCTGGCTGACGACGTCACCGATAAAGATCGGGCTCGTCGCCGGGCGCGCCTGAGTTTCGTCAATCGTGATCTTACGGATGCCCATCTGCCCAACCTCACTCTTTGGTGCCACATGACCGATTCAACGCTGCTGCTAGTAGCATGCACGCATGATGCCTGAACACCGGCGGTGCCTCCTGCCCGAAGAGGACGAACTGGACGACCCTGACGATGATGGTGGGATCGACTTCCAGTTGCCCGGAGATCTCTGGTTTCGTACGTCTCGGCACGGGAAGTTGGACGTGGCGTCGTATACTTATGGTCAGAAAACGCCGGATTCTCAGTCCGGTTCGCGCTAGCGAAAGCCCACGAAAGAAGGACAGCTAACGAATGGCAAATGCGCAGCCGGCTCCTCGCGACGGAGAGGCATTCGATGTCGTGCTCGTCGGTGGGGGCACCGGCGGCTACGTAGCCGCGATCCGTGCCAAGCAACTCGGGCTCGACGTCGCGGTGGTGGAAATCGGCAAGATTGGTGGCACCTGCCTGCACCAGGGGTGCATCCCGACCAAGGCGTACCTGAAGTCTGCCGACGTCTATGAAGAGGTCAAGCACTCGGCGGAGTTCGGCGTCAATATCGCCGGTGACGTCAGCTTCAACTATCCCGCCGCGCTCGACCGCTCACTCAAGGTCGTCGCGGGTCAGTACAAGGGCCTGCAGTTCCTGTTCGACAAGAAGTACAGCATTCCCGTTGCGGCCGGTCGCGGCAGAATCACCGGGCCCAACGCGGTCGAGGTCACGCCGAACGATGGGAGCGCCCCGTATACGCTCAAGGGGCGCAACATCATCGTTGATACCGGCACGCGACCCCGCCCGATCAAGGGGCTGGATTGGGACGGGAAGCGCGTGATCAACTCTGACCACGCGGTCGTGCTGGAGGAGATGCCGAAGAGCTTCATTATCCGCGGCGGCGGCGCCGTCGGGGTGGAGTGGGCATCGATTTACGGCCGCTACGGCGCCAAGGTTTCGCTGGTGGGCCGCGTCGTACCGGCGGAAGAGGAAGAAGCCCAGCAGGTCCTCACCCGGGCCTTCAAGCGGCAGGGCATTGACGTTTACCCGACCTCGCGTCCAACGGCCGATGACATCGAGGTGACTGACAGCGGCGTGCGCATGAAGGTCACTGGCGCCGGCGGCAAGGAAGAGGTAATCGAGGCGGAAGTGCTGCTCGTCGCGATTGGTCGCCAGGGCAATGTCGAAGACATCGGCCTCGAAACGGTTGGCATCCAGCACACCGACGGCATCATCCCGGTTGATGCCATGATGCGGACGAATGTCCCGAACATCTACGCCATTGGCGATATCAATGGGCAGCAGATGTTGGCGCACACCGCCATGCATATGGGCGTCATTGCCGTTGAGCACATCGCCGGGCACAATCCCTACCCTCTCGATGTCACGAACTCACCAATGGTGACCTTCTGCCGTCCCGAGATTGCCAGCGTTGGTTTGACGGAAAAGCAGGCGATCGAGAAGGGTCACAACGTCAAGACTGGCAAGTTCCCGATGCGGCCGAACGGCAAGGCGGTCATTGAGGGAGAGACAGACGGATTCACCAAGATTGTGGGTGACGCGGACACCCAGGATCTCCTGGGCATGACCATCGTCGGACCGCACGCCACCGAGTTGATCGGTGGCGTGGCCATGGGGCGCCTGCTGGAGGTTACGCCGGAAGAGATTGCCCTATCGGTGTACCCCCACCCGACCGTTTCTGAAGTCATCCACGAGGCCGCGCTCGATCTGCTGGGCCACGCCCTCCACATCTAGCGGGTGCTTACCTGACGTAATTGAGCCCTGCCCCGAGCAACGGGGGCAGGGCTCAATGTTTCTTCCAGGTTTCAGCTTGGTCAGACCTGGAGCTATTTTCGGACTTCGAGGATTCGCTCGATAATCCGGTAATCGCGTGCGAAGGCCAGTTCTGGCAAGTCGTCCAGCGGAAACCAGCCGAGATCGACCAGGTCATCCCCGGCGGTTGCCGTCGCAGCTTGCGACCGGAGCGTCGCCTCGTAGACTGCGAGGACGACCATCTCACCCGGTTCGGAAAACAGGCCAAAGAGTTGGCCTGGCTCGATTTCCAGCCCGGTTTCTTCGCGGACCTCGCGGGCGGTCGCGGCCTCGACTTGCTCACCTCGTTCGACGAAGCCAGCAGGAAAGCTCCACTTGCCAGGTGAGCGCGTTCCCGGTCCCCGTTTGCCAAGCAGAATCTCGCCGTCACGCACGATGAGAGCAGCAACAGCCAGCTTGGGGTCAAGGAACGTGATATGCCCGCACGCGGTGCAGACCGGACGGTTTCGTCCGTCGCGCTCCTGCATCTCGTTGGGCGAGCCGCACGTGGGACAGTAGGCAAAAGGGCCTGGAGGCCGGGGCTGAGTTCCCGGCCTCACAGGCAGATCGTGCGTCATGCGCGGCTAGCGCAGCCCAAGTACGGTCCAGGGGTTCGGTACCTTGCCAATTGGTACGGCGATCAACGTCGGCTCGTCCGCGGCAATCGACGCCGTGATTTCTTCGCGGAGCTCATCCGGCGTCGTAGCCGTCCGGCCGGTGATGCCAAACGCTTCGGCCAGTTTCATAAAATCCGGGTTGAGCAGGTCGGAAGCAATCGTTCGCCCGTTGAATTGTTCGCGCTGGATGCGCTGCACATTGCCGAACGCGTCGTCTGTGAAGACGATGATAATCGCCGCGATGCGGTGTTTCGCCATGGTCGAGAGCTCGTTCAGGCAGAAGCCGAAGCCCCCGTCGCCATTGATGGACACGACCGGCTTGTCCGGGTGCGCCACCTTGACGCCCAGCGCCGTCGGGAATCCCCAACCCAGGGTGCCCTGGTATCCCGGTGTGATGAACGTGCGCGGCTCATAGACCGGGAACGCCATATTCGACCAGTACCCGACTTGCGTCATCTCGGAGAGCACGAACCCGTCGTCCGGGAGCGCTTCGCGGATCGCCATGGCGTAGTCAGCCTGCGGGCCGACCGCTCGCGTGCGTTGTGCAACCCTTTCCTTGAGGGCCGTCAGTTCCTCGGCGCGGGAGGGCCGGGAGACGTTCAGCCGCTTCAACTCCTCAGCCAGGGCTGCCAGGCCCGCTTTCGCATCCGCTTCGATGCCGATCGCCACCGGAAAGTTGCGGCCGATTTCCTCCGGATCGATATCCATCTGGATGACGGTCCGTCCCTCCGGGAGCTTCCAGACCGCAGTGGACGGATCAACAAAGCGCGTGCCGACCGCGAAAACCACATCGGCGTCCTTGACCAGTTCGACGCCGGCGACGATGTTCTGCGCCAGCGGATCCCGATCGGAAACCGCGCCCTTGCCGTTAGCCGTCATCACCACCGGCGCCTGGAGAATCGCCGCCACCTCTCGGAGTTCATCCCAGGCCTCTGCGCCAAGTACGCCGCCGCCTGACCAGATCAGGGGCTTCTTCGCGCCGGCCAGCAGTTCTGCTGCCTGCGCGATCACGTCGTGATCACCAGGAAAACGCTCTGGCAATGTGGCCGCCGGCTGCAAGCTCACCTCGCCTGTGGCAAAGAGGGTGTCCGGTGGCATCTCGATCTCAACCGGGCGGACGCGGCCATTGTGCAATTCCGTGAATGCACGATCGACGAGCCCGGGAATCTCCTCCGGAGTAGTCGCCCGCTCGGCGTGCTTGGTCACCGAGCGCACCATGCCAAGCTGGTTGGGAATCTCGTGCAGGAGCCCGCGTCCAAACTCGATGAGATCAGACTGGATCTGGCCGGTCACGCAGACGACCGGAGAGTTGCAGGCGTACGCTGTGGAGAGCGCCGCTGTTGCGTTTAGCAAGCCCGGTCCGGGTACAACCAGGCACACGCCAGGCTTGCCTGTCGTGCGGGCGTATCCGTCCGCCATGTAGGCCGCGGCTTGCTCGTGACGGGGATGAATGACCCGGATCTTGTCGGTCTGGTCGTAGAGGGCGTCAAATGCACCATCGAGTTGCACACCGGGAAGAGCAAAAATGGTGTCGATCCCGTTTTCCATGAGCGCCGCGACGAGTGCCTGCCCGCCCGTCATGGACTGGGCAGGCAGCGCGCCCGCGGCGCTGCTTTCCGATTGCTGACGTTCGCGAGTTTCGACGGCCAATCTACCCTCCCGTGGTGCGTTTCCATCAATCGGTCGTGAGCCGAGTTCCGCTGTGCGGCAAGTGTAGTACCGATGGAATGGACTCCAGCGGGGTGCACCGTCTAGACCCAATGCTTCCCTTTCGCTACTATTGCGCGCAGCGCGAAATTCGGTACCTCGATTCTTCGCAGCGGTGCGACGACCCGGTGGTAAACTGCCGGTTCGTCAGGATTGACCCCGTGAAGGATCACCGTTGGCTTACGCGCCAGGTCGGTTCGCTCTACGTCATGCAGGGGATTCGAACGTATGGATGGACTGTTGCTTCTCGCTCGCCTTGTTCTGGCAGCGGTATTCGTTGTCTCCGGCATCGCAAAACTGCTGGACCTCGCGGGTTCCCAGTCCGCCATGCGGTCCTTTGGCGTGCCAGAGTCTTCGGTAAAGGTTGCCGGAATTGCACTGCCGGTCGTGGAAATCCTGATCGCGGTCTTGCTGCTGCCCGTCGCCTCGGCCAAGTGGGGCGCGCTCGCAGCACTGGCGCTGCTCATCGCGTTCATTGCCGGCATTTCCTATAACCTCTCCCGCGGCCGGAAGTTCGATTGTCATTGCTTTGGCCAGCTCACCAGCAGCGAAATCGGCCCCTCGACGCTGATTCGCAATGCGGTCCTCGCGGCGATCGCCCTCTTCATCGTGGTTCCAGGATTCGCCAATAACAATGTCGGCACCTCGATTGGTGACGCCTTCGGATCGCTCGACGCCTTCCAATGGCTCACGCTGATCGTTGGCGTGGCGATGCTGGTTGCACTCGGCGCGATGGCCTGGCTGCTCGTGCACCTGCTCGGCCAGAATGGCCGCCTCCTCGTTCGCCTCGACAAGATTGAGACGGCACTGGAAGAGGCCGACATCGACCTCGACTTCGACGATGACGACGAGGACGATGAAGACGAAGAGGAGGAGGAAGAAGAGGGTCTGCCCTTCGGCTCCCCCGCGCCGGCGTTCACCCTCTCTGGCCTGTACGGCGAGACCCTGACGCTCGACTCCTTCCGCGCCCAGGAAAAGCCGGTCCTGCTGATCTTCTCGGATCCGACCTGTGGTCCGTGCAACTCGCTCATGCCGGACGTTGGCAAGTGGCAGCAGGAACTGGCCGACAAGTTGACGACCGTCGTCGTCTCCCGGGGATCGCTTGACGAGAACCGGAACAAGAAGAAGCAGAACAACCTGACCAACGTGGTCATGCAGAAGGACAATGAGATCGCCGACGCCTACCTGACGTACGGCACGCCGACGGCAGTCCTGGTGACGCCGGACGGCAAGATCGGGAGTGGCGCCGCGGGCGGTGCGGGCGAGATCCGCAAGCTGGTCAAGCAGGCGGTTGAGGGCAAGGTTCCCGTGCCCGCGCCCCGTGCTGCTGCTCCGCGCCCGGCGCCGCAGCCTGTGGCCGCGCCCCAGGCGGCACGAGGTCTGGCCAGCATCGGTAAGGATGCCCCCGTTGTTGAACTCAACAACCTCGATGGGGAGCCAGTCACGCTGAAGCAGTTCGAGGGACACCCGACGGCGGTCCTCTTCTGGAACCCCGGGTGCGGCTTCTGCCAGCGGATGGCTGATGACCTGAAGGCCTGGGAGACGAACAAGCCTGAGGGAGCGCCGAATCTGCTCGTGGTCTCCACGGGCGAAGTCGAGGCGAACAAGGCGACCGGCCTGCAGTCGCCGGTGGTCCTGGACAGCGGCTTCACCGTTGGTCGCTCGTTCGGTGCGAGCGGCACCCCGTCTGCCGTCCTGGTCAGCGCGGACGGGAAGATTGCATCGGGCCTGGCCGTTGGCAGCCCATCCGTGATCTCCCTCCTGCGCAACGAAGCTCCGCATCTGCTCGATCCCTCGAACGCGGCCCCGGAGCCGGAAGCGCCGGCTGCGCCGCGTGGCATCGCCCTGGGAAGCAAGGCTCCCGAAATCAAGCTGCCTGACCTGGACGGCGATGAGGTGACGCTGGACGACGTGAGCGACGGCCGCACGGTTCTCCTGTTCTGGAATCCCGGGTGCGGTTTCTGCAAGCGGCTTGAGCCCGAGCTGAAGGCGTGGGAAGAGTCTGCGGGCGACGAGGCCCCTGATCTCGTCCTGATCTCGACCGGCAGCGTTGAGGACAACGCAGCCCACGGCTTTGAGTCCCCGATTCTGCTCGATCAGTCGTTCCGCACCGGTTCCCTCTTCGGAGCGTCAGGCACACCGTCAGCCATCCTCATCGATGAGAACGGCAACGTTGCCTCGGCGGTGAAGGTCGGCGGTCCTGAGGTGATGAACCTCTTGCGCTCCTAGACCCGTCACGAACCTCACCTAAAGAACAGGGCCGGCAACTGCCGGCCCTGTTTACTTGGACGCGATTGCGGAATTCGAACTACAGCGCGAATTCGCCAAGCACGCGCTTCTTTCTCGAGATCGTCGAGCGAGCGCTCTTATGTCTCTCCCCATGTCTCGGCAAGCTCCCGAGACATGGGGGCTCCGACCGAGGCATCTCTCGCTTCTCCAATATCTCGCAGGACTGCTCTCAAGCTGAGGCCCGGCTCTCGACTGGCGGTTCGTCGCATCCCTCGACGTGCCAGATGACTTCCGCTCCGCCGGCGATACTCAGTTCGGCCAGGAAGTCCGCCAGGCTGGCGCCCGGCACGTAGTAGGTGTTCTCGTGCGCGTGCAGCACGTCCGATTCCAGGCGTGTCACGACCCGGTAGAACCGGGGCAGGTGTGCCCGCTCTTCCTCCACGCTGCCGACGTGCCGGTAGTGGTAGCGCGTGCCGCGCGTAGCGCTCGCCCAGTCCACGTCTGCCCAGCCACTGCCGTCGGGGTTGTCTGGAATCCAGAACCGATTTTCCGATTCGCCGCTCATGGTCGTGGTTCCAGCTTTGCGAGCACGATTTCCGCGTGTCCCGTTATTTCTTCGACTGCCCGCTCCAGATCATAGTCGCGGTCCCGGCCGGCTCGCTCACGCACATGGATCTCGATGTCATCATGCAGGTGAATCCGGCGCCAGCGATCCTGCGGAGGCGCCGTCTCCACCCTCAGGACGTCGGCCAGCTTCTCCTGGGATAGCCCCTCCATCTGCTTCCGCATCTCGGCCAGGGGCAGGTTGTCCTGTTTCAGCTTGTTGATGTACTTCAGTCGCAGAAGGTGGTCCGCCGTGTACGTGGCGCCGACCCCGCGGCCATTGGCCGGCTGGAGCAGCCCCTCTGTGATGTAGTACCGGATGTTGCGCGGAGAAATGCCGGTCTCACGCTCAAGATCTCCGATGGTGTAGCGGTGCGGCCGTGCTCCGCCAACAGTCGTTGCGGCGCTCCCGACGGGCAGAATCGCACTCGCACGTGCCGCCCGCGTTCCCGAATTTTGAGCATCGTCCATCATTTCACCGTCGCAATCGCTTATCAATTCTCGATAGTGACAGTATCGCTGTCGCTATGAAACGAGGCAACTCAGCCAGGACCTCCTGCCGCAGTACCATGGTTCGGTTGATTCGGGATCTCCCAAGATTGGGTACACGGAGGAGCAAGCGGAGTACGTGGGTCCACAGGCGCTGATTTACTTTGGGATTGCGGGTGGTTCTCTGGCCCTCGCGGTAACGTTGCTCTACTCGCGCTTCGTGAGCAAGGAGCAAAGTGCTGTCCGTTCTCGTGGCGGATTCGCCTTCTTCGCAGGGTGCCTGCTGCTCTTCGCCGTTGGCGCAGCGATTGCTGGTTACGTTTCGGCCCAGGCGGGCCGGTAGGTTTTCGTGGAGAGGGCGTCGCTTGTGGTGCCACGAATCGTCGGAGTTATTCACCTCCCTGCCTTGCCGGGAACACCGCGCGGCGGAAGCGTGCGCGATTTCGCCCAACTCATCGACTTCGCGCGACGAGACGCGGCTGCGTGGGCCGAGGGTGGGGCCGATGCCATGATGGTGGAGAACTTCCACGACGTGCCGTTTCACAAGGGCCCTGTCGGGCCAGAAACGGTGGCCGCGATGACGCTCGCGGTCGCGGCCGTCATGAAGGAAAGTGGGCTCCCAACCGGCGTCAACGTGCTGCGCAATGATGTTGAGGCGGCAGCCGCCATTGCCGCGCTCACCGGCGCCGCGTTCATCAGGGCGAACGTGTACGTTGGAGCAGCGGTAACAGACCAGGGCTTGATCGAGGGGCGTGCAGATGTGGTCCAGGCCCTGATCAGGCGCCTGGCTGCGCCGGTTGAGGTCTGGGCCGACGTCGACGTCAAGCACGCGGCCCAGCTCGCGCCGCGCTCGCTCGGCGAATTGGCGGAGGACGCCGTCAAGCGCGGACTTGCCAGTGCCCTGATCGTGACTGGCGCGGGTACCGGCCACCCGACGCGCCTCGATGACGTGCGAGACGTGCGCTCCGCGATGCCGGCTGCACCGGTCTATGTGGGCAGTGGCGCGAATCCGGAGACACTACCTTTGCTGCTTGAGGCTGCAAGCGGGGCCATCGTTGGCAGTGCGGCCAAGGAGAATGCGGACCCGGCCAACCCGGTCGATGTCAAGCTCGTCAGGGCCCTGGTGGAGGCGGCCCGTTAACCCGGTTCGCTGCGGAACGCAGTCGCTGGCCTACTGTCCAGTGAACCGGGGTTGTCGCTTCTCCGCAAACGCGCGCAGGCCCTCTTCGTAATCGGCAGTGTCATCGAGCGCCATCCGGCGCTGGTTAACCGCCCGTCGCGCATCCGCTGCGGAAAGACCGCTGCTGACGCGCAACGCATCCTTGACTGCACGCAAGGCCAGGGGCGCGTTGGCGGCGATTTGGGTTGCGATCTCCCGCGCGACGGTTAGCACCTCACCGGGCGCAACAAGGCGCGTCACCAGGCCTATGGCCGTGGCCTCTTCCGCCGCAACCTGGCGGCCCGTGAAGAGCAAGTCACGCGCATTTCCCAACCCGACCAGGGGTGGTAGGCGCAAGACGCCGCCAGCGCCGGGAAAGATGCCGATCTTGACTTCGGGTACGCCAAAGACCGCGTCGGTTCCTGCCACGCGCAGGTCGCACGCGACGGCAAGTTCGGTCCCGCCAGCCAGGGCGTAGCCGCGGACGGCCGCGATGGTTGGCATTGGCAGGTTTGCCAGATCTTCCGCTGCGGCCTCGATCCCCGCGCGGTGCGCGTTCCGTTCGGCGGCAGTCATGGCCCCGCGTTCGCGGAGATCGGCTCCGGCACAGAACGCCCGCTCCCCGGCTCCTGTCAGGATGACCACACGCACGTCATTCTGCGACCGCAGGGCTCCGCATACGGCGCTGAGCTCTGCAGCCATCGCCCGGTTGATCGCGTTGAGGGCCTCCGGCCGGTTCAGGGTAACCGTCGCAATGCCGTCAGCGACTTCCAGGCGCAGCGTCGAATGATCGGGCACCGGAGACCTAGGCCCCTGAAACGGCGATAGCTTCCTGGATCGCCCGGCGGGCCAACCCGCGCGCCACGCGACGACGGTACTCGGCCGAGCCGTGCAGGTCTTCGAGCGCCTCGATGTCCAGGTCGACCAGGTTGGCGGCTGCCGTGACTGCGGAGCCATCTTCGGCGGACGCACCGCGCAACGCCTGCTCTGCCTCGAACGCGCGCCAGGGAACGGCCGCCATGCCAGTTCCACCGATCCGCGCTTCGGAAATCTTCCCGTCGTCACCAACGACCAGCAGCACCGCGACGCCGACGATGGCATACCCAGAGGCCTGGTTTGCCAGCTTCTGGTAGCTCCAGCCTGCCCCGGCGGGTTGCGAGGGTACGTCAATGCGCGTCAAGACTTCCGTGGGCTCAAGCGCGGTCGTCAGGAAGTCGAGAAAGAAATCCTGGCCGGCAATCCTGCGTTCTCCGGATGGTCCTTCCGCCACGATCGTTGCGTCGAGGGCAAGGATGGCCGCCGGGTAGTCAGCCGCGGCATCCGCGTGAGCCAGCGCGCCGCCAATCGTGCCGCGTGCGCGAACCTGGCGATCCCCGACGTGGCTCGCCGTGACGGCCAGCAACGGCGCATGGCGGTCGATCAGGGGATCCGTGGCGATCTGGCGATGCGTCGACATCGCGCCGATGTTGAGGCCCTGGCCAGTTTCAGACACACCTCGCAACGCGTCGATGCGGCTGATGTCGATCAGCGCATCCGGTTCCGCCAGGCGAAGCTTCATGATCGGCAGGAGGCTATGACCGCCGGCCAGCAGCTTCACATTCTCGCCGTGCTGCTGCAGCAGGGCTATGGCGTCGCTGACACTCTCGGGACGGTAGTAGTCGAAGCTGGAAGGATTCATCTGCTACCTCGCAATTGGCTCGGGTTGCGCCCCGGCTTCGAGCAATTCAGCGGCCTTGCGCACCGAGAGCACGATATTGTGGTACCCGGTGCAGCGGCAGATATTTCCTTCGAGTCCGTGCCGAATCTCAGCGTCACTGGGGTTGGGGTTCTCAGCCAGGAGCGCAACGGTTGAGAGCACCATCCCTGGAGTGCAGAAACCGCACTGCACGCCGTGTTGGTCCCAGTACGCCTCCTGGACCGGGTGCAGCGTTCCCGCGGGAGCGAGTCCCTCGATCGTGGTGATTTCGGCGCCGTCAGCCTGCACAGCCAGGACAGTGCAGCTCTTTACAATCTCGCCGTCCATGAGCACCGAGCAGGCGCCGCACTGGCTGGTCTCGCACCCGATGTGGGCCCCGGTCAATCCGAGATTCTCCCGCAGGAACTGCACGAGCAGCAGGCGCGGCTCTACCGTCGCCCGGCGCTCGACACCATTGACTCGCAGCGTGATAGGAACCTCCACGCCTGCCTCCCCTTTTCGTTCCACTGATGCAATGAGAATGCGGGACTAGGAGCCCGCTTTGCTCTCCAGGCAGCCGAAGAACTGCCCGACGATCATCTTCGCCGCCGGCTGCATGACACGTCCGCCAACCCGCGCCAGGGTCCCGCGCACATTCGCGTTTCCTGACCAGTTGACGACCGTGCCATCTCCGTCTGCGACAAGCTCCATGATGGCGTCGCCAGAGATCTGGCCAGCCGGACCCTTGCCTTCCACCGCCATGCGGTACGAGTTCGGCTCATCCTGGCTGTGGATTTTGACCTTGCCCTGGTACGTCCCACGGATGGCGGCTACGCCGATCTTCATCCGGGCTTCGTACTCATCCGGCCCGGTCTCCGTGAACTCTTCCACGCCCGGCAGGCACTGCTGAAGCACGGCCGGGTCCAGCAGCAACTGCCAGACTCGCTCGCGCGGAGCGGAGAATCGATGCTGCCCACTAAGTTCCATAAGTGGCGTGTTGCTCCTTGCTGGCCGAGGTCAGCCAACGTCGTGGAGACCTCGCATTGAGGCCGAAATCTGGCCGGGAGTGTAGCACGGTGCCCTGGCGGCCCCGGAGTTTCGACAGCTACGAAGCGGCGAACGATAATGACACGACAGATCGTTGTCAGGTGGATTTCCGCAAGTGGTAGAGAGGACCCCATGGTCGTTGCCAGCCCCGTGCGCATAGATCGAGGCCGAATCGAGGAGCTCGCTGCCAAGGAGCAGAAGCGGCTGGATGACAGCACGCAGAAGTCCGGCGAGATGTACGAGTGGGCGCGCCGCACGCTCGCTGGCGGTGTCGCCTCGTCCTACCAGGTGCGGGACCCGTGGCCAATCTACATCAACGAAGGACGCGGGTCGAAGGTCTGGGATGTCGATGGCACCGAGCGCATCGACTATCACAACGGGTTCGGATCGATGGTGCAGGGGCACGCCAACCCGTACATCGTGGAGGCGGTCCAGAAGCAGGTGGCTCGCGGCACCCACTTCGCGGCGCCCGTCGAGGATGGCATCGTCGTGAGCGAGGAGTTGACCCGCCGCTTCGGTCTCCCCCAGTGGCGCTACGTCAACTCCGGCTCGGAGGCGACGATGGATGCGATTCGCATCGCCCGCGCCTTCACCGGCCGCGACACTATCGTCAAGATCTTCGGTTCCTATCACGGTCACCACGATTACGCCATGGTCTCCATCTCCGTTCCCTACGAGAACATCGGGGACCCGGACAACTACGCCTCGCTCCCGTATGGCGCAGGTATTCCCAAGGCGGCTTCCGATCTCACCATCCCGGTTCCGTTCAATGATGCTGCCGCCATGGAGCGGCGGATCCAGCGTCTCTTCGAGGAGGGGCGTCCGCCTGCCTGCGTGATCATGGAACCGGCGATGATGAACCTGGGCGTGGTCCTGCCCGAGCCTGGGTACCTCGAGGCGGTCCGGGAGCTCACGCAGCGTCTCGGCGTGGTGTTGATCTTCGATGAAGTCAAGACCGGCCTCTGTGTCGCCGCGGGCGGCGCGACCGAGAAGTTCGGCGTCCTGCCCGACATGGTGACCATGGCCAAGGCCCTTGGCGGTGGCTTGCCCTCTGGCGCCATCGGCGGTTCCGCCGAGGTCATGGAAGTCGTCAACAATGGCAGCGTTTACCAGGTGGGCACGTACAACGGCAACCCGCTGACCATGGCGGCGGCTCGGGCCAGCCTGGAGCACGTCCTGACACCCGAGGCGTACGTTCACCTCGATATGCTGAACGACCGGCTGATGGCGGGATGTGATGCGGTTCTCGAGAAGTACAACCTGCCGGGTTACACAGTGGGGATCAGCTCCAAGGGGTGTGTGACGTTCTCTCCGCAGAAGATCACCGACTACGCGTCGTTTCAGGCCACGCACGATGGAGAACTGACCGACCTGGCCTGGCTGTACATGATGAACCGTGGCATCTACATGACTCCCGGCCGAGAGGAAGAGTGGACGCTCTCGGTGGCCCATTCCGTCGAGGACGCGGACGCGTACATCGCGGCGTTCGAGGAGCTTGCTCACGACCTCGTCGCGTAGCCGGGTTCGCAGTGGGGAGGCGTCGGCGCCGCCTCCCCGCCAGGAGCCATGTGGGATTTAACACAGCCACTCGATCTTCGCACGCCGCACTTCCCGGGCGATCCGGCGTTTCAGCGTGCGCCACTTCCGGGACAGGAACCGTGGCGAGTCTCACAGATCGCCATGAGTTCGCACAGCGGCACGCACCTGGATGCGCCGCTGCATCGGATTGCCGGTGGGGCGGCGATCGACGATCTGCCACTTGCGCGCCTCACCGGCCTCGCCCTGGTGGTGGACGCAACCGGCCTGCCCGAGAACGCGCCGATACCGGTCGGCGTCCTGGACTCGGTGAAGCTACCCACATGGCCCGGCTGGGTAGCGCTGATCCGCACAGGTTGGGACCAGTTCTGGGGAGACGACCGCTACTTCCGGCACCCGTACCTCTCGTCCGAACTCGCCCAGAAGTTGGTTGAACGCCAGTGTGGGCTTGTGGCCATTGACGCCTTGAGCGTCGATTCCACGCAAGACGATGGCGACTCAGCCCACGTTACGCTCCTCGGGAATGACGTACTCGTTGCCGAGAACCTGCGGGGTCTTCAGGATCTCAAGTCCGGGCAGCGGTACGGCGTCGCCTGCCTCCCGTTGCCCATGACCGGCTCCGATGGCTCGCCCGTACGCTTCATCGCCTGGACACCTGGCGAGATGTAACGCCGGTCATCCCCCATCCGCGCCAATCAGGACTTCTGTCCAGCCCGAGCGCTTGAGCGCCATCCCGTGCGTTGGATAGCGTACGGACATCTCGATTTGCGTTGGAGGGCGCAAGTCGACTGGCCTGCCGCACGGGCCATCCCCGCCCTCCGTCAGCGGCGTCCGCATCGCCGGTTGACGCACTGAAGCTTTCCCTCCGTGCGCCTGGGAGGGCATGCGCAATGTGTTCGCTCCATCCGTCGTTCGTTTCGGCACGCCGCCGTTGGCGCGCGCTGGCCGGACTCGCGGCATTTGCACTCTGCGCGCCGGGCGCGTCAGCGACGGTAATGGAACCGCTCGCTCCGGCCAGCGCGACGGTCGACGTTCTTTCTTCTGCCGATGCTTGTCTCGATACAGAAGAACTCGCCTTCCTCGGCCTCATCAATGACCACCGGGCGACGTCAGGTCTTGGTCCCTTGTCGGTGTCGTCCTCCCTGTCTGCCGCATCTGCGTACCACAGCATTGACATGGCCGAGAAGGGGTATCTCGATCACACCATGATCGACGGTACGTCCGTCCAGCAAAACATGCAGAACTTTGGGTACCAGGGTGGCGCCTACGGCGAAAACATTGCGGCGGGGACGGGCACGGCGGCCGAGGCGATGAACATCTGGCAGAACAGCCCTGAGCACAATGCCAACATGTTGAACGGTTCCTTTGGAGCCATTGGCATCGGGCGGGCATACGACGATGCGTCGCCACACGGTTGGTACTGGACCACGATCTTCGGCGATGTGAGTGACGGCCCGGGCTGGGTCTGTGGAGAGGCGCCGCCGCCCAGCAAGACGGCAAGTCTCTTCCAGTCCGTTGACTCGGGGACCAGCGAGAGTGATGTAAACCTGCGGTCCGGTCCGGGAGAGTCCTTTCAGTTAGTGAGCACGTTACCGCCGAACACCCCGATGACGGTCACTGGCGGCGAAATCCTGGGCTACCTGCCAGTCAAGGTTGATGGGCAGTACGGCTGGATTGGCTCGCAATGGCTCGCCCGCGGGCCCGTCGAGCTTCAGCAGACCGCGGAAACTCCCGCGAACTCTGGGGCGCCTGGTACGGCAACCGCCATCCAGCCGACCGAATTGCTGGCCGGGCCGGCTGCAGAATCCGGCCTGCTCACCTCCATTCCTGCCGTGTCGCAGGTCACCCTGACAGGCCAGGCGCAGGACGGGTTCCTCGAAGTCTCCTTTAATGGCCAGACAGGCTGGGCCAACGCGGCGTACCTCGAGGTGGCGGACATCAGTGGGGACACCCAGCTTCTCCAACCGGCCGACACTGGGGTGGCGCCCCAAGCTGCAACCAGCACGACGACGCAGGCACCCGCCGCGGCGCCTGCGCAGGGTGAGCAGGCGCTGACGACGACGAACGTAAACCTGCGTTCTCAACCCTCCGCCACGGCGATGGTGCTTGACGTCATTCCCGCTGGTTCAGAGGTGGCCCTGACCGGTTCGCGCGCGAATGGCTATGTGAATGTGCGCGTGGCTGGTCAAGCGGGATGGATTGACGAAGCGTATCTCCAGTAGAGTCCAGCGAAACACACGTGGCCGGCCGCTGCCTGGTGCAGCGGTCGTTCCGTTCGCACGACCTCTGCGTTCCACGCGCCGGAGGTTCTGGAGGAGACTCGATGCAAGAGGCTCACGATCAACCTGTGCTGTCGAAGCCCGTCGCTGCAACGATCAGCGGCCTGGCGGCCGGCGTGGCATTCCTGCTCGTCCTCGAGGCGGATTTGCGAGTCTGCGGGCGTAACGTTGACGATCTGATCATCCTGGGTCGCCCGGTTGTCCAGGACCCCGAGCACGCGCGGCGTGCGGGGGTCCTGATTCACATGGCAAACTCGGTTGCCCTGGCGCAGGTTTACCGGCTGGTTGAGGACCGCCTGCCAGGAAGTCCCTGGGTCAAGGGGGTGATCTTCGCGAACGTGGAGAACTCCCTCCTCTATCCGCTTACCTACCTGGAAGATTTGCACCCAGCCGTCCGGGATGGCCAGGTCGACCGCTACTTCAACTGGCCAGCGTTCTGGCAGTCCGTCCCGCGTCACGTCGCCTATGGCGCCGTGCTCGGCGGCCTGTATGCGCGCCTGACGAAGCGTTAGCGCGCCACGGTCGCGGCCTGCTCGGCGGCGCCCGCTCCCGTCATCCATGCGCCGTGACAGGTCGAGAAGTACTCCGGAGACGTGGCCTCACCGGCGAAGAAGATGCGCTCGCCGACCGGCTTGCCAAGGTCGGCTCGCTTGTCGGCTAGACCCGGCAGTGCCGCGCCGTAGGCACCCCGGATATACCGTTCACTCTGCCACCGCGAGACGGTTGACGCCACGATAGCGTCCCTGGCGCTGCTGCCCAGGACCGTGGTCATGGCTTCAATCCCCAGCGCCACCATGGCGCCTTCTCCTGCCAATTCCACGTCAGAGCAAAGCGGACCCCCGATGTAGCCATCGACCAGGTTTCGCCCGTAAGGTCGAAACCGGAGGTTGATCATGTTCTGGCCGTCAAGCTGGACGCCAACACTCTGTTCCGGGACGTCTGCCAGCGCTTCTTCCCGCAGTTGCAGGGCAATCTTGTTCGCATAGCCGAGCGGCACGGCATGCAACGCCTCGAGTTTCCACGCAGGTAGTGCCGGAACGAAGTCGATCAACCCGGCTGCGAGCGCGTTGGTAGACGCGGTGATGATAACGGCGCCCGCCTCGATCACCCCCTGCGCGGTGGTGACTTGCACACGACCTGGCAACTCGGCAATGCGTGTCACGGGCGTGTTCAACTGGACGAGAGGCAGCGCTCGCTCTGCCAGGTGCAACACCAGCGCCCCGTAGCCATCGATGACTGGCCAGTTTTCCTCGAGATCGCGGTAGCGGGCCGCATCGAGTGTCGACACAGCGGAAGGATCGGCGCCCCACTCGGCGTTCATGCTCCACCGGAAGGTCGCCGCGGCCGGGCCGGAGAGATCCACGACAGTCGAGGCCGGCACGTCTGTCCCGGCGCGCCCCGCCGCGAACACGGCGTGATACGCGGACTCGACATCTGTATCGACTCGAGCCTCTTCCTCTTCAGACAGAAGTGTCCCGTTTGCCCACGTATATCCCGGACCTCGCGTCTTTGTGTAGGTATATCCCACCTGGTCTGCGAGCTCACGCAACGGATTCTCGCTCGCCGAATGCAGCCAGTGACAGCCAGCGTCCCAGGCAAACCCGAACGGCTCATACCGCGTGTAGGCTCGACCGCCCGGTCGGTTCGCCGCTTCGAAGACGACTGTCTCCAGGCCCAGTTCCGTCGCGCGCAAGGCGGCTGAAAGCCCAGCCGACCCGGCTCCGACGATGACGACGTCAGCATGTGCCACGAATTCGTACTCCCGCTTCTATCCCGCAGGATAACTACGCCGAGGTGGAATCTCTCAACGCTGATGAGCGACTCGCGCGTTTTGGCACCTTGCGCTCGACCGTGCCGACGATCCTCTCGAAACCGATGCCCATGGGCCTGGCCAGTGCGAACGCCACAACTTTGCCACGGTCAGGCACGGTTTGATGCTCTGTCTCGACCCAGACCTCTGGCAGATCCGAGGCGTGCACGAAAACGCGCTCCGCAGCCAGGTCTCCCGGATGCGGCGGTTCGTTCAGCACCTGCGCGGAGGCGAGATACACCCTGATTGTCATGGTTCCATGGTCCCCTGATTTCCCGTTGACCCTCTGGGCAGTTATGGTACTTGCGCCCTCTGAGCCTGAAGCGTGATCCTGCGCACTGTGTCATGACCTTGTCCGTGTGTCAGGAGGATCGCGTGCCAGACTTGAGGAGCCATGCCTGGATCGAAGGGTTGCGCGGGCGTATTGGCTGGGGGCTGCAAGCGTTTGCGTTGCCCGAGGACCCAAAGCCAGCAGTAAGCATCCTGGCGGCGGGACGCGCCGCCGATGAGCTGGGCCTGGATGCGTTTTTCATTGGTGACCACCCCGCGTACGCTCCTGATGCCTGGCTGCACCTCGGGGTACTGGCGGTGCAGACACGCACCATACGGTTAGGCTCGGTCGTGCTCTGCGCTGGCTACCGTCCGCCAGTCTTGAACGCGCGTCTTGCTGCCGACCTGGATAACCTCTCGGGAGGCCGGGTGCTCCTTGGCCTGGGCCATGGTTGGAATGCCAGGGAATTCGCGCAGTTGGGCTTGCCCTACCCCTCGGTTCCGGAACGGCAGGAGGCACTTGAGGAGGCGGTGCAAATCATCCGCGGCGTTTGGGGGGAGAGACCCTTCACGTTCCACGGCAAGCACCATTTCACCGTCGAGGAGCAAGTGACGCCGCCCCCGGTTCAACCGGGCGGTCCACCGCTCATCCTGGCCGGTTCAGGAGAGAAGAAGGCACTTCGCCTGGTCGCGAGATATGCGGACGCCTGCAACTTCGGATCCGGCCACGCGACGGGGCTTGTCCGTTCGTTCGACGAGGTCCGGCGCAAGAATGGGGTCCTTGACCGGTATTGCCGGGAGGAAGGACGTGCTCCTGGCTCAGTGTTGCGGTCTCATTTCACAAGCTGGCTCATGCTCGCACCGACCGAGGCAGAGGCGATCGCCAAACGAGACCGCTACTACCCGAATGGTTTGAACGAGGAGCAGAAGTTCAGTCGTGTGATTGGCACCCCCGAGCAGGCCGCTGCCTATTACCAGGGCCTGGTGGACGCGGGCATGGAGTATTTCGTCGTGCAAATCCTCGATGCTACTGACCTGGAAACGGTGGAACTGCTCGCAAAAGAACTCGTACCGCGAGTAACAGCCTCCGCTGCCTGAAAAGGTCCGCAGCCACGCAGAATCATCCCGCCCCCAAGCAATTATGTCATGTGGCGCGCGTTCGTCGAATGCTACCATCGGCCTCCGATTGGCCATTGTGAAAGGATCTGTGGTGGAAGGTTCCTCCTCCCCGTTCCAAAAGGAACTGGAGGTAGCCATAGCCGCCGCGCTGGTCGCCGGCGCTGTCGTACGCGATCTCTATGACCGTGCCGCCGCAGCCAGCTACGAAAAGACCGACGGCTCTCCCGTTACAGACGCCGACCTGGCTGCTGACAGGGTCATTCGGGCCCATCTCACATCTGCATTTCCAAATGATGCCCTGCTCACCGAAGAGGGGAAGGACGACAGGGCGCGACTCGCCGTGTCGCGTTGCTGGATCGTCGATCCAATCGACGGTACGGAACAGTTTATCCAGCGTACCGGCGAGTTCGACATCCTGATCGCGTTGGTGGAGGATGGCTACCCTGTCGTCGGTGTCGGTTATCAGCCCACGACGGGTACCCTGGTCTACGCGAACAAGGGTGGAGGCGCCTGGGTCCGGCGCGGTGACGGCGAGCCCGAGCGGCTGCAGAACGAGGAATACCCCGGACAGCCCCGGATGGCGACGTCGAAGTGGTTTGGCGCACCAGGCAATCTTGAGATCCTCGCGGCAGCAGCGAGCCGGCTGGGTACCGAACCGTTGCCCCCCGGTGTGACCGGGTTCGCACCCCGTATGTTCCTGGAACCGCGTGCGCACGATGCCATGGTCGGCATTCGCAGCGAACGCCCCCACGACATGGCGCACGAGTGGGACTTCTGTGCGGCAGACATTGTCATTTCAGAGTCCGGAGGCAAGACGACCGACCTGGCAGGAAACCGCTACCGCTACAACAAGGAGCACGCGGTCAACGAAGGCGGGCTTGTGGTTGCTGCGACTGAGGCGACTCACGCGCAAGTGCTGGTGGCCGTGCAGGCAGAAGGGAGGGCCCGCGGCCTGCTGCCGTAAGCGTTGGGGGATCACGCGGTATTGCCGCAAGTGGATCCTGTAGCTGTCATTTCTCCGCCACCGTGAGCAGGTGGCCGTCCGTCTTCCCGTATCGCATCTCGCCGAATTGGAGGAGCCATGACCCGACTTCAGCCCGTACGTGGCGCCAGAAAGCGTGCGCTTTGGCTGGAAGAAGCGCTCGCCGCCGAGCCTGACGCCGAGCTTGTCGAGCCCCTTACTGGGAAGGTGGTCACCGATATCTGCATCATCGGCGGTGGCTACACGGGCCTCTGGACCGCCCTCAGGATCAAGGAGCTCGATCCCTCTGTTGATGTGACGCTGGTGGAGGCGGACATCTGCGGTTCTGGCGCAAGTGGCCGAAACGGTGGCTTTGCGAGCACCTGGTGGCTCAAGCTGCCTGCTCTCATTGACAAGTACGGCGAAGAAGAAGGCCAGCGGCTTGCGCGCAAGTGTGGCGACGCGATCGATGCCATCTCGCGTCTCTGCGAAGAGCATGGGATTGACGCCGACATTCGCGCCGAAGGCATCCTGGTAACGGCGACCGCGCCGGCCCAAATTGGACGCTGGCGTGAGGCCGTCGAGATGGTGCGCGCCCGCGGCTACGACATCTTTTCCGAGATGAGCCCGGAGGAGATTGCCCAGCGCAGCGGATCGCCTGTTCACCTGGCAGGCATCCTTGACCGAAACGGCGCGCGCATCCAGCCCGCGCTCCTGGCCCGTGGCATGCGGCGCGTAGCAATCGCGAAGGGCGTGCGCATCTACGAGCACACCCCGGCCACCGAGATTCTGCGGGGACGGCCTCCGGTCGTGCGCACCCCGCTCGGTGCGATCGTCGCCGACAAGGTCGTGCTGGCCACGAACGCCTGGATGTGTTCGCTGCCTGAAATCCGCCGCGCGGTGCTGCCGATGTCGAGCGACATGATCGCCACGGCTCCTATCCCGGAGCGGTTGCAGGAGATTGGCTGGACGAGCGGCCAGCCCGTCGGCGATTCGCACATGATGGTCCACTATTACCGCACGACCCGCGATGGCCGCATCGCGTTTGGTAAGGGCGGGTGCTCGCATGTATTCATGGGGCAGATTGGCCCGGAGCTTGAAGACCCGGGCGCGCGCGTCCAGCGGACGATCAGGTCGTTCAATCGCATCTACCCGATGCTGACCGACGTCCCGATTACGCACACGTGGACAGGTCCCATCGACCGCAGCGAGACGAACAGCCTGTTCTTCGGTCACCTCGACGGTACGCCGGACATCATTTACGGCGTCGGTTACTCCGGAACGGGCGTCGCGCCGAGTTACGTTGGGGGTCATGTGTTGGCTTCGACCGCGCTCGACCTCCGTGACGAGTGGCAGGAGAGCCCAATCAATCGCGGACCGAGCTCGCTCTATCCGTACGACCCGATCCGGTACTTCGGTGGAAACATCGTCCGGCAGGCTGTCCTGCAAAACGAGGCAGACCTGAACGCCAACCGTGCCTCTGGACCGCTCGTCAACGCACTCCTGGGCTTCGTCCCGTCTGGGCTTCGAGCCAAACCGAAAGCGCACAATTGACGTCTGAGGCTAACTCGGTCTGAGGCTGTTTCTGTGGTTCCGTGGGGGATTGATCGTCGCGGCGGGGAACTGGCCACCCGATAGGCCCAGTTCTCCCCGGCACGGGCCTACGGTGACCCCGCGTCCTTTACACTTTGAGGCGGGCAAGAGCGCGAAGTGATCCGCCCTGCCGGCTCTGTCTCCGCAACGAGGCAAACCGGCAGAAATCGCGTCGCAACAAAGAAGGTGGGGCACCGTGGAGACGTACAACATCTACATGGATGAAGCGCCAGCCACTGCCGACGCGAACGGCGAAGAGGGCTGGGACGTCGAGTTTCGCGTCGTCGGGCACAGCATCGATGATGGGGATCCGGAGAACAATGCCGTCCTGGCTGGACTGGATCTGGTCGATCTCATCAACCTGCGGGATGCGCTCCAGCAGGAGATCGACAACTTTGCGTTGACAGCCCTTGAGGCTCAGGCCATGGTTGCCGATTCGTCCGAAGATCTCATGCCGTAACGGTTAGACGGCGGTACCGGTTTGTGCTTGGCTCGCTACCGGTACCGCCGTCCTGGATGGAGCTAAAGCGTGCCCGGCCCGGAGGCTGGGCGACTTCTGGTACTGCGCAACGAACCAGGCCTGTGCGTCAAACGGGGCTTCACCGGCCGCAGGGTGGCGCTTCCGGTAAGAGCCGTCAGCATCAAGTTCCCAGGTGTTCACCGTATCTTGTAGATACGCGCCCATGATGTCGTCCTTGATCTCCGCCGCCCACTCCGCGTCCTCGACCGGGAAGACGACTTCCACCCGGCGATCCAGGTTCCGCTCCATCAGGTCCGCGCTGCCGAGGTAGATTTCGGTCTTGTCGTCCTGCCCGAATTGATAAATGCGGCTGTGCTCCAGGAAGCGTCCGACGAGGCTGAACACCCGGATGTTTTCGCTCCACTCAGGTACGCCAGGACGGAGGCAGCACGCCCCCCGCACGATGAGGTCGATCTTGACCCCGGCGCGCGAGGCTTTGTACAGCGCACGGATCACCACACGATCGACGAGGGCGTTCACTTTGAACGCGAGATAGCCATTGCCCCGCTCGCGGTGACGCTCGATGGTGGCTTCGATCTTTTCCACCATGTGCCGCCGCAATGAGCCGGGAGCCGTCCAGATCTTGCGGTACTCGTCCTGCGTGGAGAACCCGGTCAGCACGTTGAACAGGTCGGAGATGTCGGCTCCGATATCCTCACGTGCGGTCAGGTACCCCAGGTCCTCATAGAATCGGGCCGTGGTGGCGTTGTAATTGCCCGTTGCCACGTGAACGTAACGCCGCAGCCCCTCCTGCTCTCTGCGGACGACCAGCGTCGCCTTGCAGTGCGTCTTGAGTCCGGTGAGGCCGTAGGCAACGTGGACGCCGTGCCGCTCCAACTCTTCCGCCCAGGTGATGTTGTTCTCTTCGTCAAAGCGCGCCTTCAGTTCAACCAGGACCGCGACCTGCGTGTCGTCGTCACGCGCGCCGATCAGGGACGGAATCAACGGCGAGTTCTTGCCCAGGCGGTACAGGGTTTGCTTGATCGCCACCACCTCAGGGTCGGATGACGCGGCCTTCAGGAAATCCACCACCCCGCTGAATGATTGATAGGGATGATGCACCAGCACGTCATGCCGGCGGATGTAAGCAAAAACGTCCTCTGGCGAACGGTCAGGGCCAGAAGCCAATTGCGGCACCGGGGCCGGAGAGAAGGACTGGTACTTGAGATCGGGACGCTCGATGCTGCCGAGCTCCATGAGATCTTCGGCAGCAAGGAAGCAGTCCACAACGTACAGATCTTGATCGGTGGCGTGTAACTGGTCGACCAGCCACTGCCGAATCTCCTCCGGCATGGTGGTATCCGTCATCAGCCGCACCACGGGGCCGAAAGCGCGCTGCGCAATGTGCTCCCGCATGGTTTCCATCAAGTCGCTGTGATCGTCTTCGTCGTCCTCATCCAGTTCGATGTCTGAGTCTCGCGTGACGTGAAATGGGTAGGCGGCGAGGACAGTGGCGCCGGTAAACAGTTGCGCCAGGTTCGCGGCGATCACCTGCTCCAGCAGCGTGAATGTCTGAGCGCCGTCGGCGTTCTCTGCAGGCGACGAGACCTGGACGAATCTCGAGATGGTGGCCGGGATCTTGACCCGAGCGTAACGCACCCCATCAGGCAGGGCGAGGACAACAATAAGGTTCAGGCTGCGGTTGGAGACATGGGGAAAGCGCCGGCCTCGGTCAATGCCTTGTGGCGTGAGGATCGGGTAGATCTCATCAAGAAAGCACTGATTCAGGACCGCCTGCTGGGAGTTGGACAAGGCATCGAACGGAAGGATGCGGATTCCCGCCTCATCCAGAGCCGGGATCAGATCACCGGTAATGATGCTCGCCTGGTCATCGAGGGATCGCTGTGTCTTTGCTCGAATCAGGTCGAGTTGCTTCGTGGGTGGCCGGCCATCTGGACCGAGCAACGTGATGCCGGCTGTGATCTTGCGTTTGACGCCAGCCACCCGGATCATGAAAAACTCGTCGAGGTTGGACGAGAAGATCGAGGCGAACTTGACGCGCTCCAGAAGCGGGTTTTCTTTCTCCGTGGCCTCGGCGAGCACACGTTCGTTGAAGTTCAGCCAGCTCAACTCCCGGTTGATGAACATCTCCGGCTCGAGGGGTGGGAGGTCGAAGGCCTGGGTCGCAGGAGGGAGTGTTTGAGGAGAGGTCACGACGGGCAATTTGCGCTCATTCCGTGATTTGCGTCGCGACGCACGCTTGTCCCCATTGTCAGAAGGCATCCTTCCCGTCCCCTGGTCAGTCCCCATATTCTCCGCGCAGCGGCAGCCAGCGGTTGTTAACAATATGCGACATTCAGCCTGCGTTGCCTACGTTGGCTGTGCCACAATGACGTGGGCTCATCGAGAAGCAGAGTGTACCTCCGCCTCCGGCGCTATTTCGGGAAAGGCAGATGCATGGCCACTATTGCCACAGATCGTGCTGGCGTTTCGCCGTATGACGAAGATCAACTGACGCACGCCATCCGCGATAACGCGTGGCTGCACTTCACCCAGATGTCCGCGTACCAGGATCCGGACAAGCGGCCGCTCATGCTCGTCCGGGGCAAGGACACGACCGTCTGGGACATCGACGGCAACGCGTACCTTGATTTGCTTGCCGGCATTTACTCGGTCAACGCGGGTTATGGCCGCACCCGGATCGTCGAGGCGATGGCGGCCCAGGCCGCCGAAATGCCCTTCGTCAATCCGTTCGGGTACATCAGCGTACCCACCGCCGTGCTGGCTGACCGCCTTGGTGATCTTGCCCCTCTTGGCGGTGAAGCGCGTGTGTTCTTCACGTCCGGTGGATCTGAATCCGTCGAGACGGCGCTGAAGCTCGCCAAGCAGTACCACACGCTGATGGGGTATCCCCACCGTTGGAAGACCGTGTCGCGCCGCGTCGCCTACCACGGCACCACGATGGGCGCACTTTCGGTCAATGGCCTCACCGACGCCCGGAGCAGCTTCGGCCCGCTCGTGCCGGGAGCACGCCACGCGCCCATGTCGCATCGCTACCGCTGTCCCTACTGCAAGGATGCTGGGGCCTGCAACCTGACCTGCTACGACGAGATCGAGCGCATCGTCGAGTTTGAAGGGCCGGACCAGGTCGCGGCGATCATCACCGAGCCAGTCCAGAACGCGGGTGGCTGCATCCCTCCCGGATCGATGGACTACTTCAAGAAGATCCGCAAGCTCTGCGACGAGACCGGCATCCTGATGATCATGGATGAGGTTATTTGTGGCTTCGGCCGGCTAGGGACCCTCTTTGCGTCCGAGTATTACGATGTCGTCCCCGACCTGATCACCACAGCCAAAGGCATTACTTCCTCCTACGCGCCGCTCGGCGCCGTACTTGTTCGGAAGGAAGTGGCAGACAGTTTCTCCGCGCCCGCGCCGGAGGGATTGCCCTCATCCGTGGCTAACGCCCGCAAGGCCGGCTTCCAGCACGGGCTCACGTTCGGTGGCCACCCGGTGGCGACTGCCGCCGCGCTCGCCAACCTGGATATCATGCTCGAAGAGGATCTGCCGGGACGCGCGCGGGACATGGGCAAGTACCTGCGGGATGGGCTGGAAGCCACCCTGGGTAACCACCCCAACGTCGGAGACATCCGGGGCGTGGGCCTCTTCCTCGGGGTCGAACTGGTCGCCGACCGTGCGACCAAAGAGACATTCCGCGACAACGGCCTGCTGGTCTGGCTTACCGATCAGATGCGTGACAAGGGCCTGATCCTGCGCAATGACAGCCGGAACGACCCGACCACGCAGCTTTGCCCGCCGCTGGTCATCACCCGCGAGGAATGCGACCGGGTCGTCGGAATCCTGGAAGAGTCGATCACGGAACTTGGCCGCCGCCTGGGCACAGCTGGCACAGTCCACGCAACAGGAAACGCTGGGTAAATGAACGAACTCGACACCGTTTCAAGAGAAGTTCGGGTATCTGGTGGGGCGCCAAACCTGCTGTTGCGCGTCCTCTGGTTTGTGCTGATCGGCTGGTGGTTGACCGGCATCCTGACGGCTGCAGCGTGGGCGCTCAACGCCACGATCATCGGCTTGCCCCTCGGGCTGTGGATCATCAACCGTCTCCCGTTTGCCGCGACGTTGCACCCGGTGGAGCGTTTCTACCTGGTCGAGAACGGCGAGGTTGTTACGGGAGTCCGGCAGCGGCCATTCGTGATCCGCGCCATCTATTTCCTGCTGATCGGGTGGTGGTTCTCAGGCCTGTGGATGGCCCTCGCCTACGCATTGTTGATCAGCATCCTTGGGATGCCGATCGCCTTCTGGATGTACAACCGCATCGGCGCCGTCACGACGCTCTTTCGCAGTTAGCGCAGACAGGACACCAACAAAAACAGCCCGCTCCCCATCGGGGGAGCGGGCTGTTTGACTGTGTGCTAGTTGCTCGCGCCGTCGACTGACGCGACCGAAACGAGCGGGGGCGAAACCCCGTCGCTCTCCTGGTCGCGAGTGGACTCAGCGGCAGTTTCGGCCTCGATCGTCGCCGGCTGCTGCGGCGTGACGCCAGCCTCGATGTCCATCTCGCTGTGCGGGCCGAGGATGGCCGTGACCTCCTTGGCGTCGAGCGTTTCATGCTCCAGGAGGGCAGCAACCAGGGCGTCGAGCCGGTCCCGGCGCTCCTTGTTCAGGTAGAGAGCCCGTTCGAGCGCACCCTCCACCATTCCCCGCACCGCGGTGTCCAGCCGGTTCGCGGTGGCATCCGAAAACGCCTTGTCCTGGACGATCTCACGGCCGAGGAAGACATGTTCCTCGCCAGTTCCGAGGTAGACGGGTCCCAGGTCAGGACTCATGCCCCACAGGCCGACCATACGGCGGGCGAGATTCGTGGCCTCCTTGAGGTCGTTCTCGGCGCCGGTCGTGACTTCGTCGTAAACCTCCATCTCCGCCGCGCGGCCTCCGAGCAGCATCGCCAACCGGCCCTGCAGGAAGGTGCGGCTGTAGTTGTGCCGGTCCTCTTCTGGCATCTGGACTGTCACGCCCAGGGCGCGGCCACGGGGCACAATGCTCACCTTGCGCAGTGGGTCAGATCCCTCGGTGAAATGCGCCACCAGGGCATGTCCTGCCTCGTGGTACGCGACAACTTCGCGCTCCTTGGGATTCATGAGTCCGGTGCGCGTGGTGCCGAGCAGGATCTTGTCCAGCGCTTCCTCGAAGTCAGCCGGCGTAATTTCCTTGCGGTTGCGCCGTGCTGCGGTCAGGGCCGCTTCATTGACCAGGTTGGCCAGGTCGGCGCCAGAGAAGCCTGTGGTGCCGCGGGCAATCGAGGCGAGATCGACGTCGGTCGAAAGCGGCAAGCCACGCGTGTGGATGTTGAGGACTGCCTCGCGGCCAGTCTTGTCCGGGAGACCGACGACTACCTGGCGATCAAAGCGACCGGGCCGCAAGAGGGCCGGGTCAAGCACGTCGGGGCGGTTGGTCGCCGCCATGACGATCACTTCCTGGTTGGTCTCGAAACCATCCATCTCAACGAGCATCTGGTTCAACGTCTGCTCGCGCTCGTCGTTGGATCCGCCGAGACCGGCGAAGCGCTGCCGTCCGACCGCGTCAAGCTCGTCGACGAACACGATCGCCGGCGCATTCTGCTTGGCCTTGTCGAAGAGGTCGCGCACACGGCTGGCGCCAACACCCACGAACATTTCCACGAACTCGGAAGCTGAAACGCTGAAGAAGGGAACGCCGGCTTCACCGGCTACCGCCCGTGCCATCAGCGTCTTGCCGGTGCCCGGAGGGCCGACCAGGAGAACACCACGCGGGAGGCGAGCGCCGAGCTGGTGATACTTGGCCGGGTTGCGCAAGAAGTCGACCACCTCGGTCAGCTCCTGCTTGGCCTCTTCCTCACCCGCCACATCGGCAAATGTCACCTGCGGCCGTTCTGGATCATGCTGACGCGCACGCGAACGACCGAACCCGAACACATTCTGCTGGCCACGTGACATCTGCCGGCCCATGAAAACGATGAGCCCGACGATCAGCAGGAACGGCAGCAGGGTCACGACCAGTGTCGAGAGGAGCGACGAGCTGTCTGACTCCGCCCGCACGACGACGTTGTTCTCGTTGAGCGATGTCAAGAGGCCCGGGTTTTCGACTGGTGGAAGGTTCGCCCGGATGCTCTGCCCGGTTGATACCCCTTGTTGGGCCTGACCATCGGCGGGGGGCGTGACCAGCGCTTCCGTGCGGCGATCCCAGGAAATCGGTTCCTTCAGATTGGCCTGGATCGAGGTGTCTGTCAGCGTGACCTGCGCCACGTTCCCGGTGGAAACCTGCTGCTCAACGACCGAGTACGGGACCGTAATGCTCTGGGAATCCCGCTGGGGGTCGAAGATGGCGTAGAGCTGGTAGGCCACAAGCCCAAGAAAGAGAACAGCAATCACCCACGGCGGAATGCGAGGGCGGCCGGAACGGCCATTTGTGCCGCCCCCCTGGCCATTCTGTCCCTGCTTGTTCCGGCCCGGGATGCTGGGCAACTTGGAACTGGTCTTGTTCTCCTTGTCATTGTCAGGCATCAAGTTCAGCCGGGAAATATCCGGCCTCGGTTCTTTCGACACGCCATAGTCCATTCTCTTTGAACCTCGGAAGGCACAGCGTGGAAACACTGCGCAGCTAGCGTCATGCTACCTGAATAACGTAGCCTCAGTCGTAAAAAGTTCCCTCTCGCCGTAGGTCATCATTCGCGATCTTCGTGAGTCATCGCGGGCTCATCGTGACGCAAGCGCCAGTTGGCGGGAACCGCGTAGGCATCGGGAACCCCGTGGGCAAATCCGAGCCATTCGACGCGCGGCGAGCGTCGCAGCACGCCGGGAATGGCCTGGCCGTGCAGGACCATCTTCGCGTAATGATCGCTCTCTCCCCACCGGCGGATGGCCTCCAGGTAGGCCGCCTCGCCAGCTTCGTCAGAACGCATCACTTCAATGAAGTCCACGGTGGTGAACTCTTCACCTTCCAACCGCGCAAGCAATTCCTCAATCACCGGAGTCAGGAACTCCATGATCGCGTCAACGCGGTCGGGACGGTCGAGCGCGGTTTCCGCGGGCAAGTTTGCTGGATCCATCCGTGCAATCTCCTCAGGCATCTGGGTGAGTTTTCAGCCGCCGGCGGGTGAACCGCGATAGACTTCCTCGTGCGGACGGGGCAAGAGTTCTCTGATCCCAGCCCGGCCGCCCAGGGAGATTCTGTCATGTCGCGTCCCCATCTGGTCTTGCGCTCAAACCTTCTCCGATCCTTGCGGCAGATCTTCGCTGTCGTTGCTTTGACGCTGGTCCTGGCGCTGAGCCTGGCCACAGCCGGGAGCGTCGACGCGAAGGCCCCTCCGCACGCGACCACCCTCGTCGCGACCGGAGTCTTCTCCACCCCGGACCTCACAGGCGAACAGATTGGCACGCTTGACCCCGGGACCGAATTGGAGCTGACGGGTAGTGCCGCGCCAGGATTTCTCGGCGTGATCTACGGCGAGGGTGAAGCCTGGGTGCCTTCGACCAACCTGACGACCGGCGTGCGCCCTGGAATTGAGACCGCGGTGGCCATAGTCGACGCGCCGCTGACGGATGCGCCGCGGCGTGACAGCGGGATTGTGAGCTACGTCCCTGAGGGCGAATCCGTGATCCTGACTGGCGCTGCGGTCGATGGGTACTATGCGGCCTCGTACAACGGAACCGGCGGTTGGATCAGTGGGCGGGATATAGCACGATGAGCGAAAACGGCCACCCGGCAGAAGCGCCGCGATTTCTCCCGCGCTCAGCGGGAATCGTCATTATCGGCGGTGGAGTCAACGGGCTCTCGACGGCCTACCAACTCGCCCGGCGCGGAGCACGGGACGTTGTCGTACTGGAGCGGCAGTGGCTGGGCTCTGGAGCCAGCGGCAAGACAGGCGCACTGGTGCGCTGCCATTACGCCAACGCTCCCGAGGCGCAACTCACCCATGAGGCGCTGCGCATCTTCCGCAACTGGGACGATGAGATCGGCGCTGGGTCTTCCGGTTTTTCTCCCGTCGGGTTTATCCAGGTGGTGTCGCCGGAGCACGAAGATCGGCTGCGCGCGAACGTTGCTGACCAACAGGCGCTGGGCATTCACACGAGCATCGTCGACCGCAACGATCTGCGTGAGATCGAGCCGTTCCTGAACACCGACGATCTGACCGTGGCCGCTTTTGAGCCGGGCAGCGGGTACGCCGATCCGAACGCAACACTGCATGGCTTCGCCGCCGCAGCCAGGGATCTTGGCGTCCGGATTTTCGAGGAGACACCGGTGACTGCCGTCAAGACGGATGGCGACCGGGTCACTGGGGTCGAGACGCCCTTCGGGACGATCGCTACCGGCACGGTGGTTGTGATAGCCGGATCCTGGGCGGATCGCCTGCTCCGACCCCTCGGGTACGATGTGCATCTCTCACCATCACGTACCCAGGTCGTGCTCTTCCGGCAGCCGCCCAGGCTGGAGCCGCGCGGCCACCGCGTCGTGATCGACGCCATCAACCACGCCTGGATCCGTCCCGAAGGTGGCAACTGCACGCTTATTGGCGCAGAGCGAAGTGTCTACGATACGAACCCCGACGAGCTGGATGAGTCGGTGGATGCCTCGGTGATCGAGCCGAGCAAACGAGCGCTGGTGGCTCGGTTCCCGATCTTCGAGCACGCGATCATGCGCGGCGGCTGGTCCGGCACTTACATGCGTAGCCCAGACGGGCATCCCATTATCGACCGGATTCCCGGTGTCAACGGCGGCTGGATGATGACTGGTGACAGCGGAACGTCATTCAAGACGTCTCCGGCAATCGGGATCGTACTCGCCGAGTGGATTTGCGACGGCGCGCCGAAACTGATTGATCCCACACCATTCCGCGCGACACGCTTCGCCGAGAATGCGCCCTGGATCGATCCGATGTCCTACGGAGACGACCGCACCTTGACCGTATCTCGCTAGGGAGATCTGCTACGGCGTGCTGTCGCCCCGGCGCAGTGCGGCGTAGCTCTCATACCGCTCGCGATCGATGTCGCCTTCTTCAACAGCCTGCATGATCGCGCAGCCGGGCTCGGTCAGGTGCGCGCAGTCGGCGTAACGGCACTCACCCAGATAGGGCTCAAACTCCGGAAACAGCTCATCCAGCCTGGTGAGGTCAATACCCTGCAATGACAGGGCCCGGATGCCCGGGGTATCGGCGAGGTACGTCTCGCCTTCACCCGCGACCCGGTGAAGCACCGTCGCTGTCGTCGTGTGCTTCCCTTTCCCGGTTGCTTCCGAAACTTCCCCCACCTGGCGCTCCCGCGTGGGATCCAGAACGTTCAGCAGGCTTGATTTCCCAACGCCAGAGGGACCAGCCACGGCCGTAATCTTGCCGTGCAATGCGTGCCGAAGTTCGTCGAGTCCAAGACCACTGCGAGCGCTCAGGAAGAACGTGGGGTAGTACGGCGCGTAGCGGTCAAACATCGCATGGGCAGTTGACGTCGTTGCTTCGTGATCGTGCTGTTCGAGGTCCATCTTGTTGATGCCGATCAGCGCAGGCAGACCGCGCGATTCGGCCATGACCAGGAAGCGGTCCAGCAGGCGTGGGTGTGGATCCGGATTGCGCGCCGCGAACAGGAACAACGCCTGATCCGGGTTTGCCAGGATGACCTGTTCGACGTCGTTGGTGTGCCGGGCGAGACGGGACAGCGCGCGGGTCCGCGGCAGCACTTCAACGATCCGCCCTTCCCCCTCGCCGACATCGACAACCCGCACGCGGTCTCCTGCGGCGACAATGTCCGTCCCCCGTCGCTGGCGCTTCAGCGTGCCTGAAACGGTGGACAGAAGCTCGCGCCCGTCTTCCAGTTGCACGGCAAAGAAGAGACCAAAGGCACGCACGACGATGCCGGGTACGACATCCGTCGCCATGTCCGCGGCTTTCTGGCTACGCTGAGGCACGCGCCCACCAGGAGTTACATTGCGCGGCGAGTAGAGCGAGAAACACGACGCGAGGGCGCCACAGGGCGCCCTCGCGTGCGTTTGTCATGATCCCGCGGCGCGTTACGCGGAGCAAACGCCACCGAGACAGAGCAGTCCTACGCAGCAATGAGAATCGCCGCCACAGGCTCCGCCCTGGTAACGACAGCAGTTGTACGCGCCGTCACTGGCAATACCGTTGTCCCGGCAAACCGCCTCACCGCCGTCGTTCGAACACTCACCATCACTGGCGCAGGCCCCACCGACACCCACCGCGCCGCTACTGGTGGCTCCTCCGGTCGTGCCCCCAATGGGCGTGCAGACATTGCCCGTGCATTCCAGGCCACCGCAGCAGTCCGGCCCGCTGTAGCAGGTTCCGCCCTCATATCGGCAACAGTTGAGGGGTCCGTCGCTCGCGATGCCGTTGTCGGCACAGGCAACAGAACCACCATCCTGGTTGCACTCGCTGGTCGCCGCGCACTGCCCGCCGAGGCCAACGGAACCACCACTGGTTGCCGTCCCGTCGGTGCACACGCTGCCCTGGCACCACATGTTGCCGCAGCACTGCGTATCGGCCGAGCAACTACCGCCACGGCCGCGGCAGCAATTCAATGTCCCCGTCCCGTTGTCAGCACACGAGACCGCGCCGCTTGCCTGGCTGCATTGACCCGTCTGTGAGCAGCGCTCACCGGGCATCAGTCCCGTCGTGCTGTTGTTGATGCAGCGCCCTTCGACGCAGTACAGGCCACCGCAGCAGTCCGCGCTGTAACCAACTCCGCTGCACGCTCCGCCTTCATTGCGGCAACAGTTGAGCGCGCCGTCTCCGTCATAGCCGTTATTGGCGCAGACCGTCTCCCCGCCAGTCTGAGTGCACTGGGAGGAGGAGGTGCACTGCGCGCCGAGTGCCAGACCACCCGAGGGAGTGGTGCCAGTACTTGACCCACCGCAGGTGCCGTTCACGCAGTAGATGCCCGCGCAACAATGAATGTCAGTGGTGCAGGCGCCCCCGCTGTTGCGGCAGCAATTGCGCTCGCCGTCGGAGCTGATGCCGTTGCTGGCGCAG
This sequence comes from Thermomicrobiales bacterium, assembly GCA_046328375.1. Taxonomy (GTDB): domain Bacteria; phylum Chloroflexota; class Chloroflexia; order Thermomicrobiales; family UBA6265; genus JACCXM01. Next base: position 274,607 of record JAXLWT010000002.1, read on the forward strand.
ACGACGGAACCGCCAGACTGGCTGCACTGGCTGGTCGAGGTGCATTCGGACCCGAGGCCCCGCCCGCTGGTTCCGCCACCGCCACCGCAGGAACCGTTGCTGCAAATGGCGCCGCCGCAGCAATGGAAATCCGCGGTGCAAGCGCCACCGGCGTTCCGGCAGCAGTTGAACGAACCGTCAGCCGAAACCCCGTTGTCGCTACAGACGACCGCCCCTCCGGCCTGACTGCACTCTGAGTTAGCGCCCAACGCGGAGCACTGACCACCCAGCGGCACGGTATTCTGCGCCGAGGATCCGATCGGGCTCCCGAGCTTGAGGAGTGCTGCGGTGAACCCTGCCGCAAGCCCCTTGACGACCTGCCGTCGCGATGCCCCTGAAGCCGCCTTCCGCGCCAGATCGTCGAATCGTAAGCCGTCCATCGTGCCGCCCCGCTCCTCTGGCCCGAGAGCCTGTGATTCCCCGTTCCCATTCCAGATCTCGTACCACGCCGACACGTGGCCCCTGTCGCACCGCACCGCGAGACAGGCTCGGGCATTCGTGGCACGCCCGAGACAAGACCTCTCTGTTTCATGTCAACGCGGGACTGGGCGGCGACGTTTCCTCAGCGGCGCGCGGGATCGCCCACGCGATCATAGGCCGGGTGGAAATGAGTGTCAATCTGACACAACCGCATTCGCGGATCGTACGTTCGCGGCCTTTTACGGCAAGTAGTGAATCCACGACGGCGTGCCAAAGCGCTCCCGTACCCGGGTTTCCGCCTCAGCGAGCTCGTCCTGCGAGAGCGTGTCTTCCTCGAGCCCGAACTGGCTCGCGAAGGCGTTGACCATGTGGTCAATGATGGTCTGGCGCTGCAGTGAGGTTTGCTGTCGCAATGGTCCGACGCGGCGGTCAGCAGACTTCACACCCTTGTCGCTCAACTTCTCGCGGCCAATGCGCAGCACCTGGGTCATGAGAGGAATGTTCATGTCGTAGGCCATGGTGGTGTGATGCAGCACAGCACCGGAACGCCTCGACTGAGCCGCGCCACCGATCTTGCCGCCGGCGGATGTTATGTCATTGAGCGGCTCGTACCACGCATCGATGCCAAGGCTCCGCAGGGCGCTCACCACCCAGGAATCGAAGTGCGCGTAGGACTGGGCGAACGTCATGCCCTTCACGAGATCCTGCGGCGCGTAGATCGACCAGGTAATGGCGCCTTCTGGCTCGATGAACATGGCGCCGCCGCCACTGATCCGGCGGACAATTTGCACGTCGTTCCGCTCCGCGGCGGCTTCATCGACTTCATTCCGCACCGATTGGAACCGCCCAAGAACGATGCAGGGCCGGCTCCAACCCCAGATACGCAGCGTCGGCGACCGCTCACTCTGCCCGACGCGTTCAGCCAGAACTTCGTCCAGGGCCATATTGAGCAGTGGCGGCGTAGGTGCACCAGGAATGAGCTTCCAGTTCAACGCACGCCAGCGTTCCAGTTGTTCCTGGGTCATCTCACTCATAGGTCGGTTTCTGGCTCTGCCGGATGCAATCCCCGTTCGACCGCAATCGCCAGTGCCTCTGGCGACGCGCCTACGAGTTCCACATCATCGGGAATCGCGTCCGCAATTCGCACAGCCAGTGCTTCGCGGTCGATCGTGGCTGGCGAGCCTTCGATCGCGAAGGACAGCACGGGCAACGCTTCCTCGGGATACAGGAAGAAGTCTCCCGTGACAATGACGTCGTGGAGGCGATCGTCCACCACCGCGAATTCGACCGCCACGAGCTTGCCGCCAGGGACCTTGTATACGCCCCGTTGCCTTCCAGGACTAGGCACGTCCAAACGCCAACTCCCGGTGCACGATCGCGGCCGCCGTTTCCCCGCTGATCATCGCCCCGTTGTACGAAGAATCGACCGTGGCTTCGCTGGCAAGCGTGAGCCCCCGAATGGCGGTGACGTTTGCCGGGAGGCGGCGGTAGATCCCTGGTGGCTGTGCGAACTGGGCGTGCGGCGTACGAACGACCTCGATGACGTCCCAGGAGCCAGGGGCATCCTGCAGCATCGTGGCCACGTCGAGACGCGCCCGTTCGCTCAGCTCGTGAGGATCCCGGTCTGTGTGGCCAAGGATCTGGGCAGCCACCAGGTGACGCCCCGGCGGCGCGTAGGCCGGTTGCACTTCGCTCACCGGAGCGATTTCGTTCACGAGCAGTGAACGCGTGCCGTCGAGCACCATGCGCTTGCCGGTTGGCGGCCGCCGGGAGCCGGCAAGGTAGACCGTCACCCCTCCGACCGTTTCCTGAACCTCTCGCAGCGCGGTAACCGGCGTGAGACGCGCGGCAGTTGCCGGATCTGTGGCGACGATCACGTGAGCCGCCGGCAAGACCCGTCCCGCAATGCGGACGCCGGTGGCGCGACCCTCTTCGATGATCACCTCGTCAACTCTGGCGTTGGTTGTCACGGCGCCTACGGGGAGTTGGGCTGCAAGCCTGGCCGGAAGCGCGGCAACACCGGCCGCGGGCAAGACGGCAGACCCCTGGATGAACATTTTCATCGTGAATAGCGAAGGACCGACGCTACGTTCCAGGTGGGGATCAAAGGTTATGCCACCGAAAAACGGGCGCGCGAACCGACTGATGAACTGCTCACTGAATCCGCGCTCCCAGAAATACTCGACGGCTGAGCGGTCCTTACCCAGGGATGTCGCTGCCTCGTTCGCACTTTGCCACGGGGCGCGCAAGACTTCTCCGGCCAGTATTGCCAGTCTCAGCTTGTCCTCCGCTGGGAAGAGGTTGGTCGTGATGTCTCGCACAATCGCGCCGGGGTGCCGCAGCGGATTTGCCACAGGCACCCGCCGTCGTCCGGTCCAGACCAGCGCACCAGCATCGAACGGCCGCGCGGAAAGCTGCGAAGAATCTACCCAGCGCTTCGGGGCCGGGTAGGCGTCCAGCAGGACCTGGAAGCCCTCATCCAGGACAAACCCCTGTTCGGTTACTCGGCTCTTCAGCCGCCCACCGACCGTATCCGCCGCCTCATAGAGGCGCACGGGACGCCCGGCGCGGAAGAGCGAGAGCGCGGCGGTCAGGCCCGCCATGCCTCCGCCCACGATGATGACCGGGGGCGGCGGTGCAAACTGCTGCAAAGGTGTGCGGTCCTTCGTGGATCAGCGCCGCGTCAGGCTATTGCGGATGGCGTTTCGCTGCGCTTCATCGAACTCAACGTGCTCTTCGATCTCATCTGCCAGCACGATCTCGCCCCGGCTCGGGTGGATAGCGCCACGTTCCCAGTCCTTGAGCGAGAGGTTGATCAGCAGGGAGACGAGGTCTCCGCGAGCCGTCTCCATGTCGGCCAGGATCTGCCGGGCGTCCTGCGATTCGAACGGGAGTTCCCGCTCAACCTCCAGGTACGGCGTGTCCTCGCGCGTCATACGCTGTGCACGCGCCAGGACAGCCAGATCGTGGTCCCGCAACTCGGAGATCAGCCTGACCGTTTCCGGCGACGGATCGCTGGTCTGTTGCAGGAGCCCACGTATCTCGGTCGGCGTAGACAGCAATTCGTCAATCAGGTCTCGATACGCGTCGAGCATGGGATACCGGTGTCTCCTGCGTTCAGGCGGGAATCAGCGGGACGGAGCCAGACACCGCAATCTCCCAGTTCACGCCCAGAGGATCGCGGAAGACAAACGAGGCGACGCCCGAGCGCAGGATCGTCAACGGGTACATGAGGACCTCGCCCTTGAGCCGGGTGAAGGTGCGAGCGTCAACGCCGACAGAAACCAGATCGACCGGCCCCTTGCCGAGCAGAACGCCCATGCCCACATTCTGCACCGCGAGCGTCAGTGGTCCGCTCTTGAAGAAGGAGACATCTGCCAGTTCACCGCTCTGCAGGGCCCGCTCCCACGTGTAATCCGCCGGAAGAGGCACCAGAGTGCCGTCACTGCCACGCCGTAGGCGCCCCAGCAATTGCATGTTGAAGAAGCCCTGGTAGAAGCGCTCGGCCTTGCGCAGGTCGTTCACCTGGACCAGCACGTAATTGATGGCCTGCGCCTGGAGACCACGCGCGGTCGCTTCTTCGCCGGTGGGAACGAATTCCTCGACCAGCTCCACCCCGCCGGTGCTCTGCTGCACGTCCACTACCTCCACTGCCGGGGCGCCCGCTCCAGTCGAGAACCCGGATGGCGCAACTTTCGGCTCGTGATCACCAACGTGTGGAATCGAGCGCTCCACCCAGGGCTGGTCATGCCGGATGAGGGCCACGATTCGCTTTGAACTCATTTCGCCCAGCGAGTATCGCTCGCCACCGTGCAGAACGATTCCGACGTTGGGCCGGGGCTCCGCCAGGCCGCTGTACCACTCCCCCAACAGTTCAATGACACGGAGCGAGTGAGCTGCCGTGGTCAAGTCCAGGTATGGCGCATCGACTCCCAGACCATGAGATGGCCGTTCAACCACGACCTGCGCATCGCCAGCCTGGTCTACAACCAGGCTCGCGTCGTCTGCCAGACGCTCTGGCACTTCCAGGAGAAACCGGTAGGCCATCCCGCCTGCGCCTCCGCCCCGCAGCCATGCTGTGGCTGCCTTCACCGTTCGTGCGCGCTGTGCGCTATTCTGGGCTCGGATTGTACTGCACGGCTTCTCGCCGTTGGCCCGGTCCGCCACCTGGGTGGTCGACGCGCCCTGCATCCCCAAACAGTCCCAAATTTCCCGGCTACCCCTGCAGAACGGGCACCTGGCTCACGAACCGTGCGTTAGGAACGTCGAGCGTCCCGGGAATCCCGCCCTCTCCGTTCGCTCCGCGCAAGTTCTTCCCGCGAACGTGGCTGGAGGTGGAATGTGTCTGAATACGAGTCGGTCCTCGTCTACAACGACATCCTTGATCGCCGGAAGATAGTGTCCCTCGGCGGGGCGCTCGTGGTGGGGTTGCTCGCTGGCCTGTCGTCTAACCCGGGCGCAGAGGCGAAAAAGAAGAACAAGAAGAAATCGAACAAGAGCAACAAGAAGGACAGGTCCAAATCGAAGCAGAAGACTGGTAAGGGCTCTGGCAGCGATATCGTCCGCGAGGCACAGAAATACAAGGGTACGCGCTACGTGTCTGGAGGCGAATCGCCAAAAGGCTTCGACTGCTCCGGGTTCACCTGGTACGTCTACAACAAGGTCACGGGCATGGATATCACACGCACCGTGAAGACCCAGTCAAAGCAGGGCAAGTCGGTAAGCAACGGCTCCTGGCAGGCCGGCGATATCCTCATCTTTCGCAACACCGCCGGTAAGGGCCTGACTCACTGCGGGATCTACATCTCGGGCGACAAGTTCATCCACGCGGAGAACGAGAAGACCGGCGTCGTGATTTCCACCTTCGGCGACGGCTACTACAAGGACCACTACGCCGAAGCGCGGCGTGTCGTCTAGGTAGATCAATCACAAAGGGGTGCGGCGATTTCTGCCGCACCCCTCGTCGTTTACGTCTCCGCATTGACGCTAGAACTCGTCGTCGTACCCCTGCAGGTCGCGGACAAGTTCCTGGATCTGGACAGACGCTTCGTTAGCGAGTTTCAGCATGGCTTCCCGGCGCTCGGGATCCATCATGGCGTAGATGGCCAGCCCCACGCCTGCGCCGCCCCAGAGCAGCCCCGGCACTCCGCGTTTGCCACCCGGCTGTTCCTCTGTCGCAGAGGCAATCTCCACGTCTGGTTCGAGTCCAGGCGCCGTCAATTCCTCGACGACGGGTTCCGCCGTGTGGCGAGACCAGAGTGCATGCTTCCCGTTGCTTGCCGCGGCCTGCTTGATCTCATCAAGCTTGGCCTCGAGCTCGGCCTTCAGACGGTCAGCCTCAGCGCGAGCTGCGCGGGCCTCAGCCTCGGCGTCCTCGCGCGCCTTGAGTGCCTCGGCAGCGGCCTCTTCGCGAGCCGCTTGCAGCCTGGCTTCAATGTCTTCGACACGCTGCGCCCCCGACTCGCCTGTGTGCCGGAACCGTTCCTTGATATCCGAGGGTGCGGCTGCCGCCTTCTGGCTTGCTCGCTCAGCTCCTCCGACGGCGGTCGAAAGTGCCAGCATGGCCGAGTCCCTGAGGACCGGGCCAAGTTCTCGCTGCAGGATCTCGAGCGCCTGCGCTTTGTTCCGCGCCGTCAGGAGGAGAGGGGCCTTGGTCTTCAGCGACTTTTCGAGATGCTCGAGCGCCGCGTTCGCGGCTTCACCCGCCACGCCTTCCGGCAGTGGTCCGACCTTCTTCCCGGACAGCTTCTTTGTTACACCGAGCACGTCCCGGCGTTCTGATTTCGCCTTGCCGGACAACTCCTGGCGCAACGATTCAAGTTCAGCTCGCAGCCGTTCAATTTCTGAATCAGACTCGTCAGAACGCCGCAACTGCGAGATGCGACCCCGGCTCTCACCAGCGAAGTGACGCGCTTCTGCCCCGACCCGAGACGCGATCTGCGCGGCGTCTTCGGCCACCCGGCTGCTGGCCGCGCGAAGCTTGCTCTCCGCAAGACGGGCTCGCTCCTGGGCGTCCCAGGCAGCTGCCTTCAGGTTGCGCTCTGCGGTTTCCCGGTCAATGTCCGCTGCGGTGAGGGCTTCTGCGAGCGGCTCCACGTGCTGTCGTGCCGCCTCTTCCGCCGCCTCGCGGTGGGCGCGGGCCTGCTTCGCCGCGTCCCGTGCCACCTGCGCGAACGTCTCCCTGGCCGCCTCGGTGTCAGGCGCCTCGACTGCGAGTTCGTGCTTTTCGTCACGGCGCGTCAGGACGAAGAGCATGCCGGCCAGCGCGGCGCCACCAATCGCCAGGCCAATCGCCTTTGCATTCAAGACCAAATCTTCATCTTCGTTCATGAGGGTCCATCCATTTCTGGCTGATGCGCGCGGTTTCACTCGCAACAGAAAAGCCACCGGTACCAGTGTACCTGCCAGCTCAATCCCAGCAGAAAGAAGGTTGCTGTGGCCTGGCCTCATTGCGCCGGTGCTGCGTGCAATCCATACTTTCGCGTCGCTTCAAACTCACGCGACAAGAGCGCGGTATCGAGGAAGAGCATGCGGGGGGCGTTCGAGCGGCTGGTTGTGCCGATTTCCGGGTCGGAGGCGGATGTACGCGCCCTGGATGTCCTGCCCGCCCTGATCGGAAAGGAAGGGGGAGCGGTCACCTTCCTCTATGTGGTGGAAGTGCCGCAATCCATGCCACTTGACGCCGAACTTCCTGGTGAAGTCGATGACGGGGAGCGCGCGCTGCGCGATGCAGAACGCATTGCCCGCAAGCGCCTGCATGCTCGCTCCACCTATGTCGTGACTGAGCTGCTGCAGGCTCGTGCCGCCGGCCCCGCCATCGTCGATGAGGCGATCGAGCGAGAAGCTGATGCCATCCTGATGACGTCGTCTGTCCATCGCAAGCATGGCCGGGCGACGCTGGGCGAGACGACCGACCACGTCATGCTGCACGCTCCCTGCGAGGTCGTAGTTGTTCGACTGGCGCCGCCGCGTTCGCCGCTGGAAAGGGACGAGGCGTCATGAAGGCCGTGATCATGGGCTGTGGACGCGTCGGCGCTCGCGTCGCCTCGCTGTTGGACCACACCGGCAACGATGTCACGGTGATCGACGTCGACCCCCGCGCCTTTCAGCGCCTGCCATCGACCTTCGGCGGCGATACGATCATCGGGACCGGAATCGACGAGGATGTTCTGCGGCGTGCGGGAATCGAAGACGCAGACGCATTCATTGCGGTGACCAACGGCGACAACCGCAACATCATGGCAGCGCAGGTCGCCCGTTTAATCTTCAATGTTCCAGAGGTGGTCTGCCGAATCTACGATCCCGTGCGCGAAGATACCTATCGCCGCCTCGGCCTCACCACCGTCTGCCCTACGACCACCATTTCGGCGATGATCCTTGACTCCGTCATGCGTGCAACCGATGACGACGAGGGACCACGCGGAGGGACGACATAGCCATGTACGTCATCGTTGCCGGAGGCGGTAAGGTCGGTTACTACCTCGCCCAGCACTTGCTGATCGAGGGGCACGAAGTGCTCCTGATGGAGCGCAATCCGAGCCGGGTGGCGGAGATCAACGACGTGCTCGGCGCTGTGGCGATTGTGGGTGACGGGGCCGAGGTCAGCGCGCTGGCTGCCGCTGGCGCAGCGCGGGCGAACGTGGTGGTCGCCGTCACTGGCGAGGACGAAGACAACCTGGTTATCTGCCAGGTGGCGAAGGAAAAGTTCCACGTTGGCCGCACTATCGCGCGAGTCAACAACCCCAAGAACGAAAACCTCTTCCGCATGCTCGGGGTTGACGTCACGGTCAGCCAGACGAACTACATCCTGAACTTGATCGAACAGGCGATACCGGATCGCTCCTTCGTGCACCTGCTGAGCTTGCAGCATGAAGACTTCGGCATCGTCGATGCCAAGGTGTCTGAACAGTCTGCCGTGGCCCACCGCGCGCTCGCGGAGATCGAGTTGCCTGAAGACACGACGATAGCGGCGATCGCACGGGGGGCCAAACTCATCGTTCCTGGTCCGGCCACAGAGCTCCTGCCTGGGGACGACATCATCGCGATCGCCCACCTGAACAAGGAAGACGAACTGCGCCGCCTCCTCGTGTAACGCGGCTGCAACCTGGAGCAGGAGGGCTTTGTGCTGCTCGCCATCGAGGTTGGCAACACCAACACGGTCTTCGGCCTCTTTTCAGCGAAGGGCGAGCTTGTCACTTCATACCGGGTATCTACGGCGAGAGACCGGATGCCTGATGAGTGGTACGCGATGCTCGCGGCGCTCCTGGGAAGCTCAAGCCTCACCCCGGCTGAGATTCACAGCGCGATCATTTCCAGCGTCGTGCCCAGTGTCACGCCCTGGTTGGCCGAAATGTGCCGGGCTCGCTTTGCTGTGGAGCCGGACGTCATCACCGGTGCGATGGACGTTGGCATCAGGCTCGATGTAGAGGAGCCCCGGCAACTCGGGGCAGATCGGATTGTGGATTGTGTCGCGGCAATTGCCCGGTACGGTTCGCCTGCCATCATCATTGATCTCGGAACCGCCACAACCTTCGATGTCGTAGACCGCAACAACGTCTACCGGGGGGGAGCAATTGCGGCCGGGGTCGCCACATCACTGAAAACGCTCGCCACCAACGCCGCTCAGCTGTTCAACGTCGAACTGTTCGTCCCGGAACACGTCATTGGGCGCAACACCGCTGATCAGTTGCGTTCGGGTCTGGTGCCGGGCACCTGGCCATGCTCGAAGGCATGATCGCCCGCATCGATGCGGAACTTGGAGAGCGAGGCACCGTCATCTTGACTGGTGGGCTCGCGACCCTCTTCGCCGGCCGTTCACCCCGTTTCGATGTGGTCGATCCTGACCTCACGCTGAGCGGCCTCTTCCTGATTCACCGGCGACTTCACGGTTCGCCAGGAGCAGCATGAACGCAGGCAACAACTTCACGATTCGTCCACTGACGGATGCGGATGCCACGTTTGTCAGCCAGGTCGCCCTCCGTCTCTATCACGGTCCGACGACCTCTCCCCGGGATCCCGAACGGATGCAGGCGTTTTTCACGGCCCTGACTCCGGCCGATCTCACGCGCGATCCCGGCACCGAAGCGTTTGTGGCAGTCGCAGAGGATTCCGGCGCGCCCCTGGGCTTGCTCGTGATCAAGCCAGATTTCGACTATTTCACCGATCATCCGCGCGCGTACGTCGAGATTCTCGTCGTCGCGGAAGAGGCGGAAGGCCGCGGGGTTGGACGCGCGTTGATGGCCCACGCGGAGCGGTGGGGGCGAGAACATGGGTGTCATGAAGTCGTGCTTGACGTGTTCGCCAACAATCTCTCGGCCATCGCATTTTACGAGCGCATCGGGTTCGCGCCAGATCATTTACGAATGTCGAAATCACTGGCCTGACCATTCACGGTACGATTGGCCCGCAGCCTCACCGGCGCAACCGGGCTCAGGCTGAAACCTTTCGACATACGCTGGAGGCAGAATGATTTCCATGCCCGACACCAACACGGGCTTCGACCAGGCTCTTACGTCCTCACCGACCGGGCAAGCGCCGCTGAAGCTGGCGGTGCAGCGCTCTGGCCGGTTGACCGAGTCAACCCTGGGCCTCCTCCATACCATAGGTCTCCAGTTCGAGAGCTACGGCCAGCGTCTCTTTTCCCACTGCCGGAACTTCCCACTCTCCATCCTGTACGGCAGGGATGACGATATCCCTGGCTACATCGCGCGCGGCACGGTTGACCTCGGCATCGTTGGCCGCAATCTTCTCTACGAGGAAGGTGTCGATGTCGTTGAGTTGGTGCCGCTTGGGCTTTGGCTACTGCGAACTCGTCGTGGCCACCATGCGCGATGCGCCGTACACCGATCCTCGCCAGTTGCTGAACGCTCGCATCGCGACCTCGTATCCGCAGTCGGCGAAGCGCTTCTTCGAAACGATCGGTGGGGACCCGGAGATCATCACGATCAGTGGCTCCGTGGAAGTAGCTCCTCCCTGGGCCTGGCGGACGCCATTGTCGAGTTGACCGCCACGGGTTCCACACTGCTGCTGAACGACCTGCGGCAGATTCACACCATTCTCGAGTCTGAAGCGGTCCTGGCTGCATCCCCTGACTCGATGGCAGACCCGGCGAAACGCGAGAACATCGATCGCCTCGTCATGCGCATCAACGCGGTGCAAGCGGCGAAACGCTACAAGTACCTGATGATGAACGCACCGATTGCGGCGCTGCCGGCCATTCGTGACGTCGTCCCGGGACTGAAGGCCCCGACGATCGTGCCACTCGCGGACGAGGGTTGGGTGGCAGTCCACACCGCGGTCGAGGAAGAGGCCTTCTGGGAGTCAATCGAGCGGCTGCGCGCGGCGGGAGCGACAGAAATCCTCGTGTCCTCGCTGGAGAAGCTCCTCCTGTAATCAGCCGACCGGCAAACGGCTCGAGCATTCCCTCAGGTATCATCCGCCCCTGGTGCGGTCTTTCCGTGCATGTTTGATTCAATCTGCTCGTCGTGGAGGTCTCTCGTGTCACAGAGCGTCGTGTCTCGGACTGCCTTCGATCCCGCGAAGATCGTCCGGCCGGCGGTTCATCATTTGCCCGTCTACCAGCGGCAGCCTCCACCCGATATCAAGCCTGAGCGCGAAATCCGGCTTGACTGGAATGAATCGCCGTACGGCCCCTCGCCGCGGGTCGCAGAAGCTCTGCAGGATGTGCTGGCCCACAACCGGTATCCGGAATTCGACGCCTGGGCGCTTCGTGAGGCACTTGGCGCGTACGTCGGAGCGCCCGCATCCCAGGTGATCGCCGGCGCGGGGTTGGACAATGTCATCGAGACCATGCTCCTGCTGCTGCTGGAGCCGGGGGACCGGGTCATCATTTCCAACCCGACCTTCGGTGTCTATGACGTCCTCATCAGGGCTTTCGGTGGGGTAACGGTCGATGTGCCGTTGCGAGAAGGTTTCAATCTCGATGTCGATGGGATTCTCGAGGCGGTGGATGAGCGGACGAAGTTGATCATCGTCTGCAACCCGAACAATCCAACCGGGAATCTCTTTCCGTCACGAGACGTCGAACGGATCATTTCCGAGGCACCATGCCTGGTGGCCGTAGATGAAGCCTATGCGGAGTTCGCCGGAACCACGTACCTGCCCCTGATGGAGCAGGCGCCGAACCTGGCCATCCTGCGGACGATGAGCAAGTTCGCGGGCCTGGCAGGCATGCGTGTGGGGTACGGCGTCTTCCCGGAGGGGCTCATGCCGTACCTGGCGCGGGTGATGCCCGGCTTCTGCAATGTAAGCGTGGCAGCGACGGCGGCCGCCATGGCGTCGCTCTCCGATCGCAAGTACAACGAGCAGACCGTGATTCGCATTCTTGCCAACCGGGATGCGCTTGCTGCAACCATTTGCGCGAACTCCCGGGGGTTGAGCCCTACCCCTCCGCAACGAACTTCCTGCTCGTGAAACTCCCGGTTGAGGACGCAGGGCCGATCGTGCAGCGCCTGGCCGAACGCGGCATCTACGTCCGCTACTTCGGAAACCCGGCCTGGGGAATCAGGAATTGCCTCCGTGTCTCCATCGGCACCCCGGAAGAGAACGAGATCTTTGCGGCTGAACTGGAGGATGCCCTGCGCGAAGCTGATGCTTCCGCATGAGCACGACGATGACTTCCCGCAACGCGCACATTGAGCGCTCCACCCTGGAAACGCGTATCGTGATCGATCTCGACCTGGCGGGCGGCGACGTCGCTGCCCAGACCGGGGTGCCGTTCCTCGATCACATGCTCTCGGCGCTCGGGAAGCATGGCCGCATTGGGCTCATCGTGGCCTGTGATGGCGACGCCGAGATCGAGCCGCACCACACCGTGGAAGATGTCGGCATCGTTATCGGTCAGGCGTTGAGGCAAGCACTGGGAGACCGGCGTGGCATTCAGCGCTACGGCTATGCCTATGCGCCGCTCGACGAGGCTCTGGCGCGAGCGGTCGTCGATTGCTCCGGCCGGCCCTTCCTGCACTATGAGGTCCAGATGCCGGAAGCCGTGATCGGGAGGGACTTCTCGACCACGTTGGTCGAGGAGTTCTGGCGTTCCACTGGCCATGAACGCCGGCCTCACCGTGCACATAGATCTCTTGCGCGCTCGCAATGCGCATCATGCCGCCGAAGCCATCTTCAAGGCGGGAGCGCTGGCAATCCGCCAGGCGGTCTCCCCATTCGGCGATCCCGACACAATGCCCTCAACCAAAGGGGTGCTGGCATGAGCGTAGATATTGCGGTCATCGACTACGGCGCAGGGAACCTGCGCTCGATTCGGCGCGCGCTGGAGGCCGCCGGCGCCAACGTCACGATCACTGCCGACGCCGGCACCGTTTTCGCGGCGGATGCGGTGGTCTTTCCGGGAGTTGGCGCGGCCGGAGCCGCCATGCAGCGCCTGAACGACCTGGACCTGATTGAGCCAATTCACGCAGTGGTTGCCCGGGAGCGGCCATTCTTGGGCATCTGCCTCGGAATGCAACTGCTCTTCGAAGAGCAGGAAGAAGGAAGCACCCGCGGTCTGGGGTTGCTACGGGGACGCGTGCGTTCGCTCAGCAGCGAGGTCAAGGTGCCCCAGATTGGCTGGAACCGCACGCTGTGGCTCCAGGACGGCGCCGGAAGTCTGGCTGGTGAAAGTGGCGACTTCTATTTCGTCCACTCGTACATCGCAGATCCGGATGACGAGGAAGACATTCTCGCAGTTTCTCGCTACGGAGAGGTTTTCCCCAGCATTGTTCGCCATGGACACATCTGGGGTACCCAGTTTCACCCTGAAAAGAGTGGCGCCGCCGGTCTGCAGATGGTCGCCGGGTGGGTGGATGAGGTTCGTGCCAAGTCTCCTGCCCGCAAGGAACAGGTCCCGGCGTGATCATCTATCCCGCAATTGATCTCCGGGACGGGCGGTGCGTTCGCCTGGTCGAGGGTGACTTCTCGCGCGAGACCGTTTTTGATGCGGATCCTGCCGCTGCTGCCCGGCGCTGGGTCGACGCTGGCGCCGAGTGGCTGCACGTGGTCGATCTCGACGGCGCGGTTGCGGGGCATCCAGTCAACCTCCCGGCCATTGCTGCGATCAGTGCCGCGGCCGATATTCCTATTCAGCTTGGAGGCGGGCTGCGCTCGCTGGCGAACCTGGAGAGCGCGTTTGCCGCTGGTATCTCGCGCACGATCCTGGGGACTGTCGCACTGGAGAGTCCGGAGCTTGTCGCGGCGGCGGTTGACCGCTGGGGCGACGCGATTGCCGTCGGACTTGATGCGCGCGATGGCAAACTTGCCACGCGTGGCTGGCTCGATCAGTCCGACGCGCTGGCGGTTGACGTGGCGCAAGCTCTCCAGGACGTTGGGGTGCGTCACTTCATCTTTACCGACATCCGCCGCGACGGCACCCTGTCAGGACCCAACCTGGAAAGCCTGGCTGAACTGATCTCTGCCCTCAACGCTCACGTCATCGCTTCTGGCGGTGTCGGTACCCTGGGGGATATCGAGGCCGCGCGAGAGGCCGGTGCAGCGGGCGCAATCGTCGGCCGGGCACTCTATGACGGGCGTGTCGACCTGACCGAAGCCATTGCGTTGGCTCGCCCGCCGAGGAACGAGGCATGAGCACCCAGACTGCAACGGTGGCCGATCTGCTGCCCGCCGCCGGTCCATACCGCCGCATCATTCCGTGCCTGGATGTAACTGCCGGACGGGTGGTCAAGGGGGTCGAGTTTCTCAATCTTCGCGACGCTGGCGATCCCGTAGAACTCGCAGCCTTTTACAACCGCGAGGGTGCTGACGAACTCGTCTTCCTGGACATTACGGCCTCGTCTGACAGCCGCCGCACCATGGTCGATGTCGTGGAGCGCACGGCGGATCAGGTGTTCATGCCGCTGACGGTTGGTGGTGGCGTGCGCGCCGTTTCCGACATGCGTGAGTTGCTCTCGGCTGGAGCAGACAAGGTCTCCATCAACACGGCGGCGATTGTCGATCCTGACCTGATCAACGCCGGGGCCGAACGGTTTGGGCGGCAGTGCATCGTCGTGGCGGTTGATGCCCGGCGCCGGGCGGACGGCTCTGGCTGGGGCGTGTTCACGCATGGCGGCCGCAAGGAGACCCCGCTGGACGCGGTGGAATGGATTGCTGAGGCGGCACGCCGCGGCGCTGGCGAGATCCTGCTGACCAGCATGGACCGCGATGGCACGAAGGATGGCTACGACCTGGAGTTGCTCGAAGCCGTCGCTGGGGCTGTGAACATCCCGGTGATTGCGTCAGGCGGCGCGGGCAATCTTGACCACCTGGTCGATGCCCTTGCTCCGGGCCGGGCGGACGCGGTGTTGGCGGCCTCGATCTTTCACTTCGGTGAGTACCGCATCGCCGACGCCCGCGCACACCTCGATGCGCACGGCGTTCCCGTTCGCCAATTTGCCGTCTCATGAATGCCGCCCCGCTCCCCGCAGGTGCCGTGCGCTTCGATGATGCTGGCCTGGTCCCGGTCATCGTGCAGGAAGACGCCACCCAGCGTGTGCTTATGCTGGCATTCATGAACGAGGAAGCTCTGCGCCTGACGCAGGAAACCGGGCGCGCTCACTACTGGAGCCGCAGCCGCAACAAGCTCTGGCGCAAGGGCGAAACGTCAGGCAACGAACAGGTTGTGACGGACCTGCGCGTCAACTGCGAGCGCAACAGCCTGCTCATGAGCGTCATCCAGCAGGGCGCCGTCTGCCACGATGGCTACGCCACCTGCTACTACCGCCGCCTCCTGGAGGATGGCTCGCTGCAGATCGTTGAGGAGCGGCAGTTCGATCCGGCGACGGTGTATGGCGCCGCGCAGTCCTCCGGCAGTAGCCTGACCGAGTTGACCCAGGCCCAGATGCGCGCCTACCAGTACCTCCGCGACAACGATCTCCGAGCGGAATCGGGTACGTCGCGTCTCTTGCATGATCATTCCCGCACTGTTTCCCCTCGCGTCGCTGACGAGTTGACCGAACTGGCGGGTGTCCTGGCGGGCGAGCACCGGCACAGCGAGCCCCGGGCTGATACGCGGTTGGAAGCTGCTCAGGTTATCTACTGGTTGCTGGTCGAAGCGATTCGCCTTGGCTATGGCTGGGAGCAGGTGCGGCCAGACGTCGCGTTGGCCATGCCGGATGCGCCGCCACGTGACACCATGATCGCGCTTTTGCGGTCCGCCGCGCAGCAGTGGCGGTCCTTGACGTCGGGAACACTGGAGCAGGTGCAGTCGACGCTTTCGCTGGTCGCCGCGGCGTGCCACGTGGCCGGAGTTGACCCGTCAGAGGTTGTGGCCGCGGATCTCGCAGAGCTGCGCGGCCGGTCGTACCTCGTTGATCACTTCTCAGCGGGAGCCTGACGTGGCTGAGGTACCAGACCCTCTTCCCGAGGAAGCTGTTCCCCCGGGTACGGCGCGCCTGGGCCGGATCTGGACGCCCTGGCGTATGCAGTATGTCAGCGGTGGCCCACGTGAGGAGGGCTGCGTCTTTTGCAATCGCCTGCGGGAACAGCACGACACCAATGCGCTCATCGCCCACCGCGGCGATGCGGCGTACGTGATCCTGAATTTGTTCCCCTACAACACCGGGCACGTGATGCTGGTGCCGCAGGCGCACATCTCCTCCCCCGAGGATGCGGACGACGTAACCACGCATGAGCTGGCGGACCTGCGTCGGCCAGTGATGCGCGCGGTGCGGCGTGCCCTCAATCCGGTAGGATTCAACATCGGGGTCAATGTGGGCGGGGTGGCTGGGGCGGGCATTGCTGCCCATCTTCATGAGCACCTCGTCCCCCGGTGGCCGGGGGACGCGAACTTCATGCCGGTGATCGCCAACACCCAGGTCCTCCCCGAAGTGCTGCCCGTAACCTACGCCAAGATCCGCGCTGAACTGCAGCGCGAAATGTCTGGCACGTCAGACGTGCAGGTCGTGCTCCTCGACCCGGAAGGTGCAGCGACCTTGCTGGTTGATGGGGCGCTGCCAACGGTAGCTGCAGGACCCGAGGAGCCGTTGTGGGCGGCCGCGTTGCGGGTGGCTCAGCAACTCGGCGTGCGTGATCCAGTCCTCCTCGGTTGGGCAGGCGGGCAGCTTGCGGGACAGGGGCCGGTCGTGTTCAGTGTCGGGGGGACGCTGCCGCCGCAGCAGGCCGTGGGCAGCACGGCCGCGGTCGAGCTCCTGGCTCTCGAAGATGCGCAGTTCCTGGCCAACGCGATTGCACTGGTTGGCATGCGGAGTGGCGCCGCCGGTACTGAATAACCGAGTCCAGGGTCAGGTGACGAGCCCTCGGCCGGGAAGCGCCACCTATACTTGACCTCTGGCATCCCGCTCGGAGAGAAGGTGACGCGGCGTGTTCTCCAGTCAGGATTCCGAGTTGGCCTTCGCGGAGCCACGGCGTGCGCCGTTGGCTTCCGTCCTTGGGTTGCTCGCGTCCGCGCTCAATGTGCTGGCCGAGGTCATGCTCCTGCCCAGCTTGATCCTGGCCTTCTTCGCCGCTGAACTGACCCCCTCCTACCCGCTCATTGGCCTGGTGCCGGCGCTGGCCGCCAGCCTCTGGACTGTGGCGCGGGTCCCCGCGCATCTCCTGATCATCAGGCCAGCCCGCCAGCAGCAGTGGGCTTTCGCCTCGGCGCTGGTCCGGGCAGGAGCCATTGGGGTGCTGGCATTTGCCGCCATGCGCACGAGCCCCTCGGTGCTCCTGCAATCAGGACGGCCGCTGCTGCTGACCTTCTTCCTCTGCCTGATCGTTTACACCGTGGCCGGCGGGCTGGGGAGCGTTCCAGCCGCTTCCCTGATCCGGGCCGCTATCAGCCCGGACCAGCGGACCGATTTCTCTCTGCGCCGGATACTTGCGGGCCTTGCGGCAAGCATTCTCGGCGCGCTCCTGGTCGGTCGGCTCCTGGGTGTGGGATCACCCGCGTTCCCGGGAAACTACGGCCGCCTCTTCCTGGTGGCCGCCATCTTCCTGGTCGTGCTGGCGGTCCTGACCGCGCTGCAACGCCCATTGCCGTACGCTGCTGCGCGTCAACCAGCGTTCGCGCCACGCACGCTGTTGCGCCCGCTCGCGGATGGCCGCTACCTCCGCTACCTCGCCTTCCGCCTGCTGCTGGCCGCGACGGCGGCGGTGGACCCTTTCCTCTTCCTGTACGCGGTGATCCGCCTGGGCATTCCAGCCAGCTCGATCGGCATCTTTGTCCTGGCGGGTGTTCTGGGCTGGGTGGTGAGCACGCCGCTCTGGAGCTGGCTGGAGCGCAAGGCGCAGCCACGTACCGTCCTGCAGGCGGCCGCTGTGCTGCGCCTCGTGGCGCCGGCCCTGGCACTCCTCCTCCCCCAGTTGTTGACGGTCGAGCAGTTCCAGGCGCGCTTCGGCAGTAACGCGCCGACCGTCACGTTTGCGGTCGGCTTCCTGGCGATCGGGGCGGCGCTTGCGGCACTGGCGCGCAGTGGACCGGCTTACCTTGCTCCCCTGGCGCCACGGCACCTGAGCGCGTCCTACAGCGCTCTTACCAGTGGCCTGCTGGCGCTGGCGGCCTTTGCGCCGGTAGCAGGGGGACTGATCATCCAGCGCTTCAGCTACGAGGCGCTCTTTGTCGCCACCATCCTGGTTGGCCTGGCTGGGGTACTCTCCAGCGGCTGGCTGGCCGAGGTGATCGTAACGACGCGACAGCCACAACCAGTTACGCTCTCTCCGGCAGCGGCGGAGGGAGTCGGCTAACCCATACATTCCCGCGGATGGCCGCAGGAGCCCGCCTGAGGGGCTTCGCAGCCGGTAAAGCAAGACCAGGCCAGGCACCCGTATCGAGGTGAGCCAGCATGGTCTTTGCAGTGACGCCATGAGCACCCCCAACCCAGCTCTTGATCCCAGCTACGCCGAACTGCATCTGCACACGGCCTACTCCCTGCTGGATGGCGCGGCCCTGCCTGAGGAGATCGTGGCGCGCGCCGCAGAGCTGGGATACCGCCACCTGGCTGTCACCGACCACGACGGCCTCTATGGCGCCCTGGAGTTTGCCAACGCCGCTGATTCCGCCGGTATTGCCCCCATCACCGGGGCCGAGATGACGCTGCTGGATGGCAGCCACATCACCCTGCTCGTGGAATCAGCGACGGGGTACGCGAATCTCTGCCGGCTCATCACCGCGGCCCACCAGCCGGATCCCGGCGCCAGGTGGCCCACGGAGCCCGCTGAGCGTGCGCCCCGGCTCGATCCCGCGTTCCTGGCGGAGCATGCCAGTGGGCTGGTCCTGCTCACGGGCTGTCCAAAAGGGCAACTCAGCCAGTACGTGGACGCTGGTGATCTCGTGAGCGCCCAGGCGTTGTTGCGGGAGTATGTCCACTGGTTTGGCGCCAGCAGTGTCTACGTGGAGCTGCAGCAGAACCAGGTGCGAGGGGATACACAGCGGGTCGCCCGTCTGTCGCGGCTGGCAGCGGAGGCAGGTCTGCCGACGGTGGCCACTGGTAATGTGCATTACCACCGGCCTGAGCGTTATCGCCTGCATGATGTTCTGGTCGCCATTCGCCACCAGGGCACGCTGGATGCCACCGCGCGCTATCACCGCCGCAACGGGGACTTTGCCCTGCGCCCCATGACCGATGTGGCTCGCCTCTTCGCGCGCTATCCGGAGGCCGTGCGCGCCTCTCTCCACCTGGCGGAACGCTGCGCCGCGTTCAACCTGGCCACGCATGCCCCCTATCAGTTTCCCGAGCAGGCGACCCCGGAAGGGGAATCGCTCGATAGCTACCTCACCCGCATCTGCCACGAGAAGTTCGCTGAGCGCTTTACGCCAGACCATCCGCGGCGGGAGATGGCCTGGGATCGCCTGAACGAGGAACTGGATCTCATCGCCAAACAGCGCCTGGCTGCGTTTTTCCTGATGCATCACGATCTGCTGGAGCTGGCGGAGGAAGTGGCCGGCCGGGTGCGGCAGGAGCAGGGGCAGCCCGCTGCGAGCCCCCTCCCACCGGGGCGTGGCCGTGGTTCCTCGGTAAACTCATTGGTCTGCTACCTGATCGGGCTCTCGCCGGTGGACCCACTGGAGCACCGGCTCTCGCTGGGCCGCTTCCTCAACGATGCTCGCACCGAGCCGCCCGACATCGACCTCGATTTCCCGCGCAAGATCCGCGAGCAGTTGATGCTCAGCGTCTATGAGCGCTACCCGGGCCGGGTGGGGCTCATCTGCACCTTCGCGACCTACAAGTTGCGCTCGGCGGTGCGTGATATCGGCAAGGTGCTGGGTATCCCGGTGGCGGACCTGGATCGTATCGCCAAGCTCTGCGTGCCCGGCTCCGCCCGCATCCTGCGCGAGGAACTGGCGCGCATGCCGGAGTACGCTGCGCGCCTCGATGTCCCACCCTGGTCGCTTCTGATCGACCTGGCCAGCGAGTTGGCCGGGTTCCCCCGCCACATCAGCCAGCACTCGGGCGGAATGGTCATTTCGGCCTGTCCCATCACGGATCTGGTCCCGCTGCAGCCCGCCGCCATGGAGGGGCGCTGGCTGATCCAGTGGGACAAGGACAGCGTGGCGGACGCTGGCATGGTGAAGCTCGACTTCCTCGCACTCGGCATGCTCGAACTGGTCGAGGAGTGCGTGCAGGGGATCGCTGCGCGCTACCCGGACGCCCATGTCGACCTCACCCGCATCGACTTCGCGGACCAGGGCGTCTTTGACATGATCTGCGAGGGCGATACGGTCGGGACCTTCCAGATCGAGTCACGTGCCCAGATCCAGACCCTGCTCAAGACGCAGCCGCGCACACTGGACGATCTCACCGTACAGGTGGCGATCGTGCGGCCTGGCCCGATTGTGGGCGGCGCCACCTCGCCCTACATCCAGCGTCGCCTGGATCCCAACTTCCAGATCACCTACGACCACCCGCTGCTGGAACCGGTGCTGCAGGACACCATGGGGGTGGTGCTCTACCAGGACCAGGTGATCGAGGTGGCCCAGGTACTGGCCGGATTCACGGCCGGTCAGGCAGATCAACTCCGCCGTGCCATGACGCGCAAGCGCTCGCAGGAGGCGATTACGTCGCTCTGGACCCAGTTCCGGGATGGGGCAACACGCAACGGCGTACCAGAGGCAACGAGCCACGCCATCTTCCAGAAGTTGCTCGGCTTTGCGGCCTACGGCTTCCCCCGTGGTCACGCCGCCAGCTTCGCCGTGCTGGCTTACCAGTCCTGCTGGCTGAAGCACTACTACCCGGCAGAGTTTCTCTGCGCGTTGCTCAATAACCAGCCGATGGGGTTCTACAGCCAGTCGGTCCTGGCAAACGAGGCCAAGCGGCGTGGGGTTCGTACCCTCCTGCCCGATCTCAACCAGAGCGGTGTGCGCTGCACCGTGCAGGATGCGCGAACCGTGCAATTGGGCCTGGCGCAGGTGCAGGGGCTGGGTGATGAAATAGCGCGGGCAATCGTGGCGGAGCGCCTGGCCCACGGTCACTACCGCTCCGTGCCGGATCTGATGCGTCGCGTGAGCCTCCCCGTGTCGATGGTGGAAACGATGGCGCTGGCGGGTGTCTTCGATGGTTTTGGCCTGGCCCGGCGCGAGGCAGCCTGGCAGGCTGGGCTGGCGATCCCCCTGCGTACCCTCCCCACGCGCGGCAAGGTCCAGGGGCGAGATCAGGGTCACCAGATGGCACTGGCGCTGCCGATTGGCCAGGATGTGGTGGATCTGCCACCGATGCCAGTCTGGGAGCGTATGGCGGAGGAAACCCTGGGCCTCGGGCTCTCCCCGCACTGGCACCCGCTTGGCCTGTTGCGGCAGCGGCTCCCCGCGCCCATTCGCCCCACCTCGGATACGCAACACCTGCGTGATGGCCTGCGCATCCAGGTCGCCGGCCTGGTTGTCGTGCGGCAGCGGCCAGAGACCGCGCGCGGTGTGACTTTCCTGCTCCTGGAAGATGAGCAGGGACTGTTGAACGTCATCGTGCCACCGCCCCTCTACGAGGCAGAGCGCCACGTGGTGCGTGGCGAGCCATTCGTGGTGGTGGAAGGAATCCTGCAGCGTAAGCTGAACACGATCAACCTGCTGGCCGAACGTATCTGGCCGCTGGATGAGGCGCGCACGCACTTCCCGGCGCAGCGCACCAGCCAGGGGATCAACCATCCCGAAGAGAGCCGCCGTCCAGCCATAACGGCCGCTGTGCCACGTTCAGGCCGGAGCGCGTCCTTCCGCTGAGGCACGCCGCCCATATCGAACGCGTAGTACGCCATCTCTCAACCCTGCCGTGCAGGCCGGCGCAACAGGGAACTGCCGCGGATGGTCAACGCGAGCAAAAAGTGTTCCCCTCTTGCACTACAGTGCGACCAGGTGTAGGGTTCACTACGACGGAATCCTGAGCCTGGCCCGGGCTCGCTCCGCCATTCTGCCTGCATTGGAGCAGGCGGGTGGCGCGGCACGGGTAGCCATGTTGGAACGCGTCGAAAACCACACAGGAACAACCCAATCAAGGGCGAGGACTATCCTCTGGATATCTATCCTGCTCCTCGTCGGCGGCGGAAGCGTCGCCATCCTCTGGCAGGCACTCAATCTTCTCCTCAACGGTGAACTTTCCTGGGACAAGACGCTGCTCCCCCTCGTCGCGGCCGTAGCCCTGGCCACGGTAGGGGTACTGCTCGTGCGCTCGGTCGAGCGATTGGCCCAGCGTGACGAAGGATGACCGGCGAGCGGCCAAAGGTTGAGCCGCTCATGATGAGTGGGGAAAGGGGGAACGATGGCTGTAGGAGAGATAGGGTCCGACCGTCCCGTCCGTGAACCGCTGGTACTTCAGTCAGCTATCCAGCCAGCCGAGGATGGCGAGCAGGAAGAGCAGCCGTGGGCGACCCTCGTCCTGCTCCTCTTCTACCTGCTGGTACTGGTCGGCCTGTGGGCGGCAATCTACATGCTGCTGCTCGAGCGCGCGTAGGCGAGGGATCCGGCGATGAAGATCCATCCGTTCGAGAAGATGTTCATAGCTATTACCGCCGTGCTCCTGGGGCTCGGCCTGATCGCCATCGGCGCCTCGGTGTTCGCCGCAGGCATCCATCTGCCCGCGCCGCATGGCCGCGTTGATCCACGGCAACTGGCAAGCACCGCTCCCTTCGACAACCCCGGTCTGCGGCAAACCGGCCCGAATCACTATGACGCCGTGATCATTGCCCAGGTCTGGCAATACACCCCATTTCCACCCACACAGCCAATTGAAATCCCGGTCGGGTCGACGGTGACCTTTACCCTTTCCTCAACGGACGTCGTCCACGGCTTCATGATCCAGAACACTGCAGTCAACGCCATGGTCATCCCCGGCGAAATCACCCAGGTCAGCCACACGTTTGACCGCCCCGGGGAATACCTGATCATCTGCCACGAGTACTGTGGGATCGGCCACGATCAGATGTACGCCAAGGTGGTGGTGGCATGAGCAGCATCGCCCTGGGTCACGCCGTGTTGGCCACCCGACCGGCGGAGGAGGCGACGACCTACCCCGCCGCGCAGCTCTGGCCGATTCGGTGGTCCTTCTATTTCGGACTCATCGCCCTGGCTGTCGGTGGACTCGTTGGACTCCTCCAGGCGGTCGAGCGAATCGATATCAACCTCTACGGCCAGTTTGGACTCCAGAACTACTACCAGGGCCTGACCCTCCACGGAGTACTTCTCGCGCTCGTCTTCACCTTCACGTTTTCCAACGGCTTCCTGTCCCTGACGACGATGCGCGGGTTCGAGCGCCCGCTCGCCAGCACGCTCCTCGTGCAGGGGATGTTTGCCGTCGGCGCCCTTGGGGTGCTGCTGGCGGGCTTCGCCATGCTGACGAACCAGGCCAGCGTGCTCTACACCTTCTACTCGCCCTTGCAGGCGAGCACGCTCTTCTACCTCGGCGCCGCGCTGCTCGTGGTCTCGACCTGGCTGGTCTCGCTGAATCAGCTCCTCACCCTGCGTGCGTGGCGACGAGAACATCCCGGGGAACGCATTCCGCTGCTGGCCTTCGCGTCGATTGCCACGTACCTGATGTGGGACCTGGCCTCGATCGGTATCGCGGTCGAGGTCCTTGGCTTTCTCACCCCGTGGTCGCTTGGTCTGCTGGATGGCGTCGATCCGCAGTTGAACCGCACCCTTTTCTGGTTCACGGGTCATGCCATCGTCTATTTCTGGCTGCTGCCGGCCTATGTCTCCTGGTACCTGATGGTGCCAAAGCAGGTTGGCGGGCGCATCTACAGTGACGCTCTGACCCGCCTCGTGTTCATTCTCTTTCTGCTCTATTCGGTGCCCACCGGGCTTCACCACCAGTTCACTGATCCCGGCGTTCCGGTCTGGCTCAAGACCCTTCACCTCTTCACAACGATGCTCATTTTCTTTCCCAGCGTGGTGACGGCGTTCTCCATCATGGCCGCGCTCGAGGCGGCGGGACGCGCCAAAGGCGGACGCGGTCTTCTGGGCTGGATCCCGAAATTGCCGTGGGGCAATCCGAGCGTCACCGCCCAACTTCTGGCCATGATCGTCTTCCTGTTCGGAGGGATCACTGGCTTGATCAATGCCAGCTACACAGTAAATCAAGTCGTGCACAACACGGCCTTCATCCCGGGGCATTTCCACATGACCGTCGGCACGGCGGTCGCGCTGACGATCATGGGCATCTCGTACTGGCTCGTTCCCTTTCTCACCGGGCACGCGCTGTTCGCACCTCGCCTCGCACTCCTGCAGTCCTGGCTCTATGCCATTGGCGTGCTCGTTTTCGCGCGGGGGCAAATCGCCGGCGGCCTGGCCGGCCAGCCCCGGCGCACGGCTATCGGGCAGGCCGCCTACGAGTTGCCTTCATGGGCCCTCGACAACTGGCTGACGGCGATGGGCGGCGTGCTGATGACGATTAGCGGCGCTCTGTTCTTCATCGTGATCATTGGCACCATCGTCCGTAAAGTCCCCGTGAAGGTTGAGATCCCCGTCGCGGATGCGGTCATTTCGTCAGACCAGAGCTGGGGCATTCTCGACCGGTTCGGCGTCTGGATGACACTCGCGGTTGGCCTGATCGTCATTGCCTACGCGCCAGTTTTCGTCTCGCTGGTGCCAGCAAATCTCTCCGCCCCTGGCTGGAACACGCTCTGGGGTCCGCCTGTTGCGGTGCCGAATGGGCAGTTGATTTTGACCGTCCTGGCTGTCCTGCTCGTGGTGGGGGTGTTCGTCTGGTTCTGGAGGTTATTGCAGAGCTACGTGGACTGAGCCTCATGCCCGAAGAATTTGCCCTGGTCGCTATAACCTCAACGTCGCCAATATCATATTGAGGAGGTGGACGGGCACTCCTGGGTGCCCGTGCCACAAGATCACTAATCAGGGCAACCTGGGCGCGAAGACGCATGTGGCCTGGACTTTGCGTCACTCAAGGCATGGCCGCAGGACCAACATTCATACAGTACGTTGAGGCCCATATAACGGCCCTTCCGTGGCGATCATTCCCGCGATCCCGCCGATCAGCTCCAGCCAGGCATTGCCCTTGATGACAGTGCTTCGTGGAGCTCGCTACCGTCCTTATGGTCTCCACCACGCTCCCCTGCCTCGCTTTTGCATCGTCGGTGGGAGAATCGGTGATTGGGGGACATACCGGTATTCTCGGGGCCGCGGGCGATCATGCGTCCACCGGATCCTAGCAAGGTGTCGTACGGTGGACGCGATGGCCCCCTGCCCACTTGAGGAGTCGTATGACCGAAACCAGGTGTGACCAGCCACATGTTCAGCCCGCGAGTGCGATGACCAGATCCAGTCGCCGCGTCATGCTCCGCAGCGCGTCGGCCATCATCGCGAGTCTTGCCGTCACCCAACATCGTCCTGCCGCTGCCCAGACTCCTGTCGCGAGTGACGCGCTGAGGGATCTCCAACAACGCCTCGCCGGTGCCCTGCTCTTGCCCGGCGACGAGCGCTATCTTGCGGCCAGCATTCCTGCCAATCGTCGCTACCAGGATGTCATGCCCGCCGCGATTGCCGGCTGCGCGGATGATGACGACGTCATCACGTGTGTGAAGTGGTGCGTCGAGAACGGCGTTGCGCTGGTAGCACGAGGCGGCGGGCACAGCTACGCCGGCTACTCCACGACATCTGGGCTGCAGATCGACCTGCGCGGCCTCAGCTCCGTTGAGGTTGACCGCGCGACAGGGACCATGACCGTTGGCGGAGGCGCCACGACTTCCCAGATACTGACGTCGCTGCAGGATGGCCCCCTGTTCCTCCCCTCCGGAACCTGCCCCTCTGTCGGGATCGGCGGGCTCACCCTGGGTGGCGGCCTTGGTTACGACACACGCTGGGCGGGGCTCACGTGCGACCACCTGCAGCAGACTACCGTGGTTTCTGCCCGGGGAGAGTCAATCGACGCGTCTGCAAACCAGCGCGCTGACCTCTTCTGGGCCCTGCGAGGAGGCGCTGGCGGCAGCTTTGGCGTGAACACCTCGTTCACGTTCGAGTTGGTCGACGTTCCTCCCGCGCCCGTGACCTCATTCTCCGTCGTCTGGCGGGGCGCCGACGCAGCTAACCTCGTCATCAGCGCCTTCCAGGACATCATGCAGCAAGCGCCGGCGGAGTTGGGAGCAAGGGTCGTCGTGATCCCTGAAGACCCCGCCGCTTCGGGACGGCGACGAGCAATCCGTGTCTCCCTGGAAGGGCACTACGTGGGTTCCGCGAGCGACCTTCAGGATCTTCTCAGGCCGCTCCTGCAGGTCAAGACGCCGCCGGTTGAACAGACCATTGAGGAGATGCCCTTCTGGCAATCCCAGCAGCGATTGCTTGAGCCGGTAGTGCCAGCGAGCGCTTTCACAGACTTCTCCCGCTACGCGGACGCACCGCTCCCCAACGATGTGATCGAGCAGATTTCCAGCCAGTTGGTTGATTGCCCGCACCGTACGGCCGAGGCGTATGGCGTTGTCACCATTTTCGGATGGGTGGGCGGCGTCCTAACGCAGACCGCCCGCGACGCCACCGCTTACGTACATCGGGACATGACCTTGCTCTGGCAAGTAGGTGCTGTCTGGCCTCCAGAAGCGCCCGCGACCACCGGCAATGACCTCAGCGCCTGGTCGCGGGAGGTTGCGTCGTTGATCGGCGCGTACACGCCGAACGAGAGTTATCAGAACTTCCCGAACCGGGAAATCGACGACTGGCAGCAGCAGTACTACGCGGAAAACCTTCAGCGTCTGGTCGAGGTCAAGTCGGTCTACGATCCCGGTAACGTCTTCCGGAACCCTCAGAGTATCCCGGTGCCACGTGGCAGCTGAATTGGCGGGGCGACTGGAGCCGTACCGGCGCTTCATGCACCTTCTCTCAACCAGATCGATCCCTGGCAGAGGCGAAGTGCAGACTCGTTGGGCAGTCACACCCATCTGCCTTTCATGCAGGGACGGTAGGCAAGGTTTCACGCTGTCTCTTCGCCCGGTACAACCCGATCCGCCCCTGCAGCAAGCAGAAGAATGCCAACCATCCCCTCATGACGAACGTTGGCGTTCTTGGCACTGTTAGCATTCTTGTCCGCTTCCGTGTCCTGGTTGCCGCCGTGACCCGTCCTAGCGGTGATCATGCACAGCCTGCCAAGGGCCAGGCGCAAGCCAGCGCCAATCTGCCACGTTCAATGCAAGTCACCGGCCCTTGGCATCAGGATGACCTCGATCAGCATGTCCCAACCTGCCAATTCCTGGCGACCTGTTGTAGATTCATTTGCACGCCGGCACGGGATGTGCTGGTCAGAGACAACCCGGGCCTGTAGCTCAGAGGTAGAGCACGGGGCTCATAACCCCAGGGTCGCAGGTTCGATCCCTGCCGGGCCCACCGGACGCAATCACTGTCAGGAGAACGACTGCTTGGCTGAAGAACTGAAGTCCACTGGCAACGGCGCCGACCTTACTCCTGGCCGCGAGCGAGCACTGATGCTCGCCGATATCATCAGCGATACCCCTGCGCGTGACACCGTGGTTCTGGACATCCACGAAATGTCACCTTTTGCTGACTATTTCGTCATCACCGAAGGGGAGAATGAGCGACAGCTCAGGGCGATTGAACGCACGCTCGTCGAGAAAATGAACGAGAACGGCGTCAAGGCCCGGCGCACCGAGGGAACCGCGGCGAGCGGCTGGATCGTTCTCGATTTCGGAGAGGTGCTGGTGCATGTCTTCTCCACTGACC
The DNA here is from genome assembly GCA_046328375.1 of Thermomicrobiales bacterium. Classification (GTDB taxonomy): domain Bacteria; phylum Chloroflexota; class Chloroflexia; order Thermomicrobiales; family UBA6265; genus JACCXM01. The sequence goes on from JAXLWT010000002.1 coordinate 302,172, forward strand.
AGCGGACGTTCTACCGGCTGGAGGATCTGTGGGCAGACGCGCCAACGCTCCTGTCGATCCAGTGAGTGATGAGTCAATGGCGTTCGATTTCGACGACGTTACCCTTTCAGGGCGTCATGCGCTCGCGATGGTAGAGGCGACGGACGTGCCACAGTCTGCGGGCGAGGTGTCGCATGTGCCGGCCTTCGTGCTGGGAGCGGCGATCGGCACCCTGGCGGGCGCGCTCCTTGGGACGTTCCTTAGTCCTCACACGCGCGCGTACCTTGTCGGGCTCTATCAGCTTGTCTCGCGCCGGCTGTCGTCAGCGGAACGAGACAAGCTGAGGTTTGAACTGCTCCTGCAGTAGCTGGCGAGGGTTTCAGGCGACCCGGCTCAGGCCCGGCAGCGGGAATCCACGCATCAACTCACGCACCTGCTCGGCTGTGCGCTCGCGTACGGCCTCGTCATCCGGCGCGTCAAGGACATCGGCGATCAGGTCAGCGACCAGTTCGCTCTCCGCTTCAGTGAAACCACGAGTGGTTACCGCTGGCGTGCCCAGGCGAATGCCGCTGGCGCGAGCTGGAGGACGGGTGTCCCCGGGAATCGTGTTTTTGTTGCACGTAATTCCGACTGCATCGAGCAGTTTCTCGGCCTTGCTTCCACTCAGTTCCCGCGCCCCGACATTCACCAGCATGAGATGAGTGTCAGTGCCTCCGGAAATGATCGGCAGTCCGCGTGACACCAGGCGGTTTGCCATTGCCTGCGCGTTGGCAATGATTTGCTGGGCGTATGCCTGGTAATCTGGACTCAGGTCTTCACCGAAAGCCACCGCCTTGCCCGCGATGACATGCATAAGCGGCCCTCCCTGCATACCGGGGAAGACCGCGCTGTCGACAGCTTTGGCGTACTTTTCCGACGTCAAGATCATTCCGCCGCGGGGACCGCGCAACGTCTTGTGGGTCGTGGTGGTGGTGATATCCGCGTAAGCAATGGGGCTGGGATGAAGCCCCGTGGCCACCAGTCCCGCCGGATGCGCGATATCCGCGAACAGGAATGCACCGACCTCATCCGCGATCTCGCGGAACTTCGCGTAGTCAAGTTGCCGGCTGTAGGCCGAAGCACCAGCAATAATGCCGCGTGGCTTTACCTCTCGCGCACGACGTGCGACCTCGTCATAGTCAATCAGACCCGTCTCTACATTAACGCCGAAAAAGTGCGGCTCGAAGAGACGGCCGGAGAAGTTCACCGCGTGGCCATGCGTCAAGTGCCCACCCTCGGCCAGGCTCAGGCCAAGGATCCTGTCTCCCGGTTGCATCAGCGCCAGGTAGGCCGCCATGTTGGCGTTAGCGCCGGAATGCGGCTGCACGTTCGCATGTTCCGCGCCGAAGAGCAGCTTCGCTCGCTCAATGGCCAGGCGCTCGACCTCATCCACGAACTCGCATCCGCCGTAGTACCGCTTGCCCGGGTACCCCTCCGCGTATTTATTGGTCAGGACCGAGCCGACGGCCTCGAGGACCGCCGCACTGACGAAGTTCTCGGAAGCAATCAGCTCTATCCCATCGCGCTGACGCGCTTCCTCCCGGCCGATGGACGCCGCCACTTCCGGATCTGCGGCAAGCGCTGGTGATACCTCTAACATGGCGTCCGTCCTTTCCAGAGAGATGTCTGTGTTGCGGGAATCAACGCGGGGCCCCGGCCCCGATTCTACAATGGGGCGCCGTGCCATCCGCGACTGGAGGAACCGTGAAAATCGTCGTCACCGGCGGGGCCGGATACATTGGTAGCGCAGCAACTCACCGGCTAGCCGCTGATGGTCACGAGATATTGGTAGTTGACAACCTGTTTCAAGGTCACACCGCGGCCATTCCCGACGGGGCCCGCTTCGCACAGGTGGATATCACGGATGCCGCGGCTGTCTGCCAGGCACTCAGCAATTTCCTCCCAGACGCGGTCATGCACTTTGCCGCGCTGACGATCGCTCCCGAATCTGTTCAGGACCCTTCACCATTCTGGCGCGTGAATCTGGTTGGAACGCTCAACTTGCTCGACGCGATGCGTACTGCCGGCACTGCCATGCTGGTCTTCTCGTCGACGGCAGCCGTCTATGGAGTGCCTGAACAGTTGCCGGTCACTGAAGATGCCGCCAAGTCGCCAATAAACCCCTACGGCGCAACCAAACTGGCGGCAGAACAGGCGATCGCGACGTACGCCGAGGCGTACGGGATCTCGACTGCGGTGCTTCGCTACTTCAATGTGGCTGGAGCCTCGGAGGTGATTGGCGAAGATCACAATCCCGAGACCCACCTGATCCCGAACGTGCTCTTCGCCGCTGCCGGGCGCGCTCCTGCCCTGACAGTTTTTGGTACTGACTTCCCGACGCGAGACGGCACTGCAATCCGCGACTACGTTCATGTGCTCGACCTTGCCGACGCCCACATGCTGGCGCTTGAGGCACTTCGGAACGAAAGGGCCTCGATCGGCGCGTTCAATCTTGGCACCCGCGATGGTGCGACCGTGCGTGAAGTCGTTCAAGCCGTGGAGCGCGTCACTGGGAAGAGCGTTCCGGTTCGATACGCCGAGCGCCGTCCCGGTGACCCACCGGTGCTCATTGCCGACGCAACGCGAGCACGCGAAGTTCTGGGCTGGAAACCTGAGCGCTCGACCCTCGACGAGATGGTGGGTTCTGCCTGGCGTTGGCACCAGGCACACCCGGAGGGATACCCCGAATAGTCCGCCCTTAGCTCGAGAGCTGGACCTTTTGACCTAGCCGGCGCTCGCTCCCACTTCGCAGACGGTCAATGTTGTCCCGGTGCCTGAACACGATGATGGCCGCGATAGCCGCGATGGCGGCCACTGACGCCCAGGCGAGTTGACCCGAGGCTGCCGCTACGGCTGCCAGGACAACGGCGAGTCCTGCCCCGATGAGTGAGCCGAGCGAAACGTAGCGGCTCTGCCAGATGATAAGTAGCACGACGGGAACGACGAGCAAGACCGGTGGGAAGAGCGCGATCGCCGCCCCGCCGCCCGTCGCAACCCCCTTCCCACCCCTGAAAGCAATGAATGGCGACCAGCAATGCCCAACGACGGTCGCGATGGCCACGGCGGCGATCCACCAGTCACCGGCGTCCATCCACCGCGCCACCAGCACCGGCAGCAAGCCCTTCAGGAAATCAAGTATGAGGACTGCGGCGGACGCCTTCTTGCCAAGGGTCCGCAGAACATTTGTCGCTCCGGTCCCCCCGCTCCCAACGTTTCGCAGGTCAATGCCTTGCAGCAGGCGCCCCGCGAGGTAGCCAAAGGGGATCGAGCCCGCGAGCAATCCGATCAGGACCAGGAGCGGACCTGTCATGAGAGCTGGCGCTATCGGCCCTCTTCGCGCCCGCGGAAGCTGAGCCGGATGGCCGTGCCCGTGAAGCCAAACGCGTCGCGGAGTTGGTTCTCCAGGAACCGCCGGTAAGTAAAGTGAATCTGCGTAGGATCGTTCACGAAGATGATAAACGTCGGCGGCGAGATATCCGCCTGCGTCGCATAGTAGAACTTGAGCCACTTACCTGGTTTGCTTGGCGGCGGATGAGCGGCCACCGCTTCCTTCAACATCTTGTTCAGCGCCGCCGTGGGCACCCGCTTATGTCGTTCGGAGACAACCGCCAGGGCCGTGTCGAGGACCTGGTGGACACGTTGCCCGAACTTCGCCGAAACAAAAACTAAGGGGGCGTACGGCATGAAGTCAAGTTGGCGCCGGGCTTCTTCGCGAAACTCGTCCATCGTCGACGAGTCCTTCTCCACGAGGTCCCACTTGTTGACGACGACAACGATGCCCTTCTTTTGCTCTGCTACGTAGCCAGCGATGTGCAGATCCTGAGCGGTAAAGCCCTCGGTGGCGTCAATCACCAGGAGTACGACGTCAGCCCGGTCGATTGCGCGCATGGAGCGCAGGACACTGTACTGCTCGATGCCGCGATCAATGCGTCCACGTCGTCGAATACCCGCGGTGTCGATCAGCGTAACTGGTTGCCCTGCCCACTCCAGCACCGTGTCGAGGCTATCGCGCGTCGTGCCAGGAATGTCACTGACAATGGAGCGCTCCTGGCCAATCAGGGCGTTCAGGAGCCGGCTCTTGCCGACGTTCGGGCGGCCAACAATGGCAATGGCCGGACCTTCGATCTCTTCATCTTCCTCGACGGCCGGCAGGGCCTCGACAATACGATCGAGGAGATCGCCGGTCCCGGTGCCGTGATAGGAAGAGATCGCCAGGGGATCACCCAGGCCCAGCTCATAGAACTCGTACACGGCGTCACGGCGGTCCGCGCTCTCTGCTTTGTTGGCGACCAGGATGGTCGGTTTGTCGGCACGACGCAAAATCTCGGCAACCTCATGGTCGCCGGCGTTCATTCCCGCCTTGCCGTCAACCATGAAGACGATGACGTCAGCTTCGGCGATAGCCGCGTGAGCCTGGTCTCGGGTGTGTCGCGCCAGGACGTCGGTGGGCTCTCCCACCAGTTCCTGATCGTCTTGCAGGCCGCCAGTGTCAATGATCGTGAATTCGACCCCGCCCCAGTCGGTCGTCCCGTAGACCCGGTCGCGGGTCGTGCCTGGTTCGTCCTCGACGATAGCCCGTCGCTCGCCAATCAGGCGATTGAACAGCGTCGATTTGCCGACGTTTGGCCGGCCTACAATGGCGACGATCGGCTTACCCACGAGCGCTCCGTGACACCAAACAAAGACACGGCGTACAAGACCGCCGCGTCATCCCCTCCGACGCCCTCTTGACGACCGCCAGAAGACGTTTTACGGCGCTCCAGTATACCAGCCACTTGCGAGGCGTATACCGGAGCGCCAGCAGGTGCTACGATCCTGCGGCTCTTGGCAGCGCCGCGACCATGCGGTCAATTCCTGCCCGGGAGTTGAGTTCTGTCGTGCAGAAGAGCATGAACTTCGCGAGCGACTCGTCAATCTTGCCAAGGTCGAGGCCGCTAATGATGCCTTTGTCCTGCAACGCGACAACGACGTCACTGGCCGGAACTGGCGTTTCGACAACGAACTCGTGGAAAAACTCGCCATCCGTTGCGATGCGGTAGCCTGGAACCTGCGCGATCTTCGCCGCCAGGTAGTGCGCGTTCTGATACGCGCGTTCCGCGACTTCGCGGAACCCCTCCGGCCCCATTGCGGACATATAGACAGTCGCGGCAGTTGCCATCAGCCCCTGATTTGTACAGATGTTGGACGTGGCCTTCTCGCGCCGGATGTGCTGCTCCCGCGTCTGCAGCGTGAGAACATAACCACGATTGCCGTTCGAGTCCGTGGTTACGCCGGCGAGCCGCCCCGGCATTTGCCGGACATATCCTTGGCGCGTCGCAAGCAGACCGACATACGGACCGCCATAGCTTTGGGCGACGCCCAGAGCTTGCCCCTCAGCGGCAACGACATCTGCCCCGAGTTCGCCGGGTGGCTTCAGCAGCGCAAGCGGAACGGGATAGGTGCTCACCACGAGCGCCCCACCCTTCTCGTGTGCTAGATCGGCGATCGCCTGGATGTCCTCGATGCCTCCATAGAAATTCGGGTACTGCACGACGACGCAGGCGAGGTCGTCTCCGAGATGCGGAGCCAGAGCCTCGACAGTGCTGACGAATCCTGATTCTGGCAGCGGTACGTCGACGATCTCGACGTCGAGGCCCTCGAGATACGTGTGCATGACCCCGCGATAGGCTGGGTGGACCGTTCCTGCGATGACGACACGCCGCTTTTTCTTGGGCAGCGACACGGTCATCAAGGCGCCCTCGGCCAGGGCAGTCGCGCCGTCGTACATTGACGCGTTAGCGACGTCCATCGCGGTCAACGCTGCTACGAGGCTCTGGAACTCGTAGATGACCTGGAGAGTTCCTTGCGCCACCTCTGGCTGATATGGCGTGTAGGCCGTGTAGAACTCTCCGCGGGCGAGGATCTGGCCGACCGCGGCTGGAACAAAGTGACGATAGCTTCCGGCGCCCAGGTACACGTCCTCGCCGCGCACCGTTGTGTTGGCCGCGGCGAGTGAAGAGAGCTTGTCCAGGGCCTCAACTTCCGTCAGGACAGGTGGCAGTTTCAGTTCGGGAAAGCGCACGGCGTCTGGAATCGGGGCAAAGAAATCGCTGACGCTCTCGGCGCCAGCAACCTCGAGCATGGCAAGGCGATCCTCGGCCGTGTGCGGATTGAAAGTCATGCGTCTGTTTCCACCATCTCTAGTTGCAATAAACTCTTGGGAACTCCTCGGCCGATGTCGAGGAACTAGTGCGCGGCAGACGCGGCAAAGGCATCGTAGGCCTCCGCGTCCATCAGCGCCTCGTACTTGGCCGGATCGCTAATGCGCACCTTGACCAGCCACGCGTCCCCGTACGGAGATGAGTTCACGGTTTCCGGCGCGTCCACCGCAGAGTCGTTGCGTTCAACAACCTCACCGTCAACCGGGGAAAAGATGTCGTTCGCCGCCTTGACCGACTCAACAACACCGAAAGCGGCGTTCTCGCTTATCGCCGTCCCAACATCAGGGAGATCGAGGTACGTGATGTCCCCCAACTCTGACTGGGCAAAGTCGGTGACGCCGATGGTGGCGACGTCGCCATCCAGCGAGACCCATTCATGTGTCTTGGTGTAGCGGCGATCTGCAGGGGATGACATGGTTCCGTGCGTGCTCCTTGCCTAAACGTGTGGCCTAGCTGCGGCTGCGGCGATAGAACGGAAGCTTCACTTGCTCCGCCCGGACGGGACGCCCTCGAATGATGATGTCCAGCGGCTTTCCGACGCCAGCGACATCGGCGTCCACAAGTGCCAAACCGATTTCCTCGCCAAGCGAGGGAGAACGGCCACCGCTGGTTACGACGCCGACCGGGCGACCATCGACCTGGACCTCGTAGCCATGGCGGGCGGAGCCAGCGCGTTCGACGAGGCGGAAGCCGACCGTCTTGCGCGGAACCCCTTCCTCTTTCATCCTCGCGATCGCATCACGACCAATGAAATCGCCCTTGTCCAGTTTCACCGCCCAACCGACGCCCGCCTCGAGTGGGCTGATGTCATCAGCCAGCTCATTCCCGTAGAGAGGCATCCGCGCTTCGAGCCGGAGCGTGTCGCGCGCTCCCAGGCCAATCGGCGCCAGTCCGAGCGGTTCACCGGCGGCCATCAGGGCGTCCCAGAGCGCGGCAGTTGCGTCCTGGGCTACGTAGAACTCGAATCCATCCTCGCCGGTGTAGCCAGTGCGAGCCGCAAGTACGGGAATCCCCGCTACGATCGCCGCAGAGCAGCTAAATGGCTTGAGCTCACCCAACGGCGAATCAGAGACGGAACCGACGATCTCCAGGGCGTTCGGGCCCTGTATCGCGATCATGCCAAGTTCATCTGAGACGTCGCGAACGTCGACATCAAGGCGGGCCAGGGCAGCACGTTGCTGCAGCATCCACGCGACGTCCTTGTCGTGATTGGCGGCGTTGATCACGACGAAATAACCTGGCTCATCAGCAAGCCGATAGACGATGATGTCGTCGATCACTCCTCCAGTCGGGTTCGGCAGCATCGAGTACTGGGCCTCACCGGGCTGCAGAACCGACACGTCATTCGTTGTAATCTGCTGGAGATAATCGAGTGCATCCGGGCCGTTGACGCGAACCTGCCCCATGTGCCCGAGATCAAATAGGCCGGCGGCCGTTCGCACCGTGCGATGCTCATTCAGGATGCCGCTGTACTGCACCGGCATGTACCATCCGGCGAACGGCACCATTCGGGCACCGAGGTCTTCGTGCCGGCTTGTTAGCGCTGTTCGTTGCAGCGCATCACCGCTTGCGGTCTCGTCGCCAGACACGCTCATCCTTCCTCTTTATATCCAGACACACGGACGAGTCAGGAAACTCGCACTCTTCCGGCGCGATTCTAAGCGCCTCCCCCGAACCGGTCAATTTCCAGTGACCGGTTCGGGAAAACGCACGAGTTCTCGAAGCTTGGCGGGATATGTCGCTTACACTGGACCGTCTTTCGGCAAGAGGCCCAGGCGCCGGAAGACCTCGTCCACTTCACCAAGCTGACGCCGCGGATCAAAGAGGTCGTGCAGGGTAGCCCGGTCAAGTCGCTCCGTCACCTCTGGGTCACCCTCCAGGGCATCGAGCAACGCAGGACCCCCGGCAAGCGCCGCGTGCGCGTGGCGCTGCACCACCTTGTAGGCCGCATGGCGGTCCATTCCGGCGTCCACCAACGCCAGCAGCGCCGGTTGTGAATAGATCAGTCCGCGCATCGAGTCCAGGTTCCGCTGCATTCGCTCCGGATAGACCGCCAGGCGACCGAGGATGTCTGTCATTTCATGCAGCATGAAGTCGAGCACGATCGTTGCATCTGGCAGGATGACGCGCTCGGTCGAACTATGGCTGATATCTCGTTCGTGCCACAGCGCATTGTTCTCAGCGGCCGTTACCGCGTATCCCCGCAGGAGACGAGCGAGACCGGTGACCCTCTCAGATGCATGAGGATTGCGCTTGTGGGGCATTGCCGACGAACCCTGGTTCCCTTCTTCGAAAGGTTCCTCGGCCTCGGCGACTTCCGTTCGTTGGAGATGCCGAACTTCCGTCGCAAATTTCTCAAGGGTCCCGCCAATGCCGGCCACGACCGAGAGAAAGAACGCATGCCGGTCACGTTGCAGGACCTGGGTCGACGCCGGTGCAGCTTGCAAGCCCAAGGCACTGCAAACGTCTTCTTCGAGACTTGCCGGAACGTGCGCGTGCGTTCCCACGGCGCCGGAGATCTTGCCGACGGCAATATCGTCACGCGCCAGTGCCAGCCGGCGTTGATGGCGGCGCAGCTCGTCGTACCAGACAGCCAACTTCAGGCCAAACGTCGTCGGCTCGGCGTGCATTCCGTGGGTGCGGCCGACCATGAGGGTGTCCTTGTAGGTCACGGCCTGCCGCCCCACGATTTCCGTGAGTTCGCGCAACCGTGCGGTCAGCAGATCAGCAGCCGCAACAAGTTGAGTGGCTTGGGCCGTGTCCACGACATCGGTGCTCGTAAGGCCCATGTGGATGAACCGCGCGTCGGGTCCCACGCTCTCGCCCGTTGCCCGCAGGAAAGCAATCAAGTCATGATCGACTTCGCGCTCAATCTCGGCCATCCGGTCAAGGTTGCAGGTGGCCGCGCGAATCGCCGGCATGGCCGCATCGGGAATGCGTCCCCGCGCGTGCCACGCTTCGCATGCGGCCTTCTCCACGGCGAGCCAGGCGTCAATCCGTGCCCGTTCATTCCAGATCGCGCCCATCTCGGGAAGGGTGTACCGCTCGATCACACACGTTGCTCCTGCCGCTGGCCTGCATCACTAGCTGCAGTATAGAAAGCGATTGTTCACTCTCCGGCCGTCCGGTACACTCTCGAGCAGGGATTGAGAGGCAGGACTCGCTTATTCGCAGTTCGTAGCGCCAGGACTCGTCGTGAGGCGACGAGTTGACGAGGCGGGAGCCGATCGAAACACTCGGCGGATGGCTCCCCGGCCGGCACGGTCGTCACGGGCGGATCAAACCGGTAAGGCGACTTACCGACAATACCCTCCCGATGTGCCCTTTCTCCAATCCCCGGACAACCTGTGTACGGCTCACGCCCGACTCTCCGTCTGGAGTTGTCGCTGTTTGTCGTGTTTGCCGGAGACGATGAACCGGAGGAATGGGTATGTGCGGAGTCTTTGGGTACGTCGGTATCGAGACAAATGTCGGGGCCACCGTTCTCAGTGCCCTGAAAACACTGGAATATCGTGGGTACGACTCCTGGGGTGTTGCTGTCGCCGCGCCGGACGGCATGGTGGTCGACAAGGAACCCGGGCGCATCAACGGCTCTCACCACCAGTTCCCAGAAGCCCGCAGCGGCATTGGCCACACGCGGTGGGCAACGCACGGTGGCGTTACTGCAGAGAACGCTCATCCCCACGTTGACGAGGCGGGTCGCATAGCCGTTGTGCACAACGGGATTATCGAGAATCACGCTGTTCTGAAGGCAGAACTCCTCGATCGAGGCCACGCGTTCGCTTCAGAAACCGACAGCGAAGTGGTAGTCCACCTCGTAGAAGAGGCGCTGGACCGGGGCGATTCCCTCGCCCGTGCTGTCGCATCGGTTTTCGAACAGCTTGAGGGATACAACGCCATCGTCGTCCTGGACAGAACGAGTGAGCAGTTTGCCGCTGCCAAGCGCGTCTCTCCACTCGTCATAGGCCGCGGCACGACCGCGTCGACGATTGCATCAGACGCGGTAGCGATGCATGGCCACGCTGACGAACTGATCTACCTTGACGATGATCAACTCGCGATCCTGTCGGCAACCGGCATCGATGTGCTGGACCGAACGAGTTTGGAGCCATCCACTCCCTTCGTCGTGCCCATCCAGGCCGCAGACAACGACATAGAGTTAGGTCCCTACCCTCACTTCATGGCCAAGGAGATGGCTGAGCAGCCAAGGGCTCTGCGCCGCCTGGTCCAGGAAGCTCAAGACGAAGTCCGCGCCCTGGCTGCGGCGGTGCGCGCTGCTGATCGCATCTTGCTGGTTGGCTGTGGCACCGCTGCCAACGCCGCACTCGCGGGCTCCTACATCTTCAGTCAGATTAGCGGTCGTGAGGCTAATCTGGTGCCAGCCTCGGAGTTCCGGTACCGCAGTAGCTATCTGGATGAGCGCACACTCGTCATCGCTATCTCCCAGAGTGGAGAAACCATTGATGTCCTGGAAGCGGTACACGAGGCCCAGAAACGGGGTGCTCGTGTTGCTGCCATCGTCAACACGCCGAACTCCTCGCTCGACCGCCTGGTCGAGACAACCGTTCACCTACGCGCTGGAGTGGAGCAATGCGTGCTGGCGACGAAATCCTACACAGCAATGCTGGCCACGTTGATCATGACTGCGTGCGAGCTCACCGGCGACTGGGATACAGGCGCTCACTCGGTTGCTCAGGCGGCAGACACCATTGAGGCAATGCTGAGCAGTGACGTCCCGCAACAACTGCGCGAGCTTGGGGGATATGTTGCGTCAAAAGAGCATATGTTCCCCATCGGGCGAGGCGTCCACTACGCCTCGGCCCTTGAAGCGGCGTTGAAGATCAAGGAAGTCAGCTACGTCCACGCAGAGGGATTCGCGGCGGGTGAGTTGAAACACGGAGTCATCGCCCTGATTGAGGACGGGACTCCATGCCTCGTTTTCGCCGCGTCAGATATCACGCATACCGACGTCCTCTCTGGCGCCGCCGAGTTGCGCAGCCGCGGCGGCTACATGATCGGAGTGGGCAGCGAGCCAGATCCAACGTTCGACGAGTTTGTGATGGTTCCGGAAAGCGGCATCGCCAACGTCATCGTCGAAGCGCTGCCAGGCCAGTTGCTCGGATACTTCGCTGCCCTCACCCGCGGAAACGATCCCGACCGGCCACGCAACCTGGCCAAGAGCGTCACAGTCAAGTGAGCGATTTCCCGCCGCCGATTATCGACACCCACGCCCATCTGGACGACGCCGCGTTCGACGGGGACCGCCCAGATGTCCTGAAACGCGCGCGTCAAGCTGGCGTCCAGCGGGTACTGAACATTGCCTATCGTCCGGAGATCTGGGAACAGTCGGTCAGGCTGCGTCAGGCACATCCGGATGTCGAATTGGCGGCGGGGATTCATCCTCAGGACGCGTCAATCTTCAACGCGAAGCATGCCGATGCGCTCGCTGAGCAACTCCTGGCGCTGAGCCCCTTGGCGATCGGCGAAGCCGGCTTTGACTTTGCTCGACCGGGCCCAACACTCCAGGAACAGCGTGTGACCTTTCAGTGGCAGATCCAGCTCGCCATTGCGGCCGGTCTCCCGCTGGTGATCCACCAGCGAGACGCCGCCGAGCAACTCACGAAGGAACTCGATCGATGGCCTGAATTGCGGGCGATCGTGTTGCACTCATTCGACGGCGACGTTCGCCTCGCAGCATGGGCGCTCGACAGAGGCTGCTACGCCGGCATCGGAGGCCTCGCGTGCCGCAAGAGCTCGCACATGCTGCGAGAGGCGCTCCAGATCCTCCCCGTTGAGAAACTCATCCTTGAAACCGATGCTCCTTACCTTGCACCCCCGGGCGCCGCCTCACGACGCAACGAACCGGCGAACCTTCCGCTCGTGGCAGACACGCTGGCGCCACTCTGGAATCTCACCCCGGAAGATCTCTGCCGACACACGACCGCCAACGCCATGACCGTTTTCAGGTTTCCACCCGACGGCGTACGTTCTATGCGAGAAGCTTGTGCTTGAAGCACAACCCAATTCCGATTTAAACCACCTTTGCCGCATTGCGACCGCACCGAGGTAGGCGCATCGGGGCACTTTTGGGCCGGCATGACAGGCCTTGACGGTACTATGCTTGGCTGAGTTCGAACGGCGCTGCCCGACTCGCTCGCGCCGTTTGCCAGGCGGCCTTCTCAATGGAGAGAAGCACACTATGACCGTTGCTGTTCAACTGCTGGCGTCTAGCGCATCAGCACGGGACGGTTCCGGGAACGAGCGATGATCGTACCGACCGAGCTTTCAAACTCCCCCCCTACACCTCTCCGACAGGGAACCTTCATCCGGTGGCGCGGCCATCTGGATCGAGAACAAGTCCCGCCAGTCATCGCAATTGCCGGTTCGCGCGGAAAGACAAGTGTCCTCCGGGCAGCGGAGGCGATCTTTTCCCATGCCCATTTGCGCACCGCGACGCGCTCCAGCGGCGGCGTCGAAATAGAAGGGGAAAGCCAGCGCGGCGAAATCGCGCCCTGGGCTCGCGCGCTGACCCGGCTACGGACCGGAGGCCTCGACGTCGCATTCCAGGAGATCGATTGGGTAACGGTCCAAGCTACCTCCATGGGCGAACTCGCCTACCCCATCCTCGCGGTGACGAACCTCTGCGTCAACAATGACGCCTGCCTCGCGACGCCTGAAACACTTCTTGCGCGCAAGTCACTCGCGCGCATCAAGGCCGGTCTGCCCAGCATTGGCCAACTCGTGCTCAACGCCCACGATTTTTCACTTGCAGATGGAGACGGGGAAGTCGCGTCTCAGCACTACCTCGTCGGGATGACTCCAGATGCGCCAATGTTGCGGCGCCATCTTGCGAAGGGCGGAAACGCCTGTTACATCCAGCGCCACAACGTCGTCCTGGCTGAAGCGGGACAATCAACGCCAGTTGTCGGAACATCCAGCGTACCGTGGTTTCGTAATGAGGCAATCCCATTCTCCGTTCAGAACGGGCTCATGGCAACTGCCATTGCCCATGCCTGCGGGATAAGCATTCCCGAGATACGAGCCGCGCTCACCGAATATGTGCCTCGCGCCGTATCCATGCCAGGCTCGTTCAACGTGTTTGAGGCCGGGCCAGCCACGGTCGTCGTCGACCAGCCAACACCCTCCTGGTTTCTGCGCACCTCAATCCGCGGTGCAGCCGGCTTGGGAGACCGCCGTCAGATTCGCGTTGTTGGTCCAATGCTCTCCGTGCCAACGTCGGACATGAATGAGGTCGGACGTCTTCTTGGTCGACAGTCGGGAGCCATCATTATGCATGGCGATTGGCCGTATGATCGGCTTGGCCTTTTCAAACTCGGTGTCGCCATGAATGACGTGCCGCCGGTGATGCTTCAGGCAGCGGACGAACGCAGGGCGATCATTCAGGGGCTGGAGATGTTGCGCGCCGACGATGTGCTCCTGGTTCTGGCGGAGAACCCCGCCGCGGCCGTGCGCCTGATTGGAAACCAGGTCCGCCGGATCGAGGATGCTCTGCATCTGCCGGCCGGGGCGGCATGAGCGCTGCGCTCTCCAATCGTCGCCTTGCCGAACGCCTGGAGCGTCACGCGAGACTGCTCGAAATAGCGGGAGAAAGTGCGTTCCGCGCTCGTGCGTACACCCGGGCGGCCGAAACCGTTCGGGAACTTGACGTTCCCGCAAGTGAGTTGGCCCGCGACGGTCAGCTCCAGTCACTTCCCGGAGTCGGCGAAGCGATGGCTGGTGCGATTGCAGGTCTGCTTGAGAGCGGAACGTTCACTGGTCACGATGAGCTCTCCCGGCGCTTTCCAGAAACGTTACTCGACCTCGCCGAGGTCCCTGGCATTGGGCCCAAGAGCGTCAACAAGCTGTACACCAAACTCCAGATTGCGACGCTTGAGCAACTGGAAGCAGCAATTACCTCCGGGTCCATCGCCGGTACCCCGGGCCTGGGAAACCGTGTCCAGAAAGCCGCGAGCGAAGGCCTGGTGCAGATGTCCGGGCGCACGGGCCGAATCCCGCTCGGGACTGCGAAGGCGGCCGCCGCGATGTTCGTTACGGCCTACGCGGTTGCTCGACCCCACGACCGTGTTTCGTTTGCCGGCGGCGTGCGCCGCTGGGATGTTCTGGTTGACGAGCTGTGCTTCGTCATCGCCACCACCGACGCGGGTGCGTCACAAGCGGCCATCGCAAAGCTTCCTGGCGTCGAGCGCGTCACGAACCTTTCCGAGGACGAACTGGCGGTCCTCTTCGATGACGATAAGCGAGGGCGAGTATCCCTGGCGAAGCCTGAGTCGTTTGGCTCTGTCCTTGTGCGCATGACCGGATCGCCCGAGCACATCGCACGCCTCGGCGAGATTCCTGCCGAATGCCCATCAGAAGAGATCGTTTACGGCAACGCCGGTCTTCCCTGGATTCCCCCTGAGCTTCGCTCGAGCGCCGAAGCCTTCTCCAGGTTAGATGAGTTGGGTGCGCTCATCACGACCGCAGATCTCAACGGCGAACTGCACGCCCACTCAACGTGGAGCGACGGGCAGGCAACGATTGAGGAGATGGCCCAGTCGGCGAAAGGTCGCGGATACCGCTTTCTCGGGATCACCGATCACAGTCAAAGCCTGGGTGTTGCCAATGGGCTCGACCGCAACAGACTCATTGCCCAGCGGGTCGAACTCGCGGCGGCGTCTGCGGCCATCGGGATTCCCCTTTTGGCTGGAGCCGAGGTCGAAGTACTTTCCGACGGTTCTCTGGACTATCCCGATGCGGTACTTGCAGAGCTCGACGTCGTCATCGGCTCGCTCCATGGTGGCCTGCGGCAACCACGACCAAAACTGGTCGACCGGCAGCTGCGCACGCTTCGCAATCCCCACGTGGACATTCTCGCCCACCCCTCGGGCCGTCTTCTCGAACGCAGAGAAGGCGGAGACTTCGATTGGGATCTAACGTTCGCCACTGCGGCCGAAACCGGGACAGCTCTGGAAATCAATGCGGATCCGGCTCGCCTCGACCTCGATCCTGGTCTGGCGCGTCAGGCCGCGGAAGCCGGATGCCTGATAACCATCAACAGTGACTCGCACTGGGTTGACGGTTTTGACATGGTCGAATTCGGCGTCATGATGGCCCGAAAGGCCTGGCTGAAACCGGGCAACGTGCTGAATGCATGGGAGCCAGAGCGCGTCTTGCTCTGGCTCCGGGATCGTCCTGCCGCTCTTGCCTAGGAAGCCACGAGTACCGGCTCTGCGCTCCTGTTCAACATCGCTGGCGCGGCCATGAGGCGGACTGACACGACTCCTGTCAGGCCCAACAGCTGATCCTGTAGATCCCTGCTCCACTCGACACATCGCGAACGGCTGCGTAACACCCGCTGCGCACCAGTGCGCATCGGAACCGAGAACAGCACCGGATTCTCACCTTCATGGCGTCGGAGCAGATCGTCGAGTTCCTGCAAGAACCGCACGTCGGTCCAGCGGTCGGACGCAGGTCCAAAGCACACGAGCACGCTCTCGACTGGGATCACCGGTGTGGCAGCTACCGGGAGATCCGAGGTGATCGACTCGCAAACCAGTTGCAGCGACTCGCCGCGTTTTTCCAGTTTGCCCCGGATGTCAACGATGTTCCCCTCGTTGAGGACACTGCTGAATTGCTCGTACGTTGACGGAAAGAGCACGACTTCCACTCGCGCCGAGAGATCTTCGGCATTGACGACTGCCATCGACTTGTTGGTCTTGGTTGTGATCCGCCGAACGCTCTCGATCATCGCCAGAACCCGGACCGAGCTGTTGACTTCGAGATTCTCTAGCTGGGATATGTCGCAGATCGAACGTCCCTCCGGCGAGGTTGAAATGCGCTCCATGACTTCAGTCAGGGGATGGTCGCTCATGTAGGTACCGAGCAACTCCTTCTCCCACTCCAACATTTGCCGCGAATCTAGCTGAACGTCCGGGAGGAGATCGACCGGCGTGTCCTCGGAACTGCCCTCTCCGAAGAGATCCATCTGTCCCCGAGCAGAGGCACGTTGTCGCTTTTGCGCCGCACCAATCGCCCCTTCAAGCCCCTCCAGGATTCCGCCACGGCTGCCAAAGGCGTCGAGCGCCCCCGCTTTGGCCAGTGACTCCAGGACGCGGCGGTTTACGGCTCCCCAGTCAACGGCATCACACAGAGAAGACAGACTGGCGAAGGTTTCGATAGGCTGCTCTTTCCGACGTTCAATAATTGAGGCAACGGCGCCTGTCCCGACATTCTTGACGGCTGCCAGGCCGAAGCGCACCGCCTTACCAGTCTCATGCGGCTCGACGCTGAACTCGATGCCACTGCGGTTGATACACGGCGGAAGTACCACGATTCCTGAACGCCGGCATTCCGCCAGCAAGGCAACGATCCGCTCGGTGTTCCCAAGTTCAGATGTCAGGAGTGCGGCCATGAACTCGACTGGATGATTCGCTTTCAGGTATGCCGTCTGCGCCGCAATGACGGCGTAGGCGGCCGAGTGTGCCTTTGGGAAGCCGTACCCCGCGAACCGTTCAATCAAATCAAAGACTTCGGTTGCCAGTTTCTTGGAAATCGCATTCTCACCGCAACCCGAGATGAAGCGGTCCCGGTACTTGGCCATCTGCTCGGGCAGCTTCTTCCCCATCGCCTTGCGTAGGCCATCACCTTCCGCCATGGAGAAGCCCGCCAGGACGTTCGCGATGCGGATGACCTGCTCCTGGTACAGCGCGACGCCGTAGGTTTCCGCAAGGATCGGCTCCATGTCAGGATGCAGGTACGACGTCTCC
Organism: Thermomicrobiales bacterium; assembly: GCA_046328375.1. Lineage (GTDB taxonomy): Bacteria > Chloroflexota > Chloroflexia > Thermomicrobiales > UBA6265 > JACCXM01. The sequence continues at coordinate 319,156 of JAXLWT010000002.1, forward strand.
GCCTTTCCGTGCTTTCGGGATATGTAGTCAGGCGCCATCGCCATCGGGCCCGGCCTGATCAACGCCATCAGCGCCACCAGGTCGTCGAAACAGTTTGGCGCCACGTCGACGGTCATCCGGGCGGTCGTTCCGCTTTCTAGCTGGAACACGCCGGCCGTCTCCCCGCGCCGCAGCAGGGCAAACGCCTCTTCATCCTCCAGCGGAATTGACTCAAGGGATATGTCGTGCCCGCCAGCCTGCAGCAACTCGACCGCCTTCCCCAGCACGGTCAGGGTCCGCAGGCCCAGAAAGTCCATCTTGAGAAGCCCCAGTTCCTCAAGCTGCGTCATTGGGAACTGGGTAGTAATGTCCCCTTCGCTCTTACCGCCGGCACGCTGCAGCGGTACATGCTGGACCAGGGGATCACGTGAGATCACCACCCCGGCGGCGTGAGTCGACGAGTGCCGGGCGATTCCTTCGACTTTGCGGGCCGTGTCGATCAGTTCGCGGACCGGTTCCTCGGCGTCATAGAGCGCCTTGAGTTCTGGCACTTTCTCCATCGCGTTCGCGATGGTGATACCTGGCCCAGTCGGGATCAGTTTCGCAACCCGGTCAACTTCCCCAAAATTCCGTCCCATGGCCCGTCCACTGTCGCGCACGGCCGCTTTGGCTCCCAGCGTGCCGAAGGTGACGATCTGGGCCACGCGGTCGGCTCCGTATTTCTTGACCACATACTCGATCACCTCGCCGCGACGATCGTCGGCGAAGTCGATATCGATGTCAGGCATGGAAATACGGGAGGGATTCAGGAACCGCTCGAAGATCAGGTTGTACTTGAGTGGGTCGAGACCGGTGATGTCGAGCGAATAGGTGACGATGCTTCCTGCCGACGACCCGCGGCCAGGGCCCACCAGGATGCCGTTCTCTTTGGCGTAGCGAATGAAGTCCCAGACGACCAGGAAGTAGTTAGAAAAGCCCATGCCGCTGATAACGCCGAGTTCATACGTCAGGCGCTCCTCAACGGCGCCGGAGACGTGTCCATAGCGCTTTTCAGCGCCGATCCGGCACAAATGCTCCAGGTAGTCATCCGCGGTATCGAACTCGGCAGGGCGTGGGAACTCGGGCAGATGGTAACCCTTGAAGCTCAGGTCAAGGTTGCACATCTCGGCGATGCGCATCGTGTTGCTGATTGCTTCGGGTACCCCATCAAAGATACGAGCCATCTGCTCGCCGCTCTTGAGGAAGAGCTGATCAGACTCTGACTTCAGGCGCTTCGAGTCGTTGAGGGTGGCGTTCGTCTGGATGCAAACCAGCAAATCCTGGGCCGCCGCGTCCTCCTGGTTGCAGTAGTGAACGTCATTCGTCGCTACCAGCGGCAAGTTGAGATCACGAGCCAGAGCAATGAGATCCCCATTGACCTGCAACTGCTCCTTTATGCCGTGGTCCTGCAACTCAATGAAGAAGCGCTCAGGACCGAAGATCTCTTTCAGCTTTACCGCATAGTCTCGAGCCAGTTCCGGGCGTCCATGCAAAATATTGTTGGCGACTGGACCGCCGAGACAGGCGGACGTTGCCACGATCCCCTGGCCATGCTCGCCAAGCATGTCGAGGTCGATGCGCGGCCGGTAGTAGTACCCCTCAAGTTGCGCCAGGGTGGAGAGTTTCAGGAGATTGCGATAGCCGGTCTCATTCTCGGCAAGCAAGAGCAGGTGGTAGGACTTGCGTTCGCGAGCGCGAGCGCTTCCCTCCGCGAGGTACGCCTCGACTCCGACAATGGGATGGATGCCTGCTGCGGTCGCAGTCTTGTACCACTCCATCGCTCCATACATCACGCCATGATCGGTCACCGCAATATGCTTGATTCCCAGATCCTGCGCTCGTGCCGCGTATTCCTTTGAACGACCCATTCCGTCCAGCAGAGAAAACTCGGTGTGAAGATGGAGGTGAGCAAACTCCGCCAACGTCGGCTCCTGTCTCTTGAAAACGCGCGGTCGAGACCGCCAACGCGGGGAGAGGTCATGATACCGCCTTCGCGCCCTCCTCTATAGAGGAAATGGCCCAGGCGCGGAAACCAAAGGCGCCACAGCTCTGATCGCTGCGGCGCCCGTCCGACCGTGACTCGTACGATGGGATGGCTCAGGCGGCGACGCCTGCCAGGCCCGCGGCATTCTCTCGCCGCATGGCGAACTGCGCCTGCTCCGTCAGAAGGCGCAGCACCTGGCGAATATTCTCACGGTATTCCATAGGAACTGCGTCGTTCTGCAGAAGATCCAGCACCTCGCCAAGGACGGGCTCGTCCGAGAGGAGACTGGAGACATCACGCGGCAAGAAGCCCGCGGCAGCCAGAAGTCCATCTTCCTCGGTCTGGGAAAGTGACAGGGCCGTCGCGAGCCGCTCCACGGCGTCTCGAGTTGGCATTCGTGCGCCACTCTCCAGCCGGCTCACGTAGCTGTGGTCGAAGTCCGCACGCTCCGCCAACTTGCTTTGTGAAACGCGACGCCCCTCGCGCATCGTCTTGAGAAGTCCACCGAAATCCGCGCCTGCCTGTCCCATTGCTCTCACAACCTCTGCCAATGCCGGTTGGGGTGACCGTCTGGCGCTGTTGCCTACGAGTCAACGTGCGGGCGACCCGTTGACTCGATAGTATCAGAGCATTTCCCAAGAGTCAATAGGCACATGCAGTTTCGACAGCGAGGAGGCCCGTGCCGCGAATAACGACAGTCGACAGAATCGGGCCCGGGTTACGACAGTGACGCTGGCGGCCGGACTGCAGAAGCTGTCGTTATGTGGACGGTGCTGGCGGCGGTCCTTTTCCTTTCTGCGGCCGTAGGCAGACTGGGATATGCTTCCGCAGCGGGGCGAGACGCCCTCTGTTACGACAGTGACCGTCCTCGGCGCTCCCTCGAAAGGCTTTCGGCTCGTTCACATGGGTTCCTAGTCACAAGGAGTCTCAAGGCAAGCCGGCGCTGTGGTGGCACAGCCCCCGACTACGGGGCATGATGGGGAGAAGCAGTCTGTCAACAGCACGCTTGCTGCGGGGCGCGCCAGTCGCGCGCCGCATTCGTCAGGACGTCCAGGTTGCCGCCGAGAACCTCCGCGTTGAATTTGGCGTCCAGCCCGCCGTTGCCACGCTCCTGGTCGGAAATGCGGGTCCTTCCGCGGCGTACCACGAAGCAATCAGCAAGGCGATGGGCGGTTGCCGCATCGAGCATGTCGACGTGACACTGCCCGTATCAGCATCGACGAGCCGCGTCGTCGACGAGCTGCAAAACCTCAATGAGGACCCGCGTATCCATGGCATTCTGGTGCTCTTGCCGTTACCCCACCACATCGATGCCCTGGCCGTAATCTCGTCGGTCTCGCCGGACAAGGATGTTGATGGCATCTCTCCGCAGAGCGTGGGTCGGTTGCACCTGGGGCTTCCCGCACTGCACCCGAGCACTCCGCAGGCGGGTCTCGAAATTCTGGATCACTATCAGATCCCCATCGCCGGGAAGCGAGCCACGGTCATCGGACGTGGCAATGTCGTCGGCAAGCCGATGGCCGCGCTCCTTACCGCTCGGGATGCGACGGTCACGCTCTGCCATAGCCGGAGCGCCCCGCTAGCCGAGTCCACCCGTGACGCGGACATCGTGGTCCTGGCGGCCGGGTTTCCCGACTTGCTGAGTGGCGAGATGATTCAACCTGGAGCTACGGTCATTGACTTTGGCGTGAACGTCGCCGCCGGCAAGGTCTTCGGGGATGCTCAAGCTTCGTCAGTCATTGACGTTGCCGGGGCGTACACTCCGGTCCCTGGAGGCACGACTCCCGTCACCACAATGGTGCTTGCGCGCAACACGGTCACCGCGGCCTACGCCCTGGTCTCGACGGGGGCTTCATCGTCGACGAAATAGATGCGCGAAATTGATGGGCTGCGGCAGCGCATGGTAAAGTTCACGAGTTCGATGGGGAGTCGTCTAACGGTAGGACACCTGACTCTGGATCAGGCAGTTGGGGTTCGAATCCCTGCTCCCCAGCCACATCAAGCAAGGGGTGAGAGGTTTGCCCTCTCACCCCTTGCTGTTGTCACGCTCGCCGCGCCTTAAGGGTATTGATCGATCGGGCGAGGAAGTGCCACGAACGCAATCTGTTTCCCGTCATTGTTCAGGGCGGGTGATGCGCCTGCAAGTCCCGCCTCCTCCAGGTACGCCACGTCAGGAGAACCGGGCCGAATTACGGCGATGCGGGTCCCGCTCACGCAGGCCAGCGCACCATCCAGGGCCAGCGTTGGTTCGCGGCCGCCTTCTGGAACGTTGGAGGTCATCGAGTTAGGCTGCCCACCCTCGGCGGAAAGCCGGTAGACGTCGCTCCGGCCCTCAACTCGTGCCGAAAAAACCAGGTCGTTTGAGCGGAAGTCCCAGATCATGGGAGCATTGGCCGTCAATTTCGTCAGCCGGTTCCCCGACCGTAGGCTTAGATCGACTCGGAAGATTCCAGCCGCCGCACCCTGAGCCTCCGCCTGCACGGCAACCGCCAGCGCCGTACTGTCCGGCGACCAGGCCATGGCCGACACGCTGCTTCGTGCGGCCTTCCCTGCTCGTTGCTCCATTTCGCCCAGGGTCGTCAGTTGATCCCGCTTGCTGCCGTCGGCACGGACGATACAGAGTTCGTCGCCGTATCCATCCCAACAGACGAACGCCAGCTGCGACCCGTCAGGCGACCAAGCTGGCCCGCCCCGTGTCATTATGGGGGGACGTATTGCGGTGTCGAATCCTTCGAAGAGTTTGGCCAGGGGCGAAGTCGACCCAGACTTGACCTCGAGCCTCTGCAATTGCCGGGAATGCGGATCCATGAACGCCACAGCGGAGCCGTCGGGTGACCACGCCGGCCTGCCCACCACAGGTGTGGTCGCGAGCTGCGCGACGCGGTCGCCATCTGCGCTCCACACGCTGAGGCCGCGTTCATCGCCCCATGCCAGGTTCTGGCCGTTCGGTGACCAGGCAGGCGGACCTATCGTGTCGGTGATCCACCTGGGTGCACCGTCCGGCGCTGCCAGGTAGAGGCCCGCGCGTGTCGGAGCCGTGGCACATCCATTAAGGAGCGCTGCAGCGCAGGCGGCCCCGCCAAAACCCAGGGCGCGCCTCCGCGAGAGCCGTGAAATCACGCAGCGCTCTCCTGGTGGGTAACCTCACCTGAAGAGACGCGAATGATCGGAAGGTGCGCAAGTCCCGGTACATCAAGATCGCTCAAATCGGTGGCTGTGACACAAACCTGCGCGGAGCGCGTCGCGATCGTCTCGACAACCAGGCGACGGTGCCGTTGGTCAAGCTCAGACAGGACATCGTCCAGTAGCAGCACCGGCGGCTCGCTTGCCTCTGCCTGCAGGAGATCCACCTCGGCCAGCTTTGTTGCCACGAGCGCGAGCCTCTGCTGACCCCGGGATCCAAATCGACCAAGATCCACACCGTCAACCCGGAAACTGAGATCATCGCGGTGCGGACCCACGGCCGTCACCCCACGGCGTAACTCTTCGCCCCTCGCGTCGTTGAGGACGCGTGAGAACTGCGCAGCAAGACCTTGTTGAAACCGTGTGAGCTCGAGCTCGTCATAGGCTTCAGTACCGTGTGGACTGTCAAGCGGTGCTAGCCGATGCGCCCCGTAGGCGATGTCGAGTGAATCAATCCCGGTCAGGCGGACGAAATGCGCACGCGCCGCGACGTTGAGGCGGGCTACATAGATGGCTCGTTCTGAAAGAACGATGGTGGCCGCGGAGATCAGCTCGCTGTCCCAGAACGGGAGTTCCTGCCCTGCTCGTTTGCCAGCAGTCGCGCCCCCGTCTCTGGCGAGCGATCGCAGAAGACTATTTCGCTGCTCGAGAACGCGCATGTAACGTGAGAGGCCACGCAAGTAGGTCCGCCGTGCCTGGCTAATCGCAAGATCGAGGAATCGTCGCCGTCCGGCGGGAGCACCCGGGAGGAGCTCGACGTCATCAGGTGAGAACAGCACCGTCTTGAACTGGCCGACGACATCAATTGCTCGTGCAGATTGCTCGTCGAACTGCACGCTCTTCTTGATACCGCTTCGCCCGCCTTCGTCGACAGCAAGCCCGATGGCCACCGAATGAATACCGTCTGCCCTGGTGAATTCGCCCCTTAGTCGTGCATAGGGAGACAGTCCGAACGCCGCACCGCTCTTCCAGTTCGCCAGTTCCCGGTCAGATGACGTGCGGGGCGAACGCGTGGTGGCCAGCATCGCCATGGCTTCCATCATGGTCGACTTTCCGCTTGCGTTGCTACCGACGGCTCGGAAGCCGGCCGGATCTAGTTCCAGACGTAGAGACCGGAATGAGCGGAATTCGTCGAGTTCCAGGAGACGGAGGCGCACAAGCGATGGCTGGCGTTAGTTGGCGCCGATGACCATCGGCATGATGACATAGGTGTAGTCAGTCGACTCGAGAGGCCGCAGCACCCCGGCCTGATTCGAGCCGTTCATGCCGAGCACGACGCGGCCAGTCCGCAGGACGCTCAGGACATCTAGCAGATAGCGTGAGTTAAAGGCAATCTGCCCTTCCGGACCGTTCACGGCGGCGGTCATTTCGCTCTGGCTGCTGCCACGTTCCGCAGCCGTTGCAGACACCTGTACCTGTCCCGGTGCGAGTTCATCTGCACTCACGCGGGCCCCGATGCGGACGACGTCGTTGTTGTCGCGCGCGAAAAAGCCGGCCCTGCGCACTGCGGTGAGAAACTCGTCTCGGCTCAGTTCGATTTCGGTCGCGAACTCACGCGGAATGATCTGACGGAAGTCAGGGAATGTGCCGTCGATCAGCCGTGATGAGAAGATCGTGTCACCAGTTGAGACGACCAATTGTCCGCGGTTAGGAGTCACCGTCAACTCAACCGGCTCGGTTCTGTCTCCCAGGATTCGCGAGAGTTCACGCACCGCCCGAGCCGGAACAATGATATCCAGACGCTCCGTTACCGGGGCGACCAGCTGTCCCTCTCGCACGGCCAGGCGGAAGCCATCCGCCGACGCCATCGTCACGCGGTCTTCTTCGAAGCGAATCAGAACCCCAGCCAGGACGGGACGGCTGTCATCTGACGCCGCCGCAAACTCGACCAAACCGATCATTTCCCGGAGTACCTGGGGATCGACCGCGGCGGTGTACGCACCAGCTTCTGGCTGCGGCATGAGTGGAAACTCGTCAGCGTCAATGCCGTTGATTTCGGCGTCGGCGCCCATGCCCTGCACCTTGAGAACCAGGCGCCCCAATTCATTCGAGAGTCGCACCGGCTCCGCAGGCAGCGTATTGACGAACTCGGAGAGGAGGCGGGCATCGACCGTCATGCGTCCCGCTTCTTTAACTTGCGCGGGAATGGAGGTGGAGATCCCGATTTCCTGGTTCGTGGCAGCGAGCCTGAGAGAATCGTCTGTCGCCTCGATCAGGACATTGCTGAGCACTGGATAGGTGGTCTTGGTGGCAACAGCGCGACTGACCTGGCTCAATGAGCGCTGCAACAGGTCCTGAGGAGCTGAAACGTCCACCTTGTACCACTCCCGCTTCCATGCTGTACGGACACCCCGGAGGGCGAGTATAGCATTCCGTTTTTCCCCGGCTTCTGAATCCTCCTTCTCGCCATACGAGTCCTCAGGAGGCTCTCATTCCCCGATCGGTGACACCTTGACATGCAGAACACGTGTTCTATACTTCGTTCAGAACAAAGGTTCTAAACGCTCGGAGGTTGGGCATGAGCGCAGTTGAAGCATTTGAGCCGGCAAAGTTCCTGACACGGGTGAACGGCTCAGAGTATCTCGAAGTGAAGTGGCGTCTCGTTTGGCTGCGAGACCGGCACCCTGAAGCGCAGGTGGAGACCGAGCTCGTCAGCCACCACGGTGACACCGCCGTTTTCCGGGCCCGTATCGCTATCCCGGATGGTGGGTCTGCCACGGGCTGGGGCAGTGAGTCTGCCGGCGATTTCCGTGATTACCTGGAGAAGGCAGAAACCAAGGCCATCGGTCGCGCCCTGGCGGCGTTGGGCTTCGGCACGCAGTTCTGTCCAGATCATGAGTTTGGAGCAGCAGCTGGGCGAGTCGTCGACGCACCGGTCAAGGTGAGCCGGTTCTCCCGCGGGCAGGCGAGCGAAGATCGGCCGGCCGCGGCTGCACCTGCACCGGAACAGGCGGCAACGCAGCGGCAGTTGCGCTACATGCAGGCAGTGGCACGAGAGGCCGGTTTCGACGCACAGGCTCTCGATGAGATGGCTACCCGAGAGTTCGGTGGTCCCGCCATGTCTCTGAGCCGTCGCGACGCGTCGGCATTGATTGACTTGATCCAGAATCAGCAGGCAGAGGTTCCCCTGGCGTCCTAACGCGTCCGAGACGTTGCCAGGAAGTTGGAGGTCGCTGTGGCACGAACGGCGAAGAAGAAGATTGCTCCTGTCATTGACGTCACCGTGCTTCAGGAGCGCCGCGCGGCGCTCCGGGGCCGGCTGGACGATGGATACCGGCGCATCGAAGAAGCCGAACTGGCTGGCGCAGATGTCGCTGAATGGGAAGCATTCTGGTTCAAGCTGTTGCACGAGTACGAAGATGTTTGCCGCGAGCTCGATCAGGCAGCCTGATTCCGCGGGAGCATAAAGGTGAACGAGGCCATGCTGGAGTCCAGCATGGCCTCGTCCTGTTCTCACACCTTTGCAGAAATCTAGGATTCGGAAATCGTCACCTTTTCGACCGTGATCGGCTCGTTCGGAGTTGATTTTTCGCCAGAGCGGCCGACGGACGTCGGCGTGTTGGCAATCGCATCCACCACGTCCAGGCCGCCGGTGACTTTCCCGAAGATGGTGTAGTTCTTCGGAAGTTTTCCGCGTAGATCATCCAGTACGACGAAGAACTGACTGCCATTCGTGTTGGGTCCAGCGTTAGCCATGGCCAGTGTCCCGCGCTCGTAGTCCCGGGAAACGGGCTCGTCATCAAAGCGATATCCGGGTCCACCCATGCCCGTCCCTGTCGGGTCGCCACCCTGGATCACAAAACCCTTGACGATGCGATGGAACGGCGTGCCGTTGAAGTAACCGTCGTCAGCCAGGCAGACAAAATTGTTGACGGTCTTTGGCGCGTCTCCCGGGTAGAGCTCGGCCGTGATCGTGCCCTTGTTTGTCTCAATAGTTGCCGTGTAAGTCTTGGCCGGATCGATCTTCATCGCCGGCGGCTGTGCGTACTGCTTGCCCAATGTTGGATCCTCCGTAACTTGATCTGCCGTCCAGCAGCCCAGGGCCGTGGGTGAGGCTTCAGGGGTGGACTGCGCCGAGACGCTCCCACTCAGACCAGCTCCGAGCAAGATCGTTGCCAGGGCGCCGATCAACGCTCGTCTTCCGGGACCAGGGGTACGTGCAAAATTCGCTCTCGCCATCCTCTACCTTTCACCGGATGAGCATCGCGTCTCCGAACGAAAAGAACCGGTACTCTTGACTCACAGCCTCAGCGTACGCGCCCAAGATAGCCTCTCGGCCCGCCAGCGCGCTGACCAGCATCAGTAGCGTCGATCGCGGGAGATGGAAATTGGTCAGCAATGAGTCGACGATCTTCCATTCGTGACCCGGCACAATGAACTCGCCTGTCAAGCCAGAGATTCCTCGTGGCCACTCGTCTCTCCATGTCCGCCCGAGGGTTTCAAGGGTGCGCGCCGCCGTCGTCCCAACGGCGATCACGCGGTTACCTCGTCGACGGCAGGCAGCGATCTCTTCGGCCACCTGCTGAGAGACCTCGCACCATTCCTGGTGGATGTGATGCTCTTCCACGTTCTCTACGGCAATGGGTCGGAAGGTATCAAGTCCGACGTGCAGGGTGACTTCAGCCCACCCAATTCCCATTTCGCGGGCACGCGCCATTACCTCTGCCGTGAAGTGCAGCCCTGCGGTGGGAGCCGCGGCAGAACCTGCCTGCGTGGCATACACCGTCTGGTAGCGCTCTTCATCCGCCAGTCGCTCGGTGATATAGGGCGGCAGCGGCGGGACCCCGTAGTCAGAAAGCCGCGTGTCGGCATCGCCCTCGAACTGCACGGAGATTTCTCCTTGCCCGTGCTGGGCGGTCACAACGACAACTGCATCACCAACTCCGGAAGCGAGCGGCGGGAAGACGAGCCGATCCCCTGGCTTCAGCTTGCGCGCCGGACGCGCTAGTGCGCTCCACTCGCCGCCTTGCTGGCGTAGGAGTAGCAACTCGACACTGCCTCCCGACGCCTCACGGCGGCCTTTCAGGCGTGCAGGGATCACCCGGCTATTGTTTGCTACCAGCAGATCTCCGGGGTTCAGAAAATCGCACAGGCTGGAGAATTCCGCATGCTTCACGTCCCCTGTGGCACGATCCAGGACAAGCAGGCGAGACGCGTCTCTGCGGTCAAGCGGTGTCTGCGCTATGAGTTCGGGAGGGAGGTGATAGTCGAAGTCGGATGTGCGCAAACCGCTCTGCGGAGGGCCACTGCTCCCCGTCACTCCTGATCAACACCAAACAGCGCCCATTGCTGTGCCGCCGGCATTGGTGGTTCGAGTCCCAGGTGCGCATAGGCGCCATCCGTTGCCATACGTCCACGCGGGGTGCGCTGCAGGAAGCCAAGCTTGATCAGGTAGGGCTCGTAAACGTCCATGACGGTGTCTGTCTCTTCGCTGATCGCCGCCGCTAACGTGTCGATCCCCACTGGTCCGCCGCCGAACTTATCGACGATCGCATGCAGGATGCGACGATCGATATCGTCAAGGCCCAGTTCATCGATGTCCAGCATCGCCAGGGCTTCGGCAGCGATGTCATCGGTAATCGCGCCTTCACCTCGAACCTCAGCGAAATCCCGCGCCCGGCGTAGCAGCCGGTTGGCAACGCGTGGTGTGCCACGGGCGCGCACCGCCAGCGCTCGAGCCCCCTCCTGCGAGATAGGCACGCCCAGCACACTGGCAGAGCGACTCACAATTTCTTCCATTGCTTCATCACTGTAAAAGTCGAGACGCAGTACCGACCCGAACCTGTCTCGCAACGGACCGGTGAGGAGGGCGAGTCGAGTTGTCGCGCCCACGAGGGTAAAACGCGGCAGATTGATTCGCATCGTCCGCGCTGCCGGCCCCTTGCCCAGCACGATGTCGACCGCGTAGTCCTCCATCGCCGAATACAGGATTTCTTCGACGGCACGGTTCAGCCGATGGATTTCGTCGATGAAGAGCACATCGCCCGGTTTCAGGTTTGTCAGGATGGAGACGAGATCGCCCTGGCGTTCCACCGCTGGACCTGAGGTAATCCGCAGACTCACACCCATCTCGGCCGCAATAATCGTCGCCAGGGTGGTCTTTCCGAGGCCCGGGGGACCGTAGAACAGGACATGGTCGAGCGTTTCGCCTCGGCGCTGTGCCGCCTCGATGTAGACCTGCAGGGTGTCCTTGACGCGCTCCTGGCCGATGTACTCCGCAAGCCGGCGAGGACGCAAGCTGCGTTCGACCGGCGCATCCTCAGGCGCTTCCCGCGGAGAAACCTCGCGGTCGACGGATGGAGACTGGCGGCTACTGCGAATGGCTGAAGAAGGCTGTGACATACGGCGAGTATAGCAGAACTTCAGTACACATGTTCTAATTGGGCGCGCGGCTACGTACTCATAACCGGAGGACGGTTGCGGCTCGGCACGGCGTCCGGCCGAATCTTGAAATTGAACTTGGAGCGGAATGCCTCATAGAAATTCATCGAGTCAAACGTCACGAGACGGAAGGTGACATTGCTCTTCGAGACACGCACGACGTCCCATTGCCTGAGCTGGCGTAATTCACGGCCGTCCAGCGTGAGCACTGCTTCATGGTCATTCGCCAGAATCATCTCGATGACCGCTTCCTCCGAAACCACGAACGGCGTCCGAATCGGGCTATGGCAGGAAATGGGCACAATGGCAAAACCCTTCACCCCTGCCGTCAGGATCGGTCCGCCAGCCGCCATTCCGTAGGCCGTGCTCCCGTGGGGGGTAGCCACGATCATGCCATCCCCGGGATAGGTGTTGACGTAGTGCCCGTCGATGTAAATCTCGAGGTCCACCATCCTCGCTCCCGACCGCACCACTACATCGTTGATCGCGAAGCCTTCCGAGGTTTGCTCTTGGCCCCTCACCAGGGTTGCCTGGAGAGTCGCACCTTCCTGGACGCGAAAGTCTCCGGACATGAGCGCGTTGATTGCCAGTTCCCAGTCGCGGCGCTCGACCATGGCCAGGAAGCCGACATTGCCGAAGTTGATCCCCAGGAGCGGCACGCCCGGGTAGGCGTTGGCCGCGCGCATCATCAGGCCATCGCCTCCGAGGACCACGATGGCATCGGCCGCCGGCACCCCGGGCTGGCCCAACTCCGCCTCCGGCACCACGGTGGCGCCAGCGTCCGCCAGCGCGGCCGCGACCGCCGGCGCCAGTTCTTGCGCCTGGTCCTTGCTGCGCGCGGCGACCAATCCGACACGCGCCGGTGCGACCTGGCGATGATCAGGCGCGACCTCTGTTAGTACGCTCGTCATGGCGTAAGTGGCTCCCCCACTGGCGCTGCCGCCCAAACGGGCGTCAAATAGGAGTCGGCGTCGTGCGCGTCGCGGAACCGGTAGAGTCGCGCCGGACGGTGACTCCCCTCGCGCCGCGTCTCTCTCGTCGCTTCGAGGATATCCGCTGACTGAATGCGGCGACGGAAGTTCCGCTTATCGAGCACGCGTCCAAGCACGATCTCGTAGACCTGTTGTAAGTCACTCAGCGAGAACATCATCGGCAGCAGGTGGAATGCGATCGTCGTGTACCCCAGCTTCGCGCGGAGCCGGACGAGCGCGTAGTCAATGATGCGGGCATCGATTGCCGAAATCTCACTCAGTGTCAGAACCCGCTGCCAGGCCGCCCCGGACACACCAAGTTGAGACGCCCCGGATTGCGCAATTCCGAGGTAGGCAATGAGGACCGAAGGTTTTGAAGCATTTTCGACAGCAAGGGAGTACAACTGCTCCATGTAGCGATGCTCCGTGCCCAACTGATCACGGAGCGCTCTCAGGGCCGCGCTGTCCAGAGACTCTGCCGCGTTCAGGCTAACGCTGGGGAGTTGCCAGTTTCCGGACGTCGGCGCCGTGGCGACCCAGAGTTCGCCGTGCTGAATGGAAAACAGTACCGGCCGCACGTCAATGACGGAGTGAAACTCCGTGGTGCTGCTCGCAGGTTGCGAAGGTAATTCCAGCACCATTCTCCACCCGGGTGACAGAAGCGTTTCTACGCTTTCGCTGCGAGAACCGGTAAGCGCTGGCAGTGTAAGCACTGGTGCCACCCAGAACAAACCAGCCCTACATGGACAAGTTTCGCGATCCATGCCCCCCGAGGCCGAGAATGATGCCGACGCTTAATCCAGTCACTAACATCGAAGTACCACCATACGAAACAAACGGCACGGTCAGACCCGTCAGCGGCAGAATGCGCAGCACGCCTCCCACGATGAGCAGAATCTGGAGTCCCAACAGGATCGTAAGCGCCAGCCCAATGCGCTTCTCGAGCTCGGTGCGCGCGACCAAGGCGTTCTGCGCGCAGCGCAGCACGACGATCGCCAGGAGTGCCAGCAGTGCGGCTGAGACAAGAACGCCGAATTGCGCCCCGATCGCCGTGAGTACGAAGTCTGTCTGCACTTCCGGGACGCTTCGTACATCCGGGGAGACTCGTCCACCTCCTATCCCCCCCAACGCGAGCGCATATTCTCCCTGGATGAACTGGTATCCCGCGCCCAATGGCGCCCGCCAGGGATCCAGCCAGTTGTCGACTCGTACCTGCACCCGTGGTGACAGGTTCGGCGCCATCCAGATAGCGGCAGCAACGATGGCGCCCATTGCCATCACGCTCCATCGCGAACGCAGGCTACCGGCGATCAAGGCAAAGGCCGCCAGGGCCGTGAGGGCAGCCATCCCCAGGTCGTTCTGCACAGCCAGTGCGGCAAGGGCAAGGGCGAGTGCTCCTCCTACAGGCACCAGGTAAGGAAGCGGCGGCAACTCCAACCGACCTAATCGCCAGGACGTGCCCAGCAAGTGCCGCCTGTCATAGAGGTAACCCGCGATAAATGCCGCAAGGAGCAGCCTGGCCAATTCAGCGGGCTGCACGCGCAGAGATCCGATGACGATCCAGAGCTTTGCGCCGTTGACTTCCGTACCGGCGACCATCGTCGAACCGATCAGGGCCAGAGCAGCCGCGGCGGTGAGATACGGGTAGCGGCGAACAAGTGCCGCGCGAGCTGATAGACACGCCGCCACTCCCAGGACCACGAACGACGCCACGACGAACGCCAGTTGCCGGACCAGGACCGTCTGAAAGAACGGCTGCGTGTCGCCAGGAAGTTGGGCAAGTTGCAGAAGCGAACTACTACTGATGCTCGTGAGCATGCCGCAGGCGGCGAGCAGCAGCAAGTCGGTTCCAGGCCTGGCCAGGCGCAGAATGAAGCCGCAGGCGAATGGCGCTACGGCAGCAGCCACGATCAGTGCTGTTGGGAAAGAAGAACCTCGCTGACCCGTCTTGAACTCCACCGCCGCTCCCGCCAGGAGAACAAAGGTTGGCAGGAGAAGAATCAGTCCATCCTGGGCAAGTTGAGCGAGGCGGTTCACGATGGCCAGCGGTCACCCACCATCAACTCCAGGCGCTTCCGGGCGTCCGCGCTGATTGCCGACGCAGAGGTCATGATCGCTCCATCCAGGGCATGCTGACAGTGACACGTGCGCTCTGGAAGACCGGACCGACAGAACTGTTCCAGGAGCGTCCGCGCGGCTCTCCCATTTGCCTGCATGTTTGACACAACCTCTTCCACCGTGACGTCCGCCTCGCTTTGATGCCAAACATCGTAATCCGTGATCATCGCCACCGCTGCGTAGCAGAGCTCGGCTTCCCTCGCTAATCGCGCCTCTGGCATCGCGGTCATGCCAATAACCGAGGCTCCCCAGGATCGATACAACTCGGACTCCGCCCTGGTGGAAAACTGAGGCCCTTCGATGCAGATGTACGTACCGCCGGGCACGATGGCCGTTCCAGATGTGGTTGATGCCGACAACAACGACGTGCGAAGTACGCCGCAATAGGGATCGGCAATACCGACATGCGCAACAACACCGTTCTCAAAAAACGTGCGAGGGCGCTGCCCGGTCCGATCGATGATCTGATCCGGCAGCACAAGGGTTCGCGGCGGCAGTTCCTCTCTCAGGCTTCCGACGGCACTGAAGCTGAGAAGATGAGTGGCCCCCAATTGCTTCAGCGCATACACGTTCGCACGGTACGGGATCTCACTTGGCGATAGGCGATGGCCCTCCCCGTGCCGGGGGAGAAAGAGAACCTCGGTTTGTCCGAACCTCCCCTGCAGAATGGAGCCACTCGGTGGCCCGAAGGGCGTCTGTAGGTCGTGCGAGATGGCGGTTTCGATGTCGTCAATCGCGTAGATACCACTGCCGCCGATGATTCCCAGCATTCCCAGGTTTCTCCATGCCGCTGAGCGATCTTGTCCACCGCTTGGGAGGTTCTGTCGCCACACTGACACGGCCAGGGTGGCCGCGTAGCAGGAGAATGGTATACTCGCCCGGTTGCGTGCTCTGCGGAGCACTGCTTTCGTGTGTCCGATAGATGTTTCGTTGGGAGAGGAACCCGCCACTATGGCGTTGCAGCGTGAACAGAAAGACGCAATTATCTCGCAGTTTCGCACTCACCCAGAAGATACCGGCTCGCCTGAAGTCCAGATCGCACTGTTGACCGAGCGGATCAATGGGCTGACAGATCACCTCCGCAGCCACCGCCACGATTTTCACTCTCGCCGCGGCTTGCTGAAGCTGGTCGGTCAGCGCCGCCGCATGCTTGCCTACCTGGCGGATAAGGACATCGAGCGTTATCGCACCACGATTACGCGTCTTGGACTGCGCAAGTAGCGGCCTTACACGTCTCCCAACGCCTCGCGAGCTCCGCGCAGCCGGGGATGGTTTGCGTGACTCTGGCCCAGGGCAGGTTTGCCCTGGGCTCTTTTGTCATCTGTTGCACGGAGCGAGGAAACGCGTGAGCGAGAAAGGGGGCGGCTGGCATTGAATCTGCCTGCGAGAAGCAGACGGTCCGTGGGGTATTGGAGCGTGTGCGGCACAGGCGCTCACGCTCCAGTCCCTCACGAGAGCACCGTGGTGCTGCAGGCACACGAATCCCGCGTCGAGAGCGGGAAGTAGCGTCTCAGGAGGAGTTCACCTTGGCTACAGGCATTCTGCCAACCGTCACCACCGTCGAAACTGACATCGCTGGACGTACGCTGTCGCTTGAGAGTGGCCTTATCGCGCAACTTGCGGATGGGGCAGTCGTGGTGCGTTACGGCGAAACGGCGCTTCTCGCCACCGCAGGTGGTGAGCGCGAAGCAAAGGACATCGTAGATTTCTTTCCACTCACCGTCGATTACGAAGAGCGAATGTACGCCGCTGGCAAGATTCCCGGGGGCTTCATCAAGCGCGAGGGCCGGCCCACAGAGGCCGCCATTCTTGCCGCGAGACTGACTGACCGGCCGCTCCGCCCGCTCTTCCCCAAGGGCTACCGGGCTGAGGTCCAGATTATTTCCACGGTGCTTTCCGCGGATCAGGAGAACGATCCGGACATCCTCTCGATCATCGGAGCATCGGCCGCGCTGACGATCTCTCCCATTCCATTTGATGGACCGGTTGGCGCGGTCCGCATTGGCTATATCGACGGCGAAATCGTCGTAAACCCGACATCAAGCACGCTGGCCGAGAGCAAGCTGGACATGGTGATCGCCGGGACCGCCGACGCGATCATGATGGTCGAAGGTGAGGCTGATCAGGTCAGTGAAGAAGTCCTCGTTTCGGCGATCGAACGGGCCCACGAAGAAATTCGGCGGATCGTGCAGCTTCAACTCGATCTGCAGGCCAGGGTGGGCAAGGAAAAGTGGCCGTTCACGCCTCCAGCTCCGGACGCTGCTCTTGAGGCCCAGGTTCGCAGCACGCTGGGTGATCGCCTCTCGGACGCACTCAACAACCCCGACAAGGTCGTGCGGCTCGAGGGCACGAGTGCTCTCAAGGATGAGATCGTCCAGAGCCTTGAAGGCACGGAGATTTCCCCCAAGGCTGCGGCGGATACATTTGAGCGTCTCCTGAAGCAGGAGGTGCGAAGTGCCATCCTGAACGATGGTAAGCGTCCAGACGGCCGGCGCCCAGACGAGATTCGACCGATCTGGATCGACATGGGCTACCTTCCTCGCACCCACGGATCGGCCATCTTCACGCGCGGTCAGACCCAGGTGCTCTCTGTCGTCACCCTTGGTTCTACCGCCGAGGAACAGCGGCTGGACTCGATCAGCCCAGTCACGAACAAACGTTACATTCATCACTACAACTTCCCGCCGTTCAGCGTCGGCGAAGTCCGGCGAATGCGGGGACCTGGTCGCCGCGATATCGGGCACGGAGCGCTGGCCGAGCGCGCCCTCCTCGCCGTTATTCCGGACGCCGAGTCCTTCCCGTACACCATGCGTGTCGTCTCCGAGGTCGTGAGTTCCAACGGCTCGACCTCGATGGCAAGTGTTTGCGGCAGCACACTGGCGTTAATGGATGCGGGCGTGCCGATTTCAGCACCTGTCGCTGGAATTGCGATGGGACTGGTCACGAGTGAAGACGGGCGCTACCGCATCCTGTCGGACATCCAGGGCATGGAAGACGCGCTCGGCGACATGGACTTCAAGGTCGCCGGAACGGCCGAGGGCGTCACCGCTATTCAGATGGACATCAAGGTCAAAGGCATCACCCCACAGATCATGCGTGAGGCCCTCGCCCAGGCGCGTGATGGTCGCCTCTTTATCCTGAACATCATGCAGGACGCAATCTCTGCCCCGCGTGCAGAGCTCTCGCGCTTCGCGCCGCGCGTACTTCGCGTCAAGATCAACCCGGAGAAGATCGGCGCGGTAATCGGGCCCGGCGGCAAGATGATCCGATCCATTCAGGAAGAAACCAACACGAAGATCGACATTTCTGACGACGGGTCGGTCTCTGTCTCCTCCACCGATTCCAGCGGCGCTGAGGCAGCGGTCCAGCGAATTCTGGGTCTGACCCAGGAACTCCGGATCGAGCGCGGTGAGATCTACAACGGCAAGGTGGTGAGCATCATGCCGTACGGCGCGTTCGTCGAGATCCTGCCCGGCAAGGATGGTTTGGTCCACATCTCCGAGCTTTCGGAAGATCCCTCGATCCGTGTTGCTCGCGTCGAGGATGTCATTAACCTTGGGGACGAGATCACCGTCATGGTCACCGAAGTCGCACCGAACGGGAAAGTCAGCCTTTCCCGTCGCGCGGCGATGACTGGGGAACTACCGGAGGCAAAGCCGGAGCGAACCGATCGCCCGCCTCGACGAGACAACGATCGGGATCGCGGCCCACGCCGAGATGACCGGGGACCTGCGCAGCGCGGTGATCGCGATGCCGGGCCACCGCGAACCTTCGAGGGACGCCCACGAGGCGACTTCCAGGGACGCCCGGCGGACAGTGTGCGGCGGGAACGGCCGCCCCGCGAGAATGAGTAGCCGCGCTCGCAACTGAGAAGACCGGGCCGCTGGCCCGGTCTTCCCTTTCTTGGGATTGCCGCACCCAACCGGCGGTTGGTAGGATCGCTGCCAAGCGCGGTCCTCACCGATGTGAACATCACGGAGAACCAGGCAATGGTCGAAGCTACGGCGGCACGGAAGGAACACGAGTTACGCGGAGTTCTGGCATCGCTGGGCTCGGTCGTCGTGTCATTTTCAGGGGGCGTCGACAGCAGTTATCTGCTCAAGGTTGCACATGATGTTTTGGGCAACAACGCCATCGCTGCAACTGGACTCTCTGAGACGTACGCACCGGAAGAAATGGCGGAGGCACATGTTGTTGCACGCGACATTGGCGCAGAATATGTCCTCGTAGACACCGCTGAGCTGACCGATCCGCGTTACGCAGACAATACCCATCAACGCTGCTTTTTCTGCAAGTCTGAGCTCTACGGCAAGCTTGTAGACCTCGCCCGGCTGCGCCAGATACAGTGGGTCGTTGACGGATCGAACGCCGACGATCTGGACGACTTCCGTCCAGGGATGCGGGCAGCTCGTGACCTGGGCGTGCGAAGCCCTCTGCAGGAAGTCGGAATGACGAAAGCCGAGATTCGCGAGCGGTCCGCGTTCTATGGGCTCCGCACCTGGGACAAGCCTGCCGTCGCCTGTCTCTCCTCTCGTTTTGCTTACGGTGATCCGATCACGGTCGAGAAACTGCGCCAGGTCGCGGCTGCAGAAAGCGCGTTGCGAAAGTTTGGACTTCGTGGATTCCGCGTTCGTCACGAAGACAAGACCGCCCGGCTTGAGGTACCCAGGGAGCAATTTGCCCTCGCGGTGGAACACGCCGATGAGATTGTGGACGCCGTACGCGAGGCGGGGTACGGTGTTGTGGTGCTCGATCTTGCGGGCTACCGCAGCGGAAGCATGAATGAGGTGCTGAATGCGCGTCTCAAGTCGCGCCGACTACGGGGTCCGAGCGCTGTTTGAGCTCGCACGGCGCGCCGGCCAGGGCCCAGTCCAGAGTAAGGAAATAGCTGCACGCCAGGAAATACCGGAGGCGTACCTGCACCAGGTCCTGGGTGCGCTGAATCGCGCTGGCCTGATCAAGAGCACACGCGGTCCACTGGGCGGCCACGAACTCCTCCAGGCGCCGTCAGAGGTGAACGTCTATTCGATCCTGGTAGCTCTGGATGGGATCGATCAGCGCACCCATCCTCACCCGGACGGCGCCGGAGCCGGCGATGTCGTGCACAATCTCTGGCACGACCTCCAGACGCAATCGGAGAGCTTCCTCCGCTCCGTTTCACTTCAAACGCTCATCGATCGAGATGTGGAACGGCTGGAAAACGCCACGTACGTTATCTAGTTCGGGTCAAGCATAAGCATAAGAAAATTGGGCCCGCAGCAGAGGCTGCGGACCCACTTGGCTCCCCGACTAGGACTCGAACCTAGAACCTACCGGTTAACAGCCGGGCGCTCTACCATTGAGCTATCGGGGATCGTTTCACCGCGCAAGATCATACCATGGTGGGGTCCGCGCGACGAGCCCCACGCCACTAACTCTTCAGGTCCTTGCTGCGTACTGCCTCAGGAGTGGGCAGCGGCTCAGCCCAGAACGAACTCTCAGTTCGCGGCGCTACGGTCGCCTCTGCCAGACCACTTACGTCGTTGTCGGGAGACGCAATATAGGTGCGTCGCGTTCCAGCCCCGACCGCCGCTCGGCCATTACCCCGGCTGAGGGCATCGGTAAACGCGTCGAGCTCCTCCGGCGTTGCTCCAACCCGTTCTGCTGCTGCCGCGATCGCTCGCTCACGCTTGCTCTGTTTGGCTTTGTCTGCAGATTTCACGTCAACAGTGGCAAGTGCGATCTCCCCGTCTGCAGTCACTGGCGTCGTGCAGTAAGGGCAGACTGCCCAGCGTCGGTCAATCAGGCGCGAACATGAAGCGCAAGCATGGCGCAGGCTAGTCTGGCAATGCGGGCAGATGACAAAGTCGGCGTCAACACTTCGCTGGCAGCCCGGGCAAAGAGGGAGTTCGTCAAGATCCTGGAGCAGATACTCTTCTTCTAGCGCCCGCTGAAATACCTGGTCGAGCGTTTCCTTGGGACGGAGGATCAAATAGAGCAGCAGACCAGGCACGAAAAAGAGCACCACAAGCAGCGTCGAAAACACCTGCGTGAAGACGCTACGGCTCCTGGCTTCAATGTCGCGAAATGTCCAGGCGACGAGCGCAAACCATAATGCGATCAGGTAGGCGATCCCGATCGCCAGCAGAAATTGTGCGCCGCGCGCCGCGGTCTCAATCAATTCGGTCGTTCCCTTCAGCACCTGCCGCGCGTACCCGCGGCCCGTAAGGGTACCCCACCCATTTCTGCATTGTTGTTCAGGATCGCCTGGACAAGGTCAATCGTTTCGGATCCGTTGCTACTCTCAGGAAGAATGCTGCCGGTCAAGAAACCCTTCGAGCCAGTCAGACAGCCTGCGATATGTCGCCTCGAGTACCTCGTGCTGCGGCACGGCCGCGTCAATCACAAGCCACCCTTCCGGTGATTCCTTTGCCAGAGTGAGATAGGTATCCCGGACTGACTGATGAAAAACTGCCTCCTCGGCGTCAATGCGGTCTACCGAGTCGGCCTCGGCGTGGCGGCGCGCGAGCGCGACGTGAACCGGCACGTCAAGCAATACCCTGATGTCCGGCGCGATCCCCCGCGTCGCAAGCGCCTGCGCTGCTTCAATCGTCGTCCGCGGCACTCCCCGTCCACCCCACTGGTACGCGAGCGTGGAATCCGTGAATCGGTCGCAGACGATGATCGATCCGCGCTGAAGATGCGGCTCGATGACATCGGATACGTGTTGAGCCCGAGCGGCGCTGAAAAGCAGGAGTTCCGCGACGGGCGAGATTCCCTTGCTCATCGCAGACAGCACGAGCGCACGCACTCCCTCGCCGAGTGGAGTGCCTCCCGGCTCGCGTGTCAGGACAACCTCCTGGTCGAACTGATCGCCAAGCCGCCGTGCAACAGCAGTAGCTACTGTTGATTTTCCTGAGCCGTCGATCCCTTCGAAGGCGACAAAGACGCCAGGCCAGGATTCGGTTCGACTATCGCGAGCCATAACGCGAGATTTCGACTCTGCGGTTTGGCTCTCGTCCGCGGCTCCGTGACGAGACAGCGTACCGCTCAGCCAACTGATGCTGGATTTGCCGGATTCGGTTGCTCTGCGGCGCCAACTGGACCGGCGCTCCTCCACCCATCACTACGGCGATGGCGTCTTCCGCTTCGGAGATCGCGGAGAGAACCGGGTCGTCGTCCTCCTCCTCAAGCTCGTCCACGGCTGCGACCTGCTGCTCTGCGGGCGACTCCTGGCGATCTCCTCGTCCTGGGAAAAGGCTGATGAGCAACTGCTCCATCTGGATACCGGTGTTGGAGCGCAGCACGTAGACCGGCGTACCTCGTGCTTCCGCATCCCTCACTGGCTGCGCCTTCTGGCGGTAGTAGTTCTTGAGCGTAAGCACGATGTCGGCGTCACGCGGGTCCCGCACCACGCCTGCCGGCACCCGCAGTGCCTGGATCGCCTGCTCCAGCCGGTTACGGCTCACGCCAAAGGCATAGATACGCAGCGGTCTGCTCTCCGTACCGCGGTTTCTCACGGCGAGAGGAAGATTTTCCGGTTCGTGCTCCCGCTGGCTTGGTACCGCCGGAACCAGGTTGATTGGGTCAGGAGCAAAATCTGCATTGCTGTTGGCGCCGCGGGTCGAATCAACTCGGTGTCCGCTGCGAGAGCGTTCGCGCTCACGCTGCATCGGCAAATCCTGACGTGGCGCCACTGATACCGTGACGCTCCCGTCCTCTTCCCGCTTCCGTAGCTCCGGCCGGGGCGCAGAACCTCTCAGCACGATGTCGACCGTCGCTGCAACATCAGAGTGCACCGCGACCTGGTCTCGATCGATGATCTCAATAATGGTGTCGAAGGTCGGCGGCGCCTTGCGCTCCAGGATCGACTTCTGCGTACCCCGGCGCCTTGCTTCCTCGTCCGAAAGCGTGACCGACTGAATACCGCCGATGAGATCCGCCAGCGTCGGATTCATCATCAGGTTTTCCAGGGTGTTGCCGTGCGCGGTCCCAATCAGCTGGACGCCTCGCTCGGCAATGGTGCGAGCGGCCATGGCCTCCAGTTCGGTACCAATCTCGTCGATAACCACCACCTGTGGCATGTGGTTCTCGACCGCCTCGATCATCACGCCATGCTGGTCAGTCGGAGTTGGTACCTGCATTCGGCGGGCACGGCCAATCGCCGGATGAGGAATATCGCCGTCACCTGCGATCTCATTCGAGGTGTCAACCACGATGACGCGTTTGTGCAACTCATCCGCCAGCACACGGGCAGTCTCGCGCAGGAGCGTCGTCTTGCCGACACCCGGCCGGCCGAGAAGCAGCACGCTTTGTCCCGACTCGATCAGGTCCCGCATGATCGCGATGGTGCCAAACACGGCCCGGCCCACGCGGCACGTCAGGCCCACGATCTCCCCAGTCCGGTTTCGAATGGCCGAGATCCGGTGCAGCGTCCGCTCGATTCCGGCTCTGTTGTCGCCGCCAAACTCGCCAATGCGCGCTGCCACGAATGCAAGATCTTCACGGGTGATTTCCCGTTCGATCAACGGGCGTTCGCCGGACTGAAAGCGTGCCTCTGGCAAGCGGCCGAGGTCCATGACGATTTCGACGAGATCGTCATAGCTCTGATTTTCGCTGACATCCGCTACCGCCGCCGCGATGTCCGGTGGCAGTACTGCCAGCAGACCATCCAGGTTGTCTGTGCTCGCAAGTTCGTACATAGGTCTGCCTGGTTCGCGTGAGCCTTGCTCGGGTTCCACAACGCGGTCATTCGTGTCTCTGGTCATCAAGCGTTTACCCTTGACTACCTTCGAGGAACGTTGGCGCTCTTCTGGGAAGAGCAGGCCGCAGCTCAACCGGAAAATGCACGGGATCAGATGCGGGGGTGCGTACGGTCGCCGTGGTGTACCGGATCAGCGTCTCCTGTTCGCCGATCTCCACGAATCCACGGCGCGTCAACTCCTCGCCTGCGTCGAGCATGTAGGATCGCAACGCGCAGTAAACTGGACCACTCTGGCTGCGCTGGGTAGCAATGCCATCCAGCAGCAGCCCGAACGCCGCGCGATCCTCCGGGGCAAAGACCGCCTCGACCATCTGGGCTCGTGGCCCACGGCTGTAGCGGGCGAACGCGCGAATCAGGCCCTCCTCCTCAATCAACCATCCACTTCGCCGAATGCTGCGCCGGTTCCTCCGGCGCTCGTCGTGATGCCAGGCATGACTTGTGAGTGCATCGATTTCCTGTATTTGCCTGGGCACCGCCGTCATGTACAACTGATGAATGCTCCACGCATCCGCCGGCTCCTGCCGCCGTAATTCCCGGCCAGGTCGCCCCAGCGCATGCACGCGCTCTGCTCGAAAGATCGTTTCCCGTGAGTAGGCGTGCCAACCAGTCCGCTTCATGGCCTCCAACAGCGCATGTCCCACCGGAACCCGCGCGTAGAGTCGGCGCACACCACGCAGTCCCGCAGAACGCACACTGTGTTCCAGCAGCCCTTCCCACACGGGATCTGGTGAGTACACCCCGGTAGACGCGGCGATGGCTGTTGCCACCCACCGGCCGTCTGGCCCACGCGGCGAGAACCGGACAAATCCCACGGGCTGGCCGTCGGCCAGCGCGACGTAGGTGGGACGGTCCCTCCGCAGGACCGGCAGCGCAGCCTGGACATCCACGAACTCAGCGTGACTCGCCAGGAGTGAATCCGGCACGTCAAGACGCAGCCGGCCGGGCATCCGGACCAGCGACGGCACGTCCGTCAATCCAAACGCACGGACTCGCAGTGAGGTCGGTTCTGAGACCGAGCTGGTCAGGACGCTAGGGACCTGTGCAGTCAAATAATTCGAGGCAAGCGATAACTTCGCGGTGTCGGGGGCATCGGCATGAAGGACAGCGGTAAGCAGCGTCTTCATTCGCCTCTAACTATACCATCCAGCATGATTTGCCCCACCTTTCGGATAGTCGGCATCCTGTCAGTTAGAGCACCCGCCGCCCCAGCAGTGCCCGACCCAAGGTGATCTCATCGGCGTACTCCAGGTCCCCGCCGGCGGGCAAACCACTCGCTGGCCTCGACACCGTAACGCCAAGCGGGGTCAGGAGCCGATGAAGGTACGTTGCCGTGGCTTCGCCGGGGAGATCGAGGTTCGTGGCCAGGATCACTTCATCCGGCTTCTGACGCTCCACCCGCTCGACAAGCTCGCGAATCTTCAGCCGGTCAGGTCCAATCCCCTCTACAGGAGACACCGCTCCGTGCAAAACGTGATATCGCCCACGGAATTGGCCCGTACGCTCGAGCGCGACCACATCCAGTGGCTCCTCCACGACGCAGATGGCATCGTCTCGGGCGGGATCACTGCAAATGGCGCAGGGGTCCGTTTCGGTCGTATTGAAGCAAACCGAGCAGAGACGCACGCGCTCCTTGACATCAAGGATCGCCTCAGCCAGCGCTACGGCTTCTTCGTTTGATGTCCGGAGCAGATGGTAAGCCAGCCGCGAGGCAGATTTCGGCCCGATGCCCGGCAGTCGAGCAAGTTCGTTGATGAGTCGTGCAACTGGCTGCGCCGTGGCCGCACCGTGCGAGATTGACATTCCTTCACAGCCTCAGTTCGTGAACCACGATGGTAACGGCGGTTCACGCCGCGAGTCTAGCACGCCGGGCCGCTCAACGTTATGTCCCGTAGTCCTCGGCAAGGAGTACCGGTCTTCCACGAATACCGTCGGCCGCCCCGATAATCCCTTCGTCCTCCATCCGCTCGATCAGCCGCGCCGCCCTGTTGTATCCGACCCTCAGACGGCGCTGCAGCATGGACGCCGAGGCTGTCCCCTGCTGCCGCACGATGGCCAGTGCCTGATCGAAGAGCGGGTCATCGTCCGCATCCAGCGCGTCATCTCCACCGCCAGAACTGCCTCCGGCCGCGGGCAAATCGAGCCACTCCTCTGCGAATCGTGGCACGGGTGCATGCTTGTGCCAGTGTTCAACAATGGACTGGACGTCCTTGTCTTCGATGAAGGCACCCTGGATGCGCTGAGGCTTCGCGGCATCCGGCGGAAGAAACAACATGTCGCCACGGCCGAGCAGCCGCTCTGCTCCTGGCATGTCGAGAATGACGCGGCTATCGGTCAAGGACGAAACCGCAAACGCAATCCGCGACGGGACGTTGGCCTTGATCAGTCCGGTGAGCACGTCCACTGAAGGTCGCTGCGTCGCAATGATCAGATGAATCCCCGTTGCTCTCGCCATCTGCGCCAGGCGCACAAGGAGCGTCTCAACGTCGTCAGGCGCCGTCATCATCAGGTCGGCCAGCTCATCGATGATGACAACAAGGTAGGGCAGGTTCTCTGCGCCCGGCTCTTCTGCAACCTTCAACCGATAGCCATCGAGATTCCTGACGCCCAGTTTCGAGAACAGCGTGTAACGCCGCTCCATCTCCCGCAGGGTCAGCCGGAGAGCGCCAACCACCTTGTCCATTTCCGTTACCACGGGCGCCTGGAGATGAGGAACACCGTTGTAACCCGTGAGTTCCACCATTTTGGGGTCGATCATCAGGAGTTTTAGTTCATCTGGTGATCGCGTCGAAATGAACGTCGAGATGATGCCGTTGAGGCAGACGCTCTTTCCTGCTCCGGTCGCGCCGGCAATAAGCAAATGTGGCATTTTGGTCAGATCGCCGACGACATACCGCCCGTTGACGTCGCGCCCAAGCGGGATTGGCAGCTTGTGCTTGCCCTTGCCAAACGCCGCCGATTCCAGCGTCTCACGCAGCCCAACCGTCGCAATCTCACCGTTCGGTATCTCCAACCCCACCCGGGCGTAGCCGGGAATTGGAGCTTCGATCCGAATGCTGGGCGCCGCCAGGGCCAGGGCCAGATCGCTCTGGAGCGCCGTGATTCTGCTCACCTTCACGCCGTTACCCGGCTCGAGCGCAAACTGGGTCACTGCCGGACCGGGGTTGATTTCGCGGACCCACGCTTCCACCTTGAAGCTGGCCAGTGTCTCCTCGATCAAACGAGCCTTGTGTTGCAGATCTGCCGTGTCTGGGGTGACATCATCGTAGTACGCAAGAGTCGAGATATCGGGTAGCGGCAGAGGGGTTGCCCGGGCCGCGGCGCGAGCAGCGTCAACGGCGGACTGTTGGGTCTTGCGGGGTGGAACGTTGATTACTGGCGGTTGCACCAGTTTCGGCTTGACAGCCGGCACCGGCGGGGCGAGCTTCAAGTCCACGGTCGGTTCTAACGTTGAGGCCGGCGGAGACTCTTTGCGCACCACCTTCTGGTTCATCGACGCCTGCTCGTTGTTGCGCACGACAACGGGCGCGACCACTGGAACTTTGGCGACTGCTCGAGTTTCGCTCGGTACCGGCGCTGTAGACCCTTTCTGCTTCTCGTACTTGCGGACCGCCGCGATGAAATTACGCGCGACCGCCACCACAGCGGCGGTGAACATCACCACCCCTGCCCAAATGACGGTGAACAGGTCCCGTACGTCATTGCTGAACGTTTGCAGGTCGCTTCCCGCGAGAAGGAACACCCCCATAACACCGATGGCGAACAGCACCAATCCTGCACCGAAAGGTCCCATGATGCGGTGAGAAAGCGTGGCAACGGACATCCCGAGCGCGCCACCAGGCGCTGCCGTGAGCGAGCGGTCGCCGAGGTGCAGGAGCCCAGCTACAGCAACAGAAAAAGCAAACGCGCCCAGGAAGTGACGGGCTTCCAGAATGCGCCCGCTCTGGCTTCCGAACGCCCGGAGCGACGCAAGCGCGAGCAGGAGCGGGACCAGAAGGGCAGCCCTCCCGAAAGATCGTTGCAGGTTTTCGCCCCACCAGGCGACGAAGCGGCCCTCGTCTCCACCCCTGCCGATGACATAGGCGCTCAGCATCGCAAGGAGCACGAGGACCACGCCGATCAGTTCGCGCCGAAATCGTGGCGTACCAATCAGGTCCGGCGGTGAATTCCGAAAGCCACGCCAGATTGCCAGCAGTCGCTGCGACACGCCGGTGGGGAAGCTGGTCCCGTGTTGAACCGCAGATGGGCCGCGTTTGCGTGCGGTTGTAGCCATGAGCCAGGCATGCCTCTCGGGGCCTAGCCGGGTCGAGCCTTCACGGGATCAGCGCGAGCCGGGATGTACGTTCACTGTGTCCGAGTATACAGGGTTTGTCTACCCCTCACGGGGCGCCGGCTTTTCGCGTGCAACACAACGCCGTACTGCCCGGAGTGGACGGCGGAGTTGCGAGCCTGTCGCCCGCGTGTTCCGAACGACTCCGGCGTCCCGCCTGGGGCACTTGTGGCCAGACACGAACGGCCTGGCGTTCGGAATGACAGTGTGACGGCACTCAGGTATGACTTGAGCCACCAGCGTTTTCGATTTCAAGGGAAACGGCTGCGTCATCGCTGCCGGGGGTCACCCGGACTGTATCGGGAACTGGCTTGTCCTAACTGCGCAGGACCTGGAGAGCGAGGTCAGGGCTGATTCACGACATCGCCAGTGCGCCCTTCAGCGCATCTTCCAACAACCTGCCCTTTGGCTGAGCCGAGAGCAACTCGGCGATCTTCTTCAACTTCTCTTTCTTCGAGGTGCCGTCCACGCGCAGATATTCCTCGGCCATGGCCGAGACCATCAGGGGGTAGTCACGCAAGAGGTGCGGGCGCCCGTGGGCGAACTCGGTCACGTTGCGAATCTTGTGCAGATCCTTCATGACCACGCTTTCGTCCAGAAGTTCCCGGTAACGGCTCAATTGCATGGCGGAGAAGTCACCGGCAACCTTCGCTTCCACAATCGCCTGACCCGCCAGTTGTCCAGAGAGCATTGCGAGATTGGCGCCCTCCCGGTTGAGGGGATTCACCAATTGCGCGGCGTCGCCCACCACTACCGCGCCATCAGCGAAGAGCCTCGGTAGTCGGTTGTATCCCCCTTCTGGAATGAGGTGAGCCGAGTACTCCAGTGTTTCGCCTCCGGCGATCAACGGCGCAATGGCAGGATGCTTCTTGAAGCGGTCCAGCATGTCGTTGACGTTCAGGCCGGTGGCGATGAGGTCTTCGAGCAGTGCCCCTGTTCCGATTGAGAGGCTCTCCTTGTTGGTGTAGATAAAGCCATAGCCTAGGAGCCCTGCCGTAGATTCTCCAAAGATCTCCAACGCGGTTCCCATGCCTTCCGGCAAACCAAAACGGGATTCAATAACGTCAGCTGGTAGCCCGATCAACTCCTTGGCAACGAGCGCCTGCTCGATGGGCTCCCATTCGCCGTGAAGATCAAGCCGCTGCGCCAACAGGGAGTTAGCGCCGTCGGCGATGACCACGCAGTGCGCGAGCAATTCTCCTTCGTCGTCTCCAGTGGTGACGCCCACGACCGCACCGTCGTTCCAGAGCAAATCGACAACGGTAAATTCTGGATAGACCTCCGCTCCTGCGGCTTCAGCAGTGGTTGCAAACCACTGATCAAACGGAGATCGCAGCACTGAGTACGCGTTGTACGGTGGGGTGGCCAAACGCTGAGAGCGATACGTGGCGCCCATCATCGCTTCGGCCGTGAGCAGCACGTACCGTTGCTCAATGATCGGCCGCTCCAGAGGTGCTTCGGACTCGAAACCAGGAGCAAGAGCCTCGGTTGGCTCCCGGTACAGAATCCCGCCCCAGACGTTCTTAGCGCCTGGAAATGCTCCCCGCTCCAGCACCACAACGCTCAAACCCGCTGCGGCCATGGTCTTCGCGGCAGCGATTCCGGCTGGCCCGGCGCCGACCACGATCGCGTCGAATCGTTCATCTTCCATGTCGCGCACCTCCCGCGCTGTCATTGAGCGCGGAAGCGATCCGGCCGGATAACCGCGCCAGAGGCACCCGCTATACTCCGCTCTGCTTTATTGAGGATACGGCACATCCGCTGATTGCCGTGGCAGGCAAAGGGGCCACCCCGTTTATGGACTTTTCGCTGACGCCGGAGCAGGTGCAACTGCGCGACACCGTGCGCGAGTTCGCAGCACGTGAGGTCGCACCGTACATTCGAGACTGGGATGCGAACGGCGAGTTTCACCCGGAGATTCTCTTCAAGATGGGTGAACTTGGCCTGCTGGGTCTGCCCATCCCAGAGGAGTACGGCGGCGCGGGCATGGATTACGTCGCGCTCGCCCTTGCCTGTGAAGAGCTCGAGTACGTCGACACGTTCATGCGCGTCGCGATGAGCGTCCATGTGGGACTGAACAGCCTTGCGCTCTTGCAATGGGGCAGCGAGGATCAGAAACAGCGTTTCCTGGTACCTCAGGCACAGGGCGAAAAGCTTGGCACGTTTGGCCTGACCGAACCTAACGCCGGCTCGGATGCCGGATCGATTGAGTCCACATACGTCCGCGACGGTGACAGCTACATCCTGAATGGCAGCAAGATGTGGATCTCGCTGGCCGATATCGCGGATCACTTCCTGGTCTTCGCGTCCTTTGATCGCAGCCTGAAGCACAATGGCCTGACGGCCTTCGTACTCGAACGCGGCATGCCTGGCTTCACAACCGGCACCATCAAGGGCAAGCTGGGCGTGCGAGCGGGTAACACCGGCGAACTTGCCTTCAACAATGTGCGCATCCCGGCCGAAAACCGCGTCGGCGAGGAAGGCGAAGGCTTCAAGATCGCCATGAGTTGTATCGACCAGGGCCGCTTTACGGTCGGCGCTGGCGCCGTCGGCCTGATCCGTGCCTGCCTCGACGCCAGTGTCAAATACGCCAACGAGCGCTACGCGTTCGGCGCAGAGATTGGTCGCTTCGAACTCGTCAAGCAGATGATTGCCAGGATGGTCGCCAACGAGGAAGCCTCACGCCTGCTCACGATGCAGGCTGCCGAACTCAAGAATCGCGGCATTCGCAACACGCGTGAGACTTCCCTCATGAAGTGGTTTGCCTGCGACGCCGCCCTGGAGGCTGCAAACGACGCCATCCAGGTCCATGGCTCGTACGGCTACTCCAATGAATACCCGGTTGAACGATTCTGGCGGAATTCTCGTGGTGCTGTGATCTACGAGGGCACCCGCGAAATCCATACCATTCTGCAGGCTGACTACGCTCTGGGCTACCGCCAGGACAAGCCGCTGCGCTGTCCTCAGCCGCCCGCCGCGGGGTTCGAAAGCGAAGAGCGCCTCGCAACCCTCGCCCGCTAAACGGCAAGGAATCGAGGTGCGGAGAAGTGGCGGCGCATTTAGCGCCGCCACGTTGTTGGTCGCGCTTGACATCGGAACTGCCGTCTCGAGCAACCGGTGCGGCACCGCCGGGCAGGTTCGCGGTAGCATCGGCAGGTGCCGCTTCGGTGCGTCACCTCGGGGCAACGTCGGCGCGGCAAAATGGGCGCCGCGAGACAAGGCATGATCAACAAGATGGCAAATACTTCAGGCGGCGCGGTGATCCTCGGCGGAGCCCGGACACCTTTTGGCAAGCTCGGCGGGGCGCTTGCGGACGTCTCTGCCGTCGAGCTGGGGGTCATAGCTGCACAGGCGGCGATTGATCGCTCCGCGATCTCTGCCAGTGACGTTGAAGAGACCATTTTTGGACAGGTTCTTCAGGGGGGCGCGGGCCAGAACCCGGCCCGCCAGGTCGCGCTCGGCGCCGGCGTCGGTGTCGATCGGCCGGCAGAGACGATCAACCGTGTCTGCGGTTCGGGCATGCGGGCGGTAACGCTGGCAGATGTGCTCATCCGCATCGGTGATTACCGTGTCATTCTCAGTGGTGGTATGGAGAGCATGTCCAATGCGCCGTACATCCTGCGCAAGGCCCGTTTCGGGATGCGCATGGGCGATGGGACGGTCGAGGACATGATGATCGGCGACGGACTGCAATGTGCTGTCGCTGGCTGTCACATGGGCATTCACGGCGGCAACGTGGCAGACGAAGAGGGTGTCACGCGCGAAGAGCAGGACGCCTGGGCGCTGCGATCCCATCAGCACGCACTTGCTGCTCAGGACGCTGGTTTGCTGGCACGCGAGATCGTACCCGTGACTGTCCGGGGCCGTAAGGGAGAGACCGTCGTCGAACAGGACGAATCCCCACGGCGCGACACAAGCGCCGAGGCACTGGGCCGTCTTAAGCCGGCGTTCTCAAAAGAAGGAACGGTAACTGCCGGAAACGCGCCAGGCGTCAACGACGGCGCAGCGGCGATGGTGGTCACAAGCGCCGACTGGGCGACCGCACAGGGCCTTTCGCCACGAGCTCGGATCCTTGCTCACGGCGAGGCGGCCTGGGATGTCCCCTATCTCGCGTACACGCCAGCCATGGCTGCCCAAAAAGCGCTCGACAAGATCGGCATGAGCCCATCCAACGTCGACCTCTGGGAAATCAACGAGGCTTTCGCGAGTGTGCCCATTATCTCGACCAGGCGGCTCGGCGTGAGCCCCGAAAGGGTGAACGTCAACGGCGGTGCAATCGCGCTTGGCCATCCGATTGGCGCGAGCGGCGCACGAATCATCCTCTCGCTGATCGAGGAGTTGCGCCGTCGCGGCGGCGGCATCGGCGTGGCTGCTATCTGCTCAGGTGGCGGTGGCGGCGACGCTATCGTGCTCGATGTCCCGGGCGCAGCATGAGTGAACCCCGAGTGCTTCCGTTCAAGGGCGTCTGGCCGCGCATCGCGCGCGGGGTCTACCTGGCGCCAGGATGCGTGATCATCGGTGATGTCACGATCGGAGCTGACGCTAGCGTCTGGTTCAACGCAGTTCTGCGCGGAGACGTGGCTCCGATTCGCGTCGGCGCACGATCCAACGTGCAGGACAACGCCGTTCTCCACCTCGACGCCGGAACTCCATGCATCGTCGGGGACGAAGTCACCATTGGCCACAGCGCGATCGTGCACGGCACGAACGTCGGCGACGGGGTGACGATCGGCATGGGCGCAGTTGTCCTCTCACGATCCACGATCGGCCAGGAAGCCATAGTCGCAGCCGCCGCACTCGTTCCCGAAGAGGCGGTCGTTCCAGCGGGCGCCCTGGTCATGGGGGTGCCAGCTCGGGGAAAACGCCAGTTGACGGACGCAGAGCGGTCTGCCTCTCGGGAGAACGCGGCACGTTACGTTCGTAATGCCGCGCTCTACTTGCAGGAATCGTTCACCCTTGGTGAGGAAAGGCTTGGTCGTGACGGTTGACCTGAACATTGATGAAGGCATTGCGCTCATCACCATGAACAGGCCTCAGGCACTCAATGCCTTCAACTCGGCTCAACTCGATCTCCTGCTCGCCACCGTTCGCGGTGTCGCTGCCAATCCCACCGTTCGCGTGGCAATTCTCACCGGGGCTGGCGAACGCGCTTTCGCTGCCGGCGCGGACATCAAGGAGATGGTTGCTCTCGACGCCGTCCAGGGTCTGGCGTTTGGTCGGCGTGGTCACGCCGTCGCGAACGCACTTGAAGCCATGCCACAGCCGGTCATAGCCGCCGTCAACGGCTTTGCGTTCGGCGGAGGTTGCGAACTCGCGTTGGCTTGCGACATCCGGCTCGCCTCTGAGAATGCGCGATTTGCCCAACCCGAAGTCGGGTTGGGCATCCCGCCCGGTTGGGGCGGCTCGCAACGTCTCCCACGCCTCGTGGGCCCGGGCATGGCCTCTGAGCTCATCCTGACCGGCCGCCATGTCTTCGCGGACGAGGCGCTCCGCATCGGACTGGTTAACGCCGTTCATCCGCTCGATCAATTGCTACCCGCGGCTCGAGAGATGGCGCTCAGCATCGCTCGAAACAGTCCTCGAGCGGTTCGTGCCGCAAAATCTCTCATGAAACTCGCCTATCAGGGCGCGCCCGCCGCAGGTCTCGACGCTGAGGCGCGAGCGTTCGCCGCCGCGTTCGACACGCTTGATCAACGTGAAGGCATGTCGGCTTTTGTCGAAAAGCGTGCTGCGCATTTTCAGGACTAGCGTGTTTCACGGAAAGACAAGCGAAGTCAATCGCCCGCGAATGTCGTGGTTGGCAGGATCGTACCGGCTGGCGTAAATGCCGCTTTGACGTCCGTCGAGTGGTAGCGAAACAAGGGAAATAGAGGACGATTCAACAACTTCTCCGCCGGCCAGCACTTCGATCAGCATGTCAGCCGAATCAATCGCATGGGAACTATCGTTGCTCACAACGTACGGAATGAAGTAGGTTCCGTCCTGGTAATTTGCACTTCCGACATCGAAGGTCAGGTTGACGTTGGCCGGGCCTTCCTCTCGCCGCTGCTGCTCCTGACCCAGCGCGTAGGCGATCAGTCCTCCAACCACCAGGATGCTGATGACCGTAATCACAAGTTCGGGGACCGCTCCCCGATCGACTCGGAGCATGTCAAACGGCCAGCCGGCCGGCTGCGGCGGCCATAGAAGCGGGAAATGCCAGAAGTACCGTCTTGGTGTACATCTCCAGCCACGTCATGTTGGAGCCAATGCGCCCAAAAATCCACAACACGCTAAATGAAACGAGCAGGGCGACGCAGTAGGCTACGACCGTCTCTGAAAACGTGTTTAGCCCGGGCGCGGTACCAGCATGCCGCTTCCGTTCTCCGCTGAACCCCGCCGCAAACACCACACTGTACGAGACGAGAAGCGAAAGCAGAATAACCAGCGGGAGATGTGTAAGCGGCGTCGCCGTCGCGATGTCATTCAGGTCCCCAACCGGGACGATTGCGAGGCACAGGAAGAGCGCACCGGCGATTGCCGCGATTAGTTCAAAGAACTTCCGTTGCAGGTTGGACAATCGGCCGTGCGTCCGCATCGACGACGCGTCGCCTGGATCCGGTGCGTAGCGGGAAGCGTCCTCTGGAAGGAGGTGATTTGCGATCGCGACGCCCACCGCCACTGGGGCAACTGCGACGGCGATTCGCCCGAGGGCGACGGTGCCAGGTTGGCTGTCGCCAATCTGCCCCAACGCCGCAAAGATCACGACCAGGGAGAGTATGGCAATCGCCATCGCCTGCAGGGCGTCCACCGCGTGGTCGATCCCCCGACGCTGAATCTGCTGGAAGCCAATCCAGTACACCGCCGCCCAGGTCAGGGCAAATGCAAAGACCAGCAGCCACAGGGCGTCAACCGGTCCCATCTGCTCACCCAGCCACCACGAATCGACGGTGAAGACTGTTGGAATGCCAACCAGAAAACCGCTGGCCATACCGCGTACGGCGTCATCCAGGTGGTCCGACCAGGAGATGCGTTTCCTCCGTGATCGAGGCCGTTCAATCCCAGTCACAGTGCCCTCTCAAGAAGCTTTCCGCCATCATAACGCTCACGGGAGCATGCCGGGCGTGGCCGGGCAGTCCGGTATAGTTGCCGGGTTTGGGACGCAACGCAGGTCGACCGGGGAAGGGCAGATACTGATGCGGTTTGAAGGTCAAACAGCCATTGTCACGGGTGCGGCACGGGGTATCGGCGCGGCTATCGCAACGCGCCTCGCCAGTGAGGGCGCATCCGTCATGATCGCGGACATCGACCAGCAGGCAGCAACTGAAACTGCTGCCGCCATTGGGGAAAACGCCGTCGGCCACCAACTGGATGTGACAGAACCTGTCTCATGGGACGCCGCCGTGCGCAGTGCCCTGGACCTGTGGGGACACGTGGACGCGCTCGTCAACAACGCGGGTATCGCTGGACGCTCAGCCCCTATCTGGGAACTGGCGATCGACGAGTGGCAGCAGGTGGTGGATATCGACCTCACCGGCGTCTTCC
This sequence comes from Thermomicrobiales bacterium, assembly GCA_046328375.1. GTDB lineage: Bacteria > Chloroflexota > Chloroflexia > Thermomicrobiales > UBA6265 > JACCXM01. Next base: position 354,405 of record JAXLWT010000002.1, read on the forward strand.
TTGGGTGCCGGGCGGTCATTCCCACCATGATTGAGACCGGATATGGCCGTATCGTGAACATCGCCTCGATCGCCGGCAAGGAGGGCAACCCCAATGCCGTGCCGTATTCAGCGGCCAAGGCCGGCGTCATTGGCCTGACCAAGGCTGTGGCCAAGGAAGTGGCAACGAAAGGTATCCTCGTCAACTCGGTCGCGCCAGCAGTCATCGAGACGCCGATCCTCCAGCAGGTCTCAGATGAGCATATCGCGTATATGACAAGCCGCATTCCAATGGGACGCGTCGGAAAACCAGAAGAGGTTGCGGCGCTCGTAGCCTTCCTCTGTTCGACGGATCTCTCGTTTTCGACCGGGGCGGTCTACGACATCTCTGGGGGTCGCGCGACCTATTAGCGCAATGCCGTTTCTCGAAGCAGCAGCGCGATCGCAGCGAGTGACTGTTCTGAGCCCGGGCCAATGAAGACGTCGTGCCGGGAGCCATGAATCACCTGGACTCGGACCCCCGGCGCCGTCTCCGCCAGCCTGGTCGCAATCTCGGGCGTAATCTCCCCCCGGTGACCGCGCAGGATCAGGACCGGGCATGTCAATCGTGTGAACATTTCCCAGTCCGAGCGCGGCATGCAGGCATTCTCGATACGCGCGACCAGGTCCAGGTTGTGCCGCCATCGCAGGGTGCCATCGTCCAGCGCCTCGAGATCGAGCGGGATATCGTTGCGTGCCCGGTCGATAGGGAGACCCAGCCCTTCTTCGTAGAAGCGTTCCGCATCTCGCAGTGAACCAAACTCACGCGGAAGTGTCGCCATCCGCTCGCGGACACGCTGCGCACGCGCTTCGCTGATCTCGGGTGACGTGTCGCCCAGCACCAGACCAGCAACGAGATCGGGCCGTGCCACTGCAAGGTGGTAGGCCACAACGCCGCCGTGCTTGCGGCCAACTACCACGACCGGCCCTACCACAAGCTCGTCCAGAAGCGCTGCTACATCAGCGGCCATGGACGCGGGATCATACCCGTCCTCAGGTTGGTCGGTTTCTCCTCGGCCGCGGAGATCCGGCACAATGACTTCGCCCCAAGCGGCTAACTCCTCCGCGAGGTAGGACATTCCTACCCCCGCCTGGAGGACACCGTGCAGGATCACTACGGGCAATTGACGAGGCTCGGCGGGTGCCGGCCAATGGCGATATGCCTGTTCGATCCCGTTTGCTCTGATCCGTTCCGCCCGTCCGGGAGGCATGCTCATGTTCTCCGGTAGAGACCAACCGCATCGGCCAGGAGTTGGTCCGTCTGGTCACTCTCGGGCATGTGCCAGATGATCACGTGCGACACACCCAATTCCTCGAACTTCACCCACTCGTCCGCCAGGTCCGCGGGGTCCTCGAAGGTAAACCGTTCGGCACCTCCGGGAAATTCCACCTTTGCTGCCAGGTCACGAAAGGTCACTAACTGCCCAACAGTGAGGTCGATGTCGGAGGCATTTCGACCCACGTCTTCCAGCGCGGCATGAAAGGGCACCAGGCGTTCGGGAAGTTCGGCAGCACGTCCTAACCAGCATGCGTTCCATGCATCAGCTTCGCGCGCTGCAAGCCGCATAAGCCGGGGCCCCTGCGTGCCCATGAGGACAGGGGGACCCGCCGGCCGCGTTCCTCGCGGCTCGTTGATGCAGCCGGGCGCGCGCTCGTAGACACCAGTAAAGTCCACCTTCCCCTCACGGAGTAGCGGAAGGATGATCGCCATCGCCTCTTCAAACCGGGTCGCAAGGTGGTCAAACGGGTATCCAAAAGCATCGAACTCTGGTTTGTGCCACCCGGCGCCGACCCCAAACACGAAGCGTCCATCGCTTATTTCGTCCAGAGCTGAGGCCATCTTCGCAAGCAGCGCCGGGTTGCGAAACGCCGTGCAAATCACCAACGCCCCGAGTTCCACCCGCTCGGTGGCCTCGGCCAGAGCGGGCAGAAGCGTCATGGCATCCCAGACGCCTGTCGGCGCCTTGTTCTCCCACTGGAACAGGAGATGGTCCATGACCCAGACCGAATCGAACCCGTTCCGCTCAGCGCGCAACGCCGCGTCGCGTATCTCGCGGTAGCGGGGAACAATCCCGTCGTCGGTGACTGCTTGCGGTAATGTGAGGCCAATCTTCATGCAATCCTCTCCGGGTGAGCCGCTCACACGCCGCCCATGGCACGGGTATTGGGGACGCCCCGCGTGGCGATCAGGGTACAATCCGAACGAGTTGGCGAGCACTCCGCTCGCGGATTTCCGGATCCAATCGCACGAGAATGTGATCAGGGGAGCTATGGCAGGGCCCTTCGGTAAAGGACGCAACGCGCAGGAAACGTTGCTGGCAGCCACGACCAGCAGAAGTCCGGTGACCGGCGGCTGGCGTTTTTCCCTGAAGGGGTCACCACGCCAATACGACGATGTTCGACGCATCATCGAAAGCGACGCTGGGGCGCAGGTCTACTTTGGAGAGGCGCTCACCTACGAACGCGGAGCTGCTGTTGCGCTGTGGCGGGTGCAAGCAACGAGTTTCTCCTGGTTGCCTGCCCTGTACGACTGGTGGGCCGACGTCGAACGCATTGAGCCAGTGCGGGTGACCTTCTATCTGTACATTCCGCCAGAGCTGAAGTATCCGGCGCTCGATCTGCGCCAGCACACTCCGGCGGAGGTCGAGGCCTACATCAAACAGCACGCGCCCAAGGCGTGATGCATGCGAGAAGATCAAACCGCCGCTGCGAGATTTCGCAGCGGCGGTTTGCGTTGGCTCTGACAGAACCTAATCTGCGCTGAGAACGGCTGGCGCGGCCTCTCGCAGGCTCGCCTCTTCCGCGGTCGCCAGCGCCTCGAGTCGTTCCGGATGCGCTTTCCAGCAGTCTGGTACCGCGTCGGTAGCGCGGCAAAGCGCTACCTCATCTTCACCGTGAAGGGCCCACCCCAGTGAACATCGGTACACGGGTTCAGACCGTCCACGCAAGGGTCCGCAATGCGCTCGCACCAGCATCGGACACCCGAAACGCCCCGGCTCCGCCGTCGCCTCTTCCGCCGGGAAGAGCGAGCGTCGCTCGCGGCTCATAGAGTCGTTTTTCCTTTCCGCGGATGCAAGCGTTGCATCTGCGCCGCAATTGGACCCCAGTCGGACCCACTTCGAGTATACGCGCTGCCTTGCGCCGCACCGAGCCCTGCAGTGGAACCTAGGTCCGTCGTCCCCACACCTTGATGGCGATCAGCGCGCCTGCACTCACCACCGAGAGGATCCCGAGCGCCAGGAATGGCGCCTCTACCCCCGCCAGGTCCGCGATCACACCGGCGACTGCTGGTCCAACGACCATACCCATATCACTCGACAGGCGCACGGCGCCCACCGCCTTTCCGCCGCCGCCACCCAGTCGCAGGATGAGATCACCGGCCGAACTGTTGCCAGCGACCTGCCCCACCGCGTAAAGGGCCAGTGGACCGGCGAGATACAATGTCGAATTGGCCCAAGGGGCGAGAACCATACCGATACCGGCCAGAGAAAAACCGATTGCCAACGCATTGGACGAACCTACGCGCCTGATCATCCCCCCAACCGGGAACGCTGCTCCGAGGTGGACGACGTTCACGAACAGAAGGACCAGCCCGACATCGGTGGCACTCAGGGCAAACTTCTCGGCCGCCAGCAAAGGGATCGCGAGCACCCAGACAGCGTAATTGATGAACACGACGAAATTTGCGAGAACCGCAAACGAGACCGCATGTACGCCATGTTGGAGCCGGTCATCGTCCACACTCCCCACGGTGACTCTCGGCGAGGCAGGTTGCGACTTCGCCACAACTGCCAGGAGCAACAGGACTGCAGCGATTCCAGCCGAGACCCAGAAGACCGCCCGCCACCCAAGGTAGCTCGACAGGAACCCGCCGAGGAGAAGCGCCGCACTGCCACCGGCTCCGCCGGCAACGTTGAATGCCGTCATTGCGGCTCCACCACCGGGCAGCACGCGGAGCACGGACAGCAACCCTGCCGTTGCCAGCAACGCGACCCCCGCGCCCTGGACGCCCCGCGCGGGAAGCAGCGTTGCCTCAGATTGCGCGATTGCCACCAGGACCGAACCGGCCAGCAACACGGCTGCCCCGAGCCCGGCCACGAGTCGCGGCCCAGTTCGTTCCACCAGCCAGGCTGCAGGTAGATTGGTCAGGAGGCGCCCTCCAAAAAAGACCGAGAAGATGAGCCCGGCGCCGGTCGCCGACAGATTCAGGGACTCCTGGATAGTCGGAACGATGGGAGAAACGAAGTCGACACACCAGTAGGCAAAGAACAGGATGAGCACAGCCACAGGCAGCGGAAGTGCCTGCGCCGATCTCGTGGACATCGTGGAGCCGTACCTCCGTTGTGCCGCTACGTTGCAAACTGAGAAACCGATGCGCAGGATACATCCCGTTTCGTCTCAGTTATTCGAAGCTATGCTTCGGAGATGAGTGCTTTCGATGCCCACGTCGAACCAGCGACGCGCTTCCGCATTGCCTCGGTAATACGTGATGCCCTCTATGACCGCATCCCGCTGACGGAACCGGAACTGGCGCTGATCAACACAGCGGCGTTCTCCCGGCTCGAAAGGATCCAGCAACTCGGCTTCGTCTCGCGCGTCTGGCCGAGCGCCCGCCACACACGCTTCGAGCACTCACTCGGCGTCATGCATCTCACCCGGCTCGCCGTGGCCCATCTTCGTGCCTCGTCTGAGGGAGCTGCGATCTCGGATGAGGACGCTCGCGCTTGCGTCGCGGCAGCGCTCCTTCACGATATCGGTCACTATCCGTTTTCTCACGCGATAGAAGAGTTGGGCCAGCCAATCCTCCCCCACGAGGAAATCGGGCGGCAGATCATCATGGGGCACGAGATTGCACCGATTCTCGCGCATTACTGGGGCCTCGACCCTGAACGCGTGGCCGGATTTATCTTTCCGGGTGAGCAGCCCCGGCCGGAGGTTGACCGTGTCCTGACGGGCCTGCTCTCTGGCGCTCTGGATATGGACAAGCTTGACTACTTACCGCGCGATGCGCGCGCGTGCAATGTGCCTTATGGTGGCGTCGATACTGCGCGCCTGATTTCTGCACTCACCATCGCTCCGGTGGGCGCGACACCGGCACTCCTCGAGCCGCGGGTGGCCATCCGGGAAAAGGGTGTCAGCCCGCTCCACTCCCTGATCAACGCGCGACAGGCCATGTTTGACAACGTGTATTGGCATCACACGAATCGCGCTTGCAGCGCCATGCTCCTGCGCGCGATTCAGGATGCGATCCACTCTGGCGCGATAACGGCAGACACGTTGCCCGCTCAGGATGACCGCTCACTGCTCGAAACCCTGGCCCGTTCGACGATGCCTGAGACTACGCAACATCTCGCAACCTCGCTGCAGTCGCGCCAGGTCCATAAACGCGCTGTCGAAATCGGTTCGCGGGCGTTCGAACTCTACGGGCGGCTCGGCAACCTCTATTTCGACCCGCTTTCCCGGCGCGAGGTTGAGCTGCATATGGCCCGCGCACTCGCGCGCGCCACGGGCCGCGAGGTCCCTGATGATGCCATTCTCATTGATATTCCAAAGCCCGAGAAGTGGAAGACGGACGTCTGGGTGACATTTCAGGATCCGCCGGTGGGCTTCTCCAGCCTCATGCCATGGCGGGATGTCGTCGGTCTCAATGACGAGGACTTCAAGCGCTATGAGGAGCACCGCCGCCTGATCCGCATCGTGGCCAGATCAGAGTTTCGGGACGACGTGCGCGCGATGTGGGAACGGTTGCTCTACCCCCAACTCGGAGCGGCCATCTAGTTGCAGTGGCATCCCGATCCGCACGAAAATCACGATATGGATATCGACACGGTTCCCAATCTCGTTGCTGAGCCCCCTAGCGCCGCATCCGTGCGACGATTCTGGCTCGCGTGGCTTGTCTTCTTGCTCGCAGTGTTGGCGATCTTTATCGTCTTGATCCTGATCGCGTCTATCGAGGCCGACCCGGCACGCGTTTCGCCTGCCGGGTGATTCTGTTAGGATGCTGCGCAGCGACTGGCGGCAACCGGGCCGTGGAACCCGTCGCCCTGTTCACGGATGTCGAGCGCGACGGATCGTCGTCGCACCACCGTTGGAGGACGCAAGCCCATGACCGAGCGCGATCCCCTTTCCATGCAGACTGATAACACCGAGTTCGGCCGCACCCATGGCGACACCGTTGAGGCCGGGCCAATCAGCCAGGTCCAGATTGGCGACCGGGTCGTCGACTCGACCGGCAAGGAGTTTGGCAAGGTCAAGTTTGTGAAGATGGGCGATCCGACCGCGGCCACGACGAAGGGCCAGGAAGGGTACGAAACATCCTTTCTGGGCTGGCATTTCGAGGGTGGGCTAGACAAACTACCCGAGCAAGACCAGGCTCGACTGGTCCGGGTTGGGTATATCCACATCGATATCCCATTGGCTCCGGATAAGTATGCGGGCGGCTTCATGATTGATCGGGTCGAAGACGGCGCGGTCTATCTCGCGGTCACCGAAGACAACCTCTACTAGAGTCAATGCTCGCGGTCCCGGCGCGTCCCCGGGACCGCAACTTTCTCCCTGACTACCCGAACAAACCTGTACTCAAATAGCGCGTGCCGGTGTCGCAGGCAATTGTCGCTACTACGTGCCCCTCAGGCAGCGTTGCCGCAATCCTGAGGGCGGCCGCAACATTGCCGCCGGTTGAGTACCCGGCCAGCACTCCTTCTTTTGTCGCAAGGTCCTGCACACAGGTGATCGCCTCGGCGTCGTTAATGGGAATGGTGCCGTCACAGACTGCGGGATCCCACTGCGGCGGAATCATGGCGTAGCCTCCCCCCTGGAGCACGTGTCCCGGAGCCGTTGTCGCCTTCCCTGCGAGCGTTTGGGCGCCCTCGGGCTCCACTGCCAGGCACCGAATGCCATTGTCGCGGGCTTTCAGGGCACGGGACACGCCAATAAAGGTGCCGCCTGTTCCAACCAGCGCAGTGAACGCCGCCAGATGCGATCCTGCCTGATTCCAGATTTCGGGACCGGTGCCAAATTCGTGCGCTCGCGGGTTCGCAGGGTTCCGAAACTGATCTGGTCGCCAGGCGCCCAACTCCTCGACCAGTTTCTGCGTCCGTGCTTCCACAAGCGCGAGATCTGCACCACTCACCTTGCCCGGCACGCCGTCAACCGTCTGAGGCACCAGATCGATCGTAGCTCCATAGGCCGCAAGCAACGTGCGTCGCTCCGGGCTGTTCCCCTCACTCATCACGGCGATCATGCGGTAGCCCAGGACCGCGCAGACCATGGCGAGCCCAATGCCCATGTTGCCGCTCGTCAACTCCACGACGGCCTTCCCTCGCTCGAGCGCGCCCGACTCGATTGCCTCGATGACGCATTGGCGTGCCGCCCGATCCTTGACGCTTCCGCTGGGATTAGCCGATTCAAGCTTGAGCAGGATGCGTCCCGGCAGGTCAGCAGTCATGCGGTCCAGCCAGACCGCTGGCGTCTTGCCGATCGCATCAAGAATGGATCCCTTTTGAGTCACCAAATCGCTTGCTCTTTCCAGGGAGACCCCCGCTCCGCGGGGACCCACTGCCATCGCTATACTCTCTTGAGTATGTCTGAGATTACCTTTCTTGGCACCGGCACCTCCAACGGCATCCCGGTGATCGGATGCGAGTGCGCCGTTTGCCACTCTGAAGATCCAAGAGACAAACGCACGCGCACTTCTGCCGTCGTACGCACGAGCGGCGTCACGTTCTTGATTGACACCGCCACGGAACTCCGCGCTCAAGCGCTCGCGAACGGCCTGACACAGGTAGACGCGGTGCTCATGACCCACGCCCACGCAGACCACACGGGTGGGTTCGACGATCTCCGCCGCTTCAACGAGGTTCAGCAGCAACATCTTCCTGTCTATGCCGACTCCACGACTGCCGCTGTCTTGCGCGATCGGTTCGCCTACACCTTCGTAGATGCGTTTTCCTTTTATGGGGGGAAGCCAGATCTCCATCTGCATGAGGTGACCGGGCCGTTCGAGGCGTTGGGCCAGCACATAGTGCCGATTCCGGTGCTCCATGGGCGCCTGCCAATCTCTGGCTACAGAATTGGCAACCTCGCCTATGTCACAGACGCCAAGACCATTCCTGCAGAGTCGCTTGAGTTGCTTGAGGGCCTGGACGTGCTGGTGCTGAACGGGCTGCGTGAGCGCGAACACCCGACCCACCTCAGCTTTGGCGAGGCGGTTCAGGTCATCCAGAAGGTGAAGCCCCACCGTGCCTATCTCGTTCATCTTTCCCACGAAACAAGCCACGAGCAGGCGCAAGACCTTCTCCCCGGGGGCATCGACGTGGCCTGGGACGGCCTGACCGTGTCTTTCGGTGATAGCGACTGAGGATATAGACGGCGAACCTGAGCTGATAGAGTCAGGCGTGCCGCTCCTGGAGTCGGGAGCGGCGCCGTCACGTGCCCCCGGCAGCGTGCTATATCTTGAGGTCACGAAGGACACTTGAAACTTTGGTGCGATGTTGCCTGGAAGCGCTACTGATGCGCCGTTTCGGGCGCAACGCGAGCGGGAGACGGAGATCGATCATGACTGAGTCACGGGATCCCGGGCGAGAGTTTGACAAGCGCATGTCTTCGTATCTGGCGGGTCTTCGCCAGAGTTGGACGTCCCGACGTGGATTCCTCAGGTTGGCCGCCGGTTCGGCTGGCGCTGCAGCGTTGACCGCGGCCCTGGGCGGTCGCTCCCAGGCGGCTACTCGCCAGGTTGTGCCAGGCCTTCATCTGCTGGCCCAGGATGAAACAAGCGTCGTCTTTGCGCTCGAAGGCGATGTGCGCGGCCTTGAGCCGGCGCTCTCCTACGACTTCACGGCCAACCCGGTAGTTTGCAACATCAGCGAAGGCTTGATGATGTTTACCCCGGAAGGTGGCCTCGAACCACTGCTGGCGGAGAAATTTGATCAGCCGGACGAGTTGACCTATGTCTACACGCTCCGTGACGGTGTGAAGTTCTCGGACGGTTCACCCATGACCGCCGACGACGTCCTGGCCTCCATCGCCCGCGTCCGTGATCCAGAGGTCGCTGGCCCACTCGCCTGGATGTATGACGGACCAGAGGCGGTCGTCGAAAAGACCGACGAAAAGACCATCACTATCAAGCTCGCGACGCCGAGTGCCCTCTTCCGGTACGTCCCGGCGACCACAGCCGGTCACGTTATCCCTGCGGCGGCAATCGAGGAGTTCGGCCTTGATCTTCTGCGCAACCCGCGCGGGACGGGTCCATACCAGTTCGTGAACTGGGACGCGGGCAGCGAGATCGCCCTGACGAAGAATCCGAATTACTGGCAGGAAGGTAAGCCGCACTTCGAGAATCTAACGTTCAAGATCGTCGAGGAAGGCACCACCCGCGTTACCGGCCTCAAGAACGGTGACCTGGACATGTTCACCGCCCTGCCGGCAGACCAGATTTCGACGGTAGCAGGGCTCGAAAACGCCAACCTGCAGGAAGTCGTCGGCTACACCATCAACTTCATGGCGATGCGGACGGATACGCCACCCTTCGATGACGTCAACATCCGCAAGGCAGTCGCGCACGCGGTGAACGTGCCGGAGATCATGACGGCAATTGTGGGTGACACGGGCGTGCAGGCGCGCAACACGTCGGTGCCGCCGAATATGCCCGGTTCCGCCGCAGACGAGTTGGAACCGGTTCCCTACGACCTCGCGAAGGCCAAGGAGTTGATGGCTGCCTCCAGCATGCCAGATGGCTTCGCGACCAAGATCAATGTCATCGCCCCGAATGACATCTGGGTGCCCCAATCAATTGCGATCCAGGAAGCACTCAAGGAGCTCAACATCGAGGTTGAGATCGTTCAGATGCCCTACGCGGACATGATCACCCTGCAGCAAGCGGGTGATTACGAGGGGATCATGAACTTCCAGTGGGGTTCAGACTTCCCGGACGCCGCCGGCAACCTGATTCCGCTGTTCCTGTCCACCAACACGCCGCCCCAGAACAACCACTTCTATTACAACAACCCGGAGGTGGATAAGCTGCTCAACGCCTCTGAGGCTGAGCTGGATGAGGACAAGCGTACGCAGATGCTCAAGGATGCCCAGAAACTGATCTCTGACGATCAGCCGGCCATCTTCCTCGAGCATTTCAAGTGGTTCCTCCCCATGTCTGACCGGTTGGCCGGCTATACCCTGTCGCCGCTCTGGTACTGGGATGCGATCGGTCGTGACCTGGTTCCCGCAGACGCCTGAGGTAAATGCTCCGCGGGACTGGGGTTTCCCGGTCCCGCGCACTGTCCTTCTCCGCGCACGCTGGTACAAATCTGATGGCCAAACTCGTTGTCACGCGCTTGCTGACGCTGATCCCACTCATGTTCCTGATCACGTCGATCGTTTTTTTCATGGTCCGCTTCGTTCCGGGCGATCCGGCCCGCATTATGGTCGGCGGCCAGCGCATCAGCGAGAAGAATCTGGCCAACATCCGCACCGCATACCGGCTTGACCAGCCCTTACTGACGCAGTATCGGCTCTGGGTAACCGATCTCGTCAGCGGGAATCTGGGCCGGTCTTATCGCCAGCGGACCGATGTCACCACGCTGATCCTGGAGCGCCTCCCGCTCACAGCCAAACTCTCCGGCTTCTCGTTTCTTCTGTCTCTCCTGATTGCGGTACCACTCGGCGTCCTGGCGGCCGTCCACCGCAACACCTGGATCGATGTCCTGGCGACGATGTTCGCGGTCCTCGTCGCCTCGTCTCCCGTATTCTTCACCGGAATCCTGCTGTTGCTGCTCTTCTCGTTCAAACTGGGTTGGCTGCCCGCGCTTGGGGCAGGTGAGGGCGGATGGGACGAAGTCAAACATCTCCTCCTGCCGTCTCTCACGCTCGGACTCTCACTTGCCGCCATCACCACCCGCATCACGCGGTCTTCAATGGTCGAGGCGCTGACGCAGGACTACATCGAGACAGCCCGCGCGAAGGGCCTGCCAACCCGCGTCGTTATCCTCAAGCACGCGTTTCGCAACGCCCTGGTGCCGATTGTGACGGTGTCAGGTCTGCTTTTCGGCTTCCTGATTGTCGGCACCGTTCTTGTCGAGCACACATTTGGTCTCGGCGGTCTGGGCTCGCTCCTGATTGATGCCGTCCAGGTGCGTGACTATCCGGTGGTCCAGGGCGCCACGGTTTTCATTGCCGCGATCTTCATCTTGCTCAATCTCATCGTTGATGTGCTCTACGGCGTCATCGATCCCCGCGTTCGCTACGGCGGCAAGGCCTGAGCATGGTTGCTACGACACTGCCGGTCGTTGACCGCACCGAGGCGACTGACTCCGGTTGGTCGATGTTCTGGTGGCGGTTCCGTCACAACCAGAAGGCCATGATTGGCGGCATCATCGTCCTGCTCCTGGTCGTCTGCGCTGTCTTTGCCCCAATCATCGCGCCGATGGACCCAAATGACGGTGAACTCAGTGCCAGCCTGGTTTCAGCGGGTGAACAGGGGTACACGCTTGGCACCGACAAGAACGGACGGGACGTCCTGAGCCGGCTGATTTACGGCAGCAGGACCGCTCTTGGTGGTGCGCTCATGGTGGTCCTGATTTCCGAGATCATCGGCGTACCCGTCGGCATCTGGGCAGCCTATCGCGGCGGCTGGGTCGATGAGACGATCACCCGCATCTGGGATATGTTGCTGGCGTTCCCGCCGCTCCTACTCGCGTTCGCGGTCGTCGCAGCTTTTGGACCGGGCCTGCCAAAGGCCGCCTTTGCCCTCGGCATCCTCTATGTGCCCTTCATCGCCCGTGTCGTCCGCAGCGTCACGCTTGTCCAGAAGGAAATGGCGTACACAGAAGCGGCTCGCGCGCTCGGGTACCCTCAAAGCCGGATCATTTTTCGCCACATCCTCCCCAACTGCGTCTCACCGGTCATCGTGGTGACCACCATCGATGTGGCTTACGCCATGCTTGACCTAGCCGCCCTCTCCTTTCTTGGACTCGGAGTGCAACCGCCAACAGCAGACTGGGGCACGATGCTCTCGGAAGGTCAGCTTGTGCTGCTCAACGCTCCTCACCTCGCAGTGGCTGCCGGATCGGCAATTGTGTTTGCGGTCCTTGGCTTCAACCTCCTGGGTGACGGCCTTCGAGACGTCCTCGATCCACGTCAGGCGCAACGGTGACCGGGCCACTGCTTTGCATAGAAGATCTTCGCGTCTGGTTCGGCACGCGCTCAGGTGATGTGCGGGCAGTTGATGGCGTCGATCTGACCATCAATCCCGGAGAGATTGTCGGTCTTGTCGGAGAATCGGGCTCCGGCAAGAGCGTGACGGCGCGCTCCATCATGCGCCTCGTGCCCATGCCTCCAGGTCGAGTCGTCTCCGGACGCATTCTTTTTGATGGCGAAGATTTGCTCGAGATTTCCGAGAGGGAGATGGAATCTCTGAGAGGTGGCCGCATCTCGATGATCTTCCAGGACCCGATGACCTTCCTCAACCCGCTGTTCACCGCCGGCGACCAGGTAGCGGAGGCGATCCAGCAGCATCAGCGGCTAAGCAAGTCCGCTGCCGAGGAAGAAACCCTCCGCCTGTTCCGCCAGGTTGGCATCCCGTCGCCGGAAGCCCGTTTGCACGCTTACCCACATCAACTGTCAGGCGGACTTCGTCAGCGCGTGATGATCGCCATGGCGCTTTCCTCACGACCGGCCCTGTTGATCGCGGACGAACCCACGACTGCGCTCGACGTGACCATTCAAGCGCAAATCCTTGCGCTTCTCCGCGACTTGCAGCATGAATTCGGCATGAGCATTCTGCTGATTACTCACGACCTCGGGGTAGTCGCGGAGATGTGCGACCGGGTCGCGGTGATGTACGCCGGGCGGGTGGTAGAAGACGCTGACATCGAGACGCTCTTCGAGAACCCACAACATCCGTACACGCTGGGTCTCATGGGTGCGGCCCCGCGTCCCGACCTTCCGCATCTGGCTCCGATCCCTATTCCGGGAGCTCCACCAGACATGTCGCGCCCGCCGTCCGGGTGTCCATTCCATCCGCGCTGCCGGTTCGCTGAAGAGCTGTGCGTCGTGGACTCCCCTCTCTTGAGGGAAACTGAGCCGGGGCACTGGGCGGCATGTCACTTCGCCGGTTCCCCACGTGTTGTTCATGACGCAATGGCTCTGGTGAACGCCGAATGACTTCTCACGTACAACCCGCGCTTCTCGAGGTGCGAAACCTTGTAAAGCACTACCCGGTCGGACGCTCTGTTGGAGACATCCTCCGTGGCAGGCCCGGTGCTGCAGTCCGCGCGGTGGACGGGGTCACGTTTCAAGTTCAGCGCGGCGAAACGCTGGCACTCGTTGGGGAGAGCGGTTGCGGCAAGACGACGACCGGACGTTGTGTGCTCTTCCTGCAGCAGCCGACATCCGGCGACGTGCTCTTCGCTGGAGAAGCGATCGACCCCCGGGACGCGTCAACGTTGCGTGAGCGTCGCAAGCAGTTGCAGATCGTCTTCCAGGATCCCAATTCCTCGCTGAACCCGCGCATGACGATCGGTCAGACGCTCGGGGAAGCGCTCGTTTTTCACGATATGGTTCCGTCGAGACAGCGGAACCAGGCCGTCTCAGAGTTGCTCGAGACAGTTGGGCTCGCCGCCCGCCACGCGGGCCGCTATCCGAACGAGCTCTCGGGAGGACAGCGGCAGCGAGTCGGCATTGCGCGCGCTCTGGCCGTGAATCCGGAATTGATTGTGGCTGATGAACCAGTCAGCGCGCTTGACGTGTCGGTCCAGGCCCAGATCCTGCAACTCTTGCAGCGCCTGCGCGACGAGCGCGGTCTTTCCTATCTTTTCATCAGCCACGACCTCGGGGTTGTCCGTCACATCTCGGATAACGTGGCGGTCATGTATCTCGGGGTCATCGTGGAGCAAGCCCGCACGACCGAGCTCTTCACGAATCCGCGCCATCCGTACACGCAGGCACTGTTGGCAGCCGCGCCGGTCGCAAATCCCAAGCTGCGACGGACCCGTGCCCCGCTCCAGGGCGATCCGCCGAGTCCAATCTCGCCGCCGTCGGGGTGCCGATTCCGAACGCGCTGTCCCTACGCCACAGAGCTGTGCGCGGCTCAGGTTCCCGAGCTCCGAGAACTCTCGACCGGCCATCTCGCCGCCTGCCACTACGCCGAGGACCTGAGCGCCGCCCGCTCATGACGCGCCCTTTGCTATGATCGGCTGCAGAGCACGCGCCACACGTGGCCGCAGTGCTTAATGCCTCGGTGATGTTGGTGAAACACATGGGAACGTCGGACGCGTCACGGTGAAGATTGGGCTCATCTCGCCGTACGATCCCGGTCATCCCGGTGGCGTCTACGAGCATATCAATCACCTGCGCGCCGAGTTCGTGCGTGGAGGCCACGAGGTGACAATTCTCGCGCCCCGGGGACGCAAGGGCGGCCTTGAAGCGCGCGAGGGCTTCTACGGCATCGGCCGCACGGTTCCTATTCCCGCCAACGGCAGTATGGTTCGAGTGACCTTTGACGTCACCCTCTACAATGCGGTGAAGACACTCCTGCGGCGTGAGCAGTTTGACGTTATCCACCTGCATGAGCCGCTGATTCCGGTTCTGCCATACCTCGTCCTACTGAACTCTCAGACGGTCAACGTCGGCACATTTCACGCTTTCCGTTCGTCCAGCCCCTGGTACACGGCGTTCAAGCCATACATGTCCTTCATGATGTCGCGCCTGGATGCCCGCATTGCGGTGTCCCCTCCGGCACGTGATTTTGTAAGCCAGTACTTCCAGGGCCCCTATGACATCATTCCAAACGGAATCGACGTTGCGCGCTTTCAGGATGTCGAACCGTTCCCCTGGTTCAATGACGGAATCCCGAGGATTCTTTTCGTGGGCCGCTACAACGAGCCACGTAAGGGTTTCAAGTACTTGCTCCGGGCCATGCCGTTGGTGCAGCAGCAGTTCCCTGGTGCTCGACTGGTCGTCGTGGGGCGCGGAGATCCCGAGAAATTTGCGGGGCTAATGGAACGCTACGACGTGCGCGGCATCGATTTCGTTGGCCAGGCCAGCGCAGCTGACCTGCCGCGCTACTACGCAAGTTGCGACGTCTTTTGTGCGCCCTCCACCTCAGGCGAAAGCTTCGGGATCGTCCTCCTTGAGGCCATGGCCGCTGGAGCTCCGGTCGTCGCGGGCGATATCCCCGGGTATCGTAGCGTGATTCGCCCTGGAGTCGATGGCGTGCTTGCGCCCCCCAAGAACGCACAGGCGCTCGCGTTGGCTCTCGTGCGAATGATGGCGGACACAGATTTGCGCCGTTCCCTTGTGGCCGCCGGAAGACAAACAGCACAACAGTACGACTGGACAGAAATTGCGCGCCGTGTGCTGCAGGTCTATGAGCGAGCCCAGGGACTTGCGCAACCGCAAGGCTTGAGCATGGCCGGGGTGGGGATGTAACACCGTGATTTCGGAAGCACTCGGCACTCGAGTTCGCAACCTCACGCTCGGTATCGGCGAAGCGCTCTCGCGCGCTGGCCTGACGCCGAACATGGTGACGACGATCGGTCTCCTGCTCAGCGTGGTCGTAGCCGGAATCATCGCCGGCGGAAACCTGATCGCGGGTGGTCTGCTCTTTCTCATTGCCAGTGGTTTTGACATGCTCGATGGAGCAGTCGCCCGCGCTGCCGGGACGGTGACGAAATTCGGCGGCTTCCTCGATTCCACCCTTGACCGCTACTCCGAAGCGATCGTCTTGTTTGGCGTGCTCTACTTCCTCCTTCAGACGCCTGATGCCACCATCGGCGCCCTGCTGGTTTTTGCGGCCACGACCGGTTCGCTGCTCATCAGCTACGCCCGAGCACGCGCGGAAGCTGCGGGCTTTCATGCGTCCGTCGGGCTGCTCGCCAGGCCCGAGCGCGTCGTCATCCTGGCCATCGGACTGCTCTTTGGACTCCTCCTGCCGGCGCTCTGGATTCTGGCCATCGGCACACACCTCACCGTCCTCATGCGCATCTTTCACGTCTGGCGCATCACGCGAGTCAATTCCTAATCACCAGGGAACCAATGCCCGACTCTTACGAAAACCAGGACCTGCAATCAGAGGGAACTCCGGAAAATATCGAGAGAGCGCAAACGACGGCCGCAGACGTAGAGTCCGCCGGCCGGTCCTGTCTCGTGATCGTTGTTCTGGCCCTCGTCACGCTCGGTCTTATTGCGATCTGGGTCTTGTTCACAGCTACCTGAGTCGGCGCCGGGCAGTGCTATGCTGCGGAGGATTCGTACACGCCGGGAGGGAACGAGAGGGCCATGGCTGAATCTGTCGACATCGCCCCATTGAACGTGGCAGTGCTCCAGATGAACTCTGGTGCCGACAAGGAGGCCAACATTGCCACGGCGCTCGATCTGATCGACCGCGCCGCCCGTAGTGGAGCTCGCCTCGTGGTGCTACCCGAAGTCTGGACCTATCTCGGACCAGACGAAGGCAACCGGCCCAACGCCGAGCCTGTGCCAGGGCCAGTTTCCGACCTGCTCGCAGACCGGGCTCGCCGGCACGGGATCTACGTCCATGGCGGGAGCTTCCTGGAGTCACGGCAGGGCGAGCCGGGGCTCCTGAACACCTCGCTTGTCTTCAGTCCGGATGGCGACATCATCGCGCGCTACAGCAAGATACACATGTTCGACGTCGTCCTGGACGGCGACGCAAAATACATGGAGTCCGCAACGGTTACCCCTGGCGATGAAATCGTCACGCTCGATATTGACGGCGTACCAGTGGGTCTGGCGATCTGCTACGACCTGCGTTTCCCCGAACTATTTCGCATTCTCGCGCTTCGCGGAGCGCGCCTGATCGTTCTCCCCGCGGCTTTCACGATGACGACTGGTAAGGACCACTGGGAGGTCCTGATTCGCGCCCGCGCGATCGAGAACGAGACGTTCTTTGTCGCCTGTGGCCAGTGGGGAATGCACCCGCCCGGAAACTGGTGCTACGGCCGCTCGATGATCGTCGATCCCTGGGGCACGGTGCTCGCCACGGCACAAGACGGCGTCGGCATTGCCCAGGCCTCCCTGAGTGACGAGCGCGTGACAGCGGTCCGGCGTCAGATTCCATCGCTGGCAAATCGCCGGCCTGAGGCATACCGGTGGCCCGAGGAAGCATCAGCGTTCGCCGGCAGTCTTGTTTCGCGCTGAGACAGCCGCTGCGCGGCATTCTGCCTGTCGCCAGCATGGTCCTGTCCGTGTTGGCGCTGACCGGATGCCTTCGTGAGACTGCGCCCCCACTAACCCCGCCTGCGCCAACACTTGAGGTGGTAGTGGCCACTGAGGGCCCTCCGCCTGTGCCCACGCCTGGCAAGCAGCAACGGTATGAGGTGCGGGAAGGAGATACGCTCTCGGGCATCTCGGCCCGCTTTGGCGTGGACGAGGATGCGATCCTCAAACAGAATCCCGACCTCGATCCGGACACACTCTTTGTGGGACAGGAGTTGGTCATACCTCCAGCTCAGCCGTAGGTCAGGTTGACCGAGCCCAGAGGGCGTGGTAACTTACGCCCACGCTGATCGGAACACTGATCGGTGATCTCCAAAGTCCGTAGAGGGTAAAGGAGGTGATGCCCATGAGTAGTCACGGTACCGAGGGCATCACGGTGGAGGTTTCCTGCCGCTAGGCAGACACCACCGTGATGCCACACGGAATAAAGGCCGGGCCAATTGGCCCGGCCTTTATGTTTGTCCTGAATTTCGGCGTTACTCGCCGCTTTCCTCGCTGGACTCGGCGCTCTCAGTCGCCTCCTCGTCTGCGGGAGCAGATTCCTCTTCGGTCTCCGCCAACGCCGCTGGAGCCATCTGGGCGACGAGCTCGTCGCCGTCGGTCACCAGTTCGACGCCCGCGGGCACGGTGATATCGCGCACATGGAGCGCGTCACCAACGTTTTCCAGGCCGGAAACGTCCACATCCAGTTGCGCTGGAATGCGAGCCGGAAGTGCTTCCACCTCTACTTCCGTCCGAACTTCGGTGAAGACGGCCTGAGAGCTGCTGGCAGCATTGTGCAGCACCAGGGGAACCATCGCCCGGATCGGGCGACGCAGGTTTGGCGCGAAGAAGTCGATGTGGAGCGGATCGCGCCGGACTGGGTCTACCTGAACTTCCCGAATGAAGACAGACTCAACTCCACCATCCCACTTGAGGTCAAAGAGCGTGGAATGACCGTGAGACTGATAGAACTTCAAGAATTCGCGACGATCCACCATCACCGGGACCGTCCCTTCGACCACCGGCCCATACACAATGCCGGGGACCATCCCATCGCGCCGTAGCTGGCGCACCTGCTTTCCCGTTACCGTTCGCACTTGCGCGGGGAACGAAACCTTTGCCATCACCCTACCTGCTCGAATATCCGACAACCCGGTGAGCCCATGGGTCACAGAGCAAACACGCGCACACAGACAAGCCGAAGCTCGCGCTACGGCGCAACGACGAAGCGTAGCATGCCAGTCTTCGGGAGGTGGTGTAGGCCGAATCCTTGACGCTCCGAAACGCGGTACGTACTATCAGCCGAGCCTTTCACAGACATAGATCCGTCCGTCAAAGAGTTTGAAGGTTCGTCGGGTTTCGGAAACGGTACGTTCGTCACAACGGCGTGACTGGCCTTCCACTGGCGCTGTTGCCTTTTCCCCGCAACCTCCAGAAATCTGATCTGCTGGAGGCAACGACTTGGAGGGCTCCTGATGGGGCGCTACCTGATCCGGAGAATCCTCGTCTCCATCGTGACGCTCGTTGCCATCAGCATGGTGGTCTTCGGCATTCTGGCAATTGCGCCAGGCGACCCGCTCTCCGGCTTCGCCAGCAACCCGAATGTGCCGCCGGAACTGCGGGAGCGCATCCGCAAGACGATGGGTCTCGATGACCCAATCCATGTTCAATACGCCAAATGGGCGACCGCGTACGTCCAGGGCGATTGGTTGCAGTCCTACTCCGCAAAGGTTCCGGTCCGGGACTACGTGCTCTCTCGGCTCCCCACCACGCTCAAGATCTCCGGCTCTGCCTTCCTCCTGAGCATCCTGATTGCAGTCCCAATCGGTGTTCTTTCCGCTATCAAGCAGTACTCGGTGTTTGACCAGATTGCGACAACGTTCGCCTTCCTGGGATTCAGCTTACCGACCTTCTTCACCGGGATCCTGATGATCCTGCTGTTTAGCGTCTACCTCGGATGGTTGCCCTTCGTGTATGACTCCGAGGTGCGCGGCTTCTGGCCGAATGTCAAACAGTCCATCATGCCGGTCACGGTCTTGGGATTGGCCGGCGCGGCGCAATTGATGCGCTTCGTTCGTGCTTCGATGCTGGAGATCATCAGCCAGGACTACGTGCGCACAGCACGGGCGAAGGGTTTGCGCGAAAAATCGGTCGTGCTGCTCCACGCCATGCGAAACGCGCTCATCCCGGTGGTCACCGTCCTCGCGCTACAAATCCCGGAGGTATTCGGCGGAGCCATCATTACCGAGCAGATCTTCCGCATCCCCGGCATCGGCCGCGCGCTCATTGATGGCATTTACAGCAAGGACGTCCCGGTGGTAATGGCCATCACCTTTGGGATAGCCATACTTGTGGTTGTATTCAACATCGTCGCCGACATCCTCTACGCTGTGCTCGATCCACGTATCCGGCTCTCCTAGCCCAGGCGACGTCAGGAGATTCCACAATGCTGCAGCAGCTCATGGGCCCACCTTCAGCGCCTGACCAGGCCGAGGCTGTCCAGGGGGTAAAGAAGTGACGCAGAGCCTGGAGGTACCCGTTAATCGCACGGCTACCGCTGTGACTGGTACGGGAGAACGCGTGAGTACGGAGAGCGTTCCGGACTACGCGTTACCGGACCTCCCAACACTCGACCTCCGCGTGAAACCGCAGCGCTCGCTCTGGGGCAATGCCTGGCGCCAGTTCCGCAAACACAAGCTGGCCATGGCCGGGCTCATCACGTTTGTTTTCCTGCTACTGGCCACATTTATCGGATCCGCGATCTATCCCCAGGAAATCGACAGCATCGACTTCTCTGTGAGTGGCTCCGGAATATCGCTAGCGCACCCCATGGGCACGGACTCCATGGGGCAGGACATCCTGGCTCGCATCCTCTGGGGCGGGCGGATCTCACTATCAGTGGGCATCGTGGCGGCATTGATCGCGATCGTGGTCGGTACTGCTATCGGCTCGGCTGCAGGCTTTTTCGGTGGGCCTACCGACACCCTGCTCATGCGGTTGACCGATCTATTCATCTCCCTGCCACAAATCCCATTGCTCCTGGTGATCAGCTTCCTCTATCGCCCGGTCTTCTATGAGTTCTTCCAGAAGCGAACTGGCAGCGGTGCCACAGGCGTCTTCGTCATGATCGTGCTCGTCATCGGTCTCCTGAACTGGATGCCGACGTCTCGCCTTGTCCGCGCGAGCTTTATGTCCACCAAGGAAAAGGAGTTCATCGAGGCTGCGCGGTCGATCGGAGCGACACGCAGTTCCCAGATGTTCAAACACATCCTGCCAAATGTCATGAGTCCGATCATTGTCGCAGCGACCCTGGGCGTGGGCGCCGCGATCATCGCCGAATCTGCCCTCTCCTTCCTCGGGCTCGGCTTCCCCTCCGATATACCCACGTGGGGGAGCATGCTCTACGAGGCGAAGGATCGCTTTGAGCTTGCTCCACACGAGGCGATCTTCCCCGGGGTCATGATCTTCCTGACCGTCCTGTCCGTGAACTACATTGGCGACGGCCTGCGGGATGCCCTGGACCCGCGGAAAACCCTCTAGCGTTGGAAGTCCCGGTAATGACCGAAACCTCACGGGCGCGCGCCCCCTACTCCTGGAAAGATTTCAGCCGCTTCGTTGACGTAGCGCCCGTGCAACAGGGGTGGCTGGTCTTGTGGGGCCGGTATCACGAACAGGGTGCTCGCCGGGAGCTTCTGGGAACCCGCACCTATGCGAGCTTGCAGGGAGCGCGTCGCCGGGTAGCTGAAGCCGTTCTGGAACTCACGCGTGATCCAGCGCTCGTTGGGGAAGCCCTCACCCAGTTCGATCGCACCGCGTTTCAGCGTCTCTCCTGAAAGGGGGGGTCACCGGCGCTCTGACGCCGCCCCGTGCGAAAATCAGGCATGGCTGATCCCCGTTTGCTTCCCCGGACCACTGGCCATGTCGCGATAGTCGGAGCCGGCGCACTCGGCGCTGTTTTCGCCTCGGCACTCGTGCAGACAGGAAACTCCGTCGTCCTCCTTGGCCGCCAGCCCACGCCCGACATGACGGTCTGTGACCCCCCCTGCATTGTTCAGCAGTCGCTCCTGCGGGTGGACGTCGACCCCGCTGCGGTGGCCACTGCTGAATACGTGCTCATGCTCGTCAAGACGTATGACACGCCAGCCGCCACGCGCAGCATTGCGCCCCATGTGCGACCAGAGGCAGCCGTGACCACGCTCCAGAACGGTCTCGGGAATGTCGCGGTGATCCGGGAGAATCTTCCGCAAGGCCAGCAAGTCCTGGCAGGCGTCACGTCTCAGGCGGCGCGCCGGGTTTCACCCGGGCTCGTCCTTCACACCGGTGTTGGTCCAACCGTGATCGGGTACGAGAGTGACAAAGAGCATATTCTGGCAGATCGCATTGCCGCGATCCTCTCCTACGCCGGGCTCCCGACCGCCTCCACCGGTGACATCGATCGCTTCATTTGGCAAAAGGTTGCAGTCAATGCTGCGATAAACGGCCTGACGGCCGTAGCCCGATTGCCGAATGGCGCATTGCTGTCCCGGGCCTCTCTCTTCGACGCGGCCGACGCCCTGGTTGAAGAGGCCGCGTCGGTGGCCGCGGCGCACGGGTATGATCTTCCAGGGATCCAGCACATTCTGCGAAACACCATTCTGGCAACGGCGGAAAACCGCTCTTCAATGTTGCAGGACGTTGAAGCTCGCCGGCGCACCGAGGTCGATGCCATCTACGGCTCACTGCTTGCAGCGGGTCGCGAGCGGGGACTGGCCCTTCCTGCGCTGACGGTGATTGACGCCCTTGTGCGGAGTGTCGCAGGATTCAACGGAGACGGAGAGGAAGCAACGTGACCAGTACCACCCCGGAGAGACAGAAGCTCACGGCCGTCGATATCCGTGCGCGGAAGCATGGACCTAAGCTGACAATGCTCTCACTGTATGATTTTCCGTTTGCCCGGCTGGCAGAGCAGGCCGGAATCGACATCATCCTGGTCGGGGACTCCCTTGGCATGGTGGTCCATGGTTTCGACTCCACGGTCCCCGTGCGGCTGGACGACATCGTGTATCACGCGCGGGCTGTGCGGCGGGGCGCCCCGCACACGCACGTCGTCGCGGACATGCCGTTCCTCACCTACCACATCGACATTCCGCGGGCGGTCGAGAACGCTGGACGGCTCCTTCAGGATGGTGGGGCAGATTCTGTCAAACTCGAGGGGGGGCGCGAGATTGCCGAACGAGTCTCGGCCATCGTGAGCGCAGGCATTCCGGTAATGGGGCACATCGGGCTGACCCCGCAATCAGCTGGAGCGCTTGGCGGATTTCGGGTCCAGGGTCGTGATGCTGCATCTGCACGGGAGATTCTGGATGACGCCAGGGCTATCGCGGACGCCGGCGCCTTCGCGACCGTGGTTGAAGTCATTCCGGCCGAACTCGGCGCGATGATCACCGAGGTGATCGACATTCCGACCATCGGCATCGGGGCCGGACCCGACTGCGATGGCCAGGTGCTGGTAGCCCACGACATGCTCGGCCTGCAGGAACGCATCATCGGACGCTTCGCGAAGGTCTACGCTGAAGCCGGCAACGTCATTGAGCAGGCATTCTCAGACTACGCGGCAGAGGTTCAGGCCGGTACGTTTCCGGATGATGAACACTCGTACCGCATGCCCGCGCAGACCCTGGCGGAACTCCTGGACGGAGAGTCTTGACCGTTCGCATAGCCCGGACGCCCGAGGAGTTGCCGTTCTTGGGCGGCGGTTCATCGGGGATGGTTCCTACAATGGGCGCCCTCCATGCCGGGCACGTCACCCTCATTTCTCGGGCAGCCGCTGAGAACGACCAGGCAGTCGTGAGTATCTTCGTCAACCCGTCCCAATTCGGGAACGCCGGGGATCTCGCTCGGTACCCGCGCGACTTCGACGGGGACGTTGCGAAAGCCGTGTCTGCTGGCGCGAGCGTCGTGTACGCACCGGATGTGGCAACCGTCTATCCCACTGGCTTCGCTACCTGGATCGAGCCGGGCCCGCTTGCCGCGGCCTGGGAGGGAAAGAGCCGGCCCGGCCACTTCCGCGGAGTCGCGACGGTTGTCTCGATCCTGCTCAATACCGTGCGGCCCGACCGTGCCTACTTCGGTGAGAAAGACTTTCAGCAACTGCAGGTCATCCGCCGCATGCACCAGGACTTACGGTTACCCGGCCGAATCGTGGCGTCGCCGACGGTGCGAGACATGGACGGCCTTGCCCTGTCCTCCCGGAACGCCCGCCTCAGCGCTGACGGACGAATGGTGGCACGCAGAATCCCACTGGCACTGGCGGAGATCGCAGAAGTAGCACAAAGCGGCGTTCGCGCGAATGCCGAACTTGAAAAGATCGGCCGGCAAGTGCTTGTCCACCCCGGTTTGCGACTTGATTATCTGGCGATTGTGGATGCTGACACGCTGGAACTGGCAAGCGAAACATTGAGAGAACGTCGCGTCCTGGTGGCAGCTGAGGTCGATGGCGTACGCCTCATAGACAACATCTCCCTGCCCGCGCTCGCTGACGGTGCACAACCACATGCTGCGTCATGAGCATCACCATTGACATTGCCATTGCGAAGACGAACAAGTACGCCTCTCGCGAGAGCGGCGACACAGCGGAAATCGTCGAGCGGCCCGGCGGTGGCATGTCCGTCATCCTTGCGGATGGCCAGGGTTCGGGGCGGGCTGCAAAGTCACTGAGCATGCAGGTCACCGCAAAGGTCGCCGCGCTGCTCAAGGAGGGAGTTCGCGACGGGGCCGCCGCTCGCGCTGCGAACGACTTTCTGTTTGCCACCCGCCACGGCCAGGTCTCCGCGACACTGGATATTCTCTCGGTCGATCTCAAGACCAATTCTGTCGCCATTACGCGAAATGGCGATACCGCCTGTATCATCCAGACGTCAGCAGGCGTGCGAACGTACCGCGAGGCTGAGCGCCGGCTCGGACTTCACAGCCGGACTCGCCCCTGCATCGAGGAAGAGCCAATCGTCCCGGGCCTGCGGGTGCTTCTCGTCAGCGATGGTGTTGCGAACGCCGGGCAACGCTCGCACCAGTCTCCATGGGACCTCAACGAACTCGCCACATTTCTTACCAGTGGTCAGAGCGCGGCCGATCTCGCTGACAGCATCCTGTCAGAAGCAATCCGACGTGATGATGGCCGGCCCGGGGACGACATGAGCGTTGTGGCGCTTATCTTGCGTGAACCTGTTGCAGCCCCGCTGGCGATCAGGCGTATGACCGCGGAAGTTCCTGTACCTTGATCGGATCGCGCGATGCCGAACGCAAATGACATTCATTCACCTGCCCCTCGAGTCGTCGTCGTTGGTCCCTGCGCATCCGGAAAGACGACGCTCGTTGAGGCTTTGCGCGCCCAGGGATACGACGCGTCTGTTTCTGCGCAGGAGCACAGCGCTGTTCCCAGGTTATGGCAGCACACCGGACCAGATGTGTTGATTGCCCTGCTGGTCAGTATCGATGTGGTGCGAGAGCGTCGCGACGATGGCTGGCCGGGCTGGCTGCACGACCTGCAGGAGGAGCGGCTTGCCAACGCTCAGGACGCGGCAGACCTGGTCATCGATACGTCAAATCTCGGCGCTGACGAAGTGGCAGCGCTGGCGATACAGTTTCTCGAGGATCGTCGCACCGCCTAATTGCTGGTGAAGCGAGCGCCGGGCTGTCCAGGGAGAAACGCGTACGCCCCGGTCCTGGTGAGCAACGCCGTCTCACGTCGCACCGTAGCTTCCAGCGCCTGGAGGAGATCGCCAGGCGGTTCGGCCTCAAGCAGTTGCTGCCTGGATTCAACCGTCATCGGTAACGCCGAGGCGACGGCATAGGCGAACGCCATTGGCTCGTGATCGAGTTTGCGAAATGTTGCGCTCTGCCCCGTTGCCTGGTTGTATGCATCGAGATAACGCGTCAATAGGAATTGAATCCTCTTCACAGCATCCATCTGGGACGTGGCAACTGCTGGACGTTCGTCTGTGTCCAGCCACGTGACCGTGGCCATCATGTAGCTCTCCTCCCAATCGCTCTCCAGCACGCGGAACCGACGCGCTCCCTTGACCAGCAGGTTACTGCGGCCGTCTGGAAGCTTGACGTGCTCAACATTGATTGCAGAGGTGCCCACGTCATGAATCTGTGGCTGGTCACCTACCTCGCTGCCACGCCTGGTCAAGACGACCCCGAAGCAAGGTTCGTGATCAGCGCGGTGAGAAAGCATGAGTCGATACCGGAGCTCAAAGATGTGGAGCGGGAGCAGTCCGCCGGGAAAGAGGACCGTCCGCAAGGGGAAGATAGGCAGGCGCTCAGTCATCTCATCCCCGCTCACCACTCGCAAACATGGAGCTTCGTCGCGTTTGGACGCCGGAGAGACGCAGGGCTATCATCGCCCGCATGATGACTCTCTCTCGCCTCCATCGTCGTACTTTACTCGTTGGCTCAGCCGCGCTTCTGGCTGCGCGCTTCACTGGCGCGTTGCAGCGTGAATCGCTGGCGCAGAACGCGACGCCTGTAACTGGCGAGCCAATTGTCCTGCAGGCGGACCATTCACCTCGGAATTCCAATCCGACCGGCGAGCAACTGTTGAGATTAGCCGGAACGACCATCGACCCTGTGCCGCTTGATCCTGCCTTCGCGCGGGACGTCAACTCGGCCTTCATGACGCGACAGGTCTTTCGCGGTTTGACGAAATTTGACCAGAACCTGGAGCCAACTCCCGAGCTGGCCGAAAAGATCGAAATCGCGCCGGACGGGCTGACCTACCGATTCACGTTGAGCGACAAGGCCAGGTTTGCCGATGGACGGCGGATTACCGCGGATGACGTCGTCTACTCCCTCCGCCGTGCCCTCGATCCGCGGACAGCCCAGGAAGCCGGCGCGGCTCTGGCCGGGCCGTCCTACCTCAACGATATCAAGGGAGCATCAGCCTTTATCAACGGGGAGACCGACGAGTTGCCCGGTCTTGCAGCGCTCGACGACTCAACGGTCGAGATTACGCTCGAGGAGCCGAGGGCGACATTTCTCATGAAACTCGCGTCGGCTCCCGGCGCGATCGTCGACCGCAACAATGTCGAACAGGGTGGCGAATGGTGGAGGAATCCGAACTCGTCAGGCCCCTTCGTCGTCACATCGTGGGACCCCAACGTGGAGTTACGCCTGGGACCCAATGACAACTATGTCGGCGGCTCACCGGACCTGAAGACGGTCTCCTTCCGTATCGGTCCAAGTGCCTCGAACCCCTTCAATCTCTACCAAGCTGATGAGATCGACACAGCGCAGGTACCTATTCTTGCCATTGATCGTGTCTCTGATCCGGGCAGCCCGCTCTTTTCCGAGTTGACGGTTTCGCCCATGCTTTCGACCCAGTACATCGCCTTTCGTGACGACGTTGCGCCGATGGATGATCCTGAAATTCGCCGCGCCGTGGAACTGGCGTTTCCGCGCTGGAAAGTGGCCGACATACTCCTGAACGGTCAGCAGACCGCTGCGCACGGCATGATCCCACCAGGCACGCTCGCCCGGGATTGGCCCGCCTCAGCGCCCGAACCGGATCTGGAGGCCGCCCGTGAGGCAATTGCCAGGTCGTCGTATGGCAGCGCGGACCGGGTGCCACCGATCCGCATCTACGGCGCGACTCCATTCGCGTCAGAGGCACTACGTGATGTCCTGGAAGAGGAACTCGGCCTCCAGATAGAGGTCATGGACGTCCACTGGCCGCAGTTCAACGCGGGCCTCGCATCCCGGTCGTTCCCCGCCTTCGAACTCACGTGGGTCGCGGACTTTCCTGACCCGGAAACTTTCCTCTGGAACCTGTTCGCGACGGGCTCTCCCGACAACTATTCGGACTACAGCAACCCTGACTACGACGCACTGCTCGATCAGGCAGCCAGGACGTTCGACACCGACGGGCGGGCAGAACTCTACGCCCAGGCAGAAGCGTTGCTCCTGGCCGACAACGTCGCGTTGCCGATCGCGCATGACATTCGCTTTACGCTGACCAAACCCCAGGTCAAAGGGCTGGAAATGACGCCGCTCGGCCAGCTCTATCTCGAGTCCGCCTGGCTGGAGCACTAGGTGACCGAGGTGTTGACGCCGGGAACCGCAACCGCCGCTGTACCACTCACAGAGGCCGATATTCCGCAGTTGAGGCTTCCAGGCCGGCGGAGCAATGAGCAGCTGAGAGATACGCTCCGGTCCCGCCCCGGTCGTTCAGTCTGGGTACCGGGAACTCTTGAGCACCTGCTGATCGGGTGCTGGCGTAACCGCCGCGAGATTTCCAGCATCGAGGATGTCAACGCTGTCCGTCACCTCCCTGCCCTCGTCGAGCAAGCCATCGTCCAGTGCCATCAGCAGGGCGACGATTTGTTGCTCGCTCTCGAGCTGGAGTCGCATCGAGGGCGGTCACGTTTTGAACGCGCGGGGCTTGAGCCGCTCGAAGAAGTCATTACGTACGAGATTGACACGGCGCGCGTCTCCCTGCCCCAACTCGGCGATCTGCGGGCCGCGCCCGCCGTTCGTGAGGACAGCGTCCTCATGTTTCAGCTCCTTGCGCTAGATAATGCGGCGTTTCCGTGGCTGTGGCGCAACAGCCTGGAGGAGTTCTGGGAATATCTTGATTCACCCGGGGTGCAGGTCCTCGCGGTGTTCGACCGCGACCAACTCGTCTCCTACATCGGAATCACCGAGTTCGAGGGCTGGGGCCACATCGACCGGGTGGCCGTGCAACCAGAGCGGCAAGGCGAAGGACTGGGCCAGGTGACCGTACGGTTGGGTATTCAAGAGCTCCGGCAGGGCGGGGCGCGCCGTGTGGGCCTGAGTACCCAAGGGTCAAACGTGCGCTCACAGCGACTGTACGAACGGCTGGGATTCCAGCGAACTCCGGAACTTGATTACTACCTCTACGGCGCATGGACGAAGACGTCGTCGCGGGTGGCAGGCTAGCGGTACGCAGGGAAGGACGACGTCAGCCCCATGGGGAGTTCATTTGGCAAGATCTTTCGTCTCACGACCTGGGGCGAGTCTCACGGACCGGCGTTGGGCGTCGTCATCGAAGGCGTCCCGGCGGGTATCGAAATCGACGTCGCTGAAGTGCAAGCCGAGTTGGATCGACGGCGCGTCGGCCAGAGCAAAGTCACCACTCCCCGCGGCGAGAAGGACGCGGCTGAGATCCTTTCCGGGGTTTTCGAAGGACGCACCACGGGTGCTCCGGTCTCAATCATCACCTACAACAAGGACGCTGACTCCTCGAAGTACGACAATCTGCGAGACGTCTTTCGGCCGGGTCACGCCGACTACACCTACTGGGCCAAGTACGGCCACAGGGATCACCGGGGCGGTGGCCGATCCTCGGCTCGTGAGACCTGGGGACGCGTGGCGGCGGGCGTGTTTGCCAGGAAGATTCTCGCATCGGTAGGCGCCGAAGTCTTTGGCTTCGCCCGCGAGATTGGCGGCATCGAGATGCAGACGTTCGACCGAGACGAGATCGAACGGAATATTGTGCGATGCCCGGACCCCGTCGCCGCATCAGCGATGGTCGACGCCATTCTGGCTGCGAAGGAAGAATTCGATAGCCTCGGCGGTGTCGTCGAAGTCCGTGGCGTCAACGTTCCCCCCGGTCTGGGTGAACCGACCTTCGACCGGCTGGACGCACTAATCGCCCAGGCCATGCTGAGTATCCCGGCCACCAAGGGCGTCGAAATCGGAGAAGGCTTTTCGGCCGCACGTTCACGCGGTTCTCGGAATAACGACGCCTTCTACGCCGAGAATGGCCGCGTTCGCACTCGCACGAACAGTGCTGGTGGAACACTTGGCGGAATCTCCTCGGGGGAAGAAATCGTCGTCCGTGTAGCCATCAAGCCAACATCATCCGTTGCGCGCGAGCAGCAAACGATCGATATGAATCTCGAACCGCGCACGATCCTCGTCGAGGGACGCCACGACCCGTCAGT
Source organism: Thermomicrobiales bacterium (assembly GCA_046328375.1). Classification (GTDB taxonomy): domain Bacteria; phylum Chloroflexota; class Chloroflexia; order Thermomicrobiales; family UBA6265; genus JACCXM01. Next base: position 383,578 of record JAXLWT010000002.1, read on the forward strand.
GGTGCCCCGTGCTGTTCCCGTCGCCGAGGCCATGCTCGCCATCGTCCTCGCAGATTTGCTCTTGCAGAACCGCGCCGCGAGAATTTAGCCAGCTTCGGCGGAGCGGGCCACAACGAGCATGCGGTCACTCATGTCGGTGAGCGGGGACCCGTCATAGCTGCCGGCAAAGTTCAGGTTGACAAAGCCTGCCATTTCCAGCATCAGGCTGATTTCTGAAGGCGTCACCCACCGCATCGGAAACTCGGTGCGGTGGCGCCTGATCACTCCCTCAACTCCAACTTCGTCGTACCAGACCTCGCTTTCGATGAGCTGGTTGGTCCAGTCAACGGTGCGCGCCGAAAACTTCGAGATCACGCTTTCGCTGCTGTCCCAGGACCCCTCGTGAATGACACGTCCGTCGAACATGGTCAATGCGTCAGGGACGGCGTGGAGGGCATCGATGGCCAGCAGACCACCGGGTCGCAATATCCCCCTTACCCCGCTGAGCACGAGCTGCTGCGCCTCTGGACCATCGAGATGGAGGAAGCCGTTGAGAGCGATCATCACGAGGTCGAACGGACCCGGCGCAATTTCCGCAATCTGCAGCATGTCGCCCAGGAACAAGGCCACGTCTCCGCGAGCAATAACGCTCTGTAGCCGGCTGCGGGCGCGCTGGAGCATCTCCGACGACGAATCGACGCCAACTACCTGATTACCGGCGGCGGCGAGTGGGCCGAGTATCCGCCCGCTTCCACAGCCGAGTTCCAGTACTCGAGATCCAGCAACCTCAGCGAGGTGCCGATACCACTCGACATCATCATCAAATTGATCGTGCTCAAGATCGTAGAACGCCGCGATTGGCGCGTACGCTTCCACTCGCCCTCCCAGTTCCAGCGTAACCACGCCCGATGATTGACGCACCCGAAGCCGATTCCTATAGTGCAATGATGGCAGCCAAACCTTCCACGTCCAGTCAAGCCTCATCTCGCACCGGTGACCGCGTCGTGACCAGCAATCGCCGCGCGTTTCACGACTTTCATATCCTCGAGCAGGTTGAAGCCGGGATCGTGCTCACGGGTACAGAGATCAAGTCGATCCGCGAGGGCAAGGCGACAATCGCCGAGGCATATGCCCGCATAGAAAACGGTGAACTGTGGCTGATTGGGTCAACCGTTTCGCCATACAGCCATGGAAATCGCGCCAACCACGCCACGGATCGCCCGCGCAAGCTGCTTGTCCACCGGCGCCAGCTCAACCAGTTGCGGGAGGCGATCGAGCAAAAGGGACTTACCCTCGTCCCGCTGCGGCTACATCTCAAGAATGGTCGCGCCAAGCTCGATGTCGGAGTTGCCCGGGGCAAGAAGCTCTATGACAAACGGGCCGCAGAAGCTGACCGTCAATCGCGCCGGGACATGGACCGCGCGCTGCGCGACCGCGACTAGGAGCCTAAGATCATGCTTCTGCACACGGTGCTGATCCGCCCGAACGCTGATGTGTCAACATCCGATCTCGACGCCCTTACCGATCAGACAGCGAGAATCGCCGAACGTCTTTGCGGCGCGGGCAACTACGACGTCGGGCCCAATACGACGCAGGAACCGCTCGACCAGGGGTTCGTCTTCGGCTTCATCCTGCGCTTTGCTGACCGAAATGCACTGGCGGCGTATCACGTGGACCCGGAGCACACGCTCTTGAGTCAAAGCATTCAGGAACTGGCTGAGACCGTCCTGGTCTTCGATCTGGAATCCTAGCCCCCCTAGCCCTCTAACTCCGGCTCTTCACGACGTACGCCATCAGCGCGCCTGCCAGCAGTGCCGCCATCACCATGGAAAACGGCAGCAGGGCCGCCGTGGGGGGCGGCGCCACCCGCATCTCGCTTCCACGCATGATCGCGCGGCCAATGCCTATCACGAGGTGCACGGGAAGGTAGATAGCCGGGACCATGAGCGCCCAGCCGCCAGTCCGGTCGCCTCCCAGCAGGACCACTACCGCGCCTGCGATGGCAAACCCGGCAACGGCCACGGCAAACGTGCTTGGTCGAATCACCGCTCCCAGCAAACCGCCGCCGATCGCTGCCGCCGCCCAGGCTAGCGGGTACCGCTCGGGCCTTGGTAGGGACAGCGCCAGGATCACACCCGATCCCACCCAGAGCAGCGCACCGATCCCGTTGAGCGCGCGCGCCGCTGAACCTCCGGCCACGATCGCCAGCGCGACAACCAGACTGGCAATGACCAGGCCCGCTGCGGCCACCTGCCACCGTTGAACGCCGTCGTGAGTCTGTTTTACCGCGAGAGCCATAACGCAAACCTCCGCCGGTACGCTAGTTGCCATCGGGTGCTGCCGTCAACACGCGCTCGCCGCTATACTTGGGTGGAGCAGACCTGCCCTCGTAGCTCAACGGATAGAGTGTCTGGCTTCGAACCAGAAGGTTGGGGGTTCGATTCCCTCCGAGGGTACCGATAGACTCCGCACAACGACGCGGAAAATAGCCGAGGCGGAGCGTAGTGCCCCGCCTCTCTTCATGCTTGGTACCCCAACGGGTACCCCAATAGGTTTTGGAATCTACCCCAGCAGGCGTTCCATAGTGGCCGCTGCGCGCTCGTTTGCACCCGGCAGGACATGGCTGTAGACGTTCAGCGTGGTACTGGTCTGAGAATGCCCCAGCACCGCGGAGACCTCATGCACTGGCAGGCCATCGCGCAGCATCAGCGTGGCGGCAGCATGGCGCAAGTCATGGAAACGCTGATCGCGGAGTTGTGCTGCAGTGAGCTGGGCCTTGAACAGTTTTGTGAGGTTGTCGGGATCAATGGGCGTACCGATGACCGTCGTGAAGACGTGCCCCGTCTCCTTCCAGAGTGATCCGGCCTTCTTGCGCTCGAAAGCCTGTTCATCCTTGTGCTTTCGCAACGCGGCAATATTCGACGCGCCAAGACTCAAGAGGCGTCGACTGCGCTCGGTCTTCGGTTCCTTCAGGACGATCTCACCGCCTACTCGGCCGAGCGTGCGGGCAACTCGGAGCGTGCCGGCGTCCAGGTCAATGTCGCGCCACTGCAATCCCAGCAGTTCCCCGCGCCGGAGACCCAAGGTAATCGCCAGGCGGTAAAGCGCACCAAGGCGGTCTGACGCCGTGCCCAGCAGGAGCACCTTAGCTTCTTCGACAGTGAAGGGTTCGCGCTCGAAGACCTCCCGCCGAGGCGGATCCGTCAGGGCAGCGACATTGCGATCCACGACACCCATGCGCACCGCGTCATTTAGCGCCGTGCGCAAGGTACCCCGGATATGGCCAACGGTGCGCGCGGACAGGCCGGATCGTTCCTTCGTCCGCATAAGCGTCTGAACGTGCTGGGCCGTGAGCTTGCCGACTTCGTGCTTGCCGATCTCTGGCTCAATATGCAGGCGAATAACATCGGAGTAGGTTCGCAGGGTCTTCGCAGAACAGCGGGCAGAGACCACGTCCGCAAGCCACCACGCCAGATAGTCCTTGAGCTTCTGCCTGGTGGCCTTGACGTCGATCCCCTTCTCTGCCTGGCGCACCTTCGCCATACACCGCGCCTTGGCGTCGAGCTGGGTCTTGGCGTAGCCGCTGAAGCGCCGACCATCGGGCATCGTGTGCCGCCACTCCCAGATGCCCTTGTCTTCACGATACCGAGCGCCGCCGTTGCCGTTGGCCTGCTTGGTCCGTCGCTTTTTGGTTGGTGCATCCGACATGAGTGCCTCCGCGTAGTGGTCGGTGATCTAAGTCGGCGGGGCAGTAGACTTCGTGTGCTTCCTCCCGGCTGTTACCCGGTGAGGGGTGCTCACTCGTCGCCTGGCTGGTTCAGGCGACGAGTTTTCCCGATTGCATTGCCTCAATCACCTGATCAAGCGCATCGGGGTCAAAGCGACGGTAGCCAGTTGGCGTGCGCATCACTGGCACCAGTCCCTTGTCTGCCCATGCCCGCAAGGTATGGGGATGAATGCCAAGCCTTTGCGCCGCTTCCGTGACGCTAAGCAATTTCGGTCTCTCGTTGGGCATCAATTCCTCCGCGCGGGAAGTGCGTAAGTCTCATGAACTCTACTATTCTCGCATACATCTTGACAACGTTCACAAAGTCTCATAAACTATCACATAGAAGGATGAGCACCCTTCACCGGATCCGAGGACTGGCGAGTAACAGACGCCACTCCGAGAACAGTCAGGGAGGACAGGTCAATGCTTCAGACTCGTACTCGCGTCGAGGATCCCGCACGTTGGCAGAGGGCCGCGGAACGCGCCATCGCCGAGGGCATCCAGATCCGCCAGTTGCAGAGCACCGGGCAATGGATCGCCACCAGCGGCACCGACAAGAGCCTTGCCTATCAGGTCGAGGTCACTGGTGCCGTAGCCCATGGTTGCGACTGCCTGGCCGGTCTGAATGGTGACGGCGTTTGCAAGCACCGTGCGGCGTACTACCTCTTGGTCGGTGCGATCGATCTCACCCCGGAGCCAACTCCCCCGGCCCCGGTCATCTGCCCGGTCTGCGATGGTGACCGGGTGATCTACGACCCCATTGCTCTCAAGTACGGCGGATGG
>JAXLWT010000020.1:0-99546 GCA_046328375.1 Thermomicrobiales bacterium
GAGAAAGGCAACGAGCGTCAGACCTTGCTCATCTCGTTGCACATGTGCGCCAATCGGAAGGGTACATCCGGCGCCAATTGCAGCCAGAAAGGCGCGCTCGACCCGCAGCGCGTCTGAGACCGCTCTGTCGTCGAGGTTGGCAAAAATGTCACGATAGCGAGAATGCGCTGCGGTCTGGATTGCCAGTGCTCCCTGACCTGGCGCCGGTACGAGCTGGTCGATGGAGAAAACCTGAGTGATCCGGGAGCTCCAACCCATCCGCAAAAGTCCGGCGGCCGCCAGAACTATGGCGTCGTAGTCCGGCTGGAAAGCCTTGCGGAGCCGCGTGTCAATGTTTCCACGCAGGCTGACGATCTGCGCATCGGGCCGCAACTGCCGGATCTGCGCCTCGCGCCGCCGTGACGAGGTACCGATCACCGGCTGAGTTGGCAGATCGGCAAGCACCACCCCGTGGCGCGAAACGAGCACATCACGCGGATCCTCGCGTTCTGGAAACGCGACGATCGGCAATTCGATGGAAACTTGAGACGGGAGATCCTTTGCGGAGTGTATGGCCGCGTCAATATGACCATGCGCCAGTTCACGCTCCAGCGCGTTGGTGAATACCCCGCGACCACCAATTTCCGTCAGCGGCGATATCTTGTCTATGTCGCCTTGCGTCTCCACGATCACGGTTTGGGTGGCAAGGTCAGGCTGTCTTGGAGCGAGCCGGCCGACCACCGCGTCAACCTGCGCCAGCGCCAGGGCGCTTCCACGCGAGCCAATCCTTATTGCCTGGGGCGTCTGCGACTGTCGAGACGTCATACCTCAGAAAGTCCGGAGCGAATGGCTGGCGACGTCTCCGGATCGTTCTGCTTCGGGCTCACTGCGTTCATGCAATGACTGACGCCTCAAAACCTAGGTGAATCTTGCTAATCTGTGCAAATCTTGCACAATGTTCGATTTTAGGTAACATCCGGCAAACGTGTCAAGCCAGCATTGTGCGAAATTCCGCGCAATGACAAGGGGCCCGGCAGATGCCGGGCCCCGATATCCTTTTGGGTGATGAGCCCTAGAATTTCAAGCGCCGCCGCCAGCTGATGGATCCGCACGCAGCGGAGAGCGCTCCCGCGGCAAATGCCGCAAGGGGGAATGACTCCTCAATTCCGCTCCCTGTGTTCGGAAGCTGGATCGGCAGATTACCGGTCGCGACCGGGGCTGGCTGCACCTCCGCCGCCATTTCAACTGGCGCCGTGACCGGGTCAGTCCAGTCGGTGCCGTCTTCGGCGTAGGCATCGTACGTGCCGGTATCTTCCGGTACCCAGGTTTCGCCCTCGGCCGGCACGTCCGCCACTTCGTCGCTGATCCGCTCAGACCGGTCCTTGCGATCCCGTGTCCGCTCGTCCCGGTTGAGCGTGCGCACCTCATTGTTCGCGCCTGAGCCATTGTTCGATGCGGAATTGCCATTCGCCTGCGAGATGTTGACATTGTCAGCCCCGGCGGCGCTGTGGCTGCTGTCAACTCCGTTGTTCTGGATCACGATGCCTTCCTGAGCGGAAACGCTCATGAGGCCACCGCCCATGAGCGCACCCGCCAGCGCGGCAGTTACCAGGAGCTTGCGCACGAAATCCTTCCCTTCTCGGTGTTGCGAGATCTGAACCTGCACAGTAATCGCGACGTGGGCAGGTCAGAATCGAACGGTCTTGCTGGTTACTTCAACGTTCGTGAAGCCCGGTCGGATTCGTTTCCTGGCACAAGCGAGACAACAACAGGACCGGCGTCACGTCTGGCAAGAGCTGTGCGATCGCCGTTTCACGTTTATCCCAGTCAAGTCGTTCCTCTTCCACGCCACAGCGTCAGGTTGCTCACTTGTTCGTGGCCAATCTCTCGCACCATGCCGGAGGCGGCAGCAACGGAATCTCTCGGTGCCTGACGGTCCAGGGGGAAAATCACGCAGAAACGCGAGGCCCCGACTGTTCGTTCACCGTGTAGAATCGCTGGCGGGTGGCCCGCCGGTGCCTGAACGACGAAGATGCAAGGCGGCTCCCGGGGGAAGGGACATGACCCAACGAGATTTCGACGCGCCTCCTGCCAACAAGCCGGGCGCGCCACTACTCCGGCGTGTTGCGAATCTCGCCGCCCATCTCATGGGCGGCGCAGCCTTGGCTTTTGGCGCTGTCAATGCCCTGGCGAAAAGAGACAAGAACCAATCCAACAGCGACACCCAGTCTGGACGCGAATCACGCCGTGAAGAACGGAGGAACGCTCGTCAGGACGACCGGTCGAACGACGACCGCGCAGAACAGAAAGACGCGCGGCAGGAACGCCGGGAAGCTCGGGATGACCAGGACGGGCGAGATCGGCACGGCCGCCACGGATCGGCAGATCGAGAGCAACGAGCGGGGAACAATAACAATAACAATAACAATAATGACAACAATTCAGATAGTAGCAACTCAAGCAGCAATAACGATAGCAGCAGCAACAACAGCGATGGCAATGACGGTGGGAATGGACACGGCAATGCGGGAAGTGGTTTTTTCGACAGCCCTCTCGCCAGCAAAGCCCGTCGTCGTGCGAACGATTTCGACAATAACAAGGGCCGGGACGACGAACCCAAAGACGACCACCTGACCGCGAACACGGACGAGGACGGTCACCATTTCCAGACGAACTCGATCTCCTTCACCAATGGGCCGGACGGTCTGGAGGTGGTCACGCGTAACATTGAATACTCCGCCCCTCCTACCCCTACGCCCACACCATTCCCAACACTCACGTTGCCAGAACGCGATCGTCTTGACGTGTTCGGTGACCGCGTCATAGCCGCCCCAACGGCCTCGCCTGCGGACAACGGCGGGTCGAGCGGATCGTCGCCTCCGCCCTCCACAAATGGCGGTACGAGCGGATCCACCGGCTCTCGGCCGACCCCGACGCCTGCCGCTGGAGATACAAGCGGCGGGGACAACACAAGCGACTTTCTGAGTTAGTCGAACGCGGCCGAGACCGCCCGGGGATGGATTCGTAGCCAATGCCTGTTGCCACCGCCGACCAGTTGCGTGAACTCTCCCGCGCCCTCCTTGTCTCCTGTGGAACCCCAGAGGACCGGGCCGATATCGTCGCGGACGGACTGGTCAACGCAAATCTGGCTGGTCACGACTCTCACGGCGTGCTTCGCTTGCCAGGCTACCTTTCCGGTGTCGAACAACGACATGTCATCCCCGGCAACGCCCCGCGAGTCACTTCGACGTCCGGCGCTACGGCCATCATCGATGCCGATCATGGCTGGGGGCAGCCGGCCATGTGGCTGGCGACAGAGACCGTTCTCGACTTGGCCAGGGAGCATGGAGTCGCTGCTGCGGTCGTTCACAACTCCTACCACATTGGCCGCGTCGCTCCCTACGTCGAATGGTTGGCGGACCACGGGATTGTGGCCATCGCGATGGCAAATGCAGCGCCTGCCGTCGCGCCGTTCGGCGGCAGCCAGCGCGTGCTTGGCACCAACCCGATTGCTTGGGCGGTCCCCCGCGACGAAGGAAAGCAGCCCGTGTCATTCGATGTGGCGACTGCGGGGATCGCAGAGGGCAAGCTCCGCGTCGCTCGTGCCAAGGGTCTGCCCGTGGCAGAAGGTAATCTCGTCGACCGGGAAGGGCGCCCGACCACTGACCCGCACGACTTCTATGCAGGCGGCGCGCTCCTCCCATTCGGCGGGCATAAGGGCAGCGGGTTTAGTCTCCTCGCTCAGTTTCTCGGCCGGGGTTTGGCACACATGGATCCATCAGCTTACGACGGTCCACGCGGCGTGAACGGCCCGCTCATCATTGCCCTCGATGTCTCCCGCTTCAGTGACCCGCGCGATTTCCGCACCGCGATTGAAGCCCAGTGCGACGTTGTGACGGCCTGCCGGCCGCGTGAGGGCGTGGACGTAGTGAGACTGCCGGGTGAACCGGAGCTGGCGAACCGTGAAGAACGGCTCCGCGCTGGCATTCACGTGCCTGACGCCACCTGGCAAGAATTGCGCGAACTCGCCGCCAGGCAGGGGGTCGCATTTCCAAACGTTGGCACGGAGTCGTTTTCGCAGGCTTAGCGGCCCTCCGCACGACCTCCCGGCAAATCATGAGGTGCCTACCAGTACGGGTCGCGTGGGGGAACCCGCACCGCCAAACGACGCGGCCCGTTGAACATCAGCCAGGGTCAAGATGGAGCGTCCTATCCTACCGGGTCGGCGATCAAACGATCTTGCGTCCAGACAAGTCAAGCCTCCTGCGCGTTGATCCGTTGCCGCGTAATACCAGCAACGCGGGACTCCCGGTATAGTCAGGCAACGACGCGTCGGTGAAGTCGCGCTCAGTTGGCGGCTGCCAGCGATCGTGCTGAATACTGACCAACGCAGGCGCTAGCGTCAGTGAGCCACTTCCCGCCCACAAAGGAGTAGATATGACTGATTCGCAGTCCCGCAAAGATGAGGATTCAACACCCGCGAAAACGGGCCAGCCGGCAAAGAAGGCGCAGAAACCGGCCAAGCCGCGGAAGGTGGAGAAACGCCAGAAGGGACGAAAGGGCTAGCCGCGCGCCGCGACCATGCCCACGGTCGCGGGGATCTCCTTTGGTGGCCCCCCAGGGACTCGAACCCTGAACCATTGGATTAAAAGTCCACTGCTCTGCCATTGAGCTAGAGGGCCATACAGGTTGTATTCTCGCCGATGTGACGTTGTTTGTGCAGGTTGCCCGCGGTGAACGATCAGGATCCGAGCAAGAGAAGCGAGGACCTGGGGTTGCGAGCGCTGCGGGGAATTCTGCTGGCTGCAGGCGTTGCCGCTTGCGCCTGGCGTTTACGGGCGCTCTCCCGGTCTGGCGCGGCCGCTGCTGCGGTGACTGGCGCGGCCGTGTATACAGGCGTTGGTCTTCCGGGAAGCGTTGTCATGGTGTCGTACTTCGCAAGCGCGTCTGCCCTTGGACGTCTGGCAAGACAAGGGAGCGTGAAGCAGCGGCGCGGAAATGAGCGAGACGCCGTCCAGGTTCTTGCCAACGGCGGTCCTGCCGCACTTTGTGCACTCGTACACGCGGTGGCGCCGCAACCCTGGAGGGAGTTCGCGCTGACCGCGTTTTACGGCAGCCTTGCCTCCGCCGCGGCTGACACATGGGCCACGGAGATCGGAACACGTTGGGGCGGGCTGCCGCGACGCATAACGACTCTTCGCAAGACGTCCTCCGGCGAATCAGGATCGGTCACGCCCATCGGACTGGCGGCGTCGGCGCTTGCATCACTTGCCGTTGCTGGCGCTGCGCAGACCGGGAAAGCAAACCGGCGCGTCCTCGCAACAAGCTGTGTCGCTGGCGGCATTGCAGGGTCCCTGGCCGATAGCCTCCTTGGCGCACTGGTTCAGGAGCAGCGCTGGTGCGCCCACTGCAGCACGCGCACGGAATTGGCCGTACACACCTGTGGCTTCCCGTCACAGTACCTCTCAGGAGTGCCTGCGGTAGACAACGACGTTGTGAATCTCAGCGGCGTTATCCTCGGCGGACTTGCCTCCGTTGCTGCGTCTGCCACACTCTCAGCTTTGGCAGAGCACGATCGATCGCGAGTAGAGTTCTCCGCGACAACGACCAGCTCACGCTTGCCAAGCCTCACTGGCGCTCTGTGAGTTCCTGAGCCTGACGGCGCAACCCGCCACGCGCCTTACGCCGGCAATCGTGCCGGGAGGGGCTGGATGACCTACTTCTCGCGACGTTCCCTTGCGTTCGGTGCTGCATCTGCACTGTTACTTCCTTCAAGGGTATTTGCCCAGGACGCTCCGGCAACGCCTACGCCGCCCAAGATTCCTCCGCCGCCAGAGGTGGCGCAGCCGGCGTACAGCGTGCTTCGCATCGATGACAAGGGCATCGGGAGGGCGTACCGGGTCTGGGAGGAGTGGGTGCCGCAGGTCGTCGCCACGCCCGACGGCGGCGCCTGGGTGTTCTTCACGGCTCAGGCTCGCGCCGACGAAGGGTATGGCCCACGTCGCCTCTTCGCGTCGCGCTTCAACCCGGATCTCCAGAACTGGGAGTCAGCCGAGCCGATCGGCAATGAAGCTACGCAGTTCAGTGCCTCGGCAGGAGTCGATAGCGACGGCGTTGTCCACCTGGTGTACTCGGAGCGCGCGCTCACGGGGGATGATACGTGGGGCAAGCTGGTCTATCAGCGCCTGGAAGCAGGTACCTGGAGCGCGCCGGCACTGGTTGCACCCGACGACAACGCCGGGCATCAGATGCTGGCAACCCTGACGATTGACGCAGCGGACGGGTTGCATGTCATCTGGCGCGATCAACGGTTTGTCGATGAAGAACTCCGAAACGCGCTGCCGGTCTACGCCGACCTTCTCTCCAGTGATCTGACCGACGACGGGTGGAGCGAACCTACGCCAGTCAGTGTGCGCGAAGCCCCCGACTTGAATCCGGCGTGGCCGCGGCTGGTCGCCGACAAGGACCGCCTCGTCGCCATCTGGTCGCTCTACCAGGGCACGACACCCGATGAAATGAAGAGTGCGGCAAGCGTGCAGTGGAGTGCGCGTGATCTGGTCACCGGTTCAACCTGGAGTCAACCAGAGACCCTGTTCGTGCGGGATGCTGGCGATGCCGGCGGCCGGCTGATCGACATGGCGGCGGACCCCCGTGGTGGCGTGGCGGTCGTATTCGGCCTCTTCAACCGTGGGGTAAACGACCTCTATGTGCAGCGGCTTGAGCCGGGAGCCGATACCTGGTCCGAACCGCAACTGGTCGCAAGCGGAGATTTCGGGTTCCTTCCGACTACGGCAATGGCTGCCGACGGCACCCAGTTCGTGGTCTTCAACAATGGGCGGAATCGCGACGTCGACATTGGCGGTTTGAAGATCGCCCCCGACGGCTCTACGGCCGGGCCCGTAACGCTGACTCCCGGAGAGGGAGGCATAACGGCCCGCGCCAACATTGCTCTGGACCGTGATGGCATTCCGTGGATCGTCTACATGCAACAGCCAGTTGGCGCGAGCAATGTGGCAGAGATCCAGGTCGCGCGAGCGCCGAACTTTTCTCCAGTTTCATAGCCGTGCTACCGGCGGAGACTAGACGGTTTGCGCCTGGGCTTCCCGCGCGGCATCCAGCATGAGGTCCACCGGCGCGGGCTGACCGGTAAGAAGCGAGAAGGCGTGCGCGCCCTGGTGCACCAGCATCGCCAACCCGTCCGTTGACCGCAATCCTCGCTCGGTCGCAGCCCGCAGCAGCGGCGTTTCGCGGTAGGTCATATCAAACACCACCGCGGACGACGGCAGGTAGTCAAGAAAGCGTGCGTCAAGCGGCGTTTCGTCGGGCTTCCACCCGAGCGAGGTGGCATTGACGAGCACGTCGACTTCGGGCAAGTGCTCCCCGAGCCACGCTCCGCCCGCTTCAACAACCTCGACCGGTGCCGGCACAAGGTCATCCTGCAGCCGCCGCGCGCGTTCCGCGTCACGATTCACAACACAAATTTGGCTTACGTTCATCGCCTCCAGGGCGAGAACTGCTGCCCGCGCCGCTCCACCCGCGCCGAGAACCACTGCGTTCCGGGCATGCACTCCGCCGAGCAAGTCCTCGAGGGCCACCTGAAATCCGTGAATGTCCGTGTTATCGCCGTAGAGTCGCCCGTTGCGATTGACGATTGTGTTGACCGCGCCCGCCCGTTTCGCCGCGCTGGAGACCTCATCGACCAGGGCCATGACCGCGACCTTATGCGGCACCGTGACATTAGCGCCCAGAACATCTGCCGCGCGCAAGGATTCCACGCGAGCGGTCAACTGTTCGGGAGGCGTATGCCAGCGCTCGTACGTTGCAGGTATCTGCATCAGGTCGAGAGCCGGCTGATGGAGCGCCGGCGACAGCGAATGGGCCACGGGATCCCCGATAACTCCCACCCGATACGTCGAGGCACTCCGGAGAGTCATGTTATTGGCCGCCTTCCGGATTGTTGAGGTACTTGTCGACGTTGGCCTGCTGCTCCTCAGCAGTCACCGCAAACGCGTGTTCGCCGCTGTCGCCTTTGGCGACGAAGTACATGTACGGCGTGTCATTCGGGAAGAGCACAGCCTGGATCGACGCGAACCCTGGGTTGGCTATCGGGCCGGGTGGGAGGCCATCGTTCTGGTAGGTGTTGTACGGGCTTTCGACGAAGAGGTCATCGCCAGAGAGCTTCGGCCACCAGTCCTGCGGCGTTCCGAGCACATACTGGACCGTCGGGTCCGCATCAAGCCGCCACCCCTGTTCCCAGCGGCTCAGGTAGACGTCGGCAATCGTTGGGCGTTCTTCTGGCAGTTGGGCCTCACGCTCGACGAGCGAGGCGACCGTGAGGACTTGTTCGATCGTCAACCCCATCTCGGTTGTGCGCTGGCGCATCTCCGGCGTGTACTTGTTGCCGAAGTTCGTCAGCATGGTCGCGACGTTAGCGGTTGGGTTGGTACCGCTAAAGCGATAGGTATCCGGGAACAGATAGCCCTCAAGCGACTTGTCGGCAGGAAGGTCCGCCAGGAAATCGAACTGCGAGCGGTCGATGTCCTTCACCGCTTGCATGAACGCCTCAGCGCCCCCTTCGCCACCCAGGCGCGCGTACTCCTCGGCAATCTGCTCGGTGCGCCACCCCTCGGGAATCGTGATGTCGAACGACTCGGGCGCATTCGACGGCGCATCGGCCACCTCTTCGGCAGGCGCCGCACCGGTGATGCTGTCAACGATCTGCGGAACGCTCATCCCCTTGCGTAGGGTGTAGGTGCCGGGAACAAGTGCGCCGCCCGAGAGGCGCAGTTGACCCTGGAAAAGCATCTTGGACTTGATCAGTCCCTGGGACTCGAGTTCGTCAGCGACTTCGGCGTCGGTCTGTCCCTCGAAGACAGAAACCATGACCGGCGCACCGGCATCGCTCGGCAGGGCAGCCTCTGTCGCGTAACGAAACGCCCACACGCCGGCGCCGGCAACCATCAGTGTTAGCGCGGCGATGGTGATGATCTTCAGGGACTGTGTCAGTAATCGAACCACGCGGGGAAACCCCTCCTGTTGCAGTCCGAAGGCACGCAAATCACCCGCGCTCCGGCCCTCAATATCGCCATAATAGGAGGCATGGCAAGGACCAACAACCAGCGGGCAACAAACGGCGTGACCAACACCTCTCTCATAGAACGTCCCAAACTCGTCGTGGTTGCAGGACCCACCGCTGTTGGCAAAACGGCGTTCAGCATCGAACTGGCGCAGCAATTCGATGGAGAAATCATCAACGCTGACTCCCGATATCTGTACCGGGGTTTCGATATCGGTGTCGATAAACCTACGCGTGCGGAGCAGGACGGGATTCCCCACCACTTGATCGACGTCCTGCCACCCGCGGGCGAAATGAGCCTGGCCCGCTACCAGGATCTGGCAAATGCGGCCATCCTCGACGTAGCCATGCGCGGTCACGTACCGATCCTGACCGGTGGAACTCCGCTTTACATCAACGCGGTGATCGAGGGATGGCGGATTCCGCGAGTCCCGCCCGACCCCGAGTTTCGTGCCCGCGCCGAAGCGGAAGCCGAACGTGACAGCGGCAACTTGTTGATGCGTCGTCTGCGCTTGGTCGACCCGGCAAGTGCCGACCGCTGCGGGGCCAATATGCGTCGCGTGATTCGCGCGCTCGAGGTCTACGAAGCCACAGGCGTGCCAATGTCGATGCAGGAGGGCAAGGGACCACCTCCATATGAAACACTGGAACTGGGTCTCTCTCGCCCCCGCGAAGAGCTGTTCAAGATCATCGACCGCCGGATCAACGTGCAAATCGAGCGCGGGCTCGTCCAGGAAGTGGAGAAGCTCCTCGCCGAAGGGGTGCCACGAGCCGCCGCGGGCATGTCCAGCATCGGGTACCGGCAACTCCTGCCGTACCTAGATGGGCTCACTTCACTCGAAGAGGCCATCGAGCGTATCCGCTTTGATACACACCGATACGTCAGGCACCAGGAGACATGGCTGCGCAAGAATCCCCGCCTGAACCGGATTGATGTCACGGTCCCTGGTTGGCGAGAACGGGCCATCGCCACCGTCGCAGAGTTCCTGACGAGCGCGTAGCGGCGTCACTTCGCTCCTATACTTCCATCGTTGCCAGGCAGACATACCGCCAGGAGCGTGCAGGCCCGGCGCGAAAGGAACACGATTGGACCGGCAGGCGTACGTCGAAAACATCGTCGATCACTTTGAGCACCCGCGTAACAAGGGCCGCATGGAGAATGCCGACGTCCAACTCGGTGGCGGAAATCCTGGCTGCGGTGACCTGATCACGATGTACGTGAAGATCAACGACGAGGACCGCGTCGAAGCGGTGACCTTCGAAGGCGCTGGTTGCACCATCAGCCAGGCCGGCGGGTCAATGGTCAGCGAGATGGCAACTGGTCTCACGCTCGATGAGGTCAAGGAACTGGGGCTGTCCGATATCACCGAGGAGATGGGCGACGAGATTGTGCGCAGCCGTGTGCGATGCGCGACGCTCGCGCTTGGCACATTGCAGGCTGCCGTAGACCAGTTCCGTCGTGATCGCGAGCGGCGTGAAGCCGGGCTGCCGCCCATCGAACGGCCCGCGTTCGAAGTCTGAGTTTGTGTCTCCTCCAGAACGGATTCCGGAGATTGCGCTCAGCGCTGCCTGGCACGGCGGGCAGATCCCGGTGAACCTGGTCACGACCGCGGGGGAGCCAGTCACCGTTGTTCACCGCGGAACGTGGACGCATGGTCTCGGCCCCGATTTCGCGGATGCCCTGCTGCTGTTCAACGAGCGGGAACTCCGCGGCGGCGCCGTCGAAATGCATCTGGAGACACGTGGCTGGCACAACCACGGCCACCATCTCGATCCCGCCTACAACGCCGTCATCCTGCACGTTGTCGCACGACACGACGGCTCGGTCACGCGTCGCGAGGACGGAGCGGTGGCGCCAATCGTCGAAGTCTCGCTGCCAGACATCACCCACCTGCCGCTGGCCATGCTGGACTGGGATCGAGTCGGGGGCGTGGTTTGCGCGCCACACCTTTCGCGCTCGGCGCCAGGAGCACAGCGCGCCATCCTCCACACCCTCGGTGACACCCGCATCTCCTCGCGCTCGGCGCACATCGAGGCGCAACTACTCGATGTGGCGCCCGCCGAAGTTCTCTGGCAGGCCATCCTGGGCGGGCTTGGTTACTCGCGGAATCAGTCGCCGATGCGTCGGTTAGGTGAACTCCTGCCTCTTGCCAGGCTGGAGGATCTGAGACGTACGCAGCCACCATCAGATCGCTTCCACATGACACTTGGGCTGATCCTCGGCGTTGCCGGCTTTCTTCCCCTGTCCCCCTCCGAGGCCCATTTCCTGAAAGTTGGTCCATCGGACCTTGCCGCTCTCGAATTCGCCTGGCAGTTCCTCGGCGCCCCCTGGCACGGCGATCACCTCACTGCGTCAGACTGGCATCTGGCTCGCACACGACCAGCTAACCATCCGCTGCATCGCCTCTACGCAGCCGCCGCTCTCGCGCACAACGTCGCGCAAGAGGGCGGGCTACTCGCCACAATCCGCCGTGTCCTCGACTCGGATGATCCACCGGCACGTATCCGGGAAATTACCGCGGTCGGTTCGTCGCCAGGCATTGGTGGAGATCGGGCAATCGAGATTCTCGCCAGCGAGATACTGCCAGTCCTCTACGCCATTGGATCCCACTCGGGGGATGACGGATTCGTCGAAGCCGCGGCTCGCCTCTGGGAGAAACTGCCCGCCCCGGGCATGACATCCGTCACCAGGCGGGCGTTGAGCCAGGTCTGTGGGGACACTCCGGTACGAGCCATCGGTGCCAGAGGGTCGCAGGGACTGATCCATCTAGACACAGCTCTGTGCCTACCGCGTCGATGTTTCGAATGCCCCATTGCTGCAGCCGAACTCGCTGTCAACGATTAGCTGCCTCGCAGGCACGCCTTTGCGCGACGATCTGGTGACGCTGATGGCACGGCTCTCATTCTCGCGTCTGCAGCCATCAGTACTATTGCCAGGCCGTTTTCGGCGTCAATACTTGAGATAGTGCATCCTGTTCCTGAATGTCACAGTAACAGTTGACCCTTCCATCGGTACTAGTATTTGACATTGCGGCAAATCTTGTAATTCACCTTCCATCCTGTAACCTACTTCTCAGTCACAAGCGCGGAATTACGGGACTTTGACCCGTGGTCCCGGTAGATGACGGCGCGTCAGACCCGTGTCGCGTCTGTCACAGCTACGGCGAGGTACTCCACCCGAGGATGCAGCGCCGTGACCGCGAAAAGGAGCAGGAAAGCATGAACGCCCGCAGGTTCGATGCGCTTGCCGTGTCCATGACAGGTGGCGTATCTCGTAGCAGTCGCCGCAAACTGCTTCGTGGGTTAGCAGGATTGGCCGCGGTCGGTTTGGTTCCCGCCCGCGCCCTCGCCTTTGACGGTGGAGCAGAACCCTTTGTTCCAGCCCCTGGCGCCCGGGGCTGCAGCAGCGGCGCGGACTGCGCCGCCGGGGAAATCTGCCTCAACGGCGCGTGCGCACCCCGTTCCGCCGTCGGGGGCACGGCCGATACCTCCGCAACTTCCGGCACCGGCTCAACGGTTAACACGACTGGCACGAGTACGGAGCCTGTGGTGCCGCCGACGACGGCCGTCAATCCAACCCCTACCTCGACCAACACAGGGGTCGGTGGGCTGATCCAGCCCGGCGAACCACTCCCCGCTCGCATCTTTGCGGGCCGATGTGGCGCGCTGAGCGCTGAGCCCGCCTTCCAGTTGATCGACGTCGGCTCGGTTGAGGGCGTTGAGGCCAACGAAGCACCAGAGGGCGCGCTGACGGCCATTCCGGCGGAGTTCAGCACGACCGTCGTGAACGCCACACTCGAAACGCTCCTGGCATCTGAGCACGCGATTGATGTCAGGGTGGATGCGAACGATCCCTCGACGTCCATTGCCTGTGGCGACATCGGTGGCCCGGTCGAGGCGGGCGCCACCGGCGATGAACTCGCTGTGGGTCTCCAGGAACGGGGACAGTCCGCGTATTCAGGAATCGCCTGGCTGCAGAGCGAGAGCGACCGCACGCTGGTCCGCGTCTTCATGGCGCGTGGCCTGGGTGAGGGCGCGCCGGTCTCGGTGGCACAGGAAGCTCAAACCCCGAGCGATACATCCGCAGCTCCCACTGAAACTCCTGCCGTTGAGCAGGCCCAGGCTGCGGCCACCCCGGTCGTCGGAGCGATCGCACCAATAGGTGCGGGTTCCACGGTCGTTACTACCATTGATGTCAATCTGCGCGCCGAGCCGAGCGACAACGCCGAGGTTCTCACGATCCTCGGTGAAGGCGTAGAGCTCGACGTGACTGGCTCTCCTGCTGACGGTTGGATTCCAGTAATCGATCCGGCTTCGGGTCAAGCCGGGTTCGTGAGCGACCAGTTCGTCGCAATCGCCAGCTAGTCGACCCGGTCAAACGGGTCCACAAGGAGAGCATCAGGGCGCACGTGGCCGCGTGCGCCCTGACCCGTACCCTGCCTGCAGTCCGGTATAGTCTCTGACGTCTTGCTTGCCGCAAGACGTTTCGTTGTTTCCGGAGAAAGTCGTTGACGAGGTAGGCATGACGCGGCCAGAGCAAGGCAAGCTCAACGTGCAGGAACTTGTGGAGCTGGTTGAGCGCGGTGATATCGACACCATCGTCACCGGCGTCACGGACATGCAGGGAAGGCTCATCGGCAAGCGGGTCACTGGCCGGCACTTCATCGAGCAATGCCTGGATCACGGCACCCACCTCTGCACGTATCTCCTGGCCACGGACATGGAGATGAATACGCCGCCGGGCTATCCAGGCCACGACTGGGATTCCGGTTACGGTGACTACCTCAACCGTCCGGATTGGTCCACGCTGCGCGTCGTGCCATGGCTCGAGAAGACGGCGTTGGTCCTGGGCGATCTCGTTGATGAGCGTTCAGGCCAACTGGTCTCGGTGGCGCCGCGCTCCATCCTGAAGCGGCAGCTTGAGCGAGCGGCCGACCTGGGTCTACGCCCTCGCATGGCATCGGAGCTCGAGTTCTACCTCCTGCGTGACTCCTACGAGGAGGCAGCCAGCAAAGGCTGGCGTGATCTGCAAACGTGGGGCTGGTACAACGAGGACTATCAACTACTGCAGGCGACGAAGGCCGAACCGCTCTATCGCCAGTTCCGAAATCTCATGTCGCAAGCGGGCGTTCCCATCGAGTTTTCCAAAGGCGAAGCTGCCCCCGGTCAACATGAGGTCAACATTTCGTACGCAGATGCCCTTGAGGCCGCCGACCGCGCAGCCATCTACAAGCACGGCGCCAAGGAAATCGCCCATCTGAATGGCTGCTCGATTACCTTCATGGCCAAGCCAGACGCGAGCTGGACGGGGAGTTCGAGCCACGTGCACGTCAGCCTGTGGGATGAAGAAGGTGGGCGCAATCTGTTTCCGGCGAGTCCCGGATCGTCCGAGATGTCACCAACCATGCGCTACTTCCTGGGTGGTTTGCTCCATGCCTCCCGGGAGCTGTCCCTGTTCCTGGCCAGCAACATCAACTCATACAAGCGGTACGCGGTTGCGTCCTGGGCGCCGATCAACGTCGTCTGGTCTCGCGACAACCGCACCTGCGGTTTTCGGGTCGTCGGACACGGTTCGTCACTCCGCGTTGAAGATCGCCTGCCGGGTGGAGACGCCAACCCGTACCTGACGTACGCGGCAATCCTTGCCGCGGGCCTGTACGGCATTTCACATCAGGTCGAGCCAGCCCCGGAGTTCCACGGCAATGCCTACATTGCCGCCGGCGTTCCGCATGTGCCGCGCTCCCTACGCGAGGCGATCGCCACCTGGCAGAACAGCGAGATTGCTCGGGAATCATTTGGTGACGACGTAGTAATCCATTACCAGCATATGGCCGAAATCGAACAGGAAGCATTCGATATGTCCGTGACCGACTGGGAGCGTCAACGCTACTTCGAGCGAGGCTAAAGTCCACCGACAACGCACCGTAGAGTCGAGAAAGGCCGCTCGCAGGTGACAGAAATCCTGGAAATCCCTCACACCGGCGCTGGGGTCTTGGACCAGCACCACGCTCCGTTGCTTGACGGGTTGCGCGCCTACAAGGCGCTCAACATGGCTCCGTTTTCCACTCCCGGCCACAAGCAGGGCGTTGGCGCAGATGCGGAACTGGTGGAACTACTCGGCGCCGAAGTCTTCCGGAGCGACATTCCGCTGGGTGGTGGTGTCAGTGACACGCACTTCCACGGTGCCCCGCTGAGAAAGGCAGAGCGCCTGGCGGCCGCGGCCTGGGGCGCGGAGCGGACATTCTTCTTGCTGAATGGCTCCTCTGCCGGCAATCACGCCAGTCTCCTGGCAACGGTGCGTCCAGGGGACAAGGTTATTGTGGCGCGTGATCTCCACAAATCCCTGTTGGTCGCACTTATTCTCACCGGCGCGAGGCCAGTGTACGTTTCGCCCGCCTTGCACCCGGAGTTGAACGTTGGCCTCGGCATTACGCCGGAACAGGTTGCCAGCGCACTCGATGAACACCCTGACGCCAGGTTGGTGGCCCTTGTGAGTCCTTCGTACTGCGGCGTGGCCTCCGATCTCGCAGGCATCGCGACGGTGGCACATGCGCGCGGCGTCCCGGTTCACGTCGATGAAGCCTGGGGCCCCGAGTTTCATTTCCACCCTGGGCTGCCAGCGTCGGCCATGAGCAGCGGGATCGACACCGCAGTTCTTTCGACACACAAGGTACTGGGCAGCTTGACGCAGGCCGCCATCCTCAATGCCCAGGGAACACGCGTTGATATGGACCGCCTGGGCACCACCATTGACATGGTGAATACCACTAGCCCTTCCGTTCTCATCCTGGCTTCCATCGACGCCACGCGGCGCCAGATGGCACTCCACGGCGAGGAAATGCTGGATCGCACGATTCGCCTGGCACGAGACGCCCGGGAGCGGCTTCAAGCTATTTCTGGAGTCGGAGTGCTGGATGCTGAGCAACTCGGTGTGCGGGAGTTTGACCTCACCAAGCTGGTCGTGGATGTGGATGGGCTCCAGATGACCGGCTACGAGGCCGAGGAGATGCTCCGCAACCGGTTCGCTGTCGGTCCCGAGATGAGTGACCAGGTTGGTCTCGTGTTTCTCGTGACAATCGCTGACACGCAGCAGAGCGTCAACCGCCTCGTTGACGCCTTTGCCACCATTTCCCAGGAGCGATACACCGGTGTGCACCGGCGAGCGTCCGTACGCTCGTCTGGCGCGGTCGTCGCCCCTGGGACTCTGGTCATGTCGCCGCGAGAAGCTTTCTTCGCACAGACACGAGAGATTCCACTCGCTGCCGCTGAAGGCGAGGTTTCGGCAGAACTGGTCCTGCCCTATCCGCCAGGCATTCCAGTTCTGGCTCCCGGAGAGGTGATCACCGCCGAAAAGATTGCCTACCTTCAGGACGGTGTCGCGCACGGCCAGTACATTTCAGGACCCGCCGATCCCACCCTGGCTACGATCCGGGTAGTGGCCTGACGGTTACGGTAGGAGTGCGGGCAACCGCTGCAGCCGCTCTGCGGCCTGGGCAATCGTGTCCTCTCGCTTGGCGAAGCAGAAACGGGCCAGCAGCGGCGCCTGGGCCGGGTCCGCGTAAAAGGCTGACGGCGGTACTGCTGCCACGCCCACCTCTCGTGTCAGCCAGCGACAGAAACCGGCGTCGTCCGAAAACCCAAGGCCCGAAACGTCAGCCATCAGGAAGTACGCACCCTCAACCGGCAGGACTGGTAAACCAGCACCCGTGAGCGCCTGCTCGAGCATGACGCGTCGGTCGTCGTACTCCCGTTTCAGTTGCTCGTAGTAACCGAGTTGCGGTGCGATGGCCAGTGCGTCCGCCATGGCCTCCTGAAATGGCGTCGCCGTGGCAAACGTCACGAATTGGTGCACCGTGCGCAGGGCCGCGTTGAGTCCGGCTGGGCCAATCGCGTACCCGATTTTCCAACCAGTCATGGAGAACGTCTTGCCGGTGGAATTGATGGTCAGCGTGCGCTCGCGCATGCCCGGGAGCGTTGCCAGCGACACATGGTTCGCGGTTCCATACGTGATGCGGTCGTAGACTTCGTCAGTGACTGCGACCACGTCCCAGCGAAGACACAGGTCTGCCAGTACCTCGAGTTCCTCCCGCCGGAACACCTTGCCGGTCGGATTATGCGGCGTATTCAGCAAGAGCAGCTTGGTGCGAGGCCCGAATGCGGCTTCGGCATCGGCCGGATCGAATGACCAGTCGGGCGCTCGCAGCGTAATCGGGCGCAAACGCGATCCCGCCATCACTGCGCTGGCAGGATACGAGTCGTAAAACGGCTCGAAGACGACGACCTCATCACCGTCACCCGTAAAGGCTTGCATGACGTCGAATATCGCCTCAGTCGCTCCTGACGTCACGGTCACGTCAGCTCCGACGTCGATCTCCTGTCCAGTCTGCGCAAACCAGGTTGCTGCGAGTTCCTGTCGCAGTCTCGGGGTCCCAAAGGACACGGCGTACTGGTTCGCGTTCGCGTCGATCGCTCTCTTGGCCGCTTCCTTCACAAAGTCGGGCCCCGGAAAGTCAGGAAACCCTTGCCCCAGGTTGACCGCCTTATGTTCACCTGCCAGCCGGCTCATTTCCGTGAAGATTGATGTCCCGAAGCCACGAACCCGTTGGGCAGCCAGGTTTTCCATGTGCTCCATGCCTCACTAAGCGGGTGCGCGGTACTCGCCAAACTCCAGCCGGAGCCGGCCAGCAATTTGACCCAGGGTCGCTCCGCTGAGCAACGCATCGCGCATCGGAACGAGTAATGGACGCGCGGAATCGCGAGCAGATGCGCTGATGACATCGAGGGCCATCTCGACCCTGGCGGGATTCTGAGCCGCCTTGTACGCCCGCACCCGGTCTACCTGGCGTTGTGTTGCGACGACGTCTATAGCCTGTGCCGGCATCTCGACCTCGTCTTCTGCGGTGTAGCGGTTCACCCCGACGATGACGCGGTCGCCGGTCTCTCGCTGCATCTCCAGCAGATAGGCGTTCTCGGCGATCGCGTTCTGCACAAAGCCCGACTCGATCGCCGCAACCGCGCCGCCCCGCTCGTCGATCTGCTGCAGCCAATCGCGCGCCCGGCGTTCCAGCTCGTCAGTGAGCTGCTCGACGAAGTAGGACCCGGCGAGTGGATCAGCAGTGTCCGCAACTCCCGTCTCGTCGGCAAGAATCTGCTGCGTCCGCAGCGCCAGCGTTGCGGCATCAGCGGTCGGGAGACCCAAAGCCTCGTCGTAGGAATTGGTGTGCAGGCTCTGCGTTCCCCCTAACACCGCCGCCAGGGCCTGGTAGGCCACGCGCACCACGTTGTTGAGCGGCTGCTGGGCGGTCAGGGTGACGCCACCAGTCTGCGTGTGAAAGCGCAGAATCTCGGATCGCTTGTCCTGCGGTGCGTACCGGGACCGCACCAATTCTGCCCAGAGTCGCCGCGCCGCCCGGAACTTGGCCGCCTCCTCGAACAAATTGGAGTGAGCGGCAAAGAAGAAGCTCATGCGCGGCGCCACGTCGTCAACATGCAGGCCCGCGGTAATGGCCGCGTCGAGGTAGGCAAGTCCGTTGGCAAGGGTGAACGCGATCTCCTGCGCCGCTGAGGATCCCGCTTCCCGAATGTGGTAACCAGAAACGGAAATGGTGTTCCAGTTTGGGAGTCGTGCGGCGCAGTATGCAAAGGTGTCCGTGACCAGCCGCATCGACGGCCGCGGCGGAAAAATGAATGTCCCGCGCGCCGCATATTCCTTCAGGATGTCATTCTGGATCGTGCCACCGAGCTTCGACGGGTCAACCCCTCTCTCCTCGGCAACGATCTCGTACATGAGCAGGAGCAGCGCCGCTGGGGCGTTGATTGTCATCGAGGTCGTGACACCGGCCTGGTCGATCCCTTCAAAAAGACGCCGCATGTCGTCTAGCGTCGAGATCGGGACGCCGACCCTCCCGACTTCGCCGAAAGCACGCGGGTCATCCGAATCGAGACCGAGTTGCGTAGGCAGGTCGAAGGCGACGCTGAGCCCCGTTGTGCCTCGCTCTAGCAGGAGCCGGTAACGCGCGTTGCTCTCCTCGACAGACGAAAATCCGGCGTACTGGCGCATGGTCCAGCGTCGCCCGCGATACATCGTGGGATAGATGCCACGAGTGTAGGGAAAAGCTCCTGGATCGGGCTCAGGTGCTTTCGCCTCGCGTACCCGGTAGACCGGCGCGATTTCAATCCCTGAGTCGGTAACGATCTCGTCCCGGTGACCTGTCATCGGCGACTATTCCTGCACCAGTTCGACAAGAACGCCGTTACAGGCTTCCGGGTGGACGAAAGCAATCTGCCAGCCGTGGGCTCCCGTACGCGGAGATTCGTCGATGAGGCGGACGCCAGCCCCCTTCAATGATCGCAGCGCCGCCTCGAGATCTGTGACGGTGTACGCGACGTGGTGAAAGCCTTCGCCACGTTTCGCCAGGAAGCGAGCTATTGCTCCCTCAGGATCCAACGGCCGTATCAGCTCGATCCACGACGCACCCGCTGGAAGCGTTGCAACCTCGACGCCCTGCTCTTCAAGCAGAAAACGCTCACTGACTTCGAAGCCGATGCGCCGCTGCCCCTCGAGCGCAAGGGCAAGGTCAGCCACCACGAAAGCCACGTGGTGCAGAGCGGGGTTCGCCGCAGCGAGAGCTTCGGGCAGCATCAGTCGGCGACGACCGGCGCGCTCTGCCCGTGGTTTCCTGGCTCCGGGAACGCCGCGGTCTCAGCGGTCACCGGGATGTCGGTGCGCATAGGATCAACGTCCGCGCTCAGGACCAGGCCCCGCTTCCGGCGACCCGTGATTTCAAAGAACGCGCGCAGGACACGGTCTGCCACCGGAACTGCATACGCCGAACCCTCACCGCCATCTTCGACGATAACCGATATGGCAATTTCGGGGTTCTCATAGGGAGCGTAGCAGGTAAACCAGGCGTGCTGGCGATCGTAAAGATTGTTCTCATCGGCGGTGCCAATTTCCGCCGTGCCCGTCTTTCCGCCAATGGTGATCTGCGGTTCATCCGGAGGATTGGTCATCGGCCACTTGGTCTGCAACCCACCGGTGCTCGGCGCAGTCCCCGTTGGTCCGTGAACGACCCGCCGCATCCCCTCGCGGGCAACATCCAGGTGCTCTTTCTTGATCCCAACTTCGCGCAGAATGTCGGGCTTGACCTCGATCCTGGCCGGTGAAGCGCCGTCGTGCGTCTGCCGGACAAGCGTTGGCCGCACGATCTTGCCGCCGTTGGCGATGGCAGCGGTGTTCGCCGCGAGCTGCAGCGGCGTCGTCAGGAAATACCCTTGCCCAATCGAGACGTTGATCGTCGCTCCGACTGACCAGCCCTCGCCCTGGTACGTGCGGGCTAACCACTCTGGAGAAGGAACCACGCCGTCTGGCTCTCCAGGCAATTCAACACCCGTTGCTGACCCAAACCAGAAGCGGTCCGCGAGGTTGGTCTTGATCGCCTGGATTCCAATCCCCTCGAAATAGTGCTTCTCTCCGAGCGTATTGTTGAGCAGATCCATGTCCCGGTAATGCAGGAACTCGCTCTTGCCTTCGTCAATCGGCTGACGGGGAGCGCCGACGTTGTAGAAGAACACGTCGCACGATTGCTCAAGGGCATCGTAGACATTCAGGGCCTGGTGGCCACCCAGCTTCCAGGCCCAGCAGGGATGGACATTGCCTTTCGACTCGTCCCATGCGTACGGAACCTGGATAGCGCCGGTGCAGGTAAACGTCTTGTCCGGGGTAATCTTGCCTTCCTGCAGCGCTGCGGCAGCCAGGAACGGCTTCAGGGTTGAGCCGGCGGGGTATTCACCGCGCAGGGCGCGGTCGATGAGCGGCTTGTTCGCTTCCTCGCTGGTGTACTCCTGGTATTTCCGTTGCGAGATGCCATCGACGAACAGCTGGTTGTCGTAGTGCGGGTAGCTCACCATGGCGAGCATCTCGCCAGTGCGCGGATCAATGGCAACCACGGCGCCCGCGCCCGACTCACGCTTCACCTTACGCGTGGGGTCAGCAGCGGCAATGGCATGCCGGTCCGCGTTCGAGTACTGGATTCCCTTGGCCAGGATCTCGCTAACCGCGCGTTGGAATTCGAGATCGATGGAGAGCGTGACGTTCTTCCCGGGCACGGCGTCGACCACAGAGTCGGGGATCACGCGCCAGGATCCACCCGCGGAGTCCATCTCGACAATGCGGCGGCCGCGCTCCCCACGCAGCACCTCCTCGAGGCTCAGCTCCAGACCATCCTTACCGATCGCATCAGTTTGGTCGTAGATCGGATCGCCGTAGTCATCCTGGTTGCGTGGGTTGTCGAGCTCACGCTGGCTGATCTGTCCCACGTAGCCAAGGACATGGGACATGGCATCGCCACCTGGATAGCGTCGAACCAGGACGCCATCCTCCAGTTCAACGCCGGGTAGATAGAGCTTGTTCGCCTCGAGTTTCAGGGCCGTTTCGCGTGGCACACCTGTCTTGACCACGATACGCTCGAGATACCGGCCGTTCTCGACCATGTAGTCGAGCTGGTTCATCACCTTGACGCCCGGAATCTCGTTCAGGTGAGCCCGGCAGAGGGCGGCCTGGTCCGTGGTCAGTTCGTCCTCGAGCCGTACCAGGAAGTTGAGATTCATCTCCGACGTGATGTAATCGGTCCATGCCTGCAGGGCGTCTTCGCTGAGCGCCTTGACCACGGTGTCCATGGTGCTCTGGTCATCGAGCGTGCCAACTGCCCGTTCGACCCGCGCGGCAAGACGCCCATCGTCAGTTAGCATGACCGCAAGCACATTTCCGGTCGCGGCGAATCGGGGCGTAGCCGGCCACTCTACGACTTCGCCGGCAATCATGGTGCCGTCGGCAGAAATACGGGCCGAGTCTGACTTGCGGGAGTTGACATCGGGGTAAACGAAGACCTGCAGGTCCTGCCCGTTCACCCGCACGAGTTGCCCCGGTACTCGAAAGAATGGGTGCAGGATTGTTTGATCCGTCTTCTCAACGGTGAGCGTCTTGCCCAGCAGTTGGGCGGTTCGGGCATTGACGGTCGCCTGGGCTCCATCGGGAACATCTCGCGGATCGAGCACAAGCGCGTCCGGGATGTTCAGGGCATTGATGACCTGGTCCAGAACCTCTCGCTGCGCCGACTCGTCTTCTGGCAATTCGCCAGGAAGGATGCGAACTTCCCAGGTTTCCCGGTTGACCGCCAGCTCACGCTTCTTGCGGTCGTACATGACGCCACGCGTGGGCTTCAGGGTCTCAACTTCTCGAATGTTCTCGGCCGCTTCCGTCCGGTAGCGGTCTCCCTCGAGAAGTTGCATGTATCCGAGCCGGCCCGCGAGCAACGCAAATGCACCAACGACGGCGCCCCGGCTCAGAAACATGCGTCGAGTCATCTGCACCTGTTCCGCGCTCACCGCAGGCTTCCGCCTGCGCTTGCTTCGCAGGTGGGGCGGGTCGTACGGAATGCGCTTGCGACGGGCCATCAGGTTCGCTCCGGTTCCATGCGCTGGAGCCAACCCAGGAGCCCGAAGACCGGCGGCACCAACAGCGCATTCAAGAGTGCTTGCAATAACGTAATGCGTCCCAACGCTTGCAGCGGGTCACCGCCCTCTCCGAGCGTTCCGCGCAGTACAAGCAACGTTCCAACATACAGAAAGGTTGCCGCGATGGCCAGAAGCATCGGAAACACAAGGGCACTGTTGAAAAAGCGTCCCCGGGAGAGATTGCCGAGCAGGACGACTGGGAGGAGAGCAAGGGCGTTTGCGCCGAGCCGGTCGAGGCCTATGACGTCGAGGAGAAGGCCTGCGAGGAAGACCCAGAGCAACGCTTCACCCAGGCTCCGGTACGCACCCCAGCCAAAAAGCAGTACGACGACAAGGCCCGGGGTTACCGCGATGAGTTGCCATGCGGGAAGCAGGATAGCTTGCAACACGATGGAGAAGATCAACAAGGTGGCGAAGATCGGCCGCGCCATCGCTTGCTCCCCTTCCTCCGGACGCAGAGACCGCCCACGGCGCCGCGGCACCGTGCCACCCGTGTTTACATAGTACCAGACAGGACAAGGGGAGGCGTACGTACACGGTGGCCTAACACTCGGTCGATAGATGCGGCGGCCGTTTCAGCTCCAGACTCTGTCATCATCTGACCCTGCGCGTTCGCGCAAGCGGACCTGCACTCCTGAGATTGCAGGAGCTGCTGCAGGCCATTCCTCAGTCGTGCGATCCGGTACTCGCGCCGCGAAAGAACGTCGCTTACGCCGAGCCGGCGTGCGCGCCACCCGTTGTCCGCCTGATCGTGCGCGTACGGAACAATAATCATCGGTTTGCCCGCGCTCAGGGCTTCGGCCAACGTACCAATCCCACCCTGGTGCACCACAGCCTGGCTCCGGGCAAACAGGAGATCGTGGGGTGCCCACGGCACAGCTATGACCTGGTCGTCACGCACTGCAGAGTCGCCAGCCGGTCCTCCGACCAAAACAGCACGTTTACCCATTTCCCTTACGGCTGCAGCACTGATCTCATAAAACTGTCCGGGATCGTTGACCGCGGTGGTCCCGAGGGTGAAGACAATCGGCGGGTCCCCTTGTTCAAGGAAATCAACGAGCTCAGTGTCGAGATGACGATGCGGGTCACGCAGGAAGGGAAACCCGGTCACCCGCGCGGAGGCCGGCCAGTCTGGCTGTGGTTCGCCCAATAGCCTCGGAAAGATGCCGAGTGAGAGCAGCCCGGAATGTTGTCCCTCGAACAAGGGGTGCTGCGAGCTCGGCGCCAATCCGAGTTCCGCCCGGAGGCGATGCCATTCACTCACCCAGGGCATGGAGAGCTTTCGAGCGCAGCGCAACATCGCGCGGGTAGCCGGTACCCCCAGCATGCGCAAGGTTGCCGCCAGAGCCGGAGGACCTACGACCGGCGGCTCACCCGCAGGGAGGTAACCCATCGGCTGCATGACGACTGATATCCAGGGCAGCCCAAGGTACTCGGCAGCCAGTCGACCGCCGCCGACCAACGTGTGAGAAACGATCGCACGGGCATGCGCCGCGGCATCGATCAGGTCGACGGTAGATTCGCGAAGTCCCGGCATGAACATGTCTCGAAACAGTTCTGCCGGACGTTCTCCGCGTCTCACCCGCTCCAGGAAGTCAGGGTCGGGCCGCTGGGTATCCCTGTCGGGACGGACAGGCACAAACGCAAGCCCAAGCTTGCCGACACGCTCGCGATACACCTCGCTCGTGGCGATGATGACCGGCTGACCCCGCTCCTCGAGAGCAAGGCCGACGGCGAGAAATGGCTGCAAATCGCCTGGGGACCCATACGTGGCCAGTAGAACTGGGGCATCTGCCCGAGATTTCACCATTCTTCGCAGCGTACCTGACTTGGTGGTTCCCGTCACGAAAGGCCAGGTTCTCCTGTGAGGTGGCAACTTGATCGAGTTCCAAGGCATGTGTCCCCGTTGCCTGCTGAGTCGTGTGCCAGAATGCAGAGGGCTGGATGGCCACGGCGCAGGGCGCCGCAGCGAACACTTCGTTGATCGGGGAGATGGAACCTGTGTCCGACTACAGCGACGGCCTGACGCCAGAACAACGCCAGAACGCCGCCTCGCTCTTCAAGGCCTATGACATCAGGGGGGTCGTGCCAGGCGAACTGAACCCGGTCATTGCCTATGAAATCGGTCGCGCCTTGGTTGCCACACTGGGAGTCGACAGCGTCGTAGTTGGAAGGGACATGCGCGTTTCGGGCCCGGAGCTCTCGGCCGCGCTCATGGATGGCATTCGAGACGCAGGCGCAAACGTCGTCGACGTCGGCATGGTGTCCACGGACGGGCTCTCGTTTGCCATTGGGCACTACAACTACCCAGCGGGCGTCATGGTCACCGCTTCCCACAATCCCGCCGAGTACAACGGATTCAAGATCGCCCGCTCGGAGGCTCGCGCGCTTTCCCTCACTGACGGGCTAGATCTGATCCGTGATCGTGTCGTCGCCAACGATCTGCCTCCAGTTGTTCCGGCCACGGAACGCGGTGACCTGCAAGAACGCGACATCCTCAATGACTACGCAAAGCACATGCTCGGCATGATCGACGTTTCGCGCCTCCGACCGCTGCGCATCGCTGTCGACGCGGGCAACGGCATGGCTGGGACAACAGTCCCGCGAGTCTTCCGCGACCTGCCGATCGAGGTGATTCCGCTCTACTTCGAACCGGACGGAACGTTTCCAAACCACGAGGCCAACCCAATCGAACCGGAGAACACGGCGGTTCTGCGCAAACTGGTGGTCGATCAGAAGCTGGATCTGGGAGCGGCGTTC
The DNA here is from genome assembly GCA_046328375.1 of Thermomicrobiales bacterium. Taxonomy (GTDB): domain Bacteria; phylum Chloroflexota; class Chloroflexia; order Thermomicrobiales; family UBA6265; genus JACCXM01. The sequence goes on from JAXLWT010000020.1 coordinate 25,331, forward strand.
GACGGCGACGCCGACCGGGTCTTCCTGGTCGACGAAAAAGGTGAGCTGGTTGGCGGCGATATTCTGACCGAGGTGGTCTCGTCCCGCATGCTGGACCGGTACCCCGGCGCAGCGATCGTCTACAACCTCATTTGCTCCCGCGGAGTTCCAGAGCTCATAGAGGCCAAAGGGGGCCGCCCAATTCGGTCCCGGGTCGGACATTCCTACATCAAGGAAACCATGCGCAACGAGGACGCCGTCTTCGGCGGCGAGCACTCAGGTCACTTCTATTTCCGGGACAACTGGTACGCGGACAGCGGGATGGCGGCCCTGCTCTTTGCGCTGGAAATGATCTCGGAGGAGCAGAAGACGCTCTCTGAAGTGATCGCTCCGCTTGACCACCGCTTCCGCTCCGGCGAAATCAACTCCGAAGTCAACGATCCATCAGCGGTGGTCCGGCGAATAGAAGAGCATTACCGCGCCCTCGGCGCCGAGATCGATCACCTGGATGGGATCACGGTTGGGTTTCCAACATGGTGGTTCAACGTCCGCTCATCCAACACCCAGCCGCTCCTGCGCCTGAACCTGGAAGCAGATGACCCGGACACCTTGCAGGAAAAAACGGCCGAAGTGCTCGGCATGATCCGCTCCTGAGGGCACGATTCGTCATGGAAGCGCATCGTCGTAAGCATGGAGACCTGGGCCGGTGGCAAAGCCTGGAGGTCGGCCGGGAGATCACGGTGATCAAGCGCAGCCCGGACGGAGAAGAGGCTGCGCGCTACTCAGCGGTGATCGTAGCGCGCGCTCAGGAGGACGACTGGGTCGCGCTTCGAGCGCGGTGGGCATACCGGCGCGTCGAGGTCGATGAACTGGTCTTCAATCCGGGTGACGAGCTTATCGAGTGGTTTTCGCCGGCGTTGCCGTTCAATGCCTTCGCGGTGCTCAGCCCGGGCGGGGATTTGAGGGGCTGGTACGCAAATGTCACCTACCCCGCGTTCCTCGAACCATTAGCCGATGGAGAGCCGTCCGTCGCGCTCGTGTGGCACGACCTGTATCTGGATCTCGTTGGCTTACCGGATGCGTCCTTCGTCGTGCGCGATGAGGACGAGCTCGCGGACTCGGGCCTGGAAGCAACTGACTCGCGTCTCCACACGGAGATCGTGGCTGCGGTTAACGACCTGGTGCAACGTTTCATATCGCAGCAGATGCCATTTTGCCTCGTTGACGGCACCGATTTTCCGGGAGAATCCACGCTGGCAGTCCCAGAATGAATCCGACTTGGGGAGATATTCGTACAACCCCATTGACACGCCTCCCTCCCGGTGGTAACTTGCTCGTGGGTCGCAGGAAGGATGTCAGTTGCGGACCGACTGACATTGCTGCCCAAGGGTCGGGTTGAGTGGCCTTGGTGGCACATTAGGGAGGGCATTTCCATGCAGTTTACTGACACCGCTTCTGCCGGTAACGGCGGCGTTGCGACCGCTTCTGCGAATGGCGGCGCGGTTGCCATCGGCGATGTGAACAGCGGCGGCAACGCCGGCAACGCCATTGGCGTTGGCGACACCTGGGGCGGCACGGTCGCGGTTGACGGCGGCAGCGTCGGCAACTCCACCGCTCTCGACATCTCCGCCAATGGCGGCACCGCTATCGCCGATGCTTCCGGCGGCAGCTACAACCTCGCCTTCGTTAGCTAAGGCAGGGTTGTTCGCGGGGTAACCCGCACAACAAGCACCTGAATTCGGGGAGGGCAATGCCCTCCCCGATTCGTTTTGTACGAGATTTCCTGACGATATGAACTCAACGACGACAGCTGCCGGGATCACCCCAGCGTCCGACATTCCCCGCCGCGTGCTTTTCTACAGTCACGATGGCACGGGTCTCGGACACTTGAGGATAACGCTTGGGGTAGCAACGGCCTACGCCGCCTTGCGTCCGCAGGACAGCTTGCTCCTGTTGACGGGTTCACTGCAAGCCGGTGCCTTTCCGCTGCCAGAGAATCTCGACTACGTCAAGTTGCCAGCCATGCCCAAGCGTGAGCTGTACGCCTCTCTCCCGCCTACCGAGGGGTTCACCGGCTCACATAACAGCACGATTCGCTTCCGGAGTTCCCTGGCGCTCAAGACGGCGCAAGGCTTCGATCCGCACCTGGTCGTCGTCGATCACGCTCCAGGCGGCCTGTTCCGCGAACTTGCGCCCTCGCTTGAGTGGCTCGCGGCCCGTTCCCCACGGCCGAGTTTTGCCCTGCTCATGCGCGACATCACGTTTGGTCCCGAGCAGACCCGCGATATCTGGCGGAATGAAGGCGCGTATCCATTTCTTGACAACCTGTATGATGCGATCCTGGTCTACGGCGAGCAGGAGATTTTTGATCCCATCACGTCCTACGGCATGTCGGCCAGGTCGGCTTCGCGGACCCGGTTCTGCGGGTTCCTGGCGCCTCAGCCTCCCCGCCGGGAAGGGGCTGATGTCCGCGCAGCACTGGATGTCGGGAACCGCAAGCTTATCGCGGTCTCCTCAGGCGGCGGTGCGGACGGCGGTCCGATGCTGGAGGCATTTCTCCTGGGACTGTCCGACCGCCCCGCTGATTCGATCTTTGCCTACGTCGTCGAAGGTCCGCTCCTGCCGGAGGCAGAGCGCCAGACATTGCGGGAGCTTGCCTCGGGGCTTCCCCATGTCATGCTTGTGCCGTTTGATGCTGACTACGCTGCTGTCGTGCGCGCGGCAGATGTCGTAGTAAGCATGGGCGGATACAACTCGGTCGTAGAAGCGGCCAGCTTCGGCAAACGCCCGGTGATCGTTCCTCGCATTCCAGGTCCGCTTGAACAGAAGATCCGCGCCGACCAATTTGCCCGGCTGGGGCTGGCGCACATGGTTGCCCCGGAGATGCTCTCGACGGAGACACTCTGGGCTGCCATAGACGCCGAACTTGCCAGTACCTCGCCTCCTCCACGATCGCTGAACCTGGACGGCGTACGTACGATCGCATCTGAATTGGCGCAACTCCCGGTCTCCGTGTGATTCTTTCCGCCAGGACTTCGCCAGGCTTCTGCTGGCCCGGGTTGGAACCTGTCTGGATGAGTGGCAGAGGTGTCGTTGACCGCACTAAGTGAAACGAGTCAGTCGCCAACGCCCATTGCCATCGTAGGCATGCACCGTTCGGGCACCTCCATGGTGGCCAAGCTCCTCAGCGAGGCTGGCCTGTATCTTGGTCCGGACGACGCTCTGATGCCGCCGGCGTCGGAAAACCCCGAAGGGTTCTTCGAGCATCTGGATTTCGTCGCCCTCAACGACGAGGTCTTGAATGAAGCAGGTGCCGGCTGGGACTGCCCGCCTCCACCCATCACTGACTGGACCACCAGTGCGTTTGATCGCCACCGCGAGCGGGCGCGCACCCTGGCAGCGCCGTTGGCTGGGCATGGTGTCTGGGGCTGGAAGGACCCTCGTACCAGCCTCGCACTCCCGTTCTGGGTGTCAGCCCTTGGGCCGCTACGCGTCGTGCTCGTTGTCCGAAACCCACTGGAAGTGGTTACGTCGCTTCATCGCCGAAACGGCTTTTCCATCGCCCTGAGCCTGACACTCTGGCAGATCTACGCCGAGCGAGTCCTTGCAGCAACGACACCGCAGGACCGGTTCGTCACCCATTTCGATGCCTGGTTTGTCGATCCGGCAGCGGAGGTGAGGCGCCTCATCGACGCGCTCGAACTTCCGGGATGGCGGGATGAATCGCAGGTGCCTGATCCCAACGCCACGTTGCGACATCACCGCAAGACCCTGGATGATCTGCGGCAGAGTGGATTTCCGTCGCTCGTCGTCGACACCTATCGTGCGCTCTGCCGTGAGGCCGGATGGTGGGAGGGCGATGACGCACAACCCCCCTCTGACGAGGCGCCAGACACTGACACGGCCGTCCTACGTGGAATCGGCCGCGTCAACCTGCTCCGCGTCGAGAACGAAACGCTCCGTCGTAACATCGCTGACTTCACGACAGCATTGGCGGGGCGGGACGCCCGTGTTTCCGAACTGGAATCGGCGCTCCGCATGCATGAAGCGTCCCGCTCTGAACTCGAAGCCTTTCTCCGTGAACGTGACGGCCGCCTGCGTGAGCGGAATGCCGTGCTCCAGATTCGGGACGCTGCAATCGCCGAGCGAGACCAACTAGCCGCCGCGCGCGAGGCAGAACTGGGTGCAACTCGAGCTGCGCTGACAGCAGCTCAGGAGCGCGTCGCGGAACTTGAACGAGACGCCGAAATCGCCACGCTACACGAGCGCGAGATGCGCCGTATGCTCGATGGCCTGCAGCGACTCCAGTACCAGCGGGACGCAGAAATCATGGGCACGCTCGGGAGCGTGCTCAGCCGGCACGCGCCGGGGGCGCCTGCCTCGATCTACCATCGGAAGCTCGTGGCCCAGATCCGCGACATCGTGGCCGGAAACATCCCCGGTGCGTCCCGTGTTCTGGTTGCGACAAATGGTGACGACGCGTTCCTTCAGCTTGGGGACCAGCAGACGGAGACCTTTCCCAAGCCGCCTCCACACGTCAGCGCAGACTACACTGACGTCAGCGATGAAGCTGCGATCGCGCAGCTCGGTGAACTGCGCGCTGAAGGCGCAGCGTTCCTGGTCGTCCCGAGTCCGGCATTGCCCTGGCTGGCCAACCACCCCGCGCTGGAACACCATCTCACCGAGCAATTCTCGCTGGTTACGCGCGAGCGCGGCGTAGTTTCAATTTATGCGCTTCGGCCCGGAACTGCTCAGATTCCCGCCTGAGCAGTTCCGGGCCGCATCTCCAGCGTTGGGGAGTGGCGCAGGTTCACGTAGGGGAGAGTGGAATGATTCTCGTTACGGGTGGAGCGGGATACATCGGCAGCGTCCTCGTCCCAGAACTCCTGGCACTTGGCCATCACGTGCGGGTGGTTGACACGCTCTGGTTTGGCAACCCCTTCCCGCCCCACGAGCGGTTGCAAGTGATCGAGGGCGACCTCCGATTCCCTGAACCGGCCTGGCTGGACAACATCCACGCCGTTATCCATCTGGCGGGGCTCTCTAACGATCCAACCGCCGACTTCGCTCCGACGTTGAACAGCGAGAGCAACGTCTACGCTACGCGGCAGCTTGCCGAACTTGCGTCAGCACGAGCCCGCGCCGAGGGGCGGGCTATCCGCTACCTCTTCGCATCAACGTGCTCGATCTACTATTCGCCCACAACGGCGGACGAAGCGAACGTCATCACCATGACGGAAGATATGCCAATCGCGCCGACCGCCAACTACAGCAAGACAAAGCGGCTGGCCGAAATCGAGCTCCTCCGCATCGCCGACGAAAACCCGCTCTTTGTCCCGGTTCTCGTGCGCAAGGGCACCATCTTCGGTTATGGGCCGCGCATGCGGTTCGATCTGGTGGTCAACGTCTTCACGCTCCACGCCTGGAAGAGCCGCCAACTGACTGTGCATGGCCACGGCGAGGCCTGGCGTCCCCTCCTCCACATTCGTGACGCGGTCGATGCGTATATCCACCTGCTCTCCGCGCCAGAGGAAAAGATTCGCGGCGAGGCTTTCAATCTCCTCCACAAGAACTACCGCGTGCTGGAACTGGCGCACTGGGTGGCAGAGGTCATCGAACAGAACTATGGCGCCGAAATTCGCGTCCGCCGCGACCGCTCGAACAACGCGGGAGCCCGCTCCTACTATGTCAGCGGCGCCAAGATTCAAAATGCCATCGGGTTCAGCGCAGACCGCGGCGTCGCCGATGCCGTCAAGACAATCTGGGATGCGCTGGAGCGAGGAGACTTCGGCCCGGAGCCGGACAAGGATCCACGTTACTTCAACATCCGCTGGCTCAAGGAAACACTTGCGGCTGGAGCGACGGCATGAAGGTGCTCGTCATTGGTGCTGCCGGCCAGCTCGGCCAGGACTTGATGAAGGCCTTCGGCGACGACGCAATCGGCCTGGGTCACGGTGATATTGACGTGACGGATGGCGTGGGAGTCTCTCGAACGGTACGAGAACATGCGCCAGACTGGGTCATTAACACCGCGGCGTTTCACCGCGTCGACGACTGCGAGTTGAACCCGACGCTCGCGTTTGCCGTCAATGCCACTGGTGCCTCGAACGTGGCGCGGGCTGCCGCGGAGATCGAAGCCGGCGTCGTTTTCTACTCCACCGACTATGTGTTCGGCGGCGAGGGCCGCGCTCGTCACGACCCGCATTCGGAATCCAGCCTGCCCGACCCGTACAACGTCTACGGTGTCTCCAAGCTTGCCGGGGAGCGGATGGTCATGAACGCCAATCCGCGCAACCTGGTCATCCGTAGTGCCGGTTTGTATGGCACGGCTACCAGCCGCAAGGGTTGGACCTTTCCCGAGTTGATGGCCAACAAGGGCAAGAACGACGGATGGGCGAAGGTCGTGACTGATCAGGCGCTCTCACCAACGTACACGCATGATCTTGCCGAAACGACCAAAGCCCTGATGGAGCGCGACGCCACCGGGCTCTTTCACCTCGTGAATGAGGGGGAATGCTCGTGGTTCGAGTTTGCGCAGGAGACCTTTGATATCACGGGCATCGCGGTCAATCTGGAACCGACCCAGACGGTCACGGCCAGGGGAAAAGCCCGGCGTCCACCGTATTCCGCGATGATGAGTGAGCGTCTGGAAGCGGCCGGCGTGAGGCCAATGCGCCCGTGGCGGGAAGCCCTGGCGCACTATCTGCACGCCAAGGGCCTTGTCGAGACGACCTGACGGAACACCTACCCGATTGACACCCCGGTGGAGTAACGACATCGATGAAGATCCTGAGCATCACAGACCTGGCTATTCCCGAGGTCAAGGTGATCCGCTTCGCGCGCTTTCGCGACAACCGTGGCTACTTCAGCGAGCACTACCGTTTCACGGATTTCGAGTCCGGTGACGCCGCGCCGTTCATGAAGGGCGTGCGTTTCCTGCAGATGAACGAAAGCTTTTCGCGGCCCCACACTGTCCGGGGCCTGCACTATCAATGGAACCCTTTCATGGGCAAGCTCGTGCGGACGGTGCGTGGCCGCATGATCGATATGGTGCTCGACATCCGGAAGGGCTCACCGACCTACGGCAAAATCATCGCCTACGACATGCCAGTCACGGGCGAAGAGGATTACTCCGAGTGGATCTGGGTCCCGCCGGGATTTGCGCACGGAAACACGTTTACTGAAGACACGGTGATCGAATACCTCTGCTCTGGGGAGTACAGCCCGGGCAACGAGGCCGGTATTTCGCCGGTCGCGGATGACCTGGACTGGTCGCTCTGCGATACGGGCCTGGCCTCACTCTTTCAGCAGATCGCCCGCAGCACTGAACTGATGACTGACAAGGACCGCAACGGGCTGAGCCTCGCGAGTTGGACCGCCGATCCCCGTTCGGAGAACTTCCAGTACGATGAACTCAGTTGAATCCTCCCGTAGCCCGGAGAGTTCCATGCTGCCCGGGGTGAGCATCGTCATCCCTGTCCACAATAAGCACACCATTACCCGGCAGTGCATTGATGCCATTCTCGCCCAGGACTACGCGGGGGTAGACCGGGAAATCGTTGTCGTCGATGATGGCTCACGCGACGCCACGCCGGCGCTCCTCGCAAGCTACGGCGACAAGCTGCACGTTCTGCGTGGCGAAGAAGCCCAGGGGTTTGCCGCCGCCTGCAATGCCGGGGTGAACGCCGCGCGGAATGACTTCGTCGTCCTTCTCAACAACGACACCATACCTCTTGAGGGCTGGCTAGAGGCACTCGTCCAGTTCGCCGTCAACCATCCATCAGCCGCCGTTGTTGGCTCCAAGTTGCTCTTCCCGAACGACACCGTCCAGCACGCTGGGGTCAGCTTCGGGATCGACCGGGAGCCCCATCACATCTACGCCGGGTTCCCCAAGGACCACCCGGCAGCGAGCACCTCGCGCCGCTTCCAGGTTGTCACCGCCGCCTGTGCGCTGTTCAGGCGCACCATCTGGAACGACCTTGGCGGCCTCGATCTCTCCTACAAGAACGGCTGGGAGGATGTCGACTACTGCGTGCGGGCTGGATTGGCCGGACATGAAGTCTGGTACTGCGCTGACAGTGTGGTCTACCACTTCGAATCCGCTACACGGGACCTGCTCTCCCAGGTAGAAAGGGACAACCGCGCGCTCTTTGGTTCGCGGTGGCGCGACAAAATCGTCCCGGATGACATTCAATACTATGTCGAGGACGGGCTCTTCGACATCGTCTACGGCGCCCGCCATCCCATCCAGATCAGCGTCTCCCCACTTCTGGCAGGCATCAGCGACGGCGAACACGAGCGGGTGGCTGACCGATTGCTCTACGACCGCGCGCGGCAGGTGATGATCCTGCTCCGCAACAACATCGTTCTCAATGTACGCGTGGCTGAGGCAGAGTCGCGCATGCTGGCAGCTGAGCAGCGCTCGCGCACCCTAGAACAAGCCGTCACCAGGCTCCAGGAGCAACTGGGAGCTGGTTCACCCTCCCCTGAGCAGCAAACTTCTCACGCTGGAGACACGTCAGCGGCGTCTCCGGCCAGCATGGAGGCGGAGTCCGAAGAACGTGAACCCGTTGCTCCTTCCCCAGAAGCCACTCATGCTGAGCGATCCGAGCCTGGCAGCACGTCTCATGCAGCAGACGCAGTCACTCCGGCAGCGCCACCTCGCACGCCGAGCCGCATCATCGGCATCGTGGAATCGCCTGGAAGGTTGCCCGACGTCGTAACCGACGGCTACCTGATCGTCACTGGCTGGACGTTGACCGATTCCGGAAGCGCCCGCGTCGAAGCCCTCATCAATGGCGAACCTCGCGGGACGATTGAGTACGGTGAATTGCGTCTCGACGCCGCAGCCTTGCATCCCGGGTTCCCCGCGGGCGCGAACTGTGGCTTCACCGGAGAGATACCGGTGGGCGACCTCGGGGATGGGTTCCATGAATGCACGGTTCGCATCTGGGCGAACGACGTCGATCACGCGGAACTGACAACGACCTTTGAGATCGACAACCATGCCTTTGAAACGGGACGTGTCATCGGCCGCATCGACCTGCCCGTCCGGGGCGCATTGTTCATCCCGCGCGAAGTTGCGATCGTCTCCGGCTGGGTGATGGCGCCACCCGGGATTCGCTCGATCGAACCCCTGATTGATGGCCAGTCGCGTGGACGCATTGACTATGGTGCGCTGCGACCGGACATCGGCAAACGACGCCGGCAATACCCGAATGCGGACCACTGCGGGTTCTCCGGCTCCATCCCGATGCACGGCCTGGAACCCGGTAACCACGAACTGGTCGTGCGCATTACCTCGAACGATGGCAAGACGCTTGAACTCAACCAGCGCATCGAAGTTGAAGGGACCGACGCGGTCGACGGTGGCGTTCCGGTCTTGAATCGGCACTACCGGCAGTGGCTGGACAAGCAAGCCCTGTTCGCCAAACCTGTCGAGGAAAACGAGGCCTCACGCGCCATCTCGCTTGAGCTCCTGGCTCCGCTCGCGGGGGCGCGTCCGGACGACGTCGAACAGTTCGTCATGTCATTGCAGGACCTTGTTGACGACCGCTGGCAACTGACACTCGTTGGCTCACGTGACACGTCACCCGAGGTTGTTGCCGCCGCCGAATCCGTCGCGTCGGTGTGCGACCGTACGAGATTTCTTGAGGGCGACGCCGGGTCTGCCGTCGAGCAACTGAACCGGGCGATCACTGAGTCAGATGCCGACTGGATTGCGATTCTCCATCCCGGCGTTCGTCTTTCTTCAGATGCCCTGGCCCGTTCACGGATCGCGATCTCAGCGGCCCCGGACTCTCGGGTCCTGTATACCGATCACGACTATCTGGACACGGCAAGCGGTGTGCGCTGGAATCCCTTCCTCAAGCCGGATTGGTCACCGGACCTCTACCTGGCGATGGACTACCTGGGCCCGCTCGTCCTGCTTCGCCGTACTTGCGTCGCCGAACTGGGAGGGCTTCGCGAGGATCACGGAAGGGTGGCGGTTCGTGATCTGGTCCTTCGTCTCACTGACGATTCGGCGGGCGTGATCCACGTGCCGGGTGTCCTGGCGACGGAACTGCGACCCGCGCCTTCGCGCGACGAACCCTGGCATCTCTCCGAATGGACTGAAAATGATCGGCTGGCAGTCGCCGACGCACTTGCCAGGCGCCGGAGCAAAGCCGAGGTTATGCCAGGACTTCATCCGGGAGTTTGGCGGGTGCGGTACGACGCTGCGGGCTGGCCCGGCGTTACGGCGGTCATTCCAACTGGAGGGAAGCTGTCGCTCCTCCGGCCATGCCTGGAAGATCTTCTCACCCGGACCAGCTATCCAAACTTCGACATTCTGCTGGTTGATAACTCTCAGGGTGACGCCGTTGAGAACCTCGTTGCCGAGTTGTCAGGGACGTTCCCGAACGTGCGGCGCATAGTCGACGACCGAAAGCCGTTCAATTACTCGGCACTCATCAACTCCGCGATACCGCACGTAAATACTCCCCTCGTGCTTATGCTGAATGACGACATCACGGTCATCGATCCGGACTGGCTCACAGCCATGGTCGAGCATGCGCAGCGGCCGGAAGTCGGTATTGTCGGCGCCAAACTGCTGTATCCCGATGACACGATTCAGCACGCTGGCGTCATCCTGGGTCCATTCGGCGGCTCGGTTCACGTCTTCAAGCGGCTCCCTGGCACGGAGCCCGGATACTTCGATCTCCCGGACGCCGTTCGTAATTGCAGCGCCGTAACGTTTGCCTGTGCCCTCATCGACCGGGTGGTCTTCGAGGAAATCGGTGGCCTGGATGCTGAAAACCTTCCCGTTGCATTCAATGACACGGACTTCTGTCTGAGGACACGCGAAGCCGGGTTCGAGGTGATCTATACGCCTCATGCGGCGCTCTACCACCACGAGTCTGTGACCAAGACAGTGATTGCGCATCCAAGCGAGATCGGCTACCTCCGAGAGCGCTGGGCGGGCGTCATCGCCCACGATCCCTACTACAATCCCAACCTGACGCGGCAGGGGGAAGATGCCCGCCTGAACATGGAGGCGCCAGTTGGCCACTGACACCGCTCGCCAAGCCGTTCCCATTATTCCGTTCGAAGACACTGAGCCGATGCACGAGGGTTGCTCGTGCGGCCGGCGAAAGCCAAAGACTCAACCAGGACCTCTTCTGTATGACAATCTCGTCATTGCCGCGCGGGATCGCGCCCGCGAACCGGAGTTGCCGGCCGCGACCGAGCAGCACGTCCTGGCAACTCCGGTTGCATCGCGTCTGGCGACGTACGATGTGATTGTCCTGGGCGCTGGGCTGGAGACGCGGGAACGGGAATCGCGAGTTGCCTCCGAGTTCGCCCGGCACGATCAGCGCGTGTTCCACATCGGGAATCACCCGGTACCGGACCATCGGCCGACCGCACCGTTGCTCTTCCGGCTTCCCTACCCTCCCGGCTCTCTGCAGGATTTCCTGGCCATGGCGCGAGATCGGGACGGAATCGAGGCAGCGGTTGTCGTCAGCTTTGCTCCACTCGACGCAGACCTTGTTCGTACGATGCGCGAACAGTGGAACTGGCGTATCGCGGTTCCGCAAACCGTTGATGAGCGAAGCCTCGGTCTCGCGGACCTCATTATCGATTTCGATGTCGAGGAACCTGATTCAGTGGCGAGTCACCGGGTAGCTTTGCCTCCCAAAATGGCATGGCCGAGCCGGTGGGGCGTGCTCAATCGACGGTTTCGCGAGTTGTGGCCCCGGGCAAGCGTCATCGTGCTGACCCATGACAACCTCGCGTTCTCGCGGATGTGCGTGGCAAGCATCCTCGAGAACACCGAGTACCCGAATTACGAATTGATTATCGTCGACAACGCCTCTCAGGACGGTACGCGGCAGGAGATGGAGCGAATTGCCGAGACTGTCCGCCACGTCCGCGTGATTGCCAACGAACACAATGCGGGGTTTGGTCCTGGCAACAACCAGGCTCTCGCGGCGGCGTCGGGCGACCTCCTCTTCTTGCTGAACAACGACACGATGGTGCCCAAGGGCTGGTTGACGCGGCTTGCCCGGCACCTTGCCGATGAAGAGGTAGGCCTGATCGGTCCGGCCACGAACCGCACCTGCAACGAGGCACAAATCGATCTGCGCTACCAGACGTGGGCTGAGTACCAGGCAGAGGCGCGCCGCCTCTCCCGGCAGCACGACCGCGAGCGCTACCCAATTCGCATGCCGATGATGTTCTGCACCGGCTTCCGGCGTGACTTCTTCGAAAAGGTCGGTCCGCTGGACGAACGCTATGAAGTTGGCATGTTCGAGGACGAGGACTACGCCTTGCGCGCCAAGGCTGCCGGTTACCTCGTTGCCTGGACGCCCGAGGTCTACGTCCATCACGCCTACCATGCCTCGATTGGCAAGCTGTTACCAACGGGCGACTACATGCGCCTGGTCGAGTTGAACAAGAACCGCTTCGAAGAAAAATGGGGTATCAGCTGGGTACGGCACCGTCCCCTCCCACCGAAGACGGCATGATTGCTGCAGGGCTGGCCGCGCATCGAGTCACGCGCATTGTGTCCGCCAGGCCAGCCCCGGCCCACCCGGCACTCCTTGCCGGCGCTCTTGACACCCCCCTACCCGGCACGCTTACGCCAGGTCTGGGCATTGAAATCAACGGCTGGGTCATCCCGGCGGGCGGCCACCACATAGACGGTGTGTTCACGGTTGTTGCAGGGGTCCAGGGGCAACTTCAGCCGTTGCACGTTCCTCGCGCTGACGTAGCCAGGGATCATCCGTCAGCGCGCTCGATCAACGCTGGATTCTCCTTCTGGTGCGCCCTCACAGAAGCGTCGACTGCGCGCGTCCAGCTCGTTAGCCGTTTTTCGTCTGGCGAACTGGTTCCGTTGCTCGATCTCGAGATAGCGATCGAGCAAGCGGCAACGCCGGAGGCAACCCCCGGCTTGCGCGCTGTCCATGCCCCGGACTTCGTCATCGCGGGCACACAGCGAGGTGGGACAACATCGCTTCACGCGTACCTGCGCGAACACCCCAACATTCAGACGCCGGCCAAGAAGGAAATCCACTACCTGACTGATCGCTTCGAGCGAGGCGCCGAATGGTATCTGGGGCAGTTCCCTGCTGCGGTATCAGTGGGGAACCTCGTGGGTGAGGCGACGCCCTACGCGCTCTTCCATCCACTCGCTCCCCAGCGCCTCCGCAACATCGCCCCGGAAGCCAGGATCATCGTCCTTCTTCGAAACCCGGTTGACCGCGCTTACTCGCATTACCTGCACGAGCTCGCTCGTGGACATGAGACCCTGAGCTTCGAGGAAGCGATCGCTGCCGAGCCGGATCGTCTGCGAGGCGTAGAGGAGCAGCTCGCAAGCGGCAAACTGCTCGTGAGCGACGTCCACAAGCGCACGAGCTATCTCGAGCGTGGCCGCTACGCTCGACAACTTGAGCGCTGGTTCTCAGTCTTCCCTCAAGATCAACTCCTCATCCTGCGGAGCGAAGATCTCTACGCCAATCCGGCCGCAGTCACCAGGCAGGTGACGAACTTCCTCGAGCTTCCTGCCTTGAGTGGTGACGTCTTTTCGACGCATAACGCTACGGCTGGTCCACCAATAGACGCCAGGACACGAGAAATGTTGATGAGCGCGTTCGCCGCCGAAAACGCGCGGCTTGCGGACCTCCTCGGCTGGAATCCTGGCTGGATGTAAGCGGATTGCTCCTTGCGTCGGGCACAGAAATGTACGTACATTAACTTCGCCCTTGACATCCGCCCTGCCGGTCTGTCACGGTTGCCCGGTTTGGTCGCACGATGTCGCTGCAGCGGCGAGGATGGGAAGGAATCGCGGTCGATGGCGCTGGTCGAAATTGATGACGTGGAGATTGGCGCTCCGCAGCCTGGAAAGGTCCGCGCGTTCAACATCGATGCCCCTCGCATCGGTGGCCGCAACGTCTACGACGTCGAATTTGCCGGCTGGGTTCTTGGCGATGGTCAGGCCGTCGAGGAGGTCGAACTTCACCAGGCGGGAACCGTCCTGCGACGTGCACCGCTCGATCAGCAGCGTGCTGACGTAGCCAGGGATTATCCTGGCGAACCCAGCGCGGGACTGTCTGGATTCCGGACGTGGTTGAGTGTGGTTGGCCTGGAACCAGAGACCACTCTCCAGATTCGGGCCAAGCTGGCCGACGGCTCTCGGGTGCGGCTCGGATCCGTTTCCCTGCGCCACCAACCCGTGCAGTCAGGTTTCGAACCGACGCTCCAACCAATCATGTTGACGACCATGGGCCGCGCGGGAACGACATGGACCATGCGTCTTCTTTCGGAGCACCCCGAAATCGTCGTCCATCGCTGGCACCCGTACGAGTTGCGCACGGCTCGCTACTGGTGGCACATGCTCAAGACCCTTTCGGAACCACGGGACCCCCATCACTCCGGTCAGGCAGACCGATTCCAGACGAACAAGCTCTTCGTTGGATACAACCCGTTCTATCCCGAGCCGATCGGTGTGACGCCGGGGTTGATCGAGTGGATGGGGAAAGATTACGTCGAGGACCTCGCCCGCTTCTGCCAGCGTAACGCTGAGGAGGCCTACAAACGCATTGCCGCCGGCCAGGGCCAGACAAACGTCAAGTACATGGCTGAGAAACATCGCGCGGACAACCTGCCCTGGCTTGTCTGGGAGCTCTACCCCAAGGCGAAAGAGATCTTCCTCGTCCGCGACTTCCGCGATGTCTTCAGTTCCATGCTCGCCTACAACAAGAAGTTCGGACGTCGCGCGTTCGGACCGGAGCACCTGAAGACCGACGAGGAGTTTGCGCATTTCTTGCGCAACAGCACGATCAAGAACCTCAGCCGGTCATGGCCCAAGCGCCAGGATCGCGCCCACCTCATCCGGTACGAAGACCTGATTTCCCAACCACAGCAAGTGCTGAGGGGGATCCTCGAGTACCTTGAGGTCGATGACGCTGACGCCACCATAGCCGGCATTCTCGAACGCGCGTCAGCCGAAAATCCGGAAACGCGGCAGCACATCACCAGCGGCAACGTCTCCAACTCGCTCGGCCGCTGGCGCACCTCACTGTCACCCGAAATGCAGGAGGTCGCGAATCGCGAGTTCGGCGATGTGCTCGAGCAGTTCGGATACGACGTTTGATTGCGGCCCCGAGCGCGACATGCGCGTAGTCATCTCTGCACCCCGCAAGTCCGGTGGAGCGCACCTGCGCTGCCTGCTCAGCATGGCTTACGATCTGAAGGCTCCTCCGTTGTCACCGCCCGGGAGCAATGAGCCCACGGCGGTTGCCGCATGGCTGGCAGGACTGCCCGAGAACTGCGTCAGCACGTGTGATATTCCCCACGCTGACATCGCGAAACCAGCCTCTGCTTCAGGAGTACACCTGGTCGGCATCATCCGGCACCCGTTTGACCTCTTCGTGTCGAACTTCGACGTCGTACAACAGCGGGCTGTTCGCGGCGTGGAAGATGACGAGAACATTCGCTCCTGGAGCCACCTCTCGGGCCAGGATCTTGACGGCGAGCCCGTCCGGCAGTTCGCGACGACAAGCTTCGCGATCGAGGTCCGTACACTCCGCGACTGGTCCAATGCTGACTGCTCAGTTCGCTACGAAGATTTGCTCGCGGAACCGGGCGTCGCGCTCCAGGCCGTCTCGGACTCGCTGGGGCCGCTGAGCGAAGATCAGGTACGCCACGCCGTCGCGCTTTGCCCGGCCGAAAATGTGGTCCTGAGCCGCCCGAGACGCGGGCGACGTATGCCAGCCCTGCCGCCCGGTTCGTGGCGGGAACGGCTGCCTGCTTCGCTTGCAACGACGCTACGGGACACGTTCGGCGCGGACGTCGTCGCCCTGGGGTATGAGGCGGACTGAAATGCGTAGGCTACGAGGGATCGCTCTGTGAGGATCGTTATTGCCGGCCCGCCAAAAACCGGCAACATGTGGTTGAAGTGCCTGCTCGGCCGAGCGTACGGCTTGCGCTGGCTGCGGCCGCATGAAACCCCTACCCGTCCGGATGTTGACGCATTGAAAGCCTGGCTCAGCACCGGCCGCTTCCCGGATGACGCCATCTTCCACCAGCATTACGACTACTCTCCAAACATCGCAGAGTTGCTTACACCGGCTGGGGCAAAGCTGGTAACTATCGTGCGCGATCCTTATGACGCCTTCGTCTCCACCTACTACACCCTGCAACTCCACGCTGAGTCGCAGAATGCCAAGGGCCGCAAGTTCACCGAGCTCATGGGGAAATCACTGGACGACCCGGAGGTTGTCGCGTTCCTGCGCAACGGTGGTTATCGCAACAACCTGGAGAAGGCGCGCGATTGGGCCCGCAGCGGCGACGCGGTCGTGCTCCGCTACGAGGACCTGAGCCGCGACCCCGTCGGTACCCTACGCGAAGCGACTTCGACGATCGGCCCGGTGGACGACGAACAGCTTCAAATTGCCGTTGACTACTGTACGGCCGATCGCATGCGAGAGAGGAGCAAAGGCGGGCGTTCCCATGTTCGTACGGCGACCGTCGGGGACTCGCGCAAGAAGTTGAGCGACGCGCATTTCGCCGCGTTTCGCGAGGCGTACGGCGACATCATTACCGACCTGGGTTACCCCGTTCGCTGACGTCAGGCCTCGCTCCAGAGGTGGTCGAGGTGCTGGAGCACCTGGCTGAACGCGTCTCTTTCGGCCGCAGGCTGATGCCGGGTCGCGGTTTCGTGTGCCTCTCTCAGCAAGGTAGCTCGAACGTCCTCAGGCATCGTCAGCGCCGTTTCAGCAGCATCGATGAGCGCAGGGAGCTCGTACTCGGGAAACAGGCTGTTTCCGGTGTGCATGAACCCCCTGTTTCCGATACAGTCCGGGCAGACAACCAGCGCACCGAGGGCCATCCCCTCCAGGGCGGGCAGGTAGAACCCCTCCTCCCGGTTCGGCAGGAAAAGGATGGTCCTCGCACCGCTGATTTTCGCCAGGAATTGCTCACGCGGAACGTGGTCCTGCAGCACCTCGATGGATCGCCCAGCTCGCCGGAGGGCGCTCGCCGCCTGGACGGCCATTTCAGGCTGCTTCAGGCCCGCAATGAGCAAATCGACAGGTCTTGCCTGCTCCGCTTCGGCGACAACGGGCACGTCGACGCTGTTGGGGATGACAATGGTCTTTCCTCGGCTACCGGCTCCCTCGACAGCCTGGGCAACTTCTTCACTCACGCAGATGCGGATGGCTTTCCGGGTGAGATAGCGAGACTGGATGCTCCAGTCGCCGGCGTGGCGAGTGTGCTGGATGAAGTTGATAATCGGAACATCGTCATTTTCGAGAAGCCCGAGGGCCTCCATCCGCTGCCAGTCGCGGCCGGCAACGAAGTACGCGTCTGCCCGCACCTCTGCAAGGGAATCAACGACCCTCTCGCGCACGTTGATCCAGGGGTTACTGGAGTCCCAGTTCGAGTCAACGTCGAACAGAACTCGCGCGTCAAAGCCTTCAGACGCCAGCGTGTGGTTGAAATAGTGCCAGACCTTGAGATGCCCGCCATGAAATCGCCGATACTTCCGGAAGAATAGAATGGTGCGCAACAAGAACCCCTGTAATATTCACAATCCGCCGGCAAGTCTAGCCCAGCCACAGCCCCGATTCAGGCTGACAGGGTTCTGCTACACTCGTAGACTGCCCGAGCGAAAATCCGCGCGCTCGCTCGTTTGAACGGCTCCCGTGAGCCGGATCGTTGCGCGGAATTCCGGCGGTCATACTCCGTCGGATTGCAGGAGGAGACGGGTCCGGTGAGGATCATCATCGCGGGGCCACCGAAAGCCGGAAACGTCTGGCTCAAGTGCATTCTCGGTCACATTTACGACTTACGGCCCCTGACCAACAAAGAAACGCCCAAGCGTCCCCAGTTCCAGCTTTTCAAGGAATGGGTCGAGGCCGGCGGTTTTCCGGACGGCACCGTTTTCCACCAGCACTACGATTACTCAAACGATCTTGCCGACATCATCGAGGCCATTCCTGCCCACGCGGTCACGATTATCCGCGACCCGTACGACGGTTTCGTCTCGTCCTATTTCACGATCCAGCAACACAAGGACGACGGCCTGCGGAGTGGACGGCGGACCGACGTCATGGTCGGTAAACCGCTCTCCGATCCGGCCGTACTGGATTACCTGCGGAATGGCGGCTTCCGCAACAACATGCGGCGGGCACTGGAGTGGAAAGACAGCGGTCGGACGCATGTCGTCCGCTACGAGAAGCTGCACTCAGACCCCATTGCCGAACTGCGAGCTGTGACGGATCAGATCGCTCCGGTTCCTGATGAGAAGATCGCAGCTGCAATGGAAGCCTGCAGCGCTGAAAACATGCGGAAAATGGGAGGCGAAAAATCCAAGCACGTGCGCGCCGCCAAGGTCGGCGATTCGCGCGAGAAGCTGAACGATGAGCACCTGGCCATTTTCCGAGAGAAGTACGCCAGCATGATTCGATCGCTCGGTTACGACGTTCGCTAGGGTTGGAGGCACGCGCGCATGCGCATCGTCATCTCCTCGCCGCCCAAAATGGGCAACAAGTGGCTGAAGTGCCTCTTGAGCCGGGTGTACAACCTGCAGTGGATCATCGGCGAAGACTCGCCCAACACCAATCCCGAGAAGTTCCGGCAGTTTGTGCTGGAGGGCCGCTTCCCAGACGGGACGATCTTCCACCAGCACTGCAAGTACAAACCCGCCATGGTGGACGTCATCGATTCCATCCCCGCCCATTCTGTCACGATCGTGCGCGATCCGTACGATGCCTTCGTTTCCATGTATCACTGGATGCAAACCCGCACCGATTACGATATGGAGCGTGGCCGGGTCCGGCCAAAGGAGCGCCCGCGTGATGCGCTCTACGATAAGGCGCTCGATGATCCCGTAATCCTCGAGTTCCTCGCGGGGCCCTACGGCGAGCATATCAAGCGTGCGAGGGACTGGGTCCAGAGCAATCGGGCCATCGTGGTCCGCTATGAGGACCTGCACCGGGATGCAGCTTCGGCCCTGAAAGCTGTGACCGACCGCATCGAACCTGTTTCCGATGAACAGATTGCCCAGGCCGTGGAGGCGTGCAACGCGGAAAACATGCGGAACATGAGCCAGCGCATGGCCAAGCATGTCCGCTCGGCCAAGGTTGGGGACTCTCGAGGCAAGCTCGGAGAAGAGCATCTCAAGATCTTCCGTGAGCAGTACGGTGACCTCATTACGGCACTGAACTACGAAGTGCGCTGACCTCCTGTCGCCAATATGAGAATCGTGGTCTCTGCACCGCCAAAAACGGGTAATCACTGGATCGGCTGCCTGCTTTCCTCGATCTACGAGTTGCAGTGGCCTGTCGAGGGCGCCCACGCTGCTGTTTCAACCCCCGACACCCTGGCGGAGTTCGTGGCGGCCGGGAAGTTCCCTGACGACGCCATGTTTCACCATCACTCGAAGTACACCCCCCGCCTGTGCAACGTGATCGACGCCATCCCGGCCCACAATGTCACGCTCTGCCGCGATCCCTACGACGTTTTCGTTTCGATGTATTACTGGGAGCAGGAGCGTTCAAGCCGGGGTCTCGGGCGAGATCAGGAGAGACCTCGACACGCGATGGCGGGCAAACCTCTTGACCATCCTGATGTGCTGGCCTTTCTGAGAAGCTCATTTGGCGCTCACATCAGTCGGGCAATTGGCTGGCAGGAGAGTGGCCGGGCCATTCCCGTACGCTATGAGGAACTGCACCACGATCCGGTTGCGGCGCTACTGCGTGTCACTGCGTCCATTGAACCAGTCTGCGAGGAGACGATTCAGCGGGCGCTCGAAATGTGCCGGGCCGACCGTGTTCGCCAGCAGGATGAGAAAATGGCGTGGCATGTCCGCTCGGCAAGGGTTGGGGACTCGCGGAAGAAGCTTGGTGAGGCGCATCTCAGCATTTTCCGAGAGCAACACGGTGACGCAATCCGGCAACTCGGGTATGACGTTCGCTAGGAAGAACTGACTCTCGTCACCGTGTCGCGAGAGAGCCGAGGAAGTGCAGCAGTCAGAGCATGGTGGGTGTTAGCTGGCTGGATGTCGTGCTCCTGATCATCATCGGCTTGTCCGCCGTGGGTGGGCTGCGGCGCGGATTTCTCCTGGGTTGCCTTGATCTCCTCGTGTTCGCCGCCGCGTTGCTGGTTGCATTGAAGCTTGCTCCGTGGCTCGCCGATGCCCTTCGTGCGCGCGGCCTCCCTGATCCAATCAACGGCGCTATGGCGATCTTCATCATGGCCGTCACGGCATACGCGGTGATCGGTCTTGCGGCGCGCATCCTTGTCTCGCCTCTGGGTACGCTGCAGTCAGGCACACTCGGTTGGTTTAACAGCATCCTCGGGCTCATTCCTGGTGCTCTGCGCGGCACCGCCCTCGCCGCGCTTGTCGCCTACGCACTGCTGGCGCTGCCGCCGGAGTTTGGATTGAGCCAGGTCACGTTCGAATCGACGTTCGCTCGCCCGCTTGCGTCTACCGGGGCAGAGCTGGCTCGCACTGGACTCGAACTGGCCAACGTCGATCCAGCCGGGCTTGGGTTCTCGCGTAATGCGTTTGGCCCCACTCGGTCGCCGTAATCAGCTCACCGGGCTCCGCCTGGCTCTATCATCGCAACAGCAAGATGGAGCGACTCTCCGGACAAATTCAGGAGGGACCTCGATCAACCGTCCCAGGAGCCAATGACCGGCGTTCCAAACGACGAAGCAATCAGTTGAACAATGAGTGGAGGACCGTGTGGACGTCATTCTTCCCGTTGCCGGGCTAGGATCGCGCCTGAGGCCGCAAACCTGGACGAAACCCAAGCCGTTGGTCAGTGTGGCGGGTAAGGCGATGCTCTCACACGTTATCGACCGGGTGCTCCCCGTCTCGCCCGACTCGATCATCTTTATTACCGGATTCCTTGGGGATCAGATTGAGTCCTGGGCGAGGGAGACACTGGACGTTCCGGTTGCGTTTGTTGAGCAGCCGGTGATGCGCGGCCAGACGGATGCCATTCTCAAGGCACGGAAACTTGCCCAGAAGGACGCACTGATCCTCTTCCCGGACATGCTCTTCGAGGCGGATTTCGGCGAACTCGCCGGTACCGACGCAGATGTCGTAATGTTCACCAAAGTTGTCGAAGATCCCTCTGCGCTCGGCGTCGCGGTCGTGGAAGGAGACCGCATCACGAGACTTGTCGAAAAGCCACAGGAGATGATCTCCAACCTGGCCGTGATCGGCATCTACTACTTCAAGGATATGAACGCGCTCTATTCGGCCATCGACGAGCAGATTGAACGTGGAATCTCCCTCAAGAATGAATTCTTCATCGCCGATGCTATCCAGATCATGATCGACCGCGGTGCAAAGGTCATCCCGCGGACCGTCACCGCGTGGGAAGACTGTGGGAATGTGGAGAACCTGCTCAGCACGAATCGGTACATCCTGGACCGCATGACCACGGGCACATCCTCCTCGACCACGTCGATTGTCGTGCCGCCATCCGTCGTGGCTGATGACGCGATCCTCGAGTACTCGATTGTCGGCCCGTACGCCAGCATCGGATCAGGGTCGGTGGTTCGCAATAGTCGAATCCAGAACAGCGTGCTGGAGGAGCGGGCCGTCGTTGAAGATTCACAGCTGGATGCCTCGATCATCGGCCGGCGGGCAAGGGTTTCTGGACTGTCGGGGAGCGTGAACATCGGTGACGATGGGTCGGTGCAAGCATGAGTGAAACCTCTGCACAGACATGGTTGGAACTGTCCGTCACGTGTGACAGCGAAGCCGTGGAACCCATTTCCGAGTTGTTCGCGAAGTTTGGGTTTAATCAGGGCGTGGCCATCGAGGAATCGTTTACCCAGGATCCGGACGGCGACAATTTCGCGGTGGATCCAAACGGGCCAGTCATCGTCCGTACCTTCATCAATGCTGCAGATGTGGAACCTGGAACCATTGAGACGGTGCGGCAGTCACTCTGGCACCTTGGCCGGCTGCGCACAATCGGCGATCTAACCGTGACTGAGCGCGCTGAAGAGGACTGGGCGAACGCCTGGAAAGCTCACTACAGCGTCCATCGTGTCGGCAATCGCGTGCTGGTCCGTGCCCCCTGGCACGACTATACGCCTGCGGGCGACGAAGTAGTCGTCGAATTGGATCCCGGGATGGCGTTCGGCACTGGCCTGCATCCTTCGACGCAACTGTCCATGATCGCTGTCGAGGACTTTCTGCAGCCCGGCGATCGTCTCCTGGACGTCGGCATCGGGTCTGGAATTCTCTCGACCGGGGCCGCCCTCCTCGGCGCGAGCGCCGTTGATGGCGTCGACGTGGAACCGGTCGCGGTGCGCTCCTCTCGCGAGAACGCAGAGCGAAACGGAGTTGGAGCAATCATCCGCGTCGAACAGGGCAGCGTGGGCCCGGGAGAGCCATTCCAGGGCGAGTATGACCTGGTCGTCGCTAACATCATCGCGCGCATCCTGATTGAACTGAGCGTAGCCCTGGTCAGGGCGGTGAGGCCTGGCGGGATATTGATCCTGGGCGGGATCATCGACATCAAGGAAGATCTCGTGCGAGAAGCTTTCGCCGAACTCGGAATGGTCCTCGAACGGCGAGACACTCGTGAAGACTGGGTTGTGCTTGTGTACACCAAGCCAACTACTAACTTGGCTGGTTAGCGCTGATGTCCACGCTTACGCCGGAAAACGGCCGTCCCGCACCTGCATTGCCTGAGACGCCGCATGAACTTCCACTTGACCGCGGACTCGTGGATGATCTCGTGAATCGTGCCCGGCAGGGCGAACGAATCGATCTGCTTGACGGTCTCCTCGACGCCGTGGACTGGACAGGCTTTCGCGGGACGGACGGAGCCAGCCTGACAGCCGCGCAACGTGCAGATCTCAGGATGTACTATCAGGAGAAATGGTCCGATATTGGGCCGCTCTTCCTGGCGGAATTGCTTTCCACCGAGTTCATGACGGAACTGCGAGCGCGAGGGGACGTCGAGTTCTCCCCCCGCCTGCTGGAACTGGGCCGGAGCGAGCCGGAACTCTGGTCAGAGATTCGCCAGTTCTTTCGGCGCAAGGAAATGGTGACGGCCATTCTGGTCAGTGCGCACACGCCGGACGATAGCCAAGGAGACTGAACGACGTGGCACGCATTTGCATAGTTGGCGGCGGTGGCTACGTTGGGCTCGGCTATGCGGTGGCGCTCGCCGAGATGGGGCACGACGTGGTCGGCCTGGACATCAACGCTGACCGCGTGGAGCAATTGAACAGCGGAGACAGCCCAATCTTCGAGGCCGGCTTGCCGGAGATGTTGCGAAGAAATCTGCAGGCAGGGCGGCTCCGTTTCACCACAGATTATGCCGACGCAGTTCCCGGCAGCGAAGTCGTCTTTCTCTGTACGGGAACCCCCTCGCTTTCAGACGGTGAAGCAGATCTCCGCCAGGTTCGGGCCGCGGCATTTGCGATTGGTGAACAACTCCGAGCGGGCACGCGCACGGTCATTGTCAACAAGAGCACCATGCCCGTTGGCGCGGCCGAACTCGTCGCGGGAATCGTTGCTGAGCACGCGCCGCCCGGGGCCAGGTTCGCTGTCATAAGCAACCCGGAGTTTCTGCGGGAAGGTCGAGTCCTGCATGACATCATGCAACCAGATCGAGTGGTTCTTGGCGGGGACGACGACGAAGCCCTTGCGACGATTGCTGCGCTCTACGAACCGTTTGGTGCTCCAATACTTCGCACGGACCACCGTTCCGCAGAACTGATCAAATACGCTGCAAACGCCTTTCTCGCGACCAAGATCTCGTTCATCAACGACATCGCTCGCCTTTGTGAGCGACTGGGCGCCGATGTCTCCGTAGTGGCGCAAGGGATGGGCGCAGACGAGCGTATCGGGTCACGCTTCCTCCACGCTGGCATCGGATTTGGCGGATCGTGCTTTCCCAAGGACGTGGGTGCGCTGACTCGCATGGCTGAGGGCGCGGGGCTTAATCCAGGACTGTTGCGCGCGGTGCAGGGAATCAACCAGGAGGCGCAGCGCCGTTTCGTCACGCGGGCTGGGGAGATCCTCGGCGGATTGGACGGCAGCACCATTTGCATTTGGGGTCTGGCCTTCAAGGAAGACACCGACGATCTCCGGGAGTCACCTTCCATTGTCGTCGCCGAAATGCTCATGGAGCGCGGCGCAACGGTTCACGCACACGATCCGATCGCCATGGCGAACGCGGCGCAGAGGTTGCCCGACCTCCACCTGTTCGAGAGCCAGTATGAGGCCGCGCGTGGGACCGACGCCGTGCTGTTGTGCACGCCCTGGCGCGAGTATCTGGACACGGATTTTTTCCGTCTGGCTGCTGAGATGCGGGGAGATCTCCTGTTGGACGGCCGGAACTTCCTGGATCCAGCGGCGGCCCGTGCTTCAGGACTACGCTACGAGGGCATCGGCAAGGGACGTGATCGCCTTCCTACCCCAGCTTCAGGCTTTCTCACACGGCGATCGACTGACGCGACGCACTAGTACTCGCTTACCAAATAACGGGCGGGAAGGCGCGGCGCCAATCCCGGCGCCGCGCAAGACAATGCTGCAATGGGGAGCAACCGCTAGACCGCGCCGACCGTGTCCGCATTTCGCGTGCGAGCCGCGGCCGCCGAAACCAGGTTGGCCATGGCCTGCGCCAGGTCGAGCCCGGCCGCGTCCAGGGTGAAGGGCTCACCATTGCGGTCGCCTACGATGAGACCCAGTGGCTTTCCGCCAACCCGAATTGGGGCGACGAGGACCGTCTTCAGATCGACACCTGACAACTCCCGCGCCCGTGACTCGTCAATCTCTGCAATCACCGCGCGGAGAGGCTGATCCTCGAAATTACCAAGGGGCGATTTCTCCAGCGCCAGTTCTGCCGGGAGGTTCGAGATTGGCGGTCCGTACGAGGCGACGCGAATCGTGCGGCTGTTGGCGCTGTCCAGCAGCAGAATTGACACTCGACGGAGGTTCAGTGTCCCCGCCAGGCGATCAACGATCAGGTCGTACAGTTCTTCACGCGGCGAATCATCGACTACGAGGTGAATCGCCTCGTAGACCGCGGCCAACTGGCTCGCAAGTTCGACGCGGTCCGACGACGCAAGGTCCAGAAGTGCTGGCGTCGCTTCAGGGTTCGGTTCCCGGCGCCGATACTTGCGCGGTGCTCGCTCACGCATCGGGCGCCACTCGCGCAAATCTTCTGACTGGATCAACGCCATCCTTCCGAGTCGCGTCGCGGGGAGCTTCCCGCGTCGCACAGCCCGCGAAACGGTGTGATAGGACACGCCCTTCAACCGAGCTGCCTCGGCCATCGTGTAGACGTCGCCACTCCCTGTAACGTCGCTCACGGACTTAACCTCCTGCATTCAAAGAGAAAAAACTGACAGGAATCGAAAAGAGCCTTCAGCACGGGAAGCCACTCCCGCGCTATGGCGCAAGAGCATAGTACACCTCGGGTCTACTGTGCACAAATGATGACAAGCAGGAAAATCATCTTATGAGCGTAGGCGCGTAACTGCATGTACTAAATACCGCAGGAATTCTCACTGATTAGCACCATTTGGTAAATTTGCATTATCGATAGTTTCGGTCTCTACTTCGCAATTTCCTTTGCACCCGGATGGAACTCACACCGCTACTGCATCTTGATCCCAGCGGCAAAAGCTGCATTGACCGGCATCATCTACCAGTCTAGGATCACCCTGGGAGTCAACCGGAGGGAAGGAACGAAATGCCGCGATTTGCCGCGAATGTCTCCATGCTCTTTACCGAGGCGCCGTTCCTCGATCGATTCGCACGTGCTCGAGACGCCGGCTTCCAAGCGGTCGAATTCCTGTTCCCCTACGATCAAGAGGCCGCTGACGTTGCGGCGGCCCTACGAGAAACCCAGCTGAGCCTGGCGCTTTTCAACTTTCCGGCTGGGGACTTCTCCGCGGGTGATCGTGGTCTCGCCAGCGATCCATCACGAATTCCTCACTTTCAGCAAAGCGCCGACCTTGCCATGGAATACGCCCGCGTCCTTCAGCCCGAGAAAATGAACTGCCTTGCGGGCAAGGCGCTACCTGGAGTCGCTCGCCAGGCTCAAATTGAGACCCTGGTTTCCAACCTTCGATACGCGGCGGATCTTGCAGCTTCCCAGAACGTCCGCCTGGTCATGGAACCGCTCAACCCCTTTGACGCGCCGGGCTATCTCGTTGCCACGCCAGATGAAGGCTTTGCCGTGATCGACGAGGCGAACCATCCGAATCTGAAACTGCAGTACGACATCTATCACGCGCAACGCACCCAGGGAAACATGACGAGCACACTCTTCGCGCGCATGCCGCTTATTGGCCATCTTCAAATTGCCGACAGCCCGGACCGGCATGAGCCCGGCACCGGTGAAATCAATTACCCCTTCATCTTCAAGGCGATTGATGACGCTGGCTACGATGGATGGGTCAGCCTGGAATACCGGCCGAGCGGCAGCACGTTGGATTCGCTCGCCTGGCTCCAAACCATGGGTTTCTGGAGTTAGGTCCGGAACGGCACTTCAACAGCAGCAATCGCGACTGACGTAAAGGAGCACAATCCGTGAGTGATCTCAAGGCACATCCTGTCGGGTTCATCGGACTCGGAATCATGGGTAAGCCCATGGTCCGCAACCTCGCCAAAGCTGGCTACGACGTCATGGTCTACAACCGCAGCCAGGATGACATCGACGCCCTCCTCACCGAGAGCGCGCAGTTCACGGCTGGTTCGTCACCGCGCGACGTCGCAGAGAAAACGCGCGTCATCATCACCATGTTGCCCGACTCCCAGGATGTCCGAGACGTGGTCTTTGGCAACAACGGCATCCTGGACGCGCTTACGGATGAGCACCTGCTCATCGACATGAGCACCATCGCGCCGGCGACGTCGGTGGAGGTCAACGCCGCGCTGCGGGAAAGGGGCGCTCGCGCCCTGGATGCCCCGGTGAGCGGCGGCGACAAGGGAGCCATCGCCGGCACCCTGAGCGTCATGGTGGGCGGCGAGGCTGCCGATTTTCAGCGTGCCATGCCACTCTTCGAAGCGATGGGCAAGACCATCGTGCACGTCGGTGGTCCGGGCGCCGGACAGATCGTCAAGGCGTGCAACCAGATCGTGGTGGCAATCAACTACGCCGCGGTGAGTGAGGCCCTCGTACTAGGGGCGAAGGCCGGCGTGGATCCGGACAAGGTCGTCCAGGTTCTCTCCGGCGGACTTGCTGCCAGCCGGGTCATGGAACTCAAGGGCAAGTCGATGATCGAGCACAACTTTGCCCCCGGATTCCGCATCGACCTGCACCGCAAGGACCTGAACATCGCGATGGCGACCGCTCGAGAGAACTCTGTACCGATCCCGGTCGCGGCTGTCGTCGGCCAACTCTTCGAATCGCTCGCCGCTCACGGTAAAGGCGATCTGGACCACAGCGCCTTGTTGACCGTGTACGAGGCGCTTGCCAATTTCAATATCGGGGACATGGGCTAGGGCAAACTCGCGAAACCGGCGAGGCGTGGCAGACTTCCACCGGTACGATTGACTGGCGGGCCAGTGCCGTACGCGGCGCCGGCCGGGCCCAACCTGGAGTCCCCTATGGTTCTCATGGGCGCAGCGCGCCCAGGCGCGCCTCTCTTTGCTGAACAGGCCGCTCGTTACGACGCACTGCTGGTGCTCTCGTTCGGCGGGCCGGAGGGAATGGCTGACGTCATCCCATTCCTGGAAAATGTCACTCGCGGTCGCAACATCCCGCCGGAGCGCCTGGCCGAAGTAGCCGAGCACTACTACCACTTTGGCGGTGTGAGCCCCATCAACGCGCAGAACCGCGCGCTCATCGACGCGCTCGACGTTGAACTCCGCACACACGGTATCAACCTGCCCATATACTTTGGCAATCGAAACTGGGACCCCTTCCTGGTTGATACCCTCAAGCAGATGCGCGCGGCCGGAGTCCGCGACGTGCTGGTGTTCGTCACGTCTGCGTACAGCTCCTACTCCGGATGCCGGCAATACCGCGAAGATGTAACCCGGGCAGTCGAAGAGCTCTCAGCCGACGAGATGCATTTCGATAAGGTTCGCGTGTTCTTCAATCACCCTGGGTTCATCGAGCCGATGGCCCGGTACCTGAAAGAAGAACTGGATGCCCTCGCACAGGAAGATCGCGCAGGAACAGAGGTTGTTTTCACAGCCCACAGCGTCCCGCTCTCCATGGCCAGCGGCAGCGCGTACGTGAGGCAGTTACAGGAAGCCGGCCGACTGGTCGCCGAGATGGCGGGCGCCGAGCGCTACCGGTTGGCATGGCAGAGCCGAAGCGGTCCACCCCAGGTGCCCTGGCTGGAGCCGGACATTCTCGATGTGCTGGATGATCTCGCTGCAGGTGGCACCAAGCGTGTGATCGTGCTTCCAATCGGCTTCATATCAGATCACCTCGAGGTGCTCTTCGACCTCGATGAAGAGGCGAAAGCACGAGCCGCGGAATTGGGTCTGGCCTTTTCCCGGCTTCCCACCGTCGGCACCGACCCGCGCTTCGTCTCGATGATCCGGGAACTGATCGTTGAGCGACTGACCGATCATCCTGAGCGGTGCGCGATCGGCGCGTACGGGCCGAACCACGACCTCTGCCCATTGAACTGCTGCCAACTCGGCGAGAGTAAGCGGCCCCGGGCCGTGCCGGCGGACCCAGCGGTCGCGTAGCGACGCAATGAAAGGCTAGTGATGTCGGGCACGTTGCTTCCCTCTCGCGCTGACGTTGTTATCGTCGGGTCCGGCGCATTTGGGCTCTCGGCCGCATACCAGCTCTCTCGGGTGCATTCCGGGTCGATTGTCGTCCTCGACCGCTTCGACCCCGCCTCGCAAACCTCTCCGCGTGCCGCCGGGCTGTACAAGCTCATCCAGGCCTCGAAGGTGAAATCACAACTTGCTGCGCTCAGCATCGAGATCATCGAGGGCTTTGCCGAGGAGAGCGGACAGCCGCTGGCGTACGTCAAGTCCGGGAGCGTGCTCGCCGCCCGTACCACCGAACATGCCGCGATGATCGACGCGGAGGTCACGCAGTCACGCGGGTGGGGTGTCGAAATTGAGGACCTCGATCAGGCCGAACTTGTCCGCGTCGCACCCTACCTCTCTGGACGCGGCGTCAAACGAGCCTATTACATTCCTGGCGATATCTACATCGAAGAGCCCGCCTGGCTCCTTCAGGCCTACCTGAGCGCGCTTGCGGCTCGTGGGGTGCAGGTCATCGGCAACACTCCGGTGACGGGTTTCACCATCACCGAGGGCGCCATTACTGGCGTGCGTACGCTCGCCGGTGACATCGAATCGCCATTGGTTGTCGATGCTGCCGGAATCTGGTCGCGGCAGGTTGGAGCACTGGCGGGCGCCGAGGTAGCCATTGCGCCGGTACGCCATCAGTTGCTCATCACCAGACCCATTGCCGGGATGGCGCCAACGGAGCCCATCGCCCGTATCGTCGATGCCTCCGCCTATCTTCGGCCCGCGCGTGGGGGTCTGATGATGGGAGGCATGGAACAGAATGCGCTTGCCATTGATCCGCGCCAGGACCCGGATTTCGAAATGTCGCAAACACCGCTCGACATGCGGATCCTGGATCAATTCACGGATGAACTCGGTCCCTTGACTCCGGCGCTGGGCGATACGCCGGTGGCTGAGCACCGTGGCGGTGTCTTCACG
Organism: Thermomicrobiales bacterium; assembly: GCA_046328375.1. Taxonomy (GTDB): domain Bacteria; phylum Chloroflexota; class Chloroflexia; order Thermomicrobiales; family UBA6265; genus JACCXM01. The sequence goes on from JAXLWT010000020.1 coordinate 54,984, forward strand.
ATGACGCCTGATGGCCGCTTCCTCGCCGGGCCGTCTCGCCAGGTCGCCGGGCTCTGGCTGGCTACCGGGTGTAACGGCAGTGGCTTCTCGCTGTCGGCAGGCCTCGGGAGAGTACTTGCCGAGTGGATTGCCGGCGGCGAACCCCCAATTGACATGTCGGCGCTCGATCCTGATCGCTTCGGGCGGGGACCGCTTGATGAGGATGCGCTGGTGGCTGCCGGCCTGAACATGTATTCGAACTACTACACGCCCGCGGCAGCGCACTGACCGAGAGCCGTGTATCCTCACTCACAGTCCTGAGCGAAGTGCGGACTCGTCAGGCGAGGCGTGCCGGGCGAACCATCATGGGAGTGAACCAGTGACTGAGCGGTTCCTTATCACCGGAGCCATGGGGTGCATCGGTTCGTGGGCCGTCAAGCGGCTGGTGGACGAAGGCGTTCCTGTCACCACGTTCGATCTCCCCGGCGATCCGTATCGCATGCGGATCATCATGTCCGACGAGGACATTGCCAAAGTGAACTTCCAGTCAGGCGACGTCACGGACGAACAGCGCGTGGCTGAGGTCATGACAGAGAACGAGATTACGCACGTTCTTCACCTCGCAGCGCTGCAGGTGCCGTTTGTACGAGCGAATCCCATTCTCGGCGCGAAGGTGAACGTCGTTGGTACCGCCATCATCTTCGAGACGATCCGCAAACTCCGGGAGCAGGTAACTGGTCTCGCGTACGCATCGTCCATCGCCGTTTACGGTTCGCCGTCGTCCTACCCACCAGGGCCGCTCGCCGACGACGCACCTCTCATGCCTGTCACCCTCTACGGAGTAACGAAGGAAGCGAACGAGGGCTGGGCGTCCATCTACTGGCAGGATCACCAGATTCCCAGCGTCGGGTTGCGCCCCGCGTTCGTCTACGGTCCGGGTCGAGACCAGGGCGTCAGTTCAACTCCGACGAAGGCGATGGCTGCCGCTGCGGTCGGTCGCCCGTATCACATCTCCTTTGGGGGCTTCGACACCTACCAGCATGCGGACGACGTGGCCGCCGCATTCATCAAGGCAGCCCGGACCATGCCCAAGGGAGCGCCCACCTACACCTTGGGTGGCACCCCAGGATCTACCGAGCAGATCATTGAGGCCATTACGGAAGTCGTCCCGGAGAGCGCAGGCACGATCACGACCGCGACCGACCCGTTGTTCACGCCGGATGCCTACGAAGGCAAGGCGGTAGAGAACCTCCTGGGCCCACTCACCTGGCGTCCCCTGGCCACCGGCGTGCGCGACACGATCGAGGTGTTGCGGTCCGCCTACCAGGCCGGCCGGCTCGACGCCGACCGCGCGGTCAACTAGTCACCTGAGCGGCGACACAGCCTCGCAATGCGCAGACTTCTCGGCGGTACTCGCCACGTCATAGCGCTGGCGGTCTTTGCGACCTTCCTCGGAGCAATGCTCCTGCTCGTCGGTTCCGCCATCGCCGCTATCCGCCTGGTCTGGAACGAGGTCATGGGCGGAGGATTCGACAATTTCTCCGTCCACCACGTCGATCACCTCGGCGTGCAGGTCGTGCAGCTGACCGATTCCATTCTCCTGGGGACGGTGCTCTACATCATTTCCCTGAGCTTGTATCAGCTTTTCATCGATGACTCGATCCCGGTCCCGAAGTGGATGCGCGTCAACGACCTGATGGAACTCAAGCGCGACCTGGTCAGTGTGACCGTTGTCCTGCTCAGCGTGACGTTCCTGGGCGAAGTTGTCGACCGAAGTTCAGATGACAACATCCTCCCACTCGGCATTGCCATAGCAGCCGTCACGATCGCGCTCGCCTTCTTCAACTGGTTGAGCCCGAAGGATCACGCGGACGAGTAACCCATCCGTGTTGAATCGAGAAGCGCCGGATCGCAGGCCCGGCGCTCCCCTGGCATCGGCACGATACGAGAATCGTTCTACTCGCCCGCTTCAGCGCGCAGCGCTGCCAGCGCTTCCAGGGGAATGGGCCGGACAGGGGGTCGCGCCGTCATCGGTGCTAGTTCACGTATCGGTGTTCCAGTACCTTCTGCCACCATCGCTGCAATCGCCGGAACACAATAGATGCCCTGGCAAGCGCCCATACCAGCGCGCGTTCTTCGCTTTACGTCATCAACGGTCAGGGCGCCGTGCTGCAAGGCAGACGCAACTGCCGCTGCCGCCACCTCTTCGCATCGGCAAATCTGGGTTCGGTCAGCCATCACTCAAACCTCTGTTGCTTCGCTCACGTCACAGTCAATGGGTAAGTTGGGGATCCCTGCCCAGACGCTGGACTTGCATCACGCTACTGGTACGGTTGGACATGTATCGCTTGCATGGATCTGCGCTGCTCTGCGCGCCATTCCAGTTCCTTGCCTCCCTCAGGCGGCAAGAAGCTTCCCTCTTGCAGCACCGCCTTCCCGATGGCCCGTGCGGCGGCCAATCCAGCGAGCCGGCCCTCTGCGATCGCAACTGCAACGCTCCCGACTCCGGCCGCTTCCCCAGCAACGAAGACGCCCGACGTCGCCTGCAATTGCTCGGTAAGTACGGGGACCAGGCCGCCCAATTGCGGGTTGAACCCCAACTCGGCACCCGCCATGGTGGCGAGAGCGGCGTCGGGCTGGCGCCCCATGGCAACGACGACACAATCCACTTCGTACCGGTCGTCGCCAATACGCAGTTCCCGCACGCCGTCGCCGCCCCTCGCGCTGATCAGGTGAGGAGGCGCCACTCCCTGGAGAACCACTTCACCACCCGCCAGGGCAATATCGACCGCGACTTCCTCAGCCTCGGCCTCGGGTCCAATGACGGCGAACCGTTGCCCGGGGAGGACCCGCCACATGTTTAACAAGATCTGGATCGCACGAGCCGTGAAAACTCCAGGCAGGGTGGCGCCAGCGAACGGAAAGGGCAGGTCCGTTGAGCCCGTCGCGACGATGAGCGCCTGAGGCGTCACTACGTGCGCGGCATCTCCGTCAACGAGGAGCACCTTTCCCCCTGCGTACCGTCCTGCCGCAAGGACGCCAGATTTCAGCGCAGCTCCCGCTCGGGACGCGCCCTCGATGAGGTTGTCACGCAATTCAGCGGGGCGAACCGGGGCTTCCCCCTCAACGGCGCTGACTGGCTGCACCCGGTAGCGCAGGTTGCCACCCAGCTCCCTGTTTTCGTCAACGAGGAGAACATCTGCACCGTGCCCGCTTGCTGCTTCGGCGGCTGCAAGTCCTGACGGCCCCCCACCGATCACCAGTACCTCAGGGTTGTGGCTCACAGTGCGTCTCCCGCCTCGTCCCAGCCTGCGTCACCCAAACCGTGTTGCGTGCGAACGACCATGCCATCTCGCACCTGAGTGATGCAGGCGCGCACGCTCGGTACGCCGTCAACGATGACCTGGCAATCCGAACAGCGGCCAATGAGACAGTAGCCGCCGCGAGGTTCTCCCAGGTCCGGCGTGGTCCGCAAGACGCGCACGCCGGAAGCCAGCAACGCAGGCAGCAAAGCCTCACCTTCTCTTCCCGACACGCGCTCGCCATCGAAGGTGAATACCACTGCCCTCGCTGGCGGTAAGTCACCGAGGATTGGATGCGAGGTCACGCGCTGCGCACCTCCCGGCACGCCAGAATTTACGTCTGCCACCCTGCACCCTAACCTTGCTGCCAGCGAGTTCGCCCGGCGACCGCTGGTATAGTTCGCCTGTCCTGGCCGGTCACCAGCTTGCGCGTTGCGCTGGGTGGCGCAACGAGTACCTGGCTCACAGCCCACGTCATTCTATCCTCGGAGGCAAACGGGAATGGTTAGCGCGAAGGCAACAGAACAATTGGTGCGCACCGAGGTCACTCCCTCGACCAACGGCTCCAACGGCGCTCACACCGGATCCGCATCTGTCGAGCAGGCCGCGCGCGACCACGTCTGGATCCACATGCTGCCCTGGGCAGAGTTCGACAGTGACAACCTGCGCATTTTCGACCGCGGCGAAGGCGCCCGCCTGTATGACGTCCAGGGCCGCGAGTACCTGGACGGCATCGCCGGACTCTGGGTGGTCAACGCTGGCCACGGCCGCAAGGAGATCGCCCAGGCGTACGGGGACCAGGCGGCAAAGCTTGGCTACGCCTCTGCCATGTCGTACACAACTACCCCGGCGGTAGAACTTGCCAGCAAGTTGGCTGATCTCACCCCGGGTGACCTGAGCCGCGCCTTCTTTGTCTCTGGCGGCTCGGAAGCTGTCGAGACGGCGATCAAGATCGCCAAGCAGGTCCAGGCGATGCGCGGGTTCCCGCGCCGCTACAAGATCATCGCGCGTCGTGGCTCCTATCACGGCATGACGTACGGCGCCATGAGCCTGACGGCGAGCCGTAATGAAAACTGGTTCGGGCCGTTCATGTACGGCGTCTCTCACGTTCCCCATCCGAACCGCTACCGCTCGGACTTCGGCCTGGAGGGCGAGGCAGCGGATATCGCTGCTGCGAAGTACGTCGAGCAGGAAATCATCAACCAGGGCCCAGAGACCGTTGCTGCCGTCATCGGCGAACCGATCTCCTCCGCCGCCGGTTTGCACGTGCCGTCGCCAAAGTACTGGCAGATGCTGCGTGAAATCTGCGACCGCCACGGCGTGTTGCTCATCGCGGACGAAGTGATCAATGGCTTCGGCCGCACTGGCACCATGTTCGCCACCGAGCAGTTCGGCTTTGTGCCGGACATCATGACCATGGCGAAGGGTCTCTCTTCCGGTTACGCGCCCATCGCCGCCGCCATCGTGCGCGAGTCGGTTTATGACGTCTTCAAGGAGAACAAGGAGGCGGTTATGGGCCACCTCCTCACCTTTGGCGGCCACCCGGCTGCGTGCGCCGCTGCAGTCAAGAACCTTGAAATCTTCGAAGATGAGGGCCTGGTGCAGCAGAGCGCCGAGAAGGGCGCCTACCTCAAGAAGCAACTGGAAGAGCTGCGCGCGCACCCGACAGTCGGCGATGTCCGCGGCGTCGGCCTCTACTGCGCCATCGACCTGGTGAAGAACAAGGAGACGAAGGAGCAGTTCGGGAAGGGCAATGCCTTCACGGCGCAACTCAATCAGGAAGTGATGGGGCGGGGCATGATCACGCGCATCTGGGACGTCGTCCACTTTGCGCCGCCGCTCGTTGCCACCACCGAAGAAATCGACCGTATGGTGGCTATCGTCGATGAAGCCCTGACAATCGCCGAGCGCGACAACGCTTCTGAGATCGTCGCCTGACGGAATCTCTGGAGGGGCGGCGGCCGGCGTGGCCGCCGCCCCTCTTGCTATCTCCCTTGACGGTGATCGTGGCAGTAGCGGCAGAAAACTGGCCGGTCCAGCCGCGGCTTGAACGGCAGACGGATGGGCCGGCGACACGCTGCACACTCGGCGCCATACACGCTGCCACCACCGTCATCGGGGCCAACCGCGGCGGGCTGAACAGGTCGTAGTGGACCTGTGCCCAGGTTGGCCAGGACCTCGGCGTTGCGCTCAGCACGACGCAGAACGCGACATTCAGGGCAACGCGGCGAGAGAGGCAGTCCTGTTCCGCGCCGTGCAGTCTCTTCTCCAGGTGCACGCTCGAAGATTTGCCCGCACTCGACGCAGATCGGTGCCCGCTGCCCTGTCGATTGATCGATGTGTATCGGCTGGCTCATGGCCATTGCGAGATAGCCGTAGGATAGGTGTGGTGCATGAGGTCATGATAACGTGCGGGACCGATTGCACCTTAACCACCCCTGAGCCGGCGATGGTCAACCGTCAACCGGTTGAAGCATCATTAGGGGTCTGTAAATTGTCGCAGGGCGGCCCCGTGTCTGGTCATTGCCATTGCCGTCCCTGCTCGTAGAACGAGGAATCCGTGGCATTGCAGACCCCATCCCGTCCCTCTGGCGACGTCCCGACGCGGGACCAGATCGCCATTGAAGATACCTGGGACCTGACTACGCTCTACCCGACCGACGACGATTGGGAGCGCGACCTCTCCCGCATTCCTGAACTGCTCAACGCCGTCACGGGTCATGCCGGACATATGGGAGAGTCTCCTGCTCGCCTCAAGCGCGCCATCGATGACATGATGGCTCTCCATTTCACACTGGAACGGGTCCGGGTCTACGCGTCATTGCGCAAGGACGAAGATACGACGAATCCGGATGCGCTCTCCCGGTACGAGCGTTCGGTCGCTGCCGCAATCGAGGCTGGCCAGGCGCTGGCATTCTTCGAACCAGAACTGCTTGCCCTTGATCCAAACGCATTCGACGCCCTGCGGACCGCCGCGGACCTCCAGCCCTACCGCCACATGCTCGATGACCTCGCCAGGCAGCGCCCGCACGTCCGATCACTCGAGGTCGAGCAACTGCTCGCGCAGAGCGCGGATGTTGCGCGCGGGGCATCTGACGCATTTGGAGCTCTCGATAACGCCGACCTGCGCTTCGGTCTCGTCAAGGACGAGGATGGCAATGAGTTCGAGCTGACCAAGGCGCGCCACGGGCTTCTGCTTCGCTCGCCCGATCGAGCGACGCGGCAGCGCTCCTACGAGACGTTCACCCGCAGTTACCTCGACCACAAGCACACGCTGGCCGCGATGCACAGCGCCTCCGTGCGGAACGATGTCTTCTACGCCCGCGCCCGCAACCACAACACGGCGCGAGAGGCGGCGCTCTTTTCCAACAACGTTCCAACCGGGGTCTACGACACCTTGATTGCCTCCGTGCGCGGCGCCGGGCCGATCCTCGGTCGCTACCTCGAACTGCGGCGGAAACTGCTGGGCCTGTCCGACCTGGCGGCGTACGATCTCCTGGTGCCGCTGTCTCCCGAGCCCGAAGCGCGCTACGAGTACCGGGCGGGCGTTGATGAGGTCCTGGGTGGCTTGAGCTTGCTCGGCGCTGACTACGTGGAGAAGCTCCGGGCTGGCTTCGATCAGCGCTGGGTCGATGTTCATGAGACGCGAGGGAAGCGATCTGGCGCCTACTCCTCAGGCGCGTACGGAGCGCCCCCAGTGATCCTCATGAACTGGAATGGCACGATGAACGACGTGTTCACACTGGCGCATGAAGCCGGTCACGCCATGCACAGCCTGCTGGCGGATGAGAACCTGCCGTTCCATGAGGCCGGGTACCCAATCTTCCTGGCGGAGATCGCCTCCACGGTGAACGAGGTCCTGCTCACCTGGAGTCTGCTCGAGGCGCTCCCGGACGATGACGCCGCCGGCCGCTTCGCCATTCTGGACCGCTTCGCTGAGGCCTTCTACGGGACGGTGGTCCGCCAGACGATGTTCGCCGAGTATGAGCAACGTGTGCACGCCCTGGTGGAAGCAGGCGAACCCCTCACGCTGGAGCGCCTGAATGACATCTATGGCGATCTCTATGCCGACTACACGCCGGGTGTCGTGATCGACGATGGCGTCCGCATCAACTGGGGCCGGATCCCCCACTTCTACCGCGCGTTTTATGTCTATCAGTACGCGACCGGTCTCAGCGCGGCCATCGCCCTCGCCAGTGCCATCCGGGATGAAGGGGAACCTGCCCGGGAGCGGTATCTGAGGCTCCTTGCATCCGGCGGCAAGGATTACCCGCTCAACCTGCTGAAGGACGCGGGGGTCGATCTGACGACGCCGGAGCCGATCACGGCCGCGCTGGCCGAATTCGAACGTGTGGTCGCGGAAATGGAGCGCATCGTCGACAGCGGTCAACTTCCGCAGCGGCCTTAGATCCGGAGATCCGCGGGGCCGGCGCGTCGAGAACGCGCCAGCCCCTTCACGTGACCTGGTGGAGTTACCCTGCCCGCAGGGCAGAACGCCCCGGGTAGATCGCCGCGTCTCCAAGCTCTTCCTCGATCCCGAGGATCCGGTTGTACTTGGCAACGCGATCCACGCGTGATGGCGCACCCGTCTTGATCTGGCCGGCGTTGGTCGCCACGGCCAGGTCGGCGATGAACGTGTCTCCCGTCTCGCCGCTGCGGTGCGAAATGACCGCCCGTAGCCCATTACGCTGCGCCAGGTTGATGGCGTCGAGCGTCTCGGTCAACGTGCCGATCTGGTTTAGCTTGACAAGAATGGCGTTGGCTGACTTCTCGGCGATGCCACGTGCCAGGCGAGCCGGGTTGGTGACGAACAGGTCATCCCCGACCAGTTGTACGCGGTCGCCGACCTTTGCCTCCAGCGCAGTCCAGGTTGACCAGTCATCCTCCGCGAGGCCATCCTCGATCGAAGCGATCGGATACCGTTCCGTCCAGTCAGCCCAGAAATCCACCATCTCGGTGCCAGTCAGTATGCGCCCCTCACCCTTGAGGACGTAGTTGCCATCCTCGAAGAACTCGGTCGAGGCCGGATCCAGCGCGATGACCAGGTCACGACCTGGCTCATAACCTGCCTGCGTGATAGCCTCCAGCACCGCGTCCAGCGCCGCCTCATTCGACGGCAAACTCGGCCCGTATCCGCCTTCGTCGCCGACGAGCGTGGCCGCTCCCATCTTCTTCAGCACACTCTTCAACGCGTGAAAGACCTCGGTTCCCCACCGCAGCCCTTCGGCAAAGGTCGGTGCCCCGACGGGCATGACCATGAATTCCTGCATGTCGACGCTGGAGCCGGAGGCGTGCTTTCCGCCGTTGAGAATGTTCATCATTGGCACCGGGAGTGTGCGTGCGCCCGGTCCCCCAAGGTAGCGATAGAGGGGTTGATTGGACGCCTGCGCAGCAGCGCGGGCCACCGCCAGCGAGACTCCCAGCAGGGCATTGGCGCCGAGCCGGCCCTTGTTCGGGGTACCGTCCAGCTCGATCATCGCCTGGTCCACGCCAACCTGGTCGAATGCATCCAGGCCGAGAACGGCCTCGGCGATCTCCTCGTTGACGTGCCGCACCGCGTTGCGAACGCCCTTGCCGCCGTAACGATTGGGGTCGTCGTCGCGAAGCTCGACCGCTTCGTGCGCGCCTGTCGACGCACCCGACGGCACGCCAGCCGTACCTGTCTCGCCGCTGGCCAGGGTCACTTCCACTTCCAGCGTGGGGTTGCCACGTGAATCCAGGATTTCGCGCCCCCAGATTGCCTCAATTGTCGAGTACACCGCTCCCTCCACCTCCTCGAGACCAGGTCCGGCCCGCAGGGGGCTGACTTCCAGCCAGCGAGTATACGGCGCGGTAGCCAGCGATCTTGACGGCACGTCTATACTCACGCGCGACAATTTACAAGTGGCGAAGACGGAGACAAGTACCCGCTGCCGCGCCAAACAGGGACGGAGGCCCAGACTGGAAGCTTCCGAGGTGGCACAGCGGTGAATTCCCTCCCGAGCCGGGCGGTGAACGCAGCACGCTGGTAGTCGCTCCCCCTGGTCTGGGATAACGGGCCGATGAAGCGCGCTGGGTTCGCCAGCGAAGCAGGGTGGTACCGCGTGGAGACCCCTCGTCCCTGCCGAGGGGTTTTTTCATGCCCGAAAGGTGCGAACGGAACCGTAGATGACGACGACTGACGCTCAGACGCAACTTGATGACATGCGCGTGCGTGCGCTCCGCGACCTCGCTGCGGCGCAGACCCTGGAGGACGTCAACGCCTGGGAACGCAGCTTCCTGGGAGCCAGGGGCGAGCTCACACTTTTCCTGCGCAGCCTCGCCTCGCTCCCCCAGGACCAACGTCCGATCGCCGGGCGCGGTGGCAATGCGCTCAAAGCTGAGCTCACGTCCGCGTGGCAGCAACGCTACGAAGCAGCGGCGGCAGCGTCACTCGATCAACGCCTGGCCGCGGACGGCGTTGACATCACCCTGCCGGGACGTACCCAGCCGCTCGGCGCCGCTCACCCGGTCTCGCAGATGATCGAGGAATTGAGCGACATCTTTGCGCTGTTGGGGTTCGAAACCGCGTTTGGCCCGGAGGTTGAAAGCGGGTACTACAACTTTGACCAGTTGAACATCCCGAACGATCATCCAGCGCGTGATGTCTGGGACACAATTCATGTCGACCTTCCCGGTGAGGTCGTGCTCCGCACCCACACCTCCCCGATGCAGGCGCGCATTATGGAGAAGACGGCGCCTCCCGTCCGCGTGATTGTGCCGGGGCGCGTTTACCGGTATGAGGCGCAGGATGCCTCCCACGAGTGGATGTTCCATCAACTCGAAGGGCTGGCCGTGGACCGGAACATCACCATGGCGGATCTCAAGGGCACCCTGGCTGAGCTCGCGCGTCAACTCTTTGGCGCTGAGCGACGCATCCGCTTCCGCTGCGACTTCTTCCCCTTCGTGGAACCTGGCGTTGACTTTGCGGTCGACTGCGCAATCTGCGGCGGGAAAGGCTGCCGCGTTTGTAAGCAATCCGGCTGGCTGGAAATGGGCGGGGCGGGGATGGTCCACCCCAACGTGCTTCGAGCTGTCGGCTACGACCCCTCGGAGGTGAGCGGCTTCGCCTTCGGACTTGGCGTCGAGCGGCTGGTCATGATGCGCTCCGGCGTGGACGATCTGCGCGCCTTCGCCAACAACGATCTCCGGTTCCTGCGACAGTTCGCCAGTGCCGCCTGAGCGCGCCCCCAGACTGAGGATTCCCTGATGAAAGTTCCCATGCGCTGGTTGCGCGAGTTCGTCGATACCGGCCTTTCTGCCAGAGAACTGGCCCACCGGCTCACGATGGCCGGTCTCGAAGCCGAAAAAGTGGAGACCATCGGTGACGGTTGGCAGAACGTCTTCGTCGGCCACGTTGACACCGTCGAACGGCATCCGGACGCTGACCGTCTCGTCCTGGCGACGGTTTCGGCCGGCGAGCATCACCTGAGGGTCGTGACTGGAGCCCCGAACATCGCTGCCGGCCAGGTCGTTCCCCTGGCCCTGGCCGGAGCGAGGTTGATCGACGGTCACTCCGAAGGCCAGGTTTACAAGACGCTCAAGCCCGGCGTCATTCGTGGCGTGCGCTCGGAAGGCATGGTCTGCTCGGAGAAGGAACTCGGTCTTTCCGACGAGCACGAAGGTATCCTGGTTCTCGAGGGAGATGCTCCGGTTGGGGCGCCATTGGCGGAGTGGCTCGGCGACACCGTCATCGAGTTCGAAATCACCCCGAACCTGGTCCACGCGTTCTCCGTCCTCGGCATCGCGCGCGAGGCGGCCGCAATTACCTCGCACGACGTTACCCTGCCACCGCTGTACGACCTGTCAAGGGCGCCGCAGGGATCACCTGATCTGGTCACCATTGAGGCGGATGACCTTTGCCCACGGTATGCCGCGGTGGTCTTCGACAATGTCGCCATCGCCCCCTCACCCGCCTGGCTGCAACGACGGCTCAACGCCGCCGGCGTGCGCCCGATCAACAACATCGTCGATGTCACCAACTACGTCATGCTGGAGTTCGGGCAGCCGCTCCATGCCTTCGACGCTGACAAACTCCGGGGGGACCGCGTCGTGGTGCGACGCGCGCGTCCCGGCGAAACGCTGGAGACGATCGACCACGTTGTTCGCCCGCTCAGCCCGGATATGCTGGTCATAGCCGACGCCGAGGGAGCCGTCGCCGTGGCCGGAGTCATGGGCGGAGTCGACAGCGAGACCACCGAAGAATCGACCCGGATTCTGCTCGAAGCGGCGAACTTCGACATGAAATCGGTCCGGCGGACAGCGCGAGCGCTGAAGATGCGGAGCGACGCATCTGCTCGCTTCGAGCGGGGTATTGACCCCAACCAGGTGACCGACGCCATCGCCCGCGCCACGCAGCTCATCCTCGCGTTGTCGCCCAACGCGAGTGTTACGGCCTACGCCGACGTCTATCCCCACCCCCGGCAACCAGTGCAGCTCTCCGTGCCATTCGGTGAGATCGAGCGTTTGCTGGGAGTGCGCATCCAGCCAGATGTTGTGCAGTCCGTTCTTGATCGCCTTGGTTTTTCACCTCGAGTAACAGCAGACACGATCGAAGTTCTTGTACCGACCTGGCGCAGTGACGTCACCATGGGCGCGGACATCGTCGAAGAGGTTGCCCGCGTGGTCGGTTACGAAACGCTTCCCGAGACGCTGCCGACCGGGGAAACGCCGCCTGTCCGCCGCGACCCCATGTTCCTCTTCCAGCAAAAGGCGCGGCGCACGCTCGCCGGTCTTGGTTTCTGGGAGACGATCTCCTACGTCACAATCGGTGTGGGCGATTTGCTCAAGCTAACTGATCCCGGGGCGCTTACTTCAGGAGTGCATCCGCTTCCTCCCGACCAGGCAGTCCGCCTGCGCAACCCGATGCAGGCAGAGCGCGATTTGCTGCGGCCAACCTTGCTGCCAAGCGTGGTTGAAACCGCGGCTCGCAACCTGAAGCACCAACGTTCCGTGCGGCTCTTCGAAATTGCCCGCGTCTACCTGCCTTCAGACACCGACCTACCTGCGGAACCCCCAGTCCTCGCGCTCGTGCTCGCCGGCAAGCGAGATGACCTGGACAGGTTCGCGGATCCGGCAGCGGAAATCGATTTCTTCGACGCCAAGGGGACCGTCGAGGCGCTCCTCGATCGGTTGGGCGTGCACGGAGCAAGCTTCCGGACGCATTCGCTGCCGGCGTTCCACCCCGGTCGGACTGCGGGTGTCTACCTGGGCGACGTACTCGTCGGTATCGTCGGTGAGTTGCGGCCAGATCGTGCGCTCGCTTTCGACATTGAATCGCCCCGTGTTGCCGTTGCCGAGCTGGATCTTGAAGCCTTGCTGGCCAGGGCAGAACCGGTCCCGAGCGGCATTTCAAGCCCGCGCTTTCTGCCGGTGGAGCAGGACTTCGCGGTTGTGGTCAATGAAGAGATTCCTGCCAGTGACGTGCTTGCGGCGCTCCGCTCTGGCGCGGGCCCGCTGGCTTCCGGCTTCGAACTCTTCGATGTCTATCGGGGTCCACAGCTTGGCGAGGGTCGCAAGAGTCTCGCCTATCGTATTGCGTTCACTGCTCCCAACAGAGCCCTGACCGACGCTGAGTTGGGCAAGGTCCGTGAGAAAATTGGAAAGACCCTGCGTCAGCTGGTGCAGGGCGAACTAAGAGCATAGGAAGTCGCATCGTTATGACTATCACCGAACCGGCGACCGATACCATTCGCACCGGACTGCCACGGCTCATCGATGACGTTGAGGAGGCCCGGCGGCTGCTCACCAGGCGGCGTGGGTTTGAGGAAACGAAGCTCTCCCCCAAGATGCAGGACGGCATCCGGCGCGTCTTCGGCGAAGATCTCACGGCAGACGAGGCAGTCGCCCGCATTCTCGAGGACGTGCGTCAGGAAGGCGATTCCGCTGTCCGGGAGTACTCACTCGCCCTGCAGGGGAAGATTCCGGCCAACCTGGAGGTGCCACGAGGCGCCTGGACGAGAGCATTCGAGGCGCTCGACCCCGAGCTGCAGGACGCGTTCCGCCTTTCCGCCTTGCAGATCGAAAACTTCCACCGCAAGCAACTGCGCACGTCCTGGATGGATTACAGCCCGGAAGGCGCCCTGGGTCAGGTCGTGCGCCCGTTGGACCGGGTCGGCATTTACACGCCAGGCGGAACGGCCGTTTACCCGTCGTCACTGCTCATGACCGCCATTCCTGCCCGCGTGGCGGGTGTCAATGAGATAATTGTCTGCTCGCCTTCAGGTCCTGATGGCAAGGTTTCGCCACTCGTCCTGGCCGCTGCAGAGGTCGCAAATGTCGACCGGCTGTTTGCAGTCGGCGGAGCGCAGGCAATTGGCGCGATGGCCTACGGCACGGCCACCATTCCGCACGTTGACAAGATCCTGGGGCCGGGCAACATCTTTGTCGTCCTGGCCAAACAACAGGTCTACGGCATCGTCGATATCGACCAACTCCCAGGGCCAACAGAAACGCTCCTGGTGGCCGACGAGACGGCCAATCCCACCCTCGTCGCAGCGGACATGCTGGCGCAGGCAGAGCACGACCCCATGGCGACGTCGATCCTCATCACCTGCAGTCCCATGCTCGCCCATGCCGTACTCGACGAACTGCCGGCTCAACTCGCAGAGTTGGAGCGAGCAGACATTGCTGGGCAATCACTGGCGGCCAACGGGCTGATCGTGATCACGCCTGACACCACAACCGCCATCCGGCTCGCGAACGCCTACGCGCCGGAGCACCTCTGCCTGCTGTTGAACGATCCCTGGTCAGTCGTGCCGCAGGTGCGCAATGCTGGCGGAATCTTCATCGGTGAGGACAGTCCAGAGGCGATCGGCGATTACACGGCGGGCCCCAGCCACGTCATGCCAACTGGAGGCACGGCCCGTTTCTCGTCGCCGATCAACGTCGCCGAGTTCACCAAGGTCATCAGCGTCGCCGCGCTCAACAAGACAGCGCTTCGTCGCCTTGGTCCGTCGACCGCCCACTTCGCCCGGGCGGAAGGCCTGACTGCTCACGCTCGCGCAGTTGAGCGCCGCCTGGAGGCACTGGCGAACGAGGAAGAGGACTAGGAGCTCGCAAGCTCGCGCAGCACTGCAACCACTCGATCTTCGACCGAGAGTTCAGGATCACGAGGCGCACGGCTCAATGCTCCGTGCGCCTCGGCCGTGGTGTACCCAAGCGAACGCAAGGCCGCGAGCACCTCGGCGTCCGCCTGAGATGGCTGCGTAACCGCCCCCGTTGTGGTCACGGCCGGAACGAGTTTGCCGCGCAGCTCCAGGATGAGGCGGGCAGCAGTCTTGCGCCCGACTCCCGGGACCGTTGCCAAGAGTTCAGCGTTCTCGGTGTTGATCGCAAGTTCAAGCGCATCGGGCCGAACGCGAGAGAGAATGGCGAGCGCAAGTTTTGGTCCGACGCCTGAAACGGCAATGAGTGTGTTGAAGAGGCGCAGTTCCTCATCGGTCGCAAACCCAAAGAGGGTCATCTGGTCTTCGCGCACGTAGAGCTGTGTCAGCAGGCGCACCTCATCGCCGGTTGAGCCTATGTCTCCCAGGGTCGCAGCCGAGGTATTCACGCGATAGATCACCCCCTGGACGTCGACCAGGACAGCGTCTTCGATTTTCTGGAAGATCGCTCCCCGTAACCCTGCAATCATGGCAAAGTGCTCCGCGTTTTCAGGCGATCGCTGGCAGGTGATAGACGTGAGCCGCGTTCTCTGCCAGCACGCGCTGTATCTCAAGCTCCGTCAGGTTCGCATCACGCAACGTGCGGCGTAGAAAGCGTCCCATCCCAAGAACCGGGTGATCGCTCCCCCAGAGCACCCGGGTGGCGCCCACGACGTCGAGTACGGCGCGAAACACGGCTGGCCGGTAAAGATAGGTCGAAGCGGCCGTGTCATACCAAACATTCGCGGTCATGGCTGCGACTTCAGGCATCAGTTCGTAGAATGGCAATCCTCCGCCCCAGTGGGCGAAGACAATCGGCAGTCCAGGCTGCGCGGCAACGAACGCCAGGAGTCGTTCAGGGGTGGCCAAACCTTTCCCCGGATAGCGATGTCCCAGTGGTTCAGATGCATGAACCATGACCGGGCGGTCGGCCTGCTGCAAGACAGTGGCAACATCCGAGAACGACGAGGAGTCCTCGAGCGAAAAACCCTGGGCATCGGCGTTCAGTTCACCGATCCCGGAGGCTCCCAGCGCCAGGCAGCGTTCCACCTCCGCCGCCGCACCTTGCCCGGCAGGATTGGCGATTCCCAACCATGCGAGGCGTCCTCCACTCTCCCGGCTGGCCTCGGCCAAGTAGTCGTTGTGCTCGCGGCAGTGAACAGGGTCGCGCCACGGCCAGCCGCACATGACCGCCTGCAAAACTCCAGCTTCGTCCATCGTCGCGAGCAACTCTCGCGCGTCGACCATGCGCGCCGTCGGCGCTTCGTAAAGCTCACCGAACCAGCGGTCTCGAGCTACGTGCCCTGACCGGTCCGCTATCCAGGCCGGCGGGAAGACGTGCGTGTGCGCGTCGATGACCCGCAAGGAAGACAGGTTGCTCACGCCCTAGCGCGGAAAGAAGAACAGTACGTAGATCGCCAGCGCGGTCAGGAGCAGCAGCAAGAATGCGACAACTGCCGCCAACGTTGTTCCCGCGAGGCCACCGGTCCGGTTCTCGGCCGCCTCCACCACACCAGCAACCGGCACTCGTGTCGGAATGGCGGCTGCCACCACCGCCGTCGCGTTATCGCTCGTGCCACGCTCCCTGGCCAGGTCAACAAGAGCTATCGCTGCCGCGTCCGCCTCCTGGGTGCCCAGCAGCCGTTGCATATCAACGTGATCGACCACCTCGTACAGGCCATCGCTGCAGAGTAAGAGGCGGTCTCCCGGGAGCAGCGCCAGCTCGAAGATGTTGGGAAGTCTCGTGTCCAGGCGTTGCTTGGTCCCGAGCGCATGCGTGAGTTGATTTCGCCGCGGGTCCGTTTGCGCCTGCTTCTGGTTGATCTTGCCGCTGGCGACGTCATCCGCCACCACGGTGTGGTCCTGCGTAATCTGCGTAATCCCGCCGCCCCGCAGCAGGTAAGCCCGGCTGTCTCCAACATTGGCAACTGTCGCGTATTTGCCGTGGAGCAAGGCGGCGGTAAGCGTCGTCCCCATGCCTGCCTGCGTTGGGTTCTCCTGGCTGGCGGCGTAGACGGCTTCATTCGCTTTGCGGTAGGCGCTCTTGAGCGCCTGAGCGAGATCGCTTGCCGGTAGTTGAGAAAACGCGTCGCGAAGCGTGGCAGCAGCGATCTGGCTTGCCACATCGCCCGCCGGCGCCCCGCCCATCCCATCGGCAACAAGCAGCAGGAAATCCTCAGCCGGCGCGCCGGAGGACGCGGGCAAGGCCAGGGCCATTGCCACATCCTGGTTTTCCGGCCGCCCCGCCGCATCGCTCTGCGCGGCAACGGCTAGCCGCAGGGTCTCCGCCGGCGCATCGCTACCACGGGGCACAACACTCACAGTGAATCATCCTCGCTCGAATCTGTGACCGGCAGCCGATGGTAGCACGGTCCAGGAACCTCCTTTCACGGGCGCGCGTCTTGCTGATGCTAGACTCGCCCGGCAGCCGTGCCGCCGGGCGAAGGAGGCCGTTTGACGTTCACCCGACGTTCCCTCATTAGCGGAATCTCTGTTGCCGCTCTGATCTCGATAGCCGGTTGCGGTGGTCAACCTCAGCCTACGCCGACGGTAGCGACCGAGTCCCCGGAAGCCATCCTGGAAGCCGCGAGCGCCCGGCTGGCAGAAACCCAATCGGTGCATTTCACCCTGGATGTCGCTGGGGACACCTTCATCGACAGCGGCAAGACCATCCGGCTGCTCGGCGCCGAGGGAGACCTGGTCCGGCCTGATCGGGTGCAGACCACCTTTCAGGCAGAGGTCCTTGGCAGGGCCGTCTCCCTGCAACTCATCACTGTCGGCGAGCAATCGTGGACCACGAACATCCTGACCGGAGCGTGGGGGCCAGCGCCGTTGGAGTTCTCATACCAGCCGGATATTCTCTTTTCGACACAGGACGGTATTGGGCCGGTGATGGGTCGTGTCGAGGACGTCAAGCGTGAGGCGGATGACAAAGTCAATGGCCGCGACGCGTACCACTTGACTGCTCAGGTCGATGAGTCAATCGTGGGTCCACTCACCTACTACACCATCAAGGGCTCGCCTGTCACCGCTGATCTCTGGATCGATCGCGAGACGAACGACCTGTTGCGCGCCCAGTTAGCCGAGCCCCCACGTAGCGACGGCAGTGACCCCGCGGTCTGGACTCTGGACCTTTCTCATCACGGCCAGTCGATCGACATCGAGCCGCCCGTCTAGATGAACACGCTGACCCGGATGGAGCGCAATTCGGTCATCGCCGCGTTACTGGCCGTGCTTCTCGGTGCACTCGATCTCACCATCATCTCGACCATCCTCCCGGTGATGATTACAGATCTGCGCGTCAATGCGGCGGATATCGACCGCTACGTGTGGGTGGTAAACAGCTACCTGCTCACCTACATCCTCGCCATTCCGGTCTTCGGTCGCGTCTCAGACCTCGTGGGGCGCACGCCTGCCTTCCTCGGCTCCCTTGCCCTGTTCGCGACTGGATCCCTCTGGTGCGCTATGGCCAGTGATCTTCCCTCTATGATCGCGGGCCGCGCCGTGCAGGGCGCGGGCGGAGGGGCGCTCCTGCCGGTCACGATGGCACTGATTGGCGATGTGCTTCCTGTCGGTCACCGATCCTCGGCTCTTGGGGTCGTGGGCGCCGTCGATACGTTAGGTTGGGTCATTGGACCCATCTGGGGAGCGCTCCTCGTCGGTCTCGCTCCTGGCGATCAACCGTGGCGTTGGGCGTTCTGGATCAACATCCCACTCGCTGCCGTCGTGGCTACAGTCATTCTGCTCACCTCACGAAAACGGGTTGCGCATCCGAAAGACTGGCTCAGCCGCCTTGATATTCCCGGCGCGCTCCTCCTGGCCGGAGCGCTCACTGCGTTCAACGTCGGTTTGTCCGCAGGGGGAGAACTGGGAGGCACGAATACCGGCGGTCGAGCACTCGGCGGCTCCCGCAATCCCGTGTCAGAACACGCGGGGATGCTGCTTGGCATAGCCCTCGTCCTGGCCATCCTGTTCATCGTCCGGCAACGCAACGCCCGCTACCCTTTACTGCCGGTAACCCTGTTCCGAAATCCTCTCTTCGCGGCAACAATCGCCGCCAATTTCCTGGTCGGCGCGGCGCTCATTTCCGCAATGGTCGACGTGCCAGTTGTGACCGCGTTGCTTGTGGATATGAGCGACGTCAGTCGCGTGGCCGCGCTGATGCTAGCTCCATTCACTGCCTGCATTGCAGGTCTCTCCCTCGCCGGTGGGTACATCAGCGCGCGCTTTGGTGCGCGAACCACCACCATCACCGGTTTCCTGCTGGTTTGCGCTGGCTACGCTCTGCTTTGGGTCGAACTGCGCAGCGGTTCGCTCCCGAGCATGTTGCCGGGGTTGATTGTTGCCGGTGCCGGGTTCGGTCTCAGTTTTGCTCCAATTGGGGCGACGGCAATTGACGCAGCGCCGGAGGTTGACCGGGGCATCGCCTCCGGCATGACCCTGGTGTTCCGCCTGCTCGGAATGACCACGGGAATCTCATTGTTGACAGCCATCGCCATTCGCCGGCTGCAGGGGTTAGTCGGGGATCTGACCATGATCGTCCAGGCTCCGGGCGAGAGCACATCGGACTTTCTCGCGCGCCAAACCACCATGCTCTATGAGACCGTGCTTCCGATCAGCCTGCAAGTTGCGCGGGAGTCATTCCTTGTGGCCGGCGTCATCGCCCTACTTGGCATCATTCCGGCACTGAGATTCACGAACGTCACAACCACTGACCGGGGCTAGCCGTACAATCGGCGACCTGACGAGTTCACCTACATGAGGAAAGCAATGACGCACAGTGTTGTGCTCGGAGTCGATTCCAGCACTCAGTCCACCAAGGTTCTCGCTGTTGATCTGGATTCCGGAGAGATCGCAGGTGAGGGCCGGGCCCCCCACACGGGTCGCGATGTCCAGGATCCACAGGATTGGTGGGTGGCGCTGGTCGCGGCGGTCCAGGAAGCCGTTCCCTCTGGCACAGAGGTGGCGGCCATAAGCGTCGGTGGCCAGCAGCACGGCATGGTGGCACTGGATGCCGCGAACAGGGTGATCTGCCCCGCACCGCTCTGGAACAATGTCGATGCCGCTTCGGACGCTGAGCGACTCAACGCTCTTGCTGACTTCGCGCAGGAAGTCGGTACCTATCTCGTGGCGTCCATCACCATTGCGAAACTTGCTCATCTGGCGCGAACGGAGCCCGCGTTGCTTGCCCAGCTGGATGCTGTGGCGCTGCCACACGATTGGCTCAACCTGAAGTTGACGGGGCGCCTGGCCACTGATCGCGGCGAAGCATCTGGGTCCGGTTGGTGGTCGCCGAGTAGTGGAGAACATCGGCGTGATCTGCTCTCCCTGGCGATTGGCGAGGAGAAAGGCCGCGGGATTCGTCTTCCCGACGTGTGCGCGCCGAGTGAGACCATTGGACACCTGTCGGAAGAAGCAGCCTCGGCGCTCGGACTGCGAGCAGGCATTCCGGTAGGTCCTGGCACTGGCGACAACATGGCGGCCGCACTTGGCGTCGGTGCTCGTCCCGGAGAACTCGTCGTCAGCCTGGGCACGAGCGGTACGGCGTTCGCTGTCAGCGAGCACCCGGTGACAGATGAGCGTGGCGAAATCGAGGGGTTCGCGGACGCTACGGGCCGCTTCCTGCCGCTGACGTGTATGTTGAACTGCACCCGGGTTCTGGACACGATGGCCAGCATGGTCGGACTGGAGCGTGAGGTTGCCCTGGAACTCGCGGGCGAGGCCACGCCCGGCGCGGAGGGTGTCCTTTTGATGCCTTACCTGGCGGGTGAGCGCCTGCCAAATCTCCCCCATGCTACCGGGTCCCTGATGGGCCTCACCATGGAGAACTCACGGCCTGAGGTGCTGGTGCGGGCTGCGCTCGACGGCGTCGCAGCAGGACTCGCCTACGGTGTCGAGGCACTGGCTGAGCAGGAGGTGCGTGGCACTGAGGTCGTCCTGGTAGGCGGCGGCAGCCGTCATCCAGCCTGGCGGCAGGCCCTCGCGGATGCAACTGGACTGCCAGTGCATGTGCGAGGCGGCCGCGAGCACGCCGCGCTCGGTGCGGCAATGCAGGCAATCGCCATAGCGTCCGGTGCTTCGATCGACGAGGTGATCGCCCGGTTCCGTCCCGAAACGATCGCAATCACCGAGCCCCGCCTTGACTACCGGGAGGCGTTCAGGCTGGCAGAACGACGTGCCCTGATCGAGCAGGCCCGAGCAGTTTAGGGGGATTTGCGGATCGTGCGCGGCACTACGCGGGGAGCTTCACCCGCTCGGGCCCAATCGCCCAGGCGGTGGCTCACGCCAGTCACGGGCGAGTACGCCTCGCGAAAAATCTCGCTCAGTTCCTGGTACCGCTCGTGACGGCGCACATCGGGTTCCGAGCGAGCGCCGTAGTGTGCCCACTCCTGGCTTGCCTCGACCGGGGCAAACATTCCAGCGCCGGCGCCCGCCAGCAAGGCCGCGCCCATGGCGGCCTGATCGACCGTGGAGAGCGCGAACACCGGGAGCCCAAAAATATCGGCGACCATCTGCCGCCAGAGTGGACTTCTTGCCCCGCCCCCGGCCATGACGATTCGCTCTGGTGTCGCTCCTGTCTCACGCAAGACTGCGAAGGCGTCGTAGGTGGCAAGGGTGACGCCCTCCATCACGGCACGCACGAGATCCCCCGACTCGTGCTGCGCGGTCAATCCGAGAAACGCGCCGCGCGCGGCGGCGTCCATGTGTGGCGTGCGTTCACCCACCAGGTACGGCAGGAAGAGCGTCCCGCGTGCGCCGATCGGAGACCTCTCCGCCAGCGCCGTCATCCGCTCGTAAGCGCCTGCTGCCGGCAAGCGCAACACCTCGTCTCGCAACCAGCGCATCGCCATACCAGCAACCAGCGTTGCTCCCATCTGGTACCAGCCGGGGGTCCCTGCGCCCGGTTCGAGTGCCGAGCAAAAGGTGTGCGTGCGTCCGCTGGGATCCGGGGCGAAAGCCTCACTTGGAGTCATCACCTGGGCGCCCGTGCTGAGTGAAAGCAGGAGTGTGTTCGGCTCAACAATCCCGGCACCCAACAGGCTGGCCGCTGTGTCAGCGGTCCCAGTAACGACCAACGTGTGCTCTGGCAGTCCCGTGGCTCCAGCCGCTTCAGGCGTGAGTTCGCCTGCCGGAGCAGCAGACGGCCGCACCTGTGGCATGAGTGCGCTCGGGACTTCCGCCGCGTCAAGAAGCTGTGGAGACCAGTTGCGCCAACGGCCGTCGAACAACAACGTCGCAGCGCCATCGCCTGGATCCGTGGCAATGGCTCCGGTCAGTCTTCTCCGCAGCTCGTCCTTCGGAGAGAGGAGATGACGGGTCCGCCACCAGATCGAGGCCTTCTCTTCCTGCATCCAGCCGATCGTCGCAGCCATGAACCCGGAGGCCACTGGGCTTCCCGCGATCCCGATCAGCCGTTCTGCTCCAACTTTCTGCGTGAATGCCCGAGCCTGCTTCTCCGAGCGTTGATCTGCCCAGATGATGGCCGGGTAGAGTGACCGCTCCCCTTCTCCCAGGAACGTCACGCCGTGCATTTGCCCTGAGAGACCGATCGCGCGGATGTTGAGTGACGTCCCTGTCCAACCTAGCGCTTGCTGAATGGCAGCTACGGTCGCCGCCCACCAGGCATCCGGGTCCTGTTCAGCCCACCCCATGCGCGGGTGGAGCACGGGGTACTCGGCCGTACCCGTCGCGGTGACCGCACCTCGCTCATCGACGACGACCACCTTGACTGCCGACGTGCCCAGGTCAATACCGAGGAGGTGCGAACCGCTAGACATCATCGGCGTCAATCAGTGAGTTCTGCAGGTCACTGATCGCCTGGCTCAGGGGCGCCAGCGCTGGGTAGACGTTTTGGTACACCTCGCGCTTGATGCGATCATAGACGGCTTCTTCCTCCGGAATTGGCTCGACGATCGCCTGGCCGTAGCGCATCGCGGCGATTGCCTCATCAGCGTTGGTGTAGATACCTGCGCCGAGGCCCCCCAGCAGGGCTGCGCCTAGTGCCGTCGCCTCTTCGGCGTCCAGGACGTGGTAAGGAAGACCACTCAAGGAGGATTTGATTTGCATCAAGAGTTTGTTGCGGGTGCCCCCGCCGATCGCCACGGATGATGCAGGCATGGTGACCTGGGGATACTCCGCCAGCGGCTCGTAGGTGCTGACTGTCTCGAAGGCAATGCCCTCCAGCACGGACCGGGCCATCTCCTCGCGCCCTGTTTCCACGGTCAGACCAACGAATGCCCCCCGAGAACGGCTATCGACGTAGGGCGGATTGGCCATTCGCAAGTGCGGCAGAAAGAGCACACCGTTGCTGCCCGGTGGCACGCGACCCGCCGCCGCAATGGCCTCATCGTACGGGAGCGCGCTCTCGCCATCGCCGAGCAGCCGCCGTACCCAGTCGATGCATGCTCCAGAGGTGTATTGCCCCCCGAATACGTAATACCCGCCACCGGCGACGTGCGCACCCTGCGTGTACCCCTGGCGCCCCGCCTTGGGGTCCGTCAAGGGCGCCGAGGTCGGCAGGAACACGGCCTCCGCGGTGCCCAGGGAATTGAGCATCTGGCCTGGCCGGGTGACACCAGCAGCGAAGGCGCCGCAAACATGGTCGTGCCCACCGGTTGCCACCACTGCCGTTTGAGGAAGGCCAGTCTCTACCGACGCGCGTGAGGTTACTGGTCCTAGCCGGGTGCCGCTGGCCACCAGTGGCGGCAGCAGGTCCACATCGATTTCGACCTTGTCAAGAATCTCTTGATCCCACGACAGCTTGTGCAGGTTCATGAGCATCGTGCGAGACGCCTGGGAGGGTTCGCTTCCTCGCTCACCGCTCAGCTTGAACGCGATGAATTCGTCAATCAGCAGCCAATGCACCGAACGGCGCCATGCCTCTGGCTCGTGCTCGCGGTACCACAGCATCTTGCAGAGCGAGAAGATGGGTTGCAGCGAAAGCCCGGTGCTGGCAAACAGCGCGTCTGCCCCGACATGCTCACCGAGCCAATCGGACTGCGGCTTCGTGCGGGTGTCATACCAGGCGATGACATCAACGGTGGCTTCACCCTGCGCGTCAAGCAGGACCCCAGCCTCCGCGACCGACGCCACGGCGACGGACGCAATTTGGCTGGGGTCAGGGACCTGAGCAAGAGCACGGCGGATGACATCGACCACCGTTCCCCACAACTCGTCCGCGCGATAGAACGCCCAGCGAGGCCGGGGCACATGGGTCGGCGTTGCGGCTGCGGCAGACGCCACAGCGATACCATCTGGCCGGTAGACGACCGCCTTGATGCTGGTCGTCCCGACATCCAGTCCGAGGAGCAAACTCACGCTGAGATTATCCCTTGACGGCTCCAAGCGATAGACCGCGCACGATGTAACGCTGCGCCAGCAGCGCTGCGATCAGCGGCACGATCATAGCCCAGAGCGTGCGTGTGCCGACGAACTGGTAATCGACACCGCGCGTTTGCTCTGCACCCACCACAGCCACCGACAACGGCCGGTTGGCCACGGTGCTGGAGAACGCAAAGAGAAACTCGTTCCAGGAGAACGCAAGCGCCAGCATCCAGGCCACGACAAGTCCCGGAGCCACCAGCGGCAATGAGATGCGCCAGAACATCTCCCAGCGGGACGCGCCATCAACCTGCGCCGCTTCCTCGAGTTCGATTGGGACCTCGCGAAACATCTGGGTAAGGATGATGATTGGAAAGGTCATGTTGAACGTTGCGTTCAGGATGATCAGGCCGAGCGTGGTGTCCAGGAGGCCGGCCTGGCGCATGAGCAGGAAGTACGGCGTGACGAAGATCACCGGCGGGGCGATCCGTTGCGACAGGAACCAGGTTGTGAGGCTCCCATTTTGCGGACGGAAGAACCTGAAACGCGCAATGCCGTACGCCGCCAGGGTGCCCAGAGCCAAGGAGAGCGTCGCCGCACCAATCGCCAGTTGCGTGCTGATCAAGGTGGAGGCGCGAACCTCTGGCAGCGCAAACATGTCCTGCCATGGTTTCAGCGTCGGCTTGAAGTGCACGAAAGGCAACCAGAGGTTCCCGTAGTTGTCGGAGGACGACTTCACCGACGAAATTGCCGCCCAGTAGAGGGGGAAAAGTGTCCAGATCAGGACGATGACGACGACGACCGCGATGGCAATGGAACTGATGAGTTGCTTCGGACTCGAAGACTGTGCGCGGTCGTTCATGCCGCTGCCTCCTGATCCTCGTACACGTGCCGGATGCGTCCCCAGAGCAAGGAAACGAGGATCAGCACGATGAGCAGGAGCAGGAATGCCTGCGCGGCCGCCTCGCCGTAGAAGAATTGTTTCCTTGCTGTCTGGTAATTGAAGAACGAGTAGTAGCGCGTCGCCTGCCCGGGACCGCCAAGGGTCATCGCCACGACGAGGTCAAACACCTTGAACGCGTCAACCGTGCGCAGCAGCAGAATGAGCCACAAGATTGGCGCCATCAAGGGCAGCGTGATGTAGCGAAGCGTCGCCCACCAGCCCGCTCCGTCCACCGCCGAGGCCTCGGTAACATCTTGCGGCAGGCCTTGCAGTCCCGCCAACGCGATGATGAACACCAGCGGCGTCCACTCCCAGACGTCGGTAATGATGGTCGTGATCCGAGCCCAGGTCGGATTCGAGAGCCAGGGCGGGGGGACGACGCCGAACAACTGCAGGAACGAGTTCACGGGGCCGCCACCTTCATAGAAGATGGTGCGACCGAGGAATCCAATAGCAACCGGAGTGGCGAAGATTGGCAACGTGATGATGGTGCGGAGTACGGAACGCCCGCGCATCTCACGATTGAAGAGTAACGCGAGCAGGAAACCGAGGATCATCTCAATGATGACCGCTCCGGCCACGAAGATATACGTGATCGAGAGGGTGAACGAGACATCCTTGTCGAAGATATTGAACGTTGGGAGTGGCCGCCCGAAGAAGGACGGCAGCGCATTCGGGTCTCCAGTGAGGGAGAGGATGAGCGCAGGCACGGCGACCAGCGGAACCCACTTCGCCGCACTGCGTATGGACTCCCGAATATCTCCCTGGTCGGTCAGCAATCCAACAACCGCGCCGATCGCAAGCACCGCCGCTGCAGCCACGATGACCACAAGCAGGTTATGGATGATCGCCTGGTTGCGTGTGCCAGGATCGAACATCACGTCGTTGAAGAGTTTCCGGTAGTTTCCCCACCCGACGTCCTTGACGATCTTGCCCGTGCGAAAGGCATACCGGCTCGTGGTTACAGCGTAGGCCAACGGAAATACGGTCAGGCCGAGGATCCACAGCGCGGCGGGTCCAATGAACAGCCACTTCTCCCAGGCGGGGCCCAGGACTGGGCTCATACGATTCCACCAGAGCAGATTGAGCCAGGGCAGAACCGCCGCAACAAGAAATCCGCCGGCTAACCCAAGCAGACCTGGGCCAAGGCCTGTCCCCTGAGCTTCGATAGTTGTGAGGTTCCGCGAGACATAGATCGGGAGAATCAGGACCGCAAGGCTCCCCAGGCAGATCGCGACTGTCTGGATGAAGCGCTCCTCCAGGGGAAAGACCAGCACTGCCAGGGCGGCGATCACTCCGGCCATCCAGACCAGGGTCATCACCCACCCATTGCCCTCTTTGGTAATGGTTGCGGCGACCTCGCTCAGCGGCACGCCGCCGTCGGCAAGTGAGATAGCCGGCTGTGTATTCGCGAGGATGAACCCGGCAGCCATCGCCACCAGGATGGCAATCTTGGGGATCCAGCTTCGACCAAGCGCGTCCGCTGGCTGCACGCGCAGTGACGCCATGGGCTCCGCGCCCGGCGGAGCGGTCGTCTGAAGTTGGGACATCACTGCTCCCGTGTGCTTCAGGAACTTGAAACGGACTGAAGAGCCGGCCCTTGAGGGCCGGCTCTTCGTCACTAGCTCGATACCACTACTCGAGGCCGAGCGACGTCCTGTAGGAAGCCAACTGCAGATCGCGGTCAAGCCCGTCCGTCGTCTCATCCCAGTCAGCGGCCACGTTTGCCAGCGCCTCTTCAGCGGTGGCTACCTGCCCGGTGAAGAACTCAGAGAGGCGGATATCGAGGCCAGCCCAGTACCGCTCTGCGCCGGGGATGCGCAGGTACGGGAGCTGCAGCTTGTTGTCGAACGTCTGGAAGAACGCGTTCGTGTACTCCTCGGCGTCCTTGGCGTCCCAGCCCTGCGCCAGGTAATCGTCGATGTTGCCCGTGCCGTTGGGCTCGGGAATCTGGTAGGAGCGACCCGGGTCAACGCCGTCCGTGCCGCGTGCCGCAAAGAAGCGCTGCTTTGGCTCGGTCGCAAGCAGGGCGAGCAAGTAGTAGGCGAGGTCGGGAACATCAGAACCCTTCATGACCACGCCAGACCAGGAACCACCCGTCGTGTTACCGACGATATTCGGCTCCTCGACTTCGTTCGCCTCACCCGTCAGGGCGTTGGTGTACTTCATCGTGCCCGGCAATGGCGCACACCCGAGCAAGCCGACCGTTGGCTTGCCCTGCTCGATGGCGAGCGGCGTCACGTCGCCCCAGGAGTACGTAAAGACCGCGTTCCCGTTGAGGAAGTAGTCCCACGCCTCACCGAGAGCCCAACCAGCCATCGCCTCTGGGCCAAGGCCGAAAATCTCCTTCAGGAGATTTGCTGCCTCGACATGGCCCGGGCTCGTGCAGAGCGGGGTCATATCGTCCGGGTTGAACCAGTAGTGCTGGGGGTTGTTCGGGCCAATGATGTACGGCGCAGAAAGTGACGCGTAGTGATACATCCCCTGGCCACCAACCTTCAGGTGGAGGGAGATGCCGCTGATGGGATCGCCATTGATGCCGTTGGGCTTCCCATTGAAGTAGACGGCGATGTCACGCAACTGCTCCCAGGTCTGGGGAGGCACGGGCATGGCGTAGCCGTATTCAGCCTCGAACGCCTTGGCGTGCTCCGCATCATTCAGGAGATCGCGGCGATAGTAAAGCGCCTGACCGTCACAGTCATACGGCACAACGAACTGCTGGCCGCCGTAGTAGCGCAGCTGCTTGAGTGACTCCGGTTCAGTGTTGATGTCGTACTGCGGGAACTTGCCGCTGGTGTCGCCGTAGAACTCGTCCAGCGGGTAGACGAGATCACCTTCGGCCAACTCGCCCAACCACTGCATGGCGATCATGGAGGCGTCATAGGCATTTGTGCCTGATGTCGCATCGTCCATGAGCTTCGTGAAAGCACCTTCGATCGGATCGGCCACCACGGTCAGCGTGGCGCCGGTCGCGGCCTGGAACTCGTCACGCACCTCGTCCAGGGGTACCTTGACGGAGGCATCGATGACCTGGACGGTCAGTTCTTTGCCGGTCCACAGGCAGCCATCGCCCTCACACGGTTCGGCCACAACGGGCGGCTTCAGCGCACCTGGCATCGGGGTTGCAAACTCGTCCTGCCGTGCGGCTGCTCCGCGCAGGAACAGATTCGTCGCAGCGGCAGAAAGTCCAAGCGCTGCTGCACCTTGCATGAATTCCCGGCGACCAATACGTCCGGTGTAGAGCGCTCGTGCGAGTGCGTGCACGCGTCGATCTGCCATAGATCCAGACTCCTCCCAGAATCGCGCCGGCGTCATCGCCGGCGTGCCACGCGGCTCTCCATTGGCCGCAGACCAGACACATGTCGAGGTCGCAAATCCCCCTGAAGACAGGATTCAATCTGCGCTTCTGTTCAGAATGCACAGCTAATTTCTTGCGAACGCGACGCGCCGGATCATATGGCCACTTGGCGTGGGCGTCAATACCCCTTGGGCGAAGCAAACAGACTGCTAGAATGCGGGGTCATGATGGACGAGCAGTTTTCCCCGGACCGGGCGCGTGCCACCCGTGAACACGCAGACACGGAGTTGGCCGTTACTGCCCTGCATCCGCAGCGTTTCGGCCTGAACAAGCATCGCGACGGTTGGGTAAAGCAGGTGCCCGGTCTGGGCAACGTCGTCTTTGCCTCGCTCGCCTGGCCGCATGCGCAGTGCCCCTCCTACGACCTGGTCGATGGAGAGCGCGTGCCGATGGATGCCCTTAGCCTCATCGTGCAACTTCAGGCGAAAGTCTGGGGCATGCCCCCCGAGTTGCTCGTTCCCATGAACATCCTGGCAATCCTTGCCGATACCGGCGGCTCCGTGCTTGTAGCCTACCGCGAGGACAAGGGGTTCAACGCCGATGGCTGGCTTGGCTTTGCCATCGCTCTCGGCGGTCGCAACGGCACGCTGGTATCCCACATGCTCGGCGTCCGCGAAGAAATGCGCGGGGTGCGTGATCTTGGCTGGCAACTGAAGGTCCTGCAGGGATACGAAGCACTCCGCACCGGCCATCGTTCTGCCATCTGGACCTTCGATCCCATGCGTGGCGCGAACGCGCGCCTGAATATCGAAAAACTGGGAGCCACGGTCCGCGAGTTGACCATCGACAAGTACGGCGTCCTGATCAGCGAACTCTACGGCGATGTCCCAAGCGACCGTTTCACCGCGCACTGGGATCTCGTCGCTGCGTCCACCCATCGCCGCCTCGATGACGTGCGCGTTGGTCGATACTCAGGCCCAGCGCCTGCTGAAGTGCGCGCGATGCCCGAGATCCAGGCCGTGAACGCTGAAGAACTTGCCGCCAGCGCTCCGGCCCTTGCCCGCTACCGCATACCTGCCGATGTCGATGCCCTGATGCTCTCCGACCCGGCCCGCGCCAACGCCTGGCGCAGCGAGATGCGAGCAGCCTTTGCGCCATTCATGACCATAAAGGCCGCGCGAGTCTCTGGGAGCCCTGACACAAGTCCACTTGATATCGGCGTCGATGTCCGTTATGGCGCATATGATGTCGTGGCATTTGCCAGTGAAGAGGCTGTCCACAGCGATCGGGAAAATTGGTACATCCTCCGCCGCCGCGGCGGCCAGGCCTGACGAGAAGGGATTCCGACCCGTGTCCATTTCCAGCGTTGGCGTCTTCAAGACGCCCCTGCACCTGCGCGCCCCCTTTACAACGTCCTTTGGAACCTACACCATGCTGGACCGGCCGTTCGTCGTCATTGAAACGCGTGATGGCCTCCGCGGAGTTGGCGAGGTACCAACTCTTCGCGATCCCGCCTACAAGGCTGAAGTAGACGCGCCCGCCGTCTTCACCTCACTGACGGAGTTCATTCTGCCGAGCGTAGCCTCATGGCAGCAGGAACATGGGCCCGTCGAGACGATTGACCAACTTCGCGAAAGCTA
The DNA here is from genome assembly GCA_046328375.1 of Thermomicrobiales bacterium. Lineage (GTDB taxonomy): Bacteria > Chloroflexota > Chloroflexia > Thermomicrobiales > UBA6265 > JACCXM01. The sequence continues at coordinate 84,629 of JAXLWT010000020.1, forward strand.
CGGGTGGATCAAGGGCGCGGTCTTCGCCAAGAGTGGCGTCGAAGCCGCCTATTGGGACATCGTGGCCCAGCGCGCCGGTGAACCACTCTGGAAGATCTGGGGCGGCGAAAAACGCACGTTCCCGGTGGGCGTCAGCATCGGCGGCAAGACGATCGACGACGTCCTTGCCCTCGCCGAGACCGCCGCCAGCCTGGGGTACCGCCGCTTCAAGGTCAAGATCTGGCCAGGCTTTGACGAGGCGCCAGCTCGCGCGCTTCGCGAGCGCTACCCGGATCACCTTCTGCAGGTTGACGCCAACTCTGCCTACACGATGGACAATTGGCAACGCCTGCAGGCGCTCGACGATCTAGATCTCCTCCTGATCGAGCAACCGCTTTATGACGACGACATCGTTCTGCACAGCGAGATCGCGCGCGAACTCCGGACACCGGTTTGCCTTGATGAGAGCGTGCACTCGCTGCGGGATGCCCAGGCTGCGGCTACCCTCTGGCGGAGAAATGATGCGCTTGACCGCCTGATCATCAACATCAAACCGCCGCGCGTCTCGGGCTTCGCCGAGGCAATCGAGATTGCGCAGTTCTGCCGCTCGGAAGGAATCCGCACGTGGATCGGCGGTATGCTCGATTCTGCCTGGGGTAAGGCTATGAACCTGAACTTCAACGGCCTGGAGGAAATCGATCTTCCCGGCGATCACTTCTCGCCCGGTGGTGCCTACTTCAAGGAAGACGTCACCGAGGATGCGCTCGTTGCAGAGAACGGCGAGTACTCCCTCACCGACCGTCCATCCACGGGGTTGACCTTCGCCTGGGATCGCTTCGAACGCATGTCGAAGCAGCTGTACCGGCAAGAGTTTGCGTAAGCCAGACGAGTGAAAACAGGGGGCCTCTGCACTGCGCAGAGGCCCGTTCTTCTGATCCGGATTTCTCGGCTACGAGGTGAGCACTCGCTCGCCCACCATCGCACCGGTCATGATCGCCACCGCGTCAGACATGCTGAACTCGCGTGGCTCAATGACCGCCACGCGCTTGCCCAGGCGTTGGATGTGGACACGGTCCGCGACCTCGAAGACCTGTGGCATGTTGTGACTGATGAGGATGACTGGCAAGCCGCGGTCTCGCACCTGCCGGATCAGGTCCAGCACCATGTGTGATTCTTTGACGCCCAGGGCTGCGGTCGGTTCGTCCATGATCACGACGTGACGGGCGAAGGCCGCGCTGCGGGCGACCGCAACGCCCTGGCGTTGACCGCCGGACAGCGTCTCCACCGCCTGGCCCATCGAGCGAATCCCGATTTTCAGGTCCCGCATGTGGTTCGTCGATTCTTCCCGCATGCGCTTCTTGTCCAGCATCCGGAAAACTGAACCGAGTGGTCCATCGCGGCGGATTTCGCGGCCGAGAAAGATGTTCTCCGAGATGTCCAGGGCCGGCGCCAGCGCCAGATCCTGGTACACCGTCTCGATGCCGTATCGACGGGCATCCAGCGGTGTACGGAAGTGAACCGGCTGCCCGTCAACCAGAATTTCGCCCTCGTCCGGAATAAGGGCGCCTGCCAACGCCTTGATCAGCGTGGATTTTCCGGCGCCGTTGTCACCGATGACGGCCAGAATCTCACCCGGGTAGAGCTCAAAGTCGGCGCCATCCAGCGCCGTGACCTGGCCGTAGCGTTTCACCAGTCCCCGCGCCTCAAGGACTGGCTTGCGGTTGCTGCTGTCAAACCCGCTGACAATATCGGGCTGCACGGTGTGGGTACCGTTCTGCACGATGGACTCGCTCATAGCTGACGCTTCCTTGCAAACTGATCCACAATCACGGCGAGAATGACGAGTATGCCGGTGATGAGCACCTGGTAGACCGACTCCACACCGATGAGTTGCAGGCCATTGCGGAATACGCCGACGATGAGCACGCCGATAAGGGTACCCATGATTCGCCCTCGTCCACCGAACAGGCTGGTGCCCCCCAACACCACGGCAGTGATGCTGGCGAGGTTATCTGTCTGGCCAGCGTTCGGATCACCCGCTCCTGTGCGGCCGATGGAAACCCAACCAGCTATTCCATAGAGCAGCCCGGCAACGACGTAGACGACAATCAAGAGCTGGGTCGTGTTGATACCAGAGCGGCGAGCCGCCTCAGGGTTGTCACCGACCGCATACACGTGACGGCCGGCGGCGGTGAGCCGCAACACGTACCAGGTAATCAGGTACAGCGCGAACATCAGGACGGTGCCGTAGGTGATCGACGTTCCAGCCACCCGGAAGGTGTTCCCAAGAACGCCCAGCAGCGGCGGCACGCTCGTAATGGTCTGGTTCTGGGAATAGATATGCGTGATAGCGAAGGCAATATTGAGTGTGCCGAGGGTCACGATAAATGGTGGAAGGTCAAATCTCGTAATCAATACACCGTTGGCTACACCGAATAGTCCGGCAACCAGAACACCGAGCAACAGGGCAATAAGTGGGTTGATGCCATTGACGACCGCAACCCGAGCCATGATCACGCTGGCCAGCGCCATCACGGCGCCGCAGGAGAGGTCAATACCGGCGGTCAGGATGATCAGCGTCTGGCCTATCGCCAGCACTCCGACGACGAGCGACTGCTGAATGACCAGGGAGAGATTCGGGCCCGTGAGGAATCGATCACTCTGGGTGGAGAAATACGCACTCGCCAGTACGAGCGCCAGCAGTGGCCCCAGCCCCCAGAGGGATGCCGCGAGCGAGCGAACGCCGCCGGAGGCAGGTGCTACGCCATCAGCGGGGACAGCGGTATTCATTGAATGTGACCTCGAACGTGCGGCGGATATACGGAATGGACCTGGCAGACGCCAGGTCCATTCCAACGAGATCGGCGGAGACTAGCCCCAGCAGTTCTCGGTCCCGAAGGTGGAATCCTCGGACGGAATCCCCTCCTGCGGGTTGTCGGTGATCAGCGTGACGCCGGTGTCGGTGTAGCCCGATGGCTTCTCACCCGTCTTGGCGTAATTCACGACAGCTTCGACGCCCATCTGGGCCATCTTCAGCGGGTACTGCTGCGATGTAGCAGCGATTTCACCAGCCTTGAGGGCTTCGATGCCAGTGCAACCACCGTCGACCGAAACGATCAGCACGTCCTTCTCGCGGCCCGCAGCCTTGAGGGCGGTGTACGCGCCGCGTGCGGCCGGCTCGTTGATGGTGTAGACGACGTTGATGTCGCCGTTGGCCTGGAGGCAGTTCTCCATGGCCGTCTGGCTCTTGGCCTGATCACCCTCGGCGTCCTGCGAGCAGACGACTCGAGAATCATCAGCGAAGACCGACATATCTGCAGTCGGCGTCGCGGCGGCATCACCGGCGGAGTAACCAGACAGGAAGCCGTTGTGGCGGAGAACGCTCACGGAAACGCCAGTCGAACCGTCAATGGTCGCAATCACCGGCGTGGTGTCGCCCATGACCGACTTCGCGTACTGGCCGATAAGCACGCCAGCCTTGAAGTTATCGGTGGCGAAGAGCGCATCAGTCGCGTCCATCGGCTCGGTCGGGGTATCCAGGGCGATGACCAGGACACCCGCTTCACGTGCCTTCTCAATGGCCGGAACGATCGCCTTGGTATCGCCAGGGGTGATCAGGATTCCCTTCGCACCGGCAGTCACCATGTTCTCGATAGCCGCCACCTGGCTGGCGTTGTCCGCATCGAACTGTCCGGCGGCGGTCAAGAGCTTGACCCCAGCCTTGTCGGCAGCGGCCTGGGCACCTTCCTTCATCTTGACGAAGAACGGATTCGACTCCGTCTTCGTGATCAGACCCACGATGATCTCCTCATCCTGGGCTCTGGCTGGCTGCGACACGGCAGCCATGAATGGCAGCGCGGCGACGAGTAGCGCCAGGACCGCCATCACGCGGAATGCTGCATTCCGGTGCATCGCTCCTCCTCTGTGAGGTGAACATCTCCGCCTCGGTCACGTGGCCGAAGCTGTTCGTTTGATGAACGGCGTGACTATATGACTTGGGGAAAACCTCGTCAATACTCACATCGTGATAGATGATGGTTTTTTCAGGCGCTGAAATGGGTTGCGGTGAAGCGCGTACTACGCCCCGGCGTCAGGCGTCTCGACCTGCGGATGAGGGATGCTGATTTCCGGCACGAGCGGCGAGCTGATCTCCGGGGTGGGCCGTGAAATGGAGCGCTGAGCCTGGGCCACCAGGTGCGCGCCAAGCTGGTGAAAAAGCTCGGCTACCCGGTCCACGCGTCCAGGCGCCTGCACGAGGATGATCAGGTCCTCTGCCTCGGGCGATGGGCCTTCGGCAATCTCCAGGCCCGCCCTCGACAGCTGCGACGTCGTGCTTGATCGCTGGCCATCCAGGACGCGCGTGTAAGGACCAAACCCGGCACGGTGTGTGGCGGAAAGCGCCTCGCTCAGGCGCTCTCGCCCGAAGACGCCCAGAACATGGTCCGGGCTTCGTCTACCTGCTACCGGTACGTGCTCGTCCATTGCGATGACCCGCAAACCTCAGATGTGGCTAGGAAAAGAAGTGACGCTTGTGAATTGCGCCTTGAACGAGATCCTTGACCGTGCGACGCTGCTCGGCACATTCCACCGTCACCGTGGCCTCTGCTGCCGTCGCACGTCGTGGCTCATCACAGCCCGCTGATGCCGCGAGCTGCTCAACGCGCACACTGCGCACTGTGGGCTCTTCGCCACTCTTGGTGATGTAGTACCGAGTTGGCTGCTGCATGGACGTTTCCGCCTTTCCTGAGCTGGTTCGCTCAGCATGTCCCCGGACTCCCGGGGTGGCGGCCATCCATGCGGATGGGCGTTGGCCTAGCTAGTCCTGGGGATGCCTATCGATTGTTGGCACGGACTGCCAGCGTCCAACGAAACTCCCTTCACGGGGACGGATGCGCTATCAGGCAAACGCAGCGGAAGCTGCTGTCGCACGCGCACATAGAGTGGTCACGGGTGTGCCGCGACCGAGAGAGAAGTCTACCTGCTCTGACAAGGACCGTCAAAACGCACTGGAAATCCTACCTCTGGCGCCAGATCGTGGTCCTAGTCGACACGTTATTCAGGGGCATCGCGTGCTACACTCGCCGCGTCTCCCGTGATGATTCACACCATAAAATCGGGAACTCGTCAAGTCGCGGAGACTCTCGCAAACGGCTCGTACATCGCGTGGGACGCAAGTCGTCTGCGTAGAGGAGCACCTGGTTGTTCCGACCCCTCTCGAAACTCTTTGGCATCTTCAGTCGTGACCTCGGCATTGATCTTGGCACCGCCAACACCCTGGTGTACGTGCGGGGGAAGGGGATCGTGATCTCGGAGCCGAGCGTGGTGGCGATCGACACGCGCACGCGGCGGGCCTTCGGGGTGGGGGTGGAAGCCAAGGCGATGGTGGGCAAGACCCCGGAGTCGATCGTGGCGGTGCGGCCGCTGAAAGACGGGGTCATCGCCGACTTCGACACCGTGGAGATGATGCTCCACTACTTCATCCGCAAGGTCCACCTGCAGCGGCTGATGGCGCCCCACCCGCGCGTCGTCATCGGCATCCCCTCCGGCGTGACCGAAGTCGAGAAGCGTGCCGCCAAGGACGCGGCACTCTCGGCCGGTGCGCGCGAGGCGTACACGATCGAGGAGCCGATGGCCGCCGCTATCGGGGCGGGGCTGCCGATCAACGAACCGGTCGGCAGCATGATCGTCGACATCGGGGGCGGCACGACGGAAGTCGCCGTCATCTCGCTGGGGGGCATCGTGGTCAACCACTCGATCCGGGTGGCGGGCGATGAGATCGATGACGCCATCATCCAGTACGCCCGGCGCGACCACAACCTGGTCATCGGCGAGCGCACGGCCGAGAACGCCAAGATCGCCGCCGGCTCGGCCTACCCGCTGGAGGAAGAGTTGCGGGTGACGCTGCGGGGGCGGGACTTGCTCACCGGGCTGCCCAAGTCGGTCGAGGTCTCCTCGGTCGAGTTGCGGGACGCCATCTCGCAACCCGTGAACACGATCGTGGAGGTGGTGAAAACCGCGATCGAGGAGACGCCGCCGGAACTGGTCGCCGACATCATGGAGCAGGGGATCACGCTGGCGGGGGGTGGGGCGCTGCTGCTGGGACTCGATCGCCGGCTGCAGACCGAACTGAAGATGCCTGTCTACCGCGCCGATGACCCCCTCACCTGTGTGGCGAGAGGGACCGGACGCGTCGCCGAAGCCCTCCACCTCTATGAGCGGGCGCTCGCGAGTGGGTCGGAGATTCGCCGCGCCGGGTAAAACCCGTCTTCAAGCACCGCTGCCGGCGTGCATTCGCTCAAGACGAGCGTGGTATCGTTCCGGGTCCGGACACCCGCCGGTTCCCGGCTTGCCGTGCCCCGCCGCGGTGCGACTGCCCCCCGATGAGGTTTTCACTTGACGACGTTGAGCACGAGGCAGACCATTTTCCTGGTCACACTCTTCGTGGTCACCAGCCTTGCCTTCATTCAACTCGATAGCCACCGTGCCCTGGACCCGCTGAAAGATGCAATGCGCTCGGTTGTCGGTCCGGTCGTCTCCCAGATCGGTTCGTCAGGCGTGCGCGGGAACGCGGAGCTGGAGCGAGAACTGGTCGCCGTCAAGGCGGAACGTGACACGCTTGCCGCCGAGAACGCCCAACTGAAGGCGGATGTGCGTGAGGTTGAGCAACTGCGATTGCAGGCCAAGCTCCAGCAAGATCGACCCACCTGGAAGATGCTGCAGGCCCGGGTGCAGGCGCCAGACCCCACGAATCAACAGAAATTCCTGACAATCGACAAGGGCTCTCGCAACGGCGTCGAGGTCGGTATGGCTGTCGTCGCCCAGGGCCCAAACTACATCGGGCAAGTGACGGAGGTCTGGGAGGACTCCGCGCGCGTCATGCTCATTGTCGATGTGACCCAGCGCGTTGGCGCCCGCCTCGAAGGCGGCGGCGATGGCGTCGTCTTCGGCGTCTGGCAGAACGGCGGACGCCTCGAACTTCGCTTCCTTGACCGCGATCAACAGACGCAACCCGGCGAGTTGGTCATGACGACTGACAGCGCGGCGTTGCGCACCGCGCGTGTCCCGGGCGGATTGCTTGTCGGCCGAGTCGGCGACGCGCCACCCAATGCGGCGAAAGGTGACACACAAACTGTCCCGGTGATCCCACTCGTCGCGTTCGAGCGGCTGGAAGTCGTCACGGTGGTCCTGACCGATGGCTCCTGAGGTGCGTAACGCGCCAGACCCCCGTCTGATCACCGCGCTCGTCGCCGCGCGCGCCACCGGCACGGTCATCCGTCGCCTGGGCAAGGGCGGCGGCACCGCGGCGCCTGGGCTTGTTGCGGACCGCATCGATCCCGGCATGCTCGGCAAGATTGCCCGCCGCCTGCCCGCGGGAAGCGTCGTGGTGGCAGGCACCAACGGCAAGACCACCGTTTCCCGTATGTTGGCAGACATTCTGCAGGCGAACGGCCTGCGCGTGGCCCATAACCGTTCCGGTTCGAATCTGGTTCGTGGAGTGGCAAGCGCCCTGGCCGCGCAAGCCGACATGCTCGGTCGACCTGACGCGGACATCGGCGTCATCGAAAGTGATGAGGCAGCATTTCCCGAAATCGTGCGGCAGGTTCAGCCGTCGGTGATCGTGCTCAACAACCTCTTTCGCGATCAGCTTGATCGTTACGGAGAACTGGACACGATCTCGAAGAGCTGGCAGGCGTCACTGCAGCGCCTCCCCCCCTCGACGCGAGTCGTCGTGAACCTGGACGATCCGACGCTGGCGGCGATTACCGAATTGATCCCGGCCAAGCGGGTTGGTTTTGGTCTTGCCGACCACAATCCGTCGCTGCTGCTGAACGCTCTTCCCCACGCAGCGGACGCCAAGGTGTGCCGCGAGTGCGGCCGGGATCTCGTTTATGACCAACTCTACAGCGCGCACCTCGGCGCCTGGCGCTGTCCAAACTGCGGCAAGGCGCGGCCAGCCCTGGCCTATGCCGGAACGCGTGTAACGCTGGAGGGTCTGGACGGCGTCCATGTCGAAGTCAGTCGTGCCCGCCAGGCAGATCGTCTTGACGCCGTTCTGCAGGTGCCCGGCCTCTACAACGCCTACAACGCGACGGCGGCAATCGCAGCAGCAAGTGAGTTCGGCGTACCTGTGACGACGATTGTCAACGCACTCGCCGGGTACCGATCAGCGTTTGGCCGAATCGAACGGCTTACTTACAAGAATCGCCACCTCACGCTCGCGCTGGTCAAGAACCCGGTCGGCTTCAACGAAACGCTCCGCATGCTCACGCTCGCGACCGAGGGCTTGACCACACCAACCCTCATTGCCATCAACGACCTGGCCGCGGATGGTCGGGATGTTTCCTGGCTCTGGGATGTCGACTTCGAGATGCTGGCGGACGGAACAGCGTCCATCTCGACAACTGGAATTCGCGGCGCCGATATGGCGAATCGGCTCAAATATGCCGGCTTGCCGGACACACGCGTCGTGCCGCTGAGCGCGGAGCTGGCGGGCGGGCTCGATGCCTTCGTCGATTCCCTTCCCGAGGGCGCGTCTGGCTACGTCCTTCTCACCTACACCGCCCTGCTCGGTTTGCGCCAGACACTTGCTGACCGTGGCGCCGTAGCGCACTTCTGGGAACAGTGAGGCGACCATGCACCTGACGATTGGCTGGCTCTACGCGGCAAGTATGAACATCTATGGGGACCGCGGGAATGTCATCGCACTGAAGCGCAGGGCCGAGTGGCGGGGCATTCCGGCCACGGTGCGTGAGATCAACATCGGCGAGCCGATCCCCGCTGACATCGACTGCTTCTTCTGGGGCGGTGGGCAGGATCAGGAACAGGTCGCCGTTGCGAACGATCTACGCGGCGCCAAGGGCGAGGCGCTCGCTGCCGCCGTTGAGGATGGTGCGTCCCTTCTCGCGGTCTGCGGGGGCTACCAGCTCATGGGTCACGAGTACCGTCCGCACGCGGCCGAGGTCCTCCCCGGTGTCGGCATCATCGACGCTGTGAGTGTGGCAGGACCCGAGCGCTTCATTGGCAACGTCGTGGTCGATTCCGAATGGGGCACGCTCGTGGGATTCGAGAACCACAGCGGCCTGACCACGCTTGGACCAAACCTCGCGCCAATGGGGAAGGTTCGTGTCGGGCGCGGCAACAATGGGAAGGACGGCACTGAGGGAGCACGCCATCGCAATGCACTTGGCTGCTATCTCCACGGCGCGCTACTCCCCAAGAACCCTGTCCTCACAGACTGGTTGATCGCGCGCGGCCTGGAACGCCGCTACGGTCCGGTTGAGCTGCCTCCGATCGACGACGGCATCGAATTGCGGGCCCACGCCACTGCGGTTGACCGGGCTGTAGCCACGAGGTAGCCGCCTAGCGCTCGACGGGATGCCCGGACCGCTCCCATTCCAGGATGCCGCCAGCCATGCTCTTTGCATCAAAACCGGCGTTCTGCAACGCCTCGGCAACGACCAGGCTCCGGCCACCGGACCGGCAATAGACAATGATTTGCTCTGCCGGGTCGATCTCCTCAACCCGGTTGGCGAACTCGCTCATCGGGATCAGTTTCGACCCGGGAATGCGCGCCTCCTCCCACTCATCCTGCTCGCGCACGTCAATCAATTGCCGAATTGTTGACCTGTTCGCCACGACATCTGCGACGGTCACTTCCAGTTGGGGATCACTGTTTGGGGTGCGCCCTGAATGCGTCACGCGTTCGCTCCTCCAATCCGACCCGCATCCCTGGACATCGGATGATTTCTGGCCAACTCTGGCCCTCGTCTCCAGCCCGGAACGCGCAGAAATGCCTCAATACCCCGGTTATACTCGCCGCGTTCAGATTCTTGCCGGGGCACGGGCCACTCGCCCGTTCGCATGCCGCGGGCAGCGTTGCCCCATAACGCGAGGGAGCGACATGAGCGGAGGCGGCCAGCCGCAGGTGAACCAGCACGCCATTGCAATTGAGACACTGTTCGACGAGCAGCGCGAGTTTCCTCCTCCGCCTGCGTTCGCCGCCCAGGCCAACGTCAACGATCCAGCCATCTACCAGCGCGCCGCGGATGACCTCGAGGGTTACTGGGCCGGCGAGGCGAGCAGGTTGGACTGGTACAAGCCGTGGGACACCGTCCTGGACTGGAACCCGCCGTTTGCCCGCTGGTTTGACGGGGGCCAGTTGAATGTTTCCGTCAATTGCCTCGATCGCCATATCAACGCTGGGGGCGGAGAGAAGGTCGCCTACCACTGGGAAGGTGAACCGGGCGACCGGAAGACCATCACCTACCAGGACCTCTATCAGGACGTAAACAAGGCGGCAAATGCCCTCAAGGAACTCGGCGTGCAACGTGGCGACCGCGTCGCCATCTACATGCCGATGATTCCGGAACTCCCGATCGCCATGCTGGCGTGCACACGCATTGGTGCACCGCACACGGTCGTTTTTGGCGGCTTCTCTTCCGAGGCGCTGGCTGACCGTATCAACGATTCCCAGGCAAAGCTGGTCATCACCGCGGACGGCGGGTTCCGCCGCGGCAAGGCCAGCGGCCTCAAGGTGAACGTGGACGCCGCGCTGGAACACACGCCGTCTATCGAACACGTTCTGGTAGTGGAGCGCACCAGGCAGGACGTGGACATGGCAGAGGGCCGCGACGTTTGGTGGCACGAAGTCGTGCCGCGCCAGGCGGACTGGTGCGAACCGGAGCGCATGGAGAGCGAGGACATGCTCTACCTGCTCTACACCTCCGGTACGACGGCCAAGCCGAAAGGAATTCTGCACACCACCGGCGGCTACCTCACCGTCGTCGCCAGCACCCATCGCAGTGTCTTCGACATCAAGGATGAGGATGTCTTCTGGGCGGCAGCAGACATTGGCTGGGTGACCGGCCACTCGTATATCGTGTACGGCCCCCTCGCCAATCACACGACCGGTGTCATGTACGAGGGGACTCCCGACTGGCCCAATCCCGAGCGCTGGTGGGAGATCGTGGAGCGCTATGGTGTCACGGTTGCGTACATGGCGCCCACGGCCATCCGCGCACACATGAAGTGGGGACCGCAGCACGCCGCGCAACATGACCTCTCGTCCCTGCGGCTCCTCGGCACCGTTGGCGAGCCGATCAATCCCGAAGCCTGGATGTGGTACCACGAGCACATTGGCGGCGGGCGCTGTCCCATCGTGGATACCTGGTGGCAGACGGAAACCGGTGGCATCATGATCTCGCCGTTGCCCGGCCTGACCACGACCAAGCCCGGTTCCGCAACCAGGCCGATGCCGGGCGTCGACGCCGATGTAGTCGACGACCAGGGCAACTCCGTTCCGCTGGGCGAGGGCGGCTACCTGGTACTCAAGAAGCCGTGGCCCTCCATGCTTCGTGGCATTTACGGCGATCCCGAGCGCTACAAGTCAACCTACTGGAGCCGGTATCCCGGGATGTACTTCCCTGGCGACGGTGCTCACCGCGACGAAGATGGGGACTACTGGCTCCTCGGCCGCGTCGACGACGTAATGAACGTCTCCGGCCATCGCCTGTCCACCACCGAAATCGAGAGCGCGCTGGTCGATGACAAGCGCGTCGCGGAAGCCGCCGTCGTTGGCCGGCCCGACGAATTGACCGGGGAGGCCATTTTCTGCTTCGTCATCCTCAAGTCCGATGTCGAGCCAACGCCGACGCTGGGTGAGGAATTGCGCCAGCACGTGGCCACGAAGATTGGCGCGATTGCGCGCCCGCGCCAGGTGATGTTCACGCCTGATCTGCCCAAGACGCGCTCGGGCAAGATCATGCGTCGCCTGCTGCGAGACATCGCCGCGGGCCGCCAGCTCGGTGATACAACGACGCTTGCAGATGCGACGGTGGTCGATTCCATCCGGGACGCGACCACGTCGGCATCTGCTGACGACGAGTAACCGCTACAGGTATTTTTCGAACCAGCCGACGATGCGCTCCATGCGATCAACCCGGCGGTCTGGACGGCCTATCCCGGCGAGGAAGTGTGGCTCGCCGGGATAGCGAACCATCTGCACCGGAACGCCCCGAAGCTTGAGGATCGTAAACAGGGTTTCCGCTTGCTCAGGTGGGCAGCGCAGATCGCCCTCGCTCTGCAGCAAGAGCACGGGCGCCGTGTTGTGATGAATCGTCATCATGGGTGAGGCATCAAGGAAGGCATCGATGTCTTCGGGGAGCGTGCCCAATCCGGCAAAACGCTCGTCGGTGTAACCCTGGAGGTCAGATCCTCCGTACCACGATACAAAATTGCTGACAGGGTTCTCGCTCACGGCGGCCCGAAACACTCCCGGGTGGTGTCCGAGCAACCAGGCTGCAAGATATCCGCCATGAGACAGGCCCATGACGCCGATCCGATCTGGATCGGCAATCCCCTCCTCCACCGCCCACTGCACGGTTCGCAGAATATCCTCACCGCCGACCGGTCCCCACGCGCCGTGCGCAGCCGCGGCAAACGCCTCGCCATAGCCGCTCGATCCGCGCGGATTGGGATACACGACGGTGAAACCCGCATCAGCAAGGGCCAGCATCTCCAGCCACGGTGCAGGGCTGTGCGCGGCGTGGGGCCCACCGTGAATTTGCACAATCACGGGCCCTGGCGCATCGGCGTTCCCCGCACGATCCACGATCCACGTCTCAATCTCATGCCCGTTCGCGTGGGGTATCGAGACGTTTCGTGGTCGACGCGCATATGGCTGCATCCACGCTGAACCGTTGGATGTCAGCGCCCGAAGGTTGCCATCCTTGCCATCCTCCAGCGCGTAGATCTCGGTCGGTTCACTGTCTACGCTCGCGAGGATCGCCAGTTTGCCAGGCGCCATGGCCAGTGCATTGGTGACAACATCCCCGCCCAATAGCGCGGTTGCCGCTCCGCTTTCCGGGCTGACCTGATACGGGATTGCTCGGCCCCTGTCACCGACGACAACGATAATATTGCCGTCTTCTCGCCAGTTACACGCCATGCGCGAGCCACGCACCAATTGATCGCCCGTCGATACGTTCTCGATTGGCCGATCCAGCTCGGGCGCCAGCCGCCTGACTTCCCCGTTTTCAACCAGGAACAGGTGGTTGTCAGCCCAGTTTGGCTGCCGCGGCCGTTCGTGACCAACGATCGCCAGGCGCTCTCCACCCGGCTCCGGGCGTACGAGCACCACGCCGCCGGGCAACTCAGCGAGCTTCTCCGGAGCACTTGTGCCGCTGACCGGCAGCTTCCAGACCGCTGCCTCTTCGCTGCGACGTCGCATGCCCGCGTCTGCCCCGGCGTCCGCCACAACCACGATGGCCGCGTCACCAAGCCATTGCGCATCAAGCACTTCCCACTCAGCGTCACTGCGGCGAGTGGCCTGCTCGGTCTCTAGATCGATGACCCAGGCGCTCGTCAGTTGATTGAGGAATCCGACGCTATCCAGGCGCCACCAGAAGTCGTTAATCACACGAGCGGTCGGATCCTCGGGGTCCCCTACCGCAAGCCGCTCGACGCCACTGCTGGCGAGCACGAGGAGTTTTGTCCCATCGGGTGACCACGAGACGCTCTTGACGCCAGTCATCTCTGGGGCCAGGCAGCGAGGTTCACCGCCCTGCAGCGGCAGCAGCCAGACCTGGTTCTTGCCGTTTCGGTTAGAGACAAATGCAGTTGTGGCGCCGTCAGGGGAAATGACCGGCTCCACATCGTTCGCCCGGGCAAAGGTCAGCTGGCGAGCCGCCGACCCCGCCCAATCAGTGATCCACAAATGAGTGCAGTAGCGATTCTCACACACGACGCGGCGGCTGTACACGACCGTGCCGCCGTCCGGCGACAGGGTCACATCCTGAATCTGGGCCTGATCGAGCACTGCCCGAGGCTCAAAGCGGCTGGCGCGTCCACTGGAGTTCCCTGGTATTCCTGTAGTCATATTGGTCCCCTGGTTGATACGTTCGTACCCGCTGCTGGCATTATCCTGCCCTGGTGGACTTACCGCTGCCCGGAGTGGATGCTGTGACCGAGCTGCCGTCTGGCATCGTTGCGTTTCTTTTCGCCGACCTGGAAAGTGCCGCCAGCGGTTGGGAGGCGCATTACCAGGAGACCTCGGCTCGCGTTGGCATGATGGTCGAGGCACTCCGGAACGCCGCGCGTGCGCACGACGGCGACGTCTTCAAGGTCATCGGAGAATCGGCTCAGGCGGCATTCCCGGATGTTCCCCGTGCGCTGGCAGCGGCAATTTCCGCGCAACGCACCCTTGCTGATCTCTGGCCGGTCGATCAACTCCCACGGTTGGCAATCCAGGTTGGAGAGGCGGCCCCGCGCAATGGCGACTATCTGGCCCCCGCGCTCAACCGCCTGGCCCGTCTGACAGCCGCATCGCATGCAGGACAGATTCTGCTCACTGATGCTGCTCAGGACCAACTTGGATCGCCGCCGGGCAACCTTGTCATCACAGACCTCGGACGACATCGACTCCGTGACCTGCTGGAGGCCGAACCAGTCTTCCAGGTCTCCACCACCGGGCTGCCGGACCTCTTTCCTCCCCTGCGCAGCCTGAACGGCAGCCCGCACAACCTGCCGGTGCAGCCGACTCGCCTGATAGGGCGCGAAGCTGAGCTGGCACGAGTCCACGATGCCCTTCGCTCTGGTGAGCGCCTCGTAACGCTGCTCGGCCCTGGCGGCGTCGGCAAGACGCGGATCTCCCTCCAGGCGGGCGCAGATGAACTGGACACCTTTTCTGACGGCGTCTGGTGGGTTTCACTCGCTTCAGTCACGGAACCAGACCTGGTGCTGGAGGCCATTGCCTCGGCGATGCCATTGCGCCTCCCACCGGAGATTCCTTTGGCAGATGGGCTGGCCAACCTCCTGCGGTCTCGACGCGATCTGCTCATCCTGGACAATCTTGAGCAGGTCGTCGAAGCTGCGCCGATCATCGGCGATCTGCTGGCTGCTGCGCCGTCCACGGTTGTCCTCTCGACGAGCCGGGTGCCACT
>JAXLWT010000021.1:0-90979 GCA_046328375.1 Thermomicrobiales bacterium
AGACTTGTGAAGAACCGGCACGGGACCCGCCACTACCGTTTGCGACGACCACCGCTTGGCACGGACTATTGAAGTTTCCGCTCGGGACTCACCGCACACTCGGGACCTGCAGCCGCGGGTTCTCCGCGACAAGCCGATCAAAGTCGTCCAGGATCGCCTGTACCCGCTTGTGCAGGTATCCCATGTTGACGCCGAGCAGCCCATCGATGCGCCGGCTCCGCACCTCATCCGGCAGGGCAATGGTACGTAGTGCCCGGTGCATCTCCGCGATCCAGAAGGGCGGTGCGAGCTGAAGCGGATCCGCCGCCGCAGTCTGCTCACGCAACGATTCCAGTGTCGCCCGAGCCTCCATCACGCTCATCGGAGGCTTCCGCCGCATATTGCCCCCTACCACTGTTCTCCCTGGCTCTCAACCACGCGACCAGTCCGTATGCTGTTCAGGCGTTGCCACTTCGGTCTCCGTTCAGGACGGAATGGGCAGGCCCGGATTCAGGATGATGGACACAGGGAAAGCCGTCGATCAGGTCCAGCCCGCGGTTTTGTTGGATCAAGCCCGTAAATGACGGATGCTCGCCCGGAAACCGTGAGGCAGCGGTCGTGCGTGAGGTAACGCGTCGGCGGTGACGCTCGCGGAGTTCGCGCGAGCGCCTGCCCAGGAGCAGACGCCGGCTGCAGCCTGGCTTCGATCCCGCGCTCAACCGCGGTTGGTGAGCGAATGGGGTTTCAGGTCTTCACTCCGTCGGCCGTTTGTGGGCAACGTGGCGTGCCTCTGCTTCCCTGGCGCTCCTGCCCTCGAATACCATCACCTTCACGTGTGAGGCCAGCGAGCCACCGAACAGGACGATGAACCCAAAGACCCAGCTCCAGGTCAGCATGATCGCCGCGAGGGCGAGTGGTCCGTACATCAGGGAGTAGCTGGCCCAGAACTGGCCGAAGAGCGCGACGAAGCAGGCACGAAGCAGCAGGGCGAGGCAGGTCGCCGTCACCGCGCCTATCGCGACCGCACGCGCATTGCGTTCGCCATGGGGCACGATCGAGTACAGAGCGAAGAACGCCGCAAAAAGCATGATCACAGGTACGCTCGTGCCAATGAGCCGCGGGATGCTGATGACAGCGTTTCCGCTATCGCCCGGATCCCACAGCAGTGTCAGGAGTGGGCGCACCAGCACGGCGGCGGCAAACAAGAGCCCAACACCAGCCAGGGCGACCACCTCGACGAGCGCCCGACGCGCGACACTCTCCTGTCGCGCATCCACATCTGAGACGCGATCCAGGGCGGTCACCAGCGCCCCAAAGATGCGCCGTCCGGCAAGAACCCAGAGCACGATCGCGAAGAGGCCGGTTCTGCCGCGGGCGGCAATCGCATTGGCGATAAGCGGCTCGACATCCATCACCCCGGCAGGCAAGCCGGTTTCGACAAGCGACGAGAGCCGATCCGTGACGACTGCCGGCGAGACCACCCAGCTCGCGAGAGCAGCCCCCGCCAGCACGAGTGGAAAGAGCGAAAGCACGCCGTAGAACGCAAGGGCCGCGGCCAGTTCCATGACCTGGGCAGCCCAGAGATCGCTCAAGGTCTGACGAAACACTTGCCACGCCGGCGGCCGCTCACCGGCTCTGCGCACTGACTCCATCTCCTCTTGAACTGAATAGCGGACGCTGCGGCAGATGCATCGTTCCCGGTCGAACTGGGGTGAATGTGTCCAGGGCCGGGTCTCCTGCGCGCACCTCACCGGCAAGTGTCTCTGCACTGGAGTAATTGCACCTGCTGTGCCAGATATGACCAAACGCTGGAGCAGCAAGATGGCGTGACGATTGCTCGCCACGCCACCTGCCTGGGTACGGAGGCCGCATCGCGTGATGTTCCCCTGGCCTCCGTGGACGGGTTGTCGAAGTTTGATACACCGCTACCGGTGTGGTGTCGCGGACACGTCACACGCGCCTGAGACTGCCCATCCGGCGCTCGCGCGCTGGTGGTCGTTAGCGTGCGGTCACAGCCTCGCCCTGGGTCAGCATCATTTCGTTGGTGATGGATGGAATCAATTTCAGGAGCTGCTCCGCCATCATCACCTCATCTCGCAGGATGCGCTCAGCGACCTGCGCCGTCTCGCTGTCGCCAATCGCCGTAGCGGCGGTGCGCAACGACGTGTAGCAGGCAATCTCGAAGTGCTCGGTGCCGTAATCCTGCAGAGCGTTCTTGATCAGTTCATCGCTGGCCAGCTTGGCCATCATGCCCTGCATGGCACCGCCCAGGGAGGCCATCCCGGATTTCACCGCCGAGGTCTCGCCACCCAGGCGCTCCACACACCCCTTGACGAGCTCAGCATGTTGGCGCGTTTGCTCCAGGTGCTGCTCGAGCCCAGCCTGCATATGAGGGTGGTCCGCGGCGCTGGCCGCATGCCGCTCCAGGACCTCGACGATCCCAAGTTCCATGCCGTACGCGTCGTTGAGCCAGGCAATCAGCATGTCACGTTGCGTCATTGCAGTTTCCTTCCGTTTTGCGCTACTCGCGAGTGAATCACGATGTCCGGGCGGTGGTCGCACTGCGCTCACCCGACCGCGGATTGAGACCGGATGAGATCGGCAGAGTTGGCATCTCGTTGGTGCCATGGAGCAGCGGCGTGGGCTGTGGCGCGATGCCACGGTCGGTCGTGAGCGGGGCGGGATCTGCCAGGTACTGGAACTGGCCCAGCCCGTCCGGGGTCGGGCCAGACGCCCAGCGCCCCTCTTCGCTCGTCGTCCCGGCGGAGCAGTTCCAGAAGACGTGTGCCTGCTCCATCATCACCCGATCGGTCGGCATGGTGCCTGGGACCAGGAACTGCTCAAGCCCCTCGGCCTGCAAATCCTCAATAGCGGCGGCCCACTGGTTCTGGTGCATGAAGTCCCGCGCCAGGTTGAACGAGAGCATGTCGCGGACACCGGCGTCTTCTGTCATTTCGTAAAGCCGGCCCACCTGGAGATTGCCCTGGGACTCGGCCATCAGGTTCCAGCGAAAGTCCGCCAGGAGGTTGCCGCTGGCGGCGATGTAGTTCCCGTTCCAGGGGAAGCCCATGCTGTCCTTGGGTGTGGCGCCAAGACCGGACACAATGGCGTGCTGCGGATTCATGCTGGCCGCTATCGCATCGCGCATGTCAGTGCCGCCCATCGCCGCCGCGACCGTCGGGCTGGCTGCGGCAACCATCTCTTCCTGCGCCTGCAGCGGCGCTCCCTCCAGAAGGCGTGCGATCATGACCGAGAGCATCTCGACATGGGCGATCTCTTCAGTCCCGATATCGAGCAGCATGTCGCGGTATTTCTCGGGCCCACGGCAGTTCCACCCCTGGAAGAGATAGGCCATCATGACCGTCATCTCACCCATCTGCCCGCCGAGAATCTCCTGGAGTTTCTTCGCGTAGACAGGATCGGGGCGTTCCGGCCTGGCCTGGTACTGCAATTCCTTGATATGAAAGAACATCGTGCTCACATCCTCCGGTACGTGCTGGACTGCCGTGGAAAGGGCAGCGAATGGGTCACTCCGCGATCTGACTCGCGGTAACCATTCCGCACGCGGCGTACCAAATGTCCAGCTTTCGATAATCCACCTATCGTCTATTCACACATTGCATGGATAAACGTTTGTTCGCTTTATCTTTTCTTGCTCTGGACTGATAGCAAACACAAACCGACGAACTGCAGATGGACCGCATCTTGCTGAAAGAGGACATGGTTGGTTCGCGGCGAACGTGGCTACGGATTCGCCGCCTGGGGAGCTGCGCATGGTGAATCGATCGCCACCCTCGACACAGCCGTATCCATTCGCTGCCGGCGCGCAGATCACGAGCCACTCGACTCCTATCACGCGCAAGTGAGCCCCAACTCAACCGAGGTGATGTCGCGACACGCCCAATGCGGGAAGTGAACGTGACGCCAATGACAGCTCTTATCCATGGAGGAGCACGCTATGAGTACTGCACGACCATTCACCAGCACGCCGGAGGCTGAGGCGGCGTCTACCGCCTCAGCGGCCCCAACCTCTCCTTCTCAGACCAACGGATCAGGGCACGAGCATCATCACAAGCGCGACGGGCAAACCCAAGCGACATCCATGCCTGCCCACCTGGGCCAGGTTGTCGCCAGTCAGGCGCAGGAGCAGGCCACCAGGCTCACGCGTGAGGCCCGGCGCCAGGCCACTGTCAACCTGGAACACCACACCAGGCGTGCTGCGCGCATCGTGGGAGCACTGGGAACCGCCTTGCATCAAGCTGGGAATCAACTCCGCGCGGAGGATGAGCAAATGGCAGCCAGCTATTACGACATGGCCGGTGACCGGGTCGATCTTCTGGCCAGCACGATCAAACAGCAGGACGCCGAACAACTCGTGGCCACAGTGCAGCGCTTCGCCCAACGCAAGCCCATGCTGGTGGTTGGAGCGGCGGTGGTGATCGGTGCTGTTGGCGTCCGCGCCATCACGAGCTCGTCTGCTGGCCGCGGTCAGTCACGTTCTGGCCAGGCCCTCCCTGCAGGATCCCATTGACCTGATCCTGCAGGGGGCGCGTCCCAACGTGGACAGCAGGCCCTGCACTGAAAACTGAGTTCACACAGAAACCGCGTCACGAGCTTGGCCCGTGACGCGATTTTCGTGATCTGGCTGCGGGTGAGCGGAACGCTCGGTTACGATGAGGTTCCGGCTGTCTCACCCGTCTCATCTGGCTGCACGGCAAAGATCACGGCAGTGCGAGCGGGGACAGCGAGGCGTTCCGGGCTCTTCGCAGATACTGGATGTGCCTGGTGCACCCCGCCAAACTTCGCGTCGGACGTCGACAGCATCTGGCGCCACCTGCCCGCCGGAACATCCTGCAAGCCGGCGGTCGTTGCGAGCGGCAACTCGGCGGCTGCCCCGAAGTTGGCAACGAGCACACGGTGTTCACGCTGATCCTCAGACCAGCGATGCACCGCCACAATCTGCGCGCCAACTGGGGTAGCTCGCGTGCGGTGACGAGCGGGATCGGAAAGGACCACGTCGTTGCGGCGCAAGGCCAGTAGCCGACGATAGAGGTTGTACAGCGCTGACTGCACTTGCCGCTCAGCGAGCGGCAGCTTTGAGGCCTCGAAGCTACGTTCCTCCTGCGGATCGGGGATGGAGTCGCGCATGGTGTGGTCCGCAAAGGCGCGGAACGCCGCGAACTCTTCTCGTCGCCCCGCAGTGACCAGGGGGCCGAGATCGCCACCAAAATCCGTAAAGAAGAGGAACGGGGAGGAGGCGTTGAACTCCTGCCCCATGAAGAGCATCGGCGTTGCAGGCGCGCACATCAGGAGCGCTGCGCCCACCGCACACCGGTCACTGGCGATCTGGTGCCCGAGGCGTTCCCCGAAGGCGCGGTTGCCGACCTGATCGTGGTTTTGCGTGCAGAGCACAAACGCGGAACCGGGCTCATCGGTCACGGTCGTACCGCGTGGTTCACCCGTGCGGGGCAAGGCCTGCCCCTGGTAGAGAAAGCCGCTGTTCAGGCACCGCGCAAGCTCTTCGGTCGTGCCGGCGAAGTTGGCGTAGTAGCTGTCGCGCTCGCTCGTGAGGAGCACCCGCGAGGCATGGTGGAAATCATCGGCCCAGACACCGTCGAGGCCGTAGCCACCCGCTTCCCGGGGCCGCACAAGACGTACGTCGTTGTGTTCATCCTCGGCAATGAGGATCACCGGGCGTGGCTCGGCGGCTGCCCGGACCCGCTCGGCGAGCTCAGCAAGGATGTGCGGGGAGCTGTCGTCGCGGAGATGATGCGTCGCGTCCAGGCGGAGGCCGTCGATGTGGTACTCCCGGGTCCAGTGGATGGCGTTCTGGATCACGAACTCGCGCACCATGGAGCTTCCGGCGCCATCGAAGTTGATCGCATCTCCCCAGGGGGTCGCGTGACGGTCAGTGAAATACTCCGGGCTGAACGCCCGCCAGTAGGCGCCCTCTGGACCGAAGTGGTTGTACACCACGTCCAGGATGACCCCGAGGCCAAGACGGTGGGCCTCATCGACCAGGCGCCGGAGATCGTCGGGACGCCCGTAGGCGCGTGACGGCGCCCACCACGCCACTCCGTCATATCCCCAGTTCCAGCGCCCCGGGAAGTCCGCGACCGGCATCAACTCGATGGCTGTCACGCCGAGATGGGCCAGCTCCAGGAGCTGCTCGGTGAGCGCCGTGAAGGTGCCTTCCGGAGTGTAGGTCCCAACATGAAGCTCGTAGATGATCAGCCGGTCGCGGTCCAGCCCTTCCCAATGATCATCGGTCCAGGTAAAGGATGACGGGTCAATTACTTCAGACGGGCCATGCACGCCGTCAGGCTGGAACCGTGATGCGGGATCGGGATAGCAGTGCTCTTCATCGAGGCGATACCAGTACCGCGTGCCAGCTCGGAGATCTGGGACCTCTCCCACGTGGAGCCCGCTCGACTCCCGGTGTAGCCTGAAGGGTTGCCGGGCATCACCGTCCTCAACGATGACGTCGACGCGATCAGCCGCTGACGCCCAGACGGCAAACTGCACACCTCCTGGCGTGAAATGTGCACCCAGGGGCGGCACGCCCGCGTGAAGTCCGGAGCGCAAACCGGGTGAAGCTACGTGTTGGTTGGTCATCTGCTCATGTCTATCTGGCTATACATCCTGGCCGTTTCCCACCGAACGGCCTCAACTTCCCGGCGGATGGCCCGGAGCAAGCACCCCAGGCAACCACTTGTTTCGGTCCGAACGAAACACACAGACTGGGGAGCACCAGCACCGCGCCACCGGTTGGGCGGCTCGCTGCGGGGCATCTTCCCCTTAGCAGCCAACATGCCAGCGACCCACCGCCGGCCACGACGCACGTAGCGCGTCCTGCCAGGCACGAGCGAAGCATCCAGGTAACGAGGGAGAACATGGAACGCCTGGTTGTCGTGGATTGCGAAGCGACCGGCCCTTGCCCGGGGATCGGCGAACTCACCTAGTTCGGCGCAGTTGCGGTCGCAAGCGGCCGGAGTTTCCATGGCGTGCTGGCGGAGGCCCGGCCAAATCCTTCACAACCGGTCTACTCCGAGATTGTCGGCGAGCGATTCGACGCCGCTCCCATCTTTCGGGCCTTCGCAGCGTGGCTTGAGCAGGAGGTCACCGGGCCACCCGTTTTCGTCAGTGATAACCCCGCCTATGACTTCCCCTGGATCAGCCACGGATTTCTCACGACCATCGGAGGCAACCCCTTCGGTCACTCAGCACGCCGCATCGGTGACTTCCACGCGGGCCTGCTGGGAGACTTTGACGCTCCACAGACCTGGAAACGCTTGCAGCAGATCCCCCATGACCACCACCCCGTCCACGATGCACAAGGAAACGCCCAGGCGTTGCTCAGGCTTCTGCGCGGCGAGCGATAACGCTGCCCACATCAGGGGATCCGCGCAACACAGCAGGGGTTCACACGCCAGCGCTCCGGCCGTATGTCCAACGTCGATTACGGGCGCTGCAGGCTGGAACCGGGTGCCTTCCCGTATAGGCGTTTCATGCATTGCCCCCTATCGTCAATGCATGATGACTACCCCGCCGCTCGTCCTCCATCACCCGACATCAACCCCGCACATCCTCGTGATGGATGAATCGAGCGAGGTGCTCGCCCTGTTGCACGAGATCCTGGCGGAGGAGGGCTTTTCACTCACGCTGAGTCGCGAACTCCTTGACCTGGAGCAGATTCGGGCGTGCTCACCTGCCCTCGTCATCATGGAGCGGCGCTTTGATGGGCTCCTGGCGCCTTCCTGGGAGGTCGTGCGCAGGACGCGGCAGGACCGCGAACTGGAGCACATCCCCATCGTGCTCAGCACGGCCCACCGTTCAGCGCGGATGTCCGGGTGGATTGAGCAGGAGTTGCGGGGAATCGGCGTGCACATCCTGCTCAAACCCTACGCCATCGACGAGCTACTCGGCGCAGTCCGGGCAGGCCTGGCAAATGGAGCAGCGCGTGGAACACCGGGAAGCCGTCGCCAACCTGCCGCGGACGGCCAGCCAATTGGCCCAGCAGGAGAGCATGCCGAACTCCTGGA
Organism: Thermomicrobiales bacterium; assembly: GCA_046328375.1. Taxonomy (GTDB): domain Bacteria; phylum Chloroflexota; class Chloroflexia; order Thermomicrobiales; family UBA6265; genus JACCXM01. The sequence continues at coordinate 8,022 of JAXLWT010000021.1, forward strand.
CAATCGGGTGCGCGCGCTCCTGTATCCGGACGGGCGTGTCGTCGTCTATGACGATCCGCTCAGGCAACTGGCCACGTGGTCTCTCCTGGGGCGGATCCACCAGGATGGGGAGTTACTGAGCTTCCTGCGCGTCGATGCGGCCGGCAACTCCTGGACGGCGCTCGTCCCGGCAACCTCACTTGAACAGGAGACAGGGCCACTCTGCATCCCGCTCTTGCGTCAGTCCGCCTCTCACCCGGAGCCTCTCGCAGGATGGCCCCTGTTTTGCTGAGTTGGATGCAACACCCACTCACGGCGGGCTACTCCTGCTCGCACCGCTCTCGCTGCGATTGCGGCGTAACCGCCCAGCAACCTCCGCCCCACCTGACGGCCGTGAACCACTACCGGAGGATCGTGACCACATGAGCGTAAACGTCCGGCAAGCACCCAATCACGCGTGGAAGCAGCGGTCACTCGGCACCGCCATCCTGCAGCGTCGTACGGAACTTGGGCTGACTCAGGCAGCACTGGCGGAGCGCGTTGCCACGTGCGGGGACTGGGGTTTCCGGCAGAGTGACATCTCTCGCCTGGAACGGGGCATCGTAACCCTCCCCCACTTCACGAGAATGCGCTCACTCGCCACTGCCCTCGAGCTTCCCGTTGGGGAACTCCTCGCGAAATCAGGGTGGACCGGCGCGGAAGAGGCATTCCCCGCCGCTGAGCAGCAACGTCCAGGGCAAACCCCTGCGGGGCCTGAGAAACCGGGCGACAAGCCGGAGCAGCAGTCACCCTGTGTTGGCAGCAGCGAAGAGATTCAGCAATTGCGCCAGGAGATCATGCGCCTGCGTGAGACCGTGGAGATGCTGCAGGAAACGCTGACTGGAAGGTCCGTCACCCAGCGGTGATAACTGGCGGCTCCTGTCCCAGAGGTGCGTGAAGGAGACAACCCAATGGGACGACGTCACCGTGTCTCCGGGGAGCCGTGCTTTCTGCACGCCGTGTTAGCCGCCTGAGCATTTATCGCAGCGGTCACGGTGACGTGAGCCCGGCCCACGCCAGCTACCGGCCCGTGGCCCGCGAGTCTCCCCGGTTCGGCGAGACGTCAGCGATGACCTCCAGCAACTCCCGGATGTCAAAGGGCTTGAGGACGACACGCACCTTCAACCGGCGCAGGCGCTCCGCCATATCTTCATCCCTGACCACTTCAATTGCCGCTGTGCAGAGGACCAGCGGAATCTGCGCCAGTGCCGGAGACAAACGAACCAACTCCAGGAATTTCCAGCCCTTCTCCTGACCATGGGTGAAGAGCAGATCCTGCACGATCACATCAGGCGCCATGTCCACGATCTTTTCGGTGTCGAGCACCGCCAACGACGTCGTGACGCGGTAGCCTTCGTCTTCCAGCAACTCCTGGAGCAGATCAAGCATTTCCTGGGTTTCATTCACAACCAGGATATGAGGCCGGCAATCTTCGCCCAACAGGCACCCCGTGTTTAGGTGGCACTGCAGAACATCGCAGCATTGCCACAGGTACCTGCAAGTGTCATAGGATGGGCAAGAGTGTGCCTATCCGGGAAGTGGCTCGTTTTCCGGGCGCGGCGCCCGTAGTTCTGGATTCGTCGGGATCGAGAAGGACAGCGCAAGCGGGGGAGGAACTCGAGTTCCTCCCCCGCCTCATGGATTGCGCTCTTTGGCGGTCGTCGGTTGCGTCAGGCGTTCAGCTCGCGAACCCCGTTGCATTGTCTCAGGCGGCACCGCTCGCCTGTCCGGAGCAACCCTACGCCGTCGGGGTCGCTGATCCAATCGTAACCACTTCTTCCTTGTCGATCAGGAGCTGATTCCCAGAACGCACGAGTTCCGAGTACGTGACGATTTCGCCCGTCTCCGGGTTTTGCGTCACGACGAGGGCGCCCAGGCGGTCGTCACCCAGGACTCTGGCCTCCTGCACAGCCACGAACTCGCTCTGGGTTTCCGCGCCTTCGGCCCGCGGAGTGGCCTCCATGTTCTGGATGGCCTCTGCGGAGAAGTTCCGCTGCAGGTAGTCATCGGTGTAGAGCGCAGAGATACGCAGGAAGTCGCCGCTGTTCAGGCAGTCCACGAGCGTGCCGTAGACCTCCGTGATCCTGGCCACATCCTCCTCGGACGCCCGATCCCCTGCTGGCATGGCGAACGGCGTCGCCTCGGGCGTCGCAACATCCTGGTTGCCCGCCTGCCCGTCCGTTGGTGTTGCGGCGATGGCATCGAAGTCTGCGGGATCGCGTGGGGAGACCGATTCGCAGCTCGCGCCAGACGTGGTGGGGGTACTCTCCTGGGCGAAGACCGCTCCAGGCATGGTCAGTGCCAATCCGGCCGCAACCGCGGTGATGACGTGACGCCTCATAAGGGACTCCCTTGTAGTGGTAGATGAACCGGTGCCACAGCCTCACGTGCAGGCGTGCAACAGGCCAGATCACGCGGAATCCGGTTATCCGATCCACTGCAGAGGGGATGCCACTCTTCTCCTGTTGTCAGGAACGGCGGTAATGCACGTCACAGAACTCGCAGCAATCCGCTGCTAATTCACCCATCCACCACGATCGTGAACGCCGGCGCCAGCCGGACCCCCTCCAGATCCAGCCGCGCCGATCGGGTCCCCAAATTCAGCCTGACTCGCCGTCTCCACGCCGTACGTGCCACCCAGGTGTTCGCCGCCCGCCAAGCGGGAAAGACCGGATACCAGGTAGTTGCAACTACGTGATATGCACGATCTGCATCTGAGCTTGCATGAAATCTGCACTAGCACCGGCGTCGCCCCCTCTCGCCGCGGCAGGCTGACCTGTCTCGCGCATCGGGGGTACGCGGGAAAAGCCGCTGCACGACGTCGTGCCAGCGCGAACTCCACCGGGAGCACTCCGCGGCATAGCAACGCTTTGGCCTCAGGTGATCTTTGAGGTCTCGGGAGTCTGCGGACATGGCACCAGTGACGGTTGATCGGTTCGTCGTGAACGAGAGCGTGAGCCGGATGGCAGAGGATGTCATCCTGAGCCGGGCTCACACATTGCAACGTGTCCTCACGCTGGTCGCGCAACAGGGCCAACGCGTGGACCAGGCCGTTGAGGCGATGGTGAAGGCGCTTGGGGCGGGCAACCTGGTGCTCGCTTGCGGCAACGGCGGAAGTGCCGCCGATGCCCAGCACATGGTCGGCGAGTTGGTTGGCCGGTTCCTGCGTGAGCGCGAACCCTGGCCCGCCCTCGCCCTGACCACGGATTCATCCATCCTGACCTCGATCGGCAACGACTACGGCTTTGACCAGGTCTTCCAGCGCCAGGTTGCGGCCTTCGGCCAGCCCGGCGGGGTGTTTATCGGCTTCAGCACGAGCGGTGAATCCCGCAACGTCCTCAATGCGGCTCGCGAGGCACGCTGCCGGGGCATGCGGGTCATTGCCTTCACGGGACAAACGCCATCGTCACTCAGTGGCGCGGCGGACATCGTGCTCTCGGTGCCGGTCGCGAACACACCACTGGTTCAGGAGGTGCACGCTGTTCTCCTGCATGTGGTCTGCGACATGGTCGAGGCCGAACTCGCGGATCTCGAGCAACGCAAGGAAACAGTCGCATGAAGCGCGCGCTCTTCCTGGACCGTGACGGCACGCTCGTGGAGCCACGGCACTATCCATCCAAACCCAAGGATCTCATCCTGCACGCCGGGATACGCCCCCACCTGCGCACGTTTCAGGACGCTGGATGGGAACTGGTCGTCGTGACCAATCAGTCGGGACTGGCGCGGGGGTACTTCACGGAAGCAGACCTGGCGGAGATGCACGCCTGGCTACGAGAGATGCTGGGGGAATGGGGGGTCGAGCTGAACTCGATCCAGTTCTGTCCCCATCACGTCGACGGCGTCATCCCGCACCTGGCGGTCGTCTGCGAGTGCCGCAAGCCGGAACCGGGGATGCTGCTCAACGCCGCGCGCGAACGCAGCATCGATCTCACCCGGTCCTGGATGGTCGGCGACATCCTCGATGACATCGAGGCCGGGAACCGGGCCGGATGCCGTACCGCCCTGGTTGACCTGGGCACGGAATCACTCCCTGAGCGCGATGTCCGCTGGCCGGATCTCGTGGCCCGCACCACGGCTGAAGCCCTGGAACAGATCGCCATCGCGGAGGGTCTGCAACGCGGATCTTTGCCGCACACTCGTTATCAGCCTGCTCGCTGGTCTCAAACCGCGGCGGTCACACGGTAAGGCTACCCATGCGTCAATTGTCGTCTGCCACTGAGACGGTTCAGGGATTTACCGGGCTGCGCGCGCTCGTCATCGGCGACGCCATGCTCGACACGTGGATGGAAGGCGAGGCAATACGCCTCTGCAAGGAAGCACCGGTTCCGGTAGTGCGCGAAGTCAGCACCACGCACTGCCCGGGCGGAGCGGCGAACACCGCCGTCAACCTGGCTGCTCTCGGCGCTGAGGTCACGTACGTCGCCTTCATTGGCCGGGATCAATCGGCTCAACACCTGCGCGACGCGTTCCGCGCCGCTGGTATCGATGATCAGCAGCTTATCGAAGACCCAGGCGTGAGCACGTTGCACAAGGTGCGCGTGATCGCCAGCGGCCAGTACGTGGTGCGCTTCGATGAAGGCTCGACGGATGGCGTAGCGACCAGCAGCCGGCTGCACATGCTCGAGCGAATTGCCGAGCTGTACGCCGAGAGCGACCTGGTGGTCGTGTCGGATTACTGCCACGGCGCCATCTCCGACGATGTGATCACCCTGCTGGGTGAGCTGCAGGAAAGCCAGCCCACGGTCCTGGTCATTGATTCCAAGACGATCGCCCGCTTTGCGAACTGCCCGGCCACCATGGTGACGCCCAACCTGCAGGAGGCACGGCGGGCTGCCGATCCCGACAGCGGGCTAGACCACTCAGTTGACCTTGCGCTTGCGCACGAGATCGGGAGGAAGCTGCGCGGCATGCTGCGCACCTCCACGATTGCGGTCACGATGGCAGAGCAGGGGGTGTTGCTGACCGGGCCGGACGGCAAGCAGTCTCACGTGCCCTGCCACCCGGTGGCGCGGGCAAGCGACGTTGGCGCAGGCGACACCTTCACCGCTGCCACGGCCATGGCCCTGGCGGCTGGCGCCCTGACCGAGCAGGCGGTACGCATCGGGATCGATGCCGCCTCCATTGCCATCACCCGCGGCAGAACCTCAACGGTCTCGGCGCAGGACCTCCTGCGCCGGGTGAGCCTGGCGGAAGCTTCACCGGTGCAGTCGCTCAAGGAAGTCGCAGCCCAGCTCGAAATCGACCGCTTTCATGGCAAGCGCATCGTCTTTACGAACGGCGTGTTCGATATCCTGCACGCCGGGCATGTCAACGTGCTGCGGCGCGCCAAGGCGCTGGGCGACATCCTGGTCGTGGGCATCAACTCGGATGCGAGTACCCGGCGGCTCAAGGGCCCGCGTCGCCCTGTCAACCGGGAGGCAGACCGCCTGGCGCTCGTGAGCGCGCTCGATGCGGTCGACTACGCGGTCATCTTTGAAGAAGACACGCCGGCTGACGTCATCCGCTCCCTGCGGCCCCACGTTCACGTCAAGGGTGGCGACTACCAGGCAGACACTCTGCCCGAACTCGACGCCGTACGCGAGGTTGGCGCCGAGATCGTGATCCTCTCCCTGGTCGAGGGACGCAGCACCACGTCACTGATCGATCGCATCGTGGCCACCGCGGCGTTGCACAAGACGGATCGCGTCGCATGATCGCGCCAGAGTGGCTGGCGGCGAAGCGTGTCCTCGCGATCCGGCTCGATAACCTCGGTGATGTGCTGGTCACGACGCCGGCGATTCACGCGATCCGGCAATCCTTACCGGACGCCAGCATCACGCTCCTGGCGAGCAGGGTTGGCGCACAGGTTGGGTTGCTCAACCCTGATATCGACGATGTGATCGTCTACGGCGCGCCCTGGATGGATCCCTGGCGGGAACTCCCGCTCGACCCGGACCGGGAGCAGCGCATGATCGCGGAGCTCCGGGCGCGCCAGTTCGACGCCGCGGTGATCTTCTCGTCGTTTCGCCAGAGCCCGCTTCCGGCCGCCTACCTCTGCTATCTCGCGGGGATCCCCCTACGGCTAGCCGCCTCGATCGACGGTCCCGGCTCGCTCCTCACGACGCGCCACAAGCATCCCGAGCGAATGATGCACGAGGTGGAACGCGGGCTCGACCTGGTCGGCGCCGTGGGCATGAGCACATCGGACGACCGGCTGGTCCTCGTTCCGCCCCCCGAGGCGGCGGAGAACATCACCCACCTGACGGCCGGGAGCCGCCCGCTGGTCGTCGTCCACCCCGGGTGCAGCATGCCGGCGCGCACCTACCCCTGGGAGTTGTACGCCGAGGTTGTCTCACTCCTCGTCCTGCAACTCGGGGCGCGCGTCGCGATCACCGGCGCCGGCCATGAGCGGGCAATGGTCGACGACCTGCTTGACCGGCTGCCGCTCGAGGTTCGCCCGCACGTGGAGGCCGTAGCGGGGACGCTCGGGTTTCCAGAATTCTGCGCGCTCATCCAGGCCGCTGACCTCGCGATTACGAACAACACCGGGCCAATGCACATGGCGGCCGCACTCGGAACGCCGGTTATCGCGCTCTTCGCGCTCACCAACCCGCCCGAGCAGTGGGGCCCCTGGAAGGTGCTGCACCGCATGCTCTACCGGGAGGTGCCGTGCCGGCTCTGCTACAGCCGCATCTGTCCGGTTGACCACGAGTGCCTCGTTGGCGTGCCCCCCAGGAAGTCGTGACCACAGCGGCGGATTTGCTCGGTATGGCCATGCCCGCCGTCGACCACCTGCAGGTGGCGAGATGAGCAACGACAACCCGTGGCTCGCCGCCCGCAATCTGCTCGTGGTCAGAATGGACAACGCCGGCGATATCGTGATGCTCGGGCCGGCGCTGCGGGCCGTGAAGGCAACCAGCCCGGAAGCCCGGATCACGCTGCTCGCCTCGCCAGCCGGCAGCAAGGCCGCGGTGCTCCTGCCCTGGGTCGATGAGGTGATCACCTGGCGCGCGGTCTGGCAGGATCTGGGCCACCTGCCGTTCGATCCCCCTCGTGAGCGAGACCTGATCGACGTGCTGGCGGAGCGCGCGTTCGATGCGGCGCTCATCTTCACGTCGTTCAGCCAGACCCCACATGTACCAGGGTACGTCTGCTACCTGGCCGGGATCCCGCTGCGAGCCGGAGCATCGCACGAGTTCGGAGGCGCCAGCCTTTCGCACGAGTTCCGCGGCCTCGCGAACGATATCCACCAGGTGGACCGCAACCTGCACCTGGTCGCGTCGCTGGGCTTCAGCCCGGGTGATCGCGGGCTTGAGATCGCCATTTCCACTGAGTCCCACGCCGCCGTTGCGCAACGCCTGCAAGGCCTGGGGATCGGCGAGGCGGATCACCTGGCCCTGCTCCATCCCGGGGCGAGCGCTCGGGCCCGGCGCTATCCCGCTGAACGATACGGGCAGATCGCCGCGGCGCTGTGCGAGCGCGGCTGGCACGTGGTGCTGACCGGCTCCGAACGGGAATCCAGTCAACTCGATGAGGTTTGCGCCTCGGCGCAGCGGTCGCTGCCGCGCCTGACGGATCTCACCATCCAGGAATACGCCGCCCTGATCGCTCACAGCTCCGTGGTGGTCTGCGGCAACACCCTGCCCATGCACCTGGCTGACGCCACGGGCACGCCCGTGGTTGCCCTTTATTCCGGAACGGACGAGATCTCGCAGTGGGAGCCACGTCACGTTCCCGCGCGGCTGCTGCAGAACGCGGTGCCGTGTTCACCCTGCTATCTGTTCGACTGCCCGATTGGCACTCCGTGTCTCGACATTACCCCGGCTCAGGTCATACGCAGCGTTGAGGCGCTGGTTACTCCGGGCGTAGCCATCCGGGAGCAGGTCGCATGAGCGCATCCACTCCAGCGGCCGCCATCTCGCGGATCGCCATCTTCCAGGCCCTGCAGCTAGGCGATCTCCTTTGCGCCACACCGGCCTGGCGGGCATTGCGCCAGCACTACCCGCAGGCAGAAATCACGCTGATTGGCAGCGCCTGGGCGGGTGACATGGTTAAGCGCCTCCCAAGCATCGATCACTTCATCCCGTTTCCTGGCTACCCCGGAATTGCAGAATCACCCGCTGTCCGGCCCAGCGCAACTCCGAAGTGGCCCTCTTTTGACCTCGCCCTCCAGATGCACGGGGCCGGCAACGTGAGCAACGGCTTCATTCACTCCCTGGGCGCCGCCCAATCCCTTGGCCACGGCGGGCCCGGTGACCACCGTCTCACGTTCAGCCGCCCCTGGCAGGAGCTGGAGCAAGAGCCTCTGCGCTGGCTGCATCTCCTCAACTTGCTGCACGTTCCGCCCGCAGGCCACCACCTCGAGTTCCCCATCACGTCAGGGGAGCGTCGCCAGGGGGCACGCCTGATTGGCGGCGCCGGCGGGCGCCCGGTCGTAGGCGTGCACGTTGGGGCTTCCGTCCCGGAGCGACGCTGGCCTCCCCAGGCGTTCGCCACAGTCATTGATGCGCTGGCCGCACAGATCGACTGCCAGTTCGTCCTGACGGGGAGTGCAGCGGAGCGCAGCTTGACCGCCAGCGTCGGGGCTTTGGCGAAAACCCCAGTCATCGAGCTGGCCGGGAGGACGACGCTCGGCGAATTTGGTGCGGTCATCGCGGGGCTCGACCTCCTCCTCACCAACGACACCGGGGCGTCTCATGTGGCGGCCGCGATGCGGACGCCCAGTGTCGTCCTCTTCGGCCCGGCGGATCCCCGGCGCTGGGCGCCGCTTGATGCCTCCCGGCACCACGTCATCAACGCGCGGGAGTACGCCAACGACAGTGATGGCGCGAGCGCTCTCCAGGCCCTCCGGCCGCAGGTTGTCCTGGAGGCGTGTCTCCAGGTCTTGAGCAACGCGCCCCAGACCATGCGCGCGACACCCATGCAGGAGCAGGTGGCATGAACCGACTGCGTATCCTGATCTGGCACATCCACGGCAGCTATCTCAATTCGCTGGCCCGTGTCGATCACGACTGGTATTTGCCGATCAAGCCGGGCAAACCCGAGGGGTATGGTGGGCGTGGCCCCACCTTTGATCTCCCCGGCAACGTCTACGAGATCCCGGCCGAGCGGGTGGGCGACCTTGCGTACGACGTCGTCGTGCTGCAGACGCCGCGTAACCTGCACGAAGATCTGCCGGCGTTACTTGGTCCGCGCCAGCAGGAACCGGCGCTGCTCTACCTGGAGCACAACACGCCGCGCCCAGACCCCGTCAATATGCGCCATCCCTTCGCCGATCACGATGGCCTGCTCGTGCACGTCACCGCGTTCAACCGCCTGATGTGGGACAACGGTGACCTTCCCACTCGCGTGATCGAGCACAGCGTCGCCATCGATCCCGACATCACCTATGACGGCTCGCTGGAGCGCGGGATCACGGTGACCAACGGCATGCAGGGGCGGCCACGCATCACCGGGCTGGACATCTTCAAGCAGGCGCGGGCCCAGGTGCCGCTCGACGTCGTCGGCATGAAGACCGAGGAGATTGGCGGGCTGGGTGACGTCCCCTACCGGAATCTGCACCACCTGACCGCCAGCTACCGGTTCCTGTTCAGCCCCATGCGCTACACGAGCATGCCGCTGGCCGTGGTGGAAGCGATGACGATTGGCATGCCAGTCGTGGCGCTGGGTACGACCGCCCTGCCGGACGTGATCGAGAACGGGGTCAATGGCTACATCGCGCAGGACCCCGACCTCCTCATCCCGCACATGCAACGCCTGCTCGCCGACCCCGGACTGGCACGTTCGCTCGGCGAGCGGGCGCGTGAGACCGCCCGCGCGCGCTTCGGGCTGGAGCGATTCCAGGCTGACTGGGACAGTGCCCTGCGAGCAGCGATGGCACACAAGCAGCGCAGCGCCCAGCTTGTGGGCACGTCATCATGACCCGCCGTGTCGCGATGATCAGCGAACACGCCAGCCCGCTTGCCCTGCTCGGGGGCGTCGACTCCGGCGGACAGAATGTCTATGTCGATGCGGTCAGTCGCCACCTCGGCGATCACGGCTACGCCGCGGATGTCTTCACGGTCTGGAATGACCGGGAACAACCCGAAGTCACCGAACTCACAGACACCGTGCGCGTCATCAACATTGCGGTCAGCGATCAGGCCCAGCCCAAGGACGCGCTCTGGCCCCTGATGCCAGCCTTCCGGGATGGCATCAACGATTACGCCATTCGGAACGGGCAGACGTATGACCTGATCCACGGAAACTTCTGGATGTCCGGCTGGGTTGCCGCCGGTCTCCAGGACGCCTGGGCTGTGCCAGCCGTCGAGATCTTCCACGCCACGGGGATGACCAAGCGCCGCGAGCAGGGTGACGCAGACACGAGCCCCGGAGAGCGCATCCAGGTGGAGTGCGACATCGTGCGCCGCGTCGAGCACATGATCGCCCAGTGCCCGGCGGAGCGTGACGAACTCCTGGACGACTACGGTGCGGACCCGTCGCGTATCTCGCTGATTCCTTCCGCCGTGGACATCACGCGATACCGGCCCATTCCCCAGGCTGCGGCACGCGCCAGCCTCGGCCTCGATCCCGAGGCGGAGCTCATCGTCTATGTCGGCCGCGTGATTCCCCGCAAGGACATCCGAAACGTCGTGCGGGCCCTGGCCCATCTGGGGGAGACGCGGCGGGCGCGAGGTGACCAAACCCTCCCGACGTTGCTCATCGTCGGGGGAGAAACCGCCGAGCCAGATGTCCAGGCGACGCCGGAAATCGGGGTACTGCAAGACCTGGCGAACGAACTCGGCGTCGGCGCCCAGATCCGCTTCATGGGCCGGCACCAGCCCGCCGAACTCTACCGCTGGTACAGCGCTGCCGACGTGGCGGTAACCACCCCCTGGTACGAGCCGTTCGGACTGACCCCGCTGGAGGCCATGGCCTGCGGCACGCCAGTCGTGGGGTCGGCTGTCGGCGGCATCGCCTTCACGATCGCCGATGGCGAGACCGGCTTTCTTGTGCCCCCGCGTGATCCGGTAGCGTTGGCATCGCGCCTCGACGCACTGCTGGTCGACCCGGAAATGCGACGACGTATGGGTGCAGCGGGCGTGGCACGAGTAGTGCACTTCTTCTCCTGGTCGAGGGTCGGCGCGGACACGGCAGCGCTGTACGACCAGGTGCTCTTTCACCACACCTCCGGGCCGTAACCCGCACTCAATTCCTGGAGTCTCCCCGGAGATTCCACGTCGAATCGCGTTCATCACTGGAGTTCACGGTTGAGTGATCACACACTACGGGACAGGTTTGCTCTGGTAACGGGCGCCGGCAGTGGGCTGGGCCGCGCTACCGCGCTCCGCCTGGCTCAGGCTGGTGCAGGAGTCGCCTGCATGGATCTCAAGAACGACCAGGCAGCGCAGACGGTACAGGAAATCACGGCGGCGGGCGGCCAGGCCCTGGCGCTTGCCGGTGACGTCAGCGATGAGCGGACCGTCAGCGACGCCGTGCAGGCCGCCTACGACCGCTGGCACAAGCTGGACATCGCCATCAACTGCGCCGGGGTCGATTACGTTCTTGGCGTGACCGACTTCTCAGCCGAGCAGTGGGACCGCGTTCTCGGGGTCAATCTCCGGGGCCCGTTCCTGGTGGCCCGGGCGGTCTTCCCCCTGATGCAGGCCGCGGGCGGTGGCGACATCGTCAATGTGGCCTCCACCGCGGCGCTCCGTGCCTGGGGTAACGCATCCGCCTATCACGCCTCCAAATGGGGTCTGGTCGGCTTCAGCCGGGGACTGGGCGTCGAAGGACGTCCCCATAACATCCGGGTCACCACCATGATTCCAGGCGGCATGCAGACGCACTGGTTCGATGCCTTTCCGGAGCAGGGCATTCCGTTACCGGACGCGGCGCACCTGCAGGACCCGGCCACGGTGGCGGACACCATCGCCTACGCCGTGGGCCTCCCGAGAGGTTCGGCGGTCCAGGAAATCCTGGTAACGCCGGTCACAGAAACGAGCTGGCCATGATCGTTGCACACGCTCCGTTGCGCCTCAGTTTTGGCGGTGGCGGCACGGACCTGCCGGCCTACTACGAGCGCTACGGCGGCCTGGTTGTCAGTTCGGCCATTGGTGCGGCCTGTCACGTACGCCTTGAGCAACACGCTGGCAACGACGTGCTGATTCGCTCGCTCGACTACCGCAAGAGCACCGTCGTCCCGGCCCGGGAAGCCGTTACGTTGGAAGAGCCGCTCAGCCTGCCACGCGCCGTGCTGCAGTGGTTCGAGCAGGTGACTCGCCGGCCCTCCGGGATCAGCATCACGATGGAGGCGGATGTTCCCCCCGGCAGCGGGCTTGGTTCATCCAGCGCCATGGCGGTCGCACTGGTGACCGCGATCGCGCGGCACCTCCGTATCCCCATGCGCAAGAACGAGATCGCAGCGGCTGCCTGCGAGATCGAGATCGATATTCTCGGCCACCCCATCGGCCGGCAAGATCAATACGCCTCCGCGCTCGGCGGTCTCAACATGCTCACCTTCTCCTCGGGTAGCGTGGAGGTCGCTCCGCTGAGCCTGCCGCCCGGGGTCGAACTGGCTCTGCAGGAACACCTGTTGCTCCTCTCAACGCAGCGCACCCGGAACTCGGCGAGCGTGCTGCAGGAGCAGCGGAAGGCATCCAGATCGAACGCGGACGTCATCGCCCGCCTGCATCGCATCAAGTCCCTGGCGCAGCGGATGGCTGACGCGCTGCAGGAAGGTGACATCGCTGGCTTCGGCGGGCTGCTCGACGAGAGCTGGCAACTCAAGCGGAAGCTGGCCACGGGAGTCACGTCTGCGGACATTGACCACTGGTATGCGATGGCGCAGGAGCTGGGCGCGTACGGCGGAAAGATTGCCGGGGCCGGAGGCGGAGGATTCCTCCTCCTCTGTGTCCCGGTTACCTCACGCGCCACCATCAGCCGGACCTTGCAGCGCGAGGGTCTGAGGCCGCTGGAAGTCACCTTCGATCACAAGGGATGTCGCGCTGGAAACGAAACGGTTGGCTATAGCCGGCGCGGAGAACGTGCCTGGAACCTGGAGACGAAAGATGCGGCCGTACTCACTCAATCCTGATCGGTCGCTGCAATCGCGGCTGGAAGACTACTGGCAAGAAGTGGCCCGCGTAGCCGGAGCGGTGGATGTTCAGGCGCTGACGCGCGCCGCTGAGGAACTGCTCTCCTGCCAGGCGCGCGAGCGGGTCGTGTTCGCGATTGGCAACGGCGGCAGCGCAGCGACGGCGTCACACTTCACGTGCGATCTCGCCAAGGGCACCCGGCGCGGCGGCCCCCCGACCTTCCGCACGCTGGCCCTCACGGACAACGTGCCCGTCATGACAGCCTGGGCCAATGACTACAGCTTTGAGCGGGTGTTCTGCGAACAGCTCGTCTCCCTGGCGCAACCCGGTGACGTGCTGGTGGCCATCTCGGTGAGCGGGACATCTCCAAATGTCGTGAGCGCGGTCAGCGACGCTCGCGCGCTCGGTCTCTCGGTGATCTCGTTGACGGGGCGGACCGGCGGCAAGCTGGCCACCATGAGCGATGTCATCATCACCGTGCCGTCGGACAGCATGGAAGTGGTTGAGGACGCGCATCTCATCGTGTCGCATAGCCTCTGTGTGGCGACCCGGGAGCATCTCGCGATGCCTGTGCCAAACAAGCCTGTGGCTCCCACCAAGCTGGCAAGCTGACTCCCGTCGGACCCACGGAAATCACTGCGCAACGCCTGAGTGGCAGCAGCCCACTCGTTCAGTACGCGAGACACGCCAAAGCAAAGGTACGAAGCCCCGGAGACGCTTCATCAGGAGATGGGGCCTTCCGGGGCTGGGAGACCTGCGTCGCCTACCTGACACGTCCAGCGTACTTCGAGCCCTGCGCAATGTCCCCGATCGTTCCTGGAGATCCATCATGATCAACGTGCCCCCGTCAGCCCGCGTGTCCGTAGTGATGCCGACTTACCGCCAGGCCAGGTTTTTGCCACGCGCGTTGCACAGCCTGCTCGACCAGGAGTTCACGGACTGGGAGCTTGTAATTGTTGATGACGGGTCAGATGACGACACCCAGTCGGTTCTGCAACCTTTTCTCCCAGACCCACGTATTACCAGCATTCGCTTCGAGCGCAACGAGGGCCTGGGGCGAGCCCTGAACGCCGGCATCGACGCCAGCAGCGGGGAACTGATCGCCTATCTGCCCTCGGACGATGTCTGGTACCCCGAGCACCTGGCGTCACTCGTTGCCCTGTTCGACCGCCAGCCTGATCTCATCCTGGCGCACTCCGGCTTGCGTCACTCGTACAACCGGTATGCGCCAGACCAGGCCCCGGGCGAAGGCCTGCAGCTTGTCCAGGTCGTGCATCGCCGCACCGGTGAACGCTGGACCGAGCGTGCTGAACTCACCACCGACGATCTGGAGCGCATGCTCTGGGCGCGGTTGCGAGAGTCAGGTCCGGTGGCGGGCACGGGCGAGATCACCTGTGAGTGGGTCGCTCATCCAGGACAACGCCACAAACTGCTCCGGGAGCCGATAGGCGGGATCAACCCCTACCGCGTCTATTGCCAGGTGCAGCAGCCCATGCGCTTCCACTCGACGGAAGGCAACTTCATTGACGAAGTGGAGCGGTTCGCCCGGTTTCGTGACCGCGAGGACACGCCGCCTGCGGTCGACGGCCTGAAGATCCTGCTGGTTGGGGAACTCGCCTACAACTCGGAGCGGGTCCTGGCGCTGGAGGAGCGTGGGCATCAGCTTTACGGCCTCTGGATGCCCAATCCCTACTGGTACAACTACGTCGGTCCTCTCCCGTTCGGCCACGTCACGGATCTCGATCCCTCCCGCTGGCAGGAACAGGTGCGCCAGATCAAGCCCGACATCATCTACGCCCTGCTGAACTGGCAGGCCGTGCCCTTCGTGCACCAGGTCATGGCCGAGAACCCCGGCATCCCCGTCGCCTGGCACTTCAAGGAAGGGCCATTCATCTGCCTGGAGCACGGTTGCTGGGAAGAACTGCTGGACATCACGGCCGGGGCGGACGGGTTCATCGCCTCCTCGTCCGAGATGCTCGAGTGGTACGACTCCGTCCTGCCCGGGCTTTCTGACAGCAAGCCGACCATGTGGCTGGACGGGGACCTGCCGAAGCGCGACTGGTTCACCGACCCCCTGCCCGAGCGACGCCCCTTCCCCGATGGCGAGGTCCACACCGTGGTTCCCGGGCGGCCGATCGGCCTGCATCCAGAGACGGTGCAGGAACTCGGTGCAAATGGTGTCCACGTCCATTTCTACGGTGACTTCACGCAGGGCCAGTGGAAGGCCTGGATCGAAAGAACCAGGGGGCTGGCGCCGCACCACCTGCACCTTCACGCCAACGTCGATCAGAAGGATTGGGCCCGGGAGTTCGCCCACTACGACGCAGGCTGGCTGCATGGCTTCGTCAGCCGCAACGGCGGGGACCTCCGCCGGGCAGACTGGGACGATCTCAATCTCCCGGCCCGCATGGCAACGCTCGCGGTTGCAGGCCTCCCGATGATCCAGCGCGACAACAGTGGCGCCCGGGTTGCCATCCAGACGCTCTGCCGCGAACGGGATCTCGGGGTCTTCTACGCATCGATTCCCGACCTCGCCGAGCAACTGTATGACCGGCAGCGCATGGAGCGCCTGCGCGCCTCCACCATCCGCCAGCGCGAACAGTTCATGTTCGACACGCATGCCGACAGGCTGATCGCATTCTTCCGGCAGGTTATCGAACGGCGCCGGGATTCTCGCTCCCTGGCATCGAGCCCTACGAGAGCAGGCGGAATCTCCTTAGCAGCGCGGTGACAGGCCAGGCGAGAAGACCAGGGCACGCAGCGCCGGATGCGCAGTCAGCCAGGTGTCCGCTTGCGGCTCAGTTTTGCACTGCCAGCAGGTACAACCTGGCGCACGGCAGCACCAGGCAGTCATGACACTTCGTTCTCAGGTTCTCGTCACCGGTCCCTGCATCGTTGCCCGCCCCATACGGCCAGCAACGGTTGGACCCGCCAGGTGATCGATCATGGCCTGGTGAGCGCGCTCCGGATCACGATCACGGACGGCCTCATAAATGGCCTGGTGGTCGATGACATCCTGCTCGGTGGGTAGCTGCCCATCCCACTGATAGAAGGATATGATCGCGCCACTCACACGCCACAGCGCGGCGTTGTGTGTGGCGCGCACCAGGTCCAGGTGAAAGCCAAGATCTTCCGGCACGGCAACGCCCTGACCAATCGCCTCGGATAGGCGATTGACGTCATAGCGCAGCCGCTCGATATCCTCACTGGAAGCTCGCCTGGCCGCGAGCGCGGCGGCCTGCGGCTCGACAATGCCCCGTACTTCGAGGAGTTCTTCCCGGATGCGATCGTTCGGCCGGTCCAACAAGCTATCGCTCCGGAGCAGGAGATCTGGACGCAAGGAACGCACAAAGGTGCCGCGGCCGTGCTGAATCTCCAGCACGCCCAGCGAGGTCAACTCGCGCACGGCTTCGCGCACGGTGGAGCGGCTAACCGCCAGCGAGGCGCCAAGTTCTGATTCGCTGGGTAGGCGGTCTCCCACTCGGTAGTCACCACTGCGCAGCATGCCGCAGATGGCGTCGGCAGTCTGCTGTGATGCCTTCCGTTTGACTGTTACCACCATGAACCGATTGCCCTCATCACCCACGCGACCTGCGACCAGGCGCCGCGCAAGCGTACAGCGAAGTGTTGTGCTTCGAGGAAACGAGGTTAACCCGCGACTACGAGTCCCTTCGTGCAGCCAGCTCGCGCCAGAGTTCATCCTGGCTGTGAGCGGACCAGACCGGAAAGACTGCCTCCAGAGCGCCCGGCCACTTGAACCCCGATGATGTCAACAGGAGAACGGCTGTCGCCTCCTCGTCGATGTGTCGCTCGGCCACGGCCTGGCGATACCCGGCGAGCGCGGCCGCGCTGGCCGGATCGGTGTAGATACCGGCCTGCGCCAGATCGATGATTGCAGTGCGGATGGCCCCTTCGGAAACGTCCAGAACATGGCCATTCCACGCCGCGAGCGCGGCGAGTGCGTGACGACCTGACTGTGCATCTGCGATCGACAGGGCAATCGAGCTCGGAGCATCGAGGGTGATTTGCCGACCAGCAGCCACGCTCTGGCTGAGGGCGTTGGCGCCAACGGGCTGAATGGCATAGACCCGCGGCATCGCCACTCCAGCCAGGAGAGCCACTTCGGCCAGGCCCTTCGCTATCCCGTAGAACGTGTCGCCGCCGGCGGTTGGGATGAATACGGCGACAGGCAGCTCGCCCAATTGCTCGACGATCTCCCAGGCGACCGCCTTGTACCCCTCCGCCGCGAAGGGATTCGCTGCCCCGCTGAGGACAGGGTCGAGCGAGGTTGCCGGGAACCAGCCCTCACGCACCAGCTCGATCAATGCCGCGCGTTGCTCGGCGACAGGGAGCTGGGCAACAACACCGCCGAACGCTCCGATGGCACGGAGCAGCCCTTCCGGAGCTTCGGGGTGACAGAAGACGACCGATCGCAACCCGGCCGCAGTGGCGTGGGCGGCCGCAGAGGCTCCGTGATTGCCGGTGGAACTCGCCACCACGCCGCGACAGCTACCCAGTCGAGCCATGCGCGCAGCCACGGCCTGGTAGCGATCCTTATGAGAATGTGTCCGGCTGAAGGTTTCCTGCTTCAGGTGCACGTGACTCCCGAAGCGGGGGGCGTGTGTCAGCGGCGTCGGCGCGCCGACAGGTGCGGCATCCACCTGGTCAGCAAACAGCGCATACGCGCTTCTGGCCATGGCAACAGCAGCGGTGGAACTCAGACCCGTCGCCGGCAGCGGGGGGTACACCACAGCAAGCGGCGCCTGCTGCCCACACACCTGGCATCCCCAGTACGGCTGCTCAGGGAGCGCCGGTGCTCCGCACAGAACGCAGGCGACACGAGCCGCCGGATTGAGCTGCTCACGGTGGACCAGGGTTCCGGGCTGAACTGCCACGGACGCGTCAGGTGTCGTCATTCCGCCACAGATCTCCTCACCGCCAGGTCAAGCAAGACATCCGATGTCTCCGCCGGAACAATGCCACATCACCAATAGCATACATGCACCCAAGACATCAGACGTCTGATGCCTATTGACACGCTCAAACAAGCTTCGTAGACTCCAGGCAGGTTCTCCGGACAGAGATGAATGTTGGCGCTCCAGTCACGCACGTCGCGCTCAGTTCCCGCGGTACTGCGCGAGAACTGTTTTTGATGTCGGAACGCGGAATCACGCCATTGGACGGCGCTATGAGCGACCTTGCATCAGTCTGCCTGCCAGCGAGCGCGCGATGCTTCCTGCCCTACTGCGCCAGCGGCGAACGCCCGCCAGGCAAAGCGGTCGCCTGCGCGCGACGATTTGCCCTCGACGGCATCGGCAATGAGCCCGCCCAGGACCGGAGCGAACTTGAAGGCATGGCCACTGTCGCCCGCCGCGACGGTGAGGCCAGCGACCTCGGGGTGACGGGTGATCCAGAAGTGTTCGTCCGGAGTGTCGCAGTAAAGGCAACACCGGGTGTAAACCACCGGGGCGTTCGCCAGGTCCGGGAACGTGCCTGCCAGGAACGTTCGCAGCGCGGCCAGCTGCGTCTCGGGAACGTCGCGCGCCCCAAGCACCGGGTCAACCGGCCAACCGGGTCCATGGTTCGCGATCTTGACCACGCCAGTGTCTGGGTGAGCGGGGAACCCATACCAGCCAGTACGCGAACTGTCTGCACCGAAGACGACGAACTGCGGTGGAGTGAAGCGTTGCGGATCGGGCGGAAGTACGTGAAAGACCGGCTGCCCGACGGGTCGCAGCACCCCTGTCAGTTCTGGCAGGAGGATTGGCGTCCAGGCTCCAGCAGCCACCACAACATGCCCGGCGGTCAGCGCTTCCCCACTTTCCAGGCGTACGATCGGCCGGCCATCAGATCGCTCGATCGCGGCGACGCGTTGCTCGCGCAGGGAGATGCCGCAAGAGCGAGCGAGGGCGGCCAGCGCTGTGACGACCTTGCCGCTTTCCACGAATCCGGCCCTGGGGTTGAAGTAGCCATCAACGTAGCGCTCGCCGTTCCAGGCAGGAAACCGCTGCCGGATCGCTGCCTGATCCAGACGCTCCGGAGCGTGGCCGCGCGCCGTCAGCATCTGGTAGTTCTCGAACTCGTAGCCTCCAGGCTGCATCGCGTCCTGGGTCAGGAACACGGCGCCAGTTTCGTGGTAGAGCGGCGCGGCGAAGTACTCCGCGTTCCAGGTCAGCCACCCCGCCCGCGCGTCCTCTGCCAGGCTCGTGTACAGCTCGTCTCCGCCGTACTCGATACGCACAACTTTGCTGATGTCGGTCGATGCGGCGAGGGGATGCGGTACCGGCCCGGCGTCGAGCAGCGTGACGGCGTGGCCACGCGCCTGCAGTTCCAGCGCGGTGGTCAATCCGAAGATCCCGCTGCCAACGATGAGCGTGCCGTCCGCCATGACCACCTCAGTCCAATCCAGGTTTTTGCACGGGAGTATGAAGAGAGATCGTACCGGAACCGGTTGGGACGTCAAGGGATAGCCGAACTCGGATCCACGTTGACTGTGGCCGGATGGCAGGGGTCGCCAGGAGGGGTCTGTGGATAAGCATCTCTACCGCACGATGACGCATGAAGATGTCAACGACGCGGTGCTCCAGGGACGTGTCGTACTCATTCCCGTGGGGCAACTCGAGACGCACGGGGTCCATCTGCCGATCGACGTTGATGTTGTGCAGGTGCAGTACGTCGTCGATGAGGCGGCGGCGCGTGCTCCAGACATCCTCGTGGCCGCACCACCGATCTACTACGGCTTCTCCGAACACGTGATGGACTTCCCGGGCACGATGAATATCCGCCCGGAGATCATGATCGAGTACCTGTTCGATATCTGCCGCAGCTTTGCTCGCCAGGGGTTCGACCGTATCGTGCTCGTCAATGGGCATGGCAGCAATCGACCCATTTGCGAGATCGTCACGCGGCGCGTGACCAATGAAACGACCGCCATGTGCGCCACACTTGGGCACTTCAGCCTGGCGCGCGAGGTGTTGCAGGAGATCCGCGACTCTCCCTACGGTGGCACGGCGCACGCCTGTGAGGCAGAGACCTCGGAGTATCTCTTCCTGCGTCCAGACCTGGTCAAGATGGACAAGATCGCGGATGAATGGGCGCCAGACTACCGTCCGTGGCGCTCGGATGACTTCACGGAAGACGCCGGGCCAGTCCACTTCATGGAGTTCTGGAGCCAGCGTTCCCGCAGCGGCACGGAAGGGGCTCCGACGCTGGCGACTGCCGAGAAGGGCCGCAGGCTGACCGAAGCCTCGATCGAAAAACTGATCGAGTTCGGCCGGTGGTGGCAGGCTATCGAGTTCCCGGAGCGTATCGACCTCAAGGTGCAGCGCCCACTCCGCACAGCGGCCCCGGCAAGCGAGACGCAGCAGTGATGCACCTGGAAACACCATTTCCCCGGGAGGAATACACGGCGCGCGCGGCACGGGCACAGGCCGAGATGGCACGGCAGGGTCTTGACGGCCTGCTGCTGACTTCCGGGCCGAACCTGACCTACCTCAGTGGCTACCCATCACCAGTGCGCGCCGCGGCCCGCCCCTTCATCATGGTTCTGCCCCAGGCTGGCGAGCCGATCCTGATCGTGCATACCGGCCGCGAGCTGGAGGCGCAGGGCTACTCCTGGATCACAGATATTCGCACGTACCACCGGCTTTCTCACGCCCCGGTCGAGGCGATCACCCAGGCGCTCAGCGATGTCGGGCTGACCTCCGGTCGCATTGGTGCCGAACTCGGCCCAGACATGTCACTGGATATCCCGGTCGCGGACTTCCTGCGCCTGCAACGCGTACTTCCCGCCGTCGATTTCGTGGATGCCGGACAGGTGCTCTGGCCAGTGCGATTCCGCAAGTCCGAGGCAGAGATCGCGTGTATCCGCGAAGCCTGTGCCATTACGACAGGTGCCTTCGCCGCCATGTTCGCGGGCGCCAGAGCAGGCATGCGTGAAGTTGACATGGCGCGGGCGATGGCGGACGCCTCGCTCGCCGCGGGCGCCAGCAACCCGTGGTCGATCATCACCTGCGGGGAGGGCAGTTATGATCTTGCCTCGAAGCTGCCCTCCTCACGCCGGCTGGTCGACGGCGACTTTTTCTGGATGGACGCGGGCTGCTCCGTCGGCGGGTACTACTCCGACTTCGGGCGGGCAGGCGTAGTGGGTGGCGCCACATCCCAACAACGTGAGGCGCAGGCGCGCATCCACGCCATCACGATGCTCGGCGTAGAGATGATCCGTCCTGGTGTGACCACCGGCGATATCGCACGGCGCTGCAACGCAGCCCTGGACGCAATCGACTTTCCAGTCACTTCCTCCATCTCGGGCCTCGCGGCACGTGTGGGTCATGGACTCGGGATGGTCACCACGGAGCTTCCGCACATTGCTGAGGACGATGAGACTGTGCTGGAGGTTGGCATGGTGCTCACCATCGAGCCGGGGGTCGCGACGACCTTTGGCACATTCCACGTTGAGGAGAACGTGGTGGTCACGGAGACCGGGTACGAATTGCTTTCCCACGCTCCCCGGGAGTTGATCACGATCCACTCAGCCTGATACCGGGCGGACGATCCGAGCACGACCCGCAACGTATTTGCCTGGCAACACACTGGCAATCGCGCGCTACGAGAAAGGGAACGCGACATGGATGCCCAGCACACACGATCACCAGAAACAGCGGCGTCCCGCCCCCAGGCGGGTAGCAGGCTAAGCCGGCGTCAACTCATGGCTGGGGCCGGTGCAGTCGCGATCATCCACCCACTGCTGGGACACAGCCCGCTCGCCAGCGCCGCCCAGGATGCCCCAACGCAGGGCGGCACCATTACCTGGGCGGACTATGAACCCAATACCCTCAATCCCTACATCGCATCAGAAGCGATCGCGCGCTCGGCGATCGCGCTCGTGAATCGCGGTCTGACGAGCGTCAGTCCGGACGGCGTGGTGACCCCGGTTCTGGTCACCGAAATCCCGACTGTCGAGAATGGCGGGATCACCAACGACGGCAAGACCATCACCTGGAAACTGAAGCCGGACCTGCTCTGGTCTGACGGCGAGCCATTGACCTCGGACGATATCAAGTTCACATGGGAGGCCGTCTCGAACCCGGAAAGCACGGCGACCCAAACCCAGGGGTTCGACCTGATCGAGAGCATCGAAACGCCAGACGAGCTCACGGCGGTCGTCACGTACTCGGCGCTGTGGACCCCGTGGGTCACGCAGTTTGGCCTGGGTCTGCTGCCGCGGCACGGCACTGGCGATCCCGCGGCCATGAGCACCTGGGAGTGGAACCGCACGGTGAATCCCACAAACGGGCCGTTCGTTCTCGAAGAGTGGAACGCGGCGGATTCCATGATCTTCGCGCGCAATGAAAACTGGCACGAAGACGGCAAGCCGTACCTCGATCGCATCCTGTACCCCATCACCCTGGAACTGGAGGTGATGCGGCAGATGCTCCAGACCGGCGAGAACGATGCCCACCACTGGCTGGAGGACACCTTTGTCGATGAGGTTTCCACCTGGCCCAACGCGGTGGTCAAGAACAGCCCCGCGCCGTACTGGTACCGCGTGCAATTCAACCTGTCCGACAAGGGAGATCCGGAAAAGCCACACCCCATCCTGGGGGACATCAACGTCCGCAAGGCCATTGGGCTGGCGATGAACCGGGAAGAAATGGTCTCCCACTGGAAGGGCGTCGAGTTCATGCAGTCGATGTTCCGAGGGGAATTCGCCTGCGACCTTCCACCCTACGTCCAGGACCTCGAGGCTGCCAAGGCCCTGCTGGACGAAGCAGGGTGGGTCGACAGCGACGGCAACGGCGTTCGTGAAAAGGACGGCCAGCCCCTGCACCTGCTCCTCTCCACCTACACCGGCTGGAATCGTGAGGACGAACAGGTCGTGCTGGTGGAGCAACTGAAGGCCGCCGGCATCGAGCTGGAAATCCAGAACTTCGAGCCGACCGTGCTGTACGGCACGTGGGGCGAGGGGTCGCCTGCGCGCCGCGGCGAGTTTGACATTCTCTGGTGGGATTATGAGCTCGGACTGGATCCCCAGGTGAAGGCTGAGGACTTCTACGCGTCGTGGCGGATTCCCAGTGAAGAAAACCCCGGCGGTTTCAACTGCACTCGTGTCAACGACCCGGAAATCGACGAGTGGCTCAAGACCGCCGGCTCCACGACAGATGTAGCCGTGCGTCAGGAGGCGTACTGCAACATCGCCGCAAGCTGTACAACGATATCGTCAACGAGATTGTGGTGGGGATGGGGGTGCAGTTCTCGGCGTCATCCTCGCGCTTGCAGGGCTGGGAGATGAACGAAGCCTTCGTACCGTTCGCCATCTTCGGCTGGGACGCCGAGAACTGGTACGTGACCGAGTGACCCTGCACCCGGCGGCTAGCCTTCCCGGTTCTTCCAGGAGCCTGTTACCGTGATCCGGTATGTGGTGCGGCGACTGCTCCAGGCAATCCCACTCATCCTGGTCATCAGCGCGGCGGTGTTCGCGCTGATCCAGCTCGTGCCCGGTGGCCCGATGGGCGTCTACGGGAAGAACCCGAACCTGTCCGCGGAAGACCTGGCACGCCTGGAGGAGCGCCTTGGGCTCAACCAGCCGTTGTACATGCAGTACCTGGGGTGGCTCGGCAAGGTGGCACAAGGCGATCTCGGCTACTCGTACGATACGAAGCGCCCGGTCACCGCCGAGATCGCCGACCGCCTGCCGGCCACCCTCTATCTGATGAGTGTCACCTTCGTGGTCGTGCTGGCCATCGCGATACCAGTCGGCATTCTCTGCGCTGTCAAGCAGTACTCGTGGACCGACAACGTGATCAGCACGCTGACGTTCGCCGGCCAGGCCCTGCCCGTTTTCTGGCTTGGCCTGATGCTGATCATGATCTTTTACGGCTGGGCGCGGAACCCGCTGACCGGCGAGCCGCTTCTTCCTGCCCGAGGCATGGCCACCCTGGGCGAGGATTTCAGCCTGGGAGACCGCCTGCGCCACTTGATCTTGCCGGTCGTGACGCTCGGGCTGGGCTGGGTCTCCTGGTACTCGCGCTACCTGCGCTCCAGCATGCTCGACGTCCTGCACCAGGGGTACGTGCGGACCGCGCGAGCAAAAGGACTCAGCGAACGCATCGTCCTGCGGCGGCATGCCTTCAAGAACGCAGCCATTCCCCTGATCACGGTCGTCGCCCTTGACCTGGCCACCCTGGTTACGGGCGCGCTGTATGTGGAGATCATCTTTTCCTGGCCCGGGATGGGGCAACTCTTCTATCGCGCCGCGACCCGGCGTGACTACCCGGTGCTTATGGCCGTCACCATGCTGGCGGCTGTGGTGGTGGTGCTGGCCAACATCATCGCTGACGTCGTGTACGCCTGGGTCAACCCGCGCATCCGCTACGAGTAGATGACCGGGGGAGTGCGCCAGGCTGAGGAAGTGATCGAGGATCAGGTGGTTGCGGGATACGCGGGGACGGGCATCACCGGCGCGCCCGTGCTGACACAGACTGTACGCAATGACACGATGCTCCGCATGGTCTGGCGCGACTTTCGGCGTCACCCCATGGCGCTGGTTGGCGTCTCCATCGTCGGCGTCATCGCGCTCTTGTCGGTCTTCGCCTTTCTCTCGCCATATGGCCCGGAATCGGTCGATGTAGCCAACCGCTTCTCCCCGCCGTCGTGGCAGCACCCGCTGGGCACGGACCGCAGCGGGCGCGACGTGGCCACCCGCCTGCTCTATGGTGGCCGCGTCTCATTGACGGTCGGCGTCGCCGCGGTCGTCACTTCGCTGATCATGGGTTCGCTCGTCGGGGCGCTGGCCGGCTTCTACGGTGGCTTTGTTGACAACGGCCTGATGCGGCTGACTGATGCCTTTCTGTCCTTTCCGTCGTTGTTTGTGCTGATCCTGCTCTCATTTCTCCTGCGAGAGAGCCAGATTCCATTGCTCAGCGGCGGCGTGGCCAGCATTGCCCTGGTGATCGGCGCCACCTCCTGGATGACGGTGGCCAGGCTGGTGCGAGCCACCGTGCTCTCGCTTCGCGAAGAGGAATTCGTGGCCGCGGCCCGCTCGTACGGTGCGTCGGATGCGCGGCTGGTTCTCCAGCATATTGCGCCCAACGCGGCTGGGCCGGTCATCGTCAACGCCACGATGGGCGTGGCCTGGGCCATCCTGATCGAATCAGGCCTGAGCTTCCTTGGCTTCGGCATCCAGCCCCCCACGCCAAGCTGGGGGAACATGCTGACCGACGGCCAGGACACGCTGAGTCTCTATCCCTGGCTGGCCATTTTTCCTGGCCTCATGATTTTCCTCACCGTTATCGGCATCAACTACATCGGCGATGCCCTGCGCGACGCCCTGGATCCCTACACGGTGTCCGGGAGGAGCGGATGACCACGCTGTGGCAGGCGGCGCACAGCACGAAATGCATGGGAGGGGAGCCGGCATGACCAGGATCGACGGGCCAATGACCGCCGCAGCGATCGACTCTTTCCTCAACAGTCCGGTGCTGGCGCGCATCGCGACCATCCGCGGCGACCGCCCACACGTTGTGCCCATGTGGTTTGACTGGGACGGCGAGAGCTTGTGGATGGAAACTGGCTTCGGTTTCCAGAAGCACAAGAACCTGCTGGCAAATCCACACTGCGCTGTCACCATCGATGTCACCGAAGGCGGACTCCGCTTCAAGGGGATCATCATGGACGGCCGCGCTGAACTGCTGACGGGCCCCGAATCCTTCGTCCGGGAGACCGTCGAGCGTATCTACCGCAAGTACCTGGGGAACGCCGGCATCCTGGAACCAACGCCGCAGGCAATGATCAACAACCCGCACGCCATCATCCGCCTGCGGCCGGAGCGCATCCTGACCTGGGACGATACGGGAGGCGCGTCGTGAGTGAAATCGTGGTCATTTTGCGGAGGCGACATTGACCGCACCACTGCTCGTCTCGGAGGTTCTCGACGGCCCGGTTGCCTTCGATCAGTTTGCGCCTGGGTCTCGCCACAGCCTGGAGTTGGCGGTCGCTCACATGGCCGACGGAACTACCGTCTCCCTGCCAATCCTGGTTGAAGTGGGCCAGGCGGCGGGACCACGCCTGGTCTGCGTCGCCGGCATCCACGGCAACGAACCCGAAGGCATCACCGCGCTGCTCGACATCTGGGATGGCCCCGGCCTGGAGGCCATGCGTGGCACGCTCGTCCTGGTGCCGGTGGCGAATCCTCCCGCGTTTCGCGCCGGTGATCGCCGCAACCCGCAAGACCCGCTGGACATGAATCGCATTTTCCCAGGGAGTGCGACCGGCACGATCACAGAGCGCCTGGCTTACCGGCTGTACCAGGATGTCGTGGCCGATGCGGATTTCGTCGTCACGCTGCACGGGTGGGGCCGAGGCGGCATGGTCGTGCCCTACGTCGAGTACCCCCGCGACGCGGCGGTGACCCCTGCCAGCCGGGCAATGGCGGCGTGCTTCGGCCTGGACTGGATCGAAGCGTTCGACTGGCCAACGGGCATGCTGGCAGCGGTTTGCGCACGGAGGGGCATCCCCGTCATCGAGCCAGAAATTGGGGGACTGGAGTCCACAATTTGCGAGAGGCGCGCGCTCTACGTTCGTGGCATTTACAACCTGATGCGCCACCTCGGCATGCTCCCGGGACAACCAGATGACCAACAGCCCCCCCGTGACGTCGAGCGGGTCGAGGTCGTTGCGCCGCGAGGTGGCCTCATCCGGCGGCGACGAGAACTGGGTGAACCCGTTCGCAGGCATGAGGAGATCGCGGTGGTGTGCGACCTCCTGGGAAGGACGGTGGCCAAAGTGACCAGCCCCATGGATGGCTTCATCGCTGCCCAACGACAGACCGCGTCCGTCAATCCGGGCGAACAGATTGCCGTCATTTTTCGCGAAATCCCGGAGAGGTCCTGATGCAGTTGCAGGGAAGAGTTGCCATCGTCACTGGCGCGGGACGTGGTATTGGACGGGCAATTGCTCGCCTGTTCGCGGCGGAGGGCGCAGCCGTGGTGGTTGCCGCGCGCACCCCGAGTGAAGGCACAGCGACGGTCGACCTGATCCGTGAGGCTGGCGGCGAGGCGTTCTTCCAGCAGACCGACGTGAGCCAGGGCGTCCAGGTGCAGCGCCTGGTTGACGCATCGCTGCTCCACTACGGCCACCTTGATGTCCTGGTGAACAACGCCGGCATCGGCGGTCCGGGCAAACCGCTCCAAGAAGCCAGTGAAGAGGATTGGGATCTCGTCCTCGACACCAATCTGAAGGGCTGCTTCCTTGGGATGCGCTATGCGATCCCGCCAATGCAGGCAGCCGGCCGCGGCGCCATCATCAATCTCAGCTCAGTCCTGGCGGAGCACACCCTCCCCGGTTGCACCGCCTACACCGCCAGCAAGGCCGCGATCATCGCGCTGACCCGGGCCGCCGCGCTGGAGGTCGGTCAATTCGGGATCCGCGTCAACTGCATTCAGCCAGGTAGCACCGACACCCCGATGATGTGGGAAGGTCTCGACGAGGAAGGCCGGCGCGAGATCGAACCGCAGGTGGCGGCAGCGGCTCCCCTGGGCAAGGTCGGCCGCCCCGAGGAGATCGCCCAGGCGGCGCTTTTCCTGGCCAGCGACGCCGCCAGTTTCGTGACCGGCGCGTCCCTGCTGGTAGACGGGGGCCTGCTGACGCGTATCGCTACCGTGCGGTGACCGCCACCTCATAAGGGGTGAATTCAGCACGCCAGGAGTGACCTGCTCCCGACAAGGTGAGATCTGGAAGGAGTGCCACAACAGATGACCATCTTCAGCCGGGACGAAATGGAGCGGCGCTGGGCTGCTGCCCGAGCCGCGATGGAGGCGCGCAACCTGAGCGCGGTGATCGCAACCTCCTACGCAGCTTCCTATTACCTGAGCGGTGCACCGATCCACTGTTTTGGCCGGCCAATGGCCACTGTGGTTCCGCTGGATGGTGAACCGTTCATGGTCACGTCCATCATCGAACAGGGGCATGTGGCCGCCCAGTCCTGGATCTCCGATGTCGTCCACTACTGGGATTACAACACCACCCCGCAGTTCACTCGTGCGCAACCGCCCCTGGCCTCGATGACCGAGCTGCTGGGAGACGCGTTGCGCGACCGAGGCCTGGCGACGGCAGCGATTGGCTTCGAGGACGCCAAACTCCCGGTGTCCCATTTGCAGGCCATGCAACACCACCTGCCAGGCGCCACGTTCGTGGGCGTCTCGGGAGCCCTGGATCGGCTGCGGCTGGTCCTCTCGCCAGAGGAACTCGCATTGACGAAGGCGGCAGACGCCGTCGCCGATATCGGCCAGGAGCGGCTCATCGACATCCTGGCGCCTGGCCGCAGTGCGCGTGACCTGGTCGACGATGTGCGCGGCACCATGATCGACGCGATTCTGGCCAGCCACCCGGACACGCCGTTCCATATGCACGTTGGCACAGGCCTGGGCTCCGGCGCAAAGGGCGCCGGCCACAGTGAATGGGCGACCTGGAACAGCAACGATGTCGTGCAGACGGGCCAACTCCTGGAGACCGTCATCTCGGTGTGGTTGTGGGGGTACTGGGGCAACGTCGAGCGAGCGGTTTACGTCGGAGAGCCGTCAGCGGACGTGCTGGACGCGTTCAAGATCATGATCGAAACGAACGAAGCGGCGATTTCCGCCACCCGCCCGGGAGTATCCCTGGTGGACGTGGATCAGGCAGCCAAAGACGTGCTGACTCATTACGGCTACACGACGCGCACCGGGTCGGGTTGCGGGAGAGGCATCACCAGCTACGAGGCAGACGCACGAGAACTGGCGATGGATCTGCGCGCCTACGCGGATGTCACCCTCGAGCCTGGCATGGCCTTCTCGCTGGAGCCAGATCTCGACATTCCCGGCATCGGCGTGTTTCGGCACTGCAACACCATCATCGTGACGGAGGATGGCTGCGAGGTGGACTCACGCCTCCCACGTGGCGCCATCGTGGTCTGAAGCGGCGCGCCTGAACGGCGTGTCGTTTCGGACCTGCCAAGAACGCCTGAGGCGCGAATCGGTTTGCCACCGTTGGTAAGAGTGCCAACAATGCCAACTGTTGCAGGCAGGGCAGGTTGGCATTGTGTGTTGTCGTACACGCATCGCTCATCCTCCCTGCTGCCGGCGATACACTGGCGGCCATACCAGCCCGTCTCCTCCGCGCTGCCCATAGCGCCAGGAGCGCCTGCAGCCTGGAGATCCTGAGCGATGACGAACCCGACCCTTCTTTCCGCAGACCCTGCAAGTGACAACCGTGCGCCGCTACTGCGAGACGCAGCGGAGCGCGCGATCCACTATCTGGAAGGTCTCGATGACCGGCCAGTGACCTCCTCGGACGCAGCCCGCCTGCGCCTGGCCGAACTGAATACGCCGCTGCCAGACGGGCCAGTCGATCCCGCTGTCATACTGGACCTGCTCGATACCGTTGGCTCGCCCGCAACCACGGCCATGGCGGGCGGGCGCTACTTCGGGTTTGTCACCGGGGGAACGCTGCCCGCCGCACTAGCCGCGAACTGGCTGGCCGGCGCCTGGGACCAGAACAGTGGGCTCAACGTCATGAGCCCGATTGCCGCAACTCTGGAGGAGATCGCACGCCGCTGGCTGCTGGAGGCGCTTGGTTTTGCGCCCGACACGGCAGCCGGATTCGTCACCGGCGGCACCATGGCCAATTTCACGGCGTTGGCCGCCGCTCGTCACGCGGTCCTGCAGCGCGCTGGCTGGGATGTCGAGGCCGACGGACTCTTTGGCGCTCCACCAGTGACGGTGATCGTGGGGGACGAGGTCCACGTCTCGGCGCTGAAGGCGCTCTCACTCCTGGGTTTCGGACGCGACCGGGTGACCCGGGTCGCAGTCGACGAACAGGGGCGCATGCGAGCGGACGCGTTGCCCAAACTCTCCGGCCCCACGATCGTCTGCACGCAGGCAGGCAATGTGAACACCGGCGCTATCGACCCGGTCGGGGAACTTAGCTCCCGTGCGCATGAGGCGGATGCCTGGGTCCACGTCGACGGCGCGTTTGGCCTGTGGGCGGCAGCAGCGCCCACCCGCGCCCACCTGCTTGCGGGTGTTGCAGCCGCCGATTCCTGGGCGCTCGACGCCCACAAGTGGCTCAACGTGCCCTACGACAGCGGCGTCGCCCTGGTGCGTGACCCGGCTGCCTTGAGCGCGGCCATGACCATGACCGCGGCCTATCTGCAGGCCGGGACAACGCGCGAGCCCTATCACTTCACCCCGGAGATGTCGCGCCGGGCCCGCGGCGTCGAAATCTGGGCGGCGCTGATGTCCCTGGGCCGGGATGGCCTCGCCGATCTGATCGAGCGCACCTGCCGCTACGCGTCCCGCTTTGCCGATGGCTTACGCGATGCCGGCTATGAAATCCTGAACGAGGTCACGTTGAACCAGGTGATGGTGCGCTTTGGCGACGATGACACCACGCGCCGCGTGATCGCTGCGATCCAGGAGGACGGCACCTGCTGGTGCGGCGGCACCGTCTGGCGCGGGCGCGCGGCCATGCGCATCAGCGTCTCCTCCTGGGCGACCACTGACGCCGATGTCGAACGCAGTCTGGAGGCGATGCTGCGGGTCGCCGCCCACGTTCAGGTGTCATCCTGAGCCCACAGGCGCGGGATCTCGTGTTCGGGAATCGGGCTCTCACCGGTCAGGTACCCGAAATCTCACCGCTGAGGGACGCAACACATCACGGGTGACGACGGAGTTCGCGTCGTCACCCGCCGATGTCCACCCGCTGGTTAGCGTGTCGTATTGGCTGTCTCCGCGCCGCGCCCGGTTTCCTCCTGCAGGGCATCGATGTGCTGGGAAGCTTCCGCCTTCGTCCACTTGGGATCGAAGTCGTCCTCCCGGCCTGCCTGCTGCAGCAGCGTCTTGAGATACGACGCCTGGGGGCCGGTCATCGGCTCATCCCCGGTCACCCAATCCTCCGGATCTTTCACCGGGTTCTGGCTCTCTGCGGGCAATTGCTGGTCGCTCATTGAAAGGTTCTCCTGACCATCAAACAGAACATGCGTTCGCTATTGCTAGCGCAAGTGCTGTGCCAGCCGCAGCAGGGTCGTGACGCGTACGACACCTGGGACCTCGACTGTCAACCACGTGTGCGAGCGCAGGAAGGGCGTTAGGCGCGATGTCCAGGGATGAACGCCGCCGCCGTCGCAGCGTCAGCAGGGAAGAACGCCTCGATGCCGATCTCGGCCAGGGTGACATCCTGCGGCGTGCCGAACAGGGTGGTGGTGTAGAGGAAGGAAAGGACACCCAGATCCGTGTGCAGGCGCAGCGGGACCACCATCCCCGGCACCTCGGGACCAGGGGCCAGGTCATCGTCATCCACGCTGGCGGGGACGGGATAGCTGCGCAGCTCAGATAGTAACTCCACCAGTCCGGCGTCGGCCGTGCGTTGGACCTGGCGCTCTACCCGCCCCAGCGTGTGCGTGCGCCACTGCGTGAAGTTGGCGATGCGGGGTGCAAGACCGTCAGGATGGAACGTGGCCCGCAGCACGTTGATCGGTGGCTGCGTCAGGACCGGGGCAACTCCGGCGAAGAAGGGCGCCACGGCCTGGTTGGCGGCGATAAGGTTCCAGTGGCGGTCCACGGCCAGCGCGGGATACGGCTCGTGACCGGCCAGCACCAAACGGACCGCTTCCCGCGCCTGGCGCAGCGCTGGGTCGTCAAGGCTGCGCTCCGGGTAGTACGGCGCAAATCCGGCGGCAAGCAGCATGGCGTTGCGCTCCCGCAGCGGAACCTCCAACTGCTCGGCCAGGCGCAGCACCATCTCACGGCTGGGCAGTGACCGCCCGGTCTCCAGGAAGCTGATGTGGCGAGCGGAGACCTCTGCTTCCAGCGCCAACTCGAGCTGGCTGAGGCGGCGGTGTTGCCGCCATTCCCGCAGGAGATCACCGACAGGCCGGGTCGCGGTGGTGCTCATCGCTCAACGATATGCGGCGAAACGCCGCAGGGCAATGACGTCGGATGTAATCGACGCCATTCCGCCCGGACCGTAAGGTGGAACCCAGGCCACCACGTTGGGTGGCCCAGTGCCCCCACCTGGAGGATCTCCATGACCGATGTTGTTGCCGTCATCGACCGTTACTTCTCGCTGTGGACCGAGCCGGACACGTCACGCCGGCAGGACTTGATTGCCCAGACCTTTACCGAAGACGTGCGTTACGTCACGCCGCAGTTCACGGTCCAGGGGCACGAAGGCATCGCGAACCTGGCCGATGAACTGAACGGGCACTTACCGGGCTACCGGTACCTGCGTGCCGGGGAAATCGACGCGCACAACGACCGGGTGCGCGTGGGCTGGGAAGTCATTCCACCCGAGGGCGCGGTGCGCTTCGCGGGCGGCGTCAACTTCTACGAGGTCGCCCCGGATGGACGCCTCAGCGTAGTCACCGGCTTCACCGACTTCCTGGCGCATCCGGAAGCCGCGCACCCGGCGGAGTGATGGGGGATGACCAACCACGGGACAGGTGCTTCAGCGCCTGTCCCGTTCACCCCGACGCACGATCGAGCGCGCATTTGCCGGACGTCATTCCGCAGTGATCCTGACCGAAACATGGGTTCCGCTGGAGGCGTGCGGCCTGCTCAGCCCCGATCTGGCCCCACATACCCAGGCGGCGCTCGCGGAAGAGCAATACACGCGCATCATCGAGCAGGAACGGCCGCCATCTGCACCCGCAGCTCTGGCCCCTGCCACGGCCGGTCATGGGCGTTCCCCTTGCCGATCCCCACGCTCAGGTTCGCAGCATGTGGAAGCCGCTCCAGGCCCCAGGCAGAGGCACAGGTCAGCGAGGTCCAGGGTGCGTTGGGATCTGCCCGCCAGAGCAGGCCGCCCGGCCCCATTTCGGGGTGCAGCAGGAGTTGGAGGTGGAACGGCGCGCCAGCGGGCACGGCCGGCCCAGTCCAGAGGTGGGGACTGCGGCCAACCTGTGGGGCCAGCAAGACGCTCAGCCGTTGCTCCGGCCCGGTGAGCCCAACCCAGAGCGGCGGCAACCATGCGTCGTCATTCCAGGCGCAGAGAATCGTCTGTGAACCCACCGGCGTAGGGGCGGTCACACCGGAGACATCCAGCCACACAGGCGCCGCGCCAATGCGCGGTGCCTCACCTGGCTCCCCAGCGGTGATCTCGTGCCAGGCCTTGGGCAAAGGCTCCGGGATTGGCCACCTCAGCCGCTCCCGCACGGCGCCCGTCGTATCCAGGATCTCGTAGCGCAGACCGGTCTCATCCAGGTCCACGCGCACCGCGTGCAGGTACTCCCACTCCGGCGGCATGAGGTGGGCGGTACCAGCACCGGCCGTCAGAATCTGCAGGATCCCGTCGTGGACCTGGACGTCGAAGGCGAGCATGTGGCTGCAGACGTAGGCCAGCACGCCATGCCGACGCAGCACATCCCAGAAGCGACGACCGTTCTCCTGTTCCAGCTCACGCTGGTATTCCCCGCTGAAGCCGTTCACCGGCCAGGCGGGGTGGTGCCCGAACACCAGCTTGTGCCGCGCGTCCGCGTGCTGGCGCAACGTCTTGTCCAGCCAGGCCGTCTCCACCCGCCCCTCGCCCAACACCGTGGACATGGTGTTGACGAAGACCATGAGCAGATCGCCGCGCCGCACGGCGTAGGTCAGCCGCTCCTGCCCGGCGGGACCGTTCGCGGGCAGATGCGTCATCACCTCGGCGTACATCTGCTCGCTCATGACATCGTACGTGGTGTGATTGGACGGCACGTTGTAGAGCGGCGTGACTGCGCGATCGAGCCAGGCCATCTCGTGGTCCAGCCAGTAGCGCCACTGCGCACGTAGGTCCTCTGCGTTCGTGGTGAGGCCCATCACCTCATCGCCGAGGAAGCAGACGAAATCTGGCTGAGGCTGGATCACCGCAACGACCCGATTGACGGACGCGGCGGTCTCCTCATGCAATGCTCCAGGAATACCCGAGCAGCAGTCGCCGTAGACCACAAAATGATGGTGCTGGCTCAAGAGCGGTCCTCCACAGGCGCAGAAAGGGCGAAAAGCCGTAGTGGCCGGGCCAGCGCCGCGAAAATGGCCATCGCGATGGTGGCGGCAAGACCCACCAGCGTCAACACCACCAACATCGGCTCGTAGCCACCGAGCCCACTCACCAGCAAGCCACCCCCGACCGGGGCCGCGGCACGCGCGGCCATTTGCGCGGCGGCCGGGATGCCACTGATCGCCCCGAAGTTGGCGGTACCGTAGCGATTCGCGACGAGCGTGGCGCGCATGATGGTCAGGCCACCGCGTCCAACCCCAAGGAAGGTCATGGCGATCACCATCAGCAGTGTCCCGGCCGGGAAGAGCACGATGCCCAACCCCACGGCGTGCAGGGCAAACACGACCGTGGTCAGCACCGGCTCCGGCATTCGCTTGTCGAAGATCGTCACCAGTACGCGGCCGGCAGCCTGTGTTGGACCGAGCAGGCCGAGCAGCACGGTTGCCTGCGCCATGCTGTCGCCACGCTCCAGCAGCACCGGGATCAGGTAGAGGCCAATGGCGACGCTCGCGGCAGTGCCCAGGAAGAAGGCCACGCTCAGCCACCAGTAGGCCGGATCGCGCATCGCCCGCTCCGCCGTCACCCCGGCCAGGGGTGGCAGGAGCTTCCCCTCAGCCACCGGCTCACCGTCTGGAAGCAAGCCCATATCCTGCGGCCGGTGGCGCAGCACCAGCCAGTGCGGCGGGATGGTGGTGACGCCAAGGATGACGGCCAGCCCCACCAGCGCCTCGCGCCAGCCGACCCGCTCCGTGAGCCAACCCGCCAGCGGAATGAAGATGGTGCTGGCAAACCCACCGATGGTCGTCAGGAGCAGCATGGCCCGCGAGCGGCCCCGGATGAACCAGGCCGAGGTCACGGCGAACGCTGGCTCATAGAGGGTGAGCGCCAGCGCCACCCCCATACCGAGCCAGATCAGGTAGAAGACGAGTTCGCTCCGCACCTGGGACCACGCCAGCAGGAGCAACGTGCCCAGGATCGAGCCAAGCGTCATCGGCACGCGCGGACCGGAGCGGTCAAGCCAGCGCCCCAGCGGGGGCGCCAGCACCATCGCCACCAGCAGCGCCAGCGAGTAAGCGCCGGTGATCGCCGGGGTGGACCAGCCCAGTTCCTGCTGCATGGGCACCAGGAAGACGGTAAAGGCATAGAAGAGAATGCCCCAGGAGACTGTCTCCGTCAGGGCCAGGGTCCACACGATCCACCAGCCGTAATAGGTCGGCCGGCGCACCCGGGTTAGCATGAACCGATCAGGACTCGTGGAATCCGAGATCGATCCCCGCTGCGCTCGTGCTCACGCTCCAGGCGCCCTGCGCGAAGCGACCTGGCACGCCGAAACTGGTCAGCAGCCGTGCCGGGTTGAGCAGCAGAGCACGAGCGTTGCCCGGGTCCCGCTGTACAGCGCCGCCGGACTGCTTGACGGCAGCATCAAGGAGCAGATCGAGCGGCACCCAGCCAGGCATCTCCAGGTTCGTCAACTCCGCACGCAGCACCTCGCCTCCCGGGGCCGAGAGCACCAGGCGCGTGCCCATGCTGCTCTTGATGATGCTCTTGGAGATGCGCAGCTTCAGATCAATGCCGGCGTCACTCACCTGCAACGTCTCGAGCTGCATCCCCACCGGCGCACGCCGGGCGGCTTCCTCGATGCCACCCTGGGCCAGGACGTGGAGACCCTCGGCCGTGAGGCGTGCCTGGAGACTTTGCACGAGTGGTTGTGGTCGTCCGGCGGGACCTGGCTCCAGCGACAGGCCAAAATCCGAAATCTGGAGTTGCGGTGTTCCCATGGGCGGCGCTTGCTCCCCTGTTGCTGACGGCACACGATGCGCGTCACGACGACTAGACCGGGTCAAGCGTAGCCTGCGCGCTCGGAGGCGCTGGTACCCTTCCGCACGAATCGCGGCCACGGCCGGTTGTGTTGAGGCAACCGCGCAGGTGGCTCATGGAGGCAGCACGCGTGACGACACGCCTGCAGGAGATCCTGGCGCCAACTGCACCCCTGATGCCGTACGCCGGATACGAGTTTCGCTACCGCAACGAGGAAGAGTTTCGTCGCATCTGCCAGGATGTCTTCGATCAGCACGAGTACGCCTTCGAGACGCACAGCCGCTCCCCGCTGATCATCGACGCCGGCGCGCACGTCGGAACTGCCACGCACTACTTCAAGCGCCACTACCCACAGGCCCGGGTACGTGCCTTCGAGGCGAACCCGGTGACGTTCGCGCTGTTGCAGGAAAACATCCGGCACAACCAGCTCACCGATGTCGAGGCGACGCACGCGGCGCTGGCGGCTGAAGCGGGAACGATCTCCTTCTACACCGCCGCAAATGACGACGAACCAGGCGCGTGGGGAGACTCGGCGCTGCGCCAGGCATGGCACCAGGGCGAGGACCTGGCCGTCGTCGAGGTGCCAGCAGTGACGCTCTCCTCCCTCCTGACCGAGCCGGTCGCGCTCCTGAAGCTCGACATCGAGGGCATGGAGACGGCAGTCCTCGAGGAAGCCATACCCCGCCTGCACCTGGTCCAGCAGGTAATCCTGGAGTTCCATGGCTCCGAGGTCACGCCGGAGAACACCATCTCCCGTGTGGTCAACGCCCTGCGTGAGGGTGGCCTCACCCCGGACGTGCGCCAGTTCGGCCAGGTCGTCAGCATCCCTCGCATCCAGTACGACGAGCCCTACTGGCTGATGGTGCACGCACGCCGCCTGAACTCCCTGCAAAAGCTGCGGCGGTTGGTGGGGCGTTAGAGCGCCAGATCTTCGACACCTCTGTGTGATCGTTCAGAAGTTGCCAGTAGCCTAATGCCGTTGACACACCTCTGGAGCAGCCATAAGATGCGTCAAACCGGTATGACCACTTGATGAGCTAACAGGAGCGTTGCGGTGTCTGCGTACCTGCGGTTCGGCGTCGAGTCCTAAGGTGGCCCGCTACCTTCTCGTGCGCATTGCCGGGCTGCTCGGCGTACTGCTCGTCGTGTCCGTGATCACGTTCTGCCTCATGCATCTCATCCCCGGCGGCCCGTACGACGAGGAGAAGATGCCGCTTTCCGAGGAAGCGAAAGCGAACATCCTGCGCTCGTATGGCCTGGACAAACCCCTCTGGCAGCAATATGTCCTCTACGTCGGCAATGCGCTGCGCTTCGAATTCGGCTACTCCTATCAGAGTCCCGGGGAGACCGTCACGCAGCTTATCGCCCGGGTCTGGACCGTCTCACTGCAACTTGGCGCGCTCACCCTGGCCGTAGCCATACCGCTGGGACTGGTGCTCGGCATCGTGGCCGCCAGCCACCGCAACTCGCCCATCGACAATCTCGTCACGCTGCTGGCCACCGCAGGGATCGTCTTGCCCACTTTCGTGGTCGGCATCCTCCTCATCCTGCTCTTCAGCAACATCCTGCACTGGCTGCCAACCGGTGGCTGGGAGGGACCGGCAACGTGGGTCATGCCGGTCACGGCCTACGCCCTGGGGCCAGCCGGCATCATCGCCCGCTACACCCGGACCTGCGTCATCGAGAGCAGCGGGGCGGATTACGTGCGCACGGCGCAAGCAAAGGGCCTGCGGGATGGCACGGTCATGTGGCGTCACGTCCTGCGCAACGCGGCAATCCCCCTGCTGACCATCGCGGGCCCGCTGGTGCCGGACCTCCTGACCGGGTCGATCTTCATTGAAACGATCTTCCGTATCCCGGGCCTCGGCAGCTACTTCGTCACCAGCGTCTTCCAGCGTGACTACCCGATGATCATGACCCTGGCGCTACTCGCTGCCCTGCTGGTCAGCTTCACCTACCTGACTATCGATCTCCTGTACCTGGCGATCGACCCGCGCATCAGGATTGCCTCGTGAGTTCGGCAGCGCCGGCGCTCGCGCTTGCAGGCGCCCACCCTCAGGAACGGCAGGCGCACGCCTCCTCACCGCTCGGCGCCGCCTGGCGTCGCTTCCGCGCCAACCGGCTGGCGTTACTGGGCCTGGCCATTGTCAGCGGGCTGATTGTCCTCGCGGTCGGTGCGCCATGGATCGCTCCGTACCCATACGACAAGGCTGACTTCACGGCGGCCTGGCAGTTCCCCTCCCGCCAGCACCTGATGGGGACCGATGGCATCGGCCGTGACTTCTTCTCACGCATCGTCTACGGCGCGCGCACGTCGCTTGCGATCGGCCTCAGTGCCCAGGCCGTCGCACTCACGCTTGGCCTCAGCCTGGGAATGGCGGCGGGGATCCGCGGCGGCAAGGTGGATTTCGCCATCATGCGCCTGGTCGACGCGGTCTGGGCATTTCCGCGCATGCTCTTCGCCATCATGATCCTGACCGTCCTTGGCAGCGGCTTCGCCAATGTCCTGCTTGCCATTTCACTAACAGGGTGGATTCCCATTTGCCGCCTGGCCCGTGCGCAGGTCATCAGCCAGCGGGACCGCGACTATGTCCAGGCGGCCCGCGCGCTCGGCGCCGACGGTGCGCGCATCGCGCGGACTCACCTCCTCCCCAACATCATGGGCCCCGTCATCGTCGCGCTTACCCTCGGCATTCCGGAGGCGATCTTCGCGGAGGCCGGCCTCAGCTTTCTCGGCATCGGCATCAACCCACCCACGCCAAGCTGGGGCCAGATGGTGGGCGAGAGCGTCAGCACCATCCGCTTCTACTGGCACCTCGCCCTCTTTCCCGCCCTCATGATCGGGTTGACGATGCTCGGTTTTGTCCTGTTGGGAGACGGTCTGCGCGACGCGCTCGATCCGCGAGCAGCGACGTGATCACCCGCCGCGCCACGGCCTGGCGCACGTGATTCCCGGGGGACGGCGCCCGCGGTCGCCGCAAACAGTGCGTTCGTGAGGATCAACGGAGAGGAAAGGAACGTGCGTGATGCCAGATAACCGTTCAACACTTTCCCCGGCAGTCGTGCTCTCCCGGCGTCGCATCATGCAGGCCGGTCTGGCGACCGCTGCGCTAACCCTCGCTCCGCCATTGGCCTGGCGAGCCGGTGCTGCCCAGTCCGAGGCCACCCCGGTCCCCCTGCCAGCCGACGCCCTGCCACTGGAGCAGCAGATCCTGCGCACCATGGGGCGTGAGGGGCGTTACCTCGACTGGTCCAAGTCAGTTCAGCAGCGGCAGTTCGAATCAGCGCTGATCACGGAGCCGCTGGTTCGCCGGAACGAAAACTATGAACTCGTTCCAGCGGGGGCAGAATCGTGGGACATCTCGGACGACAACCTGACCTGGACCTTCCACCTGCGCCCCGGCATGACCTGGAGTGACGGCACCCCTGTGACGGCGGAAGACTACGCCTACACCGTGCGACGCATGGCGGACCCGAACACGGCCTTCGACGTCACCTTCTACTACGGCTCGATCAAGAACTTCACCGCTGCCAGCGAAGGCAAGGTCGCCGTCGATGAGGTCGGCGTCGCCGCAGTCGATGATCTGACCCTCGCCATAACGACCGAGCAGCCAACGCCATTCCTGGGGCTCATTGCGGCCGACATCTACGTCGTGCCTCCGCACATGGTGCAGGAGCATGGCGACGACTGGTCACTCGATCCCAGCACGGCGCTCTCGTGTGGCCCCTTCACCCTGGAGACGTGGGACAAGGGTCGGCAAGTCATCTTCACGAAGAACCCGAACTACGCCGGCCCGTCAGCGGCGTACTGGCAACAGATCGTGTACCTCATCGGGGCCGATGAGGCGGTCTTCCCCGCCTACGAGAACGGTGAGATCGACCTCATCGAGCGCGGCTACGAGCAGGTCATCTCGCCCGCGGACCAGGCACGGATCATGAGCGATCCCGTGCTCAGCGCGCAGGTGCACCAGTTCCCGCAGTTCCAGACCTGGTGGCTCGCCTTTGGCGACCAGGGCACGCCCTTTGCCGACCTCAAGGTGCGGCAAGCCTTCGCCCAGGCGGTCGACCGCAACGCCATCGTGGCGTCGGCGCTCATGGGACAGGCCGTGCCGGCGTACGGGCTCCTGCCACCGGGGTTCCATTCCTCCAACACCGAGGCGCAGCAGGCAGCCGCGTATCCCTACGACCCCGAAGCCGCGCGTGCCCTGCTCAAGGAGGCCGGGTTCGGTGAGGGCGGACAACCATTCCCGGCGATGGATCTGACCTTGCGCGACCCCTCGCCAACGGTGCAGACCGTGGCGCAGGCGATCCAGGCGATGCTGAAGGAAAACCTGGGGATCGATGTTGGTATCCAGAGCCTGGAACGGAAGACGTTCACCGAGCAGTTGAACGCCCACGAGCTGCCCTTCGTCCTGATCCCGTGGGACATGGACTACTACGATGCGTCCAACTTCATGGATGTCTTCCTGACCGGCGGCCGGCACGCGTGGTCAAACGCCGATTTCGACGCCCTGGTCAAGGAAGCGGACGGCATTGTCGGTGATGAGGGCAAGCGCGCCGAGCTCTACCAGCAGGCTGAAGCAATCCTGATCAAGGATGTCGGCGGTGTCTTCCTGTGGCACCCGGTCTTCACGCAGCTCTGGAAGCCGTACATCGCCGGACCCTGCCTGCACGAGAACAGCTACGGCATCCTGTCGTGGCAGGCGCCAGAGAAGGGCCCGCAGTACTACTGCACCTACTTCACCAACCAGAAACCGGCCTGAGGCTGACAGGTGGCGGGGCGACCAGGCTCCGCCACCGTCCGCTGGCGCGCGCTCCGCTAGAATCCGCAGATAGCCCCCTGCCTGGCCTGCAAGCCGGTACCTGGAATTCGCGAGGATGGAAACGCTGGTGCAACTGGAGCCAGTCGCCAAGCAATCACTGTCACAGGCGGTGATGCAGAGCCTGGTCACCTATATCAAGACCGGACCGCTCCAACCAGGTGATGCCCTCCCCTCGCAGCACGAACTGGCGCGGCAACTCGGCGTGAGCCGTCCGGTACTGCGGGAAGCGATGCAGGTGCTGGCCGCCCGCGGCGTGTTGACCATCAAGCCGGGCA
Source organism: Thermomicrobiales bacterium (assembly GCA_046328375.1). GTDB lineage: Bacteria > Chloroflexota > Chloroflexia > Thermomicrobiales > UBA6265 > JACCXM01. The sequence goes on from JAXLWT010000021.1 coordinate 49,017, forward strand.
GCGGCTGCTACGTCAGTTCCGCGCTGGATGCCCCTGCGGAGATGGTCCTCGAGACCCTGATCCACGAATCGGCGCTGGAAGCGTTGGAAGCACGCATGGTGATTGAGGTGGAACTTGCCGGGCTGGCTGCGGAGCGTGGCAACGCGGACGATTTTGCCGCGATTGAAGCGATCCTGAAGCGATTGGAACGCGCCGTGGCCCAGCGAGAGGACACGGCGGTCATCACCTCAGACTTTCACCGCGAACTGGCGCGTGCCGGGCACAACGCCATCCTTTTCCGCATGTCCGAGGTGCTGAGCCGCAGTCGTACCGCCCAGGGCTTGCGCATCGAGCACGCGTTACCCGACGTGCGAGCCGGGGAACTGGAGAGTCACCGCAGACTCTTCACCGCCGTGCGCAGCGGTGGCCCCAATGCGGCCCGTGCCGCCATGCGTGAGCACCTGGAAATCGCCCATGGCTGGGAAGAGCAAGTCGCTGCGCTGCGCGAAGCTGCGCAGCGCGAGAGCGAACTCCTCACCACCACGTGAGACTTAACCCGGGAGTTTGACCCGCAGCTGCCTTCCGGCGGCGCATCGCTTGCACACGAAGGAGCAAAATTGGTCGTACCAGCAAATCGCCATATATGTGGAGCGTGTCAGGCCTTGCGTCGAGCGGGATCCTGGCGTGTTCCCACCGGTGCGTCCGCCGTGGCCCGGCGGGCGAGGAAGAGAGCCGCATGACGATCAGGAGTCACACCACCGCGACCACCACGCCGGGCATCTATGAGCGCCTGGGCGTGCGCACCATCATCAACGGTCGTGGGGCAACCACCTCCGTTGGGGGAACGCTCATGCCGCCCGAGGTCCTGACGGCGATGGGTGAGGCGTCCCGCGCTTTTGTGCTCATGGATGAACTGAATGAAGCCGTTGGCGGCGCCATCGCAAGACTCACCGGAGCGGAAGCCGGGTATGTGACATCGGGCTCAGCGGCGGCGATGGCCATCGCCGCCGCTGCCTGTATCGCCGGGACCGATCCCGCCCGTATCCGCCGCCTGCCCGACAGCGACGGCTGGGCGAACGAGATCATCATCCACCGCACGCAGCGCATTAACTACGACCAGATGTTTCGCGTCGGCGGTGGCCGGCTCGTCGAGATTGGCCTCGCTGCCGGCACGGAACCCTGGGAACTGGCAAGCGCCATCTCCGACCGCACGGCTGCGGTGGCGTGGATCGATTCCCGCGCCACCGGTGGGGGCGCCCTCGACTTTGCGACTTTCGTCGAGATAGCCCACGCTCATGACCTCCCGGTGATTGTCGATGCCGCGTCCACGCTGCCACCGGTCGATCACCTCACCCGCTGGACGGAGGCGGGCGCCGACCTCGTGATTTACAGCGGCGGCAAGGGCCTGCGTGGCCCGCAGGATTCTGGCCTGCTGGCCGGACGCATGGACCTCATCGCCGCCGCGCGGGCCAACGGCAGCCCCAACGCCGGGGTCGGGCGTGGCATGAAGGTAAGCAAGGAGGCGCTGGTGGGGCTGTGGGCCGCCATCGACCTGTTCCAGCGCACCGACCACCAGGCGGAGCGAGAACTCCACCTGGCGCAGGCCGGCGCCCTGCGTGCTGGTTTGGACGGACGTGCGGATACACGAGTCGTCGTTGAATCAGACTGGCACGACTGGCCGGCGCCGGTGGTCCGCTTCTTCCCCGTGCATGCTGCCTGGAGCCCCCGGACGATCGCCGCTGCCCTGCTCTCCGGCGATCCGCCGATTGCCGTCTTCAATGAGCACGGGGGATTGATGATCTCAACCCACTGCCTCCTGCCAGGCGAGGAGGTCACCATTGTCGAGCGTCTCACACGCCTGCTGGACACCTGATCGCCGGTACCTGATTCCGGCTGATCCTCGGTCTCGGAACGATTCATGATGGAGATGAACCATGCTGTATTCACCCGCGAGCGGAAAGAAAGTGCTCTGGCAGGAGATGCTGCGCCATGAACTCCTGGCGGCCCTGGAGCAGCGGCCGGTGGTGATCGTGCCAGTCGGCTCGGTGGAGCAGCACGGGCCCCACTGCCCGCAAGACGTCGATATCAGTGTTCCTTATCACCTCGCCATCACCGCCGCCGATACCATCGACGATTTTCCGGTCATCGTGGCGCCGCCGGTCACGTACGGGTTCACCCACTACAACATGGGTGAGGTCGGCACCATTACGCTCAGCCTGGAAACCTTCATCAACGTGCTCTGCGATGTCTCACGCTCGCTCTGGGCAAACGGGTTCGAGCGCATCATCCTGCTCAACGGACACGGTGGGAACGAGCAGCCGACCTGGGCCGCGGCCGTGAAGCTGGCCGAGGAAGACATCTGGCCGCTGGCGCTCACCTACTGGCACATGGCGGACGACGAACTGGCCGCCTGGAGTGAGGCCGACGAGGGGAGCATCGGGCACGGTGGCGAGTGGGAAACCAGCCTGCAACTGCACCTGCGCCCACAACTGGTCGATACCACCCGCGCCGTCAAGGACGAATGGCGGCTGAAATTCAGCCCGGAGATCGGGAAGTTCGCCCACTTTCCGGAGCGGCGGCGCGAAATGGCAAACGGCGTGATGGGCGATCCGCACGTCGCCTCCGGCGAGAAGGGCGCGCGTCTCTTCGGCGTGCTCTCCGAGCGCCTGGTCGCCCTCTGCCGCGAGTACCACGACATCGAGCCACCCCGCTACCGCGAATTCGGCAGCCATTGCCGCTAGCGAGGGGGTGGCGCTTCGCTCAGGGGGCGCCGGCCCCTGGCCTCAGGGGGTGGCGCGCTCTGCTCTCAGGGGGTGAAGGAAAATAAGCGGGGTGTGGCGTTGCCTTGCTTCAACGAACGATCTGCACTTCTCCCCCTGAGGCCGCAGGCCGGCACCCCCTGAGCGCGTGAGCGCGTCTCCCCCTAAGCTCCACCAGGAGCGTCTTCCCTCACAGGCAAACACAAACCCGGCCTTGCGGCCGGGTCCATGTGGGAAGGGTTTGGGGTATTAGGGTTAGGCGTCGAGCGGGAGAGTTAGGGACCTCGTCTCGCTCTTGCCTCCATATACGCCCAGTTCTGCAAAACGGTTTCAACGTACCCCGGCGAGTCTGCGATCCCGGACTCCTGGGCTATGCGCCCGCCGAGGGATTCTCGAAACAGACGTTGGCGCCGTTGAAATACCCCTGCATGAACGCCGTCACCCGGTAGTCGCTGGAGCCGTGTGCGCCTTGCGCGGTCTCGCTGAGCTCCACCGGATCACCGCCCATGATGTTCATCACCACGGCTTCAGTGACATCACCTTCCTGCAGAAATCCGTTCAGGAGGGCCCGCTGGGCGTAGGCCCCGGCAAAACAGTCCGCCTGCAGTTCCCGTTCCATCGACATCGTGGGTTCGATGTTCATCAGCAACTGCACGTGGTGACCCCATTCGTGGGCCAGGACCGTGATCCAGGCGAAATCGCCCACCTGTGAGGTGACATCGCTGCTCAACGGCACGGAGTAGTAGATGGCATCTTCCAGCGGGCAGAACGCCGCCGGGTTGTCGTACGGGCCAAAGGGACCACAACTCGTGGACATGGTGTCTGAGACGGGAACGATGTCCGCCGCGTAGTAGGACACCCCGCGCGCCGCGAACTCCTCCGCCCAGAACGCATCAACATCCGCCAGGACAGTGTCCGTGAGATTGTCGGGCGTGAGCCCGGGCATGGTGAACCCGGAGAACTCTGGTTGCGTCCAGGAGCCGTCGGCCGCTGGGTCTGTCCCGCTGTCCGCTACGGCGGGATCGCTCCACGTCTCGTCAGCGGCGTTGGGGTCGACCCACGTATCCGTTGCGTTCGGATCAACCCAGGTGCTGGTTGCGGTCGGATCCTCCCAGGTGTCAGTGGCAGAGGGGTCGCTCCACGCTCCACCAACCGCTGGATCGACCCAGGTTTGATCCGGGCTCGCGGGATCAGTTGCCGGATCCGTCCAGGTCTCCGCAGGCACCCATTCGCCATTGGCGTTCTGGACCCACTCCTCCTGGTGGAATACGGCAGGCGACGCAAGATGGGACGCTGGCGCGGCGAAGGCCGTGAGCGGGGCCACGCCAATGAGCACAGCATAGACAAGCGCCTGCAGAGGTCGGCGCGGCATCAGCAGATTCCTCCGGCCGGCCTGAGCACGGCAATAGAACGGCTCGGGGGCCATTGGCAAACTGTACGCCAGGCCAGCGCCGTGCAGAATACCTGCACAGTCAATCCGCTACGCCATGACTCCCAATCAGGAAACGTACCGGGCCCAGAGATGGTTTCCAGGTGCCTGGCAGGCACGGCACACCACGTGCGAGCATCGTAGCCATGATGCCGCCACCTGCCATCCCCAGTGACTCCCTTCTGCGCCGGGCCGTCCGCCGTCGCACGCTCTTCTGGGCCGCCATCGCCGGCGGTCTCGGCGCACGCGATACGCACAGGGTCTCCGCACAGGTCGCCGGTGCGCCAGCCTTCAGCTACCCGATGGGATTCCCGGGACAACCGCTGGGGGATGGCCTGCTCATGCGACATGGCTACGCGTGCGAGAACACCTGGTTCTTTCCCGGCTGGTGGCACACCGGCGAGAACTGGTACCGCGCCGATGGCGAAGAGAGCGCTGGCATCCCGGTCTACGCCGCGGCCGGCGGTGAGGTGGTCTACGCCGATTTCGACTACCCCGGGCGAGTGGTCATCATCCAGCATGGCCCCGACCTCTTCTCCCAGTATGGACACCTGGACTACGAACTGGCTGTGACGCCCGGTGATACCGTCGTGCGCGGCGAGCAACTCGGCACGATCCTGCTACGCACGGACGGCGAGGCACGTAGCCACCTGCACTTCGAAATCCGCACCTTTTACACGACGACAGAGGTAAATGGCAGCGCCCCGCGCTATGCCGTCAACTGCGGCGTGGAGTGCCCGCCCGGCCCCGGCTACTGGCCGATGGATGCGCCCGAGCACCCCTCCGCCATGGGCTGGCGCAACCCGACCCATGTCATCGCGCGCCGCGCGTGGGGAGGATCCATCCCCGCAGACGTGGAGGTTGTTGTTTCGGCGATGGCGCCAGAGTCAACAAGCCTCTGGAGCGCACCAGGGATTTCGGCAGAAGCGTCAGCGCTTGCGAATCTCCCTCTAAATGCTGGAGACACCTACCCACTGCTCGCCATTTCGGCTGGCGAGGAAGCTTCCACCGGCACGAGCGCCGAGGCGTACCAGGTCTGGTACCAGATCGAGGTGAACGGCGAGTCCGCGTGGGTGCAGGCTGCTGTGCCCCTGGCGTACGACACCGGTTCCGACGGCCGCCCCTCTTCCATTCGCTTCGACTTCTTGCCCCTGGTCATGGCGCCGCAGGGATAGCCTCGTCAGGCTTCAGCCGCAGCCTCGCGCAGAAACGCCAGCACAATCTCGTTGAAGCGCTCCGGTTGCTCCATCTGGGGCAGGTGCGAAGCGTTCGCCATTACGACGAGTTGGGCGCCGGGAATCTTCTGCGCCAGGAGCGGCCCGGCCTGCTGCACGTCTGCGATGTCCTGGTCCCCGTAGACAATCAGGGTCGGTGCGGTAATGTCGCCCAGGCGCTCTGCGGCAGGAGGATCGACGTCGATTTCCTCACCCTCGTCATCATTGCGCAGCAGGAGTGCCCCGTTCATCGCGCGCACACGTTCGCGAAATGCAGAGTCGATCATCTCTGGCGTCCGCTGTGGACCGTCAACCCACATCCGCAGCTCGTACTCGTTAGCGCCCTCGATATCGCCCGCATCGTAGATCTCGTTGACGCGGTCCCAGCCCGCTCGCAGCTCCGGTGAAACAGGTACCCCGGTCCGTGCCGCAACGGCCACGAGCGACGCCACGCGCTCCGGCGCAACCACCGCCAGCTCAATGGCGGTCTGGCTGCCCATGGAAACACCGACCACGTGCGCTTTCTCCACCCCGAGGTGATCAAGCACCGCGAGCACGTCGCCAACCGGCGAGTACGCGACCGGCGGCATGATCGTCTCCCCGAACCCGCGTGCATCTACCCGGATCACGGTGAACCGTGTCGCGAACTCCGGCACCTGTGCATCCCACATGGTGCGATCGCCCAGCCCGGCGTGCAGCAGCAGCACGGCCGGGCCACTGCCGGTGACGTCGTAGGCAACTTGCGCCTGGTTAGACGGGACAAACTGGGTGCCAGTGGCTTCTGACAAGCAACTACTCCTAGTCAGACACGACGTTACTACCTCGCGGAGGCTACCACCTGATTGAGCACAAAATGAACATCAGAGAGCGGCGATCCAGTGTCCGCGTAGCCCGTCACGCAGATAACAAGAGCGCCAGCCGTATCGCATGCCCGGGAAGCATGTTCGCCGGCCGCAAAGAACTCGTCGACATAGGGGACAACCTGGTCGGCTGCAGCGGAGTCACGAAATTGATGGATAACGACATCGAGTTGCCCCGCGTGTCCGAATGGCGGATCGTCGCACATGAAAACAACATAGGCGCCATCTTGCCAACCATAGGTCGCGGTCGCAGATACGCCGATACCTGTGGCAGCGAACGCCTCATCGACTTCTCTCGCAGAGTACGAGCCACTGGCGTAAGTACGGAAGCAGGTCCCATAGTTCAGGCTTGGGGAACTGGGCAGGTACGCCTCAGACGGCAGACTCGGAGCCGCAGACGGCGGGTCCGGCACCGATGGAGAACGAGGCGCACCTCCTAAATCCTGCGCTTCGAGCACATCAATCGCCACCGTGCGGACATTCATGAATGGAATGCCGCTCGGCGACACTCCAGTCACTCGTACCAACCATGGTCCGCGGGTGGCGTAGACGGTGAACTCCGTGCCATTTGTAGCCGGTCCCACCAGCGCAATGGAGTAGTCGCCAACACCCGGCCCGTCAGCACGCCGAAGCGACGTACCGTCCTGCCGCGCCGCGGCAAAGTAGCCGGCCGCCTCCTGTGCCGAGCCCGCAGACGAGAAGCCATGCACGCTGATATCGATCCAGCCAGCATCTCCATCTGGTGGCCCATCGCAACCAAACTGTCGATAAGCACTGGACTGCCAGCCCCAGTCACGCAAGAGTCCACTAGCATCTGGGAAGCCATTGAACCGGTCGAGCAACTGGGAGAAGGTCAATAGCCCGCCATCGATGACGCTGAAGCACTGAGCGTGGGCAAGAGGCAGGACGGTGGGAAGACGGGGATTACCTATGACCGATGGCAATTCACCAGGGCTAGCGGGATTCTCACCGGAGTTACTTGTTCCATCTGATGCTTGATCGGGGACGGTGCTCGCCCGACCGAGCGGCACTCCGCAACCATCCAGTGGGCCTTCATAGTACCCCTCCATAAAGGCAATTACTCTGTCAGATGATCGCCCATGTGCGTCTGGCTCATCTTCATGGACGAAGATCGGGTCACCACCACCAATTGATGTATCAACCGCCTCGCCTAGGTCGTCGGAATCAAGCAAATTCGCGTCATTTGCATGTCTAGCGAACACCCCGGTTAAGCAATCTGCCTGCAACTCAAATGGAATGGACTTCACCTTGCGGATACCAAGAAGTTCTTGAACGTGATGTCCCCATTCATGGCCTAGCACAGTGATCGGTGCGTAATCTCCGTACATGGCATCAAGATCGGCCAAGAATTGTGGGACAAGATAGAGCGTCCGGTCACCTGGGCAGTAGAAGGCGTTGGGTACAGGTTCGACCGGACCGCAGTAAGTGACAATCAAGCGGTCAACGATGAAGATGCCAGGTTGAGAGTAGGGCTTCCCTTGCTCCGCAAAGGATTCGGCCCAAAAGCGATCAATTTCCACAGCGAGGTCTGCGAATGCGCCTTGGTAGCCACTGACCTCCGCAGAGCCGCGGTATCCGCTAACTTCTGGGCGTTGGGGTCTGAGCGAGCGTATTCGGTGATGGACCACCAGCCACACAACACAGACCATTGACAGTAACCAGAGCCATGAGACTCAAGAGGAAAATGCCTACTCTCGCCAGTGAGCCGAATTGAACATGCTTCGCCATACCGCGTCTCCCGCGACCTTCCCGCGCACATCAATGTGTCAGATGCGTTCAATGTCGCATGGAATGGCGTCTTTGAAAAGCGGCCCAGGGTATCAAGTGGGTGCTTACCCCGTGCCAAGCTTGAAAGCCCCTCAAACGCAACAAGGCTGCGCCATTCCTGGCGCAGCCTTTTACCCATGACGCGAGCAACTCCCCGCGTCAGCGGTGCACATGGTCCCGGCGCTCCGTTACATCACGAAGCGCGCAGGGTATGAGGGAACTTACCGGTGGCGGAAGGTGATCCGGCCGCGGGTGAGATCGTATGGCGAAAGCTCGACCGTAACGCGGTCGCCCGGCAGCACGCGGATGTAATTCTTCCGCATCTTGCCACCCAGGTAGCTGAGCACGCGGTGCTCGTTCTCCAGCTCGACCATGAACATGGCGTTTGGCAGGGCGTCAATCACCTTGCCATCGATGGTGATCGCGTCCGGGTTCTCGCGCCGGGTGCGCTCTTCAGTGGGAGGCGCGGCGGGAGTGGCGGAACGCACGGGCGGCTTGCGGTACTGTGACTTCTTTGGCTTCGGCAAATCTGGTCTCCTCCAGTCAAAAGACGTTGTGAACAATGGCGGCGCGGTGGTCCCGGCCTGCTCGATCGATCCGCTCCGCTTCGCATCTGTCCTAAGCATAGCGAAGCGGAGCAACATCTGGCGCTACGACGCCGTGACCGCCGCCTCGGTTTCGGAGCGACGGCGCTCCTTCTGCGCGCGGTAGCAGCTATCGCAATACACGGGCCGCGCCGGGTCAGGACGGAAGTTCGTCTGCGCGACCTGGCCGCACCCCGCGCACTCCGATTCAAACGTGCGGCGCTGCCGGCTGGGCGCGGCACTCCGGGAGGTCTCAGCCTTCGGTTCGGCCACGATCACCGGACCATCCCCACGCAGGCTGTCTGCCCAGGCCGGACGACGCGGGTCGCGCCCGTAGCGGCGCAGCAGTTCCCGGCCGTCGACATCCGATCCGTCGTCGACCTGCGGCGGGCGAGGCGAGCGAGCCGCTGGCGCAGCCTCACGGCGTGGTGCACGCGGCGCAGCGGGCTGAGCCGGACGGCTGCCACGGGTGGCTGTCCCTTCCTGGGCAGCGCGCGGTGCAGACGTCCTTGCTGGTGCCTGCGAACGGGGCGGACGGGCTGGCGCTGGCCTCCCGTTCGAGGGCCGTGCCGGAGCGGGAGCCGCGGCGGCATGTTCAGCCGGCGTACCGTTGACAGCCGCGTGCGCACCGCGCCAGGGTGCGCGTACGACCGGGCGAGTAAACCCACGCTCCAGGCGCCGCCACTTCACCTGATCCTCTGCTCCCAGGAGGGTGATCGCCTGGCCCTGACGCCCCATGCGGCCAGTACGGCCGATGCGGTGGGTGAGCAGCTCCGGAGACTCCGGCAACTCGACGTTGATGACCTGCTCCACGTGGCTGACATCCAGCCCGCGTGCGGCCACATTCGTCGCAATCAGGATCGGCACCTGACCGTTGCGGAAATCTTCCATGACGCGGTCGCGTGCGTTCTGGGAGAGATTCCCCTGCAGCGCGGCCACCGGGTAGCCCGACGCCTGCAGGCGACGCGCCAGCTTGTTCACGCCGTGCTTGGTGCGGCCAAAGACGATTACCGAGCCCTCGCCGCGCTCGTCGAGCAACTCTTCCAGGATCTGCATCTTGTCGGCGTCGCCGATGTCGAAGGCGGTGTGCTCGATCTGGGCCACTTCCCCTGGCTCCGGGGTGATCGTCACTGTCACCGGCTGGTTCAGGTGCTTGGTTGCCGTCTGCTTCACCCACGCCGGAACGGTCGCGGAGAAGAGCGCCGTCTGGCGGTCCGGCGTAGTGCGGGCGATGATGCGTTCCACATCCGGGGCAAAACCGCGGTCAAGCATCTCGTCCGCTTCGTCCAGCACCAGGAAGCGCACGCGGTCGAGCCAGAGCGCGCCCTGGTTGAGCAGGTCGAGCACACGGCCCGGCGTGCCGACCACGACGTGCACGCCACGCCGCAGTTCATCTCGCTGCGGGCCAAAGGAGCGCCCACCGGAGATCATCAGCGTCTTGATGCCGCGCGGGGCGCCAAGTGCCTCAACAACCTGGGCCACCTGGACGGCAAGCTCGCGCGTCGGGGTCAGCACCAGGGCCTGCACGGCCTTGAGACGAGGATCGACAACTTCGATCAGGGGCAGGGAAAACGCAAGGGTCTTGCCGGAGCCGGTCCGGGCCTGCCCAATCACGTCCCGGCCATCAAGCAGGAAGGGCAGGACTTCAGCCTGGATCGGGGTGGGGGATGTAATCCCCATGCCGGTCAGCGCCTGCAACGTGGCATTGCTGAGCCGGTAATCGCCGAAGGTGATTTCCTCAACGGCGACAGGAGTTTCGAGTTCGAGCGTAGTCAGAATAGGTCCTCTCGAGCGACGCCATAACAGAGCGTGGGTGATCACGTTGATCAGCCCACAGGGATACGGCTGAGCCGGTCAGTACGGCTCGGCGTTCCCCAGGCGTCGTCGATGGGAGGGGAATGAAGGCGTACTGGCGCGCGGCGAACCCGCGCTCCCTAACGAGTTGCAACTATACCATAAGCATGGTCGCGATGCGAGGGAAGCCTTCCAGGGCCCTACGGAGGTGGCTTCGTTGAGGAGAGCAAGAGACCTCAGAGAACAGAGCCGCCTCATTCCCTTATTCCCCAGGCGCGTGAGCGCGTCCTCCCCAAGCTCCCGCAGGAGCGGTTTCCCCGCTAACGCAAAACGCCGACAAATCGTGTGCTTGCGCACCAGATCCATCGGCGTTCGCTCCACCGTCTGTTTCGGGGATTGCTCCCGTCCGTTTCCGGTGTGCAGTGAACGTACACCCTGCGTGCCCGCTTGTCAATACCCTGTCAATGCCGTCATTGGGCAGCAGCGCTCTACGAGTTTCCGGAGCATATGACCACGCAGCCCGGTCCCCAGATGCACGCCCCCAAACGAATCTGCACCCGGTGATGCCGGAGCTGCGCTTCCCGCTGGGAGCAAACCTCTCCTACGCCGCCGCCAGTTCACGCGCCTGCGCCACACGCAGCACTTTCAGGGCATCCAGAAGAGCCCAGGCGAGCGCTTCGGCGCCGGTAGCGCCGTGTCCGCGCGTAGCCAGGCGCTGGGCAGCCTGGCTCTCGCGCTGACCGCACACAGACGGCCAGACGACGGCGCGATAGCCGGCCGGTTGCCGGCGCCGAGAGACCGCCCCACTCTCGATGCGCAAGGAAAGGTCGTGCCAGCGCGCCGCGGCGGTCAGGGCAGGCAGGGCATTGCTGGCAGCCGGCACGTCGACGCCAACATCTTCCAGGGCCGCAATCAGGTCAGAGGTCAGGATGCCATGCATGCGGGCTCATCCTCATCGCTCGGCTGCGCGGCGCCTCTGCGCCACCTGCGTCGCAGGGTAAGGGTTGCCATGGCTCGAGTCGTCAACACCGATCTAAATCACCAGGGACGGCTCGCTACCATTCGAGTTAACGAGGAGAAGCCGTGACCACGCTGACGCTCACCGAAATGGAGGCCACTCCATCCCAGGCTGCCTGGGAGATGGAAGTCCGGAGCCCTGGGCCATCGTTGCGCGGGACCGTCAGGGATTTGGTGGGGTATCGCGAACAGGCAGCCACGCCCGTCCGCCGCCGCGAGTTGCCGGAAACGCACATCGTCGTGATCTTGAATCTTGGCTCCCCGCTGCAGTTGCTGCAGCCGAACAGGCGCAGGGAGACGACTGTCGCGGGCGGTGCAGGCTTCATTGCTGGCCTCCATGACACGTACACGCTTACGGAAACGCCCGGCCAGCAGGAGGGCCTGGAACTCCGCCTCTCTCCCACGGGCGCCTACCGGCTCTTCGGAACCCCAATGAGCCAATTCGCCAACTGCACGCACCTCCTGGAAGATGTCGCCCCGGCCTGGTATCGCGACCTGGTTGACCAGTTGCTCGACGCCCCGGATTGGAACTCGCGGTTTCGGCTGGCAGAGCACGCCTTGACCCGGAAGACGCACGGCGCGGCGCCAGACGCGGAGATCGTGTGGGCGTGGCGTCAATTGCGACAGAGCCGGGGACAGCTACCCATCGCTCGCCTGGTGGAGGAGCTTGGCTGGAGCCACTCGCGGCTGGTCACCCGGTTCCGGGAGCAGATCGGCGTGTCGCCAAAGCAGTGCGCCCGGTTACTTCGCTTTCAACAGGTGATGCATCACCCGTGCTTCGCGCCCGGCGCTAACTGGTGTGCGATCGCACAGTCGTGCGGCTTCTACGATCAATCTCACCTGATCCGGGACATCCGTGCCTTCGCCGGTGATACGCCGGAAGGCCTGGCCCGGAGACGCATGACGGAGAGTGCCGGGTACGCCGCGGGACCTGGGGACGCGGAGTGAACGCCGACGCGTGCATCTGCGTACGCTGTGGCGCGTGGTATCCCGAGCCGCCCGCGAAATGCCTGATCTGCTCAGACGAACGCGAGGCTGTCGCGGCCGGAGGCCAGCAGTGGACGAGTGCCCAGGAACTTCAGGCGAGTCACCGCAACCTGGTGCGCGAACTGGAGCCTGGTCTCAGCGGCATCGTCACCAGCCCGGCGTTCGCCATCGCCCAGCAGATGCACCTCGTCGAGACCCCGGCGGGCAATCTGCTCTGGAACAGCAACAGCCTGGTCGATGACGATGCGCTGCACTTCCTGCGGGAGCGCGGTGTTGCAGCGATAGCAGTGTGCCACCCGCACTTCTACACCGGCATGGCCGCCTGGAGTTCCGCACTCGGCGATATCCCCATCTTCATCCACGCAAATGACCAGGCATGGGTAACCGACCCCAGCCCGAGGATCGTCACCTGGGACGGCGACACGTGCCGGCCCATCCCAGGGAGCGGATTGACGCTGATTCGCTGTGGAGGTCATTTCCCCGGCAGCCACGTGCTGCACTGGCCGGAGGGTGCAGAAGGCCTTGGCGCGTTGCTGACCGGCGACACCATCTCCGTCGTGGAGGACCGGCACTGGGTCACTTTCATGTACAGCTACCCCAACTGGATCCCGTTGGGCCCGCGGGCGATCTCGCGCATCCTCGCGGCTATCGCGCCCTATCCCTTCGCCCGCCTGTACGGTGGCTGGCCCGGCACGGTCGTCGTTGAGGACGCCAGCGCCGCCGTGCAACGATCGGCAGCGCGTTTCATGGAGCATGTCACTCTGTGACATGCGCGCAAGAAAAATCCAATACGCGTCGCGACGCGGCCGATATCGTTAGGGAGATCCCACTGCGGGAGTCGCCCCACACGCGAGTTCTCAGATCAGAAGAGAGGAACAGCATTGTCCGACAAGCAGACCGTTCTGGACGCCCCGGTCAACGTGGGCCAGGTCACCATGTACCCGGTAATTGCCTATGAGGATGCACCGGCCGCCATCGAGTGGCTCCAGCGTGTCTTCGCCTTCACCCCGCTGATGGTCATGACTGGCGAGCATGGCGAAATCGGCCACGCCGAACTGCGCCTGGGCGATGGCGTCATCATGCCGACCTCCCGCCGGCGCACTCCCGATCCAGAGAATCCCTGGAGCCAGCCTCTCGCAACGCAGGGCCTGTATGTAGCAATGGACAACATCGACGCCCACTACGACCATGCCGTACGTGCCGGCGCGGAGATTGTCCGGCCTCTTGCAGACACCGATTACGGCTCTCGGGAGTACACCGCCCGTGACCTCGAAGGGAATCTCTGGAGCTTCGGGACCTACCGGCCCAACGTCAGCAGCTGATTACGAACGAATGGTGGCTGGAGGCGTATGCCTCCAGTTGCCCGAGAGACTCCCGGCGCTGTCGCGACAGCAAACCGGTGGGTGAGTAGGGGCCAGGGGCTGAACGCCAGACCTTACCGGCGTCCCCAGAACAGGATCCGCTTGAACGGATAGAAAAATGGCTGCTCATCCGGGAGTTGCACGAACAGCAATTCCCGGTAGCGCTCCAGGAAGGCGGGCCACATGTCGGCGGGTAGGCGCTTCTCGTAGGCCGTAAGCCAGGTACCGCGCACCCACTCGATCACGTCTGCGCGGGAACCCAGGAGATGGCCATAGACCTGCAGGCGCACCGTTTGGTCCTGGTAGCCGAGCTGGTGCAGCAGGTTGGCGTACGCCTCAGGCGCGAGCACGGGCGAAACACGGGTGTATCCACCCAGGGCCTCACAGAAAGGTGATTCGCTGGCCACCACCGCGGCCAGCGCGTGGGATGGCGCGTCATCATTCGCCGGCACCTGCACGGCCAGTTGGCCACCAGGCGCCAGGCAGCGCGTCAGGCGAGCGAGCAACTCCGGGTGGTCGGGGGACCACTGCAGTGCGGCGTTGGAGAACACGAGGTCGAAGGCGCCTGGCACGGAGAACGTCCCGAGGTCGGCGTTCTCAAAGCGCAGGCCCGCGCCGGCAAACGCGGCGGCCTTCTCCAGCATGGCCGGCGAGTTATCCACACCCACCGTCTCCCGCGCGCCGAGGGCATCGTGCAATTCCCGGGTGAGTTCGCCGGGGCCGCACCCCAGATCGACCACCCGCATATCCGGCTCCGGTTGCACCAGCGCCATCAGGTCGTAGAACGGCTGCGCCCGTTCATCCCGGTACCTGGCGTACTGGGCAGGGTTCCAGTCCACCGTGGGTTTGATCCTGCTGTCGGTCATGTCGTCATCCCTGGTCGTTCACCCGCAATGCTACCCGGCGGGTCCTCCCATGATTGCTGTGGCGTCACCGGCCGTATTTCGCCCCGCTGTTCCCACTGGGTCCTCAACGGACAGAGCGGCGAACGCCTGCGCGAGGGCATCGTCGTCAATACAGCCCGGCAGGCCGATGAAGATGACCTCCGTCGCCGGCTGCTGGCCGCCCCACGGTCCGCCCGGCTTGATGCTCCATCGCTTGCCAACGAGCTGAAAGATCGCCTGGCAGTCGGGGGTATCAGCCAGCCAGACAATTCCCTTACCGCGCAGGATGCCCTCTGGCAGCGCGGCGATGGCTGCGCGGAAGGCATCGCCATCGCTGGGATGGGAGAGGCGAATTACCATTGTGTCGTACCCAAGCGCGTGCTCCGCGCTGTCACCGTCCTCGTCGCCGTAGTTCCTGTCGAGCGCCGCGCCGTCGACGCCAAGCACGACGGCCAGCGGAATCTCGCCGTGGTTCGCCATCACGATCCGGGCTCCCGGAGCGATGGCGCGGAGCCAGTCGTGCACCGCCGCCGTCAGCTCCGCCGTCACCAGGTCGGTCTTTGTGAGGACCAGGAGATCGGCGCCACGCAACTGGCGCAAGACAGTCTTCCCTACGTACTTGTCGTGGGCCCGGGCACGAATCGTCTCGACATCCACGAGCACGACGACGCCGTCGAGACGGAAGCCGGGCATATGGCCGTACTGGGCAATCTTATCGGGCAGCGCCACCCCACTCGCCTCGACGATAACGTGCTCCGGCCCTGGGTCGCGCTCCAGGAGGGCGTTCAACACCGTGTGGAAGCCGGCCGCCAGCGAGCAACAGATACAGCCATTGGCCAGGCTAATCGTTTCGCCATCGTGGCGCGTGATGAGCCGGGCGTCGATGTTGATCGCGCCGAAGTCGTTGACGAGCACCGCGATACGCCGCCCGGCGGCCTGATTCAGGATGTGGTTGAGCAGCGTCGTCTTGCCGGCCCCGAGATACCCCCCGATGACGGTCAGCGGAATCGCAGGTTGGGTATCTCGATGCACGATGCCCCCACGGCGCGTCGATTCACCGACCGCCTCTCCCGGCTCCCAGGATCCGGGCTCTGGCCAGCGCCCAGGCAACGCGGTCTCAGGAGCCCACCTCTCTTCAGCTACTTACGACCGGGGCGCCTGGTATTTGACTCCACCGACGACGGTACCCCACACCGGAATGTCCTTGATCGCCATCGGCTCAACATCGAGCGGGCTGTCGTCGAGGACGGTGAAATCAGCCCACTTGCCGCACTCGATGCTGCCCAACTCGGCGTCAAGGTGCACCTGGTAGGCCGCGCCGAGCGTGACGGCGTACAGCGCATCGTAGGCAGAGATTTTCTCGAACTTGCCCAACACGCGCCCCGTAGGCGTCACCCGGTTGACCGCGCACCACATCGTGCGAAGCTGGCCGAGCGGGGTGACATTGGCGTCCGAGTGGATCGAGAATGGCACGCCCTGGCGCAAGGCGGTGGCACACGCTTCCATCCGGTTGGCCCGTTCCGGACCGACGGTCAATGCGTAGTGCTGGTCGCCCCAGTACCAGAGGTGATTGGCAAAGATGTTGGCGCACATGCCGAGTTTGGCCATGCGCCGGAATTGCGCGCTGCTGGTAAGTTGCGAATGCTGGACGGTGTGCCGGTGGTCAAGCCAGGCGTGCTCGATTACAAGCTGCTCGACCGCGTCGATAAAGAGGTCGATCGTGGCATCACCGTTGCAGTGGGTGTGGATATTGATCCCGGCCTGGTGGAATGGGCGCAGCCAGTCGACGAACTGCTCGGGAACGGTCAGGAGGATCCCTTGATCCTCTCCTGTGTAGTACCCCGGCCAGTTCATGACCGCTGTCCAGCCCTGGATCGAGCCATCGATGACAAACTTGACGCCGGGGAAGCGCAGCTTGTCACTGCTGGCGTTCCGCTGCAGCTCCTTGATCGCGTCGGCGCTGGCGCTCCAGTCGGAAGAACTTCCGGGAGGGGCGGCCGTGTTGTAGACCAGCACCCGTGCCGGGAACTCCGGGGCATTGACGATCCGCTGCCACGTGGCGAGCGAGCCACGATCGACCAGCATTGGCCCGGAGAGGTCGCTGACGGTGGTCACGCCAGCGTTACGGGCGAACGCGCCAAAGTTCCAGATCGTGTCCTCGGAGGTCATCGCCGCGAAGATCCGGCTCACGGCGCTCGCAGCCAGCGCGATGGCTGGCAGCTCCTGCAGCTCGCCGGTCGGGTTACCGTCGCTGTCCTTGACCACGCCCGCGACCTCGGTGTCACGGGTGATCCCGGACTGTGCCAGCATCGCCGTATTGACGGTGGCCACATGCCCGCTGGCGTGGAACACGAAGACCGGGCGCGTGGTGGAAACCGCGTCGAGGTCACCGGCATTCAGGCGTGGACCGGGAAAGTAGATCGGGTCGAAGCCGGCGGCGACCAACGTGGCCGTCGGGCTGTCCAGTTGGGCCTCGGCTTCCTTGAGGCTGGCGATCACCCCATCCAGGCTCTGGATACCCGGTAGGGTCGAGCCATCGACGGCGGGGCGGTCGAAGTACCCGAGGTACGGGAACGCACTCACCATCCCTTCCGTCGAGTGCGCGTGCGCCTCGATCATCCCGGGCACGAGCACCTTACTGGCGAAGGTGTCGTCCAGGGTGTATTCCCCCCAGCCTGCCACCTCCCCCAGTGTGCCGGCGCCCAGGATGCGGCCATCGCGAACGGCGACGTGGGTCGCCTCCGGATTGCTCGGGTTCATGGTGACGATCTGACGCGCAACGAAGATCGTGATCGGCCCGGGCGCCGCTTCGCCCTCCAGGATCGACCCATCCGGCCCCACGACGATTTCCCGGTCCGACATCAACGGTCCCCCTGCAGCTCTGTCATCCTGGGCTCGGGTTTGGGTTACCGGTTGGTGGCCGCCGACAGTCACCGCCCCGGCCGCACCAAGACCAGACTTGATCACGTCTCGACGGTTGAGGCGCGCGCCGCCCGAGGATGCGTCCGACCTGTCCATGGCTGCCCCCTTGCCTCCTGATTTCGCGAGCAGTCACTGAAGCTTAGCGATGCAGGATAGCGCGTGGAGTCCGCTCGCGGGACCGCCCTTCGCCTGCAGGCATTCGCCACATGTGTGGAGTTCGAGTCGGCTCTTCACATCATTCACCTCTGTACCGGGGCGTCCGATACCCGTCAGGGTGGCGCGCAACCACCCAGGTGAATAGTTCAGCCTCCACGCCGCCTGCGCGGGCGCAGCCAGGGAGGCTTCCGCCACGTTTGTCGCCACGTAGGGCGATCCGCCGACGCTCGCAGGCAGGATTGACGTGTTGAACCCAATCCGTAACGATTCGAGCGGCCGGGCCCACCCGGGCCGGAACCGAGCCAAACTCCTGGGGAAGGCGTCCGGTGCGGCCCGACGCTTCAGCACTCGACGTCTGGGTGATAGGGTGGCAGCACAACAGCCTCCGTCGCCATGAGCGGCGGAGGCTGTTGTAGTCATGCGTTGCTCATGCCAGCAGCGTGAGACAGCGGCGCAGGAACGTCAACAACGGCCTTAGGCCAGAGGCAACCCTTCCCCCACACTCCTGCGCAATCAGGCCGTCACAGGCAACACGCAGATGCCGATGTCGCCCACATCCGGACAACCCGGACACGGAAGGAGCAGCCGCTCCTGGCCATTCACGGGCACGCAGTCGGCCTCCGCTTTGACGCAGGTACTGATGTCACCGCAAAAGGGTTGCCCATCAGGCGTCGCGAAGCAGAATGCATCATTGAGATCTGGCCGTTCGGGGCAGTTCGTTTGTGGCACAAGACAGGAGTTGGCCTGCACCAGGCAACCGAACGTGGGGATGCACGCCCCCTGCACCAGCGCTTGCCCCGCCGGGCAGCCGCATACGCCACGTGTGCACACACGGTCGTTCCCGCAGACCGTGCCACACGCGCCGCAGTTTGCCCCATCCGTCTTCAGGTCGACGCACTGCTTGCGACAGCGCGTTTTGCCACCTTTACATTTCTTCTTCTTTTTCTTTGCCTCGGTCTGCAGACCAGCGACACTAACTCCCAGCGCCGCCAGGACGCTGCCAATGACCGAGCGGCGCGACGCAGGTGGAGCAAGTTGCATGAGTGCGCGATCAAAACGCGTGCTGGTCAAGGTTCCCTCCCGGTTGGTCGATCGGCTACTGCGCAGGCTCATGCACGCACTCGTGAAATTGGCCGGACACAGGCGCCAGTCTCCCCTGTGCCAACACACAAGGAGCACGGAATGAAGGTGCGCGCTTCGCTGCCCACCGTTGGGCAGGTGCCGCCAGGAGCAACCGCGTCGCACGTGAAGTTGGTGCCGCAAAACGGCTCGCCATCACTGCTGACGTAGCAGCGCGCGTCGGATTCGTTGGTGAATTCCGGACACGCTTTCTTGCCAAACGTGCATGTGTCGAGGTCCAGTGTGCAGCCGAAACGGGGGATACACGCCCCCGCAAGAAAGGTCTGACTCGCGGGGCACGTGCAGGCGCCGCCACTACACGACTGGCCGCCACTACAGGCATTGCCGCAGGCGCCGCAGTTGAGGTTGTCCGACTGGAGGTTGAAACACTGCTTGCCGCACTTCGTCGTGCCGCCTTTGCACTTCTTCTTTTTCTTCTTCCGCCTGGCCTCAGCCCCGGCGCCCAAACCGGCAGCCAGCAGGCCTGCCAGGCCGCCCAGCACGGTGCGGCGAGGCGCCCCGGATGCTATTTCGGTGAGGATCTGGTCAAAGTGATCGTTGTGCATGGAGTTACCTCAGCGTTCATCGTTACAATCAGGCGACAGGCTTCACGCACATGTGCGTCTTGTTGATTGGGGCAACACCGCATATTGCCAGGCAAGGCAGGACGATCGAGCCAGCGCCCGTGAGGCCCGGGCAGGATGCGCCCGTAGCGTCATCGGTGCACAGGGCCTCGCCACAGACAGGATCGCCGTCGGCATCCACGAAACAGAAGACGTTGCTCACCCCCGATCCCCGGTCCGGGCACAGGACCGACCCGGCTGGCCCACAACTATCCTGGGCCACCGAACAGCCCAGCGAGCGATCCGGCTTGCAGACCTGGTTCCGGCAGACACCTCCATCGGCACACGCCGAGCCATCGGACTGGGGAACGCATACGCCGCTGTCGCACCGCTGGCAAATGCCGCATTCGCTGTCGACGCAACAGGATCCACGCGGCAGGCACTGCTTGCCGCACTTTGTCGTGCCGTTCCTGCACGTCTTCCGCTTCCTCCTTCTCTTGCCTGCTGCCTCAGGGTTACCCCCTGCCAGCGCACTGGCCAGCACCGTCGCCAGGAGCGGAGCCTGCAGGACCGCACGCCGGCCGAGGGCTCGATCGACGCGGCGAGAAAGGGCATCGAACAGCTGCCGATCCATGGGAGTACCTCGTCGCCAGGGGGCGAAGATGGCGGCCAACTGCCGGAGCCGCAAAGCATGGACATCAGGTTGTCAGTATGAAAATTGATCGGTTCGGGGGGAAGTCAGGGCATTTCAAATAGTGTTTCTGATCGGCAGCCAGCCCGGTTTCTGCCAGGGCCACAGGGGCAAGAACGCCGCGAAGATTTCAGATAGGGAATGCGAGCCCTTGTAGCCGGCCCGCTCGGTCGTTACGATGCACGCGCATGCGATTCGGTAGCCTGGAGCACATTTGTGGGTCACACCAAAGGGCATCCCCTTGCCACTCAGGATCGGCTACTCACGGTGGGCCGCGCTATTGCCATGCTCGACTGTTTGGCGCAGCATCCAGACGGCCAGACGGCCAAGGGGCTGGCTGCTGCCCTGCAGCTTTCGTTGCCAACGACCTATCACCTGTTGAACTCGTTGGCCGCTGGTGGTCTCGTGACGCGGGATTCTCAATCACGCCTGTTCGCCCTCGGGCCACGGCTCCCGCACCTCAGCCAGCGCTACCTGGACCGTAGCCGCCCGAACGTGGCCACGCTTCCGTTTGTGCAGGCGCTGGCGGAACTCACGGGCGAGGCGGTGCACCTGATCCGCCTGATCAGTAACGACGCCGTGAGCGTCGCCATGCACGTTGGCGCCACTCCAAGCTCCCCGGAACCCGGCTACGTCGGGTTCTCCATGCCCGCGCACCAGATTGCCGCCGGGCAGGTGCTCCTGGCCTGGCAAGATCCAGCCTGGCTCCAGGCCTACCGTCAAGGCGTATACGGCCACCTGGCGCCCGATATGAACGAGGAATTCACCGCAAGACTGGCTCGCATCCGCGAGCGCGGCTACCAACTTGACGCTGGCGAGAGTCACCCGGAGATCTGGTGTATCGCTGCCCCGGTGATGCGTGCCGGTACGGTGCAGGAGGCGCTGGCCGTCATGTTCACCGCGGCCTGTTGGGCACAACATGGCGACAGACTCACCGCCACAACGGTTGCCCTGGCCCGCGCCGCCGGTGAGGCACCGCCACCAGCCGGCCGCACGTCACTCCTGACGCGGGAAGCATTGACGGCGGCAGCAGTGCGCTCGTTCGGGTTGCCGGAGTAATTCGCCTACCTGGTCACCGGGATCACGCACGCAACCCAGTCGCCCTGGGGAGGCGAGTTCAGTGTGCAAGGGGCGCATGGAACGCGGACTGCGCCCGGGCCAAGTTGCGCTTCACACTCAGCATCTGTCTCGGCGATAAAGCAGTCCCCAACCGCGCAAAGTGGATCACCGTCGCGCATGAAGCACGTGGCATCGGCAGTCTTCGACCCGGGACAAGCTGTAATCTCACCGCTGCCGCAAAAATCCTGGTCAGCCGTACAGCCAAACGCTCCCTCGTTGACGCACGCGGTGCCATTGCACGTTCCGCCAACACCACAGGCAGACCCGGCCGGCGCCAACGTGCAGGTCTTGCCGGAGCAGATCTGGCACGTGCCGCAATCAGCGTCGGTGCAGCAGGATCCGGCCGGCAAGCACTTCTTGCCGCACTGCACCTTTGGCGATTTGCACCGCTTCCGGCGCTTCTTCGCCTCGCCTTCAGCCAGCCCCACTCCGCCCGCGACCGCCAGCAAGCCGCCGCCGAGCACTGCTCGCCTGGACCCGGCCAGGGCGCGGATCATGACATCAAACCGGTGACCATCCATCGCGGCTAGGCTCCTTCAACGCTCATGCGAACTCATCTCGGCGGTGTGATGTGGACTGGGCGAGAAACCAGAGGCCACAGGGATCTCCGTTCTCAGTCCAGCGACCAGCGGACCTGTGGAGGTCTCTGCCTGACGACAGGCGTCCCCACTGTCGCATTCACCTGCCCAGGAACTGCGCTCGTTCAACGGTGCAACTCCCGAGATCAGCATATGGAGCCCCGGCCTCAGGCACATTGGTAGAAATACGCATTTCTCGGAGCGTATTCCCCGGCACGGGCGTGCTGGCAAGACAGGAGCATGCGCTACAGCAGTGCCCGTTCCGGTTCGCCAGACCCTCTTGCGCCTTGCGACATCCCTGTTACGCTGCATGTGCCTAGGTATCAGGTAACAAAGGTTCACTGACGAAGGAGAACGCCATGGCCTCACGAGGACTCGCCCTGATCGTCGCCGGACTTCTGCTCGCGCCGTCCGGTCTGGCAACCCAGGTGGTCGCTCAGGACGCGACACCAGCTTCGAGCTGCGCCACCACGACTGAGGACCAGAACAAGGAACTCGTTGTGGCCTTCTTCGACGCGGCCGCAAGCGGGGATGGGGCTAAGTTCGGGGATCTCCTGGCGCCCGATCACGTCTATCACGAGTTATCCGTGGATGTACCCATGGCAACGCCGGAAAGCGGCGTCGAGGGCGCTTCGGATTGGGCAAGTGACCGCCAGGCAGCCATCAGCGACCTTGCAGTCACGGTCGATCCCATCATCGCGGACGGCGACCTGGTGTCAGCGATGATGACGTGGACGGGGAAGGACGCCGACACCGGCTCCGATGTGACCTGGAACAGCGCGGGCTTCTTCCGCATCGAATGCGGCAAGATCGCCGAGAACTGGATCGTCGCGGACTCCCTCGGACGGTTGGTGACGAGCGGGGAAATCACGGCGGAAGAACTTGCGACGGTGACGGCTGAGGCAACGCCAGCGCCGTAGGTTGTGGTCCTTCGGTACGCGTGGCAAAGCCTGGAAATCCAGGGATGAATCCGAAATCGAGGGGTTGGCGTAGATACCATCGAGAGCGAGAAATCCGGGATCCCCAATCCCCCGCCCTCAAGAAAATACCCTCCCCCTTCCCGCACGTGCCCGGCCTAATGGCCGGGTTCGTGTTTGTATGGGATGTCGCCCTCCCAGGGGCGGCTGTCTCCTGGCAGGGAGGGCCAGCGCACGGTGAAGATGAGCGTATCTTCCTCAGCTTCCCAGTAGTGCGGCACGCCGGGCTCCCACAGAACGTAGTCCCCTTCGCGCGTCAGCACGACCTCGCGCTCGTGAAAATGCAGGTGGAAGCGGCCGCGCACCAGGATGGCCAGGGTGTGCGCCTGCGCGTTGTAGCCCCACTCGGCCCGCCGTGTTCCAGCCGGGAGGTTGGCCCACTGCACCTCGACATCAGTGGTGGTCAGCGGATGGTCCGCGCCAGGGATAAAGTGGCCCAACAGCCAACCGCGATACGGCCCTGTCTCATCCTCGGCGTTTCCGGTGGTCACCCCCAGGGTGCGCTGCATGCATCCTCCTCTCGTGCGGCGGGGAGGATACGACGCAGCAGGAGTTCATGGTTTGTTGACCACCTGTACGGTCAGTGCCGGTACGATCGTTGCGTAACCGGACGCCCGCCCGGCTACAGGTCCGCCAGCAGCATCATTCCCGATTGGGCCGGACGCAGGTGCTTCACCCGCCCAATCACCTCATCCCCCTTTTTCCTCCGGGGGCATCCCACCCCGGCGTCACACGGGCAGTGCGCGAAGCCAACAGCGCACTGCCCGTGTGCGCGTCTGCCACGGGAGCTATGGCCCCGCGAAGCCACGCCACGCAACAAAAACGTCCACAGGCTTGCACCTGTGGACGAATCGCTCAGAACCAGGCTGACCTGGCTACCGCAGCGGGTCTACCCTAAACATCAGGCACCGGCTGACAGGTGCCAGTCACACCCGGCACGAGGGCATTGCAGGCGAACCCATTACAGCAGAACGGTGCCACAGCATCGCCGTCACCGTTGATGCCGCCGCATTTCGCGCTCGCACCACCGCAGCAGAACGTGTCGCTGTTACTACCATTCACCGGTACAGCGCAAATGTTATTGGTCTTTCCAGTGCAGCACGTCTTGTCTGACGTACAGGGTTTGCCTTCAACCTTCTTGCACTTCCTCTTCCGCTTCTTCTTGCCCTTGCCTTTGGCATCGGCGGAGGAGAGCGCGGCACCACCAAGTCCCGTGGCAACCAGCGCACCGAGCGCACTGCGCCGCGTACTGGCGTGGGCGATGGTCTGGCTAAGTTTGTCGAAGGTGAGTCCGTCCATGATGGCCCTCCATTCGATGCAGCCTATTTGACTGCGTCGAATGTGCGATACGACAGCAACCGGTCGTGACCCCATGGTTCACTATAAGGGTCGTCACGTGTTCGTCAATGCGCAATGACGAAGTACTCACATCCTGAAACTGACGTTGCGCTACGAAACCGCTCGTTGTCCAGCAACGCAGCACACGCCCGATCAGCCGGATTTCCCGAGTGATGCCCGGCACAGGAGAGACATTGATGGGAATCGGACTCCGCGCCCTGGCGCTGGTAGCCCTCTTCACCTCCCTCCTCCCCATCTTCGGCGCACGAGCCCAGGACGCCGTCACCCTGCAACCATTTCAGAGCGCAGGCGGGGAGTTCAGCAGCGTTGTCCCGGAGGGCTGGGTCGACCTGGGCAACGGCGTCTTCAGTCCCGGAGGCACTGGTGACGTTGTCCTGGCTCAGCAGACGGCGCCCGTCGCTCCCGACAACTTGCTCGCCTCACTCATGCCCCAACTCCTGTTGACGGAGCCGCCGGTCAGCACCGGCTCCCACCAGGGAACTGCGCTGGAGTGGACGCTTTACCAGGTAGACGTTGATCTTGGCGACGTCACCTATGTCGTGGACCTGGCCCTGGCCACCCGGCGGAACAGCACCTACCTGGTGCTCCTCCAGTCGTCTGAGGCCGAAGCCGCCGCGCTGCGTGAGCGCGTCTTCCTGCCCGCGCTGGATGCGTTCACGCCACTCGAGCGGCAGGCCACCCCCACGCCCTTTGCCACTGAGGACGTGACCTTCACCAATGGCGATGTCACCCTGGCAGGCACCCTCTCATTGCCAGACGGGCCAGGGCCGTATCCGGCCGTCGTCCTGGTGTCCGGCAGTGGTCCGCAAGATCGCGACGAATACCTCGGCGGTGGCATTGCCATCCGTCCCTTTGAACTCCTGGCGAACGCCCTGACCCCGGCCGGCGTTGCGGTCTTGCGCTACGACGACCGCGGCGTCGGCGAGTCGACCGGCGATTTTGCCTCCAGTGATCTCAACGACTTCGCGGACGACGCCGAAGCCGCCGTGACCTATCTCACCACCCGTGACGATATCGACCAGGAGCACATTGGCCTCATCGGCCACAGCGAAGGCGGCGCCATCGCGGCCATCCTGGGCGCCCGCAACACCGATCTCGACTTCATCGTCAGCCTGGCTGGCCTCGGGGTCTCCGGAGAGGAGGTGCTGCTGCTCCAGACGCGGCTGATGCTGGAAGCAGAAGGCGCTACCCCAGAAGAAGCCCAGGCGCAGGTCGATCTCATGACGCAGGTCGCCAAGCTGCTGGATGATCCTGCAGCGCTGGAGGAGGCCATCTACAAGGCAGCCCTTGCCCAGGTCGCTGCCCTCCCGCAGGAGCAACAGGACGCCGTTGGCGACGTCGAGTCCTACGCCCGCACGCTCGCGAAACAGCAGGCAACGCAACTCCAGGCTCCGTCTGTCAGGGCTCTGCTGGAGTTCGACCCCGCGCCCGACTGGGCCAGGACCTCGGTCCCGGTCCTGGCCGTCTTTGGAGGCAAGGACAAGCAGGTGGACGCCACCCAGAACGCCGCGCCGCTCCTGGACGCGCTCACCGCCGGCGGCAACAGGGACGTCACTGTGGTCGTGCTGCCCGATGCGAACCACCTCTTCCAGGCCGCCGGCAGTGGCGCACTCAGCGAGTACGCGACCCTGCCACCGGAGTTCACCCCGGACCTGCTCCCGGTCATTCTCGACTGGATTGCCCTGCACACCGACGACTACGTGCCGTCGTCAGCTACCCCAGTAGCGCTGCCGGCCGCGACGCCATTGCCGCTGCCGGTGGCCACTCCGCTCGCGGCGGCCTGAGCCCGGGCAGGGGCACGCGCTTCCGTCAGTCTGTAACGCGGGTCCCCTGGAGCGCTGTCATCCTGGTGATGGTGCTCCAGGGCAGAACGGTGCCTGGTTCAGCGCACAGGCTCCAGTTCCCAGTTGACAACATCCATGCGGCGCGCGAAATGCAGGATCGGCGCACCAGACAGGGCAATACCCTGGCCGGATGCCATGCTGTTCACCGTGATCTCCGCCTCGGCAGGCTGCAGCTGCCAGGGATCATGATTGATTTCCGCACGCTGGATGTGTCCGGCGCGGTTGGTGGAATAGAGGCAGTAGCGCGCGGTCAGCCATCGCTCCAGGCTCTCAGGCCCGCTCTCGAAGACGGGGCCGGTCGGCCGATAGCGCCCGGCGAACCGCACGTCCGGGTTACCACGCCGCTGGCTGCGGTAGGAGATCCACCCGTCCTGCTCGGTCATCTGCATGGTTGCCCAGTAGTAGGGAAGGTGATACGCCGAGCGGGCGCCGCTGACGGCCACCAGGCTGGCAGCATCGAGACTGAAGAACCAGACGCCCGGCCGTTCCCCCAGGGTGACGTAGGTGCGGACGTTGAGTTCCAGGAAGTCGAGATGCAGCCGGTGTGGCACGCGACGGTCCGAGAGGTAGCTCAACGCAAATGGCACAACGCCAATCCAGGCGTCGCCGCCGAATGTCTCCAGTTCGAGCTGCGCCGGGATGAGCGGTCGCAGCGCGGCCGGCGCCACCGGCCAGTGGGCGAACAGGAGATTGCGCCATGTCTGCCGGATCAGCCATGGGCGCGCCGGCGGCGCCCACTGGCGATGATCCTGTTGCCGGGCGATTTGTTGCCAGTCCGGTGTTGCAGCAGCAAGGCGTACGAGAGGCTGGTCCGTCATGCTCACCTCCTGCGGTGATGCACCGTTCGCCGGGGGAGCGTGAGCGGCAGCACGCGTCGTAGAAGAGTGAGAGTCCGGTCATCGGCGCGTACGAAAAGCTGCATGGATCCAGTATCGAACGCCATGACCTCCGCCGCATCCTTGATCCTCACCATGATCCCAATCCGCCTGAGCGCTGCGGTGAGCGATGTTCGAGACAGTACGTGTAGACACAGGTGCGCCCCTGGCTGCGAGTGTTCTCACACTTCAAGCCAGGGGGGCAACATGGGGGATATACGGGCCCTCGCCCGGTTCAAGAGGTGGCGAGCGCGTGCGATGCGACATTGTTCACCACGATCGAGACACACGGAGCTTCACGGTCCGCGCTAGCCTCGCGCCGCGCGCACCCGTTCCAGGAACGCGAAGTCCGTTGCCTGCGGTGCGTTTGTGTTGCCCTCGAAAGCTCCCTTCGCATAGTTGGCACGCAACGCCTCAACCAGTTCCGGAGTTGATTCGTAGGCGCGCATCGTCCGGGCCGTCAGCGCGTCCCAGCGCTCCGCCAGGGCCTGCGCCTCCGGGGAGGCCGGATCGAGGCTGTAGTTCGCTCGCACCTCTGGCAGAAGTGCAGACCACCCGTCCTGGATGGCAGTCATCTCCTCGGCCGGTGTGCGCTCAGCCAGTTCCGCGAACTGCTGCAGTTGCTCAGGCGTGAATAAATCGCTCATCGAATTCTCCTGCTGCGCCAGGCCAGTTGCCACCGCCTCTGACGCATGAATGACCAGGTCCCAGTTCCAGGCGCCGTCCCGCCGGTACGCGGTCACCAGATCACCCAGTACGGTCGCAATACCTTCCAGTTCGGCCACGCGCGCTCGCAGCACGCGCTCCTGCACGCGCAGCGAAGCCACGAGGTCGAAATCGGGACGGTCCAGGAGCTCACCGATGCGCTTGAGGGGAAAGCCCAGGTAGCGCAGCGTCAGGATCTGCTGCAGCCGCAGGAGTTCCAGCTCGCCGTAGAGGCGGTAACCTGCGGCCGTGCGCGCCTGCGGCCGTAGCAACCCGATCCGGTCATAGTGGTGCAGGGTGCGCACGGAAACGCCGGTCAGCCCCGCCACCTCCCCTACCTGGTATCCCTGGCACATCGATCGCTCCATGCCATGAGGGTACGGCCTGACGCAACGTCAGGGTCAAGGGAAGGCGGGCAAAGTCATCCGTGTGACCGTCGCCGGTCACACGGATGACTACTGTCGTTCATGTGCGGATTGATTCAGGCCGGGACAAATTTCTGGATGCGGTCATTCCCCGTGTCGGCAATGAACAGATTGCCCTCGCTGTCCAACGCCAGATCCTCCGGGAAACGCAACTGCCCATCACCTGTGCCCGGCTCTCCGATAACCCGGATGAACTGTCCAGAGGCATCGAACTGCTGGACGCGGTTGTTGCCGCTGTCCGCGACAAAGAGATCTCCGTTCGCGGCAACCTTCACAGACTGCGGGAAATCCAGTTGCCCGTCTCCGCTGCCAAATCCCCCGAAGCCAAATCGGTGATCGCCATCCTGCGAGAAGAGATCGATGCGGTGGTTGAACGCGTTTGCGACAACCAGGTCTCCGCCGCTCGTGAACGCCAGCCCCGCCGGCAGGTTTAATTCCCCTTCGCCCTGGCCAGCTACGCCAAAACCGTCCAGGAATTCACCCAGGGCGGTGAACTTCTGGATTCGGTGGTTCTCGGTGTCAGCCACGAACACCACGCCGTCCGGGCTCACCACCACCCCGCGTGGGTTGCTGAATCCACCCAGGCCAAGTGAGCCATCCCACTCCAGTTGGAGATTCCCGCCCAGGTCAAAGCGCTGGCAGCGGTCACTGCCATCCGTGACATAGACCTCATCATCTGGGCCAACAGCGATCCGCAGTGGATGGGTGAACTGGCCCTCTTGATCGCCCTCCGTGCCAAACCAGCCAGCAGATGTGCCGTCTGTCAGGAAAACCTGGACCCGGTTGTTATCCAGATCCGTGACGTATATCCAGTCAAAGCGGTTGATGGCAATCCCGGCCGGGTAATTGAACGTGCCTGGGTCAGAGCCAAGGCCTCCCCAGGCGAGCGCAAACGCATAGCCGCGGCCTGCATTGGTATTGCCACTCCCCTCACCACCGTTTCCGGACGTGGTGCACGTTCCCCCCTGGCAGGTCTGGCCGGACGCGCAGGCGAGATTGCAGGCGCCGCAGTGGTTCTCGTCAGTTTGCAGATCAGCGCAGGTGTTACCGCACTCGGTGCGGCCACTCTTGCACTTGCACTTCTCTTTCTTGCACTTCGCGCCGTCGCAGCAGTCCTTGCTCTTCTTGCACTTCTTGCCCGGCTTCTTGCAGCCAGCCAGGGCGTCGTCAGGCAGGACCTGACCGGCAATGGCCAGAGCAATGGCCGAGACGCCGAAGCGGCGGCGAGAACAACCAGGAATTGGGAGCAGGGAACGAGACAGTCGGTCGATCCAGGGAACGGAGGTGGCAGGCATCGTCAACTCCCTGTAGATACGGAGTTGACCGGGCGCCGGG
This sequence comes from Thermomicrobiales bacterium, assembly GCA_046328375.1. Taxonomy (GTDB): domain Bacteria; phylum Chloroflexota; class Chloroflexia; order Thermomicrobiales; family UBA6265; genus JACCXM01. The sequence continues at coordinate 78,341 of JAXLWT010000021.1, forward strand.
TCAGGAGGAAGGATGATGGGCGCCGGTCAACTCGCCCTCATTACAACAGCGAGACGCCCGCCAGGCAGTCAGCGAATTGACACGACCGCTGTCAATTTGGGCACGCCTCCCTCAACCGGCCCGGTTACGCCGAATTCCCGTACTCCCTACGGGGGTGATTCCGCTCCTGCACGCGCACACTGCGGACATGGCAGGGCGATCGTCAATCTGCCACCGAGGTACCACTCTGGGAGGCCGCCGTGATTGATCCGTTCTTCTTCGACCGGCTGATGCACGCGTTCACCACCGTGAACGCCACACCGCTCAGTCACGCCGCGCACGCGGCAACCGGTGAACGCGCCCGCGAATCCACCAGCGAGACCTCCGTCTGCCGGGCGCTGCAGGAAGCCGAGGCGGTCGCAGCGGCAGCGCTGCTCTGCGAGCGTACGACGCCTCCGGCGATGAACCAGGCGAATGAACATGACCTGAGCAGGTGAGCTCCTGCCAGCGCAACTGTCCGCCAGGTGACGGTGGGCCAAGACCTGCGCGCCCACCAGGCGATACCATGCCGGAAGGCTGTTCAGCCTTCCGGCATTTTCGCGAAAGCCAGAGGAGTACACCGCTCCGTGGACCTCCTGGACCGACTCCTTGCTCACGACACCTGGACGACCCGGCAACTACTGGTCCTGGCGCAGCCACTCACCGAGGCACAGTGGACCCAGCCATTCGACATCGGGCACGTCACGCTGCGCGAGACGTTCGAGCACATGATCTATAACGTCGAAACGTGGACAGCCCTGATGAACGGCGAGCAGAACCCAGCTGAGCAACCGGCCTTCGAGGGGCTCACCGCCGCTGACCTGCTGGTTCGTCATCAGGCTGCCATGACCGCGTTCACTGCACTTGCGCATCGCCTGCGCGATGCCAACGCCTGGGACGAGCGTTGGGTCGATATCCTGGATGTTCCACCGCAGGAGAAGAGTTACGGCGGCACGATTCTCCACGTCATCACCCACAACATGCACCACCGCAGCGAGGTCATGCACATGCTGCACCGGCTGGGTGTGGAGGGCGTCATCGAAGGGGACCTGCTGAGTTGGGAAGCCGCCGCTGGCGAACCCTGAACATGCCTGGTCAGTCGCACCCGGTCAGCACTGAGGAGCACACCAATGGCGAACCTCCACCGTCACACCTGGGGTAACGCTGACGCGTACGAGGCCTACATGGGACGCTGGAGCCGTCCCATGGCCGATGAGGTGCTGCGCTGGCTCGCCCCCATGCCCGGGCTCGACTGGCTGGATGTGGGGTGCGGCACGGGCGCGCTCACCGGAGCGATCCTGGATTCGGCCTCACCCCGTTCAGTGACTGGCATCGATCCCTCCGCCGGCTTCCTGGAAACGGCGCGGGCTCGCATCCCGGATCCCAGGGCTCAGTTCACGGTTGCCACCGCGGCGGACCTGCCATTTCCCACTGCCTCGTTCGATGTCGCCATCGCCGGGCTCGTCCTGCACCTGATCCAGGACCCCGGAGCAGCAGTTCAGGAGATGACCCGCGTCGTGCGGCCAGGCGGAATCGTCGCGGCGTACGTCTGGGACCTTGCCGGTGAGCGGCAGTTCACGCACGCCTTCTGGAACGCGGCAACACCGCTCGATCCGGCTGCCGCCTCCTTTGACCCTGCAACCCAGACATCCCTTTGCGCACCGGAGCCTCTGGCCGCGCTCTTTTCCGGAGCCGGCCTCCACGAGGTCCTGGTGGAGCGCGTTACCATGCCGGTGGTGTTTCGCGACTTCGACGACTTCTGGCTGCCCCACCTGCTGCAGGGCTCACCACCAGCCCAGCGCTACGCTGCCACGCTGGATGACGCCGCGCTAATGGGGCTGCGCGAACGCCTGGTCGCCACGTTGCCCGTTGACACAGACGGCTCCATTCCCCTCCTGGGCCATGTCTGGACCGCGAGCGGCCGGAAATCCCCGTAAGGACGACGCCAGGCGCCGAGACAGGCCTAGGCTTTCTGCCGCAGGCTCCGCAGGTGCTGGTGAAACTCCGCCATGGTCGGGCCAAGGCGCTCTCCGGCGGCGTCCAGGGTGACCAGCGTCACACCGGGGCGACCGACATCGGCGCGGGCCTGGACCTCACCGGTGACGCGAGGCAGCCCGCCTTCCGCCTTGCCCATGATGAAGACCTGGTTGGGACGGCCCGTCCGCCCCGCCCGGTAGCCACGCTCGCCAAAGAACGTGACGGCGAGATCCAGGACCTGCGTGGCAGGCAGGCGGCTGACCGCCTTCTTCTGGTATGCGGTCCGCTGCAACTCCTCATCAAACGCATGGGTGGGTGGCGTGGAAGCAGGTTCAGTCATGTCCGATATCAGAGGGTGTGGGACTCGCCCGGCGCCAGGATAACCACCATCGTCTCCGGCGAGGTCTTGCCGACCGCAGCGCGAAACGTTTCCGGATCCTGCGTAATGGGCGGGAACGTGTTGTAGTGGCAGGGAATCACCACTTCCGCGTTCAGGAATTCGACGGCGCGTGCCGCGTCGGACGGCCCCATGGTGAAGTGGTCGCCAATGGGCAGGATGGCGACATCGATGCCTTCGTCGCCGATCAGGCGCATATCCCCGAAGAGCGCGGTGTCCCCGGCGAAGTAAAACGTGGTCCCGCCGAAGCGGACGATCATGCCGGCGGGGATGCCGTGGGCCACCTTCTTCTCGCCATCCCAATAGGAGGAGGAGTGCCAGGCTGGCGTGAACTTGACGGTGCCGTGCGGGAAGGCGACGGTGCCCCCGTGGTTGGCGCCAGTGACGCCCGCCACCCCCTGGGACTCCAGCCAGTCGGCGAGTTCGACCGTGGTGATGATCCCCGCGCCATGTTGACCCGCCAGGTCCATGGCGTCACCAACGTGATCGTTGTGGGCGTGGGTGATGAGGATCGTGGATGGCTTGACGTCGCTCGCCTGGATGGTGGCAACCGGATTGCCGGTGATGAAGGGATCGATGGCCACCACGTGCCCGTCATCATCTTCGAGCACGAACGCCGAATGGCCAATATAGGTCAGCTTGGGCATAGAGGCGGTCCTCCCGGAGCGCCCGCGTTTGCGCGGGCATCAGCGTGCATGGCAGCAATCGTGACACATTGATGAGTGACCTGGCACGCGCAACGTTACGACGCGTGCCAACCAGCGCGGCTACTCTTGGGCCGGAACGGAAATCGCAAAGGCCGGGTGGTAGGCATCGTGCTCCGGCCCGTACCAGTCCACCAGCATCTCGCCGTACCAGCGGGCCCGCCCGGGATTGGTGTACCAGCGAACTCCCGTGTACTCGGCCGCCTTCAGGATACCGAGTACCGCGTGAGTGATCTCGTCGTCCGCAAAATCTGGCCCAATCGGCGACATCACCCACCGCGCCAGGTGCCCGGCCGAGCGCCGCGTCAGCTCAGCGTCCTGCGTTACCTGGTAGGCAACGTAGAACATTGGCTGCAGCTCCGGTAGCCAATCGAGCGCCACCAGCTCGTTCCGTACATAGGAGATGAAGGTGGCGAGTTCTGCTTCCTCGGGAATGCGGACCGGCAGACCATGGGGTAAGGCGCCATCAGCACGTTGACCCATCGGCATGCCCGCACCAGCCTCCATGCCCAAACGCACCTCGGCATCAAGCCAGAGCTGTCGCGAAGCCAGGCCACGCGGGCCGGCGAGGCGCTGCACCTGGGCCAGGGCGCGCCCCGCATCTGGCAAGTCCTCCAGCGTCATCAGCGCGGCCACCTTCCCGGCCAGCTCAGCATCGTTGAAGGCGATCAACGCGCCGCTATCTCCCTGGTCCAGATGAAGGCCAAACAGGGTCGCGGCGCCGGCGAGTCCAGCGCCACCCGCACGGAGGGGCGCCGGCAGGGTCAGGCCATGATCGACCAGGTACGCCTTGCCAGGGAGCGGCGCGGACGCCGCCATGCCGCCAACTGGTTGCGCCCAGAGCACGCGCGCGGCCTCCAACCCCGGGGTTTCCGGCGCGAACTCCAGGTCAGCGTCCAACTCAACAAAGAGCGGCTTGCCGCCGCTCCGCTTCACCGCCTCGGACAGATAGCGGCGCGCGTTGACCGGGATGGCGACCGACTCCCTGTCCGCGACGCCAAGCGCTGTCATCAGCAGTTTTCGCGCACGATCTGGGTGGTTCACCAGCAGCACTGGGCCAGCAAAGCCGAGGTAGTCACGCCACGCGCTGGCTGCCTCATCGTGTGTGGCATCAGATATGGCGGTGTCCGCGGGCAGGACCAGGACCTGTCGCAACGCTGGATGAGCGGGGTAGTCTGCAGACCGAACCGGCTGCATTTCCTCAATGCCGAGCGTTCAGAAACCGCCCAGCCACTGATCTCGCCACGTATCACGATCAAACGGCATCGACAAACTCTCCCTGGAGCATGCCAGCGAACAACGCTCAAATCCTACCATTCAGGTCGGATATTCTCCGGCGTGAATGACAGTCGTCCCGACTCAGGCACCAGCAGGGAACCTGTGCGGCGAGGAACTGGGAAATCCTGCGCACCACGTCAGCCCGACGTCGTGCTACGCCTCGTAGACCACCTTACCGTCCACCAGGGTCATGTCCACGCTGAGCGTGGGCAAGTCCTCCGCCGGAATGGCGCGGGGATCTCCCGAGAGCACCACGAGATCCGCCAGCTTGCCGGGGGTGATGGTTCCCTTGCTGCGCTCCTCGAAGGACCCATACGCGCCGTTGCGGGTGAACATGCGCAGCGCTTCGTCGATGGTCACCCCCTGTTCCGGGCCCATACGCTGCCCTGTTGCTGTCAGCCGGGTCACAGCGGAGCGGAGGTTGACCAGCACGTTGCAATCCACCACTGGCACATCGGAGGAGCCGATGACGTGGATGCCGTGATCGTGCCAGGTGCGGCCGGGATAGGAACACGCCAGTTGCTCTGCCGTGAAGTTCCGGATATAGGAATCGCCCAACTCGTAGATGAAGTTCGGCTGTGGGACGGCCAGCACCTGCATCTGCGCCAACCGCTGGATGATCTCCGGCGTGCACATGCCGCAGTGCTCGATACGGAAGCGGTGATCGGTCTTCGGGGATCTCGTCAGCGCCGCCTCGTAGGCGTCGAGGATCATGGTGATGGCCCGGTCCCCAATCGCGTGCGCGGCAAGCTGGAAGCCCGCGTCGTGGGCGCGGCCGAAGCCGTCGTTCAATTCTTCCTGCGTGTAGATCGTGATGCCGCGGTTACCGGGATCGTTCACGTACTCGTCAAACATGGCGGCCGTGCGGCCACCGCCCGAACCATCCTGGAAAAACTTGGCTGGGCCAATGCGCAGCCAGTCGTTCCCCCAGCCCGTACGCATCCCAAGCCGAGACAACGCATCGAGCGTGTCGTCAATCAGCATCATGGTGAAGACCCGGACAGGGAGCTCCCCGGTGCTTACCAGCTCTTCGTAGGCGGCGAACTCGTCTGACGTACGGATGCTCGCCTCGCCCACGCTCGTGATGCCGTAGGCATGGAAGCGATCTCCAGCGGCCCGCAGGGCATCCTTCATTCCGGCACGGGTGACGTGTGGGATGTGCCTGCTGACCAGGGACATCGCCGTCTCTGCCAGCAACCCGGTCGGTTCCCCATGCTCGTCGCGAGCGATTTCGCCACCCTGCGGATCTGCCGTGTCCCGCGTGATTCCCGCCAGCTGTAGCGCGGCACTGTTCGCCACGGCCAGGTGACCACAGGTGCGGACCAGCCAGGCCGGCCGGCCACCCGTGACGGCGTCCAGTTCGTAGCGAGTGGGATGACGCAAGATATCGAGGCGCGTGTCATCGTAGCCCCGGGCCAGGAGCCAGTCCCCGCGAGACCCGGCCGGCGCCGCTGACGCCACACGGAACGCTTCCAGCAGGCCAATGAGCGTCGGCTGGGTCGCGGGGCGGGCGTCGATCTGCCCCAGGCCGATGCCGTACGAGATCGGGTGCGTGTGGTTGTCATTGAAGCCAGGCAGCAGCGTGCGCCCACCCAGGTCAATGACCCGCGTGCCTGGGCCGGCTTCGGCTGCGAGATCGGCGTCTGCGCCAACCCGGGAGATCCGGTTACCTATGAGCGCCACAGCCTCAGCGGTGGGCTGCGCGTCGTCCATGGTCAGGACGACGCCGTTGCGAAGAAGCAGATCAGCAGGCATGACAGATGTTCCTTGCACGTTACGCGGAGTAGACGACCTCGCCATCCGCAATGGTGTAGGCAACGGGAACCTCGGCGAGGTCACCGGGATCAACCGTCGTGAGATCGGCACCGAAAACCGTCACATCCCCCACCATTCCTGGCCTGAGGGTGCCCTTGATCCCCTCTTCGAAGGAGGCGTAGGCGCCATTGACGGTGTACGCGCGCAACGCATCTTCCAGCGAAATGACTTCGGCGAGGTTGACCGGCTGACCGAACAGGTCACGCCGCGTCATCATGGTCTGGATACCAGCCAATGGGTTTATCGGCACCACCGGCGCATCCGAGGACGCGGCGGCGATCAGGCCGAAGCGCGCGTACGAGGCCATGCCGTACGCCTGCCCAATGCGCCACTCGCCGAGATTGTTTACGTAGGCATCGCGGAAGTGACGCAAGAAGGAGGTGCCAGGGATTGGCACAACCCCAAGGTCGCGGATACGGCCGAGAATGCGGTCATCCACAATGGAGCAGTGCTCGATCCGGTGGCGGGTATCCGCACGTGGGTTGGCTTGCTGCGCTTCCTCGTAGGCGTCCAGCACGAGGTCGATGGCAGCGTCGCCAATGGCGTGAATACCGACCTGGAACCCGGCATCGTGCGCGCGGCGCACCTTCGCCTTGAGCACATCAGGCGGCATCATCCAGAGGCCAAAGTTGTCTGGCTGTCCCTCGTAGGGCTTGTGCATCATGGCCGTACGGCCACCGATCGATCCGTCACTGAAGAGCTTGGCGGGACCGATGCGTAGCCACTCATCGCCAAAACCGGTCTGGATGCCGAGCGCGATGAGATCGTCGAGGGTTTCATCGATCAGCATCATCAGGTAGGCACGAATCGGGAGCTTGCCCTGCTCGCGCAGGCGCTGGAACGCCCGCAGCTCGCGTGCATCGCGAATGCCAGCCTCGACGGCACTGGTCACGCCGTTGCGCAGGAACTCACGCCCGCCCGCTTCGAGGGCGTCCATGATGTCCTGCTCGGTCGGCTCGGGAATGTGCGCCCGCACGATGGTGAGCGCCGATTCGCGCAGCACGCCAGTCGGTTCACCGTGGACATCGCGGTCGAACAGTCCTCCCTCCGGATCCGCCGTGCCGCTGCTGACGCTCGCCATCCGCAGTGCGGCGGAGTTGGCGGCGCCAATGTGGTGGCACATGCGCATCAGGACAACCGGGTGGTCGGGCGCAACAGCGTCCAGATCCTCGCGGGTGGGGTGCCGTCCTTCAGCCAGGCGAGCATCGTCGTACCCGCGCCCGATGATCCACGTCCCGGGCGGTCGTACCGATGCTGCCTCACGAACGAGCGCCTGGATATCCGCAATGCTCGCGTTACGTTCCGGCGAGAGATCGAGATCGAGCAGCGCGAAGCCAACCGACATCGGGTGCGCGTGGGCGTCATTGAGGGCAGGGGTGGCTGTGCGGCCACCAAGATCAATGACCTCCGCACCGGGCGCTGCCGCCGCCCTCGCGCCGGCCTCATCGCCGACGAATGCAACACGTCCCATGCGGATCGCAACCGCAGACGCGGCTGGTTGCGCCGGGTCCATCGTGCGAAAACGGCCGTTGAGCAGGAGCAAATCCCCCGTGGCGGGCATGCCGTCAGGTTCCTCCGGATGCAAACGAAAACAGCGACAATCCTCTGGCAGGGGAGTATACGGAGGGTCATCCGCGCTGCGGCGCCCCGGAGGAATCGGCCGGCGGACCGCGGGGACACGGGAGAGTGAGAGTGCAGGGAGTCACCGAGCCAGAATCCTGGGCAAACTGGGCGGGAAACGTGCAGGCGGTCCCGCGGCGGGTCGTGCAACCCTCATCGCTCGCGGACCTGCGTCGTGCCGTGCTGGACGCCGCCAGCCACAACGAAACGGTGCGCGTCGCCGGGGCTGGCCACTCCTTTGCCCCGCTCTGTGTCACCGGAGGTACGCTGCTCGACCTGTCCCTCCTCGCCGGCATCGAGCGCTTCGATCCCGCAACGGGCGACGCCACCATCTGGGCTGGTACCCGCCTCTTCAACCTGGGTGCCCCATTGCTTGAGGCAGGACGGGCGCTGCTGAACCAGGGGGACATCGACCGCCAGGCGCTGGCCGGGGCAGTCTCCACCGGGACGCACGGGACCGGCCGCAAGTACGGCAGCTTTTCGTCAGCGGTGCGCGCCGTTGAGGTGATGCGCGCGGATGGCGAACTGGTCACCATCGACGCCGGCGATCCACTCCGGTTACGGGCGGCCTCCCTGGCCCTCGGCCTGCTGGGGGTCCTGACGAAGATCACGCTGGCCACCGGCCCGGCCTACAAGCTGCGCGAGCAGAACGCGGCCATGTCCATGGAGGAGTGCCTGGCGATCTTCCTGGACACCGAGCTTGCGCGACGCAACGCCGAGTTCTGGTGGCTGCCGGCCCTGGACACCTGCGTGCTCAAGACGTTCGTCGAAACTGACGACGAACCATTCCGAGAGGATTTCCCAGAGGCCGCGCCGGGCACGCTGGAGCGCTACCTGCGCCCGGACTACGTAGACTGGAGCTGGCGCGCGTACCCCTCCCAGCGCAACACCCAGTTCGTCGAGATGGAGTACACCCTGCCGCTGGGCGAAGGCCCGGCCGCGCTGCGCGAAATCCGCGACCTGGTGCAGGAAAAGCATCCGGATTGCACGTGGGCCGTCGAATTTCGCACCCAGCCGGGCGAGAATCCCCTGCTCAGTCCAACCCAGGGTGAGGAAAGCGCCACGATCAGCCTGCACCAGGCGATCGAGAAATCGCACGAGACCTTCTTCCGCGATGCCGAGCCAATTTTCCTGGCCCATGGCGGTCGCCCACACTGGGGCAAGCTGCAGTACCTGACCGCGACGCAGATCGGCAATCTCTACCCGGAACTCCCTGCCTTCGAGGCGATCCGCCGCGAAATGGACCCGGCAGGGATGTTCGTGAACGGCTACCTGCGGGAACTGGGATTTGGCAACTGAGGAACGGGTGCCTCGCGGGTGTTGGCACTGACCGGTCCCGCGAGAACTGGCCCGCCTCGCTGACTCCCGGCTCGCACAAGACGTGGAGCGACCAGGCGTGGTCTGGAGACTTCCGCACGGAGCGTCTTGTTGGCTCCAGCAGGGCGCCGCGCGCAATCGCTTTGATTTCTGACCGGTCTCAATCAGGAGGCCCCGGATGTTCGTGTTTGGCAAGACATCCACGCGGGCCCCGCAGCCCATGGAGCGCACCGGCAAGCCATTCGCCGGGGGTACGATCCATCCCCCGGTACAATTTCAGCGGAATGTCGACGCTGGCGAAGAGCATGCTCGTGCTAGCGGACAAGCTGGGCGATCGCTCCGGCGACGAGCAGCACCGCGCTCCGCAGCACGGGTACGCGCATTTCTGGCGCTTCGGCGACGGCTTCGGCAATCAGCAGTGGCGCGATTGGGACGACGAGCCAGCGCCGCGCGGCGGGGCGCAGGCACAGCGCTCGCGACGGCGCGTTCGTTCAGAATGGCGGGATGATGCCTCGTGTTCTTAGGCGACGGTCTGACGCGGGATCGGAGCGGGCCGTAGGCGATCGATCTTCTGGGCCGCGGCAGCACGCCCCACCGGCCTGGGCGGCCATTACCGTGCTCGTGCTGGCCGTGATCGTCGCGATCGGTATGCTGTCGATCCCCGCTCCCGTCAGTCACGCCGACCTCAACTCCGTGAGGTCGGAACCGGCAATGACCGCGCCGGCGTCGGAGGCGGCCCCTGTCGCCGCCACTCTCTCCACACCCGCGCCGGCCGCGCCTGGCGGTCAAGACGCGGCGCCACCGGCCGCCGCGCTGGCGCCGCAACCGCCGCAGTCCAGCGCGGAGATCGCCAGCGAGGAGGGCGCGGCCCGGTCACAGGCGGCAGCGGCGGCTGCCACCGCGATCCTGCCCGATTCCCTCGCCATCGAGCGCACCCACCCGCTTCACCCCGACCCGATAGGCGCTCTGGCACACCGCGGCGTCGTGGTACGCGACGGGCTCTCAGCCGGCGGCGCGGGGACACAGGCCGCCCCGGCCCTGGCCAACGCGGTGTTGCCGCCTGGCTCGCCCGAGGAGCAAGCGATCAACGCGCAGACGATCGCCTCGGGCGGACTGCTGCCAGCACACCGCATCCTGACGTACTACGGCCACCCGCATGACCCGAATATGGGCATCCTGGGCGAGTACCCCAAGGAGGAGTTGCTTCAGCTCCTACGCGCCGAGGCGGCAAGTTACGAGGTGGCTGACCCAACGCGCCCGGTCATTGTCGCCTTCGAGGTAATTGCCACCGTGGCCCAGGGCTGGCCAGCGACAGATGGCACGTACCTGCTCGATACCGACCTTGAGACGCTGAACGAGTACGCCGACTTCGCCGCGACCCACGGCATGCTGATGTTCCTCGATCTCCAGATTGGGCGCAACACGGTGCCGGCCGAGATTGCGAAGGTGCGCTCCCTGCTCGAACGTCCACACATCCACCTTGCGCTCGATCCCGAGTTCGCCATCGCCGACGGACAGGTGCCGGGCACCCACATCGGAGAGTTGACCGCCGAGCAGATCCGGGGGGCGCAGGAGGAGCTGTCCAGAATCGTCCGCGACTACGGGCTGCCGCCGAAGATCCTGGTCGTCCACCAGTTCCGGGAAGACATGATCCTCGGCAAGGAACGGCTTTCGCCAGTCCCCGGGGTGCAACTGGTGATCGAGTCGGACGGATTTGGACCGCCAGGGCTGAAGACCGAGGTCTACAACATCCTGATTCGCAACAACGAAACGGAGTACAGCGGGATCAAGCATTTCTACCGGCAGGACGTGCCGCTGATGACCGCCGCCGAGACACTGGCGCTGGAGCCCGCCCCGCTGCTGATCATCTACCAGTAGGATTGTCCGTGAGTGGGGACGTGTGCCACGCGGGGGTCGCGCGGCGGACCACGGACGCGAATCATGCGCATCGTTTCCCGGGTATCGCTTTGGTATGCCTTCATCCTGGAGGCGGCCGGCGTCTCGCTCGAATGTGAGGACCAAGCCGCCAGCGGTTGAAGGAAAGCTTGCATTCGCAAACGAGCGCAAGCGTATGTTTTACCGGCCTGCCCACCTGCGGCATGCCGCACAGGACAATCCTTCCACGACACCACAGCCTGGCGCGCAACATGACGAAGGCGCCTCCTGGTCCCGTCCGATGGACAGCGCCAGCACCGTCGTCTTTGGTCCCGCTGGCGAAGCACACGCTGAGGCGAGGGCAGCCGCAATCACGGAAAACACCACCTCAGCCGCAATCCCCGGGTGTGTCGTTGTCGTGCTGAAGCCCGAGAGCGCCGCCAGAAACGCCCTCAACTCACTGGGCGTTGATCGCCCGCTCACCGGCCCAGTCCAGGTCACTCGCAACGCACGCCACAGGCGAGGCTGGCGCCTCGCCTGTGGCATGTCCACTGCATGCGTACCCTCATCCTCACGGCATCGTGGGGTAGAGGGATGCGTCACTCGTCCAGCGATTCCTTACAGGCAGAACCCTCCAGCACACGAAGTTCCCTCGCCGCAGACGATTCCGCAAGCGCCACAGTTGAAGGAATCGTTGTTCAGGTCGGCACAAACGCCACCACAGTCGGTGAGTCCGAGATCGACGCAATCCGGCGGCGGTGGTGCTTCCGGTCCCAGGCAGATGCCCGCAGCGCACGTCTCATCGACGGCACACACCGTGCCGCACGCGCCGCAGTTGAAGGGATCTGCATTCACGTCAATACAGGCGCCACCGCAGTCAGTGAGCCCCAGGTCTACACAATCCGGTGGTGGAGGCGCTTCTGGTCCAAGACACAAGCCACCCGCGCAGGTCTCGTCTGCTGCGCACACGAACCCGCAGGCCCCACAGTTGTTGATATCCGCGGTCACATCGGTACAGACGCCGCCGCAGTCGGTCTCACCGGGAAGGCAGCCACCGGGACCCAGGCAGACGCCGTTCGCGCAGGTCTCGTCCGCGGCACAGGTGAAGCCGCAGAGACCGCAGTTATTGGGATCGGCGGTCAGATCGGTGCAACCACCACCGCAGTCAACCTGTCCGCCCTGGCAGGCGGCGGGACCGCCAGCCCCACAGACCCCCGCGACGCACGTCTCGCCCGCGGCACAGGCAACACCGCAGCCACCGCAGTGAGCAGGATCAGTTTGGGTATTGACGCAGTCGCCGCAGTCATCAGGACGCTCAGCCGGGCACGTACCACCGCACACGCCGTTGACGCAATCCTGGGCTCCGCAGGCAGTGCCGCACGCACCGCAGTTTTCCTGGTCATTGTTGAGGTTGACGCACTTTCCAGCGCAATTGACCTGGCCCGCCGGGCAGGTAACTCCCTGCTCCGCCGAATCCGAACACGTCCCGGCGACGCAAGTTCCCTTTTTCTTGCACTTCGTGCCGCACGTGCCGCAGTTTGCGGCATCGGTCTTCAGGTCGACGCAGGCATTGCCGCAGGCCGTCTGGCCCGCCGTGCACTGGGGCGGGGTTACAGCCGGGCCTGTGGGTCCTGTCGC
>JAXLWT010000022.1:0-90859 GCA_046328375.1 Thermomicrobiales bacterium
CGCAGCTTCGATGAGTTGGCAGCAGTGGCGGCGGCTCGCGGCAACGCTCTCCGCGCCGCTCGCTTGCTGGGCGCAGCCCAGGCCCTTCGCGATGCCATCGGCGCGCCACTCATGCCGCACTACCAGCACGAGCACGCGCGGGTACTGGCGGCCGTGGAGGCACAGCTCGGATCAGCTTTCTCGGCGGCACACGCGGCGGGATCGCAGCTGGCACTTCCCGACGCCATCCTGGAAGCCCTGGCTGATCCCAAACGTGCCCCGACTCCCTCATTGGGCATCCCAGCCCTCACTCCCCGCGAGCATGAGGTTCTCCGCTTGCTGGCGAACGGCCATACGGATCGCGAGAGCGCAGCCATGCTCTGCATCAGCCCCCGCACCGTCGAGCAACACATCACCAACATCGTCAACAAGCTTGGCGCCACGTCCCGGCTCAACGCCGTGCTGCGCGCCGCCCACCAGGGCCTGGTCTAGTTCATTGACATGCTCGCAGAAATACGGGGAATCCCGGATGCGCAACCTCGCCGCGACGGGCAAGATCATCGCCAGGATGACGCCCGACGAGGAGGAGAAATTTATGATTGACGAGCGCTACCGCGAGTGGAACCGCGATCACCAGACCATTCGTCAGCATGGAGCTGTCGGGAGCCTCTGCCGCGGCATCGAGATCACCGTCCACGGCATGCCCTCCCGGCTCATTGCCTGGCCGGGGAACGGCTACCAGACCGAGAGTGTCCATGTCGTCACCCTGCAACCCGGTCAGAGTAGCGACCTCTACACCTACGACATGGCGGAGGAAGCCTTTCTCTGCATCCTGGGCAGCGGCGAGATCTACGTCCGTGGGCAGTGGGTCGGCATCGCCCCGGGCGACCTCGCGTACATTCCAGCCGCCGTACCACGAGCCGTGCGCAACCCGGCGTCCAATACGGACCAGCTTGTCCTGGTGAACCAGATCACGCCACCCCAGTTCGATGTCTACGCTGCGGATGGCTATTACGATCGCACGCACAAGGTCATGAACTTCGACGCCATTGAGGCGGCGAAGTTGACTGCACGCCAGGTGGATCTACCGCCTGCCACCGATGTCAGGATGCGGGAGACGCACCCCGACGTGCGGCCCTGGAACCTCGATGTCTCGGAAATCCGCCAGGGTGGGGCGCTGTTCAATGTCATGAAGGGCGCCAGCTTTGGCGAACTCGGCACGCCGATGCTCCTGGTGCTCTGGCCTGGGTATGGCGTGGGCAGCGCCGGGCTGCATATGGGTGGGACGCCGGCCGGCGCCCGTGCCGCTATCCACACTCACCCGGTCTCCGATGAGTGCTTGTTCAACTGGATCGGCGACGGCGAGGTCTACTGCGAAGGCGAGTGGATGCCATCCAGCGCCTACGACGTGTTGCTGGCGCCCTGTGGCGTCCATCATTCCGTCGGCGGATCGCGCAACCTCAGCGATGGCCCGAGCTACGGCTGTGGCTATGCCTCGCCGCCACAGCTTGATCTCTACATCGATTCGCCCTTCTTCCAGTCCGGCACCTTTACCGCCCCGCCCTGGACGGTGTTACCAACCGCTTCGCCGGAGTAGTGGCGCCCTACCTCGTTTGCCCCGAGCGAGCGTGGGGCGACAGGCTGTTCGAAATGCTGTTGGGCCCGGGTGTGCAGATCAGGATGCGGGACGCGCAGTCACCGATGTTCTCCGCGGAATGCGGATACGCGCCGTCCCAGACCAGGTAATCCCCCGGGCCCAACTCCGCTACGAAATCGCCCTGGCGCAGGCGCACATGACCCTCCAGCACCAGGTGATGCTCTTCACCGGCGTCGGTCATCAGGCCGGTGGTGGTGCCAGGTAACATCCTGCCTTCGACCATGCGCAGACCCCGCGCATAGCCGCCATCGACCTCTTCCAGTTGCCCGCCCATGGGCAGCGACTCCAACCGGCGCTCGTCGTGACGGACCACCCGCGGCGGCGGGGCGGCGTCCATCAGTAACCACGCAATGGGCACATCAAAGGAATCGGCAATTGCCGCCAGCGTCTCCAGGGAAGGAGACGCCTTGTCGGTCTCCACCTGTGAGAGATAGCCCACATTCAGGCCGGTCCGCTCACCCACCTGGGCGAGGGTAAGACCGCGATCGGTTCGCAGTTTGCGAACCTGGCTCCCGACCATCGGCCGGCGACGGACCCGGCACGCTCGACACTCAACGTCCATATTGCTCTCCACAAACAGGATTGACTTCATCCATAATTCGCGATAGGATTGTCCACAACAACAATATTTGTTGTAGCACAATCCAGAGTACACCGCGGCACGCGGCACGGAGGGAACCCCATGAATCGGACCAGCGTCAACCTCACCACACCCTGGGGGATTGCGTTGCTACGCGTGGTGACCGGCATCATCTTCCTGATGCACGGCCAGCAGAAGCTCTTTGAGTTTGGTATTGGCGGCGTCACCGGCATGATGACCGGCCTGGGAGTTCCGGCTCCGGGCCTCATGGCCATCGTGGTCACACTGGTTGAGCTGGTCGGTGGAATCGCCCTCATTCTTGGGGCCTTCACGCGCATCGCCGGGCTCCTCGTTGCCATCGATGTGCTCGTCGCCTTCTTCCTCGTCCACATGCCGAATGGCTTTTTCGCCTCGAACGGCGGTGTTGAGCTCGTCCTCATCCTGGCCACTGCCGGTGTCACCCTGGTCCTGACTGGCCCCGGCGCCATGGCGGTGGACAGCATGCTCCCGGTCGAGCGGCGGCTGCAACCCTCCACACTGTCGCCAGCCACTCGCTGACCTTTACCGGGGTGCCCCTTGCCCCCATATCACGCAGTGAACCCCTGGGTTGGTGGTAACCCAGGGGTTCACTGCGTGATATGGGTCACAGATTTCCGGGTACGATTGCACGGCTCGAAGTGACATGGTGCGCGGCGCTTGCCGGCGCACGGTGAGTGCGCCTGGGAAGACGGTTGATGGAGCCTCCCTCGTCCTCCCCCACATCACCAGCAAGTCCCCTCCCGCTTTTTGCGGGCCAGCAGCAGCAACTGGAAACGCTGCAGCGTGAGAACGCAATGCTGCGCCAGGTGCTTGATCTGATGACCGAGGCCTTCTGGGCGGTCGATCGCGACTGGTCAATCACCGCCGTCAATACGGCAGCGGAGCGGGCCTGGGGTCGCAGCCGGGATGAACTCCTGGGCCGCCACATCTGGGAACTCTTCCCTGAGGTTGTCGGCACGCCGAACTACGCCGCCATCCTGCAGGCCATGCGCAGCGGGACCCCCCAGCATTTCTACGACCGCTCCCCCGCCGTTCACGGATGGGTGGCCGGCCGGGCGGAGCCGACTCCCAGCGGGCTCATCGTTCATTTTCAGGACGTGACTGACGTTCGCGCGGGCGATCTGGCTCGTCAGCAGAGCGAAGAGCGCTACCGGACGATCGTGGAGTCGCTCGACGAGGGGTTCTGCCTCATCGAAGTGATCTTCGATGCCGAGAACCGGCCGCTCGATTACCGGTTCCTGGAGACAAACCCGGCCTTCGAGGAGCACTCTGGTCTCCATGATGCGGTTGGCCACACCGCGCGCGAACTGGTTCCCAATCTGGATAAGCAGTGGTTCGAGACCTACGGCCGGGTCGCACGCACTGGAGAGCCCCAGCGCTTTGTGCAGGAAGCGCCAGCCATGGAAAGCCGCTGGTTCGATGTCTATGCCTTCCGGCTCGGCGGCGCGGAGAGCAACGTCGTCGGCATTCTCTTCACCAACATCTCCGAGCGGAAGCACCTGGAACGACTGCAGCAGGATTTCGTGGCCATGGCGAGCCACGACCTGTCAGGGCCCGTCACCGTGCTGCGCGCCCGCGCTCAACTCCTGCAACGGCGGCAGGCGTACGACGACGCCAGCGTGACGACCATCATCGAGCAAACGCAACGCATGGAGCGGTTGATCGATGACCTGCGCGAACTCGTCCGCCTCGAAACCGGACACCTCGAGCTGCGTCGTTCGGCCGCGAAAGTGGATGAACTGGCACGGGCGGCCACCGAGCGCATGCGCCTGCAGGCACCAGGACACGAGCTGCGGGTGAAAGCTGTGGATCCAGCGCCAGAGGTGTGGGTTGATGCCGACCGCGTCGCCCAGGTGCTGGACAATCTGCTGGCCAACGCGGTGAAGTACTCGCCGGAAGGTGGAGTCGTCACGGTCACGGTCACGCAATCAGCAGACCTTGTCCAGGTCGCGATCACCGACCAGGGCCCCGGCATTGATCCCGAAGCCATCCCGCACCTCTTTGAACGCTTTTACCGCGCTGCCGCGCGTGAGGTGACAGGTGGATTGGGACTTGGCCTCTACATCGCGCGCACATTGGTCAACGCCCATGGCGGCCAGATCTGGGTCGAGTCTGCGCCCGGCGCCGGAAGCAGATTCGTCTTCACCATTCCCATCTCCCGAGCACCCTAACGTCAGCAGGAGGGCGACCCCATGGACAGCACGCTGGTTCCAACAACCTCGTGGCTGCCCGGTGACCGCAACGGGCTGAAGCCTGTCCCCTCCTCCGGCTCGAGCCGAAAGGAGCCAGGTTGAATGTCCGGAAACCTCATCCGCGTCGTGCAATGGATGTCCACAAGCTGGCCCGCACCCGATCTGTGTGCGCTCTCAGAGATCAGCTACGGCTGGGAGTTGGACGGCGAGGCCCAGGCGATGCTTGATGGGTTCCCCACGGAAGTGAAGTACACGGTCCGCGTCGACCGCGAGTGGAAAACCAGGCTGGTCAAGATCAGGCAGGTCCACTCCGGAGCGATCCCTGGCTTCAGCAGCACCAGGCACTGCACCCTGAAACGCGACCGCTACGGGAGCTGGACCGTGAGCTCCGGCAACGACCGGCCGCGGCTCAGTGGCATCAACTTCCTGACCGATATCGACATCCAGGTGACTCCGGCCACCAACACCCTCCCGATCCGCCGCCTCAACCTGGCCGTCGGCGAAAGTGCTGAGGTCACCGCCGCCTGGTTCCGTATTCCCGAGTTCCAGGTGGAACCACTCAGGCAGCGCTACACGCGAACCGCCGAGGACACCTATCGCTACGAATCCCTGGACCACGACTTCACGGCCACACTGACTGTGGACGACCTGGGACTCGTCGTGAACTACGACCCCGGCTGGGTCCGCCTGGCCTCCACTGACGCCGTCCCCCACAGCGAACCGGGCAGAGCGGAGTAACCCTCGCGGGCGACTGTTCGGGGCAGTTTGCTGAACGTTGAAAAGCCGCCCGAGCTTTCTTACTCCTGCTCTGCCTGACACGCTGCCTCCCACTCGCGGGCGGCGCGGGCAGGCGTCATGCGCGGCCGTGTCAGGCGGCGCAGATCGGCCGGCAGCCAGGCGTTGTAGGCGGCCAGCACCTCATCCAGCCGGGCGGCCTGGGCCAGGAAGGCGCGCCGGGCTTGCCGCTCCTCTGCCGCCTGCGCTTCACGCACCAGGGCGGGATCTGGCGCGGGTGGCGGCACAGGAGCCGGCCTCCAGAATGCCCACCAGGGCCGCCGGGCCGGCGATACTTCAGGCGGAGGCAGCGCGTCGCTCATTCGCTGGGAGTGGCAGAACCGCTCCCGGATCGCCGCAAGTGCGGCAGTTTCTGCCTGCACTTCCCGGTTCAACTCCATCCAGGGCGGTGACATTTCGGCGTTCTTCAGGAGGTGGTAGCCCATCTCCCAGTCGCCCGCCTCGCGATTTTCTTCAATGATGAGGCGCTGCCCCTGGCCCGGCAGGTTATCGAACTCACCCCGCTCCTGGGCTTCGCTGATCGCCTTCTCGACCCAGCTTTCCCAGCGAGGCAGATCGGCATTGAGTGAGGAATCACGTTGGGAAGAAGACATGATTGCGTACTCGTCTCAAGAACAACCCTGCCTCAATGGTACCGGCGCCGGTAGCCAGATGCGGTAGACTGCGCGACCCTTTTGCCGCTTGCACTCGGGAGGCCAGCGTGTCCAAATCTTCTTTGCCCACGGCAACGCTCGCAGAGCGCAACGCTGCCGTCCGCGACCTGTGGGATGCCAAGGCTGCCTACTGGGATGAGCACATGGCCGACGGCAACCAGTTCCAGCGGGAATTGATCGGCCCGGCATCGGAGCGCTTGCTGCAGCTTCGCCCCGGCGAGCGCGTCCTGGACGTTGCCTGCGGTAATGGCGTCTTTACGCGACGCCTGGCCGAACTTGGGGCAGAGGTGATCGGAGTGGACTTCAGCCGCGTTTTTCTGGAGCGCGCCCAGGCGCGGAAAACTCCCTGGGATGAACGCATCACCTACCGGGAGATCGATGCGACCGATGAAGTGGCGCTGCTGACCCTGGGTGAGGGGACGTTCGACGCCATCGTCTGCAACATGGCCCTGATGGACATGGCGGAGATTGGGCCACTGCTGCGTGCCGCCCGTCGCCTGCTGGCGCCAGCCGGGCGCTTCGTCGCCTCGGTGCAGCATCCACCATTCAACAACAACAGCATCTCCCTGCTGGGCGAGCGCCCGGCTGCCGATATCAGCGAATTCTTCGTGAAGGTCGGCGCGTACCTGACGGTTCCACCCGGCCTGGGCGCAGGCATGCCCGGCGAGCCCACGCCGCACTGGTACTTCCACCGCCCCCTGCACGAGTTGTTCGGCGAATTCTTTGCCACGGGCTGGGTCATTGACGGCCTCGAGGAACCACGCTTCACGACCGGAGGCGATGAACCGCACCGCCTGACGTGGAGCAACATGCCCGATATTCCACCGGTGCTCGTGGCCCGGGCCATCCCGCGGGCGGCCGTATGATCGCCGTCATCTTCGAGGTCTGGCCTGCAGACGGTGAGCGCGACCACTACCTGGACATCGCCGCCGATCTTCGCCCCCTCCTGCGCGAAATTGATGGCTTCATCTCCGTCGAACGCTTCCAGAGCATTAGGGAGCCAGGCAAGATGCTCTCCCTCTCGTTCTGGCGTGACGAGGAGGCCATCGCCGCCTGGCGCGCCATGGACGCTCACCGCGCAGCACAGATGGTCGGACGCGAATCGGTCTTTCGCGACTACCGGCTGCGCGTAGCGCACATCCTGCGCGACTACGGTCTGGACGCCCGTGAGGAGGCACCCGCCGACAGCCGCCAGGCCCATGGGTAGCGCTACCCACGGTGACCATGCCTGCAATAACGGATCGCATCCGCGTGTGCCTGCAATGGCCTGTTGCGCTTTCGTTGCGAGAGCGATACGCTCCCGGGTGATCAACTCTGTCGAAGCTCGACGCGGAGCCTGCCTCACACTGCCAGTGCTGCCTCGAAACCTGGGGCTTCGCCTCTCGCGCGGATGCGTAGCCCCGGAGACCGGGCATTACCTTTGCGTGTTCTGCATCAGGAAGCTGCCGCACGCGCGGCCAGTCGCTCACGTGAGAAAGGGGTTATCGTGACACGATCCGATGACAAGACCCGAGACGAGCGTATCCAGCAGGCGGCGGTCGACCGCCGTGCCCTGCTCCGCTTCACCGGCGCAGGCGCAGGCGCTGCCCTCCTGGCCGGCGTACCCGGCTTCCGGCAGCAGGCGCGCGCAGCTGTCCTGGCGCAGGATCCTGCTCCCGGCGGCACACTGACCTACGCCCGCGACGGCGACGCCGACTCCCTCGATCCGCACAAGACCACCACCACGCTCTCGTGGCAAGTGCAGAGCCAGCTCTACGAGACCCTGACCGCCTTTGATGCCGACGGCAACATCGTGCCGAACCTGGCCAAGAGCTGGGAAATTTCGGACGACGGTCTGGAAGTGACCTTTGTCCTCCAGGAAGGCGTGACGTTCCATGATGGCACGCCGTTCAACGCCGAGGCGGTGAAGTTCACGTTCGATCGCTTCATTGACGAGGCCACGAGCAATCCATCCAAGGCGAGCATCGGTCCCCTCACTGGCACGGAAGTGGTCGACGACATGACGGCGAAGATGACCTTCTCTGAGCCGTTCGCGCCGCTCCTCAGCTTCCTGACCGATCCCTTTGCTGGCATTCTTTCGCCAACGGCCGTAGAGGCTGCTGGCGATGAGTTCGGCAACTCACCGGTTGGTAGCGGCCCATTCAAGTTCGTCGAGTGGGTGAAGGGCGACCACATCACGCTGGCCCGCTTCGATGAGTACAAGGGGTTCCACCCCATGTACAACCACGAGGGCCCGGCCTATCTCGACCAGGTGATCTACCGCACCATGCCAGAAGAGCAGGCACGCCTGGCCGCCCTGGAAACAGGCGAGGTCAATATGGCGGAGCCGCCGCTGGAGGAAGTCGTCCGCCTGCAGGGGGACAGCAACTACACGGTCAATATTGCCCAGAACACGGGTCAACTCGTCTTCTTCGAGTTCGCCGTGCACCGCGCGCCGTTCGACGACGTGCGTGTCCGCCAGGCGGTTGGCTACGCCGTCGATCCGTCGCAGTTGGTCAGCATCGGCCTGAACGACCTGGTGCAGACCACGCAGTGCACCGTCGGGCCTGGCATCCTCGGCGGCAACTCCGAAGTCTGCAGCACCTCCGGCTTCTCGCCTGATCCGGAAAAGGCAAAATCCCTGCTGGCGGAAGCCGGCTATGGTGATGCCCCGCTGCCCGTCACCCTGGCCACCTGGACTGGCGGCAACCGCGAAGATGTCGCGCAGCTGATCCAGAACCAGCTCAACCAGGCCGGGTTCGACGTCAAACTGGAGACGATGGATATCGGCTCGCTCAACGCCCGCGTCAAGGCAGAGAACAACACCGACGAGGGCGGAGGGTTCTTCGACATGATGGGCTGGGCCTGGTTCGACCCGGACATCCTCTACGCCCTCTTCCACTCGCCGGGCTGGGTCGACGGCTTCAGCAGCCCCGAGCTGGACAAGATGCTGGAAGAGCAGCGCACGATGACCGACCGGGACGAGCGCCTGAAGAAGATCGACGAGATCCAGAAGTACATCCTGGAGAACGCGGCCATGGTGCCCCTCTTCTCCCCCGGCTGGAACTGGATCCTCGCCTCGCCGACCTCCGTGCAGGGCTTCCAGTTCGCGCCGTTCAACCGCGCCCTGCTCTACGACGTCTCGATCGCGTCCTAGGGTCAGGGTAGAGCGGCATGGGAGCGTACATTGCGCGGCGGGCGCTTTCCGGGGTGTTCACCCTCTGGGTGGTCACTATCGCGGTTAGCCTCCTGATTCACCTGGTGCCCGGGGACCCTGTGCGCATCATGTACGCTCAGTCACAGTCCACGACAGAAGAACAGATCGAGGCCAAGCGGCGCGAGCTTGGCCTCGATCGCCCCATCTATGAGCAGTACTTCAATTACCTGGGGAACTTGCTCCACGGCGATTTCGGCAAGACGATCCGCGGTGAGCAGCCCGTGCTCACCTTGCTGCTGCTGCGGCTGCCGAACACCATCATGCTCACCGCCGCCGCACTACTGGTCGCCATCGTCATCGGTGGCACCCTGGGATTCTTCTCGGCCTACTACCGCGGGAGTTGGTTTGACACGCTGAGCATGGGGATAGCCATTGCGGGCATCGCCATGCCCAGTTTCTGGCTCGGCCTGCTCCTGATGTTCTTCTTCTCGGTCCGCCTCGGCTGGCTACCAGTCGGTGGGACGGGCCTGGCCAGCCTCGTGCTGCCCGCCATCACGCTCGGTCTGGTGAGCGCCGCCGTGCTGGCCCGGCTCACCCGCTCCAGCATGCTCGATGTCCTCTCGCAGGATTACATGCGTACCGCCCGCGCCAAGGGCCTGGCCGAACGCCTGGTCCTGGTCCGCCACGCCGTCAAGAACAGCCTGATCCCGATCATCACCATGCTCGGGCTCCAGGTGGCGTACATGCTGGGCGGCGCGGTGGTCGTGGAAAACGTCTTTGCCTGGAACGGGGTAGGCAGATTGGCCGTGCAGGCAATCCTCCAGCGTGATTTCCCCCTCATCCAGGGCTTTGTCCTGATGTTCGCCATCATCGTGATTGGCGTGTCGCTGGCGGTCGACGTGCTCTACGCCTTCGTCGATCCGCGTATCCGCTACGAGTCCTAAATGGTCGCAACCGCGCTCCCGGGGTCCGCGTCACTGGCCGAAGCAAAACCTGCCCGCAGCGAGTGGGCCCGCACCTGGGCCGCGCTCCGCCGCAATCGCGGCGCCATGATCGGCCTCGCCATCATCGTCGTGCTGGTGCTGTGCGCGATCTTCGCGCCGCAGATTAGCCCGCACGATCCAACCATGATGGGCGCCGGCGGCTCACTCGAACCGCCCTCGCTGGCGCACCCGTTCGGCACCGACAAGTTCGGGCGTGATCTTTTCAGCCGCGTCATTGCCGGCAGCCGCCTGACGCTCTTCATCGGCTGCCTGGCCGTCGCGATCTCCTGCACCATCGGTTCACTGCTGGGGCTCGTCTCCGGCTACGCCGGCGGCAAGATCGACAACGTCATCATGCGCGCGGTCGATGTCATGTTCAGCTTCCCGGACATTCTCATCGCGCTCTCGGTTGTCGCCCTGCTGGGACCCAGCCTGCGCAACGCCGTCGTGGCGGTTGGCATCAGCGCCATCCCCTGGTACGCGCGCGTGGTGCGCGGCACCGTCATGGTTGAGGGGCAGAAGCAGTATTTCGAAGCTGCAGAGTCTCTTGGCGCCGGTCACGCGCGGCTGCTGGCGCAACACATCTTGCCGAACGCGCTCCCGCCCATCCTGGTCCTCGCCACACTAGGCTTTTCAACCGCCATCCTCTCGGCCGCCGCGCTCTCTTTCCTCGGTCTCGGCGCGCAACCACCCGAACCAGAGTGGGGGCTGGAACTGGCACTGGGCCGCGACCTGATGCGCCAGGCCTGGTGGATCATGACGTTTCCCGGCCTGGCCATCGCCATCACCGTCCTCGGCTTCAACCTGCTGGGTGATGGCCTGCGCGAGGCGCTCGACCCGCGCCAACGTCGTTCCTGACGAACGAGTCGCATGCCCCACTCGCAGACGGCGATACGCCGAGCAGGCATACCTTCCGTCCGGGAGCCTCGTCAGAGCGCAGGACGTATCGTGCGTCCTGGAGCAGTTGCCAGGTGCCCTGTGGCCACGCAAACTCGTCGCATCTCGAGCGTGTCGAGAGCCCTCGGCTGCCTCGCCGGGCCGCGAAAACATACCTTCGCTGGTCTGACACAGAATACGTCCCTGTTACCGTCGTACTGTGTGCCGGACCAAGAGGAACGAGGCAACGGTTCGACCACTGGAGAACACACCCGATGAGCAGCGTCGCCGCACACGAAGTTATCCCAATCTGGCCAGATGACGTTCCCGAGTCGGACCTCTGGCAAGACGCCGGACCGGAGCTCGAACGCCCCAGGTGGGAGAATTCCCGGCTCGTGCGCAACGTCAGCCGGCCCACGCTCACCGTCTTCCCCCCTGACCCGGCGGTCGCCAACGGGGCCGGCATCGTGGTCTGCCCCGGGGGCGCCTTTCACTTCCTCATGGTCGACAAGGAAGGGACAGAGGTCGCCAGTTGGCTGAACGCGCGCGGCGTGGCCGTCTTCGTCCTCAAGTACCGCGTCTTCCCGACCGCTGATGACGACGCCGAGTTCCTCCGCATCGCCGAGGATCCGCTCCCTCGCCGCGCCAACATGGAGCGCGTCTGGCCACACTCCGTCGCCGATGGCCTGCAGGCCATCCGTACGGTCCGCGCGCAGGCCGGCCGCTTCGGGATCGATCCGGATCGCCTTGGCATCATGGGCTTTTCCGCTGGTGGCGCAGTGACGGCCGGCACAGCCAGTGGCTACACCGACATCGCCAGCCGTCCCAGTTTTGCTGCCCCCATCTACGCTGTCTGGCGTGAGCAGCCCGTGCCGCCCGATGCGCCCCCACTCTTCCTCGCCCACGCCAGCGATGACCCACTTGTCAGCCCGCAGGAAAGCGTCAAGCTCTACAGCGCCTGGCAGCAAGCGGGCAGGCGGGCCGAACTCCACATCTACGCTGAGGGTGGGCACGGTTTCGCCCTCTGGCCGCAGGACCTTCCCGCTGACACCTGGATCGATCGCTTCTGGTCCTGGCTGCAAGCTGAAGGCTTCGTCCCGCGCCCCTGAGTTCCAGGAGAATCCGGGCAGGTCCGTGTGCGAGACTGCCGCACGCGTCGCGCGAGATACGTAGGAGATGGTGTGATGTGCCACGGGGATGACGCCCGGCCACCCGAACCGCCAGTGACTGGTCCGCTCGGAGCCCATGGGGACCTGACCCTGACCTCGGCTGACGGGACAGCGTTCATGGCCTACGCTGCCTTGCCTGAGCAGCCAGAAGCCGCCGGGTTGGTGATCCTGCCCGATATCCGTGGCCTGCACCAGTACTACAAGGACCTCGCCGATACGTTTGCCCGCGCCGGGTTCAGCACGGTGGCTATTGACTACTTTGGCCGGACGGCAGGCATGGGTGCCCGCGACGAAACCTTTGTTTTCCGCCCACACGTGGAGCAAACGACTCCGGAGACGGTGGACGCCGACGTCACGGCAGCCATAGCCTATCTCCGCTCTCCAGCCGGAGGGGGCGCCACGCGCATCTTCACCGTTGGCTTCTGTTTCGGCGGCAGCAACTCCTGGCGCCAGGCAGTTTCCCAGGACGGACTCGCTGGTGCGGTCGGGTTCTACGGACAACCGGGCCGCGCCCGAGCCTACGTCAACGAGATGCGTGCGCCGCTCCTGCTCCTGGTGGCCGGCGAAGACTTCACCCCGCTGGAAGAGTTCCAGGCCTTCGACCAGGAGTTGACCACCGCCGGGGTGCCCCACAAGATGGTCGTCTACCCGGGCGCACCGCACTCGTTCTTTGACCGCTCCTTCGCCGAACACCGGGAAGCCTGCGCCGACGCCTGGCGCCAGATGCTCGACTTCTTCGCTGAGCCGCCTGCCTGACGCGCGGCGCCCTCATGGGCTCCGCGCCCTGCCGAGCGTGGTCGCCCAATGACAGTGCGTCGCCGAGATAGCGCCGGCCGTCCCCGGTCATCCTGAGCCCTCAGGCGAAGAAACTCGTCCCCGTCTCGCCGTGGCGACGCCACAGAGGTTGTCCCACGGCACGGTTCGTGGTTTCACCCGCCGGCGGCGAAGTTCGAGTGGACGACGTACCACTCACCGTCGATGCGCTGCCAGACCGTCGTGCAACGGTAATGGGCCTCGCCCGCTTCGCCACCAGCCCGCCAGCGTGCCGTGACATCATCAGCCGCCCAGGCCAGATCACCCACCACGTCAAGCGAGCGGTGGTCCGGCGCAATACTGATCCAGGGCGGGCAGGTGGCGATCCAGGTCCGAAACACCTTGTCGGCTTCATCCCTCCCGACAATGCGCTCAAAGGCATCGGTGCCCCACAGCTTGAGATCGGCCCGATCACTGAACAGGCGGCGAATGCGCGGCTCATCGCGCGCGGTCCACGCTGCATACATCTCGGACAGACGTGCTTCGACCGCCGCGACATCGGCTGCAGGGACGGCAGAAACAGGAACTGTTGCGCTGGTCATGGTTGATTCTCCCTGAGGTTCATTGCTGCTCGGCGTGACGTGCTGACTGGTCAGCAGTGCGGTCCCACGTGACGTGATCGGTCAGACCGCTGCACCCGTGACGTTGCGGATGGCCACTTCCATGGTCTTCTGGTACTCCCCGGCCGGGCTGAACTCGACCATCTCCGTATCGTCCTCGAAGATCGTGGTGTGCCCCGGCGCCAGGTAGTAGGCGTCTCCAGCCTGCAGCGTTTCCTCGTGATCGGCGTAAAGCACGCGCACGCGCCCCCGGATGACGTATCCCCAGTGCGGGCACTGGCATCGGTCGTCTGGCAACCCAACGAAGATGGGCGCGGTGGACAGCCCGGCCGGGAAGTGTTCGATCGCGACGTTCATCCCCTGCCACTCGGTTTCGCGAATATCGACGCCGTCACCCTGGAAGGAAACCGCGAAATCAGGCATTGCTCCGTGCATGGTGAACTCCCCGTACGATGATGGGGAGGCGACGACCCAATGTCTGTGCGCGTATCCCCATATCAGCAGGCTATTGGGAAACTCCCAGGAGCGCATCGGGGGAACCCCGCAATCACGAGGGAGCTGCTGGGAGGAGACGAGGCGATATCGTCAGGGTTTTCCCTGATTGGGCAAGACCTGAAGCCAGGAGGAGCGTCAGCTCACCCCGTGGCGCACCGCGTATGCGGCGGCCTGGGCCCGGTTCTCGACCTGCAGTTTGGTGTAAATGCTGGTCAGGTGGTGCTCTATGGTCTTGGGGGCCAGAAAGAGCGCATCCGCGATCGCGCGATTGCTCTGGCCACGCGCGAGGCAGCGCAACACCTCAAGTTCCCGCTCAGTCAGGCCCAGGCTCACGGTCGCGCCGGACGGTGCAGGGAATGCACCGAGGCGTGCGCGCAAACGGTCTTCTTCTCGCTTCCCACCCAGCTTCGACACCACGGCCAGGGCTTCAGCCAGGAGGGTCTGCGCCACCGCCCTGTCGAATCCTCGGGCCAGGGCCAGGTCCGCCTGCGCCTCCTGCACCCGCGCCAACTCCCAGAGCAACGATGCCACTCGCGCCTGCTGTTCGGCAGCCGCCAGCAAGGACGCTGCGGCGTCCAGGTCTCCTAGCCGCAGCGCCAGTTCACCCTGCAGGCGGTCGATCAGGAAGTCATGGAATTGCCCCGGATACCTTCCCAGCAGACCCTGCAGGGCCGGGTAACGCGCGCTGTCGTGCAAGTAGAGCGCGAGTTGCGCCGCGCAGACCAACGGCTCACCGGCGGCCATTGCGCCTGCTGGCAAGCTCTCCACGAGCGCTAGCAGGTTGGCCAGCGCCTCCTGTGCCGCCGCCAGATCACCACTCGCATAGTCGAGCAAGCCACCGAAGCCCTCGTACCACCCTGCGGCAGCACCGCCGAGGGCCCGGAAGATGGCGAGCGCCTCGTCCAGGTACGACCGGGCCAGGAGCAGGTCGCCGGTCTCCAGGGCCAGTGCTCCCCGCGCGAAGCTCAGGTAAGCGCGTGGCTCGGGACTCTCCAACCCGGAGATGATCTCTTCCGCACGGGCAAATTGCGCCTCCGCTTCGGAAATACGGCCACGGATGGCTGCGCAGACGGCCAGCCAGGGGTAGACATGGCGCAATTGGAACCGGTCATGGCTCGCAAGCGCGAACGCCAACCGCTGCTGGGTCACTGCTTCGGAGCGGTCAACGTCACCCTGCCACCAGCAGGCAGGCGCCAGACAGGCGCAGCACTCGGCTGCTTCGACCAGGTCGCCCGCAGTTACCGCGAGCGTTAACGCCTCTTCGAGCAGCGCTATACCACCTGGCAGGTTATTCGCCCGCACCAACAGGTTGCCCTGGGCCCGCCGCGCAACGGCCAGGAGACGCTGATCTCCCAGGACTTCCGCCATCGCGACCGCTGACCCCACATCCTCGAGCCCTGCCGCAAGTTCACCACCGCTGACCGCCCGCAGCGTGCCCAGGTCGATCAGCACCTCGACGCGCTCCGCACTGTTCCGCTCTCCCAGGATGGCCAACGCTGCGCGAAAGGCGATCCGCGCGGCTTCGATCTGCTCCTGCCGCCAGGCCGCTCTTCCCAGCAGGTGGGCGGCCTGGGCCGCGCGCACGTCTCCCTGTGCCTGAAACCATGACTGCGCCGCCGACAACGAGGCCATGGCCTCGGTCTCACTACCCGACAGGCTTGCGCTTTCGCCATGCCCCAGGAGAACCTCCCCCCGCCTGTCGTCATCTGCTGGGAGCAAGGCCAGCGCCAGCGCGAATTGACGCTTTGCCTCTGCAGGCGCCGAGGCCCGCAGGCTCTGCTGCCCTGCCAGCAGCGCGTAGTGCGCCCCCAGCGCTCGCTCATGGCTGTGGGCGAAGTGAAAAGCGACCTCTGCCAACCCACGGGGATCGCTCGACAGGCCAGATTGCTCAAGCGCGTGGCCAAGCATGGCGTGCAACTGCTGCCGCCGGTAGGTAGTGATTCCCTTCAAGATGCCTGACCGGATCATCTCATGATGAAACGCGAACGTTTCACGCTCCGGGACAGGCTGCACCATCCGCAACGACGACGCGCGGTCCAGCGTCGTCATGACCGCTTCCACGCCCACGTTTCCTGCTACAGCAACAATAGCCGGAGCAAATTCCCGCCCGGCAACAGCCGCGATTTGCAGCATCGCCAGGTCCTCGATCGCCAGCTGGCCAAGCCGCTGCTGCACCACACGCAACACACTGGGCGGGGAACCAGCCGCTGCCTCCTCGCGCCCCAGCGTCCACTCCTGGTCTCGGAAGGTGAGTGCGCCCTCCGTTCTCCATTCCCGGAGCAGTTCTTCGGCTATGAACGGGACGCCCTCGCTCTGGTTGTGCAGCGTGGCCGCGAGCTCACCGCTTGCTGCCGCACCCAGGAACTGTTCCGCCAGCAATGCCGTACCGGCCTCAGCGAGCGGTGATACCGGCACGATCGTCAGGACCCGCGCCTGGTCGAGCGCCGCGAGCGTGCGTTGCAGGGCGGGGTGCTGAGAACTTTCAGCGTGGCGGAATGCTCCCAGGATGGCAATCGGGCGGTCACGGACGCGTCTTGCCATGTAGCGTAGGAGGTCGCAGGTAGCGGGGTCAGCCCAGTGCAGATCATCCAGGACAAGCGCGAGGGGTGCGGCATACGCAATTTCGGCTAACCAGGAAGCAATCGCGTCAAAGAGCCGGAGACGAGCCTGCTCGGCCGGGAGCGGGTAGGAAGCAGGCATCTCGCCCAGGCGTGCCGGCAGTTCCGGCAACAACTCTGCGAGCACGGCGGCCTGCTCTCCCACCTGGGCGCGCAGCGTCTCCGGGGCCGTCCGGCGGGTGTAGCCGCCCAATGCTTCCAGGAAAGGGAGATAGGGAGGCATTCCCTCCGCGTCGAAGGCTGCCCCGCGCAGCACAACCATGCCGGAGCGCTGGGCATCGCCTGAGACCGCGTCCAGCAGCGTGCTCTTGCCCATTCCGGCGTCACCGCTGAGGAGGGTCACCGCCAGCCGCCCCTGGCGTCCTGTCCTGAGGGCGGCGTGCAACGCAGCGAGCTCTTGTGCACGGTCGACAGGGAACACAGCTTGCAAGGACGAAGAGGGTTCTGCCATGGCGCGATCCTGGGTGCCGGGTGCAATGCGTCGCGGACTATAGCGCCGCCGGACTCACTCCCGCGACGCCTTTCCTCGCACGGGCTTGCTCCCTCTTCCCCATTCGGCCATCCTGCCGCATGATTGCGCGGTTGCAGCAAGTGTGAGGAGGGGGTGTTCATGCGTAGCAGGCCGTTCAAGGTCGGGGTCTTCGTGCCCCAGTTTCAGACGCCATGGCACGAAACTGGACCGCGCTGGGCGGACATCCTGGCTACGGCCCAACTCGCGGAAGAGGTCGGCTTCGATTCCTACTGGCTGCCCGATCACCTGCTCTTCGAGTTCGACAACGTGAATCGACAAGGGGCCTGGGATGTCTGGTCACTGCTGGCCGGATTGGCCGCCGCCACCCAGCGCATCGAGCTGGCTCCGCTGGTCGCCTGCACCAGCTTCCGCAACCCGGCACTGATTGCCAAGATGGCGGACACCATCGACGAGATCAGTGGCGGCCGCTTCATTCTCGGTCTCGGCGCAGGCTGGCACCGGCCGGAATATGACGCCTTCGGCTATCCGTTCGATCACCGGGTTGGACGCTTCGAGGAGGCCATCGAGATCATCTCCACGCTGCTGCGCACAGGCGAAATCGACTTCAACGGCAGGTTCTACCAGGCTCGCGAGTGCGAACTACGCCCCCGTGGCCCGCGGCCGGCAGGCCCGCCGATCCTGGTCGGCGGGAATGGAGACCGCATGCTTCGCATCACGGCCCGTTTCGCTGACGCCTGGAATGCCGACCGCCAGAACACGTTGGAGCAGGTGGCTGCCCTCAATGCCCGCGTCGATGCGGCCTGCGTTGATGTTGGCCGCGACCCCTCGACGCTGGAGCGCATCATCGGGATCCAGGTAGACCTCCTGAACGGGCAGCGCGACGCGGTGCAGCCGCGCCAGTTCGTGATGCACCCCTGGCCGCTCTCCGGAACGCCGGAAGAATTGGCCAGGCAGATTCGTGCTTTTGCCAACGAACGCGTCAGCCACCTCATCGTCTGGATCGATCCTCCAACGCCAGCCGGCATTGCGGCCTTCGCCCCCGTTCTGGAAGCCCTGGACGCGGGAGTCTAGGTTTCGACAACGTCACGGAGACAAGCACAGGATGAGCACGACGACCCAGCACACCGACCTGCAACAACGCATCGCCGAACGAGCGGCCGAGTTCAGCGGAACGTTCGGGATGTTTGCCAAAAACCTGGAGACCGGCGATGAAGTCGGCGTCAACGCCGATGCCGTGATGCCGACCGCGAGCGTCATCAAGGTGGCTGTGCTGGCGGAGCTCTACCGCCAGGCAGAGGCTGGTAAGGTCTCCCTGGAAGAGCGGCGCGAGGTCACACCGGACGACTGGTGGGGCGGCTCGGGCGTCCTGAAGGAGTTTGCAGCCGGGTTGACGCCGACCGTCAACGACCTCGCGCGGATGATGATCGTCGTAAGCGACAACGTCGCGACCGGGATGCTGGTGCGGCTGCTGGGCAAGGACGCCATCAACGCTTCACTCCGGGAATGGGGCCTGTCAGAGACCACCTTGATCTGGGAGATGACGCTGGGCGATGACATCCGTAACTACGCCGTCAGCACGCCACGAGAACTTGCCCGGCTGATGGAACTGATCGCCACCGACGCCATCATCTCTCCGGCAGCGTGCGCGGCCATGCGCGATCATCTCTCCCGCCAGCAGTACCTCGATCAGATTCCACGCTATCTCCCATACAACCCGTACGCTGTCTACGTCGGCGACGACGCCAGCATGCAGATCTTCAACAAGACCGGGTTCTACACAGGCGTGCGCGCCGATACGGCCTATGTCACCTCGCCCACCTGCCGCTTCGTCATTGCCACGATGACCGAGGGCAGCACCGACCCCTCCTTTCGCATGGACCACGAAGGAAACCTGCTCAATGGTGCGGCTGCCCAGTTGGTCTACGAAGCCTGGCGAAGCTAGCCAGTCCTCGTGATCCACTGACGCAGACGGGCGGCCCGGGTGGGCCGCCCTTCTGTGAAAAAAGTGGATTGAGGTGTTCGCCGGAAGCTACATCTCCGGCGCGGGAATGCAGGTGCCCTGCACAAACGGGTTGTTGGGATCGCTCTGGCTGCAGATGAAGGAGCGCACGCCCGCCGAGCCAACGCAGCAGAACGGGCCAATGGCGTCGCCATCTTCGTTCACGCCGCCGCAAACCGCGCCCTGGCCGCCACAGCACGCCTTGTCGCTGTTGCTCGCACCATGCGGCACGTCGCAGATGCGGTTGGTCGTCTTCGGGCAGCACTGATCATCGAAGGAGCAGCTATCGCCAGCCCGGAAACAGCGATCGTTCTTCTTGCCGCCCTTGCCTTTCCCTTTGCCCTTGCCCCGGCCCTTTCGGCGGCGCGCATCGCCTTCGTCGACCGCCAGCAGGCCGAGGCCACCAATGGAGACGGCCGCCGCACCAAGAATTTGCAGAACGCCGCGCCGGTTGTGAACGCTGGCGAGGGTGGTGGCGATGTCGTCAAATCGCTGCGTGTCCATGGTGCTTGCCCTCTCTGTGTCTGACCGCTTCAGCGGGGCTGCTCCCCGTTGGGTAGGTCTATCCTCGGCCAGGGAGCCTTGCGGGGCAGTCATCGAGAGGACGTCCTGACTGTCAAATCAGGAACAGATCCCGGCTGAGGCCAGATAGGCGCCCAGGTTCACGACCGGCTCAAGTTCCGGTAGGCCTGAGCCGAGAGGGGGAGGAAAACCGCGGTGATCGCCAGGGGCAGCACGATGGCCATCTCAATGGCGTGTTGAGCGATCCACGTGTTGCCGCCATATCCCGGGCTGCCGAAGAGCTCTCGCGTGGCCGCGGCGGTGATGGACAGCGGGTTCCAGGTCGCGACGGCTCCCAGCACGCGCGGCATGGAGGCGGGATCCACGAAAACGCTGGACAGGAACCCGACCGGCCAGACCAGGATCTGCACCGCCGTCACGGCCTGCGGCCCCCGGGCACGGAGCCCAATGGAGATCCCAACCCAGAGCAGGGCAAAACGTAAGAGCAGGAGCAGCCCGGCTGCCGCCAGTGCGGGGAGCAGGCCATTCTGCCAGCGCCAGCCGACCGCCAGACCAGTCATCACCATGATCACCAGCGCAACGATGGAGTTGAGCATGTCCGCGCAACAGCGACCCAGCACGACAGCCGCGGCGTTCATCGGCAGGGAGCGGAAGCGATCCGTGACCCCTTTTTCCGCGTCGGTCGTGATCGCCATCATGGTCGATTCCAGGCCAAAGAGCATGGTCAGGGCAAACATGCCAGGAATCAGGAAGGCGAAGTAGTCCGCGCCAGGGACCGTCATCGCCCCGCCGAAGAGGCCGCCGAAGAGCAGGACTGACATTACGGGGAAAAGCCAGCCGATGATGACGCCCCACGGCTCATGCACCCAGTGGCGTAGATCACGCTGGGTGATGACCCAGGCATCGGACAGGACGGACGCCGTCCTTGCCTCAGGACGGACCAGGTGGGGACCTGCCAGGGACGTCACACTCATGCTGCCACCTCCTCCTGGGTATCAACCGTCAGGTGCAGGAAGACGTCATCCAGGGTGGGCTGGCGCAGTCCGATATCGAGCGGCGCAACCGCTGCCTCATCCAGGAGACTGGCCACATGCACGAGGGAGCGGGCGCCGTCTGCCGCCGGCAGGCTCAGCCGAAGGCGGTCGGGGTCAGACTGAACCCCCGGCAGGCTGGCCAGGATCCGTTGTGCGGTGGCGAGCGACTGCTCGTCCGGCAACGTGATATCAAGCCAGCTCTCGCCGAGCGTCGCCTTCAACTCCCGGGGCGTTCCCTCGGCAATCACCCGGCCCGCCTTGAGCAGCACGATCTGGTTCGCCAGCGCGTCGGCCTCCTCCAGGTACTGCGTGGTCAGCAGGACGGTCGAGCCGCCATGCACCAGGCTGCGAATGGCCGCCCAGACTTCGCGCCGCGCCGCGGGGTCCAGCCCGGTTGTCGGCTCATCGACAAAGAGAACCGGCGGCGAGACGATCAGGCTGGCGGCCAGGTCAAGCCGGCGCCTCATGCCCCCAGAGTAGGTGCGAACCGATTGATTGGCGGCGTCACTCAACGCAAACTGCGCAAGGAGTTCTTCTGCTCGTGCTCGTGCCACCCGGCCCGGCAGATGGTTGAGCCGCCCGAACATCTCCAGGTTTTCGCGCCCGGAGAGAATTTCGTCGACCGCGGCGTACTGCCCGACCAGGCCGATTCGCTCGCGTACCTGCCGCGCCTGGCGGCGCACGTCGCAGCCGGCGACTGATGCCTCGCCGGAATCCATGCGCAACAGGGTGCTCAGGATGCGAACTACGGTCGTCTTCCCTGCGCCGTTCGGTCCCAGCAGTCCGCAGACAGTACCAGGCGCCACGGCCAGGTTGAACCCGTGCAACCCGGCATTTATCGCGCCACCGGCGTACCGCTTGTGGACATCATGCGCCAGAATGGCGCTATGCACATGATCCATCGCCGTCCTTTCGACAAACCAGCCACCGGGAATCCGTGCCTTCACGACAGAGCCGGGGAATTACGTACATGATACCGTACACTGTACGCTACTGGGAAGGTGTGCGCGTGCTGCCATCATGAGCAAGAGCCCCTCGCGCTCAACTGACCACGATCCCGCGCGTTCTCTGGCACTCCTGTGGAGATCCCACACGCGTGCCGGACGTTCCGGGCTGACCCTGGCCGCCATCATTGAAGCGGCAATTGCCATCGCGGACGCCGAGGGGTTAGAAGCCGTCTCCATGCGCCGTGTGGCAGAGCGCCTGAACGTTGGCGCGATGTCGCTCTACACCCACGTGCCAGGCAAGGGCGAACTCACGGATCTAATGTTCGATGCGGTGGCTGGTGAGCTGTACGAGGATGTGGAAGAGCCGTCACGGCAGCCTGGAGGTTGGCAAGCAGCGCTGCGGTTCGTCGCGCGGCGAAACTGGGAACTCTTTGACCGCCACCCATGGCTGTTGAGCCTCAGCCACGCCCGGCCGGTGATGGGGCCGCACGTCTCGCGCAATTACGAAGCCGAGTTGCGCCCGCTGGATGGCATTGGCCTGACCGACATTGAGATGGACGACACCCTGGCGCTCGTGCTCTCGCATGTGAGCAGTGTCGCCCGCACGCGGCTCCTGCAGCACTCCGCCCAGCAGGAGAGCGGCCAGACTGATCTGGAGTGGTGGGTGGCCACGGCGCCCATCCTGGAGACAGTCATGAGTGGCCAGCACTTCCCCGTGGCTGGTCGTGTCGGCCAGGCGGCTGGCATGGCGCACCAGGCGGTAACCAATCCCGAACACGCGCTGGCGTTCGGCCTGGACCGCATCCTGGACGGGATTGAGGTCCTGATAACGCGCAGAGCATCGGAGCGCAGCCAGTGAGCTCCGGGGAAGGTCGATGCTGACCACGGGTGAACCTGAAGCGGACGCCCTCTTGCCGGTCCTGGCGGATGGGATATCTGCCGCGCTCGAGCCGCAGCCTCGCCTGCTGGGGCTCTACCTCTATGGCTCCCTCGCCACCGCAGATTTCGTCCCCGGTGTAAGCGATATCGATCTGCTGGCAGTCACCGATGGCCCGATCACGCCACGGGTCATCGACCGCCTGCACACGATGCACGCGGGCATCGAAACGCGCTTCCCACACTGGCATGACCGGATAGAGGTGATCTACGTACCCCGGCACGCCCTGGCCACTTTTCGCACGCAGTTCAGCGAGATTGGCGTCATCAGCCCGGGCGAACCGCTCCACATCCTCTCCGCTGGGGTTGACTGGCTCATGAACTGGCACCAGGTCCGTCACCCTGGAAAGGTCGTGACTGGTCCCTCAGCCGAGGTCTACGTTCCGGACACGACGGTCGAGGAGTACGTCACCGCCGTGCGCGATCACGCCGCTGCCTTCGCGGAGTGGATGCCGGAGATGCGTTCGGCTCGCCAGCAGTCGTACGCCGTCCTGACGCTCTGTCGTGCCCTCTTCACCGCTCGTCACGGCCACGGCACATCAAAAGCGGACGCCGCCGCCTGGCTGGCCGCCGCGCAGCCCCACCACGCGTCCCTGCTGGCGCAAGCGCTCCGCTGGCGCGAGGCCGTCCCTGATGACCCAGCCGAATCCGACCGGGCTTATCCAGAGACGCTGCGTTTCATCCGGGAAATGCGGCAAGAAATTGCGCGTACGGTGTGACGACGCGTCGTGTCTACTGGCCTGGCATGGTCAGGCCAGTTGCTGCTTTCGTACGCCCGGGGAATTGCGTGGGCACCTGCCTGTGGAGGTGGTGAAAAGCCTTTGCGAGGGAGTTACACGTTCGACGATGGTATTCTCGGATTGATCGTGAAAGGCAATGTATGGTGACTAATGAACCTGACGTGATTCATATTGATCCGGATAGCGAGTTGGGTCGAGCTCTTGAAAATAGTGAGAGAGCAGTCGTTTTGGTAAGCAAGAATAAGAGATTCATCGTTTCTCCTGGCTTGGCCACCCCTGGCTCCAGTTTCGATCCCGAACGATTTCTCCGGGTTCTTCATGATGCCGCTGGCAGCATTTCGCCGGAGGAAGCAGAGCGCTGGAAGGAACAAATCTATCGAGCGCGCGAAGAAGGCTCACGGCCAATCACGCGTCCGTGAAGTACCTGGTTGACAGCGATTGGCTCATCGATGCCTTTGGAGGTATCTCCAGCGCCATTCATACGTTGGCTTTGCTGCGTCGAGACGCTCCAGCAGTAAGTATCGTCTCCTATGGAGAACTCTTCGACGGCGGAGCGGCAATGCCAGACCCCGAGCGGAGAATCGCTCAACTTGCTGAATTTCTTGATGCATTCGAACTTCTCGGCCTTGATCCATCCACGATGAGAATCTTCGCGCAAATCCGAAACCAACTTCGTCTGAAGGGACAGATTATCCCGGACTTCGACATCCTCATCGCCTCCACCGCGCTCCAGTACGACCTCACACTGCTGACGCGCAACACGCGCCACTTTGCGCGGATACCGAACCTCAGGCTGTATCTGCCGCGCTGATATCCTGCAGTTTCCAACCTGCCCCAAGCCACCGCTCGAACCAGGCACGAACGCGGTTCATGAGATCGATCTCGTGCTGGCGCTCGCTGAAGATGTGGTCTTCACGCGGGTAGACGACGAGTTCAGAGGGAACGTCATGTTCGCGCAGGGCCTGGGCAAGGTACTGCCCCTGGTTGAGCGGTACACGCACGTCGGCGGCGCCGTGCGGGATGAACGTCGGCGCTGAGATACGGTGCGCGTACGAGATGGGACTGGTTGCCGCGTGCTGGTGTGGGCCCGGGCCACTCCAGGGCAGGCTGCCACCCATCCCCGTAGAGAAGCTGGGGATGTCGCCAGTGGCGATCATCAGGCTCCAGTCAGTGACTCCGGCGCCCACAATCCCGCACTTGAAGCGCTCCGAGTGTCCCAGTGCCCAGGCGGTCATGTACCCGCCGTAGCTCCAGCCGCCGATCCCAAGTCGTTCCGGATCCGCCACGCCCTGCCGCACCAGCTCGTCGATGCCGGCTTCAATATCGGCCCAGGCACCCTCACCCGGACTACCCAGGACTGATTTCGCGAACTCCGGACCACGGC
The DNA here is from genome assembly GCA_046328375.1 of Thermomicrobiales bacterium. Taxonomy (GTDB): domain Bacteria; phylum Chloroflexota; class Chloroflexia; order Thermomicrobiales; family UBA6265; genus JACCXM01. The sequence continues at coordinate 24,580 of JAXLWT010000022.1, forward strand.
CGCTGCTTCCACGCGGGTTCGGCATGAAGACCGCGAACCCGGCCTTTGCCAACCACTGCCCCCAGAGCATCCAGTCCACAATGATGGCGTCCGGGAAACGCCAGTACGGACCGCCATGGACAGATATCACGGTCGGGAACGGACCGTCATCACGGGTGGCGCCTGCCGGAAGCAGCAGCACGCCGTCAAGAGCGAGCCCGTCCGGCGCCAACCAGGAAAACGCCTCGTGCGGCGCCCAGTCAAGCGCGGCCAGCGTTGGGTTCAGATCACTCCGCCGTGCCCAGGGCCGGCCAGGTGCGCCAGCCCAGACATTGCCAACATCTTCCGGCGTGCGCCGAAACGCCGCCAGCAACGATCCGTCCCGGCTGGCGCTAAGTGGATAAGCATCGCCCGGAAGGCGCTGCACGACGTCCAGGGAGCCCGAAGGTACATTCACACGCCCAACCCAGGAATCGAGCCGATCCTCGACCAGGACCAGGACCTCGCCGTTGCCTGGTGTCACGAGCTGCATGGGACAGACCGTGAGATCGGGGATCAACTCCCGGAGCTCACCGCCCGACGCAGGAACGGTAAAGATGCTGACACCCGCGTGAAAACTGTGCGGCTGGGTTGCCAACACCACCACCGTGTCGTCCGGTGCCCAGCACATGTCACCGACAGACGCAGTGTGATGGCAGAGGAGATTGGCGACCCCTGAGTCCAGGTCCACGACGAACAGATCGACTGCGTGGAACGCGTTGTCCGTCTCGGGAGTGACCCAGGACTTGACCAGGAGACGGTTGCCGTCCGGCTCCGCCACCACGTCAACGATGTGACGATCCCCGAGGGCCTCGACCGTCGTGATGTCGCCCGAGTCAAGATCGAGCAGCCGCAGACGATGGTACTGCCAGTCTTCCCCGTAGACCTCCGCGTCATCACGCGCTTCCTTGCGCTGCTTCGCCTCGTCAGTCTCCGGGTCCGCGGCAATCAGCGCGACACGCTTCCCATCAGGGAGTGGGAGGTAGCTGGAGATGCCAGGCTCCCAGTTTGTCAGCGCCCTGGCTTCGCCGCGCTCAGGATTGATCCGGTACAGCTGGTTGACACCTCGCTTCTCCCGGTCCGACAGGAAATACAGCGTCCGGCTGTCGGGTGACCAGCGTGGCGCGTGATCCTTGGCCGTGCCTGCGGTGAGCGGAGCAGCCGCGTCACCCGGAGAAGCAAGCCAGATGCTGCCTGAGGGATGCTCGTCCGCATGCCCAGCCGGCTCAGCGGCGAACGCGATCCAGCCACGCTCCGGACTCACCTCCACGGCAGTGACAAGCAGTTGATCCGCGACCATCTCGGCGGTCAGTTCACCCATCAGTTGTTTCCCCCAGTGGAAGCGGCCGGGACGTGAGATCCCTGGCCAAGCCAGCGCGCAGTCCAGTCCCGGACGCGGCGCAAGAGATCGAGTTGATGTTGACGCTCCCGGATGCCATGTGGCTCACGCGGGTAGACCACCAGCTCACACGGGACGCCGCGCTCCCGCAGGGCCTGAGCCATGAGTTGGCCCTGGCTGACCGGCACCCGCGCATCGTCGGCGCCGTGCAGGATGAGCAGGGGCGTGGTGGCCTGATGGGCGAAGGAGATGGGGCTGAGCGCGGCGTGCTGGTGCGGCCCTGGGCCTTCCCAGCCTGCACTCCCGCCCAGCATACGCTCGAAGTGCGGCAGATCGCTGGTGGCGTTCATCATGCCCCAGTCGCTGACACCAGCACCCATGATGCCCACCTTGAAGCGCGTCGTTTGCCCCACGGCCCAGGCGGTCATGAAGCCACCCTGGCTCCAGCCGCCGATTCCGAGCCGCTCTGGATCGGCGATGCCTGCGGCCACGGCGTACTCCACCCCGGCCAGGACATCGAGCCAGTCCTCCTTGCCGACTGCACCAGCGACGGTGTCCGCAAACGCGTGCCCGCGACCAGAACCGCCGCGTGGGTTTGGCAAGAGCACGGCGTACCCCGCCGTTGCCAACCACTGGCCCCAGCGCATTGGCCCGACCTGGAGCGAATCCGCATACCGCCAGTAGGGACCGCCATGGACGAGGGTCATCAGCGGAAATGGTCCATCGTCACGCATTGCCCCGGGCGGCAGAATCAGCAGTCCCTCAATCTCCAGGCCGTCGGGCGCGGTCCAGGTCACCCGCTCCTGGGCACCAAACGGAAGGGCCTCCAGCTCAGGGTTGGTGTTCGTGACCCGCGTCAGTGGTTCTCCAATGCGCCCGAGCCAGAGATCACTCAGGTGGTCCTGCGTGCTGCCGGCAAGCGCGATCGTCTCGCCGTCGGCGCTGACGCTGATCTGATCGATCTCACCGGGAAAGTGTGCCAACCTGGCCAGTTTCTCCGCGTCGGCCGTTGCCGCCGCCCCATCGGCAAGTGACTCAAGCCTGGCAATCCAGCTTTCAAGGTGATCGAGGATCGGCAGGTACGGCGCACCGGCCGCGTCAGTGACAACGCAGTTTGGGCAAGCTTCGAGTTCATGCGCAAAGATCCGCGTTTCGCCGCTCGCAAGGTCGAGCGCAAAGACACCCTGGCCGCCCTGCATCCCGGGCAGGAGTTGCGCGAGGTAGAGCAACGTCGCGTCGTTGGGACCCCAGGCAAGGTCACCGCCACCGGAGGTCAACGCAGCCACGGTGCGCGGGGCGTCATGACCCGTCAGGTCGATGAGTACGATCTCGCCGCGCTCGGTCACGTTGTCCAGTTCAGGCGTCGGCCAGACAATCGCGGCCAGCCGCTTCCCATCACTGGCGGCTGCAACCTCGACGACGTGCCGGTCTGGTAAGCCGTCAACCGTCGTGATGTCGCCAACACTGGGATCCAGCAGGCGCAGTCGCTGAAAGGGCCACTCCGCGCCGTAGACCTCGGCGTCGTCGCGCCGCTCCTTGCGCTCCTTCTGCTCCGCTGTTTCAGGGTCAATTGCCAGGAGCGCGATCCGGCCGTCGGGCAGCGGCAGGTAGTCCGCGATGCCGGGTTCCCAGTCGGTGAGCGCTTCCGCTTCGCCACCGTCCGGAGAAATGCGATGGAGCTGTGCCGTCCCCCGTTTCGCCCGATCCGACAGGAAGAAAACCGTGCGCCCGTCTGCGCTCCAGCGCGGCGCGTGATCCTCTGCCGTCCCGGCCGTGAGCTGGCGCGCAGGCTCCTCCCGGCTGGCCAGCCAGATGGCACTGGCGGGATGCTCCTCGCGCTGGCCGAATGGCGTCACCACGTACGCCGCTAGGTTCCCATCCGGGCTCAGGCGTACGCCACCCACCCGTCGCGCGTCTGCAATGGCTTCGGCCGTCAGTTCCGGCTGCGTTTCTGCTGCTGGCATGCTCTCCCCTAGCTTCGTGCTGGAGGCATTGTCGCAAGTTACGCCAGCAGCAGGGCAAACCTCGATGAGCGCACCGCGGGCGCTACGCCGTCTGGCGGGCCCACGCCTCAACGCCCGCCCGCACCAGCTGCGTTCCGGACGCAATCGCCGTCTCGCCACCCTCGCCATCGGTCCAGATTGAGACAACCGCGAAGACGGCGACCTTGCCGGTGTTCATCACGGTGTTGATCGCCGCCTGCACCTGCTCCATGCTCGGCCCGTTGAACTCCACCGTGCGGTGGTTGGGAACATAGCGACCGTCGAGGATATCGGCGTCGATGTGCAGGTAGATGATGTCGCACTTCTCGGCCAGCGTATCGATAGCCTCCTGCAGATCTTCGCCTGGGAAGCCAGGCGCGGGCGCGGCAATCGTGACATCGGTCGCGCGGATCAGTTGCTCTTCAGCCGGATCGAGGTTGCGCACATCGACCATGACGATACGGTCGGTCGGCAGTGGTGTCTCCTGCTGAGAAAGCAGACGCCACTCGGGATAGGCGAGTCCGGCTGAGACGGCAACGGGCATCCCGCCGAGCATGCCAGAGAGGGTGGTGCGTGGAGTGTTGAAATCCCCGTGGGCGTCGAACCAGACCAGACCGATCTTCGCAGCCGGGCCATGCGCCTGCTGGATCCCGCCGACAATGCCAGGCACGGCGTCACAGGTGCCGCCAACCACCAGGACGGGCTTACCAGCGCGTCGACCCTCTGCCACCGCGTCCGCGATCTGGCCGCCGAAGATCCCGAGCTTGACGGTTGGCTCGTCCGCGTCGTGCCCGGCCGGGAACTGTGGCTCCGCGACCGTCGGCTCACCAAGCAGTTCGTAGACGCCAGACGCCGCGTAGTGCTCGACCGGGTCCGCCTTCGCGGACCAGCGTTGCGCCACGTCGTAGCGGTTCTGGACGACGTGCAGGCCGGACCGTGATTGCGTGGACATGCGTGTACCTCTGCTCCTGTTGCGTGCTGGCCGAATGCCCTATGCCGCAACTATCGCAAGAAGTGCACGTCGCTGTCAGCCGCTCACTGGCCAACGAGGAGCAAGTGCTACCCGCTGGCATCCCGGTCCGGCGCAATTCCATCACCGCTGCTTCCCGGCGCGACCTCGACGGCGCCGGGGAGATCTGTCTTGAAGACCCTGAATAGAAGCCAGAGTGAGGGGATGAGGATGATGGCACCAAGGCCGTAGGTCACCAGGGCGGCGCGCAGCATCGCGGGCGTCGCGGCCGAGTTCTCGAAGGTCAGATCCGGCGCCACCAGGTACGGGTACTGGGCCAGCGCCCAACCCACAAGCAACAGGATCACTTCAGCCACCGCCGTGTACCGGGCCAGGAGAAAGCGGCGGCTATAGACCGCCCAGCCGGTGACCACGGCCAGGAAAACGCCGACCGGCACGACGATGATCGCCCTGGTGCCAGTTAACCCCTCCCAGATCTCCGGGGCATCACGTCGTGCCAGCGGCAGAGCGATCGCCGCCAGGATGGCGAAGGCCACACCCGCTCCGAGCGCACGGCGCCGGAAATCATCCTGCAGTTCACCCTCCGTCTCCACGGTGAGGTAGACCGCCGCCAGGAAAGAGCACGTGACCAGTGCCAGGAGGCCGATCACCAGGGGAAACGGCGCCAGCCAGGTCGTCCACTGGTTGCTCTGCACGACGCCGTCGGCCACCCGGATCTGGCCCGAGGCGACTGCACCGGCGGCCATGCCGAAGAAGACGGGCGTGACCACGCTGGCGATCGCAAACACCCGGTCCCAGACGCCACCAATGACCGCCACACTGCGCGCAGGGGTACGGAACACAAAGGCCACACCGCGGAAGACGATGCCGACCAGCGCCAAGGTGAGCGGGATGAAGAGCGCCACACTCAGGGCGGCGTAGACCGGCGGGAAAACGGTGAACACGATAACGATGACAAAGATCAGCCAGACGTGGTTCGCCTCCCAGATCGGGCCGATGGCGTGGGCGATAACCTCACGCTGTTGATTGGCGCGTGGTCCCCGCGCCAGCAGGTCCCACACGCCTCCTCCGAAGTCCGCCCCACCCAGCACGGCGTAGAGGATCACGCCCAGGAGCAGGATGACGCCAAGGGCAAATTCCAGCGTCTGGACATCATCAAGCGATGGCACGTGCCCCTCCTTCCGCAGCGCTGCCTGCGCTCTCCGGCGCGCCCGGCGGCGGGAAGTGATCGGGGATTGGCGTGCGCCCCAGGCGGACCAACAGCACCAGCGTGGTGACGGCGAGGATGAAATAGATCAGGAGGAAGCCGCCATAGCTGTAAAAGACATTCTGCACAGGCGTCACGGCCTCGGCCGTGCGCATGAAGCCCCAGATGATCCAGGGTTGCCGCCCGACTTCCGTCACAATCCAGCCCGACTCGATGGCAATGAAGCCGGCGGGCGTGGCCAGCACGATCGCGCGCAGCAACCATGACCCTGGCTCGAACGGCACACCGCGCCGCCGTGACCGCCAGGCGGCCACCCAGTACCAGATCGCCAGCCCGAGGGTCGCGAAGCCGATGCCCACCATGACCTGGAACGCCAGGTGCACGATGACGACCGGTGGCCGGTCCTCCGGCGGCACGATTTCCAGCCCCTGTACAACAGCGTGCGGGTCATGGAAGGCGAGCAGGCTGAGGCCATTCGGTATCTCGATGCCGTACTTTGTCGTCTGCGTCTCCGGGTCGGGGATGCCGCCGATCGTCAGCGGCGCGCCGGCCTGTGTGTGGAAGAGCCCCTCCAGCGCCGCCAGCTTTACCGGCTGGTTGTCTGCCACCCAGCGCGCGCTGAGGTCACCGCTGATGATCTGGAGCGGAATCACGACCCCGGCCAGGCCAAGACCGATGGTGAGCCCGATACGATGGTAGGCGTCGCGCCGCCCGCGCAGGATGCCCCAGGCGTAGAGGCCGGCAATCCCAAGGCCCGTGGCCACGTAGGCTGCCAGCACCATGTGCAGCGCCTGCTGCGCCCAGGCCGAATTGAACATGGCCGCCACGGGATCGACGTCGACGACCTCACCGTTCACGACCCGGAAGCCGGTAGGGCTGTTCATCCAGGCGTTGGCCGAGATGACGAAAATGGCCGAGAACGCGCCGCTGATCGCGATGGGGATGGACGCGAGCCAGTGCGCACGCGGGGAAAGACGGTCCCACCCGTAGAGGTAGAGACCCAGGAAGATCGCCTCTGTGAAGAAGGCAAACCCTTCTGCGGAGAAGGGAAGGCCAATAATGCCGCCGGCGTAGCGCATGAACCCCGGCCAGAGAAGACCAAGCAGGAACGAGAGCACGGTACCGGAAACGGCGCCGACGGCAAAGAGGATGGCAAACGCTTTCACCCAACGCTTGACCAGCGCCAGGTAAATCGGGTTGCCCGTCTTTAACCACAGCCCCTCGGTGATCACCAGCAGCAGGGGCAAGCCCATCCCGAGCGCGGCGAAGATGATGTGAAAGGCGAGGGCGGTCGCCATTTGCAGGCGGGCGGCGAGGAGATCGGTCATGGAGTGTTCCCGGGGCAGGAGTAGCATTGACTCCGCGAGCGGATTCAGGTGGAAACTCTAGCAGCCGGTTTCGCGCGCTACCCCCACCGCAGTGGGTAGGCAGCGCCCGCGTTGTGCTCCCGGCGCAACGGCCGCTACACGTCGTGCACTACCATAACCTGCAGCAGTCCCCATCTCAGGCAGGTTCCAGACGTGACCGTGACCTCCGTTTCTCCCATCACCACAGCGCCAACCCGGCCGATGCGTGCCGATGCACGACGCAATTACGCGGCGCTGGTGACAGCCGCAGATGCAGTGTTTGCCGAGCAGGGTGGTGCGGCTGCCCTGGAGGAGATTGCCCAGCGAGCCGGGGTTGGGATAGGCACGCTCTATCGCCACTTCCCCAGCCGGCGCGCGCTGATCCTGGCCACCATCGAGCGCGCCAGCGATGACGTCAACGAGCAAGGACGGGTGCTCCTGGATGCGCCGGCTCCGGGGGAAGCCCTTGAAACCTGGCTGCGGGTCCTGCTGGATCATGCCTCTGCGTATCACGGCCTGGGCGCCGAAGCCCTGCGGTATCCACCGGAAGCAGGGGAGCAAGTGGACACCTGTCGTTCCATGCGGCAGATCTGCGCCGCACTCCTGGCCCGCGCCCAGGCGGCAGGCGACGTACGGCCGGATGTCGACGCGACTGACCTCTTTCTCCTGGTCTACAGCCTGGCCTCGGCCAGCGCCCAGGACGGCGTGCCAGCCCGGGCGGCCGATCACCTACTGACCGTCGTCTGTGACGGCCTGCGCAGCTCGTGCGCCAGGAACGCCTGAGACAGCCGGTCCCCTACGCTGCCGCTAGCGTCGCCATGAGCGCCTCCGTGCGTGGCCGCTCTTCCTCCGGCCCGGTGAAAAAGACCACCAACTCAGTCGCACCAGCTTCCTCGTAAGCTCTCAACCCCGCTGTGACCTCGGCCTCATCCCCGGCCAGCAGGAGATCGGCCGCGTTCGCGACTCCCTCGATATCCATCATGGCCCGGTACGAGGGGAGAGCGCCGGAGCCGCCGAAGCGATCCGCCACACTCTGCCTGGCTGCCGCAGGCTTGTCGGTGACATTGGCCAGTACCCCTGCCACCACCCTCGGCCGGGGGCGCCCCACGGCGGCAGCGGCATCGTTGATACGCGGCGCAACGTGCTCCGCGATCGCGCGCGGCCCAGCCCAGGCCGTCACGGTGCCATCAGCCAACTCCCCTGCCAGGCGCAGCATGACGGGTCCCAGTGCTGAGATGAGTACGGCTGGCGGCTTGGCCTGCAGGACCGTGAGCTGCCCCTGAGCGCGCAACGTCTCGCCCTGGTAGCTCGCCTGCTCTCTACGCAGGAGCGGTTCCAGCGCCTCCAGGTACTCCCGCATGTGCCGCGCGGGACGGTCGTAGTCGTAGCCGTACCACTCCTCGATGATGGCACGATGGCTCGGTCCGAGACCAAGTTGCAACCGGTTGCCAGTTGCGGCCTGCACGCTGAGGGCCTGGCTGGCGAGAGCAATCGGGTGCCTGGGATAGGTCGGTACGATGGCGGTGCCCAGGGCCAAATCGGGGACCTCTCGCCCCACCAGGGCAAGAGCGGTCAGGATATCCCACCCGACGTACTGTCCCATCCAGACGCTCCCCAGGCCCAGTTCCCGGGCTCGCTTCGCACGCGAGACCATCGTGTCCAGGGTCACCGGTCCGGTGGTATCCCCAATGTCAATGCCGATCTGCATCACGATCCTCTCTACAGGACGTACAAGGATTCTCTCAAACGGAGTCATTCTCCGTTTTATACGGAGGAACCCTCCACTTATCAACCGCGCAGAGAGGCAGGTGTGAGAAAGGGGCTTTGCCTCAGATGCTGGAAAGCCGCCGCACCTCAGCTTCGAGAGCGGCCAGGCTGGCGTCCAGATCGCTGTCTGGACCGATCAACAGGGGTTGACCGAAGGTGAGATCCAGTCGCCAGCGGCGGCGACGCGTGTAACGCAGGCCAACCGGAACCACCGGAATGGATGCGGAGAGTTGCCGCGCCGCCAGGACGGCGAAGCGCACCGTGCCGGGCTGAAAGGGGAGCATCTCCCCGTCAGCACGCTGCGGCGTAGGGTGAGGATCAACGACCGGGTAGGCCTCCGGGAATATGAGGAGGGCATTCCCCTCCCGCAGCAGATCAACGGCTTCCCGCGACGCCTGCAGCAGGAGCAGCCTGCGCTCCCGTTCGGAAGCACGGTCGTTTGTGCCGCGCAGCGGTTCGCGCAGGACAGAGGGCCAGCCTGCCGCCTGGCACGCTGCCCGGAGCAGCCCGCGCAATTGACCAGGCGGCAGCCAGTCGAGTGCTGCGACCGCGCGAATCTGGCGACGGATCAGCGCATAGATGGCGATACCGTCGTAGGTGTAGTGATAGTGGCGCGCGGCCAGGACGACTGGCCCGCTTCGAGGGACGTGCTCCAGGCCGGTGGCATGCACGTCAATGGAACGCACGGCGACCCGGCAGAACGACCGGATACTGAGCCAGGCGGCGAATGGCATGAGATTTCGGGGACCCAGAGCCACAAGACCGCTTCCCTGATTACGCCGGCACACGTTACGCACTGGCGACGACGCCCGCACGTCATCTCTCTAGGATCGGGCATTGCCGGGGCATTCGCCAGTGCTGGCTGGCCGCGTCAGTCGTGAAGTGTTGCGTCCGCCGCAGCGGCCCGGTCACGGACAGCAGCGGCCATGCACGACGCGTGCGATTGAGCATATCCCTCTGGCAGCAAGACGACGCGAGTGCCCAGTTCGGCCACGTGCTGCCAGAGTCGCCACCACTTGGCGCCGTGCCACTTCGCCGACATGACATGGATCAGGATCACCGGAAGCGCTGCCGGGCGGTCGTAGTGACCAGGGCGCCAGACGTTGGAGGAGTCGAGCGGCATTGGCCCGGTGAGCACCTCCGCAACGTTCGCACGCAGCGGCATCTCGAAGAACGCGATGCCAGCAATCGCCTGTCCGTGCGCCAGCATCTGGCGCGCGGTTTCCCAGGCCAGGTATCCGCCCAGGCAGTTGCCGAACAGGAGGTACGGGCCAGCGGGCTGCAGGGCGCGAATCTGCTGCACATACTCCGCGCCGAGCGCAGGCACACCCTCCTGCCGCACCAGGTCACGGTGCCTCGCCGTCTGCGCGAATCCCCAGCACGGGCAATCCCCTTCTACCAGGCGCGCGATCTCGGTGTCACCGCGCATCTCAGCGTTCGTGTGGCTGGAAGGAAAGACAAAGATGGGACGTTGCCGGCCGGTACGCTGTAACGGCACCACCCAATCCGGCAGGAACGGCGTGATGATTTCGCTCGGGTCAGCCTCGATTGCCAGGCGACGCACTGCGATGAACCGCCTGTCACCTGGCACTTGAGCGAGCACCAGATTGTCCCGATGCCCCCGCACTCCTGACCTTCGGTCTTGCACGCACAGGCGCCATCGACACAGACCTTCTTGCAGCATTCTGCGTCGGCGCTGCATGGCTGCAACCCCACGATGCAGCAGTGAGTCGGGCCGGTTGGGCTCGAAGCGTTGGGCAGGCATGCCAGACCCTTGCCTTTACAGCAGGGAATCTTCTGCGTGCAACGGTCGCCCGCCTTCCTGGCTCAGGTCGTCTTCTTCTTTTTCCTCTTGCCCTCAACATCGCCGGAAGCCAGAACCCCAAGGAGCGTGCTCAACCCGGCGCCGCCGATGGCCAGGTTCAGGCGACGACGTGTCCAGGCATCGCAGGCGTTTCCGTCCACGGCACGAATCCTTTGCACGTGAGCGTTGATGCGCTGCCGGCGACCCGGCCGATCCTCAACCGGGAGGGAAGGGATTCAGACCTGCGGCAAGCGCGTGAACCGCGAAGCAGGCAACGTGTCACGCACTACACCGTGAGACAAGGATCATTGCTCCGCGAGGAGCAGGTCCCTGTGCATGAGAATTGCCCCACGCGGGGATCAGCGCGTGCCTTCAGGAGCAGGCCACGCGGCGGCGGCGCCACGAGGTGCTGGCATCCTTGGCTCCGGCGTGCGCATGGCCAGCCAGGCGGGGAGCATGCCGGCAATCAACGCCAGCACGACTGGCGGCCAGAGTCCTGCCCCGAGGCTGAGGACCATCGCGAAGATGAGGTTCGCGGCGTACACGGCAAAGGGGAACCAGGACGTGGGCCTGAGTTCCTCGGCCGTCATGTTTTCCCGCCAGAGCAGGCGGCTCAGCCCCATGTAGAGCAACCCTGTCACCGACCAGCCGACGAGGTTCTGGATCGGCATCCCGAAGTAGGGACCAGACTCATGCCAGGTCCAGAACTGCACCCGCAGGCTGGGGTCCGCCATTGCCGGATCGAGCACGAGGTCCCAGGCGGTGAGCAGCCAGACGCCAAAGAAGAGCGCCCAGAAGGTAAGCCGCCCACCGACGCGGCTGGCCAGCAAGGTGCCCAGCATGTAGGCCGCCAGACCGAGATAGAACCAGGAGAGCGGAATGGTGAACGGCACCCGGCCCATGACCTTGTAACCGAGAAAATCGGTGTAGGCGTAGTTCCCGAATGGCCAACCGGTGCCAGTGCCGATCAACTCGGATGAGAGCGAGAGCACGAACGAGACCGCGAAGAAGATCAACGTGCGCCGCTTGCCAATGGTCACCCAGGCGTAGGCGAACATGGCTGCTGCACCGAACAGGATGTGGCTTGCGCCCCCATAGGACATCCCGAAGTTGAACACCTGCAGGGCCCGGGAATCCCCAGCCCACCACTGCGGGTTCGGCAGCGCAATGAGCAACCCGGCCAGGCCGAACGCCAGGGCCGCCAGGTGACCGATGAGCAGGATGCGAGCAAGTTTCATGTGACGCTCCAGATATCTTCCGGGACGAGCGTGCGGCCGCGCCAGGTATGAGTGCGCTGGATGGCGCTCTGCCACAGGCGCACGGCCACGGGGAGATCGACCAGGGGCGAGAGCCAGTAGGTGGCAGGTGGCTGCGTGTATGCCCGCCGGGTGCCCATGAGCACACCGAACCTCATCGCGAGAAGCGCGAGGTTGACGATCCGCAGCACCGTCACCGCGGGCACCGCCCGAGTGAAACAAGAGCGCCGAGCAATTGGCCTGACGGTGGTCGTCGCCGTGCCCCCGAGCAGCCAGGCCGTTGCCAGCACGGCGACCGGTAGCCCCTGCGCGAGCAGCACCTCGGCGAGCCGCTGCCAGCCATCAAATCCCGCATACCGGTCACGCAGGGTCAGCGAGCGCGGCCAGTTCCGCCAGGTCTCTCGCCAATCGCCGTACATTGCGGTCTCAACAAGATCATCAGCCTCATGGAACCCGACGTAATGGCCGGCTTCGGCCAGGGCACGGGCCATGGTCACATCCTCACACCGGGAATCTCGCGCCACGGTGAACCCACCAAGGTGGTCGAGCGGTTCGCGCCGGAAGAGCGAGCATTGCCCGTTTGCCTGGACGTCGTGGACGCGGCCGGCATCGTGGCCGGGAATGCCGTACCGGTAGACCAGGGTCGTCAGCAGCGCCGGGTGCAACAGGCCATCAGCGTCGCCGCTGACAACCTGCCGTGTCGCAACACCCTGCAACGCCACGCCGCTGCGCTGAGCCTGTGCCAGCAGCGAGCGCACAAGGTCACGATGGGGGCGGACATCGGCGTCGATCGTCAGGATCCAGTTTGATTTCGGATCTGCTTCGAGCAGGCCCACCTGCAGCCCGTACGCCTTGCCGTTCCAGTCCGGGGGGATTGGCGCAGCGTCGAGGAGCCGGATGCGCGGATCGCGTGCAGCCGCAGTGCGAACCAGGTCTTGCGTGCCATCCTGGGAGCCGCCATCGACCACCAGGATTTCCTGCACCTCGGCAGGCTGCGCCATGAGACCCTCGAGGCAGGGGGACAGGCGCAACCGCTCATTCAGGACAGGCACGATCACCGTCACGCGATCGCTCGCCGCTGAGTCGCCTCTCCGCTGAATTCGTGTCGATCGCGCCGTGCCCAGGAGCCGCATGGCCACGCGTAGACCTGCCATCACCTGCGCGATGGCGAGCAGGAACAGCAGTGTGCTGCGAAGCGCGCTCATGGAACCACCGGTCCCGGTGGTGGAGTAGCGTATGTGCGACTCGCGAACGCGCCAGTCCATAGCCTGCAGGCTGTGCATACGTCATTCGGCAGGGAACACGGTTGACCGGTAGACAGCGAATCGTCGTTATTGGCGCCGGGTTTGGGGGCGTGGCCGCGGCCGTGCGGCTGGCGGCGCGCGGGCACCAGGTAACGCTGCTGGAACAGCGGGACCAACCGGGAGGACGCGCCTACGTCTACCAGCAGGACGGCTTCACCTTTGATGGCGGGCCGACGGTCATCACCGCACCGTGGCTGATCGATGATCTGTTCGCGCTCGCGGGACGGAAACGCGAGGATTACCTCGACCTGCTGCCCGTTGATCCGTTCTACCGCATCTTTTTTCCGGATGGCACCCACTTCGACTATTCCGGCGATGCCGCACGCATGGAAATCGAGATGCGTCGCCTTGGGGCGAGCGATGCCGACATCGCCGGGTACCACGCCTTTGTCCGCCAGAGTGAGCGCATCTTCGACAAGGGTTTTACGGATCTGGCCACGCAGCCCTTCCTGCACTGGCAGGACATGCTGCGCGTGGCGCCAGACCTGATCAGGCTCGAGAGCTACCGCACGGTCTACGGGTTGGTGTCGAAACACGTCCAGCATGACCGCCTGCGCCAGATTCTCTCCTTTCATCCCCTGCTCGTCGGCGGCAACCCCTTCCAGACCACAAGCATCTACGCCCTCATCCATCACCTGGAGCGCAAGTGGGGGGTGTGGTTCGCCCGGGGCGGAACCGGCGCCGTGGTCGATGCGCTGGTGCGACTCTTCACCGACCTTGGCGGAACCCTGCGACTCTCGACCAGGGCGGAGGAGGTAGTCATCGCGCAAGGACGGGCGGTTGGCGTCCGCCTGGCCAACGGAGAGGTCATCCCGGCGGACAGTGTGGTCTGCAACGCCGATGTCAGTGGCGCGTACCGCCGGCTGCTGCCGCCGGCCATGCGACGCACCCTGCCTGGGCGGTGGCTTGAACAGATGCGCCACTCGATGTCGCTGGTCGTGATCTACTTCGGGACAGATCGCCAGTACCGGGGAGGAGACGGACCAGCCCTGGCTCACCACGACATCATTCTGGGGCCACGCTACGAAGGGCTGCTGCGCGACATCTTCCGCCGCAAGCGGCTGAGCGATGACTTCTCGCTCTACCTGCACATGCCGACGCTCACTGACCCCTCGCTGGCGCCCCCGGGCTGCGAGGCGTTCTACGTGCTGGCGCCCGTGCCGCACCTGGGGGCGGGGATCGACTGGGAACGGGAGGCGAAGCCGTTCCGTGATCGGGTGATGGGGTTCCTGGAGCGGAACTACCTGCCTGATCTCTCGCGCCACCTGGTGACGGAGCACATGATCGATCCGCGCCACTTCCGTGACACACTGAGCAGCCACCTGGGGGCCGCGTTCGCGGTGGAGCCGATCCTCACCCAGTCGGCCTGGTTCCGGCCGCACAATCGCGCGCCGGGCGTGCCGAACCTCTACTTCGTGGGCGCTGGTACGCACCCTGGCGCGGGGCTGCCTGGCGTGCTCTGTTCGGCGGTCATCGCCGACGAGCTCATCACCGAGGCGTCGTAAACCCCGCCTGGTCCGCGCGGGCATCACAGATCCCCTGGCAGGACGGCGGGGAATCGGGGCATCCGCGCGAAATCGAGCGCCACAGCCGGGAGTGCGCCCAGCTTACGCCGGGTGTGCACCGTGGCCCGCGTGTTGAAGACGTCGTAATCCAGCTCCTCGATGCGCGTCAGGATAGAGGCGTAGAGCCGGCTCGCCGCCAGGGCCGTCATCTGACCTGCTGGTGAAAGCGCGGCGATACCTGGCCGCGCGGAGGCATAGAGATTGCGGGCCCGCGCGATCTCGAAGGCCATCAGATCCCGGAAGCGGCCAACCGGGCGGCCCGCGAGGAGTGACTCGGGCGTGCAGCCGAACGCGTCCAGATCCGCCAGCGGCAGGTAGACCCGCTGTTGCCGTGCGTCCTCCCCCACATCGCGCAGGATGTTCGTGAGCTGCATGGCAATGCCGAGGTCCACGGCGCGCGGCAGCGCCGAGGCCTGGGAACAACCCAGCACCGGTGCCGTGAGCAGCCCCACGGTCCCTGCCACGCGGTAGCAGTAGCCGCGCAAGTCATCCCATGTCGCGAATGGCTCCGGCTGCAGATCGCTGCGAATACCATCGATGAGGTCATGGGCCGGCTCTACGGGAATGCCGTAGATGGCGCGCGTCGCGGCAAATGTTTGCGCCACCGGGTGCGATGGGGCGTCGAGCTGTGCTTCCCACCCGGCAAGGAGGGCCGTTGCCTCGTCACGCGTCGCCGCGCGATCGACGATGTCGTCGGCGATCCGGCAGTAGGCGTAGATGGCGTGCAACGCCCGGCGCCGCGCCGGCGTCTGGAAATGACTGGCCAGGTAGAAGGTGCGCCCGTGCTCTCGCGTAATTTCCGAGCAGAGGCGCCAGTTCACAGGCGCGTCGCTCAGGCCGGAAGAACGGCTCAACGCGCTACTCAGCATGGCGTCGTGATCAGATCGGCGCGGCGGAGCTGCGCCAGATCTGCCATGCCGGCGGCAAACATGCTGACGCGCAGTTCCAGCAAGAGGGCACTGAGCAAGTCATGAGCCCCCGTTTCAGATTCTGCCGCGGCACGCAGGAGGGGCGCGGCAAAGCCAGCCAGGTCCGCCCCGAGCGCGATTGCCACCGCGGCGTCGACACCACTGCGCAGTCCGCCGCTGGCGATGAGCGGAATCTCTGGAAGGGAACGCCGTACCATTTGCACCGCCTCAGCGGTAGGGATACCCCAACCGACGAATGCGCCGCTAACCCGGCGCAACAATTCGGTCGGTGCGCGGTGCCGTTCCACCTCGCTCCAGCTCGTACCGCCAGCGCCTCCAACATCAATTGCGGCGACACCCGCGTCAACGAGCTGCCGGGCAACCGGCGCGGAAATCCCCCAGCCGACTTCCTTGACGACAACCGGGACATCCAACCCGGCACACAGATCAGCGATGCGTGAGAGCAGCCCTCGCCAGTCCGTGTTGCCCTGTGCTTGCAGGGCCTCCTGCAGGGGATTGAGATGGAGCACGAGTGCGTCTGCGCCGATCATCTCGACCGCGCGGCGTGCCTGCTTCAGCCCGTAGCCGGTGTTCAACTGGGCAGCACCGAAGTTAGCGAGCAGAAGGATGTCTGGAGCAACTTCCCGCACCGCGAAGAGGCTCTCCAGCTCTGGCTGCTCCAGGGCCACACGTTGTGACCCCACCCCCATGGCACACCCGAGCGCCTGGGCCGCGGCGGCCAGGCGGCGGTTGATTTCCGCGCCGCGTTCCACGCCGCCGGTCATGCCGGAGATCAGGATTGGCGCGGCCAGGCGCCGGCGCAGGAAGGTGACACTCGTTTCTATCGAAGCCAGGTCGAGTTCCGGCAGCGCGCAGTGCAGCAACCGGTAACGCTCCAACCCGGTGCTGCTCGCGGAAGCCACGGTTTCGCCCATGACGATCCGCAAGTGATCCTGCTTGCGCTGCGCGTGGTCGCTACCTGTGGGTAAAGACATTGCGGGCTCCGGTCCGCTGGGATTGTGCAGCATCTTGCCGCTCTTTGGAGTACTGTAACCTGAATCTCTAGTGGAGGTTTCGAACGGGTTTTTCGAGGTGTATTCTAAGCCACATGGAACACAGAAGCGATCGTTCGGAGATGAGCGGTACCGGTAGCGAGGAAACGCAGCCTGCTGCGCTCCTCCCCATCGGGCAGGTTGTCGCGCTGCTGCAGGCAGAATACCCGGATGTCTCCCACTCCAGCCTGCGCTTCCTGGAGCGAGAAGGATTGGTGACGCCGCACCGCACCCAGGGAGGTCACCGTCTCTTTACCCAGCACGATGTGGACCGAGTCCGCCAGATCAAGCGCTGGCAGGAACAGCGGCTCTCGCTGGAAGACATCCGGCAGCGTCTTGAGACGCGTGACACCAACCCGCTAGGTGAACTGGTGGAACGGCTCAGTCATGACCTCCTGAGTGGTCAGTTAGCCGCCGTGCCTGAATTGTTGCAGGCGGACGACCTGGGGGTGCCGCTGCCCGTGCTCTTCCAGGACGTCCTCCTGCGCGTGCAGGTCGAGGTTGGCCAGCGCTGGCAGCGCGGCGACCTCCGCGTCGGACAGGAGCACGAAATTACCGAGTTCGTGCGCGAAGCCATCGCGCAACTCTCCTGGCGCCACGCGGTCGTGCCGCACGGCCCCGCGATCCTGGCCGCCTGCGCGCCTGGAGAGCACCATGACCTGGGCCTGCGGATGGTCGTGGGCTTACTCCGCGCCCAGGGTCGCAACGTGCATTTCCTGGGCTCGAATATCGATGTGCCACAGTTGCTCGAGGAAATCCGTGACCGCTTGCCAGCGGCTGTACTCCTTTCAGCGACGCTACCGGCGCGGTTCCCCGCCTTGCAGCACCTCCTGAAGGAACTCCGTGAAGATACGGCAACCCGGGAGATCCCGGTGGTCGTGGGAGGCGGTATCGTGCGCGTGATGGACGCTGAACTCACCGGGCTTGGTGTAATTCCCATCAGGGCCGCTGATCTGATGTCCGTCGTGGACAGCATTGTGCAACTCAGCGAAGAGCAAGCCGCGGCTCGTGACACCCTGGTGATCGCGTAAAGGAAAGGACGGACCCCGATGGCGAGCACTCAACCAACGTTTGACCGTGGCCGCCCCAATGCGTTCCGCAAGTGGTTCTTCAAGTCCCCGGTCTCGATGTACAAGGGCCCTGTTGCCGACGTGATGAGCAAGCGCTGCGTGATGATGCTCACCACGATCGGGCGCAAGAGCGGGCTGCCCCGCACAAACGGCGTCAGCTACATGCCCGTGGGTGACAGCTACATCATCTTCGCCGGTTGGGGTGTCCAATCCGACTGGTACAAGAATCTGCTGGCCAACCCTGAAGTCACCATCCAGGTCGGCAGCAAGACGATCAAGGCGACCGCCAAACCCGTCGAAGACCCGGCACGCCGCCGGGAGCTCATGCTGCAGATGCGCAAGCGCTCCGGGCAGTGCGGTCCCCCGGAGCCCATGCGCAGCGTCCTGAAGGCCACGGGCGTCTTCGACTATGAAGGCGAGCTCGACATGGCCGTGGAGCAGGCCGGCAAACTGCCGGTCGTTGAAATCACGCCAATCAGTGGGGCGACCCGCCCGCGGTAAGCCCTAACCCCGGGCGCTCCGAGGCCAGGACCACCGTTCATCAGGGATGGGCGATCGGTTTCGGGTATCCCGTAACCGATCGCCTGCATTTCAGCGAGGCAACGTCGCCAGCAGGTCACGCGCCACCTTCTCCGCGACCATGAACGTAGGCACGTTGGTGTTCGCCAGGGTCACGAACGGCATGATCGAGGCGTCCGCGATCATCAGCCCCTGCAAGCCATGCACGTTCCCCGAGGCATCGACGACCGCCATCGGATCATCGGCGGGCCCCATGCGGCAGGTACTTGTCGGGTGGTAGTCGTGGGTGGCGTTCGTCAGTAACCAGTCCTTGATTTCGTCACGAGTCTGCACATCCGGCCCCGGCACCTTCTCGCGCACCAGCACCGCGGCCAGGGCCGGCTGCGCGCCCAATTGACGTGCCAGTTCCAGCGATTCCGCCAGCACATCCAGGTCGTATTCGCCAATGTCAGACAGGTAGTTAGTGTCGATCACGGGCGCGGCCTCCGGATCCGTCGGGCGCTCGGGATTGAGCCCGATCGAACCACGCGAGCGCGGCGCCATCACGGCGGAAGCAATGGCGAAGCGCCACGATTCACCGTCGTGTGGCCGCGGGGCAACCGGGTAGATGTGAATGTCATAGGGTCCTTCGCAGCGGCTGGAACTGACCAGGCCAGTCGTTCCCTCCTCCCGGGCCAATCCACCCGCTGCCAGGAACGCCTCCATTTCAGCCACCATCTCCGGGCTGGCCTCGTAGGTCACGGCGGTCGCCGGGTGATCGTGCAGGTTCTGGCCAACGCCGGCCAGTTCATGCTGCAGCGGGATACCCCAGCCAGCCAATGCGCCGGCCGGGCCAATGCCGGAGCGCTGCAGAATCAGCGGCGTGCCGTAGGCTCCGCCCGCGAGGATGATCCGGTCAGCGTGAATCTCCGCCGGGCCCTCCGGGCTGATGACCGCCACGCCGACGGCGCGCTTCCCCTCCAGCAGCACCCGGTCCACCAGTGTGTCGGGCAGGAGACGGAAGTTCGGCGCCTCGCGAATTGGGTCGAGGTAGGCAAAGCTCGCGTTCCAGCGGATGCGCGTGTCTGGGTCGATGTTGACCGGGTGAATTGAGAATCCGAACTCGGGATCGAGACTGCAGAGGGTGGGGAGCACGGGATAGCCGGCCTGCTGCACGGCCTCCACCACGTGCGTGTGATACGGCGTGACCCAGTCCGGCGGGGGCACGTGCACCCGCATTTTCTCATCCACGATCCGGAAGAGGGGTTCCACCTCCTCTGCGCTCCAGCCTGGGTTCTCCACGGCCCAGGTGTCGTAATCGGAGCGGTGGCCCCACAGCGCCGCGGCGCCGTTGTGTGAGGAGCAGCCACCAATCACCCGCGCACGCTGGAGATGATGGTCCGGCATGCCGTGCTGTGCCGCCGAAAGGTAGTTCCAGGAGTCTTCGTCGACCGGCATGCGGGTCGGGTCGAGCAGTGTCGCTGGCCAGTCCGGCGAGCCGAAAGGCCCGTAATCCGGTCCAGCCTCGATCAGGAGGACATCCTCGCCCGCCTCCACCAACCGGGCCGCCAGCACCGCGCCAGCGGGCCCCGAGCCCACAACAATCGTGCCCACGTTGCCGTCCACACGTACCTCCCGCAATGCCAAATCTGCGCAGGATCATACGGCAGCGCCGCCAGGCGTGAACTACCCGTGCGGGCGGGAACTGGCCACAACCCCGGCTACGCCTGGGAGCACCGGGATGCCAGGCCCAGAGCCAGGCGCCGGGGTTGGCTACCATGTTCACCTCATTGCCCAGCGGAACCATGCAGGAAAGGGCGAGCATGTCCTTCGGTGAACCGGGAACGTTTGTGGCGGCGGTGGTACAGGATGGCTCGGTCTTCCTCGACCGGGACGCAAGCGTGCGCAAGACGATCGCGCTGGCGCGTCAGGCTGCCGCGTCGGGGGCCCGCCTTGTGCTCTTCCCGGAGGCATTCATTGCCGGCTACCCACGCGGCCTGAGTTTCGGCGCCATTGTCGGGAGCCGCAGCGGCGAGGGGCGCAAGCTCTACCGGCGGTACGTGGAAAGCGCGATCACCATTCCCGGACCTGAGGCCTCACTGCTGGCGGCAACGGCCGCCGATCTGGGCATCTACCTCGCGGTCGGCGTGATTGAGCGCGATCAGCGCGCTACCAGTACCGTCTACTGCACCCTGGCGCTCTGGGGACCCGACGGAACGCTGCTCAATGTGCACCGCAAGATCAAGCCAACCGCCAGTGAGCGCCTGATCTGGGGCGAGGGGGACGGCTCCGGCCTCCGCACGGTGCCGACCGAGATTGGCCACATCGGCGGTCTGATCTGCTGGGAGAACTACATGCCCCTGGCGCGCAGCGCGCTCTACGCTCAAGGCGTCGAGATCTACCTGGCGCCAACGGCAGACGGCCGGGAGACGTGGCAATCCACCATTCGCCACGTGGCCATGGAGGGACGGTGCTTCGTCCTGGCCTGCAACCAGTACATGACAAAGGCGGAGTATCCATCTGACCTGGACGAGGCCTCGCTGCGAGAAGTGGCAGCCCTGCCGGACCCCATGACGCGCGGCGGCAGCGCGATTGTCGGGCCACTAGGTGAGTACCTGGCGGGGCCACTCTGGGATGAACGAGGCATTCTCTTCGCGGAGATCGACCCAGGCGCGGTCGCCGAGGCCCGCTTCGACTTCGATGCCTGCGGGCACTATAGCCGTCCCGACCTGCTGCAACTCCAGCACCGGACGCCGCGTCATTCAATCAGACCGGCCCTCATGTCGGTGAATGAGGTCTGGCGCGAGGTCCTGGATGGCTCGCAGGCGCGAACAGACACTGAGCTGGAAGCGAATTGGACAGCCCAATTGGGTCCAGGCAGCACAGAGTAGGCAATACGCGGCCAAACTCCCTGGCTCACGTCAAGGGAGCGGCGATCAGGCGCGCTTGAGACCTGCCGTGGCTGGTGTTCCAGGTGGTGAACACTCAGTCACGCTGATCGACTCTTGCTGATTCCCTGATGTGGCGATAGCATCCCGTGCACGAACAATTGCGCAAACGAGAGGAGCCCAGAGTGGTGCGTGCAATGCGGACGCTGCCGGGGCAGCGGGTCGATCGTCGTGGACTGCTACGCCGTGCCGGTGCTTTTGGCGCAGGGCTCGCTGCCGCGCGCTACGCGCCAGGCATCTGGACCCCTGGGGCGTCCGCCGCGACATCACTGAACGTCCTCTCACCGCTGGCGCCAGATCCGGCCCCGCCGGGTGTCGCCCAGTTCTCACTGGACGATTTCGCGGCCTGGCAGCAGGCGCACGACGCCACGGTCACGTACGAAGCTGTCGCGTGGCCGCAACTCCACGACAAGATGGCGACCAACTTCGCCTCCGGCACGCACGTGCACGACGTGATGTACAACTGCGGCTGGGTGCCCGAGTTCGCGTCCTTCCTGACGCCGCTGCAGGATTCCCTGCCGAAGGATCTCGTGGACGACCTGCCACCCTCTTCTTTCTCCACCGTCACCTGGGACGGCAATACCCTCGGCGTCGTCTTCTCCCTCTCGCTCCTGACGCTCTTCTACAACACCGCCCACCTTGAAGAGGCGGGACTCTCCGGCCCGCCCACGACCTGGGATGAGCTGAAGGGGTACGCCCAGGAACTGACGAAGGACGGGCGCTACGGCTGGGTGCTGAACTATGGCGCGCCGGAAGGGATCGGCGGCGCGGCCTCCTACTGGATGGTCTTCCTGCAGCAGGCCGGCGGCACGATGTATGGCGACGACGGGATGCCGGTCTTCAACGATGCGCCTGGCCTGGACGCGTTGAAGCTGATGGTGGAGATGTTCACGAACGGCTCAACCGATCCCGGTTCCATTTCCTACACCGGGATCAACGATGCCACCAACGTCTTCACCGCTGGCAACGCCTCGATGATGATGAACTGGCCATTCATGTGGAAGCCAGCCAGCGATCCCGCCACTTCGAAGATCGTGGGGCAACTCGGCTCAGCGATCCTGCCGGCCGGCGAGGCCGGGACGGCGTCCATCGACGGCACAGACGCGTGGACCGTCGCCAAGTCGACCGCCGCGCCGGAGTTGGCCGTCGAGTTGATCCAGTTCTATCTCGACCCGGTGGTGCAGACACGCCAGGTGCTCGACACCGGCTGGCTGCCGATCCGGCTGTCGGTCCTGGAAGATCCCGAGGTGCAAAAGGGCGCACCGAACGCCGCGGTCGTCCTGGAGCAAGCCAAGCACCCGTACGACTCGTTCGTTACGCCTGACTACAACCAGGTCACGGTGGCGATCGGCACCGAGATCCAGAAGGCACTCCAGGGATCCAAGTCGCCGGAGGATGCGTTGAAGGATGCCTCGGATCAGGTCACCGAGATCGTGAAGGCGCGGGCCAGCTAGACGATCTGACAAGCGCCCGTGGCAACGCTCACAACATCCCCCCGCCCTCCACTTCCAACGCAGGGCGGGGGCAACCTGGAGCAGCGACGGCGACGTGCCGGGCTGGTGCTGGTTGCCCCAGCGTTGATCATGCTGGTGGCGGTGATCGGCTACCCAATCGTGCGCTCGGTCCTCCTCTCGTTCCAGGACGCCAAGCTCTCCGCGGGCGCGATTGGCTCAGCGTGGATCGGACTGGAGAACTACCAGAAACTGCCGGGCGACGAGGCGTTCGGCATAGCCCTGCGTAACTCGGCGTTCTTCACGGCCTGCGAAGTCATCCTGGTGGTGGGGATCGCCCTGGTTACAGCGATGTTGCTCAACACACCACAGGGGCGGAAGCCGTTTTTCACGACCATCTTGCTCATCCCGTGGGTGATCGCGCCGGTCGCAAACGCGGTCCTCTGGAAGTGGATCCTGCACGCCAACTACGGCGTGCTGAACGCCATTGTGGTGGGACTCGGCATCTCCGAGCGCCCCGTCAACTGGCTGGGCACGCCGGAGACCGCGCTGCGGATGCTGCTACTGGCGGATGTCTGGAAATCAATTCCGTTCATCGCGTTACTGCTGCTGGCCGGCCTGCAAAACATCCCGAACTACCTGTACAAGGCTGCGCGGCTGGATGGCGCGACCGCGTGGCAACAGTTCCGCTTCGTGACGCTGCCGGGCCTGCGCACGCCCCTGGCGCTGGCGGTGATCCTGCAGACGATCTGGAGCTTCAAGGTTTTCGATCTCATTTTCGTCCTGACCAAGGCCGGCCCGGCCGATGGCACACTGCTCCTGAACTTCCTGGCCTACCGTGTCTCGTTCAACTTCCTCGATTTCGGGTATGGCGCAGCTATTGCCAACGTCATTTTCCTGATCATGTTCGTCCTGGCCCTTGTCTTCATCAAGTTGCTGAAGCCGGGCGCGCCGCGCTCACGGGTGCAGGCTCTTGGTTGAGGTGAGCACCACAACGCCTGGCAGCCTGAGGCACCCGACCCTGACCACGAAGAGCGGGACCCGGCGCCGCCTGGAGATACTCCTGAGCGACCTTGGCGTGCGGGTTGGCCTGGTCATTTTCGTCGTCTGGACGCTGGCGCCCGTCGCCTGGATGGTGATCTCGTCCCTGCTCACGCCGGTCGCGCTGACCAGCCTGCCGCCCGATCTCTCGCCGGGACAATTCACCTGGTTGAACTACCAGGGCGTGTTGGCGACCGGCCAGAGCCTGCTGCCAGCGATGCGCAACTCGCTGATCGTCTCGGCGTTCACCACCAGCATCGCGCTGGCGCTCGGGTCCGCGGCGGCCTACGCCATCGCGCGACTGGAGACACCAGGCGGAAACCGGCTGGCCGTGATGGTGCTCGCGACCCAGATGTTTCCCGGCATCGTGATCATCATCCCGCTCTTCATCCTGCTTTCGCGCCTGGGGCTGATCGACACCTACGCCGGCCTGGTGCTGGTCTACCTGAGCTTCGTGCTGCCGATCGTGATCTGGGTGATGAAGGGGTTCTTCGAGGCGATCCCGCACGACCTGGAGCGAGCCGCCGCGATCGATGGCGCGACGACCTGGCAAACTTTCACCCGCGTCGTCCTGCCCATCTCGCTGCCGCCCCTCTTTGCCGCGGGCATCTTCGCGTTCATCGAGAGCTGGAACGAGTTCATGTTCGCCATCGTGCTCACGCGCCTGCACACGAAGACCGCCCCTATCGCCATTTCCGAGTTCGCCGGCCAGTACCAGACGGCCGTGGGCCAGATGGTGGCAGCCGCCACGCTGGCCAGCGTGCCGATCATCGCGCTGGCGCTGGTCTTCCGGGGCTATATCCTCAAGGGTTTCGCCGAAGGGGCGATCAAGGGTTAGGGAACACTGTGTCCGATGTCACGCTCGTCGATATCACCAAACGCTACGGTAACGTCGAAGCCTGCCGTGGTGTGAACCTGCATGTCGCAGACGGCGAGTTCGTGACCCTGCTGGGACCCTCTGGCTGCGGCAAGTCGACCACGCTGAACATGATTGCTGGCCTGGAGAGCGTGACCGCGGGCGACATCCTGATCGATGGCACACGCGTAAACGATTTCACGCCGTTTGAGCGCGACGTCGCGATGGTCTTCCAGCAGTACGCGCTCTACCCGCACATGACCGTGGCGGAGAACATCGGTTTCCCCCTGCGCCTTCACAAGCGCTCCCGGGCAGAAACCGCGGGGCGCGTGCAGCAGGTTGCGGAATTGCTGGAACTGACCCCGCTTTTGAACCGCCTGCCGCGCGAGCTTTCCGGTGGCCAGCAACAACGCGTGGCGCTGGGCCGGGCCATCATCCGGGAGCCGCGCATCTTCCTTTTCGACGAGCCCTTCTCCAACCTGGACGCGGCGCTGCGCCTGCGCATGCGGACGGAGATCAAGCTGCTCCACGCGCGCCTGGGGGTCACCTCCATTTTCGTGACCCACGACCAGGAGGAGGCACTCTCCATCTCGGACCGCATCGCGGTCATGCGGCAGGGCATTGTGGAGCAATACGGGACTCCTGCGGAAATCTACGCCGCCCCCGCAAGCACGTACGTGGCGCGGTTTATTGGGTCACCTCCGATGGACATCCTCTCCGGGAGCCTGGAACGACGTGACGGATCGCTTCACTACGTCGTTGGCGACGCCGCGTTCCCCATCCCTGAGGCGGCGCCTGGGAACCTCGATCCTTCAGCTACCGTCGATCTCGGCATCCGCTCCGAGTACGTGCACCTGACCGCTCCAGCGGAGGGCGTGACCGCCACCGTCCAGGTGGTGCAGCCAGTCGGTCCATCGACCGTCGTAACAACTTCCTGGCGTGGCGGAGCACTCACGGCGCGCGCGCCAGGTATGGCGGAGATCCAACCAGGCACCCAGGTCGGCCTGCGCCTGGACCCAACCCGCCTCCTCTTCTTTGATCGGGCAACGGGACGCCGCCTCGGCTAGCGCTGGTTCGGACTCGCGTCTACCGCCTTCCCTGGTAATGGCCACACGCTACGCACCGGTCACCACGATGAACAGTGCCAGGGTGAACAGGGATGTAACCAGGCTCAGGAAGAGCGTGGAGGCCGCCTGCGACTGGGCGACTCCGTACTGAACCCCGAGCAGGGCGACCGAGACCAGCGTCGGCAGCGCGGCCGCGACGACCGCTTCACCCAGCGTGGGGTTGGTGAAGCCCAATGCGAGCAAGATCCCCAGCAAGAGCGCCGGCTGCCCAAGGTTCTTCAGGGCCGCGAGGATCACCACGGGCCGGCTGATCTCCAGCTTGTAGGCGGAGATCACGATGCCAGCGGAGAAGAGCGCCACGCCGGTTGCCGACTGTCCCAGGAGTTCGATCGCGTTCGCAGCAGGCGCCGGAATCGTGACGCCCGCCATCACGCAGATGATGCCGGCCAGCGGCAACCAGACAATCGGCTTGACGAACGCGTGCAGGAGGGTTGAGCCGATACTCACCTCCGGCACGGCGTTCGCCTGCCTCGCATCTGCTTGCCTGGCAGCCCGGGTGCGCGACTCCAGCGTGAGGAACACGACCGTTGCCGGGAAGACCGTCAGCAGCACGAGGGTGTTGCCCACCGCGATCGGGACGTTGCTGGCCGGCCCGTAGAGATTGCCCAACACCGGCGGCCCGATGAAGGCGAAGTTGGGCGCCGAGGCGGCGAGTGCTCCAAGCGCGCTGGCTCCCAGCGAGTAATGAAACACGAGATGCGCCACGGCGAACACCACAACGTAGAGGCAAACTATCACGACAAAGAGCGCCGCCAGCAGTGAGACATCGGCCAGCAGCGCGGCGCGTGGCGTGTGCACCGTACCCACGAAGAGCGAGAGCGGCAGCGCGTAGCTCATCACCATCTTGATGAGCACCGACGCGTCTTCCGGCACGAAGTCGTGCCGCCGCGCAGCGATGTACCCCAGCACCACCGTGATCACGGCCGGCAGCAAGGCGATGGCAATGGTCTCGAACATGTGACGTTCCTCGAGATGTTGCGAATCCGCGGACGCGCGCCCTTGGCGCGCAGGCGCCGCTTCTATCTCTGTGCCGAATGATTCAGCCCGGCGCCTGATCGTCGCGCGTCATGCGAACTCATGCAAGGGGCAGTGCGCGACTGAGCCTGCCCCCTGACATGAGACCTCCGTGGTGGGCACGCCATCTCGGCGATGTGCGGTCGCTATGTCAGCCAGTGCAGCAGCAGGGACGCCAACCAGAGGAACACCGCGAACCCGATCACATCCTGGAACGCGGTCTCGAACGGCCCGGCGGTCGTCGCGGGATCGAAACCGAAATGCTTCGAGAGCATCGGCACGACGGTCCCCATGAAGCCGGCCGTCATCATGGAACAGGTCAGGGCAATCCCAATGACCAGGCCGAAGGGCAGATGCCCAGCCCAGATTGCGCCGACAATTCCAAGCAGGCCGCCGCAGACCAGCGCCATGATCAACGCGGTCTCCATTTCCTTGCGCACCTGCGCACCCCAACGCGCCAGGCTAACGTGGCCGGTATCGAGTCCGCGCACCACAATCGCGGCGGCCTGTAACCCGACATTGCCTGAAACCGCCGAAATGACCGGCATGAAGGACGCCAGCAGGATCACCTGGGTCAGAACGGCATCGAAGTGCGAAATGACCAGTCCCGCGCCGAGTTCGATGCCCATCGTCCCAACCAGCCACGGCAGGCGGAGCCGCGCAATCTGGGCGGGCGAGCGGCGATCCATCTCCTCGGCGTCCGTCCCTGCCATGCGCAACAGGTCGTCCGACAACTGGTCTTCCAGGACATCGATGGCGTCGTCGGCGGTAATGATGCCAATCAGGTGATTCTCGTCATCCACCACTGGCACCGCCAGCAGATTGCGGTCACGCAGCAGGCGGGCAGCGTCAACAGCCGGCTCCGCCGCATTCACACGGATGACCTCGGGCGCCATCAGCGCGGAGACGGGGGTCTGCGGAGACGCCAGGACGAGCGCGTGCAGGGAGAGGACCCCGAGCAGGTGCTCGGCAGGATCCACCACGTAGACGTAGTACAGCGTCTCCGCCTCGGCCGCAACCCGGCGCAACGCGGTGATCGCCTGATCCGCGCGCAGGTCGGGCGCGATGGCGACAAAAGCCGGCGTCATCATGCCGCCCGCGCTGTCTGGCGGGTAGGCCAGCAACTCACGGATCTCCTCAGCGTCGTCGGGCCGCATGGCGACCAGGATGCCCTCGGCCTCGGCATCCGGCAGCTCGTCCACCACATCGGTCGCGTCGTCCGGCGCCATCGCGCCGAGCACACTGGCGGCTTCAGCCCGCGTGAGGTTGCGCAGGATCGTGGCGGCCTCGAAGGGCGCCAGGTCCGCCAGCACGTCGGGCAGCACTGCGTCTGGCAGCGCCTGCACCAGCGTCGCCACCTCGGCGGTATCCAGACTGGGAATGATGTCCGCCCACGCGGCGGGGCTGACGCGCTCGCTCAGCGCGACGATACCGTCAGTTTGCCGCGCATCCAGCAGGGCGCGCACTTCCGGAAACAGCGTCTCTCGCTCCATGACATGACCTCCCCGGGACAGGGGCCTGGAGCGCTAGCGCAGCGTGTGATGCGTGTCTCGGTGGGTCAGGGGAGAAGATGGGTGCTCATGCACGCAGCCTGACCCGGATTGGGCACGTGTCGCCGTGCGTAGCGCTCGGCAGGTTTATCGCCGGTACTCACTCGCACAACTCCTCCGGTGCCCGAACCTCCACCACAGCGTGGAGCACTGCGCGGCATGCGCAGCGCGCGGCAGGATAGTGCGGCGGGACGAGGATGTCCAGCGTCAGCACTCGTGGAGATTGAGACAGTGCATTTGGTTGCGCGCCACGCACGCGATGCTGAGCCCGGCCATTCAGGGCCACCGGTGGTTCTCCCACCAGGCTCGTTCGCCATTGCCGTCCAGGCTCTCGGTGAACACTTCACCATCGTGGTGCACGAGTCTCGCAGGTCCCGGGTCGACGCTGATCATGGGCTGACGCGACACATTCGCGACCATCCCGCCGACAGCCGGGATGATATCGGCGGCGGAGATCTCGTCGCGGTTCACCAGATCAGCCCCCGGGACGCCGTAATCCTCTCCGTCGCCTCGCAAGCCAGGTGCAGATTGCTCCTGTCCGGGGAGCTGCGAGACGAATTCACCTGGGGCGACCTTGCGTTTGGCAACCCGTTTACTGCACCACGCCATGTGTTCGTGTACCCACTTCTGGGCGAGAAGTTCTCAACTGACAGTAGTGATCGTGGCGCCCTGCTAAACTTCACACTCTGTTAGTCCTTGCTCGACGGTGAGCAGGGACACTACGGGCCATGAAGCCCGTGACGAGTCCCTGGAGCAACGCCGTGCTCGGGCGGGCGTCTCTTGCAGATGCACAGGCAGGTGAGGCGGCTCCGGCCGCGCCGTCGCTGACGCGCAAGCGCGCCTTCTGGCGGCAGGAATGGTTCCTCTTCCTCCTCTTCGTCGCCCCGAACTTCTTCTTCTTCGGCGTCTTCAGTTACTGGCCAATGATTTCCAACGTCTACCTGAGCATGGTGCGTTGGGACATGATCGCGCCGGTCAAGACATTTGTTGGCGGCGCGAACTTCGCCTACCTGGCCAATAGCGACACCTTCCACACCGTCCTCAAGAACTCGCTCGTGTTCACCATCGGCGCGGTCGGTGGCTCGCTCGTCCTGGGGTTGGCCACCGCACTCCTGCTGAATCAGCCGCTACGCTGGCGGAACGGGGCACGGGCCGTGATCTTTGCGCCGACCCTCCTCAGCGGCGCGGCCATCGGCATCGTCTGGGTCTACATCTTCGATCCCCGCTTCGGCCTGCTGGCGCAGTTGCTGGGATTTCTCAACATCAGTTCGCCGAACTGGCTGACCGACCCCAACTGGGCCATGCCGGCCGTGATCATCGTCTACGTCTGGAAGAACGTCGGGTTCAGCACGGTTATCTACCTGGCGGGGCTGCAGGCGATCCCGAAGGATCTCTACGAAGCAGCGCGGCTGGATGGCGCCGGCGTGTGGTGGCGCTTCCGCTCCGTCACGCTGCCCATGCTCTCGCCCATTACCTTCTTCCTGGTCATCACCTCGCTGCTCAATTCATTCCAGGCGTTCGACATCATCAAGGTGATGACGGACGGCGGTCCGGTGGACTCCACAAACACCCTCATCTTCTACGTCTACGAGCAGGGCTTCGTGGCCTTCAACGCCGGACGCGCGGCGGCGGCCGCGCTCGTCCTCTTCGTGATCATGTTCGGCATCACCTTGCTGCAGATCCGGCAGGGTGAGGACAGGGTGCACTATGGATAGCTCGGGTCAGAAACTGTCAACGCAGATGCAGATCCTCGGCTACGTGCTGATGGCGCTGGTCGTGGTCATTGTCGGGCTGCCGTTGCTCTGGATGGCGCTCGGCTCCCTGAAGACGAACCAGGAGATTTACTCGCTACCGACGCGGTGGCTGCCATCCGCGCCACGCTGGGACAACTTCGCCGACGCCTGGAACGCCGCTCCCTTTGGCCAGTTCTACATCAACAGCATCATCATTACGGTTGCGGGAGCAGCACTCAAAGTCGTCAACGCCACCATGACGGCGTATGCCTTCGCGTTTCTGCGCTTCCCCGGCAAAAACTGGCTCTTCCTGCTCCTGCTGGCGGCCCTGATGATCCCCGAGCAGGTCACCATCCTCCCGAACTACCTGACCCTGGCCGATGTCTTCGGCCAGAGCTGGATCAACACCTATCAGGGGATCGTGCTCCCCGGCGCAGCAACGGCGTTTGGCACGTTCCTCATGCGTCAGAGTTTCCTCAGCCTGCCCCGCGAGGTGCTGGACGCCGCCAAGGTCGATGGCTGCGGCCACCTGCGCCTGCTCTGGGACATCGTGTTGCCCCTCTCGCGTCCCGTACTGGCCACCATGACGCTGATCTTCGTCGTCGACCGCTGGAACGATTATCTCTGGCCGCTCATCGTCACCAACTCGCAACTGATGCGGCCCCTGACTGTGGGACTCACGTACCTCTTCGATCAGGAGGGGAACACACGGTGGGGTCCGGTGATGGCGGCCTCGATCTTCGTCATCGCTCCCCTGCTTGTCATCTTCGCCTGGGCGCAGCGCCACATCATCGAGGGCATTGCCGCCGGAGCGACGAAAGGATGAGCAGTGGACGCAATGGCGGTCATCAGGCTGCGACACCGCACGGCGGCAGCTTGCCGCGACGTACAGGGAGGACACTCATGAGTGGAGTGATTTCGCGCCGCAACCTGCTGGGCGGCGCCGCCGGCCTCGGAGCGGCTGTTGCCGGAAGCAAGATCAGCAAGCGCAGCACCGCGTTTGCCGCCCCTGCCGTCGTGCAGGACACTGGCTCCAAGGTCAAGGTGCTCTACTGGGGATCCTACAGTGATGTCCTGGGCGAGGCCGAGCAGGCCATGGTCAAGATGTTCAACGAGTCCCAGGACGAGGTCGAGGTTGAGTACCAGTTCCAGGGCACGTACGAGGAAACGGCCCAGAAGCTGACCGCCGCCCTGCAGGCGAAGCAGGCGCCGGATGTCTCGGTCCTCTCCGACGTGTGGTGGTTCAAGTTCTACCTGAACCGCACCCTGGCCCCGCTGACCGACCTGCTCGCCGCCAACAAGATTGACACCAGTGACTACGTCGACTCCCTCTACAACGAGGGCGTGCGCGACGGCGTCTCCTACTGGCTGCCGTTCGCCCGCTCCACGCCGCTCTTCTATTACAACAAGGACATGTTCGCTGAGGTCGGGCTGGACGCGGCTCCGGAGACGTGGGATGAGCTGGTTGCCGCCGCGCCGAAGCTGGTGCAGAAGGATGGCGACACTATCACCCGCTCCGCCTTCGCGCACCCGAACAGCGCCTCGTACATCGCCTGGCTCTTCCAGCCGGTCGTCTGGCAGTACGGCGGCGCCTACTCCGACCCCGAATTCAACATCATGATCAATCAGGAGAAGGCCGTGGCGGCCGGGGACTTCTATCGCTCCTCGGTCGTGGACGGTTGGGCCACCACGCCTGACGATCCGGAAACGGACTTCGTCAATGGCCTGACGGCCTCGATCATGGCCTCCACGGGCAGCCTGCGCGGCATCACCTCTGACGTCGGCGACAAGTTCGGCATTGGCACCGGGTTCCTCCCCAAGGCCGAGAACTTCGGTTGCTGCACCGGTGGCGCCGGCCTGGCGATCCTGGCCGGTTCCCCGGCCGAGAAGCAGGAGGCCGCGTTCAAGTACATCGCGTTCGCGACTTCGCCGGAGGGCACGGAGTTCTGGAGCCAGAACACCGGGTACATGCCGGTGCGCAAGTCCGCGATCGAAAGCGACACGATGAAGAAGTTCTTCGAGGAGAACCCGAACTTCAAGACGGCCGTCGATCAACTCCCCATGACGCAGCCCCAGGACGCCGCGCGCGTCTTTATCCCGAACGGTGACCAGATCATCGGCAAGGGACTGGAGCGGATTACTGTCAATCGCGAAGAGGTGCAGCCGGTTTTCGACGACGTGGCTGCCACCCTCACCGAAGAGGCCCAGCCGGTGCTGGAGGCACTGGCCGCCCTGCAGGGGTAGTTCTCCCGCGAATTCGTGGTTTCGAGCCTGGGGGCTGGCCAATGGCCAGCCCCCTTCTTGTCACGCTTTGCGCCCGGCCGAGTGCTCGCATTTGGCAAAAATACGTATTTTTACTGATGTGCTCTGAACGGCTCGAACGCAAACTGAGCTCCACGAACGACACGACGTTCGCAAGCATTTACGAACCGGGAGCTGATCGATGGAACCGACGAAACTTGACGCCCTCGCTCGCACCCTGAGCACCGCTGACCTCGCGCCGTCACGGCGCGGTCTCCTCTCTGGATTGGCCGCCGGCGTGGCCGGCCTGGCCGGCCTGACCATGCTGGACGACGTCGACGCCAAGAAGCACAAGGGCAAGAAGAAGAAGAAGTGCTCGAAGAAGAAGAAGAAGAAGGGCCTCTGCGGCGGAGGCGGTAACACCCCAGACCCATACACCGGACCGGTCTTCACGGTCAGTGGACGCTCCATCCTGGACACGGGGGGGGACCCGGTCGCACTCCGCGGCGTCAACAAGATGTCCGTCTTCGATGACAACGACCCACGTGGCAATTCCTACTTCCCGCAGATTGCCCTCTCCAAGTCGAACACGGTGCGCATCGTCTGGGCGATCGAGGACGACAACGGCCCCACGAATGTCAACGACCTCGCGGCGCTGATCACCAACTGCCAGAACAACAAGATGCTGCCGATGATCGAGCTGCACGACGCAACGGGCGATCTCTCGCAGTTGCCGAAACTGGGCAACTACTGGACCCGCAACGACGTGCTGCAGGTCATCTTCAATGCGGGCGGCAACCTGCTGATCAACATTGCCAATGAGTGCGGTGACGACACGGTCACCGCCAACCAGTGGGTGTCGGCGTACACGCCGGTCATCCGCCAGATGCGCAACGCCGGCATTCGCACGCCGCTCGTTATTGACGCCCCGGACTTCGGCAAAAACCTCGAGGTCGTGGTGGCTGGCGCGAATAATCTGCTGAGCGTTGATGCCAACCTGATCTTCTCCGTCCATCCCTACTGGCCGAAGAACGACGGCGGCGGCGCGACCTTTATCGAACAGCAGTTCACGGCCGCCTTCAACAAGGGGTTTGCCCTGATCATCGGCGAGTTCTCGCAGTGGGGCGCCTTCAATGGCAACAACAGCATCTGTGTGGGCAATGGCGAGTGTGATTACAACGCGATCATGACCAAGGCCAGCGCCAAGGGGTTCGGCTGGTACGCCTGGGAGTGGGGACCGGGCAATGAGTTCGGGGATGCGAACTGCGCCAAGATGAACATGACGACGAACGGCACCTTCGCCACGCGGCAGGCAGGTTGGGCCACGGACGTCTTCAACCGCATCGCGGCCGAGTCCAACCCCATCATCGGCTAGTTCCCCAGGGCCAACCGGGCGCAAGCGCCCGGTTGGCCCCGAAACCGGATCGCAGCGTGCCGGCCGGCGTCCTGGCACCCTGAGGCACATCGCCACAGGGTGCCAGGAGCCAGCCGTTGACCCGCGGAAGGTTGTGGGACTTCTTGGACACACGAAACGACCGCACAGGTGCCGGACTGCCTCCGGAAGCCTGGTCCGCAGACCGAAGCGTTCAGCCGGAAATGGAGTTAGCCGCCTGGATGCTGCCGGCGTTGATGGACTCACTCGCCAGCTCGACGGGCGCGGTGGCAGTTGCTCCGGCGCTGCCGGGTGGGCCGGGTCTCTGGCTGCGGCGATGGTCGGCAACACCACCGCCGGTAGGCACAAGAAGATGGCTCCCCTCTTCCAGGCGACCATTTTGAGCACGAATGCGGCTGCCGCCATCGACCATGCCGCGGACCCCATCTGGTCACCAAACCGGCGAGCCAATCTGAATCCAGGTCCGGTGTCCAACCCGACCGCCGCCATGGCCTCCCCCAAAAATGCGTATTTCTACTGATGTGCCGGCGCCCCCGCGGGCGCATGCTGTGCCCATCCTCGGCAAAGGCCGAGGGCGACAGATCGGGGACTTCGGTCCAGCTCCAGGAGGAGCATCACGATGGATGGTTCACGTTTTGACAGCCTGATCAGTCGTCTCACTGAGCCCGGTTCACGGCGCCGCGCGCTCGGGGTGCTTGGCATCTCGGCGTTGGTTGCCGGTGGTCTGGAAATATCGTCACCCGACGTGGAAGCCAGGCGGCGGCGGCGGAAGAAGCACCGCAAGGGAAACAAGGGCGGCGGTGGGGGCACGCCGCTGCAACTTCGTGACGTCTGCGTACCCGGGCAATCCACGTGTGCCTCCGGGCTGCAGTGTGATAGTCCCACCACACGTCACACCTGCAGCAGCACCGTTGAGGGCGTCGATGCCTGGTGCTGCGTGCCGCCCGGCGGAAGCTGCACCGAGTGCGATTGTTGCGGCGATTTCTACTGCGGTGGGGATGGCACCTGTATCCCGAACCCTGAAGGCTAGAACCCAATGGTCGTCGGAATCTTCTGACACCTTGCGGTTCCTCGCGGCGCTCCGGCTAAGGAGCGCCGCGAGCGGCGGCACAGCAACCAGATGCAACCCTGTTCGTCATTTCCCACCCGCTTTCCACGCACTACGAATCTGGAGACTCGGCTGTGGATGGTTCGCACTTTGATCACCTCACCAAAGCGTGCCGTACGCTGAAAACACGCCGCACGGTGACCCAGGTGCTGGCTGCAATCCTGGCAAGCGGGACTACTCAGGCTGCCCATGTCGATGCCAAACGCAAGAAGCACAAGAAGCCGTGCAAGGCGCCAAAGCAGAAGTGCAGCGGCAAGTGCCTGTCGGTGCTGACCGACGACCGCAACTGTGGGTCATGCGGGACCCGCTGTGGCGACGGCCAGAGTTGCAAGAATGGCAAGTGCACGGGCGGCTCGACTCCACAGGACTGCCTTCCCGGCGAGTGCTGTGAGGACAACCAGGCTTGCGGCACAGATGGTCGATGCCGGGGTGGGGTGTGCCAGCCGAAGCCCACCTGCCACGCCCACGGCGAGACCTTCCCCGCCACGGACACCACGCCGTGCTGCAGCGAGAACACGGCCAGCAATGCCGGAACCACCGGCGTCGAAATCACCTGCCTCCCCGGCGAACTGGGGAACCCGTGCCTGGCCGATGGCGATTGCCGGAGTGGGAGCTGCATCGGCTACCAGTGTGTGGGCTGCTCGGCCGGCGAGGGGGTGTGTAACGGCCGTTGCGTCTCGCTGAGTTCCCAGAGCAACTGCGGCGCCTGTGGGAACGCGTGCGCACGGGGATCGTATTGCCAGGGCGGGTCCTGCGCATTGCGGTACGTACTGGACTTGCAGTGGCCGGTAAGCGCCTGCGACGACGTGTACTCCACCAGCGACGGAGCGGTGTTCATCGCCTTTAGCGGGCAACACTGCGTGCGGGACTACAGCGGGACAGGCCAGGTTCGGCGCACCTACGGCGTTTGCGGCACACCGGGGACAGACAACTCGCATTTAAAGAACCCCCGCGCGGTCGCGGCGGACGCCTTCTATGTCTACGTGGCGGATTACGACAACGATCGCATCCAGATCTTCTCTCGCACCGTGAACTCCAGTGCCATCGGCAGAATCGGCAACGGGAGCGGAAATGGGAACAACCAGTTCAGAGGACCGAACGACATCGCGTTTGACGCCGACGGGAACATCTATGTCGCGGATTACGTCAATGATCGCGTCCTGAAATTCAGTGACGCTGGCGCCCACCTGCTGACCTTTGGCGGATCAGGCACTGGCAATGGTCAGATCCAGGGTGCGACGGGTGTTGCCGTCGACGGTCATGGCAACGTGTACGTCTCGGACCGGATCGGGATCCGGGTCCAGAAGTTCGACAGCGCCGGTCATTTCCTGGACAAGTACGGCACGCTCGGGCACGCGCCGGGAGAAATCAACCTGCCGCTGGATGTTGAGAGCAACGGCGACGTGTTCATCGAGATTACTTCAATGGACGACCAGCAGCGCGCAACTGGAATCTGGTCCGTATCTTCGAAGCCAGCTAACGGGCCAGCTGTCCCACGTGGACGCCAATGACAACCTGTACATCGCGGACGTCAACTACGGCGTGGTGCGCTACCGCCTGTTGGCCAGTTCACCCTCCTGACAAGCGCACCTGGTGAAAGAGTCCGGAACACGGCCCTTTCGTCCGCCAGGAACCAAGGTATGCGACGACGAGGGCTGCTGGGGTGACTCGGGCGATCAGGAATCCGTTCTTGATGAGGGCTGATCGCCCAGCCGAGACACACAAACACCCCGGCGTGGTAGCGCCGGGGCGTTGCAGCACTCGATGTCAGCGGATTTCCAGTCCCATCCTCTACTCCCGATTGGTCGCCGTCTTCCACATAGCGCGGAATTTGGCGGCCTGGCCGGCAGTGCGGATCATCGGTTTCACCGCCTCTTCGGTCATGAACTCCGTGGTGCCGCGCAGGCGCTTGGCCGTCTCCAGGAATTCCGAGAGGATCGGGATCAACTGGTCCTTGAGGACGACGATCAGGAAGATCAAACCGCCGGCGATCCCGGCCAGCGCGATGGTGACCAACAACAACTGGAAGATCAGGAAGATGATGGCGATGTCACGCAGGCGCTCAAGCGGCGCTTGATCCACACCACCCAATTGGTACAGGCCATAGACGATGCCAACGACGATCAAGCCCAGGACGAGGACGATGAGAATCGCCCACCATTTCCATCTGCCAGTATCGACGCCGTTTTCCTCCATGCCGGGGCCTATCTCCTGCACGCATTCCGCCTTCCCACTGGCCACGCATCGTAGCATGGCGCAGCCGAGCCACTTCTCGCTTACGTCAGCCGGGCTGCTTACCTTGTGTCGCCGGTCGTGACCGCACGAATTGTGCCGCCGCCAAGCACCTCATCTCCCCGGTACAGCACCAGCGCCTGGCCCGGAGAGGCCACCGGGCCTGCCCCGGTGAACTCGACGGCCAGCGAGTGGCTGCCCGGATCACCAGGGATGATGGTGGCGGGGGTCTGCGCCCCGCGGTAGCGCACCATGGCCTCGGCTACGAACGGAGCATCTGGCCACTCCCCGGAGATGAGACTCACGCTGTCCACCTCGATGCGCCGGGCAGCGGCCTCGTCACGTGAGCCGACCACCACGCGGTTCGCGGCGGGCTCCAGGCGGATAACGTACAGGGGGTCCTTGCGCGCGATCCCCAGCCCGCGCCGCTGTCCCACGGTGTGGTGCACCAGCCCGTTGTGTGCGCCGATGGCCACGCCGGCGGTATCCACCACCTCACCCGGCACCGTGACGTCGGGACGCCGCTTCGCCACGAACTGGGCGTACGACTGATTGCCGACGAAGCAAATCTCCTGGCTCTCCGCCTTCTCCGCCACCGGCAGATCAAAGGCGCGAGCCAGGGCACGCGTCTCCGTCTTGTGCAGGCCACCAAGCGGGAACTGGATAAACCCCAACTGCTCCTGGGTCAGGGTGTACAGCACATAGCTCTGATCCTTGCGCGGATCCACCGCCCGGAAGAGTCGATGGGGCTCGCCCAACGCGGCATCGCCCGCGACCACGCGTGCGTAGTGCCCGGTCGCAAGGCAGTCCGCGCCGATCATCTTCGCGCGCTCGACCAGGTGCCGGAACTTCACATGCCGGTTGCACTCCAGGCAGGGATTCGGCGTGCGGCCAGCCGCATACTCATCCACGAAACGCTGCACGACTGCCTCACGAAACTCCCCTTCCATATTGATGGCGTAGAAGGGAATCCCAATGCGGGCGCACGTGGCGCGGGCATCGTCCATGGCCGGGATACCGCAGCAGGGATTCGCGCGGTGGTCAGGATCGTCCGGGGAAAAGAGGCGCAGGTTGATGCCAACGACGCGGTAGCCTCGCTCGCGCATCAGCAGCGCCGTCACCGCGCTGTCGACACCGCCGCTCATCGCCACGACGCAGGTTTTGCCCGCGCCATCGCGCGGTCCGATCCGTTCCGGAGTAAGGAGCGTGGCGATATCGGGCCTGTCCAGCTCGGGAATTGAGAGAGTTGGGAACTTCACGGGGAATGGGGCTCCAATAGGTAGAAGGCAGAGCGTCAAAACACGATGAACGCCGCCGGCACGCCTGATGAGGCGTGCCGGTGGACCACGACCATCGAATTGTAGTTGCGTGCTAGATCTTGTTGGCGCGGATCACATAGCGGTGGAGGTATTCACCCGCCACGGCATCGAACTCACCGCCACAGGTAATCAGCGTCAGCGATTCCTGGCCTGTGTCCCCAACGACCTGGGTAGCAATCACTTCCGGCGTCAGTTCCGTTTGCACGTTGAAAAGCTGCGTCCACTCGACGGCGTACTCGATCTGCTCACCATCGTCGCCGATCACACGCAGAATGTCTCCAGGCTGCAGGCTGGGCACGCCCTGGAAGATGGCCGGGCCAACGTCCCAGTAGTCGACATGGCCAGCCATGACCACGTTGCCGCCCTGCCCCACCTTGCCGAGTTGCGAGTACCAGGTGACGACCCACGGGCCACTGGGATCCTGCATCACGCCGTCGACGATGGAGCCGTCTTCAACCGGCGCGTCCAGCCCGATGCTGTCCGCCTGAAGCTCCACCGGCGTGAATCCGGCCGCTCGCGCTGGCGCGGATTCCTTGACCTTGCTCGCGCCCAGGACCACCGGGCCCGGACGACGGCCACCCATGGAGGGGACTTCCGACAGAACTTCCTGCGATTGAGCCTGGGTACCGTCATCTTGCGCGGAGACACCGGCCAGCGGCAAGAGCAATCCCAGGAGTAGCGCCAGGGTAACCAGGATCCCGAGGATGCGGTACGACCTGGCCGTGCGCGAACGCTGCTTCATAGTGCGCGATCGACCTCCGAATACAACACGGTACAAGAACTTCTGTCATCCGTCGCGCGGACGACGGCGTGCAGTCTGGGGGCGAGCCCGCCCATCATACAACGCGCCTCCGGCGGAAAAAGGGTCAGAAGCGTCCGTTCTCCGCGACGATTGTCCTCAATGGTAAGGTACGGCACAGAACGGCTGGCTGGATCACTGAGGAGAGCGCAGCGTGGATCGCGAAGCCCTGCACGGTACCCGGATGGTGGAGCGCGAAGCGCAACTGCCCACGGTGAAATCGAAGGAAGCGATCCAGATGAATCTGGAACATGGTCTGCCCTCGGCAGCCAGCATCCAGGATCGCACTATCCCGCTCTTCAACCGCACCGGGCTGCGTTTTCACCACTCTGGGACCTTTGCTTCCCGCCCATTCCTGCAGGACATGAACGACCTCGGTGGGCAAGATGTCGCCATCGTCGGCGCGCCGTTCGATGGCGGCACCACGTATCGCTCCGGCACGCGCTTCGGGCCGCAGGCCATGCGTGCCATCTCCGCGCTCGGCACTGGCTACAACTTCGAGATGGGCGTCGATCTCTGGGAGTCGCTGGACATCATCGATGTCGGCGACATCTCGGTGATCCCGGCAAACATCGAAAAGACATTCGACCAGATTGACAAGGCGATTGGGTACATCCACGAGCGGGCCGTCTTCCCGGTCGTCCTCGGCGGCGATCACTCCATCGGCTATCCGGACATCCGTGGCATTGCGCCCCAGATCGACGGCAACGTTGGCATCATTCACTTCGACCGCCACTCAGATCTCTCGGAGTACAACCTCGACGAGCGGATGCACGGCACCCCCTTCTTCCACGCCACCAATATCCCGAACGCGCCCGCCACGAACCTCGTCCAGATTGGCATTGGCGGCTGGACTGGCAGCCGGGCGGGCGTCGGCATTGCCCGCGAGCGGCGCGCCTCGGTCATCACCATGACCGATGTCGATCGCTGGGGGCTGGAACGCGTCTGCGAGCTGGCGCTGGAGATTGCCTGGAAGGACGCGAAGGCGGTCTTCCTCTCTTTCGATATCGACTGCATCGACCCGGGCTTTGCGCCTGGTACCGGCACGCCAGAAGCTGGCGGCTTCACGCCGCGCGAGGTGTTCAGGATGCTGGACATCATCGTGCGCGAGGGGCTGGTGGGCATGGAAGTCGTCGAAGTGGCGCCCCCCTATGACGTGGGCGATGTGACGTCCCTGCTCGGCGTGCGCGTGGTCAACAACGTTCTCGGCACGCTCGTCAATGAGGGCAAATTGGGCACCCGCCCGGACAGCTCGGTCAAGAGTGATCCCCAGGTCAACGCCGCGCAGGCGGATGAGGGGAACGTCGGCGGATAGACAACGGGGAAGACACCGTCATGCCAGGGACGCGCGACAACGTCGTCACGCTCAAGCGCCGTGATCTCCTCCGCTCCGTCCCGTTCGTGCTGCCGGCGCTGAAAGCGGCTCCCGCGTCCACCGCGCCGGCCGCGGCTCCTGCGGCCGGTATGAACGTGATCCTCTTCCTCTCGGATCAGGAGCGGGCGATTCAGCACTTTCCTGACGGCTGGGAGTCGGCGAACCTGCCCGGCAGCACGCGCCTGCGAGAGCACGGGCTCTCGTTCGAGCGCGCGTTCTGCAACACCTGCATGTGCTCTCCCAGCCGCGCCACGCTTTTCACCGGCCTCTTTCCTGCCCAACATGGGGTTACTGACACCCTCTCTTTCGGGACCCGCTTCTCCGCCAGTGAGCGCGTACTGCCACGCGACCTGCCGAACATGGCGACCATGTTCGACGCTGCGGGATACGAGGTGGCCTACAAGGGGAAGTGGCACCTCAGCAAGCCGTTAGCGGCGCCGGATGACCCCGCCGCCTGGTCCCCTGGTGACCTGGAGGTGTATGGCTTCGGGCGTTGGGACCCGCCAGACGCCGGAGAGAACCGGCATGTGAGCCAGTTCGGCGGCGGGACTGCCGACAACGACGGCCGCATCATGACTGGCGAACGCAGTGCTGTCGGCCAGGAAGGAGCGCTGGCCTATCTCCAAGACGTCGCAGACCGCCAGCAGCCCTTTTTTCTCGTCGTCTCACTGGTCAACCCGCACGATGTCCTTGCCTACCCCCAGATCTGGCAGGACGGCGGGTACGACACAACCGACTGGCTAGATGGAGACATCCCCCTCCCCGCCACAGTGGACGAGGACCTGGCCAGCAAACCAGCTGCCCAGTTGCAGTTCCTGCGCCGGCTCAACTTCGGCCTCGGTCCACTACGCGATGCGGCTGATCGCCAGAACTATGTCAATTTCTACGGCAACCTGATCAAGGCAACAGACGCCTGGTTGGTGCAGTTGCTGGACACCCTGGACGACCTGGGGCTCCGCGAGAACACGCTCATCGTGCGCACCTCCGATCATGGCGAGATGGGGATGGCGCATGGCGGCCTCCGCCAGAAATCGTTCAATGTCTATGAGGAATCACTGCGCGTGCCGCTGATCTTCTCCAACCCGCGGCTCTTCC
Organism: Thermomicrobiales bacterium; assembly: GCA_046328375.1. Classification (GTDB taxonomy): domain Bacteria; phylum Chloroflexota; class Chloroflexia; order Thermomicrobiales; family UBA6265; genus JACCXM01. Next base: position 65,948 of record JAXLWT010000022.1, read on the forward strand.
CGGAGCCGCGCCAGAGTGACGCCCTGGTCTCGCACGTCGATCTGCTGCCGACGCTCGCCACCCTGATCGACTCGCCGGCTTCAGCGCGCGCCGCCTGGCATGGGGTTGATTACTCCGCGCTGATCCTCGATGCGGAGGCCCCGCCGGTGCAGGAGGAGGTCGTTTTTACCTACGATGATCTGCGCTGCGCCCAGAATGTGGCCCAGCTTGTGCCGCCACCGAACCGCATCATGGCCGTGCGCGAGGAACGCTACAAACTGGCCCGCTACTACGATGGCGATGGCGCCGTACCCGATCAGTGGGAACTCTACGACCTGGAGAGCGACCCGGAGGAGCGTGTCAACCTGGCCGCACCGGGATTCGCCGCCTCGCCGGAGCAGGACGCCACGCGGGCTCGGCTGACCGCCCGGCTGGAAGAAATCACCGCGACACGCCTGCAACCGCTCGCCAGATAGCGGCCAGGGTGCGGCAAGACGCATTGCGCCCGCGTTCCTGGCTCACGCCGGTGCTGGCCATCGTGCTGCTCGTGCTGATTACCGGCGGTCTCATCTGGTTCGCCGCCAACTCGTTGCTGGCGGGTCTCTGCGGCAGCACCGAGATCACCCGCCTGACCTCGCCCAACGGCCACCACGACGCTGTGCTGTTCGAGCACAACTGCGGCGCCACGACCGATTTCGCCACCCATGTGTCCGTGTTGCCGGCGGGCGCGCCTCTCGGAAATGACGCGGGCAACGCCTTCGCTGCAGAAGCGGATGATCCGGGTCCACGCGCGCGATGGGGCGGACCATCAGTGGACGTGGCGTGGGCAGGGGACGACGTACTGGCGATCCGCTACGGCACGGAGGCAGGGGTTCTCCACCATTCGCCAGTGGTGGAAGGTGTCGCCATCCACGTCGAGCAGGCGCCGTAACGCCGCTGCCCAGCGGTATCGCGATTTCCCTTCCGCATGTGGCGACCGCTGTCTCGGCCACGCACTGACCACCGTCCAGTTCGACGTCGTGTCCTGTCGCGCAGGCAGTCGTCAGAGTGCTGCCCCCACGCTTGAGCTTCCACCCTCCCGGCGGATCACTCTGCCAACCATGACGCTTCGTTGATCACGTAACTGATTGGCAGAAACCTGCCATTCCCTGATTTGGACAGGTTTCTTACGCTGAAATCGCGAGAGTGCATCGGCCCACTCCGCCCGGCGAAACGTCATGGCAGGCGGTGGCCTGGCTTCTGGCTGCCGACCAGGGCAGGCGGCCAATCAGCGTGCGCTTCGGGGCGACCAGGCCGGCCCACACCGCCCCGAATCCTGTGAGAACAACGAGGAGATACCACATGGACGGAAAGCAGTTCGATGATTTGGCCCGCGTCGCTGGAGACGTGATGCCCCGGCGCAGCGCGCTTGGCCGTGTGCTGGTCAGTGCGGCGGCCGTGATGATGGCGAGGCCGGGTCTGGCGAGCGCCAAACGCGGTGGCAAGAAAAAGAAGCGTTGTAGGAAGCTGACCCAGGGCTGCGGCGGCAAGCAAAAGTGTTGCAACGGGCTGACGTGTGCAAACGGCGCCTGCGCTTGCGCGGCGGGCACAGTTGCTTCGGGCAACGCCTGCGTACCGCAACAGCCCGGCCCCACCTGCGCGAGCGACGCCCAGTGTGGCTCCGGCCAGGTCTGCCAGGTGGGAACGTGCGTCCCAGCTCCGTCCGAGTGCGTCAAGGACGCCGATTGCAACTTGCCCGGCGCGAAGTGCGTGAACGGCACATGCGTGGTCAAAGTGGTCATTGAATGCGCGCAGAACAACGACTGCGGGCCGAACGAGGTCTGTGAAACCCGGCCGAACGGCCGTGTGTGCATCTGCCCGGACACGGAGGCCGGCCGCTGCATCCGGCGCTGCGAAAAGCAGTCGAACTGCCCTGGCGCCTGCTCCTGTCGCAATCACTTCCCGGAAGCGTCACCATTCATCGAGGATGGTATCTGCGTCAAGGAACCGTTCCTCCTCTGCGATGCGAAGACCTGTAATGGGGACAGCGACTGCAAGAGCAACGAGATCTGCATCGGCACAGGCTGCGGCTCGAACGGCACCGTCTTCAAGTGCTCGCCAATCTGCGTCGATTGAGCGTACAGGTGGTTAGGTCCCTTGCGAACAAATGGCGTGTGATCGCCAGGCACCCCGCCGGTCACTCCCTGCCAGCGCCCCTCGCTTGTTACAGGATCACTCGTTCCGGAGCGCGACGCCTGATCGATTCCGCGAACCCGCAACGGCTGACTGCGGGCGTCTGACGCCGTTATCTTGCTGATCGGGTAGTACGCACTTTCGTATAACTCTGGCAGCACTATTGGCACGAATGTTGCGAACCTTTGCGTAACGAGGCTGTGCTGGCAGCCCACGTACAAGGAGGCTCACGTCATGATGGATCACACCGCTGCCAGAAACGATCGTCTGCGCGATACGGGCCGCTGGGGCTACACCGGCGACATGGCGGAAGACCAGGTCCCCGTCGAGTACGAAAGCCACAGCAACCGCTGGCTCATCTGGCTCGCCGTTGCGGCGTTGATCGTCATTGCCGCAGTCATGCTGATCGGCCCGAACCTGTAACGGCGATCAGCCGGTCTCCAATCTCGATTTCCCCCGCACAAGAGGAGCACTCCGTCGCCCGGGTGCTCCTCTTGTGCTGTCCCCGGCCCCGACTGTAGCCCCGGCACCAATCGTGCAATTCAGAACTCAAGACACTGAACCGTGGCAACGAGGAGGCAACAACCATGACTGATCCAGGAGTTCCCAGGCAGGAGGGCCAACCAACGACCATCAGCCGTGATCCGATTGGGACCGACCCAATTGGCAACAACCCACTGGAACTCAATGCTCCACCCCAACGCCGCACTGATGGGGACAATGCAACCCCCGGGGGCTGGCTCAAGAACGCGACGGGCGTCTTCATTGCGGTGGTCGTGCTGGTCGTCATCTTTGCCGTCATCGTCCTGGTCCAGCGCGGCATGTAGTTTCCATAACCTCAGGACGGCGCTGTCTGCTATACTGTGGGGTGCAATGCGGCTCGTGCCAGAGGCACGGGCCGTTCCGTGTGCGGCGGATTCCTGCGCTGAACCTGGCAATGTTCCCACGCACTCATGTCACTACGTTCAGAAAGGAACGCGCACAGCCCATGGTCGCAACTGCGAATCGAGTAACACCAGCGGATACTGCCATGACCACCGGACCCGCCAATCTGCGCAATGTGGCCATCATCGCCCACGTCGACCACGGTAAGACCACATTGGTCGATGGCCTGCTCAAGCAATCGAATGTCTTCCGGGATCCGACGGCTGCCGGCACCCTCATCATGGACTCCAACGATCTCGAGCGTGAGCGTGGCATCACCATCCTCGCCAAGAACACGGCGGTTCACTACGGCGACGTCAAGATCAACATCATCGACACGCCCGGCCACGCCGACTTCGGCGGCGAGGTGGAGCGCGTGCTCAACATGGCTGATGGCTGCCTGCTCCTGATCGACGCCGTCGAAGGTCCCATGCCCCAGACTCGCACCGTCCTGGCGCGGGCGCTGGAGCGCGGCCTGCGCCCGATCGTGGTGGTGAACAAGATCGACCGCCCGGCCTCCCGCATCGACGAAGCCATGGAGCGGCTGCACGATCTCTTCCTGGAACTGGCCACTGACGCAGACCAACTCGAGTTCCCGGTCCTGTTCGCGATCGCCCGCGAAGGCCGGGCGGGGTTCGAGCCGGAGGTGGAGAAGCTGGCGCCTGACCTGCGCCCGCTCTTCGAGACCATCGTGCGCGAAGTGCCCGCACCTGATGTCGACGTCGACGGTCCTGCCCAGATGCTGGTCGCCTCCCTCGACTACGACGCGCACCGGGGCCGCATCGCCATTGGCCGCATTCAGCGCGGCACGATCCACACTGGCGATACGCTGCTGCACCTGGGCACAGACGGCATGGAAACGCGACAGAAGATCAGCGGCCTCGCCGTCTTCGACGGCCTGAAGCGTGTCGAGGTCCCGGAGGCGAGCGCGGGCGAAATCGTTGCCCTCACCGGCTTTGCGGACGCCCAGATCGGCGCCACCCTGACCGACCCAGAGGCGCCCGAGGCGCTGCCGGTCATCGCCATCGAGGAGCCGACGCTGCGCCTCACCTTCGGCGTCAACACCTCCCCGTTCTCTGGCCGTGAGGGGCAGTACTCCACTTCCCGCCAGTTGAACGAGCGCCTGAACCGCGAACTGGAGACGAATCTCTCGCTGCGGGTGGAACAGACAGACCAGGCCGACGTGTTCGCGGTCTCCGGGCGCGGAGAGCTGCACCTCTCGGTCCTGATCGAGACCATGCGGCGTGAGGGCTATGAGTTCCAGGTCTCTCGCCCGGAAGTCATCACGAAGACCATCGACGGTGTGGTGCATGAGCCGGTCGAACAACTGGTCATCGACACCACCGAGGAGTATGTCGGCACGGTCAGCGACCTGGTCGGCAACCGCCGCGCGCGCCTCACCGACATGGTGAACGACGGTCGTGGCTCAGTCCGCCTCGAATACACGATCCCCACCCGCGGCTTGATCGGCCTGCGCAACGCCTTCCTCACCGCCACGCGCGGCAACGGCGTCATGGCCTCACGCCTTGTCGGCTACGAGCCATGGCTGGGCCCGATCAGCAGCACGCGCTCCGGGCCATTGGTGGCCTCTGAGGGTGGCGTGGCGCTGAGCCACGGCCTGGCCAACGCCCAGGAGCGTGGCGTTACGTTCATTGAACCGCAGACCCAGGTCTACGAGGGGATGATCGTGGGCCAGCACCCGCGCCAGGGCGACCTGCCGGTGAATGTCTGCCGCGCCAAGAAACTGACGAACATGCGCGCGTCCACCAAGGACATCGCCATTGGCCTGACGCCGCCCACGGTGCTCTCGCTGGAGCAGGCGCTCGATTTCCTGGCTGACGACGAACTGCTGGAAGTCACCCCGCTCAACTGGCGCCTACGCAAGCGGTACCTGACACAAGATGAGCGGGCGAAGGTCCGAAAGCGGGAGCAAGGTCGATCTGCCAGCGCGGATTCAGTTGCCCCTACTCGCTAAGGGTGTATGGCTTCCAGACCTGCACAGAAGCTGTACGGCGACTATCTCTGAGGAGCGCGGCATCTCCGGTCGCGAGGGCATGACCAACCGCCTCAATGAATTCCCCGTTCGGGGTGTACAACTCACTGGCGCGAGCATGCGAACCGGCGATCTGCGCTCAAGACGGGTCCTCTCACGCGCAGTCGGCCACGAAGGCGCTGAACATATCGTGAAACTGAAAGGTCCTGCGGCGGTCATCCAGTGGTGACACAAAGAGCTTGGCCCGAGCGACGTATGTGATGAAGTCCAGAGCTTCGACCTGTAACCCAGCGGTGGTCGGCTCGGGCTCGAGATTTATGTTGGGCCGTTAGGCGAGAGGGACGCAGCTTGCTCTGAACGAGAGACTGAGCCAAGACCTCCTCTAACATGGCAGGGTCTCACTGCAAAGGCGTGCTGCGCCTACGTCCCTCACGGCCTTGTGGAATACGCAACTCGCCACTCATTCCTTCTTTCTAGACATGTCCGGCTATGAAACTTGCATCAGGATGTGTGGAATTGCGCAACGGCACGCCGCTTCGCAGACCCAGATCTTCCTGCTACGTACGCGTGTGACCTGTCACGCATGGCTCCTCACAACGCCAGGCGAGCACATGCGGAGTTGAAACTTCTCCTTCATGTTGGCCAGAGTGCATGAACCCTCACGAGAAAACGTAACAAGTCATTTGCTCGCTGCAAGTGAGTCACCGTGACTGTCTCGCACCAGAATTACACCCGCGATGCGCCATTGTGGTTCTTCCCGGCGAGAGCGGTCTGAAGCATGCTGGAATGAGAGCGTGGTCATCTGATGTGATGCGCTGGGGGCGATCAAAATCGTGAGACGAACTGCGCTTGAACGCGGAGGTAGCCCACGTGGAGGGAACCAGGCTCACGATCTCCCTGGTGCTTCCTGGCCGCGTCGGTGGCCGGCGGGCTGCTGTCGGTCTTCTTCACGTCTGGTCCCCGTGCGCGCATTGGCCAGAGCACGGCCATGGCTTCGGTTGGACCCTGTGCCCTCGCCCGCAACATCAAACCACTTCGGTCATTGGCCCGTTGCGGGTCGATTCGCCGGAGCCTGGCCAGACGGCCAGGGTGGGCCGTGGGATCCTCGCTGCTGTCGGGGGTCGGCCGACACGGCCGTCACACCAATTGAGTCGCCTCCATTGGGATGAGTATGCGCGCTAGCAAAGGAGACGTACGCCGTGCTTTTTTCCGCGATGGGTTCGCTCGGCGACCGTCTGGATTCGAACTCTTTCACTGCTCTTGAAGCAGAGCGCGCTTTGGCAACGATTGTGCGAGCGGCTGGATGACCTTGAAAAGCCCGTTGCCGAACGCCTCGTAGCCGCCGGTCCCGGCTCCGCGTCGCCGGTCGCACATGAATCCGCGTAAGCGGGAAAGGCCCTCGTGCTTCCTCATGCAGAATGCAACGACAGACCATTGGTTCGAGCTCAATATCGCCTGTGATCCGGAGTCCGTCGAAGTGGTCACAGGAGTATTCACGCACTATGGATTCACGCAGGGCGTAACTGTCCAGGAGTCATTCGCACGAGTTGACGACGGCGACGAATTCGCCGTGGCTCCGCGTGATTTGGTGCAGGTCAGCACGGTGCTTAGAGCGGCCGATGTCGGCCCTGAAGCGTTTGCAGAGGCGCGCCGCTCGCTGTGGCTGGCGCGGCAGGCGCTCTGGATCAAGAGTCGATCTCGACCAATCGGGGCGCTGCACGTTCTCGAACGATGCGGAGACGACGGCGCCGTGGCTCGAGAGGGTCAGCCCAACGCACTGCGGGTGGGGAACCAGGTGGTAGTGAAGGTCCCCGGTTACGATCTCGTTGCAATGCCCGGCGAAACAGTGATTGAGATCGACGCGGGCATCGCGTTCGGCACCGGCCGGCATTTGTCCACCCAGCTCTGCATGCAGGCGCTTGAGAACGAGATGGCAGTGGGTGCTTCAGTCCTCGATGTCGGCACGGGTTCGGGGCTGCTGGCGATCACAGCCGCACTGCTTGGCGCACGGACGGTCGACGCCATGGACATCGATCCGGCCGCGGTGCGTGTCGCGCAGGCGAACGCCGAGCGTAACAGCGTTGGCGGGAGCGTTCGCATCGCGCTGGGCACCGTTGGGCCAGGCTGCCCGTTTCCGGGACCGTTTGACCTGGTGATCGCCAACATCATTGCCGGCGTGCTGATCGAGCTGGCTTCAGATTTGGCAGGCGCGGTGGCACCGGGCGGTACATTGATTATTGGCGGCATCATTGACGACAAGGAATTCCTGGTCCATGAGGCCTTCGCTCACGAGCATCTCGTCCTGGCCCGCCGGGTCCAGGTTGAGGATTGGGTAGCGCTCGTCTGGAGAAAGCCCAGGACCTGATGCGGCAAGGGACAATGCGGCCCAACCCGGGTATGAGGAATGGTTCAAGCGTCGCCTCATGGCCACAGGGACGAAAGACACCAGCTGCAACCGGCGATGTAAAGGCACCTGCTCGGTCGTACGCGTTCTCACATCAGCCAGGCGACCATACCGCGCGGGATACGCCGCTGAATACGTGGAGCGGATCGGTGGAACCAGGGAACAGTCAGCATGCACATGCTGTCCCGCCATTTGCGGATCGGCAAGCCGCGGGAGAGGCTCTGGGGGACGCCTTGATGCAGTTTCGCGGTGATGAGCCGCTGATCCTTGGCATCCCGACCGGCGGCGTCCCCGTGGCGGCGGAGGTTGCCCGGCGGCTTGGCGCAGAACTGGATGTAGTTATTGCGCGCAAACTGGGTGCGCCTGACCAGCCGGAGTTGGCGCTGGGGGCTGTGACGGCGATGGGCACTGTCTGGATCGAGGACGCCATTGTGGCCAACCACGGTGTCAGCAAGGATCACCTGGCGGCGATCATTGCCCGCGAAACTGCGGAGGCAACAGCTCGTGAGAAGCGTTTCCGTGGTGATCGGCCCCAACCGCGCATCGCGCAACGTACGGTGATCGTTGTCGATGACGGTCTGGCCACAGGAGCGACATTGCGCGCCACGCTGCGCGCGGTCCGGGCACGGGGCCCAGCACGATTGGTGGCTGCCATTCCAATCGGACCGCTGGACGCCCTGGAAGATCTTGATGGCGAAGCTGACGAGATCGTCTGCCTGGTGACGCCGGACCCGTTCGAATCGGTCAGTGTGCACTACGCGGATTTCCGTGCGGTTTCCGCGGAGCGTGTGCAGGAGATCCTCCGCGACGCTCTGACGGGCCGGGAGCAGGAGCGTGAACAGTCAGCGGCGCCAGAATCAGGAACTCCGCCGAACGCTCAAGAGAACCGGAGTGCGACATGACGACCAGGAAACCTGACCATGAGGATCCTCACAGCCCGGAAGATCGCCCGGTCCTGGAGGAAACCTGCCCTCACTGTGGATTTCGCCTCGTGACCACCGAAGAGCCTGGTCCTGCTCGGTGCCCTGTCTGCGGACAACACATACGGTTGATCAGCACTCCCACTGACGCGTAGGCGCGTGCGCCTCACCACGGTTAGCGGACCCAGGCAGCCTGTTCTTACGGCGCTACGTCGTCCTGGAGACTTTGTTGTCCTTCTGGATGCTTGCACCCGTGCGCCATCGGAAGGCTGCAGCCGGATTTCGGGACGAGCTGCTTCAGACACTACACCTGACCCCATGACGTCCAGCACGATGCCTCCCGGCATGCCCAGGACATGCCCGGTCAGCCGCGCGGTGCGAGGAATGGACGGCGGTGTGGCAGGTGGTTCGAACATCCTACGTCCCCAGCGTTCGGATTGCTCGTCACCGGGTGCAACTGCAAATGCACCCGCAATGCACCGTTATGGTGCTTTTTCCGGACGCGTCGCTGCAGCATCATCGGAACGTAGCGCCAGACCAGTGCTGCCATGGCGCCACGATGGAGTCAGCCGATCCACAAGCGTGGAGAGGGCGAGGTCAGAAGCATCCTACGGACCGTGGCACCTTCCCCTTGGGGCCTGCAGGCCGGTGGATTACCTCGCGCGATTCGCATCAGGGGCTGATCTCGTCACAACGGAGCCCGGGGCAGGGGGCGCAGTCGAGAGCCGAGGAGAGTTCTAACGATGGTCACGACAAAGCAGGACATCAAGCAGGATCGCCGCGAGGACCATCGCGACGAGAAGGAAGACCGCCGCGAAGATCACCGCGACACGAAGCAGGATCGGCGTGAGGACAAGCGCGACTAGCGCAAATTCAGTTGATTCAGCCGAGTCACCGTTGACTCCGCACGCCCTGGCTTCAGGTGAAGCGCTGGAGTTCACGGTTGCCGGTCAGGAGCAGGGGTGGCGAGGAATCGCTGCCCCTGCTCCTTTTGGGGAAAGGCTCTGCCGTCCCGGTCCACTTCCACGTGGGTGATGGTGTCGTTGATGACAGAACAGACCGAAACAGGCTCCTGGGTGGAGTTAGCCGTGAGTTGTGCGCCGGAGGCTGTTGAGATCGTCGCCACGCTCCTGGCGAGTTACGGCCTCAACGACGGCGTCATTATTGAGGAGCCGTTCACCCAGGATGTGAACAGTGACGATGTGCTGATTGACTCCTCCCTACCAGTGGCGGTGCGCACCTTCCTCGACGCCAACCGCGATGACAGGGAGATCGAGGAGATCGAGACGGCGATCGGCGACGGACTGGCGCAGTTGGACCCGGACTACAGCGTCGGCCGCCTGTTCGTGCGCACGATGACGATACACAAAAGGGATGGCGAGGACTGGGCGGAGGCCTGGGTGCGCTTCTCCAACATGGTGCGCGCAGGGGGGCGGGTAGTGGTCACCGCGCCGTGGTACACCGAGTACGAGCCGGCGCCGGACGAGATCGTCATTCCCCTCGAGACTGGACTGGCGTTCGGCGGCGGTGGGCATGCCGCAACGCAGTTGGCGGTGGAGGGCCTGGAAGCCATTGTGCGACCAGGCGATCATGTTCTTGATGTTGGCGCCGGTACCGGCATCCTCGCCCTGGTCGCCGCTCGTCTTGGCGCCAGCGCCGTAGACGCGCTGGACGTCGACCCTGTCGCAGTGCGGGTGGCGCAGGATAACGTGGAGCGGAATGGCCTGGGGAACATCGTCCGGGTTGAACTCGGCAGCGTTGGTCCTGGTCAGCCGTTCCCTGGGCTGTACGACGTGGTCGTGGCCAACAATATGGCCAGCATCTTGATCAAACTGGCCACCGGTATGACCAGCGCGGTGCAAGACGGCGGAACACTCATCCTCAGTGGCATGCTCGACTCGCGTGAGGCGGAAGTCCGCGAGACGTTCGAGGCTTTGGGCTGGCGTGTCGTGCAGCGAGAGCAGCGCAAGTGGGTCATGCTGGTGTTGCGCCGGTTTGAAGACGAAGCAGGACACGTCTTGCAGGGGCCGCTCTCCCAGTCATAGCGCGAATTTCTCCCGACGTGCAGCCGGAGGCAGCAAAGAGGCCGGCCGGAAGCGTGCGTTGCCTCCAGCCTGAAAGTGCATGTGCCGGGAGGCCACTCACCTGCCAGCCCTTGGTGGGAAGGGGCCTACCAACAGACCCGACGCTGGATCGATGCGGCGGTCTTTGCCACGATGACGCGCGATCTGCGCAAACTGCTGTGCTGGAGCGAGGGGCGCGATCCTGACCCCAGTGCGGTGATTTTCGACAGCACCAAGCGGCAATCGACGCCGGAGAGCGGTTCACGGGCTGCCGGCGAAGGCTACAGGCGCAAGCGGTGCAGCAAGGTCCATCTCGCCGTCGATACCCTCCGGCAGTTGCTGGCGCTGCATGTCACCCCAGCCATGACCAGGATCGCGACCAGATCGCCATCCTGGCGGAGGCCATGCCGGAGGCGCCGGGACCGACGCTCGAGGTGGCCTACGTCGATCAGGGCTACTCCGGCACGGCCGCACGCGACGCAGCCGCCGAGCACGGCATCGAACTCGTGGTCGTCAAGTTCGCGCACGCCAAACGCGGCTCGTCCTCCTGCCAAGACGGTGGGGCATGGAGCGATCGTTCGCCTGGGCCACCCGATCCCGGCGCCTTGCCAAGGACTACGAAAGGTTGCCAGAGACAGTCGAAGGCGTCTACCTCCTCGCGTTCGCCTGCCTGGGCCTCCAACACCTGTTCCATCTCGCAGCCCCAATTCCCTGACAGGCTCCAGGCGTCGGCGGTCAGGGGGCTGATCCAGCGCAGCGCGGCGCGCTCAAGGCCGAGACTGGCACGACAGGTGTCGAGGGAGCGCGTGAGACGGCAGAAGTGGTGGTGATCCACGATGCAGACTTCCCTCACGGCACGGGCAAGGGACGCCAGCGGTTGCTTTCAAGTTGGGGTCGGCCTTCGCGTCCTTTGCTCCTCGAAGTCGCCGGCGAACCGGGCCTCGCGTTGATTCAGACGCGATGGTTCCGTATGACACCCTGAAGCACATGGCCGCCCGTGCTCCCGCACACCTGGCGGGGCGCTCCCAGTCGCCTGGTGCACTGCTGTCATCCCGCGAAAATGCGTATTTCTACTGATGTGCCTGATCGTCGGCGCCCGTATCGTGAGGCTGGGACGCGATCAACGATACGGCAGGGAGGCACCAGTGGACGCAAACCGGTTTGATGATGTCGCACGTTCGCTCCAGCGTGAGGCGCCGCGCCGTGGCGCGCTCGGTCTGCTGCTGGGTGGAGCCCTGGCCCTGACCGGGATCGCGGAGACGGTCGCGAAAGGCAAAGGGAAAGGCAAGAAGAAGAAAAAGAAGGATGTCTGCGAGAAGGCGAAGAAGGCCTGCAAGGGCAACTGCGGTATGGGAGAGGCGTGCTGCTCCAGTTTCGACTGCAGTTCCTGCCAGAACCTGTATTGCAACGGCAACCAAGGCGGGGCCAAGGCTGGTGTGTGCGGCTGCGATGCCCCCGATGTCCTCCACAACGGTCGCTGCGGTAGCAAGCCAGTCTGCATTCCGGCAGGGCAGAAGCGCGACTTCTACGACGACAGAATCTGTTGCAGTGGGAGCGAGGTCACGGACATCAATGACCCCGCGTACGGCACCTGCCTCCCCGGAGTCCTGTGGTGCCTGTCGGATGCCGATTGCACCGGCGGGTCATGTCGCGGCTACCAGTGCTATGCGCCCGAGCTCGGCTGCAATCTCTGAACTCCCCGATCGGGAGCATCAGCAAGCGCGCAAGCAGCAGACAGCACAGAGGGTGACTGTGCTCCTGTGAAACGCGATCTCCGCCGGCTCATCTCGGCCGGCGGAGATCGCGATCAAGTCCGTGTAAGGAGTGTGAGCAGCCAGCGTGGCCAGGGCCCCCTGCATGCAAGGGAAGGGCCGGCGAAGCAAGCATCACAAGAAGACGTGCAGGGCTGAATCGATCGCTCAAACCTGCAACGGCAAATGCGGTCGCGTCACCAACAACTGCCAGAAGACGATCGATTGCGGTTCATGTGCCTGTGAGCCGGCATGCGCTGCCTGCGACATCTGCCAGGAGTTTCCGGACACCCCGGGTACCTGCGTCATCGACCCGGCACAGCAGGATCGGGCCTGTGGCAGCGCTGGCAAGGTCTGCCAGCCGGACGGCACCTGCCGTTGTGTTCCCCTGACGGAATGTCCCGCCGGCAAGGAGTGCGGCGGGATCTGCGCCGATGGGCAGTGCGTCACCGGGATCGGCAGGTGTGCCGAACGGACCAACGTCTGTACCGCCCCCTGCAACGGGAATCCCAACTGCTTCTGCATCCCGACCCGGGCAGGAGACACACGGTGCGCGCTGTATGACTCGGACGGAGGCTTTCTGCGGCCGTGCACCAGCGATGCCCAGTGCACGGGCCTCGGTCCAGGGGCATTCTGCCCGCCGCAGTTCGACAGTTGTGGCGGGGTGAGTTCGCTTCCATGCTGGGCAGTAGCAGCGTGAGGCAGCTTGCCCATGTTGCCGAACACTCAGGTGAATGAGGGGGCATAGTGCCCCCTCATTGCCAAACGTCAACGCTTTTTCGGCAATAGCTCAATAGTTGGACCTCTCCGGGAGTGGTCAGGCAAGGGTGGAACCGACTACGGGGCGGGAGGGTCCACCAGGCTGGCTAACTCCTACCCACGAGGCAACCACCACCGGGATCGCTGCCACGAGTGATCCCACCGCACCCAATGACGTGAGACCCGGCTGATTCGCCACGATCCCAACAATGGCCCAGCCAATGGTCAGCGCGTATGCACCCCAAAGTTGCGCCGGGCCACGCTGCCCTTCCCGCACGAACCACGCGGCGATACATCCGGTGATGAGCAGAAGGCCGACGCCGACCAGATTTCCGGCGCCGTGCGGGGTGACGATCCCCGTGTCGGTCAGCCGCGAGAAGACGCTGACCGGGTTTGCGGCAGTGAGCCAACCGAAGAATGGCGCAACCGGCAATGCCACGAGCCATCGGTCACGGGACGCAAGATCACCCACGCGAGCAACACGGAGGAAGACCAGGGCGAGCAACGCCCACATCGCGGCGAGCAGGAGTTGTGCGACGTTGAGTTGGCCTGCGACGACCGCAATCGGCCACAATCCCGTCAGGAGAAACGTCGTTGCCAGGGGCCACCCCGTCGCCCGGAACACCGGCCGGACGAGGTTACGCGGAAGTAGTTGGTACCCGGCGTGGATAAGCGCGAGCAGGAATATCAAGCCCCAGATGCCAAACGCCCACGTGGCCGGATCTATCACTCCCGAGGTTGGGGACTCTGCCACTTCAGAGACTTTCGTCCCGTTCACGACGTTCGACCCGATCATGAAGAGACAGGTCAGGAACACCACGACGGCACGAATGCGGTCCAGGGTTTGGGGTTGGTCCATGCGCGCCTCCCTGTTGATGATCGAGAGAATCCTGTTTCGGCCCGCAGTTCCTCTGCGCATTAATAATACGGCAGTTCCTGCCATTAGTGCAGTCTACGCCACTTCGACACAAGAAATGAGTTACCCATGACTGGCCGTGAGGTACCGCGCTTGAAGCTCCGCGATCGCCGCAGGCAACAGACGGCGGCAGAGATCGAACAGGCGGCTATCACCCTCTTTGAGCGCGAGGGTTATGCGGGAACGACCATCGAACACATCGCGGAAGCGGCAGGCATCGCCCCGCGTACGTTCTTCCGCTACTTCCCGGTCAAGGAAGCCGTCCTCTTTCGCGACCATACTGAAAAGGTGGAAGAGTTCCGCCACGCTCTTGCGGCGATCCCACCGTCAGTGCCCCCGGTCGAGCGAATTCGCCAGGCCATGTGGCAAGCACAACGGCCGCAGGGCGACAGCAATGTGGTTCAGGCTCGCATGAAGTTGATGACCGAGGTGCCGGACTTGCGTGCGTACCACGCCTCCCTGGTTGAGGCCTACGAGACGGCCGCTGCCGAGGCCCTGCTTCCACCTGCAGCGGACAAGCAATCGACCATCGAGGCCTATGCAATCGCGGGAGCGGTCTTTGGTGCGCTGCGAGCGCTTACCCGCATCGAGCACCGGGAGGATTCACCGCCGGAGGCCGACCTGTTCCACCATGCGTTCGCCGTCCTCGGGCGAATGGACGCGGAATCTGCCCTCGAGTGAGCCTCAGGACACCGCCCTCGATCTGCTGCAGGAGGCCAGCCGAGAACGAGACTTTCGAGCGAGGAGGGACCCGGCTGGTCACGATGACAGGGCCTGACCGGGCCAATCACGAGTGTGGCCTGACGTAGCGTGACCCATTCGACCTGGTGGCTGGCGGCTACGACCGCTTCTCTGAACGCGACCCCTGGGGTTCCAGCGGTGCTACGTGTCCCGCGACGGTCGGGGGCCAAGCCGGGTAACCGGCGCTCGCCCGGCACGAGGGGGGTGTCCGCTCGAGCGGGGACAAAAGCCTCATGAGGCAAGAGTGCCGCCTACGGGTGGAACTGTCATCATGTTGAGGATCACCTGGGTCAGACACCAGTCTGTGCAAGACCCGGAACGGCCGGCACAGCCGGACGCGCGAGTCGCCTCCGGCTTCATCTGATCGCGATCTTCACGGCCGTGCTGAAACTCTCACGCCCCTCGGCCTCGGTCATCGGTTTTCCTCTCCTGGTACGGCGTCTTCATCCTCCCGCGCACATCTACACGAGGGGACCGACTGGTCCACCAACGAGGCCAACAGGCGCCGATCGGTTCTGGCCCGTTCAAGTTTGTGTCCTACGAACCGGGCGCCACCGTCGAGTTGGAGGCCAACCCGGCCTACTTCGGGAAGGGCCCTACCTGGAGCGCCTGATTCCCGCAGATCATTCCTGACCCAAACACCCGGGCGCAGCTCTGCAGAACGGCGAGATCGACTTTGTCGAAGGAGTCCCGAACATGGTGGCTACCTTCGAAGCCAATCCGGACTTCAAGATCGCCGGCAAGGTCTATCCCAGCCCGATCTACTTCGGCTTCAACCTGAAGAATGCTCCCCTGGACAACGTCGATGTGCGCCGGGCCATGGGATGGCCATCGACCGCGACCAGATCGTCGCCACGGCACTCAGCGGCTACGGCACGCCGGAAAACCGCTTCTACCCGAGCGTCATCGAGTGGGCGAGCAATCCCGATGCCGTCGCGCCAGCGTTCGACGTCGCTGGCGCCAACGCCCTGCTCGACGAAGCCGGCTTCCCCCTGAACGGCGATAGCCGCCGGGGTCAAACTGCTCTATTTTTTTCCGGGTTGGCAGGAGGTCGCTGACACGGCCACCGTACTCAAGGAGCAACTCGCCGCGATCGGCGTCGCGGTCGAACTTGTTCTGCTCGAGTACGCAGCCTGGGAAGAGCAGATGGCCGCCGGTGATTTCGACCTGGGGCTACAGGGCGGCTCCGGGACCCGATCCGGCGAACCTGGCGCTGCGCTGGGGAACGGGGAACACACTGAACCGCTGGAGCTACTCGAATCCGGAGTTCGACAAACTGCTGGTCGAGGGTGATGCGGCGGCGACCCCGGAAGATCGGGCGCCGTTCTACTTCAAGGCGCAGGAGATCCTGGCCACGGATGTGCCATCGATCCCGCTCGCGCTGCAAACCTACTTCGCAGGCTTTACCAACCGCATGTCGGGCGTCTGGCTCGATCCTGATGATCCGGCATCGAGGCAGGTCGGGATGAACCGCTTCACGCTGACCAGGCTCGCGGGCTAACGGGCGTCGCAAGGTTATCGTCATCCCGACGAGATAGTGTCATCCCGACGAAGGAGGGATCTCGGCACAGCGAACCCGCGTGGCAGGCTGTGCCGGGACCCCTCGCCGTCATTCGGAATGACTCAGGTGTAGCGAGCGCGCATGGGGCCGTACATTTCCCGGCAGTTGGCGTCGATCATCCCCACGATCCTCCTCTCGATTGTCATCAATTTTCTCCTCCTGCACGCCGCGCCGGGTGATCAGCGCGGGTGATGGCAAGGGAGAGACAACCCGACCGAGGCAGATTGCGGCGATCCCGCGCCGAGCTGGGCCTGGATCAGCGCTGCCGGTCCAGTTTGTGAGCTACGTCCGAAGCTGGCCCAGGGAAACATGGGCCAATCCCTCGCCTTCAAGCAACCGGTCTTCGACCTGATCATGAGCCGCATGCCAGCGACCTTGCTGTTGACCCTCACCAGCGCCGTGCTGGCACTGGTGATCGGTACCCTGCTCGGCGTGGTGGCCGCGCAGCGCGCGGGTGGCCCCGTTGACAGCGCGCTCTCGTTCCGGAAACTACGCCCTGTTTGCCATGCCCTCCTTCTGGCTCGGGCGCACCATGATCGTCATCTTCGCCTCGACGGCGCTGGGGTGGCTGCCGACCGCCGGGATGCGCAACGTCCGTGCCGATTACACCGGTGGCGCGACGTGCTGGACGTCCTGCAGCACCTCATCTTGCCGGCTACGACCCTGGCTCTCGTCCAGATTCCCATCTATTTCCGCATTGCACGCGCCAGCGTTTTGCAGCAGCAGCGCGAAGACTACGTCACCACCTTCCGCGCCACGGGCATGCCGAATCGCGCGTCTTTCGCCGCTACGCCCTGCGGAACGCCCTGCTGCCAACCGTGACCGTCTTCGGCTTGAGCCTGAGCTTCGTTTTCACCGGCGCCGCCCTCACGTGGAAATCGTCTTCGCCTGGCCGGAGATCGGCCGCCTGACCCTGGACGCCGTCTTCCGCCGCGATTACCCCTGTTGCTCGGGGTCTACCTGATCCTGGCCATTGCGGTGCTCGATCGCTGGTGCTGCTGACCGACCTCGTCTACGCGATCCTCGATCCGCGAATCAAGGTTGCGGTAACTGGCGTAGAGCTGCTGTCTCCGATGCCATCGTCGCTCCAGCCGGCCCACGACGAACTGGCCGCCTGAGATCGTTCTGGCGACCGTTTGTCGAGAGCCGGATGGGTCCGGTCGGCCTGGTCCTCCTGATCCTGGTCGCCCTGATGGCGATCCTGGCGCCCGTGATCGCTCCGCTGGCCCGTTCGAGCTCGAAGTGGGCCTCGCTTGCTCGCCCCCGGCGAACAGGGTTACCTGCTCGGCACCGACCACCTCGGCCGCGACATGCTGGCGCAGATCGCGTACGGGGCGCGGGTGTCGTTGACGATCGGACTGTTGGCCGCCTCCATCTCGCTCATCGTCGGCGTGATCGTCGGCAGCATCGCCGGCTACTACGGCGGCTGGGTCGATATCCTCCTCAGCCGCCTGATCGACATGTTCCTCATCATCCCGGCCTTCTTCCTGATCATCGTGGTGGTGGCTACGCTCGGTTCCGGGATCATCTACGTCATGATCATCATTGGCCTCACGGCCTGGCCGACCAGCACGCCCGATGCGCGCGCAAACGCTCGCCCTGCGCGAACACTACGTCCGGGCGCTGCGCGCCCTCGGCGAATCAAGTCCCCGCATCCTCGCCCGCCACATCGTGCCAAACGGGATTCAGCCGCTACTCGCCAACGCCTCCCTCGATATCGCCGCCGCCATCTGATCGAGGCCGGCCTCTCCTTCATCGGCCTGGGGGACCCGAACCGGGCCACCTGGGGGCGCATGATCTTCGACGGCCGCACGACGGTGATCACTACCGCCTGGTGGGTCTCGGTGATCCCGGTGTGGCCATCATGATCACCGTCCTTGGCTTCTACCTGGTTGGGGACGGCATCTCCTACGTCCTCAATCCGCGCAGCAGGCGGGTGCGCACATGGGCCAATTTCCACTTGTTGACCTTCAGCACCTCACCATCACCTACACCGACCGCGGCGTAGTCTCCGCAGTCGATGATGTCTCCGTTGCAGATTCCGCGTGGCGTGAGTGTCGGCCTGGTCGGCGAGAGCGGCTCCGGCAAGTCGACCATCGCGCTCGCCCTGATGCGCCTCCTGCCCCCGAACGCGCGCGTCAGCGGGCAGATGTTCTTCGACGGGGACGACCTGGCGCTGGAAACAGAAGCGGACCTCAACCGCCGCTGGCGCTGGCGCCAACTCTCGATGGTCTTCCAGAAGTCGCTCTCGGCCCTGAGTCCGGTCCATCGCATCGGCAACCAGATGGTGGATGTGCTGACCCTCGAAGCACGCCTCTCGGATACGGCGCGAGACGCACGCATTCGCGAGGTGCTGGATGCCGTCCACCTCCCACTCTGCCGTGTGCTGCGGCTCTACCCTTTCGAACTTTCCGGCAGCATGATGCAGCGGACCATGATTGCCCTCGGCCTTCTCTGTAACCCACCCTTCGTCATCTTTGATGAGGCCACGACTGCCCTCGACGTTATCACCCAGGCCCAGATCCTCGTTGAGTTCAGCGCCTCAAGGAAGAGTTCAACCTGACGACCATGGTCATCTCGCACGACATCGGCGTCATCAGCGCGGTCACCGATATGGTGGCGGTCCTCTATGCCTGCAGTTGATGGAAGTTGCCCCCAGCGAGCGCTTCTTCTCCGCCCCCATCCACCCTACTCCCGTGCCCTCATCACCTCGGTGCCGCGGCGCGAGCGGGCCGCGCGAGCCGGATTGCAGGAATTCCCTGGTTCCCTGCCGGATCTGACGAACCCGCCTGCGGGATGCCGCTTTGCGCCACGTTGCCGCACGCCACACCGGAGTGCATGACGGAAACGCCTCCGCTTGTCGAGATGAGCCAGGGCACCTCGTGCGTTGCACGCAGTTTCCGCTGCGAAGTGAGGTCGAGGTTCCGGCATGAGCGACGCCCCCTTGCTTGAGGTCGAAGACCTGCGGTGTCTCTTCCCTCTGCGCCGCGGCCGGCCGACCTGCTCCACCATCGCACGCACGTTGTCCACGCTGTCGATGCGGTCTCCTTTGCCCTGGGGCGAGGCGAGATCGTCGCCCTGGTCGGGGAAAGCGGCTGCGGCAAATCGACCGTCGGCCGCATGCTCGTGAAACTCCAGGAGCCTTCCTGGCGGATCGATCCACTTTCAGGGGCAGGATGTCTCGCACCTCGCCGGCAGCGCGCTGAAGAACTTCCGGCGCCGCGCCCAGATCATTTTCCAAAACCCGTTCGAAGCCTTCGACCCACGCCTGACCATCGGTTCGTCGTTGATGCAGGCGCTGCGCATCCGCAATCTCGGCGCCAAAGGGGACGGGAGGCGCGCATCATCCAGGCGATGGAGCACGCCGGCCTGCGCCCCGCGGGCAGCTTTCTCCCGTTGCCCACGAGCTTTCAGGCGGCCAGTCGCAGCGGATCGCCACCGTGCGTGCCATGCTGCTGTGCATTGCTGGTTGCAGACGAACCGGTCTCGATGCTGGATGTCTCGGTGCGCGCCGATATCCTGAACCAACTGCTTGATCTGCGCGATGAGGCGGGAATGGGCATCGTCTTCATCACGCACGACCTGGCGGTGGCACGCTACATCGCCGATCGCATCTTCGTCATGTACCTCGGGATGTTCGTTGAGTTGGCCCGGCCGAGGAGATCATCGCCAACCCACGCCATCCCTACTCGCGCGCGCTCCTCTCCAACACGCTCCCGGCCCAAGCCGACGAGCGCCACGGCGAGCCCATGGCCATCGGCGGAGAAGTTCCCACCCCAGTCGACGTGCAGCCCGGCTGTCGCTTCGCCAACCGTTGCCCCTTTGTCTTCGACCGCTGCCGCATCGAGACCCCCGCCTTGCGCACCCATGGCGGCACCACGTCGGTCGCATGCCACCTCTACGACGGCTGAGGGAGCCGCAACAAAGCGCTCTGGTGCCTGGCGGCGGCCACGCCAACTCTCTGACCGCAAACACGGTGGTTCCAGCGGTGCTACGTGTCCCGCGACGGTCGGGGGCCAAGCCGGCCAATCGACGCTCACCCGGCACGCGGAGGATGTCCGCTCAAGCGGGGACAAAAGCCCCACGCGGCAAGAATGCCACCTACGAGAGGAATAGCCATCATGTTGAGGATCATCTGGGTCAGGCACGAGGCTGCGCAAGACCCGGAACGTCCAGGAGAGGCGGTCGTGCAAGTCACCGCCTCCGGCTTCATCTGATCGCGATCTTCCCCAACGTCCGGGATGGCGGGGACAGCGTGTCCCCGCCATCCCGATCGCAAAACCCGTATCCCATACGGGGGAATTTGCGGCCGGGCACCCATACACTGCGAACCAAACCCTGCATCCTCAGCGTGATGGCACCGAATGTCCTGTTGCCCGCGGCTGGTCGGCAAGCGTTGAGGGTCTGCGTGCTGCAGGCAGCCTGACGCGGAGGGCCAGGGTAACGGCAGTCGCGATGCGCGGCGAAACAGCGTGAATGGAGAGCCGCATGGACACAACCAGCTTCGATTCGCTCACTCGCACGCTTGGCAGGGCCAGGAGCCGTCGCGAAACGGTCCGGCTGTTGGCCGGTGGGTTCACTGCTGGAATCCTGGCGTCACGTTTGGGCACAACAGCTCTGGCGCGAGACTTTGACCCGTGCAGTGCTGAGGGCGATCAGGGCCTGACGCTCTGCGGTGGGACATGCGTCATTCTCTCGGTGAACCGCCTCCACTGCGGCGCTTGCGGCGTAATCTGCGCGGCCGAGGCACGGTGCCAGGACGGAATGTGCGTCCCAATCCCGGACTTCCTTCCGGCCGTACCTGCGCCTCTGCCCGTCGTAGAGGATCCCATGGATATCGCTGGATGATCGACGATCTGGAGGGAAGGCTTCACCCCGCGCGATTTTCTCAGGACGATGTGTTGGACACGAGGAGGATGAGATGACAAGGTCATCCGTTGATCAACTGGCTCGCACGCTGGCCGGCGGAGGTTCTCGGCGCTGGGCGCTCAGAACGTTGGCGGCCGGAACCCTGGGCATAGGGCTCATGGCCCGGACAACACGCTCCTCCAGCGCTCAGGACGACGAACTGTTTCAGCAATGCTTGCGGTCCTGCCTGTCGTACTGCACGCCAGCGGGCAGTTGCCCCACGCTGGACAACTGCGCGGCGAGTTGCAGCCAGGCGTTCTTTTAGGACACACCCACAGGAGTCCCCTCAGGCGAGTGGTCGGCTGTTCCCTGCGACCCGACAAGAGTGGTCGAGAGGATCACCCTATTCGCACACGCCCTGGTGTTGTCACGGCACGCCTGTGACACGACCGTGAGCGGGATCAACTGGCCGGCATCGTGTCTCCGCACACGGTCCACCAGCAAAGCGTTCTTGGCCGAATGGCAGTTCGACGCCGTGCGGGTCGATGAGATAGCGAGGCAGATCGCATGAACCAGGTTCATCAGGACGAACCGCTCAACGATGTCAGCCGTTCATCTGCAGAGTCAGAGGGGCAGCCAACGCCGGGACGTCGTAACGCCGTCCTGTCACTCGGTGCGGCCGCTCTTGCCGTTGTGGCGGGAGGGCGTGTTGCCAGCGTGTCTGCGGCCAAGAAGAAGAAAGCCAAGAAAGCCAAGCTGGGAAGGATCACGGTCATAGAGGATAACCAGACCGTCCAACCTGGCCAATGGAACGAGGGCTTCGCCCAATGCCCGGCAGGTCAGCGGGTGATTTCGGGCGGCGGCTACCTCGACAATGACCTGTGCGTGCTCACCGGAACCCAGCAGGCGGTCGTGCTTCCGGAGACCTGGTTTGCCGGCGGGCGCTGCCCGGCCGGTCAAACCTCCAACATTCGCGTCACGGCCCTCTGCATCGCAGGCTAAGCGACGCCTTGCGGGAAGCCTGCAGATTCTCCACCGGCCGCTGGCAAGTACCACACTCGATGCTGAGGCACGCCACAGCCAGCAACTGGACGCCGATGTCCGAGTACCAGTGCGTTCGCCTCGGGCCACGAGCGGTCCGTTGCCCACAACCAGGTCCCTGAAGGTACGTCCTACCACCTGGCGGCGAAAGCGCGCCTGTACTGCAAGGAGTGAGTCATGGTCGCTCTTCCTCGTCTGGCACTTGGCCTGGTGCTGGGCCTCACCTGTGGCGCTGTTGGCCTGGGCTCCTTACCCGCACGTGCCCAGGCCAACACTGAATGCGTGGCCGCGCCGGTGCTGTCACCGGTGCTCGCCGCGCCGCCGGAGTTCAACTGCGTAGAAGCGCCTGTGGTGCCACAACCGGTAATCACGGAACCGAGCCTCTGCGACTTCTTCGGCCTCTGCAACGAGACCCCGGCTTCGGTGCCCTAACCACTGGCCAGGAGAGGGTGGCGCTGGCCTTGCCGCAGCGCGACAACGAGCAAAGCCGGGCGAACCAGGCGCAAGTTCACGTGCGCCCGGTTCGCTGGCCCTTCCCCGTGGCCGGACCCAGGGCCTGTTGCCGACATTCGCGTCCTCCTGCGGCGCGCGGGGAACGTCACCTGGTCAGATCGCCGCGCAGATACAGATGGCCGCCCCGGTCGATCTCAATAACGGTACTCACCCTGATCCGCTCGAGAAATCCGAAATCGTGGCTGACGACAAGCAGCGCTCCGCGATAGGCATCAAGGGCTTCCGCAAGCTGCTCGACCCGGCCGAGATCGAGGTTGTTCGTCGGTTCGTCGAGGATCAGCAAGTGAGCCGGTGGCTCCGCCAGGAGGAGCCGGGCGATAGCGACGCTGAAACGCTCCCCACCGGAGAGCGTGCCCACCGGGCGATCTACGCTGTCACCCCGCAGGAGCAGCCGGGCAAGTTGGTTCCGTATCTCGCCGACTGACATTTCCGGCGCCACTGCCTGCACGTTTGCCACAGCGCTGTTCTCGTCGTCGAGTTCGTCGAGACGCTGCGGCAGGTAGCCGACACGGTCAGTCAGGAGTCGCCCCGATGGCCGTCCGGGCACGGGATCAACGCGGGACATGAGATGCTCGATCAGGGTTGATTTCCCGGTCCCGTTGGCTCCAACGAGTGCGACTCGCTCCGGACCCTGGATCACGATTGTGCGGTCCTCGTCATGGAACTCAACGAGGCGCTTGCCGCGTGGAACACCGGGATCGGGCAGCACGATGGCAATGTGCTCGTCCTCGCGGACGCGAGCGTCCGCCGCGTCGACTGCAGCCTGTGCAGACTGGACCTTGCCGTCGAGCGTTGTGCGCATTGCCCCTGCCGAGACCTGGGCTTTCCGGGAAAGATTGCCTGCCACGATTTTCGGGACGCCGCCCTCCCGCTGCGCCTTCTTCCCGGTCCGCTCCCGGCGGGCCAATTTCGTCTCGGCCTCCACCCGTTGCCGTTTCTCCACCTTGAGCGCCTGCTGAGCTGACCGCGCGGCCTGCGCCGCCGCTGCCTGTTCTTGCGCCAGGTGTTCCTGCCACGCACTGTACGGGCCGCCGAACGTCGAGAGAGATCCCCCGTACAACTCGGTAATGTTCTCCATGTGCTCCAGCAGTTCGCGGTCATGACTGACGACAACCAGGGTCCCGGGCCACTGGTCCACGAAATCCGCGAGCCGGGCGCGAGTAGGACGGTCGAGATTGTTGGTTGGCTCGTCCAGGAGCGTGATCGGCGTACGGCGGATACGCAGCCCGGTGACAGCGAGGAGCATCGCCTCGCCGCCAGAGACCTCGGTCACGCGGCGGTCGAGGTCCGCGGTGCTGAACCCAATCTGGTACAGGAGTTCGTCGGTGCGAGCCATGATGTCCCAGTTGTCACCGACGAGATCGAAGTGACGTGCGTCGATGTCACCGGATTCGATCGCTCGCATCGCGGCGAGCGTGGCATCGATTCCGAGGAGGTGGGCAATGGTCGTTTCCTGCTGGAGCGTCAGCGTCTGGGGCAGGTAGCTCACTTCGCCAAGTGTGTCGATCTGACCTGCAGTCGGCTGCAGGTTGCCCGCGATCAGGCGCAAGAGCGTTGACTTCCCGGTCCCATTCCGCCCAACCAGGCCGGTGCGGCCGGAGTTAAAGACGCCGTTGACACCCGAGAGCACAGGGGTGCCGTCTGGCCACTCGAAGGTCAGGTCGCGCAGCGTGATGACGGGTTTGCAAGACATCGGTCATTGCTCTCTTCTGCTCCCTTTCGATGGCGAACGAGTGTCGCGAGGACCACTCGCAATTGCGGGCGGTGAGGGTGTCGATCTCACCGCAACGGCGTGGCGATGACCGGGGATCACGAACCCCCGCTCATCCAGATGTTTCACGGCCCTGGCGCGTAGACACTGCGGGTGCCTGCCGGAGCCACCTACCAGATAACGCCGGGCTCATTCAGGCGTGAGGCGAGTGATCCCGCGGTGATCCCTGACCCGGACGCTGCCCGATCACTGTCTCATGCTCCGCAACGCGCGTCCATTGTCAACGTATCTGAGACCTTTTCTCCACGGAGTAGAGCGCGTCCGACGCGCTGGAAACGCGAGGCTACGGTCAGCACGTCGTTGCTGATCTTGACTCATCGTGTCCGGCACGTGGAAGAGCACGCTGGAGGAGCACACATTCATGACCGCCAGGCGACGTCTCATTCTCCCATACCTCGCGCTCCTCCTGGTGGTGCTTGTCATTTCGGCGCCCCTGACAGCGCTGGGTCGAACAACGCCGGCGGCTCCCCAACTCGCAACACCAGAACCAGCCGCGAAGTCAATTGTCTGGGACGGCGTGGATGTCACCGTTGAACTGCGGGAAGACAGTTCGATG